>CAWCWA010000011.1:0-91952 GCA_963799085.1 uncultured Alphaproteobacteria bacterium | reverse complement strand
GGGGTTTCCCGACCGCATTCTGCCGGTCGACGAAAAGGCGGCGGCGGTCCTGAAGAAGCGCACGCTGACCAATCTCTATAACGAGCGGCCAGCCTGGCTCGACAATGCGCATCGCGATCTCGACGCTGCGGTCGCCGCCGCCTATGGCTGGCCCGCCGACATCAGCGAGGAAGACGCCTTGGCCCGCCTCCTCGACCTCAACCGCGAGCGGGCGGCGGCGGAGCGGTAGGCGGGGACGGCTATAGACTGGCGCCTTCTCCGCCGGCCCCACGTCACTCGGTTTCGGCTCAGCCCGCCTTTAGCTCCTCGAAGGCCACGCCCACTCCCGGGCGGCTGTGGCCAACCGCCGGTCGAGCGTGACGAGGGTCGTGTCAATGCGCCGGGCAATCGCAAGATGCAGCGCGTCCGGCGCCCGCAGCCGCAGATCGAAGCGTCTGACATAAACGCAGGCGAGCCGAGCGTCGGCCGCCGCGATATCGACCGGCAAGCTCATCGCTGCACGCCAAGCATCGAAATCCGCCAGGCGCGCAGACGCGTCTGCCTCGGTGAGGAGCGCCATGCGGACGAGGCGCGACAGTGCCGCTGCGACCTCGGCGGCGGCAAAATCGCTGATCAGCAGTTCCTGACGATCGGCATCGAGATAGCCGTAAACGGCTTCGCTCATCGGCTCGGCGATCAGCGTCGGCAGGAGGACGCTGGCATCGAGATAGGCGCTCACTCCTCCTTCGAACTCGTACATCAGGTCGAGAATCTCGACCGAGGTTAAGCCGACGCCCGGTCGGGCCCGTGTTCGAGCCCGGAGCCACTCATGAGTTTCCCCGACCGGCGTCGTCGGGCGCGAAGCGGGCCTGACCTCGACGACAGGCTTGCCGCGCCGGGTGATGATCACCTCTTCACCGGCGAGCGCCTTGTCGATCAGCCTGGGAAGGGCGTTCTTCGCCTCGGCGACGCTGTAGGCGGTCACTTTCAGTCTCCTCGGATATATGGCTATAGAGATAGCCATCATTGCGGCTGGCGTCCAGAACAGGCATAACTATCGAAGCAATGGAGGCTCCGCGATGCGCCTGTTGATCGCGATGATGAAGCACGAGACCAACACCTTTTCGCCGGTGCCGACACCGCTCGAACGGTTCCGGCCGCTTTACGGCGAGGCGGCGGTGCGCGCCTATCGCGGCACCGGATCGGGGCTCGGCGCCTATCTCGACCTCGCCGAGCGCGAAAAGGCCGACATCGTATTGCCGATCGCCGCCGGCGCGCCGCCGAGCGGCCCGGTCGAGGAGGCGGCCTACGCCCACATCACCGATATGATCTGCGCCGCCGCCGAAAAGGGCGGGTTGGACGGAATTCTGCTCGACCTGCATGGCGCGATGGTGACGCAGAGTCTCGAAGACGGCGAGGGCCAGTTCCTGAAGCGGTTGCGGACGATCGCGCCCGAAACGCCGATCGCCGTCGCGCTCGACATGCACGCCAACCTCTATGACGAGATCATCGCCAACGCGACGGTCGTCACCGGCTACCGCACCTATCCGCACATCGACACCTATGAGACGGCCCGGCTCGCCGGCGAGATCCTGTTGCGGGCGATGCGCGGCGAGGTGCGGCCGGTCATGGCCTGGGGCAACGACCCGATGCTGCCGCATGTCATGCGCCAGGGCACCGACGACCACCCGAACAAGGAATTGCAGCACCGCTGCGCCGCGATGACGGCCGAGGGGGCGTTGGCCGCGAGCCTCTTCACCGGCTTCCCGCACGCCGACATCGCGAATGCCGGGCTGAGTGCGGTCGTCGTCACCGATGGCGACCGCAAGCTCGCCGAGGACCTGCGCGACGAACTCCTCGACCGCGCCTGGGTCGAGCGCGACGCCTTTGTCTACCAGATCGAGCCGTTGGCGCAGTCGGTGGCGCGCGCCAGGGCGATGCCGCGCGCCGCGTCGGGCGACGGCCCGGTGGTGCTGCTCGACCATTACGACAATTGCGCCTCGGGCGGGACAATGGACACGACGGCCGTGCTGGCCGAGATCCTGCGGCAGGGGCTCGACGACGTCGCCGCCTTTGCGATCTATGACCCCGAAGCCGTGCGCCAGGCGATCGCCGCCGGCATCGGCGCAGAGGTCACATTGTCGATCGGCGGCAAGATCGCGATGCCGGCGATCCCGGCCGAGAGCCCGCCCTTGACCGTGACCGGCACGGTCAAGACGATTTCGAACGGACGCTTCAAGAACCGCGGGCCGATGGGGCGCGGCGTCGAAATGGATATGGGGCCGTCGGTCGTGCTCGACACGGGGCCCGTGGAGATCGTGCTGATCTCGCGCCATGTCGAGCCATCCGATCTCAATTGTTTTCTGGCGCTTGGCATCGACCCGCTGCAGAAGCGCTATGTCATGCTGAAAAGCCGCATCCACTGGCGCGCCGGGCTCGGGGCAATGGCGAAGGCGGTCGTCGAGTGCGCCGGGGTCGGCGTTTGCACCTCGGATTACGGCCAGATCGAGTTCAAGCGCGTGCGCCGCCCGATCTTCCCGCTCGACCTCGCCAACCGCTGAGATCGCCTAAAGGGCGCGCGCGGCGGCGAGAAAGGCGGCGATCTTCTCCGGGTCCTTGTCGCCGTGCCTGCGCTCGACGCCGGAGGAGACATCGACCATCGCGGCACCCGATATGCGCACCGCCTCCGGGAGAAGCTCGGCCGTCAGCCCGCCCGACAGCATCCAGGGCAGCCGCCATTCGCGGCCGGCGATCAGCCGCCAGTCGAACGCGAGCCCGTTGCCGCCGGGGAGCGCGTCCGGGCGGTGCGGCGGCTTGGCGTCGAACAGCAGGAGGTCGGCGGTGTCATCGTAGCGCGCCGCCGCCGAGACATCCTCGGGACCGGCGACGGCCACCGCTTTCATCACCCGCAGGCCGAAGCGGGCCCGCGCCTCAACGACACGCTCTGGGCTTTCCGCGCCGTGAAATTGCAGAATGTCGATCGGCGCTGCCGCCAGCACCGCGGCAATTGCGGCATCGTCGGCATCGACGAAGAGGCCCACCCGGGTGATCTGCGGCGGCGCTTCGGCGCAAAGCCGCGCGGCCTCGCAGGCCGTCACCGCGCGCGGGCTCTTCGGATAGAAGACAAAACCAAGATAAGCCGCCCCGCCGGCGACTGCGGCCGCGACCGCCGCCTCGCTCGACAACCCGCAAATCTTGGCGGCGAGGCTCACTTGCCCGTCACTTCGATTTGCCCAGGCTCTCGATGTAGGCGATCACATCGTCGATCTCGGCGCGAAGTCAGCGCCAGATCCGGCATCGCGCCGTGGGGCTTGGTCAAGAATGCGCGCAGCTGATCCGGGGTCTTGCCGCTTTCTGCAATGCTGTGAAAGGTCGGTGGACCCTGCGGCACGCTCTGCTGCGCGCCGCCGCCGACGATGTGGCAGGTCGCACACCAGCGCTTCGCCAGCTGCTCGCCGGCCGCCGCGTCGGCGCGAACCGGATTCGACGCCATCAGCACGGCGACGGCTACGGCAGTGGCGAGGAACCCCGCGCCAACGCTGCTCCGGACTTCACGTCGGACAATTCTCATGTCTCTTTTCTCGGGCCACGGCCGAGCGCGTCGAGCTGCTTGGTCAGCGCGTCGATCTGGGCTTCCAGCCGCTTCAAGCGCGGGTCCTCGCCGCCCGCCGCCGCCGGCTCAGGCGCTCCGGCGTTTTCGGACGCGGCTTTTCCCTCGCGACCGCCATAGGGCGCCAGCATCTTCAAGGCGCGCTCGAACAAAGCCATGTTCTGCTTCCCCATCTCCTCGAAATGACCAAACGGGAAGATGCCGAAGGTCGCCTGCAGGTTCTTGCGCATCTGCTCCTGGTTGCGGGCGAAGGCGACCATCGCCTGATCGAGATAGCCCGGCACCAGAAACTGCATGCTGTCCCCATAAAAGCTGATCAATTGCCGCAGAAAGCTGATCGGCAGCAGATTCTGGCCCTTCTGCTCCTGCTCGACGATGATCTGGGTCAATACCGAGCGGGTTATGTCCTCGCCAGTCTTCGCGTCGTTCGCGACAAAATCGCCACCTTCCTTGATCAATGTGGCAAGATCGTCGAGGGTCACGTAGCTGCTGGTCGCCGTGTTGTAGAGCCGACGGTTGGCGTATTTCTTGACGATGACCGGCTTGCCCTCGCCTTGTTTGTCGGTGTTCGGAGTGTTCATGCGCCCGCCGTCTCCCATCGGGGAAGGTTCCTCGCTCCCACCATACCGCGATTCGGGGCAACAGCATCAGCAAACACTGCGCGGCGGCGCGCAAGCGGCCTATAACGGGGGCGATGGCCGACGCTCAGGACCTCGCCCGCCGCTATCTGGCGTTGTGGCAGGAATATCTCGCCGCCCTTCTCACCGATCGCGGCGGCGAGATATGGTGGGCCGCCTTGTGGCCGGCGCCGCCTCGCGATCCGAGCCCGGATGAGGATGGCGCAGGGTTCGACGAAAGCGACGCCGAGGCCGCGCCCCGACCGCCGGCTGACGCCGCGCCCGCTGCCGGCGCATCTCCTGGCGGCGATCAGCTTGTGGCTGAGCTCGCGCGCCGCCTTGCCGATCTTGAAGGCCGTCTCGCCGCCGTCGAGCGTCGGGCGGCGCCTGCACGCCCTCGCGCAAGAGATCGACGCGTGCGGGGCTGACGCGGTCGGTCGCGCGCTTGACGCCGAGATCATGCGCCGCGCCGAGCGGTGCCTCGACGGGCTCGAACGCTATCGCGCACACGGTTACCGACGGGCGTCGCCGCGGGTGCGGCTTCTCTGGCGCGAGGGCACGACGCGGCTCCTCGATTACGGGACCGCCGGCCGCGCGCCGGTGTTGGTCGTGCCGTCATTGGTCAACCGTTATGACGTGCTCGATCTCCTGCCGGAGCGGAGCTTTGTCCGCCATCTGGCGGAGCATGGGTTGCGACCGCTGGTCGTCGATTGGGATAGGCCAGGCCCCGAGGAGCGGGAATTCGGCCTGACCGATTACATCGCGGGCCGGCTCGATGCGGCGTTCTCGGCGGCGGTCGAGATCGCGGGGGCACCCGTCGGGGTGATCGGCTACTGCATGGGCGGGCTGATGGCGTTGGCGCTTGCCCTGCTCCGCCGCTTCGAAACTGCCGCATTGGTATTGCTGGCGACACCTTGGGATTTCCACGCCGAGAACGAGCGCCAAGCCCGCCTTCTGGGGCTCCTCGCCGATTTTCTGCCATTCGCCGCCGCCGAGGGGCTGGTGCCGGTCGATGCGATCCAGAGCCTCTTCTTCCTGCTCGACCCGTTCGCCGCCGAACACAAATTCGTCCGGTTCGGCGGGCAGGACGTCGACAGCGACGACGCCCGCCTCTTTGTCGCGCTCGAGGACTGGATCAATGACGGGGTGCCGTTGCCCCTTCCGGTGATGCGGGATTGCCTGCGTACCTGGTACGGCGAAAACCAACCAGCCCGCGGGTTGTGGCGGGTCGCCGGCAGGCGGGTCGAGCCGCGTCGCTTGCGCCGGCCGAGCCTCGTCGTCGTGCCGCGCGGCGACCGGATCGTGCCGCCCCGCTCGGCCGCCCCGCTCGCTGAAGCGCTGGGCGGCGACATCCTGCGTCCCGCACTCGGCCATGTCGGCATGATGTCCGCCGCCCGCGCGCCGGCGATGCTGTGGACCCCAATCGCCCGCTGGCTGCAGCCGCACCTCGCACGATAAAGGGCGACAGCGCTGCGGCGCTTGACAGAGCGGCCGGGGTTGCATTCGATCGCCCCGTGTCCGACCGACCCGCCCTGACCGACAAGAAGCGCGCCGCCCGCGCCGAACGAGAGGCGCGGCTCGCCCGGGCCTTGCGCGACAATTTGCGCCGCCGCAAGGAGCAGGAACGCGCCCGCGACCGCATCGGCCCCGTCACCGAGGGCTCCGCCGGCTTGAGCGCCGACCCGCTCTCCAGTAAAAGCACTCGCCACGGGGGCAAGACAATCGATTGACGGCAGCCGCCATGCGCGAAGCGGCGCATCGGAAACGGGGCGATGGACAAGATCCGCATCAAGGGCGGCGTGCCGCTCTCAGGCATCGATCCCGATCGGCGGGGCCAAGAACGCCGCCCTGCCGCTGATGGCCGCGAGCCTGCTGACGGCCGACACGCTGATCCTGACCAATGTCCCCGATCTCGCCGATATCAGGACGATGGCGAATCTGCTGGTGCAGCACGGGGTCGGGATCGCGCTCGTGGCGCGCGCCGGGCGAAACCGGGCGGCTCTCGACTCGGCGGCGACGCATATCACCTCGACGACCGCTCCCTATGACCTGGTGCGCAAGATGCGCGCCTCGGTGCTGGTGCTGGGGCCGCTCGTCGCGCGCTGCGGCCGCAGCCGCGTGTCGCTGCCGGGCGGCTGCGCGATCGGCACGCGGCCGGTCGATCTGCACCTGAAGGGCCTGGAGCGGCTCGGCGCCGAGGTCATCCTGAGCGAGGGCTATATCGAGGCGCGCGCCCCGAGAGGGCTGCGCGGCGCCGAATTCGTCTTCCCGAGCGTCTCGGTCGGCGCCACCGAAAACCTGCTGATGGCGGCGACGCTGGCCGAGGGCGAGACGGTGCTGATCAACGCCGCGCGCGAGCCCGAGATCACCGATCTGGCCATCTGCCTCGTCGCGATGGGCGCGTCGATCGAGGGCATCGGCACCGACCGGCTGACGATACGCGGCGTCAGCAGCCTGCACGGCGCGCGCCACCGGGTCATCCCCGACCGGATCGAGACCGGCACCTACATGATGGCGGCGGCGGCGACCGGCGGCGAGGTGCGTCTCTGTCGGCGCGCGGCTCGATCATCGTCGAGGCGTTGCGGCGCATGCTCGACGCGGCCGGAATCGCGCTGACAGAGGGCAGCGACGGCGATCCTGGTGCGCCGCAACGGGCGGCTCGCCGGGGTCGATGTGATGACCGAGCCCTATCCGGGCTTCCCGACCGATCTGCAGGCGCAGATCATGGCGCTGATGGCGACCGCCGAGCGGCGCCTCGATGATTACCGAGACGATTTTCGAGAACCGCTTTATGCACGTCCCCGAACTGGCGCGGATGGGCGCCAACATCACCGTGCATCAGGCCTCGGCGCTGGTGCGCGGCGTGCCGGCCTTGACCGGCGCGCCGGTCATGGCGACCGATCTGCGCGCCTCGGTGTCGCTGGTCATCGCCGGGCTGGTGGCCGCGGGCGAGACGGTCGTCAACCGCGTCTATCACCTCGACCGCGGCTATGAGCGGCTCGAGGAAAAGCTGTCGGGCTGCGGCGCGCGGATCGAAAGAGCGGGGATGACGCGAGCGGCGCGCCAGCACGAACGCGCATCGGGCTCGCTCCGCTGCGATTGCGCGCCGAGGACGCCGAGGATCTGGCGGTGATCTCGGCCTGCCTGCAGGACGCGCTCGTCGCGGTGCGCGATCTTGCCTACGATCCGCGGCGCGCGGGTGTTCATGCTGGTCGCCAACCGCTTTCGCTGGGAGAGCGGTTCGCCCCGATGCCGGGCGAGGTCGGCCATTCGAGCGCACGCTGTGCGCGCGTCACCTTCGACGACGTCGACGCCGCCGCCTATCGCGGCTTTCAGCGCAGCGAGAAAGATCGCATCCTGTCTCTGCTGGCGATCCGCGTGGCGGAGGACGCCTCGGAGCGACGCCGGGCGTGACGATCGATCTCGATTTCGCCGGGGACGCCACGATCCGTCTCGGCGCCTCGGCGCTCCGTCTTCGCGCCCGGGATTTCGGCGATCCCTGGCCGACGCCGTGGCAGCCGGGCCACGAGCTGCCGGCATGAGTTGAGTGGGGCGGTGATCGATGTCGATCGCCGAAGGCCGCTGATCATGGCGCTGCCGAACGGGCGCATTCTCGGCGAGTTCATGCCGCTGTTGCAGCGCATCGGCGTCGAGCCGGAGCCCGCCTTCAGCGATCCGGCGAGCCGCCAGCTGCGGTTTCGCACCTCGGACCCGGCGCTCGACCTGATCCGGGTGCGCAGCTTCGACGTCGCGACGTTCGTTGCCTTCGGCGCGGCCCAGCTCGGGGTCGCCGGCAACGACGTGCTGATGGAATTCGACTATTCCGAGATTTACGCCCCGCTCGATCTCGATATCGGGCATTGCCGCATGGCGGTGGCGGCGCCGGCCGAGTGGGCGGCGCACGAGGACCCGCACAGCTGGAGCCATCTGCGTGTCGCGACCAAATACCCGGAGGTCACCCGCCGCCATTTCGCGGCGCGCGGCGTCCAGGCCGAATGCATCAAGCTGAACGGCGCGATCGAACTGGCGCCGCTGCTCGGCGTCTGCCGCCACATCGTCGATCTGGTGCAGACCGGCGCGACGCTGCGGGCGAACGGCCTTGTCGAGATCGAGCACATCGCCGACATCAGCTCGCGCCTGATCGTCAACCGCCCGGCGCTGAAGACCCGGCCGGAAGAAGTCGGCGGCTGGATCGAGCGCTTGCGCGCCGCGACTGAGCCGCCGGACCGGCCGCACGCGTTCGCGGCTGAGTCGATGCCGGTCGCAGAACTCTCGACGCCGCGATCCCGGCTTCGAGGACGGCTTCCGCCGCGCTGCTCGCCGCCAAGCGCGAGACCGCCGCCGATGTCGATGCGGCCGTCGCGCGCGATCATCGACGATGTCGCCGCGGCGCGGCGACGCGGCGCTGGTCGAATACACCCGCCGTTTCGACCGGGTCTCGCTGATTGCGGCCGACGGGCTGCGCCTCGCCGCGGACGAGATCGCCGCCGGCGCCGCCGCCGCCCCGGCCGAGACGGTGGCCGCGTTGCGGCTCGCCGCCGAGCGGATCGAGAGCTTTCACCGGCGTCAATTGCCGTCCGCGATCGACTATGTCGATCGCGCTGGGGTGCGGCTCGGGCAGCGCTGGCGCGCCGTCGCAGCGGTCGGCCTCTATGTGCCCGGCGGCACGGCCGCCTATCCCTCTTCGGTGCTGATGAACGCGATCCCGGCCAAGGTCGCCGGCGTCGAGCGGCTGGTCGATGACGGTGCCGGCGCCGGACGGCGTGCTCAACCCGCTGGTGCTGGCGGCGGCGCGACTCGTCGGGATCGACGAGATCTACCGGGTCGGCGGGGCGCAGGCGATCGCGGCGCTGGCCTACGGGACGGCGACGATCGCGCCGGTCGACAAGATCGTCGGCCCCGGCAACGCCTATGTCGCGGCGGCCAAGCGGCGGGTCTTCGGCCGGGTCGGGATCGACATGATCGCCGGCCCCTCCGAAATCCTGGTCGTCGCCGACCGCGACAACGATCCGGCCTGGATCGCCGCCGACCTCCTGTCGCAGGCCGAGCACGACGAGGCCGCGCAGGCGATCCTGATCGACCGACGATGCCGGGTTCGCCGGCGCGGTCGAGACGCGCCATCGAGCAGCCATCTGCGCACTGCTGCCGCGGGCCGAGATCGCGCGCGCCAGCTGGCGGGACGAACGGCGCGGTCATCCTCGTCGCCGACTGGGACGAGGCGCCAGCGCTGATCGACCGCATCGCGCCCGAACATCTCGAACTGGCGCTCGACGACGCCGGACGGTATCGCCGCGCGGGTGCGTCATGCCGGGGCGATCTTTCTCGGCCGGTACACGCCCGAGGCGATCGGCGACTATATCGCCGGCCCCAACCATGTGCTGCCGACGGCGCGCAGCGCGCGGTTTGCCTCGGGGCTCGGCGTTCTCGATTTCATGAAGCGCACGCTCGCTGGTCGGCTGCGACGCGGCGAGCTTCGGCGAGCTCGCGCCGGCGGCGATCCGGCTCGCCGAGGCCGAAGGGCTCGACGCCCACGCGCTCTCGCTGTCGCTCCGGCTCGATCAGGGCGGCGGCGCTGATCCGGCCGTCATGGGCGATCCCTGCCGCCGAACGACCGAGCGCATCGCCGAAATCACGCTCGACGAACACACTGTCGTCCGCGCGCAGCCGCGACATCGAGCACGAGCGGGCCGCGGCGATCTTCGACCTGTTGGAGGAAAACATTTCGCGCCGTGTCCGGGCTTAAGGGCCGTTTCATGCTGCATCTGGCGATCGAGGACAACCGGCTCGCCATGGCACGTCCGTTCGCTGAAACGACGGAGCGGCGAAGAGACGATCATGCTGCCGCTGGCGCCCGTTTCGCCGCATCGTGCGGACTATTTCATGGTGTGCGAGAGCTATTACGAGGCGATCCGTCGGTCGAGCCTGGCGCAGATCGAGGCGATCGACATGGGCCGGCGCTCGCTGCACGACGAGGGCTCGACATTGCTGATGGAGCGGCTCGAGGACAAGGTGGCGATCGACCACGGCACGGCGCGCCGGCTGTTCACGCTGATTTGCGTGCTCCACCTGCGCGGATGAGCCCGCCGTGACCGGGGCGCCTCTGGTGCTGGCCTCGGCCTCGCCGCGACGGCTCGAACTGTTGCGGCAGATCGGCGTCGTCCCGGATTTCGTCGATCCCGCCGAAATCGACGAGACGCCGCGGCGCGACGAGGAACCGCCGCTTCTGGCGCTGCGCCTTGCCCAAGAGAAGGCGCGGGCGGCGGCGGCGCGGCATCCCTCGTCCTTCGTACTCGCTGCCGACACTGTTGTCGCCTGCGGCCGGCGCATCCTGCCCAAGACCGAGGACGAGGCGAGCGCCAGGCGCTGCCTCGAATTGCTGTCGGGAAGGCGGCATCGGGTGCATTCGGGCGTCGCATTGGTCGGGCCCGACGGCCGCCTGTCGTTGCGCCGGGTCGACAGCAAGGTCGGGTTCAAGCGCCTCGAAGCCGCAGAGATCGCGACCTATCTCGCGCTCGGGGAATGGCGGGGCAAGGCCGGCGGCTATGCGATCCAGGGCCGCGCCGCTGCGTTCATCCGCTGGATCAGCGGCTCCTACTCGAATGTCGTCGGCTTGCCGTTGTTCGAGACGGCGCAGCTGCTCGCCGGCCGCGGATATCAACCGCCTTGCGCCGGGAACTCGTAATCGCCGCCGGACCCGGCGAGTGGCGGGCCGCTCTCGTCGAGGACGGCCAGCCGGTCGAACTTCTGGTCGAGCGCGGCGAGGGGATGGGGGCCGGCAGCCTCTACCTCGGCCGCGTCTTCCGGCTGCTGCCGGCGCTCGGCGCCGCCCTGGTCGATATCGGCGGCGAGCGCCCGGCCTTTCTGTCACATGACGACATCGAGCCGCGCGGTCGCCGGCTCGATGAAGGCGAGCGCGTCGTCGTCGAAATCCGCCGCGAGGCGCAGGGCGGCAAGCCGCCGCGACTGACGATGGCGGCGACGGGCGGCCGGCTTGGCGATCGGGTGGAAGGCCATGATCCGCCAGCCCGGCTGGCGCCGGCGGCCACCTTTGCTGCAGCGCTCGCAAATGTCGCGGGCCCGATAGAGCACATCCTCGTCGACGACATCGCCGCCGTTCCTGAACTGCGCGCCGCCTTTGTCGGCAGCGACATCGCCGCGCAGCCCGAGGCGGTCGAACGGATCGACATGGACGCGCTTTTCGATCGCGCCTTGTCGCCGACCGTCGCGTTGGAGGGCAGCGGTTCGGCGCATTTCGAGACGACGCGCGCGGCGGTGCTGATCGACATCGACAGCGGCACGCCCGAAACGGGCTCTCCCGAGCGGACCGCGCTTGCCGCCAATCTCGCCGCGGCGGCGGTAGTCGCCCGTGAAATCCGGCGGCGCAATCTCGGCGGCGGCATCGTCATCGATTTTGTCGGCCTGGACCGGCCGGCCGCGCGCGAGCGGGTGCGGGCGGCGCTGGCGACGGCGATGATGCCCGACCCGATGCAGCCGCAAATCCTCGGCTGGACCCGGCTCGGCCATCTCGAACTGGTGCGGCCGCGCCGCCGCCGACCGCTCGCCGAGGCGATGCTCGAACCCGCTCCGGGCGGCGCCATGCGCAAGACGGCGGCGACCGTGGCTTACGAGGCCTTGCGCCGGCTCGCCCGCGAGGCGCGTCTCGCGCCGGGGTCGCGCCGGCGGCTGATCGTCGCGCCGGACGTCGCGGCGGCGCTTTCGGGACCCGCCGCGCCCGCCGTGGGCGCGCTCGAAGCAAGGCTCCTGCGCCCTATCGAAATCGCGATCGAATTGGCCCGCCGGCGCGACCGTTTCGAGATCGCTCCAGACTGACTATATCGGTATAGCAATGCTGCGCGATTCGTCGTTTCCCCCCGCCCCTCCGCCTCGCCTCTGCCCGATCTGCGGCAAGCCCGCGATCCCGCAAAACCGGCCGTTCTGCTCGCCGCGCTGCGCGCAGATCGATCTCGGCCGCTGGCTCAAAGGCAATTACCGCATCCCGACCGACGACCCCCCGGAAGACGACGACAGCGAAGATCGTTGACCGCTATTGCGGCGACGGCGAGCATGGCGGGTGATGGTCTCGATCCGGAGAGCCGATGGACGCAGCGCCCCGCACCAACCATTACCGGGTGATCTACGCCGACCCGCCTTGGACCTTCCGCACCTATTCGCGCAAGGGCAAGGGCCGCAGCGCCGAGGCCTATTACGACTGCATGCCGCTTGCCGACATCAAGGCGCTGCCGGTGGCCGACTGGGCGCTCGACGACTGCGTGCTGCTGTTGTGGGCGACCGACCCGCTATTGCCGCAAGCGTTCGAGGTGATCGAGGCTTGGGGCTTTACGTATAAGACGGTCGGCTTTTACTGGGCTAAGCTCAACAAGACCGCCGATCCAGCACTTTACAATGATGATAGTTTCTTCACCGGGCTCGGTTTCTGGACGCGGGCCAATCCCGAGCTTTGCCTCTTGGCGACGCGCGGGCATCCGCGGCGACAGCGGGCTGATGTACGCAAATTGATCGTGTCGCAGCGCCGCGAGCACAGCCGCAAGCCCGACAAGGCTCGTGACCGGATCGAGGCGCTGTGCGAGGGACCCTATCTCGAAATGTTCGCGCGTCTGTCGCGGCCCGGTTGGGATGCGTGGCCAGCAGCGGCGGAATTGCGCCAATTCCAGCCGCGGCGCTGGCGGGCCGCGGGCTATCCGGACGCAGCCGAGCCCGAGGGCGAGCCACTGCCTCAAAAAGGCTTCACCGGGATTTAACCACTCGGGCGGAGACTCCGGCGGAGCCCATGCGCGGGCGATCCAAGGCGTTTCCCGAGGCGACGTTGCGCTGGGTGTTATTGTGGGGCGGGGTGGCGGTGGCCGGCGTCCTGTTCTGGGACAGGATCGGCGCATTGATTCCAGAACCGTCCGCGACCCCGGCGGCGCCAAGCGCCGCGGTCGCCCGTCCGGTGACGACGCCGGTCTTCAACACGCTTGTCTATCCCGCCGACAGCCGCGGCCATGTCATGGTCGACGCCGTCGTCAATGGCGCGCCGATGCGGATGCTGATCGATACCGGCGCCAGCCTCGTCACCCTGACCCGTGAGGATGCGCGTGCCGCCGGCATTACCGCCGGCGATCTCCAGTTCAACAGTTCCGTGCGCACCGCCAACGGTCTCGCCCGCATGGCGCCTGTCACGTTGCGCGAAATCCGCATTGGGCAGCTTGCCGTCGACGACGTGCCCGCCGCGGGATGGAACATCTCAGCGTGTCACTGCTCGGAACGAGCTTCCTCCGCCGCCTGCAAAGCTATGAGATGCGGGACGGCAAGCTGACGCTCAACTGGTAGTGGCCGGAGGGGGACGCCGCGCCGCTACGCTATCGTGGCAGCAGGCTCGTTCCCATCAGGAATTCGTCGACGGCGCGGGCGCATTGGCGTCCTTCGCGGATCGCCCAGACCACAAGCGACTGGCCACGCCGCATGTCGCCGGCGGCGAAGAGCTTTTCGACCGAAGTCCGGTAGTCGACGGTATTGGCCCGGACGTTGCCGCGCGGATCGAGCGCGGCGCCCGATTGCTCGACCATTCCGCCCCGGCTCGGCCCGAGGAAGCCCATCGCCAACAGGACGAGATCGGCCTGCAGCGTAAAGCCGCTATCCCGCACCTCGGTCATGACCCAGCGGCCGTTTGCGTCCTTGCTCCATTCGACCCGCACGCAGTCGAGCGCCTCGACACGGCCGCCCTCGCCGGTCGCCCGCTTGGTCAACACCGCCCAGTCGCGCTCGCAGCCCTCTTCCTGCGATGAGGAGGTGCGCAATTTCTGCGGCCAGTCGGGCCAGGTCAGCGCCTTGTTCTCGCGCTCGGGCGGCCTCGGCAGGATTTCGAGCTGGGTGATCGAGGCCGCCCCCTGCCGCGCCGAGGTGCCGATGCAGTCGGAGCCGGTGTCGCCGCCGCCGATCACGACGACATGCTTGCCGCGCGCGGTGATGACGCCGCCAGGTGCGGCGCGCTCCTCACTGTCACCGGCATTGCGCTTGTTCTGCTGCGGCAGGAACTCCATTGCGAAATGGATGCCGTCGAGATCGCGCCCCGCCACTTCGAGGTCGCGCGGCAGCTCGGCCCCGCCGGTCATCGCCACCGCGTCGAATCCGGCGAGGAGCGAGCTCATCGGCAGATCGACGCCGATCTCGGTCTCGGTGCGGAACGCGACACCCTCGGCCGACATCTGCCCGATGCGGCGGTCGATCAGCCTTTTCTCCATCTTGAAATCGGGAATACCGTAGCGCAACAGCCCGCCGAGGCGGTCGTTCTTCTCGAACACGGTCACCGCGTGGCCGGCGCGCGCCAGCTGCTGGGCGCAAGCGAGCCCCGCCGGTCCCGAACCGGCGACCGCGACCCGCCTTCCGGTCTGCCGCGGCGGCGCCAGGGGTTCGATCCATCCCTCGCGCCAGCCACGATCAACAATCGCGCATTCGATTGTCTTGATCGTCACTGGATTGTCGTCGAGGTTCAGCGTGCAGGCCGCCTCGCATGGCGCCGGGCAGATGCGGCCGGTGAACTCGGGGAAATTGTTGGTCGAGTGCAGCACCTTCAGCGCGGCGCGCCACTGGTCACGATAGACGAGATCGTTCCAGCTCGGGATCAGGTTGTTGACCGGGCAGCCGTCATGGCAGAACGGGATGCCGCAATCCATGCAGCGCGCGGCCTGGTCGCGGTTTTCGGGGTCGGACAACGGTTTGACGAACTCGTTCCAGCCACGCCGCCGGATGTCGGGCTTGTCGTATGGCCGCTCGTGGCGCTCGATTTCGAGAAAGCCGGTTGGCCTGCCCATTCCTGTGATCCTCGCCGATGCCGCACCCCTGGGGCCGGTCAATAGTGCTGACTTATATCAATGGTGCCCGATTTCGCCGCCGACAGCAACGCCGGCGCGGCGAACGGGAGACGCGACAGCGCCCCGGGGCGTCACCCGATCGGCAGCAGCAGCGGTGCTGCGGCGGTGCGGATCGGCTCGGGCCACGGGGCGGGCCGGCGCGCGTCGAGGTCGAGCTGCACGCCGAACTGGCCGAGCCGGGCCAGTTCACGGCCGCTGCGCGGATCGCTCATGCGGTGGAGAAAGCGCATCGAGGAGCCGCCGAGATGGGCGATGCCGGTTTCGACCAGATAGGGTTCGCCCGGCAGCGGCGCGGCCACGATCTGCAATGCCAGTTCGAAGGTCGAAAAGCCGCGGCGGCCGGACTTGACGTAGTCGGCGGTCATGCCGATCGCGGCGGCTGTCTGCAACAGCGCATCGGTAAATCGGTGGACGAAAGCGGCGAGCGAGAACCGGCCGAATTCGTCGAGATCGCCGGGACGGACGCGACCGCGGGCCGCGGGCATCGCACCCGCCATCGATTTGGGCTCGGGACGCGTCTCGGGCGCCGGCCCCGGCCATTCCGCGAGCCGCCGCCCGATCTCCCCTGGCGAAGAAGACACGCCGTCCCAGCTCTCCTCGACCCAGGTCACGGTTTCGCCATTGCCGCTATCGATGAAGCGATGGCCGAGCCGCAGCGAGGGATCAACGCCGATCGGCGCGCTTTCGATATGGAAACTCGCGCCGGCGCGCAATTCGCGGGTGAACCGCAGGTCGATCTTCCGCGGGAAGACGCCGGCGCGCAGCGCCGCCGCGAGCCCCAGCGCGTCGGCCAGACCGGATGCCGCCTGCTCGATCCGGTCGAGGTAATAGGCGATCGTGAAATGCTCCGTGATATCGCATTCCCACGGCGCCACGCTGCCGCGATAGGTCTCGATCCAGTCGGTCATTCTGCGATCTCGTCAGCTGCGCTGACATAGCCGTCGGCGAGATCGTCGCGCAGCAACTCCGGGGCGCGGGCGGCGGGCGGGCCGTACCCGCCCGAGCCCGGCGCCTCCATGACGACGCGGCCACCCGCCGGCACACGAAAGGCGCCCTTGCTGTTGAGCGCGCGCCTCGCCCCGTCGGGCGTCTCCAGCCACACCCGCATCGGCGCTCCCGCCTCGCCGCCGGCAAGCCCGAAGGGCGGCGTCAGGCTGCGCTCGCAGCAGATCGCGGCATGCGCCTCATGGTCCAAGACCCGCCAGACCCGGCGCGTGCCGAGCCCGCCCCGCCATTTCCCGGCACCCCCGCTATCGGGGATCAGCGCATATTCCTCGACCCGGAGGGGAAAGCTCATCTCGAGGATCTCGATGGGCGTATTCATCATATTGCTGATCGTGCTCGCGACCGCGTTGATGCCGTCCTTGACCGGCCGCGCGCCGAACCCGCCCTTCAGCGACTCATAGCTGACATACCGCTCGCCCGAGCGCGGATCGAGGCCGCCGAAGGTGATCACCGCCGAGGTCCCCTGCGAGGCCGCCATGACGTGATCCGGGCTGATCCGGTACATCGCCGCCATCACCATGTCGGCGACGCGGTGCGAAATTTCGTGGTTGGCGTAGACCACCGGGGCCGGCATCCGGGCGTTGACGACCGAACCCTCGGGTGCGGTCACTTGCACCGGCCGCCAGCAGCCGGAATTGGGCGGGATCAGGCTCTTCGGGTCGGCGATCATCTTGAGCGCGCAATAGACGCCGGACGCGGTGACCGTCAGCGGCGCGTTCATCGGCCCCGCCACCTGCCCGTCGGAGCCCGTGAAATCGGCGGCGATCGCATCGCCGCGCTTGCGCAGGGTCAGCTTGCACGCGAAACGGTTCGTCGCGGTCCGCGCCCGGCGAGACGACGCCATCGCCGTCGAAGACATCGGTGAATTCCGCCTCGCCATCGGGGAGCGCGCTCAACGCGGCGCGCATCATCGCTTCGGAATAGTCGAGCACCTCGTCCATGATCCGCAGCAGCTCGTCGGCGCCGTACTTGCGCGCCAACGCCTGGAGCCGCTCGCCGCCGCGCCGGTTGGCCGCGACCTGGGCGCGCAGATCACCCCGGCGCTCGTCCGGAGTGCGGACATTGGCAAAGATGATCCGCTCGACGTCGGCTTCAGGCTCGCCGTTCCTGTAAAGCCGCACCGGCGGCAGCCGCAGCCCTTCGCCATAGATTTCAGTGACGGCGCCATAACTCCCGGGCGTGGCACTGCCGATATCGGGCCAATGGGCGCGCACGCAGCCAAAGCCAAGGAGCCGCTCGCCGAGAAACGCCGGGGCGACGACGTTGACGTCGGGCAGGTGCGAACCGCCGTGATAGGGGTCGTTGTGGATGAAGACGTCGCCGGGCTCGACCGCGGGAAACGCCGCGATGACGGCGCGCACCGCGTCCGGCATCGAGCCCAGATGGATCGGCAGATCGGGTCCCTGCGCCACCATGTTGCCGGCGGCGTCGAAGATCCCGCAGGAATAGTCGCCGGCAACCTTCAGAAGCGGCGAATAGGCGGTCTTCGCGAGGACGATCTTCATCTCCTCGGCAGCCGAATAGAGCGCGTTCTTGACCACCTCGAACCGCGCCGGATCGGTCCGGGTGCGGAGCGCCGGCAGGTCGAGCAAGGCGTCGGGCATCGGGCATCCCTCCTCTGCCGCCGACTATAGCCGCCGCCCGACAGCGAAAACGATTTCTTTTGCCGGTGTGAGGCAGCTCACCTCGGTTTGTTCGGGCCGCCGCTATCTCTTACCGATAACCAGCGGAGGTGCGGTTATGACCCGCGTCCAAATCGCAAGTCTGCGAAGCGCCGGCTCGGTCGGCGGCCTATGCTTGGCAGGGATGGCGCTCGCGAGCCCGCCATTGCATGCGGCAACCATCCCTCCAACGTCGACGAACTGGGCGATTTCGGTTGACGTTCCGCAGTTCGACCCAGCGCAAGGCAGCCTGCACGATATCGGGTTCGGACTGACAGGCGCATTGACGGGGACGATCGGGGTCGAAAGCCTCGAACCGCTGCCGGGCGCGGTCAGTGCCGGGATTTCCTCGACGATCAGCCTTTTCGGGCCAAGCGGCAGCGGACCGATCCTGAGTATGACGCCTGGCATTTCCGTCGGCGTATCGCTCCCCGGTTTTGACGGCAAGATCGATTTCGCCGGCGCTTCGGGACGGACCTTCTCCGGCCTCAACTCCACTCAGAGCGCCCAGACAACCTACACCGTCGGCATGCCCGGCCTGCAAATCCCGACCGCCCCTTTCATCGGTACTGGAACCGTGGCTTTGCCCGTGACGGCCTCGGCAAATGCGAGCTTCGCCGGGCCGCTCAACCTCGCCGCCAAAACGCAGGCGGCGGCTGGGGCCGATGTCAGCGTGCAGTACAACGCCGCCGCCTCCCAACCTGCTGCTACCAGCGGCAGCGATATTTCCGGCGGGTTCACGCTCGGGCACAATTTTCCGCCGATCGGCATCGAGCACACGCCCGTCCAGACGTTGACCCTGTCGGATCAGCCCGGCAATTGGACGCGCAATCTTTCGTTCAATCGGTTCGACCCGGCGCTCGGCACTTTAGTCAGCGCCGACCTCACTTTGCAGGGCGACGTCAAGACCGCTCTCTCGGTACAGAATACCGGCGCCGGCGCAGCATCGTATAATGTCGGCAGTTCGGTAACCTTTGACCTGCTGCGGCCGGACGGGACGTCCCTGCTCAATGCCGTCGCCGCATCGACACGTTCGGGAATGCTTGATCCCTTCGCCGGCACGGACGACTTTTCCGGGCCGTTCGGCGCCGCGACTTCCGATGATTTCCTCAGTTCCTTCGAGGCGATCTCCACCGGTTCCGTAGGCGATCTGGCGCTCTTCGCGGGGACGGGTCCGCTGATCCTGCAGCTGGAAGCGATCGGGCTCCTACTTGCCGATCTGCCGGGCAGCGCCGATCTGTTGTCGCGCGCGCTCGAAGGCGCGCAATTCTCGGTCTCCTACGGCTATCTGCCGGGTAGCGGCGCGGAACGGGCGGCATCCGCTTCCGAGCCGGGCTCGTTGGGCCTGTTGGCTATGTCGCTCCTCACTCTCGGCTGGTGGCGCCGCCGAGAAGGTCTGACGATCCGCCGGTAGCCGTTCACCCTGGGACGGAGCGGCGGATGCGGATATAACCGGCCTCGTCGACGAGCGCGGACCAGCCGGGTGGCGTGACGATCGTCGAGTCGAGCGCCTCGATGATCGCCGGACCGTCGAGCCGCGTTCCCGAGATAAGCCCATCGCGCCAATATACCGGGCAATCGACCGGCCCCGCGGCGCCGAACCAGACCTCGCGGTCGCGTTGCCGGGCCGCCGCCCTATCGCCGCGCTGCGCCAGTTTCAGCGGCGGACGCCGGCCGATCGCGGTCAGACGAAGATTGACGAGCTGCACGCTCTCCCCCGGGTTCGCGTGTCCGTAGGTGCGGCGATGCGTGTCGTGGAAGGCTGCGGCGAGCAGCATCGAGGCTCCGGCGCGTGACCTCTCCCGCCACTATCGGCACGGTCAATTCGTAGGCCTGGCGGCGATAGCGCAGGTCGGCGGCGCGCAGCAGCGCATGGCGTTCGGGCGGAACTCCGGCGGCGGCCAGCATCGCCGTCGCCGCGCCTTCCATGTCGGCGACCGCGGCCTCCACCCTGCCCGGCGCCACGGCCTGCAGATCGGCGTAGAGCGTTCGCGAGTAGTCGCGCCGCAGATCGCTCGCCACCAGGCCCAATGCCGAGAAGGCCCCCGGTGCCGGCGGCACGATGATCTCGGGAATGTCGAGTTCGGCGGCGAGTGCCGCGGCGTGCACGGGTCCCGCACCGCCGAACGCGATCAGCGCGAACTCGCGCGGGTCGTGGCCTCGTTCGACCGAGACGATGCGCAAGGCCTCGGCCATGTTGCTGTTGACGATCTCGACGATCGCCGTCGCCGCCTCGATCACCGAGAGGCCGAGCGGATCGGCGATATGGCTGCGGATCGCGCGCTCGGCCGCGGCAAGATCGATCGGCAATGCGCCGCCAAGCAACGCCTCGCGGTCGAGCAGGCCGAGCACGACATCGGCGTCGCTGACCGTCGGCGCCGCCCCGCCCTTGCCGTAGGCGGCGGGCCCCGGATCGGCGCCGGCGCTGTGCGGTCCGACCTTGAGCGCGCCCCCCGGGTCGACCCAGGCGATGCTGCCGCCGCCGGCGCTGACCTCGGCCAGGTCGATGACCGGCACCCGCACCGGATGCCCGGTCCCTTGCAGCCAGCGCTTGGCGTTGCCGGCGCCGCCGACCTCGTAGTCGGCGGTGACCGAAATCTCGCCCTCGGCGATCAGGCTCGCCTTTGCCGTCGTGCCGCCCATGTCGAACGAGATCAAGTTCGGCAGGCCGAGCTCCCTTCCGGCGAGCTGGGCGGCGATGACGCCCGCCGCCGGCCCCGATTCGATCGCCATCGCCGGCATCCGCAGCCCCTCGGCGACATCGAAGACGCCGCCGCTCGATCCCATGACGTGAAGCTGCGGCAGGCCGAGCCCCGAGGCCGCGCGCTGCAGCCGGTCGAGATAGCCGGCCAGCAATGGGCCGACATAGGCGCAGACGGCCGTCGTGCTGGCGCGCTCGAATTCGCGGATTTCGGGCAACACCTCGCAGGAGAGATAGACCCTGATCCCCGGCAACAGGGCGCGCAGCCGCTCGCCGAGCCGCCGCTCATGCGCATCGTTCAGGAACGAGAACAGCAGCGATACCGCCACCGTGTCGAGCCCGGCGGCGCGGATCGCGGCGGCGAGCGCCTCGATCTCGTCCTCGGCGAGCGGGGTGACGACCGCGCCCTGCGCGTCGATCCGCTCGGTGATCTCGAAGCGCCAGCGCCGCGGCACCAGCACCGCCGGCGCATCCTGCAGCAGGTCGTAAAGATCGGCGCGCGACGACCGCCGCAGTTCGAGAAGGTCGCGAAAACCGCGCGTCGCGATAAATCCGGCCTTCGCACCCTTCTTTTCAAGGAGCGCGTTGGTGACGACCGTCGTCGCATGCGCCAGAAGGCTGACCGCCGCCGGCTCGACCCGGAATTGCGCCAGTCCGCGGCGATAGCCCGTCGACCACGGCCGCGGCAAAATCATCGGGCGTCGTCAACGCCTTGACGATGCCGATCGTCCCCGCCTCTTCCTCGACCAGCACGACATCGGTAAAGGTGCCGCCGATATCGACCCCGACCCGCCACCCCATCGCCACCCCGTTTCCAATGCACCCCGAGCGATCAGGATATCATCGAGTTGCGGATCGGTGTCGTCCGGGAGCGCTGGAGGCGACGCGCCGGCGCCGCATTGTCATTTCGCCCTACCGGCGAGCAGTCTCGACGCCCATTTCCACGCGCCCCCGGGCGGCCTCGCCTCACTCTTACTCATGGCGGCGAGCAGAGCGGCATAGTTGGCTTCGGCCGCATCGAGGTTCGGGTGCCGGTGGCCGTTCGTCTGTTCGAAGGCACGCAGAATTTCTACCGCCCGGCGGATAAACGGCTCCGCCTCGCCGAGCCGGTTGGTGGCGTACAGCAATGTAGCGAGGTTGTTGAGGCGGATCGCGACCTTGGGATGGTCCGGGCCGAAGCTCTTCTCGTCGATCGCCAAGGCGCGGCGGATCAGCGGTTCGGCGTCGCCAAGCCGGTTGGTGGCTTGCAGCAATTGGGCGAGGTTGTTGAGGCAGGCCGCGACATTGGGATGGTCCGGGCCGAAGCTCGTCTTGTTGATCGCCAAGGCACGGCGCATCAGCTTCTCCGCCTCGCCGAGCCGGTTGGTGGCTTGCAGCAATGTAGCGAGGTTGTTGAGATCTGATCGCGACATTGGGATGGTCCGGCCCGAAGCTCTTCTCGTCGATCGCCAAGGCACGGCATATCAGCGGCTCGGCCTCGCCAAGCCGGTTAGTATCTTGCAGCAATCCGGCGAGGTTGTTGAGGACTCTCGCGACTTCGGGATGGTCCGGGCCGAAGCTCTTCTCGTCGATCGCCAAGGCGCGGCGCATCAGCGGCTCCGCTTCGCCGAGCCGGTTAGTTGCTTTCAGCAATTGGGCGAGGTTGTTGAGATCTGCTCGCGACCCTGGGATGATCCGGGCCGAAGCTCGTCTTGTTGATCGCCAAGGCGCGGCGCATCAGCTTCTCCGCCTCGCCGAGCCGGTTGATGTCTTGCAGCAATGTAGCGAGGTTGTTGAGGCTCTCGCGACATTGGGGTGGTCCGGCCCGAAGCTCTTCTCGTCGATCGACAAGGCGCGGCATATCAGCGGCTCTGCCTCGCCGAGCCGATTGGTGGCTTTCAGCAATTGGGCGAGGTTGTTGAGATCGGTCGCGACCTCAGGATGGTCCGGGCCGACGTTCTCCTCGCCGATCGCCAAGGCGCGGCGCATCAGCGGCTCCGCCTGCGAGTGCAGCGATTTCACTATAAAAACCACGGCCAACTGGTTCATCAATCGAGTGGTTGGCTCGGCGATCTCTGCCACGTCGGCATGTTCGGCCACGCTCGCGGCATGCGGCGCGAGCGGATCGAGGCGCGGCCAGGCTCGGACATCGTCCGGATCGCCCTCGAATGCGGCATTGACCCATCCGAGCGCCTCGGCTAGCCGCTGGCGCGATACGGCCGGATCGAGGCTGCGGCGGGTTGCGTCCTGTACCAGACGATGCACCGAGAACCGCGCCTTCGCGGGCTCGCGCGTCGCCAGCGAATAGGCGGCAAGATCGGCGAGCGCCTCGCGCGGATCCTCGCCCTCGCTGCCGGGGACCGGCACGTCGAGCAGGAATTCCGGCATCGTATCGGGGGCCAGGAACGCAAGGCGCTCGAGCAGATGCCGGCCGGCCTCGGTCAGCCGGTCGACCGAGACCTGCCAAGTCTCCGCCACCGAGCGCGGATAGCCGGTGATCGTTTCGTCGGCCCAGCGGATGACCTTGTCGCGGCTCTCCCGCCAGACCTCCTGATATTCGGCGAAGCCCAGTTGGCGCGCCTCGATATAGGCGCCGGCGTGTTCGAGAGCGAGCGCAAGCCAGCCCAGCTCCTTTGCCAACTCCCGCGCCTGTGCGTCGTCGTCCGGAGCTCTGCGCCTTCGCCTTGCGGTGCGTTCCAGCAGAAAAGCCTCGGCCGCCGCCGGCGACAGCAGGTCGACCGCCAACGCCTCGACATGCACCGGGAAATTGTCGAGCCGGCTGGTCATCAGCACATGGCCGCCGGGAAGCTGGCCGGCCAAGCGCAACGCCTCCGCCAATGCCTCTGGCGTGTCGACATTATCCAGCACGAGAAGCCATCCGGAGTTCTCACGCAGCCACGCCAAGACCGCGCGCAGCCGCTCGTCCTCGTCCTTTGCCTGATGTTTGGAGAGCGCCAGCGGCTCGGCCAGGCCGGCCAGACCGCGCCGCAGAGATTTCGGGCGTGTCGGCGAGAGCCCATAGCGCCGCCGAATATCGGTCCCAATATTCCCAGGCATATTCGACGGCGATCCGCGTCTTGCCGATCCCACCCAGACCGTGCAGCGCGGCGATCGCCGACTGTCCGCTGGTCTTGCGGGTTAGCCGCGCGTGCAGCTGCCGCAAAAGCTCCTCGCGGCCCTTGAACAGCGTCCCGATGCTGCGGGGCAACACCGGCGCTATCGGCTTGGCTTTCTCGGCGCCGTTTGGACGCCCGCGGCTCTCGGACGCAGTCGTTCGATCGTCGGTGAGCTTGATCTCGATTACCGGAGGAGGCGCCGATTGCACCGGGCTCTCGACTTCCGCGCGCTGCAGGTGGCGCCGATGACTCAACACGTCCCAAACGATTATCAACACCCCGATCGAAACCGGGATCAGCCGCAAATCCCAGCCCGCCGGCCAGGCATGAGAGATGAATTCCGATAGGCGCGACTTTTCGAGGAGTTCTGAAAACCAATGCTCCGGCGCCACGCCGGTAAGCGCGATGAACGAGCCGGTAACAGCCCAATGGCCGATATACTCACCAGCCTTGTGAAAGATGCCCTCATGCTCGCGTGGCATGCCCTTTATGATACACCGCGTCGCGCCGTCTACCAGAGCGTTCATGGCCTCGGGACGACCATAAAATTGCCTGATTTAAATCGTATAGTGATTTGGCGAAGTAATCGGTTGGGCAAAAATGCCGGGGATGGCGTGCGATACCGTCGGCAAAAACTTTCCGTCACGGCGGCGGCTCACCGCAAAATCGGGATGGGCGCCTGTAAATTTCCCACAAAAACAGGTCATATTGTGGGACGACGCGCGAGGTAATGCCGGGAGGCGTTTGAGGATGAACATCGATCTGGCCGGGAGGCGGGCGGTGGTGGCGGGCGGCAGTCGCGGGATCGGGCGCGCGATCGCTCTTGGTCTCGCCGAGGCGGGAGCCGATGTCTCGATCTGCGCCCGCGGCGCCGAAGCGTTGGCGCGGACGCGCGACGACATCGCCCGCTTCGGGCATGTGGCGCACGCCGCTCGTCTGCGATCTTGCCGACGCCACGGCGGTCGCGGGCTACATCGAGGAGGCAGCATCTGCACTCGGCGGCATCGACATCCTCGTCAACAACGCCTCGGGCTTCGGCACCAGCGACGACGAGGCCGGCTGGGCGCTCAGCATCTCGGTTGATCTGATGGCGACGGTGCGGGCGAGCCGCGCCGCGCTCCCCTATCTGGAAAAATCCGAGGCGGGGTCGATTCTCAACATCTCGTCGATCTCGGGATTTCGCGCCTCGGCCCGCACCCCGCCCTATGGCGCCGTCAAGGCGGCCGTCCTCGAATATACCCAGACGATGGCGGCGCAGTTCGCCCGCAAGGGCATTCGCGTCAACTGCATCGCACCAGGCTCGATCGAGTTTCCGGGCGGCACCTGGGAGCGCGCCAAGAACAACAACCCGAACCTATATAACGCCATTTTGCGCGGCATTCCGTTCGGGCGGCTCGGGCGGCCCGAGGAAGTGGCGCGGGTCGCGGTCTTTTTGTCTTCGCCGCTTGCCGGCTGGGTCACCGGGCAGAACATCGCCGTCGACGGCGGCCAGATGCTGTAGATGCCGTAAGCCCCTCCCCGATGCTCGCGCGGCCGATCTCCGCCTCGCGGCCTGGCCTCCTCGCCATTCGCTTGGAAATCGCCGGCCCTCGTCCGGGTCTCTATCGTCGCGTTGCGCCTACACGCAAAGCGTGCCAGGATCAAGTCGATGCGCGGGCTTGTCGAAATGCGGGTCTTGGAGTTGCTGACGGCGCGGCTCTGCCATGAATTGATCGGCCCGATCACCGCCGTCAGCAACGGGGTCGAATTTTTGCGCGAGGAGGACCGCGGATTCTCGCGCGATGCGTTGGCTCTGGTCGAGGACAGCGCGCAGCGCGCCGCGGCGCGCCTCGGCTTCTATCGTTTCGCTTACGCGTCGAGCGGCGATAGCGCCCTGGCAGGGCCGCCGCCCCAGGAACTCGCGGCTGGTTTTTTCGCAACGACCGGGATCGCCTGCGATTACCCCGCGGCGGCTCGCGAACTTCCGATGTCGTGGCAGAAGCTCGCGTGCAACCTTCTCCTGGTCGGCGGCGAGGCGCTGCCGCGCGGCGGCCGCCTGTCGCTGAGCGTCCGGTCCGGCACTTCCTGCCCGGCCTCCATCGGCGTCGAAGCGTCGGGCCCCCGGACGGCGCTGTCGGCCGAGGCGTCAGCTGCGCTGAGTCTGACCGCTCCAGCGGACGGTCTGACCTCGCGGACGGTGCAGGCCTATTTCACCGGGTTGTTGGCGCGGGGGCTGGCCTGCCGCCTCCTCAGCAATGCGGCGGCGCCCGACCGCCTGCGCCTGACCGCGGCCGCCGGGCTCGGCTAGGCCGCGGCGGAGCCGGCTCGATTTTCGACGGCGCGCTTTGCCGCACTCGTCGGGAGTGGATCGGCGCTGGGCGCCTCGATCGGATCGCGCAGTACATAGCCGCGACCCCACACAGTGTCGATGTAGTGGCGGTCGCCGGTCGCCTGCGCGAGCTTTTTGCGCAGCTTGCAGACGAAGACGTCGATGATCTTGAGCTCCGGTTCGTCCATCCCGCCATAGAGATGGTTGAGGAACATCTCCTTCGTCAGGGTGGTCCCCTTGCGCAGGCTCAGCAATTCGAGAATGCCGTATTCCTTGCCTGTCAGATGCACCGGCCGGTCGTCGACCGTGGCGACGCGGGTATCGAGATTGACCACCAACTTGCCGGTGCGGATCACCGAGTCGGCATGACCCTTGGAACGGCGGACGATCGCCTGGATCCGTGCGATCAACTCGCGGCGATCGAACGGTTTGGTCAGAAAATCGTCGGCGCCGACGCCGAGGCCTTTGATCTTGTGGTCGAGTTCGGCGAGCCCGGAAAGGATCAGGATCGGCGTGTGCACGCGCGCTGCCCGCAGCCGCCGCAATACCTCGTATCCATCGATGTCCGGCAGCATCAGATCAAGGACGATGATGTCGTAATCGTAGAGCTTGCCGATTTCCAGACCGTCTTCGCCGAGATCGGTCGTGTCGCAAATAAAGTTCTCCCTTCGCAGCATCATCTTGATGCTGTCTGCGGTGGTGGAATCATCCTCGACGAGAAGCACGCGCATCAGGGCCTCCGGGGAACTGCCGGCAACCTTAACCGGCTGGATCGTGGTTAATAAGCACCTTAGGTTGTTAACATATCGTTTCTAGAGAGTCTAGCACGAAGCGTCACGCGATTTACGATTGCAAGGCCATGGCCAACAGCGATCTGTCGCCGCGTCCTGACCATGACGGGCAAATAGCCCACGGGCTTACATTCCGCCATATCGATCATCCCTTGGGGCTGTTGGGGGATTATGGCGCATCCTTCTGCCGCCTCATCCCCGAGCCCCGGCCGTCGCGAGCGAGGCGCGGCAGGACGGCCCGCGAGCCAGCGATGGATTACCGACAAGATGCCGATTTGTTCGCGGCAACCGATGCCGGACGTCCTCTGTCCACATTGAACCTTCGCCGCTGCGGCCATGCGAGCCCCCCGTATTGCGAGCGAACCGTTCGCGCTGTCGGGGAACTTTTACGCCGTCCGGCGCGGCGCAAGTGTGAAGCAGCTCACACAACCGAGCTGTTAGGAGCGGCGCCTTTGTTTCCGTCAAGGCCGCGGCTAAGCTGACGCAGGCCCGAAAGCAAACCATATGCGGGGATCGCGACGATGAGCGTGGCGGAAAAGGCGTTCGAATTCGAAGCGGCATGCCCCCTCGACGGGGTGCGGGCGATCGACATGTCGCGGCTCGTGTCGGGCAACATGGTCAGCCTGCAGCTCGCCGATTTCGGCGCCGAGGTCATCAAGATCGAAGATCCGAAAAAAGGCGACCCGCTGCGCGCCTGGCAGACAAACGGGGTCAGCGTCCATTGGAAGGTCTATTCCCGCAACAAGAAGAGTGTCGCGCTCGACCTGCGCGCCGCCCGTGGCCGCGAGCTGCTCTCCGAGTTGATCGCCGGCGCGCAGGTGCTGATCGAGAATTTCCGACCGGGAACCCTCGAAGCGATGGGCCTTGCCCCGGCGGTCCTGCAGGAGCGCAACCCCGGTCTTGTGATCGTCCGCGTTTCAGGCTGGGGCCAGGACGGTCCTTATCGCGACCGCCCCGGGTTTGGCACCCTCGTCGAGAGCATGTCGGGTTATGCCGCCCGCACCGGTTTCCCTGATCGCGAGCCGGCCCTGCCGCCGACGGCACTCGCCGACATGGTGGCCGGGCTCTACGGCGCGATGGCGGCACTCGTCGCGTTGCGCGAGGTCGAGGTTAGAGGCGGGCGCGGCCAGGTCATCGACCTGCCATTACTCGACCCGCTCTTTTCGTTCATCGCCACCGAAGCCGGCATCTACCGCCTGACGGGCGAAGTGCGCGAGCGCACCGGCAGCCGCTCAGAGACGACCTCGCCGCGCAATGTGTTCCGTACCAAGGACGGCCGCTACATCGGCATATCCGCCTCGATCCAGGCGATGGCCGAGCGCCTCTTCCGGGTGATCGGACGTGCGGACATGATCGACGACCCGCGCTTTCGCAGCAACACCGACCGGGTCAGGAACGCCGAGGCGTGCGAAGCGCCAATCGTCGCCTTCATCGGCGCGCGCACGCTCCCCGAGAACATGGAAATTTTCGAGCGCGCCGAGGTCACGGCCTCGCCGGTCTACGACATAGACCAGTTCATGGCGGACCCGCATGTCGTCGCCCGCGAAATCCTGGTCGACCTTCCCGATGCGCAGATGGGACGCCTGCCGATGCACAACGTCATTCCCCGCCTGTCCGCAACCCCCGGCCGTCTGCGTCGCCCGGCCCCGGGTCTCGGTGAGCACACCGCCGAGGTCCTTGGCGGCCTCGGCCTTGACCGCGCCGAACTCGAGGGCCTCGCGCGCGACGGCGTGATCGGCCTTGGAGCCGAACGATGACGGCTGCGCCGCTGCCGGTCTGGCGCTCGCTGCTGTTCGTGCCGGCGACGCAGCGCCGCTTTGTCGATGGTGCCGCGCGGCGCGGCGCCGACGCCATCATCCTCGATCTCGAAGACAGCGTTGCCGCCTCGGAAAAGGAGCGGGCGCGAGCGCTGGTGCCCGAAGCCGCGGCGATCGTCTCGCGCGGCGGCGCCGATGTCGTCGTCCGCATCAACCGGCCGTTGCGGCTGGCGGTGCGCGACATCGAGGCGGCGGTCGGGCCGGGGGTCGCGGCGCTGGCGTTGCCCAAGACCGACAGCGCCGAGCATGTGCGTCTCCTCGCCGAGATCATCGACGAAGTCGAGGCCGAGCGCGGCATGATGCCCGGGACGACGCGGCTCGTCGCGATGGTCGAGACCGCGGCGGCGTTCTTCCGCACCGCCGAGATCGCCCGCGCCCATCCGCGGCTTTGCGGCCTCAACCTCGGAGCCGAGGATTTCGCCCTCTCCGCCGGCATCCTGCCCGAGGCCGAGGGGCTCTTCATGCCGAAGCAGATGGCGGTCTTCGCCGCCCGCGCCGCTGGCATCATGCCGCTCGGGTTCATCGGCACGGTCGCCGAATTCCATGACCTCGCGGGCTTCCGCGAGACGATCCGCCGCTCGCGCCGGCTGGGTTTTGTCGGCGCATCGGTAATTCACCCGAGCCAGGTGGCGATCCTCAACGAGGAATTCCGCACCGGCGCGGCAGAGCTCGACCACGCCCGCCGCGTCATCGCCGCCTACGACAAGGCTTTGGCCGAGGGTATCGGCGCGGTCACCGTGGACGGCAAGATGATCGATGTGCCGATCGTCGAGCGCGCCCGCCTCCTGATGGGACGCGAACAGTCGATCGCCGTGCGCGAAGCCCGGATGCGCGAGGCGGCGGCGGGCTCGGCCTGAGCCTCAGCGTAACAGTGCTGCCAGGACTGCGTTGAGGCGCTGCCGGCCGGCGGGTGTCGCGGCGAGGCGCTCGCCGTCCAGGGTCAAGAACCCGCCTTCGACGAGCGGCGGCAACGTCGCGGCGAAGACGGTTTGGAGATCTGCCTGCGCGACTGCCTCCAGCCGCCCGCGCTCGACGCCTTCGGTCAGGCGCAGCCCCATCATCAGCATTTCCTCGAAGATCGCGCCGCGGTCGATCGGCGTCATCTCTTCGAGACCGGTTCCGGTCGTTTCGACCGCGGCGAGCCAGGCTTCGGGCTTGCGGCGCTGCTGCGTGGCGTGCTTGACGCCGTCGAGCGTCAGGCGGCCATGCGCGCCGGGGCCGACGCCGACATAATCGCGGTAGCGCCAATAGGCGAGGTTGTGCCGCGATTCAGCGCCGAGCCGCGCATGGTTCGAGATTTCGTAGGCGGGCAGACCGGCCGCGGCCAGACGATCCTGCGTCGCTTCGTAAAGCAGCGCAGCCGTTTCCTCGTCGAGCGTTGTAAGCTCGCCGCGCACCGCCAATGTCGCAAACCGGGTGCCCGGCTCGATCGTCAGCTGATAAAGCGAGAGGTGGTCGCCGGCAAGAGCGAGCGCCTCGTCGAGTTCGGCTTGCCAGGCGTTGAGGTTCTGACCCGGCCGAGCGTAGATCAAATCGAACGAGAAGCGCGGGAAACTGGCCCGCGCCAGTTCGATCGCGGCGATCGCCTCGGCCCGGTCGTGGGCGCGGCCGAGAAAGCGCAGCGCCGTCGGATCGAGCGACTGCACTCCGAGCGACAGGCGGTTGACGCCGGCCGCCGCAAAACCGCGGAAATGCCCGGCCTCGACAGAATTCGGATTGGCTTCGAGCGTGACTTCGATATCCGGAGACGCCGGCCAGTAGCGGCAGACACGCTCGAACAAGGCCGCGACTGTCTCGGGCGGCATCAGCGAGGGCGTGCCGCCGCCAAAAAACACTGAGCCGACCGCACGATCCGACAGCAGTGCCGCCTGATGATCAAGATCGGCGATCAGCGCCTTGGTCCAGCGCGCGGCGTCGACGCTGTCGCGGACATGGCTGTTGAAGTCGCAATACGGGCATTTCGAGACGCAGAACGGCCAGTGGATGTAGATCGCCAGCGGTTCGCCGCCGAGCTGCCCAATTTTTCCGCTCATGGCGCGCGTTGCATCAGCAAGGGTTCGCTCTCTAAGATGGCGGCCGTCGTCTGTCGTTCGGAGCCGCGCGATGCGCCTGCCCGGTCTGACTTTCTTCCTCGTTCTTTCGGCGTTGGCGGCGCTGCGCCCGGTGCATGCGGAGGCCCAAGTGAACCCCTCGCTCTATATAGTCTCCTATTTCGAGGTTGGCGCGCCTGCGGCGCCGCAAACTGCGGCATTTGCCCGACAGTACGTCGCGTCCAGCCACAACACCGCCGGCAATGCCGGTTTCGAAGCATTCGAGGAGATCGGCAGACCGGGCCGTTTTGCGCTGCTTGAAGCCTGGCGAGACAAGGCCGCCGCCGAGGGTCACGCGACCGCCGCCGACGCCTTTGCAAAACAGGTGCAGCCGCTGCTGGTCAGCCCGTTCGACAGCCGCCAATCGAGCCCGCTTTCGGTGGCGCCGCCCGCCGCGCATCCCGGCGCCGGCGCGGTTTATGTTCTGACCCATGTCGATGTCGTGCCGACCAACAAGGACCGCGCCATCGAGCTCGTCAAGACGCTCGCCGCTGCTGGCCGCAAGGACGCGGGCAATCTTGCCTTCGATGTCCTGCAGCAGGACAGCCGGCCGAACCATTTCACGCTGGTCGAGGTCTGGCGCGACCGAAAGGCGCAGGAATCAAGTGCGATGGCCGCGCATACCAAGGAGTTTCGCGTCGAGCTGACGCCGCTCTCCGGTTCGCTGTACGACGAGCGGCTCTATCAGGCGCTGCGCTAGGCCCCAGCCGCTCCGTAATAGCGTTTGTACCAATCGACGAACCGGGCGAGCCCGGTCTCGATCGTCGTCGCCGGCTCGTAACCGAGGTCTTGCCGCGCGCTGTCGATATCGGCGAAGCTTTCGGTCACGTCGCCGGGCTGCATCGGCAGCAGCTCCATTTTCGCCGTGCGGCCGAGCAGACCCTCGAGGACGCCGATGAAATCGAGCAGCGGCTCTGGCCGGTGATTGCCGAGATTGTAGATCCGGTGGACCGCGTCGGCGCTCGCGGCCGGAAGCCGGTCGAAGGCCGCGATCGTCCCGGCGACAATATCGTCGATATAGGTGAAATCCCGCGCCATCCGGCCGTTGTTGAAGACCTTGATCGGCTCGCCGGCAAGGATTGCGCGGGTGAACAGGTAATAGGCCATGTCCGGCCGCCCCCACGGACCGTATACCGTAAAGAACCGGAGCCCGGTGGCGTTCAGCCCATAAAGGTGAGCATAGGTCTGGGCAATCAGTTCGCAGCTGCGCTTGGTCGCGGCGTACAGCGAGAGCGGCTGTTCGACCGGATCGGCGACGCTGAACGGCTGCTTCAAATTGGCGCCGTAGACCGAGGAGGATGAAGCGTAGACGATCCCGGCTGGCTTGCCGATCCGCCGCGCCGCCTCCAGCATCACCAGCGTTCCCATCACATTGGCGTCGACATAGGCGTAGGGGTTTTCGAGCGAATAGCGCACCCCGGCCTGGGCGGCGAGGTGGATGATGCCACGCAGCTCCTTATGGCGCGCGACGAGGGCGAAGACCGCCTCGCGGTCGGCGATGTCGAGCTGCGTGAAGGCAAAGCCGGGTCGGGTTGCAAGTTCGGCCAGCCGCGACTCCTTCAGCCGCACATCGTAATACGCGTTCAGATTGTCGACGCCGATCACCTGCTCGCCGCGCGCCAGCAAAGCCTTGGTGACATGGAAGCCGATGAACCCGGCGGCGCCGGTGAGGAGGATCGACATCGTGCTGGCGCCCCGAATGCAACCTGAAGTGGCCGAATGCGGCCTTGCCTATCGGTTCGCACCGCCCGGAGCAAGATTTTTCTGCCGCAAGCCGACGAGCGCGCGCTGCGCCAGGCTCCTGAGGCGCATGCGCAAACCCGGGCGCTGGACGACCTGCCACAGCATCGGCTCGCAATGCGTGGCAAAGCTTTCCTTCAGCCGGTTCCACCCGGCCATGAAATCGTAGACGCTGGCGCCCGCGGCAAAGGCGTGGCCGATCGCCATCGCGTGGCAGACCGCACCCGGCCGTTCATGGCGGTCGGCGTCGTCAAAGCCGCTTTGATAGGCATAGACGCGGTCCCCCAGGCGGAGATTGTAGAGATAGCCCAGCACCCGATCGCCGGCGCGGATTTCGAGGAGCTGCGTCCCGCCCGCGGCAAAATTGCCTTCGATCAGCAGCCGGTGAAACGGTTCGAAGAACGGTGCGGCGAAGGCGTGCGGCTTGCCTCGCCGCGTCCACGAGGCGCAGTGCAGCCGCTTCAGCGCGGCAAAGAAAGAGAGCGCCTCCCCGGTCGAGGCGGCCTCGACCACACGCAGCGCGCCCGAGCGCTCGAAATGGCGCGACGCCCGGCGCAATTGCTGGCGCGCATTGGCGCTGAGGATCGGGTCGAGGACGCCGCCGCTGTCGCGCAGACGGTCGAGTTCGACCGAATAGGAGGGCAGCGCCCGCTCGGCCCGCAGCAGGCCGCTGCATTGTGCGGCGGTTGCCGGCAGCGACAGCAGCGAGCCGCGCAGATGGAGTTCGTCCGCCTCGCCCGCGAGCCCGGCGAACCAGTCGATCAACGCAGTATAGACCCGCGTCTCGTAGCCGGCTTTGATCAGAACCCCGTTGTGCTCGATGGTCGCCGCGTCAAAGCGGGGATCGCCGGTCTCGTTGATGAAGAGACCGCGGGTGCGGAAGAGCCCGTAGTGGCGGGCGCCGATCAGCGCCAGCGCGACGGTGCTGCCGCCGGCGTCACAACCGCGCAGCAGCATCGGCCGCCGCCGTTCCGCGATCGCCCCGAGCCACGCGCCGAGCCATCGCCACGACGTGAAGAAGCTGGGGCGCCCCTTGGCTTCCAGCCGCCGCCATTCGTCTCCGAGCGATGCCAGCGCCGGCAGCGCCTCCCGGCGCAATTCGATCTCGGCTCGATCTTTGTGCGTTCCGTTAAGCAATATTCAGCGGCTGCAACGCAAACCTCGGCGGTCCGACCCTGCTATAAGGCAGATCGATTAACGACCGACGATGCCGCCGATGCGGATTCTGCATATTCTCGACCACTCCTTGCCGCTGCAGAGCGGCTATGTCTATCGCACGCTCGGCATCATCAACCAAGAGCGCGCACTCGGCTGGGAACCGGTGCTGCTGACGAGCGGCAAGCACACCGCACCCGGACCGTTGCGCGAACGGATCGGCGACTGGGAATTCCTGCGCACGCCGCGCCGCCGCGGGCTGGCATCCCGGCTTCCGTGGCTGCGCGAACTGGCGATCGTCGGCGATCTCGACTGCCGAACTCGACGAGGTTGTCGCCGAGGCGCGGCCCGACATCCTACATGCGCATTCGCCGGTGCTGAACGCGATGGCGGCGATCCGCGCCGGACGGCGGCATCGGCTCCCGGTTGTCTATGAGGTCCGCGCGTTGTGGGAGGACGCGGCGGCGAGCCATTCGGGAGGGGGCGAGGGCGGTTTGCGCTACCGTATGACGCGGGCGATCGAATCGCGCGCCCTGCGCCGCGCCGACGCGGTAACGACAATCTGTGAAGGCCTGCGCCAGGAGATGATCGGCCGCGGCGTTCCAGCCGGCAAGATCACGGTCATTCCGAACGCCGTCGACCGCGGCGCCTTCGCCGGAGCGGGCGCGCCGGACCCGGCGCTGGCGGCGCGCCTCGGGCTCGCGGGCAAGACCGTACTCGCCTTTTTCGGATCGTTCTACTCCTATGAGGGGCTGCATCTGCTGCTGCAGGCCGCACCCGAATTGCGGCAACGTGCCCCGATCGCCATTCTGCTCGTCGGCGGCGGGACGGAAGAGGCCCGGCTGCGCGACCTCGCGCAACGGCTCGACCTCGGCGAGACCGTCGTCTTTGCCGGCCGCGTCCCACATGAAGAGGTGCCGCGCTACTACGATCTCGCCGATCTGTTCGTCTTTCCCCGCCTCTCGCTGCGGCTGACCGAATTGGTGACCCCGCTGAAGCCGCTCGAAGCGATGGCGCAGGAGCGCATCGTTGTCGCCTCGGCGGTCGGCGGCCATCGCGAGCTGATCCGCGACCGGCATACCGGGTATCTCTTCGCGCCCGACGACCCGCGCCTTCTCGCCGAAGGCGTTCTCGCCGCGCTCGACGATCGCGCGTCCTGGCCGCGCATTCGGGCGAATGCGACGGCCTTTGTCGACAGCGAGCGCAATTGGCGGCAGAGCGTCGCGCGTTACGCCGACATCTACGCCCGCCTCCTGCGCTGATGCCCGCCGCTCGCGGTCTGCCGGTCCCCGACGATCTCGCGAAAGAGTTCGATCTGCCCGCGGGTCGTCTCCTGCCAGTCGAAGCGCTCGGCATAGGCGCGCGTGGCCCCGCGGTCGGGAAGATCGGCGAGAACCTCGCGAATGACGGCGGCGAGCCCGCTGGGCGTCAGGTCGGCGACGATCCGCCCGGCCTCGGGTGCGGTTACGATGTCGGCCATGCCGTCGATGTCGGAAACGATGACGAAGGTGCCGCAGGCCATGCTTTCGAGGAGCACGTTGGGCCAGCCCTCGCGGGACGAAGGCAGCAGCAGCAGAATCCGCGGCGCTATAGATGGCGGGCAGCCGGTCCTGCGGCACCGCCCCCATCAGCCGCACCCGGTCGGCCAGGCCGCGCTCCCGCGCGAGCGCTTCGACCGCCGGCCGCTCCGGCCCGTCGCCGACAATGACGAGATCGACATCCGGCAGGAGCGCCAACGTCTCGACCATCAGGCGATGTCGTTTCTTGGGAACGAGATTGGCGACCGCGAGCAGGGTGGGCCGGCTGAGGCCCAGGTCCTCTCGCGCCGCGCGCCGATCGGCCGGACGGAAGAGCTCGAGATCGACGCCGTTGCGCAACACCCGCACGCGCTCGGCCGCGATCCCGAGTGTTGTCAACCGCCGCCGCAGCCCGCTCGACACTGTGATCAACCCATCGGCTCGCGCGGCTGCCCAGCGGATCCAGCGCCGCGGCATCCGATACGTCGCGATCAGGTCGAGATCGTCGCCGCGCGCCGTGACCACGACCGGACGGCCGAGAGCGCGCCCGAGCAACACTGCGGCAACTCCGTCCGGATAGAAATAATGCGCGTCGATCAGCTCGAAATCCTGGCCCGCGCGAATCCGGCGGCGCAGGAGCGGCAGCATCGCGGCGTAGAGGCCCAGCGGGGCCGTGCTCATGCCGATCTTCGGTAGCAACGGATAGCGCGGATGGTCGATTTCGAGCCCGTGCCGGACCTCCTGAAGCGGCGTGCGGGCTATCGTCGAATAACGGCCGAAACGTCGGGAGGAGAACGGAAACCACGGGCACGGGGCGACCACCCGCGCCGCTACCTCGCCGCTTTCGACGAGCTTGCGCAACCGCGTCTCGACAAAGATCCCGTGTTGGGGCCGCGCGGCACTCGGATATAAGGTCGTGAAGGTGAGAATTCGCACCCGCGAGCCCTGGATCGTGTGGGACGCCGATTGTGGCGCCGCCTGATGCCAGTTTACAGCAACCCCGACTTTCGGCGACTTCCGGACGGCCTCGCGGCGATTTTCGAGAATGGCGCACGCGACAGCTTCTTTTCACTGCCGGGCTGGTACGATTTGATGGCCCGGCACGGCGTGCGCGCGGGGTCTGAAATCCGCGTCTACGCGGATGAGCGGCCGGGCTCGGCGGCGGCATTGGTGCTCCGCGCCGAACCGGGCGGCCGACGGCGTCTGTCGAGCCTCGCCGACATCTACAGCCCCGAACATGCAATCCTGGCGCCGCCCGAGGCCGACCTCACCGCCGGGCTCGCCGCGATCCTCTCAAAAATGCAGACTGAGCGGCCGGTCTGGCACGATCTGCTGCTGTCGGCGCTCGACCCTGCCGACCCGAGCTACGCCGCCTCGCTCGGCGTCCTGCGTCGGGCCGGGTTTCTCGTCGAATGCGTCTTCCAGTTCGGGACGTGGTACGAGGAGACCCAAGGCCTCTCCTTTGCCGATTACCTCGCCGCGCGGCCCTCCGATCTGCGCAACACCTGGCGCAGGAAGCGTCGTCGCCTCGAACGCGGGCATCGCCTGACGAGCGTTCTCGTCTCGGAAGTGGGCGCTGTCGAACAGGCGATTGCCGACTATCAGACGGTCTACGCGCAGAGCTGGAAGCCGGCCGAGGCCTACCCCGGTTTTGTCCCGGCGCTGATCCGGCGGGCCGCGGAACTGGGCGCCTTGCGGCTTGGCCTCTACTATATCGACGGCCGTCCCGCGGCGGCGCAGTTGTGGACCCTGTGGCGCGGCAGTGCGGTCATCCACAAGCTCGCGCACGACAAACGCTTCGACGGTCTGTCGCTCGGCACCTTGCTGACCATGGAGATGATCGAACGATCGCTCTGCGAGGACCGGCCGCGCGAGATCACGCTCGGCCTCGGCGACGATCCCTACAAGAAGTTATGGCTACCCAGGCGGCGCGAGCGCTGGGGGATTCGGGCGTTCAACACCCGCTCGCTGCGCGGGCTCGGCTACGGGCTCGAGCGCGAGGCAGCCAAGTTCTACCACCGCCTGCGGGGCCAGCGGATCAGCCCGTTCGGCTGAAGCCGCCTGCCGGTGACAACGGCTTATGCCGCATACGCTCGCCTATTCCTCGCTGGTGCCGCCGAACCTGTTCATCCTGGCAGCGCTTCATCGGCGTCCTGCTCGCCTGGCGTTGGCGGCGGCCGGGCCTCGGTCTCGCGACATTGGCGGTCGCGTGCCTCTATCTCGCCGCAACGCCGCTGATCGCCGATTGGCTGCTCGGCGCGGCGACGGCGCTCGCCGCCTCGATGCCGGTGGCGCAGGCTGCCGGCTCCCCGGGCGCAATCGTCGTGCTGTCGGCCGATCTGCGCCACGCGGCGGGCCCTGGCGAGCCCGACGCCGCCGGCCCCCTCACCCTCGAGCGACTGGCCGAGGCCGCGCGGCTTGAGCGACGCCTCGATCTGCCGATCCTCGTCAGGGGCGGCTGGATCGAAGGCGCACATGCCTCGCTTGCCGTCGTCATGGCCCGGACGCTCCAGGAGGATTTCGGCCTGCGCCCGACCTGGCTCGAGGACCGGTCGCGCGACACCTATGAAAATGCCGTCTTCTCCGCGGCGATCCTGCGTCAGGCCGGGATTTCCAGCGCGCTTGTCGTCACCAGCCCCTGGCATATGGCGCGCGCTTTGTGGGCGTTTCACGCCGCCGGCTACCCTGTGATACCGGCGCCGACACCGGGAGCACGGCCGTCATCCTGGCGCGTCACGCTCGCTCTTGCCCCAGGTCCCTGCCCTGAACGACAGCTATCTAGCGCTCCACGAACTGATCGGTCTTGCCTGGTATCTCTGCCGCTACCGCGGCCAATGACGCGCGCGATTGGTGCGGGCGGGGAGACTTGAACTCCCACGTCCTCTCGGACAACAGATTTTGAGTCTGCCGCGTCTGCCATTCCGCCACGCCCGCCGCGGCGCGGACTATAATCCGATCGGACCGGCGGTCAACGGCCGCACCGGGCGCCATCGGCCGGCAGGAGACAGGCATGCCCCACCGCATCAACCGCGCGATCGAGCTTTTGGAGCAGGACCAGGCGATCTATTACGTCGGCGGCCATTCGGGTCATGTCCTGACTCATGAGCAGGGCCTCGCGGACGCCGGCACCTGGGCCGACTACATCAATGTCGGAATGGAGCACGGCGCCTTCGACATGGCGGGGCTTGCCGACTACATGCGGGGGCTCGTCGAGCGCGGGCCGACCCGCTCCGGGCATCCTACACCCGCCGTCATCGTCGAGGCGCCGGTCAACGGCACCGACGCCGACAATGTCCGCTTCAACGCCTGGCAGTTCCGTCAGATCCTCGGCCGCGGCGTGCACGGCGTCCTGCTGTGCCAGGCCGAATCCGCCGAGGCCGTGCGAGCGTTTGTCGAATCCTGCCGCTATCCGCACCATGCCGAGGGCGTCGACCCGGATCTGCCCTCGCCGGTCGAGCGAATGCGCGGCGCTACAGGACAGGCCACAGCGCGGGCTCGGCGTTCGGCACGCGCGGCCGCGGCTCGGAGGCGACGGCGGCGCCGATCTGGGGGCTCACGCCCGAGGAATACCTGGCCCGCTGCGACCCCTGGCCGCTCAACCCGAAGGGCGAACTGCTGCTCGGCGTCAAGCTCGAAAGCCCCGAGGGCATCGCCAATTGCGAGGCGATCCTCGCCGTGCCGGGGCTTGGCTTTGCCGAACTCGGACCCGGCGATCTCGGGCTCTCGCTCGGCTACCCGCGGTGCCGCGCGAGCCTTATCCGCCCGAAATGAGGGAAGCGCGCGAGCGGGTCTTCGCCGCCTGCCGCAGGAACCGCATCGCCTTTCTCGAAACCGGGGCGCCCGAGAACATCGCCGCCAAGCTCGACGAGGGTGTGCGGGTCATCGCCGGCCACCGCGAGGAAACCGCAATCGTCGGCCGCGCCCACCAGCGGCGGGCGATGCCGGTCTGATGAAGGCCAAGCATCGCGTTTGATTGTGCAAATTGCAGGACAACAAAAGGTCGACGTGCGGTGCAACAATGGAATTATACGCAGCGGCATATATAGCACCTCTGCCGATGCAGAGGCACCTGCCTCCTGAACCGTCGAAACTCGCGCGAGAATCCATCATTCTATTCGGCCTCTCGCCACAAGGGTCCGGTTACCTGGGGAGTGTGTCGCGCAGACGTGCGCTGTGCTATTGCAGTCGGCGATTGGATGGTATTCCTCTCAAGTGAGCCTGATCGTCAAGAGCCGACGATTAAACGCTACCGATTTGTGGCTGCATTACGCGTAGAGGCGAAGCTCCGCCATACCTCATTATTCGACACAGCCTATCGCTCGTACTTGAACCTTCTCATTCGACCTAACGGTGCAGGTTGGGAACATTTTGAACCTGCACTCCATCCTTCCAAACAGCCATCAAGGTGGCACGACGATTGGCTCTGGAGAATTTGCTGCCAGCGCCGAACGGCCCGGAAAGACGAAGTGGTTGTGGCCGGTCGTCAACACGTTCCCGGTGAACCTCTGATCGTTGCACGGCGTTCCCTGCCGGTCGCCGAAAATTACATTATATTCTCTAAAACGTCCTCCATCTTGGTTCGCGAACCACCGCTCGTGGCGACTTATCGAAGGGGCGATAGCAGAGAAAAATGGGAGACTGACCCCCGAGCTACCAAAATTCGCGAACTTGTCTTTGGCGACTCCGATCGAGGATTGCGTACGAGTAATCAACGACAGCCCCACCGCCACTTCCGAAGGCGTCATCAAGATGCAAATTGGCCGGATTCGCTCTCCCAAGTACTAGCCGAGTGAATGCCGCGTGCATGGAAAAACAATAGTTAGTAACAGTAAAAGGCAGAAGCAAAAAATGGTTATCTGTGGTCCCCTTTGAATAAGACGAACCCAATCAGCGTGAGAGTGAAGATGATGACCCTCGTCCACCGAACTGCCTGGTAAGCACTTAAGTTCTGTGAATGGGACTCTCAGTCACAACAGCTTGCGGAAATAGGCGGCCAATTCTTCGTAGCCGAGCGCCCGGTAAAAGGGTGCGGCGCGGCGGGTGGCGAGCGCCACAAGCTTCGCGCCGCGGCCCCTCGCCCAATCCTCGAATGCCGCCATCAGCGCCGCCCCGATGCCCTGCCGGCGCACCGCCGCCCGCACCGTGATCTCCTCGAACCAGGCGACCCGCCCGTTGGCGAAAAAGGTGAAATGGTCGAAACCTAGGCAATAGCCGTCGGCCTCGCCTGCGGTCTCGGCGAGAGCAAGCCATGCCGCCGGGTCGACGACGAGCGCCGCGAGCGAGGCCTCGAAGGCAGTGCGCTGCGGCCGGAACGAGGTGGCGAAACCGGATGCGAGATCAAAGAGCGCGTCGGCGTCGGCGAGAGTCGCGCGCCGGATCGTCACTCGGCCGCCTGCCGCAGCGGCGGCGACGGCCGGCCGAGGGCATGGCCGACCCCGGCGATCGCCGTCTCGATCGCAGCGCCGCGATAGGGGCCGCTCCCGCCGGCGTAAAGCCTGCGGTAGACCTCCGCCTGCGCATAGCGCCTGACACCCGGCGGCAGATCCGGGAGCCATCGGGCGATCCGCTCGGCCGCCTCGCCGTGCACCCGCTCCCATTCGGCGCGCGCTTCGCCGAAATCGAAACCGCGAGGCGATTGCCGGCCGGGCCTTGCGCGCAACGCCGCGGTCGCCGCTTCGTCGACAGCGCCATCGACGAGCGCCACGCCATAGACATTGCGCGCCCGCTCGGGCGAGACGAGGCCCGCCGCGACATCGGCGGCGACCAGAGCCGGGTCGCGCTCGTACGGATCGCCGAAGCCGCCCCCGCCGCCGCCCCATACCCGGATCACCTCGCCCATCTCGGCGCGGTAGACCGTGCGCTTGCCGATGTCGTGCGGCGCCTCGCCTCGCCGCGTTCCGATGCAGCCATTGGTGGTGCCGGCGCCGCCGCCCGCCGCCCCCCATGATGTAAAGCGGTGCCGGTCCTTGCCGCGCATCACGACGACCGCACTCGGATGGCGGATTTCGAGTTCGTATTCGATGCCGAACCCGCCGCGGAACCTGCCCGGGCCCTCGCTGTCCGGCCGGAGCGCGAAGCGATGCACGACGACCGGCGCCTCGGCCTCCAGAATCTCGACCGGCACGTTGCGCAGGAAGGCGACACTCATCTCCGCACCCGAGATGCCGTCGCGCCGCGCGCTCGCACCCGAGCCTCCCGAAACCGGGTTGGCGACGACGACCCGGCCGGCCCCGCCCGGTTCCGAGGTCGAGACATAGGTGACGACGAGCGTCCCCGAACCGCCGACCGGCGCCTCGCCCGGGATCGCCTTGTTGAGAGCGCCCAGCACCAGATCGTGCACCCGCATCGCCGTCGTGAAGCGCATGCCGCAGGCCGCCGGAAAAGCCGCATTGACGACCGACGCCTCGGGCAGCACCAGATCGATGCAGCGCAGGATGCCGGCGTTGATGTGCAACGCCTCCGAGCGGGTCACGACAAAATTGACGAGCGCCATCGCCAGAAACGGGTGATGCGGCATCGACCCCGTCGGCAGGTTGAGTGCCGCGCGCACCTGCGGGTCGGAGCCGGTATAGTCGAGGAGGATCGTCCCGTCGCCGCGCGCAACCAGCCGCAGGGCCAGCCGGACCGGCACGTCGCTGACGTAATCGTCCTCGAAATATTCGACAAAGGAATATTCGCCTGCCGGGATCTCGGCGAGCACCTGGCGCGTCAGCCGCTCGGTGCGGTCGAGCGTGCCGTACATCGCTTCCTTGACCTCGTCACGGCCGTAGCGCTCGGCGACGCGCGAGAGCCGCGCCTCGGCCTTGGTCAGGGCCGCCACACAGGCGGTGATGTCGCCCCAGTTCAACGACGGGATGCGGCAATTGTCGGCGAAGATGTTCCAGACCTCCTCGTTGAGCGCGCCGCGGCGGAAGAGTTTGACCGGGCGCAGCCGCAGCCCCTCCTGGAACACCTCCGAATTCTGCATGTCGATGCTGCCCGGCGCATAGCCGCCGACATCGGTGCAATGGATGAACGACCACGCGAAACACAGCAACTCGCCGCCGACAAAGACCGGCCGGAACAGATAGATGTCGTTCAGATGCATCACCATCCCTTGCGTCGAGAAGGGATCGTTGGTGATCAGCACGTCGCCCGGCTCCCAGGCCACGGCCTGAGTTGCCGTATGCATCGCGACACCCATCAGCGGTGTGGCGCCGCTGCCGTAGGGATAGGCGAACATCTCGCCCTCGGGCGTCACGAGCGCCACGCCGAAATCCTGCGTCTCCTTGACGAAGGTCGTGTGCGACGAGCGCAATACGATCCACGCCATCTCGTCCACAACGGCCTTGAAGAGGTTGGCGAATACCTCGACACTGACGGCGTCCTGGCGGGCTGGGGCGTTGGCGGGCATCGTCACCTCGTCATTGGTTCCGCTTGCACTATAGCGTCTTGCGGGGTGCGCTCCAGCACCAGCGCCCCGGAGGCGACGGTCTGCGCCCGCCAGCCCTCGGGGATCAGCGTCGTCGTATCCATCTGATTGACGATCGTCGGGCCGAGGATATGGCGGCCTGGGGCGAGCGCCGCACGATCCTGGACCGCGGCCTCAAACTCGCGGCCGAAGAGGCGGATGACGCGGCTTGCGGCTGTCGCCTCGGCGGGCGGCGCGACGGCTGCGATGCGCGGCTTCGGCGTCGTGCCGGTGATGTGCGCGCGCAACTCCTTCAACCAGAATCTCGGCCGTCTCGTTGGCGTGGCCGTAGGTCGCCCGATGCGCCGCGTGGAAGGCCTCGCGCAGCCGCGCAAAATCGCCGCCCGTAAGCCAATCCGCCGACAATGGCACGGTCACGTCGTAGCCTTGACCGTCGTACCGCATGTCGGCGGCCAGCTCGATCCGCGTCGCGGTGACGACGAGGGCGGCGGATTGCTCGGCGAGCCAGTCGCGGGCCCGAGCTTGCAGCCGTTCCGCGGCGGCGGCGAGGCTGCGGGCCGGGAGATCGCCGAGGCGTTCGTAGACCGGTTCGACAAGGTCGCCTTCAAGGTCGGCGCGGGCCGCACCCAGCGCGCTCAAGGCGCCGGGAAAGGGCGGGATCAGCATCGCTGTCGATCACCAGTTCTTCGGCGAGCAGCGCCCCCATCAACGGTCCGGCGCCGCCGAAGGCGACCATGCGGAATTGCGGCGCATCGACTCCGCGGCGGGCCAAGACGTTCGAAGCCTCGGCCGCCATCAGCGCGATTGCGACCCGCAACACGCCGTCCGCCACCGCCTCGACGCTCCAGCCGAGTTCGCTCGCGATAGCACCCAGCGCCTGCCGCGCCGGTGCGGTCTGCAACGGCAACTTGCCACCGAGCCGCTGACCCTCCGCCAACAGGCCGGCAACCAGAAACGCGTCGGTCAAGGCGGGGACCAGCGAGCCGCCGCCATAGGAGGCCGGCCCCGGATCGGCGCCCACGCTGCGCGGCCCGACCTTCAGCGAACCGGTCGGATCGAGCCAGACGATCGAGCCGCCGCCGGCGCCGATGCTGGAGACCGCGATCGTCGGCAGCAGCAGCGGAAATTCGGCGATGTGCTCCTCGGAACTCAGCACCGGGCGGCCGCCGCGCACCACGCCGATATCCGCGCTGGTGCCGCCGACATCGAGCGTCATCAGATCGGCTTCCCGCCAGCCGGCGTCCTCGGCGACGATCGCCGCCCCGGCGACCCCGGCGGCCGGTCCCGAGAGCAGCGCCACGACCGGCCGGCGGCGCATCGTCGCCGCGAGTTCGGCGCCGCCGTTCGACCGCGCCACCCGCGCCGGCGTGCCGATCGCGCGCTCGTCGAGCCCGGCGTCGAGCCGCTCGACATAGCCCTCGACGATCGGCCGGATGCTGGCGTTGACCGCGGTCAGGACGCCGCGCTCGTATTCGCGCGCCTGCGGCCAGACCTCGCTCGACAATTCGAGCCGCAGCGGGATGCCGTTCGCGTTCGACAGCCGCGCGCAACGCCCGCTCATGCGCCGAATTGCGGTAGCTGTGCAACAGCACGACGATGGCGATCTCGACGCCCTTGGCGGCAAGCTCGCCCGCCGCCGCCAATGCCCCTTCTTCGTCGAGCGGCATTATCTCGCTGCCGTCGGCGGCGATGCGCCCGGCGACCTCGCGCACCAATTCCCGCGGCACCAACGGCGTCGGCCGGCGCGAGTCGAACCGCATCGGGTGCGGGATCGCCAGCCGCTGCAGTTCGAAGAGGTCGCGGAACCCGGCCGAGACGATCATGCCGATCCGCGCACCACGCCGCTCGATCAGCGCATTGGTCGCGACCGTGCTGCTATGGGTGTGGACGAGCCGTTCCCATGCCGCCTTATCGAGGCCAAGTGTGGCCCTGATCTCGTCGATGCCCGTCAGGATGCTGGCGCCGGGTGCGGCCGGCGTGCTCGGCACCTTGAAGCAATGAAGCTCGCCGGCACCGGTGTAGAAGATGAAGTCGGTGAAGGTCCCCCCGACATCGGTGCCGAGACAGTAGAGTTCGTTCGCCGGCACCGCCGTCCTCAGCTCGCGAGCGGATGCGGCTGCGGGTTCGAGCCGTCGGTGAAGCGCGACAGGCGGAATGGGGTCGGGTCGACGATCGTCGAATCGCCCGCAACCATGTCGGCGACGAGTTTTCCCGCACCCGGCCCGATGCCGAAGCCGTGCCCGGAAAAGCCGGTCGCGATGTAGAAACCGGGCAGGGCTTCGACCGGCGAGATCACCGGGATCGCATCCGGCATCACGTCGATCATGCCGCCCCAGCTTTCCGCGACCCGGACCCCGCGAAACAAGGGCAGCGCCTCGGCGACGGCGGTGCGGGCGCGTTCGATGACGTAGGGATCGGGGTCGGGGTCGAGGGTTCGTACCGCCTCGAACGGGGTCGGCTCGTCGAGACGCCAGCGCCGCTTCATGCGCCATTCCTCGACAAAACGGCGGCCGGCGCGAAACCGCAATTTCTTCCAGTGCAGCCGCACCGCTGGCATGTATTCGCGCAACAGCCGGAAATTGTCGGGAACGAGGTCGATCGTGCGCACCCCCAAGGTCGCGACCGTATAACCGCCGTCCATCCGCTTGCGGATGCCGAACAATCCGCCGGAGGCCGACACCTCGGGGCCACCCGACAATGGCTCGGTGCGCATTACCGAGGCCAGCACCTTCAGCTGCGGCAGCGCGACCCCGAGATTGCCGCAAAAGAGCCGCGACCAGGCGCCGCCTGCCAGCACCACCGAATTGCAGGCGACGCGGCCCTTCTCGGTGACGACCGAGGAGACGCGGCCGCCGGCCGTTTCAATGCCGCGCACCGCGCAATGCGTCATGATCGCAGCGCCATGCTTTCGGGCGGCCCGCGCGATCGCCGGGGCGCCTCGCTGCGGCTCGGCCTTGCCGTCGCTGGCGGTGTAAAGGGCGCCGGCCCAGTTCCCGGTCAGCCCCGGCATCAATTCGCGGGCCTCGGCTGCGGTCAGAATGCGGCTGTCGAGCTGATATTGGCGGGCATGTTCGAGCCACGCCTCGAACTGGCCGAGCTCGGCCTGCTTCTCGGCGAGGTACATGATCCCGGCCTGGCGAAACCCGGTTTCGGCCTCCACAAGTTCGTTCATCCCCTGCCACAGCCGCAGGCTTTCGATGATCAGCGGCAGTTCGCGCGGGTCGCGCCCCATCTTGCGGCACCAGCCCCAATTGCGGCTCGATTGCTCGCCGGCGATATGGCCCTTCTCGCAGAGTAGGGTCGAGACCCCCTTCTGCGCCAGAAACAACGCCGCGCTGGTCCCGATAATGCCGCCGCCGACGATCACGACATCGGCACGCGCCGGCAATTCCTCGTCGGAGACGACCGGATCGACGCGCGGGGCCATGACGCCGCCTATTGTCCGAAGAAAGTCCGCCGACTGCGTCAATCGATCGCCGCGTGGACGAGGTTCGCGACGCGGTCGAGGCGGGCCGAGTGGAACGGGTCGGGCTGCACGAAATTCGACAGATAGGTGAACGAAGCGCCGCTTGTCGGGTCGGCCCACGAATAGGACGTGCCGGCGCCGCCATGGCCGAAAGTCTCCGGCGCCGCGATCGCGCCGAGGCCGCGGATGCGGTCGCTGTCGCCGCGGACATGTGGGCCCAGCCCGCGATGCATCGGAATGCCGCCCATCGCGTCGTCGCCGCGCTCGCCGGTATGGCTGCGGCTGACATAGCTGACGAGCCGCGGCGAGAACATCCGCACCGCCCCCAACCGGCCGCCGCCCAGCAGCATCTGATAGAACGCCGCCATGCCGCGCGCGGTCGCATAGCCGCCGCCGCTCGGCAGCCCCGCCGCCCGGAATTCGGCCGAGTTATCGCGCGCTTCGGGCGCATAGGTGTCGGCGCAGCGGTGCTGCTCATCCAGCGGCACGCCGACAAAGATGTCGTTCGCCAAGCCGAGCGGTGCGAGAACCTTGTCGCGGATCACCTCGCGGTAATCCTGCCCGGTCACCGCCTCGATCACCATCGCCTGGGTCAGATGTGCGGCGCGCGGGTGATATTGCAGCCGTGTTCCCGGCGTCCAATCGAGCGAGAAGTCGCAGACCTCGGCCCGCATCCGCTCGTGGTCGGCCCAGCTCTCGCGGCTCACGTCGCCCGACGGAAAACCGCCCTGATGCGTCATCACCTGGTGCAGCGTGATCTCGGCCTTGCCGCGTTTGGCGAATTCGGGGAGATGGTCGGCGATCTTGTCCATGAAGGAGAGCCGCCCCTCCTCGACAAGCGCCCAGATCGCCGAACTCGTCAAAACCTTGGTCTGGCTGAACAGCAGGAACAGCGTGTCAGCGGTCGCCGCCTCCTTGCGCGGCTCGGTCCGGGCGTCGCCATAGCTGCGGTAGAGCGCCAGTTTGCCATGCCGCGCCAAGGCGATCTGAGCGCCCGGATAGCGGCCCTCCTCGATGTGCCGGCGGATCAGCCGGTCGAGATGCTGCAATGGTCCGCTGGCGAACCCGAGGCTCTGCGGATCGGCGGCGGGCAGCGGATAGGCGTCGGCCATGGCTGTCGTCCTTTCGGTCTTGCAGGCATCGATGCTACATGACATCTGCGGAATGCACTATCTCGCAGCGAACAGGGAGGCTCGAATGCGCGAAGCCGTCATCGTCTCCACCGCGCGCACGCCGATCGGCAAGGCCTATCGCGGCGCCTTCAACGACACCGAGGCGCAGGCGCTCGCTGGCCACGTCGTCGCCGAGGCGGTGCGCCGCGCCGGGGTCGATCCTGGCGATATCGAGGACGTCGTTCTCGGCGCCGCTTTGCAGCAGGGGTCGAGCGGCTTCAACATCGCTCGCCAGGCGGCGATCCGAGCCGGGTTGCCGGTCTCGGTCGCCGGCATGACGATCGACCGGCAGTGCGCCTCCGGGCTGATGGCGATCGCCACCGCGGCGAAAGAGATCGTGCATGACGGCATGACGATCGCGGTCGGCGGTGGTGTGGAGTCGGTCTCGCTGGTGCAGAACGACAAGCGCAACGAATACCGAGCCCAAGACCCGTGGCTCGTCGAGCATCGGCCAGACCTTTACATGACGATGATCGAAACCGCCGAGATCGTCGCTGAGCGCTATCAGGTGACGCGCGACGCACAGGACGCCTACGCGCTCCTCTCGCAGCAGCGCACCGCGGCGGCACAAGCGGCGGGCCGACTCGACCGCGAGTTGGCGCCGATGCCCTCGGTGATGCAGGTCGAGAACCGCGAGACGCGCGAGACGGACTTCGGTCGCCGGTCACGCTCGACAAGGACGAGGGCAATCGCCCCTCGACCACGCTTGCTGGACTTGCCGGGTTGCAGCCGGTGTTTCGCGACGGGCAGCGGGTCAAGGAGGGCCGCTTCGTCACGGCCGGCAACGCCTCGCAATTGTCGGACGGCGCCTCGGCCTCGGTTCTGATGGAGGCGGGCGAGGCCGCACGGCGCGGGCTCGAACCCCTGGGCGCCTATCGCGGCATCGCGGTCGCCGGCTGCGCCCCCGACGAGATGGGGATCGGGCCGGTCTTCGCGGTCCCGAAATTGCTGGTGCAGCACGGGCTCAGGATCGACGACATTGATTTGTGGGAATTGAACGAGGCTTTTGCCGTCCAGGCGCTCTATTGCCGCGACCGGCTCGGCATCGATCCCGAGCGCTACAATGTCGACGGCGGCGCCATTTCGATCGGCCATCCCTACGGCATGTCGGGAGCGCGCATGGTCGGCCACGCGCTGATCGAGGGCAAGCGGCGCGGTGCCCGCCATGTCGTCGTCACGATGTGCGTCGGCGGCGGCATGGGTGCGGCCGGACTATTCGAGGTTCTGTGATCGCCTTTCGCACACTATGCAAGTATTGGTGCAGCTTGGCTACCAGATGTAGGTTAACCACGATAACCGCGGACTTTCGCTCTTTTGCCTTGGCCGGTTGTCGGCGCCTCGTTATCCTGGCCCGCGAGGACGCTGATAAGGGGCCTTGCGGTTGCGTTGCTTGTGTTGGACGGCGATCGCCGTTGGGCTTCTCGGGCTAGTCGCGGCCTCGGCTATCGCCGGGGAGATCGCCGCGCTCGACCGGGTCGCCATCGCTGTCGACGGCGCCGAGTCGAGTCACGGGAGCGATCCGGCGATGTGGCGCGCCGATCCGGCCGGGCCGCAGGGTCCGATGCAGGTCAGCGCCGCGGCCGCGAGCGATGTCGGCGGCGGCGACCGCTTCAACACAGCGCGAAACCGGGCGCTGGGCCGCGCCTATTTGGCCCAGCTCCATGCGCGATACGGCAATTGGCCTGACGCGATCGCCGCCTACAATTGGGGCATCGGCAACATGGATGCGTGGCTCAAGGCTGGCCGCCGGGACAACCAACTGCTTGCCGGTGTCGCCGCCTATCTCGGCCGCGTTCTGCACGACAGCGGCCTATGCGACGCCAGCGCGGCGACATCGCTGCGCGGGGCGTGCGCCGATTTCCCGGCTGTCGGTGCGGCGAGCGCCGGCCGGCGTTCGCCTCGATTCCTGCACAAGCTCGACATGGCAATGGCGCTGGCTCGGGCCGCGGCGACGAAGCAGCGGTGAGGAGCCACGCTTACTGCACCAGCAGCGCCAACCCGTCGTAGAACAGTAGCGCCAAGCGAAAGGCGACGTTCCACATCAATAGCGTCAGCGCGATGTGCGACAGCACCGCTGTGCTGAATGGCAGCGGCCGGCCCAACGATTGTATTGCCTGGTGAGCCATTCGTCTCTCCGCCGAGCCGGAAAGGCCGTAGTTAAAGGGTAGCCACGAGGAGCAATATCCACGCCAATCCGACAATCATCTGAAATTGTTAAAATCTTGCCGACAAGATCCAACCCGAATGTAAGAAAATCCGACACTATCTCGCTCTTGGGGATAGACCGAGTGTCGGGATTCTTGACAGTTTCGTGACCGCGCCGCCGTTTCGATCTTGTGAGGCCGGGTCGAACCCCTCTAGACTTCTCGCCAAGACCGCGAACGGCGCTCGCAAACCGAATGGAGGACGCTAATGCCCGAGAGTACCCCCGGCGGAACCGACATCTTCGAGATCATGCACACGACGCGGGCGATGCGACGGCTGAAGCCCGACCCGGTGCCGGACGACCTGATCCGCAAGATCCTGCTCGCCGGCCAGGGGGCGGCCAACGGCGGCAACACGCAACGCTGGCGCTTTCTCGTGCTTAAGGATCATCCCGGCAAGAAGGTCGTTCAGGGCTATTACAAGAAGCTGTTCGACGAGGTTGTCGGGCCGCGCTATCGCAACAGTCCGGCGCCGCCGGGGTCCGACCAGGGCAAGCAGTTGCGCCAGATGCGGGCCAACGAATACCTGACCGAGCACTACCACGAGGCGCCGGTGTGGATTGTCGCCTGCCTCGAAGGCGAAAATCCCGGCTATTCCGCCGGTGCCTCGATATACCCGGCGGTGCAGAACATGATCCTGGCGTGTCGCGCGCTCGGCCTCGGCACGACATTGACGACCCGGCATATCGGCCACGCCAAGGAATGCGACGAAGCGATGGGCATCCCGCAGGGCTTCCACTCCTACGCGATCCTGCCGATCGGCTACCCGATGGGCCGGTTCGGCCCGGTCGGCCGCGGCCCGCTCTCCGATATCGTCTATCTCGACGGCTGGGGCAAATCCTATCCCGGCATCTGAGGAGCGACGCGATCATGCCGAGAATCACACCGATTTCCAGCAAGGCCGACCTGCCCGCCGAATACCAGAACGTCGCCGACGACGTAATCAAGGTCTTTGGCGGCATTCGCGGCCCGTTCAGCATTTTGCTGCACAGCCCCAAACTGGCCGAGCGCATGCTGAAGCTCGTCACCTTCAACCGCGAGGAGAGCGTCGTCGACGGGCGGCTGCGCTCGCATGCGATCCTGGCGGCGGTGCGCGAGAAGGAGGCGGCCTATGTCTGGGCGGCACAGGTCGGCGCGGCGCGGCGCGCGGGCGTGCCGGAAGCGACGATCGACCTGTTGCGCGCCAAGGGCGATCCGGCGCCGCTAGGCGAGGACGAGCGCGACATCGTCGCCTATACGCGGCAATTGATCCGCACCAACCGGGTCGATCAGGCGGCGTTCGACCGCCTCAACGGCCGACACGGCGCGCAATGGCTCGTCGAATTGACCGCGGCGGCGAACTACTTTGCCTTCCTCTCCGGCATGGTCAACGCGTTCGAGGTGCCCGCCCCCGCCGACGGCGACAAACTGCCGGGTTAGGGGCAGTTCGGCGGGGCCGACTGTTTGCCGGCGCCGGGCCTGATCCTCGCCGCGCCCGCCTCGGGCAGCGGCAAGACGCTGATCGCGGCGGGGTTGCTGCGCCATCTGCGTCGGCGGGAGCTGCGCGTCGCCGCGGCCAAGGCCGGACCCGATTTCATCGATCCGGGCTTCCATGCCGCGGCGAGCGGCAGACCATGCGTCAATCTCGACCCTTGGGCGATGCGGCGGGAGACTCTGGCGGGTCTCGTCGCCGGGCTCGGCGCCGATGCGGATCTCGTTTTATGCGAAGGTGCGATGGGCCTCTTCGACGGCGCGGGTCCGGGCGGCGAGGCGGGGTCGACCGCCGATCTAGCGATGATGACCGGCTGGCCCGTCGTGCTCATCGTCGACGCGCGCGGGCAGGGCGCCTCGGCCGCCGCCCTGTTGCGCGGCTTTGCCGAACACCGGCCGGAATTGCCGGTCACTGGCGTCATCTTCAACCGCGTCGGCAGCGAGAGGCACCGCGCATTGCTGGCCGACGCCATAGCGCGCCATTTGCCGGGTCTGGCCGTGCTCGGCGCCCTTCCGGCCGACCCCGCATTGGCCCTGCCGTCGCGCCATCTCGGCCTCGTCCCGGCCAGCGAAATCGGCGGGATCGACGATGTAATCGACCGCGCCGCCGCCCGGATTGCCGAAAGCGTCGATATCGACCGCCTCTTCGGTTCTGGCGCGGCCCGCGACTTCTGCGCGACGGCGCATCCGGGCCCGGCGTTCCGCCGCTCGGCCAACGCGTCGCGATCGCCCGCGACGAGGCATTCTGTTTTGCCTATCCCGCATTGCTGCAGTCATGGCGGCGGGCCGGCGCTGCGCTCTCCTTCTTTTCGCCGCTCGCCGACGAGCCGCCCGACCCGTCCGCCGATGCGGTCTATCTGCCAGGCGGCTATCCCGAGCTCGCGGCGTCCCGCCTCGCTGCCGGAGCGACCTTCTTCGCCGGATTGCGCAGGGCGGCGGCGGCCGGCAAGCCCGTCAATGGCGAGTGCGGCGGCTATATGGCATTGGGCGAGGCCCTGATCGACGCCGACGGCCGGCATCGGCAGATGGCGGGTTTGCTGCCGCTGGTGACAAGCTTCGCCGCGCCGCGCCTGTCGCTCGGCTACCGCAGCGCCGCTTTGGTCGATGACTGCCCGTTCGGCCCCGCCGGGGCGCGTTTCACCGGACACGAGTTTCACTATGCGACAATCGTCGCGGAGGGGCCGGGCGACCGGCTCTGGCACGCCGCCGACGCATCGGGCGGCGATCTCGGCTGTTGCGGTCTGCGCCGCGGTACGGTGTCCGGCTCCTTCATCCATCTGATAAACTCGCGCGACTGATAACGCTTCATCGAGGGAGGAAACCATGCGGCTCGACGGCAAGATCGGCATCGTCACGGCGGCGGCCTCGGGGATGGGGCGGGCCGGCGCATTGCGCTTCGCCCGCGAGGGGGCGGCGGTGGGTGTGGTCGACATCGACCAGGAAGGTGTCAGCGCGGTCGTCGCCGCCATTACTGCGGCGGGCGGGCGGGCATTGGCGCTCGCCGGCGATCTGCGCCAGGACGCCTTCGCCCGAGACATCGTGCGCCGCACCGCCAACCAGTTCGGCGGGCTCGATTTTGTCTGGAACCATGTCGGCCATCCCGGCCCCGCCTCGATCGAGGGTATCGAGATGGGAGATTTCGAGATCGCGATCGACCTCAATTTGCGCACCGTGCTGGTGACGACCGAGGCAGCAATCCCGGAAATGCGGGCACGCGGCGGCGGGGCGCTCCTCTACACCGCCTCGACCTCGGGGATTCAGGGCTCGGCCTTCAGCCCGGTTTATTCGATGGCAAAGTTCGGCGTCGTCGGCTTCGTGCGTTCGCTCGCCAAGCGCCTGGCGCCGGAAAAGATCCGGGTGAACGCGATCTGTCCCGGCCCGATCGACACACCGATGCTGCGCGTCTTTGTCGCCCGGCCCGACCAGCAGCGCACCTCCGGCATGGACAAGGAACAGCTCGTCGTCCAGCGCGGCCGGCAGAACCCGATGGGCCGCACCGGCAAACCCGAGGAAATCGCCAACGCCGCGCTGTTCCTGCTCTCCGACGAAGCCTCCTTCGTCTCGGGCGCCGCTCTCCCGGTCGACGGCGCCGCCACCGCGTGACGGATCTCCGCGACCGGGTCGCTTGCAGGAGAAGGGCGGGCCCGCCTCAGTTACCGGGGCCGGCGAGTGTCAGTTCGACGCGACGGTTCTGCGCCCGCCCTTGCGGCGTGCTGTTGGACGCCACCGGGTCGGCCTCGCCGAGCCCGCGGGTCTGGACCAGGTTCGGGTTGACGCCTTGCGAGATCAGGAAGCTCGCGACGGACTCGGCCCGCTTGAGCGACAGCTGCTGGTTGCTCGTGACGCCTTGCTGGATCAGCTCGGGGCCGATCGGAACATTGTCCGTGTAGCCGGTCACGATAATCGTCGTCTTCTGGAACGGCGCCAGGATCGGCGCCATCTTGGCGATCGTCTGGGCCGCCGCCGGAGGCATCTGCCAGCCGCCCGACGGGAACAGCAATTCGCTGTTGACGGCGATTTTGATCGCGCCTTGCAGCCGGGTGATGTGCACCTGTTGCGAGGCGATCTCGCCCGATAGCCGTTGGTTGAGCTGGTTGTAATCGTTTTCGAGCGCGTCGTAGGTCTGCGCCGGCACACAGGCCCCGAACAGCCCCGACAACACTATGCAGGTCATTGCCATAATACGTCGGTGTCCAAGCATCACTTTCTGGTCCCCTTCGTTGTAATGTCGTCCGCGGACAATCGCGGTGCGGCTATTGCCGCAACCAAGCCTGGAACAGGCCTTCCTTGCAGGGCTCGGACAGCTCCTGCAGGTGCTCCTTCATGCACGCCTTGATGCGGCCCTGGCCCGGCGGGACCTGGCTGCAGAACCGCGCGATGTCGGGCTTGCACGCCTGCAGCACCGCCCGCGCGGCCTGGCTTTGCGCCATCGCGCCTGAGGTCGACAGCAGCAGGATTACGCCGGCCGCCACCATCTTCGTTGTCGTCATAATTCGTCCCTGTCGTTTTCGGTGTCCGTTACCGCCATTTTTAGCGTGCCGGGCGTACCGCACTCTCTAAGGGGTGGTCAAGCCGGTCCATCATCGGCGCCCTCGGCCAACCCCAAGGAGATCTGGCTTGCTTTATCGGTCACGCTTCTTCGCCAGTTCCTCCATCATGGCTTTGATGGACTCTGGCGACACGCTGAACTCGCCGAGATCGAAGGTGATTTTCCCCAGCTTACCGGTGAAGGGGAACGGCACGTGGTAGTCGGTGTCGTCGACCGAGGTGCCGGTGTCGAGCCCGATATCGAAGGTTTCGTCCCACGCCCAGAGGAAGGGCTGGGTCTTCGGCAGCGACCGCTGCGCCACCTGCTTGCCGTTCACCGACAAGGTCCCGGTGCCGCCGCGCGCCACGGCCAGACCCGTCGGCTCCATCTTCCAGTCGAAGACGATCGTGTGCTTGCCGGGCGGCAGCGCCTCGGTCCCCTGCCATTTCGGCCGCTCGATGTCGAGCAGGTCCATCGTAAAAGTGGGTTTTCCGTCCTTGAGGTAGAGCGCATAGCCGGAGAACCGCCCTCCCTGGGTCACCAGCACGCCGTTCGCCCCGCCCTGCGGCACCTCGATTTCCGCGGTGATCTTGTACGAACGGTTGAGGATCGAGGGTGCGACCCCAAACTCGTTCGAGGTCATCGGCCTCGTATAGACGAACTGATTGCGGCCCGCCGCGGGCCCCGGGCGCTCGACGGTTAGAATCGCAACCTGCGACGCGTTCAGCGGCAGCACATTGTTACGCACCGCCTCGATCATCCAGAGTTCCTGCATGCTCTTCAGCCGCTCGGGTTCTCTGGCGGCGAGGTCGTTGGTCTGCGTAGGGTCCTCGGCGAGGTTGTACAGCTCCCACCTGAAGCCGTTCAGAACATCGACCGGCGGATGCCCGGCAACGCCCTCCCAAGGTGTTACCGCCGGGTAGGTATTGGCCATCCAGCCGTCGTGGTAGATCGCGCGATTGCCGAGGATCTCGAAATACTGGGTCTTGCGCGTGGACGGCGCATCCGTATTGGCCTTGTCCCAGGTATAGACCATGCTGACGCCGTCATAGGGGCGCTGGGCGATCCCGTTCACCATCGTCGGTTGCGGGATGCCGATCGCGTCGAGGATCGTCGGCACAATGTCGATGACGTGATGGAACTGGTTGCGCATGCCGCCGGCGTCCTTGATCCGCTTGGGCCAGCTCACCACCATCCCGGTGCGCGTACCGCCGAGATGCGAGGCGATCTGTTTGACCCAGCGATAGGGCGTGTCCATCGCAAAGGCCCAGGGCACGGCGAAGTGGGGGTAGGTTTGATCGGTGCCCCAGACCGGGATCAGCGGCAGCATCTGCTCGACGGTGTAGGCGTAGCCGTTGAAATAGGCGACCTCGTTCGGCGTGCCGTGCATCGAGCCCTCGGCGCTCATGCCATTGTCGCCGCAAACGAAGAAAATCAGCGTGTTGTCGAAAAGACCGAGCCCTTCGATCGTGTCGATGATCCGGCCGATCTCGTGATCGCTGTAGGCCATGTACGCGGCCCATATTTCAATCTGGCGCAAATAGAGCCGCTTCTCGTCGGCCGAGAGCGTATCCCACCTTGGAAGTATATCGTCCGGCCAAGGCGGCAGCTTGGCATTGGACGGAATGACGCCGAGCCGCTTCTGGTTCGCGAAAATGCGCTCGGTGACCTTGTTCCAGCCGTCGTCGAAGAGGTGCATCGCACTGATCTTGTCGACCCACTCCTTCGTCGGATGGTGCGGCGCATGTGTGGCGCCGGGTGCATAGTGGATGAACCAGGGCCGCTTCGGATCGGTCGCCGTTTGCGTGGAGATGTACTCGATGCAGTCGTCCGCCATCGCCGTGATCAGGTTCCAGCCCGGATTGCCGTTATAGGGATGGATCGGCGTGGTATTGCGGAAGAGGCAGCCCGGCTGCCACTGGCTGGTATCGCCGCCGACGAAGCCGTAGAAGTAGTCGTAGCCCTGTCCGACCGGCCAGTGCTCGAACGGTCCTTGTGGGCTCGCCTCCCAGACTGGGACGTTGTGGTTCTTGCCGAACCAGCCCGTGGAGTACCCGTTCTCCTTGAGGGTCGCCGCCCCATGCGCTGTCTCGGGCGGGATTATGGAATTGTAGCCTGGATACCCGGTGGCTCCTTCGACGACCATACCGGTGCCGACAGCGTGATGGTTGCGCCCGGTCAGTAGCGCCGCCCGGGTCGGTGAGCACAGCGCCGTATTGTGCATCTGGGTGTAGCGCAGGCCCCTTTGCGCCAGCTTGTCCAATGTGGGCGTCGGCACCACGCCGCCGAAGGCCGAGTTGGAGCCGAAGCCCGCATCGTCGATCAGGATCAGCAGCACGTTCGGCGCGCCTTCGGGCGGCATGACGGTCGGTGGCCAGCCCGGCGTGCTCTGGACCAGGTTGGGCTCGATGAAGCCCTTGAAGGGCGGCGTCGGGGTCGGCAGCACCGTACTGTCCGGGAACTGGGTCGCGGTCGGCGCCTGCGCGTGAGCCCCCTTGCGCAACAAAACATTGGTAAATGCGGTTGCCAGCGCCGCCTTTGCCGTCGTCAGAAACAATTGTCGCCTATTCATCTGCCGTCTCTCGTTAGCCTGGAAAATTCACCGGGTCGCGTGAAGAGGGCGGCGGGAGCATATTAACCCGTTGGTGTCGTGTATGATTTGGTTGCTGAAGCCGGATCAACCGAAGCAACGGAGTTCGCGCCCGCCATGGATGAGATTATGGGGATTTTGCCGGGTTTGCCAGCGGTCGCAGGCAAGCCGGTGCATGTCGGGTTCGACGGCGGCCGGCTGACCTCGGATGCCGGCATCTTGCTGCTGGCGGCGATCGAACAGCGGCTCAAGATCGCCGAGCGCTTGGCCGCCTGCATCGAGGACCCGCGCGACCCGCAGCGGGTGCGGCATGGTCTTGCCGAGATGCTTCGCTACCGGGCGATCCTGATCGCCGCGGGCTATCCCGACGGCAACGACTGCGATGCGCTCAAATCCGACCCGGCCTTCAAGATGGCGGTCGGGCGGCTGCCGGAAAGCGGCGCGGATCTTTGCTCGCAACCGACGATCAGCCGGCTGGAAAACCTGCCCGGCGCGACCGCGCTCAAGCGCATGATGGCGGCGATGGTCGAGCTGTTCTGCGACAGCTTCGAAGCGGTGCCGCGGCGCATCCTGCTCGACATCGACGACACCGAGGACCGAGTGCACGGCGGCCAGCAACTGTCGCTGTGGAACGCGCATTACGACAGCCGCTGCTTTCTGCCGATCCACATTTATGAGGCGACGACCGGCAAGCCGGTGGCAATCATCCTGCGCCCCGGCAAGACCCCGGACGGAGCCGAGGTAGCGCTGGTACTGCGCCACGTCATCGGCCATATCCGCACCCGCTGGCCGGCGGTCGACATCCTCGTGCGCGGCGACAGCCACTACGGCCGGCCGGAGGCGATGGAGTGGTGCGAACGCAAGGGCATCGGCTACATCTTCGGCCTGGCCGGCAACCCGGTGCTGCTGCGCCAAGTAGGCCCGCTCGCCGAGGATGCCGCCCTCGGCCGCCTCGCTGGTGAAAGCGAAAAGCTCCGTCGCTACGGCGATTTCCGCTATGCCGCCAAAAGCTGGAAGGTCGAGCGCCGCGTCGTCGCCCGCGTCGAGGCCGGGCCCCAAGGCACCGACAGCCGGTTCGTCGTCACCAACCTCAGGGGCCTGCCGAAATCGCTCTACGAGAAGGTCTATTGCGCCAGAGGGCAGGCCGAGAACCCCGGCCTGCGCCGGGGCAGGCTCTGATCAAGGCGCACAAGCTGCATCTTGCCTCCGACCGCACCTCGTGCAGCAAGGCCACCGCCAACCAGTTCCGCCTGTTGATCCACACCGCCGCCTACTGGCTGATGCTGAGCTTGCGCGGCCTGGCACCACGCAACTCATTCTGGCGCGAGGCCCAGTTCGACACGATCCGCCTGTGCCTGATCAAGGTCGCGGGCCGTGTCACCGAAATGGTCACCCGCATCAAGGTCGCGCTGCCGACCGCGTATCCCTACCAGGCCGGCTTCGCCACGCTCGCCGGACGCATCGCCAAACTGCCGCCGTAACCGACGGGGCAATCGCCCCAGTTCGAACCCTCCGGCCCAACCCCAAACCCCGACCACCGCGTCACCGACGCCACAGAAAACCGCGCACCCGCCGCGATCAGGGGCCGCGCCTTCAAACACCTCGTGAATGATCCGGGTTAGTTGTGGTAGTGTCCGTGTCGGCCGATTGGCCGGATCCGGGACCTTCAGCCATTAGCTTGGGAACCGCTGAGCCAGCCGTGGCCGAGCAGGATCGACAACGCCAGATGGAGGGCGACGGCCGGCCAGAGTAGCGGTCCGACCAGCGCCGTGCCGATCCCCAGGTAAGCGAGATAAATCGTCGTCAGTAGGCTGAAGACCAGCAGTGCGCGAAGCGACGACTGCGAACTTTCTCGCAAGCCCCCGTTCGGCCAACAGGCCAAGGCCAAGGCGAGAAGCGAAATGCCGGCGAGCCGACCGATTGCCTGTCCCGCACCAGAGAATTCGGCGCCGAACAGCAGCCGACCGAACAGCGGCGGGCGAATTATCAGTACTAGGCCCGTCGCCACCTCGACCCCGGCGGCGGCGGCAACCGATCGTGCGGCGAGTTCCTCGCTCATTTCGGGATTTATTTGGCTTTAGTGGCCGGTGGCGTCGGACGGCGAAGGGCACTCGTTGAGGGGCGGGACCTTTCCGTTGAGCTGGACCGCCAGAGCGGCGGCCGTGCCTACAGGGGCGCCAACATAGATCGTCGAACCCGTTTTGCTATTCGCGGTGGCGCCTTTGCAATATTTGAAGAAGGAGTTGTCGCATGGGTAAGGCCCAAGGATCTGAAAGCTGTTGCCGGAACTGGCCTTCGTGATTGGGCAGGAACAGATGATCCGCCCTTTCGGCACCGGTTTGTCGAAGCCCGGGAACGTCGTCTCCTCGGTGGTTCTGAAACACAGTCCGCCGTCGCATTGGGCATAGGCGCCGCCCTCCTCGCCCTGGCAGGTGTAGACCGCGCCGCCTCCCTGTGGAGAGGCGATAGACTCGGGCAGGCTGTAGGTGCTGACCATGTATTTGTTGGCTGCGCCCGCGGCGTTGATCGAACAGACATCCTGGTCCTTGCCCATCGGAAACGGCAGGCTGATGCTGTCGCCGTGCTTGACGTCGCACTGGCAGTAAGCAACGCCGTCGAACACATTGCAGCGCGCCGCGGCGCAAAGCGCGTAAGTCTGATCCTTGCAGACCTTGAATTGCGCGCCGGCCATTGCGTCGAGGAGCTTATCGAGGCAACCTTTGGACAGCTGGCCCATCTTGTTCTGCACACAGCTCTTGATACGTAAGACATCGGGCAGGACGTCCGAGCAGAGGCTCCAGACGTCGCCACCGCATGCTCGGATGATCCCCAAATCCTGGCTGAAGCCCTCCTGCGCCATCGCGGGGGCGGCCGCGCCCGCTATCAACATCAGCGCGACGGTCAACCCTGCGCCGGTTAGCCGCGTTCTCGCGGACCAAAGTCTCGACCACATCGCCGTCACTCCGCGGTTCGTCGGCGCTTGCGGACACCAGAGGGCCAACATCAGCGCGGTCAACGGCACAACCCGTGCCGCCGCTCCAGGGTTTATGATCATGCTCCCTCTCAGAACGCGCTTATGGGCGGGCAAAGCTGCCCCGCACCGCAACCCTAGACCGCGGGTCCTCCGGCCGACTATGCAGAATTGATAAATCGCCAAGGCGGCGCGGCGATTTCGGCGACCCTTCGATCGTCAGGCGGCCGGCGCAGCGTCTTCGAGGGTGGCTCGCCGAAGAGCGAACGATACGCCACCGCGAACCGCCCCAATTCCCAAAAGCCGTAATCGGTGGCGATCTTGGTGACGCTCGCGTCCTCCGGGTCTGCATTTTGCAGTGCCCGCCGCGTCAAGTTCATCCGCCGCAGCAACAGGTATCGCTTTGGGCTGACGCCGAGATGCTCTTGGCAGCAAATGCGCAAGGTCGGATAGGACACGCCCACCGCTGCGCACAACTCTGAGATGTATAGAGGCCTTTCGCCGTTTGCCGCGATCACCTCCTCCAGGCGCCGCATCACTGCTGCACGCCGCTCATGACCGCTGCGCATATCGAGGGGGTCGCCGCTCGCCAGACACCAAGCCGCTGCTTCGACCAAAGCCTGTTCCAATGCCCGCGCCACATTCGGCTTGGCGAGCATGGCAGGGGCTGCCCTCGCGAGATGAGCGGCCGCTTCATCAGGCTCGACAGCCGCGAGAAGAGCGGCGCAGAGGGCCTGATGCGGTGCGCGCAGGGCGGCGGCGTCAATTCATGTCCGACGATGCATGCACCGAAGGCGGCGAGATCGTCCCGGCTCAGGGACATGCTTCCCCAGCGACACTTCGCCGCGCTTCGGTGGTGGGCCGGCAGCCCCGAATCCCATACAATGATTTCGCCGCTCGTCAGCGCCACCCCGCTCACATGCATGGCGGGCTGAGCTTGGCCCGTGGCGAAGATGATGGCGGCTCGACCCTCTTTCGTTTCGTAGTTGAGCAGGCGGGGCAGGCTCTCCTCGGCTCTCTGCATCAACAGCCGATCGAAGTCGATGCGCGTCAATTGGGCGTGGAAATAGCCGCGCGCGGTGACGACCCCCTCAACCCTCCGAGCACGCAGGCCCGCGAAATAACTATCGGGCTCAGTGTAGTAACAAACCGCGCCTAACCGCATTCTCGAGCCTCTCGCTTCCCTCGTCCGGATCGCGCTCACAACAGCGCCTCGCTTCGGCTTTAGAAATTAATCTTCTGTCACGGGCCTCGGTTCGTCAATCCCTCTGAGCCATGATCCTGTCGCCGGTGTCTTGCTTCTGTCCGGGGTCGGCGCGTGGCCGCCACCTGATGGGGTCGGATTAGGAACAGGTCGGCCAATCTAAGGACGCGCGGTCATCCGAAGCGGCGCCGCGGTGTAACATGCGGCCTGGCCTGATCCATCGTCCCGGCGACGGGACCCTGCTCCGGGGGCTGGTGTCGTGCCCCCGAACCTGCGATCTCCTTTCCTTAAGCAGTTACGGCCGCAGCCGCCTTGTCGGCGAGAAAGCTCGTGCCGTCGGCCAGCATGCGGTGCAGGACCACGGCGAGCTTGCGGGCGAGCGCAACCTTGGCCTTGCGCATGCCGGCGCGGGCCGCCAGCCGCATCCCCCAGCTCTTCAGGGTCGAGCCCTTGACCGGTCGGGTCAGGATGACGTTGGCCGCCTCGTAGAGGGCGGTGCGCACACCGCGGTCTCCGATTTTGGAGATGCGCCCGGTCACGTCGGTTTCTCCCGATTGATACTTTTTCGGGGTCAGCCCGAAATGCGCACCCACGGTCTTCGAGGACCGGAAGCGTCCGGGATCGTCGATTGCCGAGACGTAGGTCAGCGCGACGATGGTGCCAACACCGGGCGTGGTCATCAGCCGTCGGACGCGGCTATCCTCGCGGGCCAGGGAGCGCAGGCGCTTTTCAAGCTTCTGCCATTCGCCGAACAGCGTCTCGCGGGCCGCCAGCATCGCCTCGGCAACCGCCGACAGCGTCGCATGCCTGGCGACCAGTTCGCGGACGCGGCTCGCAAAGGTCCGCGGCGTCGTCGGGCCGACCTTGAGCCCAAAGCCGCGCAGTACCCCGCGCAGGCTCATCTCGACATCATGGTTCTTCGACTGCAGCAGTTTGCGCGCGGTCAACAGCGCCCGCACCTCCTGCGCCGGCAGCGACTTGCAGTGAACCGGGCGGAACCAGCCGAGCCGCATCAGCTGCGCGATGCCGCGCGCATCCTTGCGGTCGGTCTTGACCGGCATCGCCTTGAAGGCGTCCCGGACATGCCGGGTTTCGAGCAGCTCGACCGCCAAGCCTGCGTCGCACATGGCCGCGTAGAGCCATTGCGACAGCGGGCCGGCCTCAAGCCCGATCCGCATTACCGCAAGCCCCAAGCGGTTGAACCAGCCGATCAGCACCTCGGGCTCGCTGGCAACCTTGGCCTCGCGAACGATCCGCCCTGTCGCATCCACAACGCACAGGCTCGCGCTTTCCAATGACACGTCGATACCGGCATAGTTCTCCATGGTCGTCCCTCGATGATGCTTGGAGCAGGCCTCGCCTGACTCCGTTTCTTGACACCATCACTCTGAGGGACGGCCACGACCGCAACCAAGCGGCGGTTGCCGGCCCGTGACCCCATCTAAATCAATGACCGGGTAGGTTCCACTTGCCCCGGTGTCGAAAGCATATCCTTTTCTTGCCTGCTTGCGAGACGGGCGCGGGGTGAAGGTTATAATCGGCATTGGTGACGGCGTATTCGTCAATCCAAAATCCGGTGACCTCAACGTCATGAACGGGCGCTTCTTCTGGGTAGCTGAGATCGGCTCCATGCGGAACCGTCCGCCGGGAATCCATTTCATGCCGGAAGGCGCGACGGTTCGCGTCTGACCGGCTGGCTTAAAATCAGAAGCGGAAGGTGGCGGCAAGGATCGGGCCTTTCATATGCACGTTCCAGCGAAGGTTGCTGTTCGCCCCCTGGTAGTTGAAGTTCAGGCTGCGGTAGCCCAGGCGGAGTGCCACCCACGGCTTCAGGGCGTAGTCGATCGTGCCGACGACTTGCCAATCGATACGAGCGCCAACGTTGAAACCACCGACATCGCCATAGGCGGTCAGCCCGAAGCCGTCGCCGAATTCGCGGTGATAACGGGCGACGATCAGCGGATCGACCCAGCCGGCACTGCCGCTGGTGCTCGTTGTCGGCAACCGCGCGCCATTCAACGTCAGATCGGTCGAGAACCCCCAGGCCCGCAATCCGATGCCGCCGTCGAGAGATTGCACCGGGTCGTCGATCGCGCGGTAGATAAAGGCGGCGGTCCCGGTGTTGATTGCAAATGTTATGTTCCCGCCGTTGTAAAGTTGATTGCGTGTCGTGATGTCGGCCCCGACCCGCACATGCAGAGCGTCGCCGATCAGGCCGAAACGCCCGCTGCGAAACTCCACCGCCCCCATAAAGGGGACCCCGTCGAGATGCGATAGGACGTCGATCGCGCTGACATCCGAATTGACCTGCAGGCGCACGTTGCAGCGGCGTATTGATCGCGGCGTTGATGCCGGAGAGCCACAGATAGGGCGTCACGAAAACCTGCAGCCCACTCGCGGGCAAATCAGGTGCCGACGGCGGAACCGCGGGCGGTCCGCCCAGCGCCGGCAATTGCTGGGCATATGCCGGACGCGCCTCGCTCACGATCGCCGCCGCCGCGATCGCGATGCCGGTCAGCCCCCAGCCGAACCGCCTGCGGCGAAAATTGCCGCCGAACGCTCTGGATCGACGCCGGGTCACGGCCGTCCGTAGGTCCTCTGATAGGCCGCCTGATCCTCTTCCTTCTGCATGCAGATCGCATAGCAGGGGCTGCCGTCGCCCGGATTCTGCAGGATGCAGACGTTACATTTCTGATCCGCTATCTCCGCCTGTCCAGCGGGCGTGTTCGGGTTTGGGGCGCTGCACGCGCTCGCGCAGAAGCCGAGCGCCGCCGCCATGAACAAGCCGCGCGCCAGGCGGGCGACGCCGCCTCTCTTCGTCATCCCACCCTCGCCGTCGAGGATCGCCGCCACCCGCGCCGCTACCTGCAAGATCATCCGCATAGATCGCTCCCGGCCGGTCCGCATCGACGGGCTCGCAACCTAGGACAAGGACTCCGGCCCGCCTATGCAAATTTGCTGGGCTTCGGAGTACGCGACGGCGCGCCGCAGGGTCGCCCCGCGGCGTGATGGAGGTCGGCGTCGGTGACCGCCGGCATGAAAATCATTCACCCCGTTTCCGCATCGCGCGAGACAATAGTGGAATGGGTCGCATTTAGCTTTGATCTACATCAAAGGCTACCGGAAACGGCGTCGTCATATTTACGTAATCTTCCATCTCCTCCATGTTGTGCGGATCTTTTCGAAAATGCATAGTCAAACGAGGCGGCGGCCGGGTAGTGACTCACTTTGAAATCTGAGCCGTCTGGCGCGGCTTGTAGGGGCCGCGCTTCTTCGGTTCCGGCTGCGCCGCATCGATCAAGGCGACGATGTCGCCGATCGACCATAGCCGATCGCTGACCCCGGCGGCCATCGCTAGCGACACGCGCAAGGTCTGATGCCGCCGCACGAAGTTGTAGAACACGAAATAGAGCGCCAGCGCGTGGCAGTGGTTTTCGACCTTCTTGCTAAAAGCGTTCGTCAGCCGCGTGAACCGGCGCATGCTCATTCGCATGGTTAGGTTCGTGCCGCTCGGTGTAGCTCGTCGAGACGTGCTTCGGATCGGGGTTGCCAGTGATCGTGTCCTTGCGAGCGCCGAGGCATTCCGAGGGACTGTATTTCCGTTCGTGCCCCTGTCCGCCCGTCTCGGCCCCATACAGCTTCACCAACATGCCATAATCGATATCAGCCCCGAATGCCTCTTCGACCGCTTCCAGATAAGCCCGGTGCCCATCCGTGGTTAGCTGGACCCGATTTGCCAACCGGCCACGAAGATCGTCCATCAGCGCCAGTGCGTAGCTCGCGTCGCGTCCGCCGACCTGCCACGTTAGGATCAGCTTCGAGTCGGCATCGAGTGCCGTCCATGTCCAAACGTCGCCCGCGCCCTCCGGCGCTGCCTTCGCGGTCGCGACGTTTTTCTGTTTGGCGTAGCAGAAGCTCCATACCTCATCGCACTGGACGCGCTTGCTGGCGACATCGCGCACGGTCGCGTCATGGAACTTGGTGCAGATCGGGCCGGCTTCCGCGAGGAGCTTGTAGACCGTGTTGATACTCACATCGGCGACCCGGCTGATCGAACGCATCGACGAGCCTTCGCAGAGCATCGACAGGATTTGAATGCGCTTGGCGGCGGTCAGCTTGTTCATACCCTTCATATAAGACCTCTTATGCTTGACGTCAAGCATAAGAGGTCATCATGAAATCAGGCGCAGATGCCCACGTGCCTCATGGCCGCCGATGATTGCCGGGGAGTACATGGAACGAAATTCGCTCTCCGTAAGGTGCAGCAATTGCGCTAATTCCGCCTGCGAGTAGCCAAGCTTCCTTTGATGGAAAGCCACCATCTGCCTGAGAAGCTTCGGCTCTTCGCGAGAAGGCTCGTTGGGTTCGCGCTTTCTGTAGCCAAGACGCCCCATTTCTATCCAAAAGGTTTTCTTCTGATATGGCGTTACGAGCTTTAGACGGTCGGCGCGCACTGCGATAGCGGCCATTGACACCTTCCAATATAATTTCATGTTTGAAAGATGCCGCAAATCAAGTCCGCGTCTCATTTGCGGCTTTATATCTTCCGCCGGCATAAGGAACGCGCCTGCAAATTCGTCGGCTTCATCCTCCATCGTGTCGTCGTCATGCAGGGTCGTAGTGTGCAGCACCATATGCCCCAATTCATGCGCCAATGTTAATCTTATCCGGTCGGTGGGTGCGTTGATATTAATGAATATTAATATCGGCATTCCATCTATTCGTTGGCTTACCGCATCCAGCAAGTCTGTCCCGAAATCACATGGGACGATTATGGCTCCATTACTCTCAAGAAGGCCGACCATATTTTCGATGGGGCCGCGAGGAAGCAGCCACATTTCCCGAAGCGTCCGCGCTACGTCCTCCGGATCGAGTTCTTGTTCGATTTTCCATGATACTCATCGCGATCGATCTCCGGGATGAAGCCATTCGTCCCTAACGAAAAGGAGATGCTCATTTTTTTGATATGCATCCGGCGAATGTTCATCTCGGCCACAATGCGGCCGAGTGTTTTCGCAGATAATTTCTTTCGCTTCCGATAATGAAAAGGTGGGAAGCCATAGGGCTTCTCGTTCTCATAAAATAGGGTCGCGGGATAGGAAAGACATGCTGAGAAAAGCCGAATTGCTTCTTCCGGCGGGTCCAAAAATCCCGTTTCGTATTTCGACAGCGTGCCTTGCGCAATCCCCGTCGCTGAGGCGAGTTCCCCTTGCGTCAACGCTCGCGATTCCCGCGCGAGAATGAGTAGGCTGTGATTGAACCGGGCCATCACTGGTCTCCCGGATATTCGTTACCAACCTCGCTGGCGCGTTACATCCTGCCATGTCGCCGGACGGCCAGGTGCGGATGCGGGCACTATCGCAACGCACCATTCGATCCGTTTGCCTCGCGGGCGGGCAATCTGCGTACGCTGGTATTGGGTTTGCGTCTCGTCAGCCAAATACCCAGCCGTCAGCCTGATGGCCGGCGGGGGAAGGCCGGGCAACGGCAATCCGGCGTCGAAATCCTTCTCCTGTTTGGTCGGATAGCTGCGTGTTCGACCGTCCGCATCCATCCGCTTCCAGCGCAAGACTGCCTTATCCTCGATCAACCAAACCTTCAGGCCACGAACATCCGCCGCGACGATCCCTCGTCGCTCAAGCCATAGACGCTCAGCCTCTGCAACCATGTGCGCATAGATGCAGCTGGCGCCAGCGCGAGGATCGTGCTCGACCAGAATTTCGGGTGGATATGCGCGGTATGTCCTGAACCCAATCCGGGGGATCCGGTCGATATCATCGATCAGGTGTTCGATCTGTCCCATATCAGTGTCTACAGGCATGCTATCCCCCATCAACAGATTGAGATCATGTCCTTTCGACCGACTGGTATCAAGAAAATTATTCCCGATTTTATTCCGAGGCGCGTTCCCAGCGCGTTCGTGCCGCTTTTTCAGCTATTTGTCGGCGGCGCTCCGGACTGAGCTTGTCGCGCCGAGCAGCGCCACCACGGCGTCCGAGCGATTGCGCAGCCTTGTCCTTATGCGAATTGCCCATATCCTCCTCGACCTCGCCCGTCAGTATCTTGGCGACGCGGATCGCGTTCGCTACGGTGTCGGCGGGGCGGTTCTGCCCTTGCGGTCCCTTTGGCATGAATCACACTCGCACTTGCATGGCGGTAAGCATATAATCGGTCAAACAGCAGATCGGAAGGAAACTTTGAGCCCAGATCGGACATTGTCGATAGGTCGGCTGCTGATCCTCCTCGCATCTCTGGTTTTCCTCGCTGACTGCGGGGGCATTGCTGCCAAAATTAATGCCCGAAAAGAGATGGAAGTCTCGAAGACAGTTTATAAATCTTGTCTTGCGCGAAACCCTCAGAACATCTCAGCATGTGATGCCTCACGGCTTTCCTATGAAGCCGACATAAAAGCCTACAGAGCCACTTCAGCTGGAATACAACCCGGTCACAATGACACAATCAACATTAATACGGAAGAGCCCTAAACATGCCAGAAAAGCCGAGGCTGGTAGATTGGGATCTCGATTATGCTGCTGACATCATGGGCGGCGCAGATGCAGGTTCCACTAATGATCAGCGGGCAAATGCAGCATTCGCACGCCTGCAAACTCTGGCGCAACAGCAAGCCGCCGTCGCTCAGGAACAAGGTGCGGCGGCTCAGGGGGTTGCCGCTAACGCCGCAAAAGAGACCGCAGAGTACACGCGAAGGAATGCGCATTACATGCTGTGGTCGGTGATCATTCTGGCAGCTTCGGCCTTCGGAAGCTTCGGGCTCACGGCGTGGAATTTCTGGAGCCATCATTCAAACCGAGTCACTACCGGCGGCCGACATGATCGGCGGATTATCGCGACGGCTACGACAGAGGTTCCGGTGAAGCTTAGACATATCGCGGCGGTTGGCGGCGTGCTTGCCGCCCTCCTCTTCGGGTTCGCCCCGACCCCCCTGCCGGCGGCGACCCCGCCGCAGGGCAAGCCTGAGATCAACGAGCCGGCCGCCGCCGCGCTCCTGCGCATGGGCGAAGCGCTCAAGGCGCCACAATTCTCGTTCGCGGCCAGAACGATCCGGGTCTACGCCGACGCCGGCGGCGAGCCCCTGCACATCTACCACGCGATGAAGGTCACGGTGCAGCGGCCGGACAAGCTCTCGGTTGATGTGACCGGCGACGATGGGTCGCACCGGCTCGCCTTCGACGGCAAGGCGGTCACGCTCTATTCGGCGGACGAGAAAAAATACGCGACGCTGTCATTGCCGGCCGGCACCAGCATCGACGGCATGCTGAAGGAGGCGATCGGCCGCTACGGCGTCGACTTCCCGCTTGCCGATTTCCTGAGCGAGGCGCCGAACAAGGCGTTTCTCTCAGGCGTCACCTCGGGCCGCCTGGTCAATACCGTGAAAATCGACGGCGCCCCCTACGAGCACCTGGTGTTTTCCCAGCCGCCCGGGATCGTGCTCGAATTGTGGCTGCCCAAGGCCGGGAAGGCGCTGCCGCGGCGACTGATCGTGACCTATCTCGCACTCCCCGGCCAACCGTACTTCATCGCCGAGTTCTCCGACTGGGATTTCAATATCCATCCGACCGAAGCGGAGTTCGTATTCCAGCCGCCGGCCGACGCGACACAGGTCGCGTTGAAGCCGTTGCCGTTGCCGCCCGCGGCAAAGTCGAAAGGAGGCAAGAAATGAGGCGTTCGATCGTTGTTTCGCTGGGCATGCTGTTGACGGTCGCAGCCGCGCCCGCGGCGCCTTCGGCACGACCGGCGTCCACTACGGGCCCGGAGGCGCCACCACCTATCACAGCGGCGCCTATGGCACGAGCGCCTATCATACTGGGGTCGGCGGCACGACTGCCTACCACAGCGGCGCCTACGGTGCCGGCGGCTACCACTACGGGGGCTATTACGGCGGATATCACGGCGCCTATTACGGCGGCGGCTATCATTATGGCGGGGTCGCGGTAACGCCCGCCTATGCCGGATACGGCGCTGCGGCGGCCGCCGGGGCTGTCGCCGGCGCCGCCGCAACTTCGGCCGCCTATGCGGCAGCCAGCAACAATTACTACCCCTACCCCTATTACCAGCCCAATCCGTGGTAACCCCTCGCCCCGCATAAACAAATTCCTGATTATGCATGATGCTCAGCCAATTTGAGGAGGCGGTATGGCATCGGTGGGGTTCGGACGGCGACATAGCCGAGGTGTCGCATCATGGCGGCGAGATTGTAGCGGCGGTTGCAGCGGTACTGGAATTCGGCGAGGTAGCGGGGTACGTGCTTGTCGCGGATGGCACGATAAGTGCCGGTGATGGCGCTCTTGATGTTGCCGAGGGGGGTGTTGACCCACTTGAAGGCGGGGTTCAGGGCGGCCTTGCGACCGGACCCCGTGATGATTGGCTGGTGAACGCAGCCGGCGTTGCCGCCCCCCGTAAAGCAGTGCAGGCCGTCACTGACAACGGTGCTGGCGGGCTGGAAATTGCGCTGCGCCAAGCTCGCGATTTCGGCCCGGCGGAACCCCTTCACGCGGCGCAACTTCAAGCGGATTGGCTGGCCCTCTGGTGTGGTTTCGACCGCCGCCACGATTTGGCGTCTTGCCAGGCGAACCGCGGCCCCGCTTGCCGCCGTTGCGCTCCCCGCCGAGATAGGCGTCGTCGATCTCGATCCGTCCCGTCAGGCGCTTTGTGGCGTCCCGCTCCATCATCGCCTGCATCAGCTTGTGCTTGATCTTCCAGGCGGTGGTCTGGGTGACGCCAAGCCGGCGGCCCAACTCGATGCTGGAGATGCCGCCCTTGCTCTGCGTGAGGTGGTGCATGGCGCGAAACCAAGTGCACAGCGGCACCTTGGCAGCGGCGAAAATCGTTCCGGCGATCACCGATGTCTGCCGTCGACAGGTGGTACACTGGTAAAGCCCCCGGGTCTTGACGACGCTGTGCTGCTCGCCGGCGCAAACCGGGCAGACAAAGCCCGGATGGCCAGCGCCAGCGCCTCACCGCCTCCCGGCACTGATCCTCGGTTCCGTAAAGAACCGCAAACTCGACCTCGCTGAGCGCCTTCTGGAATTGCACCTTGTTGCGCGCCATCGCTCAAACCCGCAGAAACAACCGCATGTTCCTGTTTTGTATCATGCTTCCGATGGCTGAGGATAGTCCGTAAGCAGGTAGCCCTATGACAAAATGATTTGCGGGCGGCGGTTCGATAGCCCGCCGCCTCCTGGCCATGCGCGGCAAAGGCGAAGATCGGCGAGAACGGATTGAGGAATGGCGCGAATGGAACAAGGGGCGCGCACGAGCCGCGCGGCGCGCCAAGAACCGCTGAACGAAGCGGAGAAGCAGGCGATCGTCGCGGCTTGCGAAGCCCTCATCCGCGATGTCTTGAAGCCGCGCTTCCTGCCGCAAGTCAGACCGACCGAGTGGAACTATGTGATCGATATTCATGGCGCATGGGCGGCTGGGCGCTATCGCTTCATGCAACGCTATAGATCGGGCATGAAACATAATCGCGGCGAGGAGTTCGATGCGCCCTTCGCCCGCATCGATCGCACGGGGCGCGACCGGTTCGACGTCCATTGGATGCGCCACACCGGCAAATGGTGGAGACTCTATTCCGGCGTCACGCTCGCCGAAGCGCTCCAAATCTTGGAAACGGACGGCGTGCTCCATCCGCCTTGACCTCGCCGCGCGCCCATGTCGGAAATGCCTTTCCCGTCTTCAGCGGAAGCCGCGATCGTGAGCGAATATCAATATTATGAATTCCAGGCGCTTGATCGGCCGCTCGGCGAGGAGGACCGCAAGGCGCTGCGGACGCTGTCGTCACGCGCGCGAATCACGGCCACAAGTTTCACCAATTCCTATGAATGGGGGAATTTCAAGGGACTCCCCGACGAACTCATGGCGCGTTGGTTCGACCTGCATCTTTACCTCGCCAATTGGGGCACGCGCCGGCTGATGATCCGCTTTCCCCGGCGATTGATCGACGCCGGCGCGCTCAAACCGTTCCTCCGAGCCGCAGACGGCGCCACATTCAAGCCCGCCGGCGAAAATCTCGTCCTCGACATAGAGCGCGACGAAATGGAGCCCGGCGAGGACTGGGACGACGGTTCAGGCTGGCTGGCGGCGCTCGCGCCGCTGCGGGCGGTCGTTCTCGGCGCGATCTGCGGCTGTTCTATCTCCTATGGCTGATGGCGGTGGAGGACGGCGCCGTCGAAGCCGCGGCGATGGAGCCCTTGCCGGGGATTGATCCGATGACAGGCGCCCTCGAAGGTTTCGCGCGATTCTTCGGGATCGATCCGGATCTGGTGGCGGCGGCCGAACGATGCGGCGATGCGCCCATCGACGTCGCGCCCGCCTCGATGCGCTGGCGCGCCGCGGCGAGGCTGTCTGGCGCGAGATCGAGACGGAAATCGAGCGCCGCAATTCCGCCGGCTACGAAAGGGCCGTCGACCTGCTCCGCGATCTCAAGGCTATCGCCAATCAGCGGGGCGGGATTCGGGATTTCGACCGCCGCCTCGGCGCGATCCGCGAAAACCACGCCCGCAAGGAGCGCTTTATCGAACGCCTGCGGGGGCTCGGATAGTGGGAGCACGCCAGCGCGCGCAAATGTACAACCTCCGTGCGGCAAGGAGGAGCACGTTACTGACTTGGGGGCGGGACCAGATCTCACAAACGGCGCTTAACGGTCTGCAATGAGGCGATGTGGCGGTCGACGATCCCCAAAGCTTCGACCCGGCGGCGAAATTTCGCTGATGCACAGCGCCGCATCTAAGGTCCATCCACTGCTGCTCTCAACGGATGACGGACCGAGTCCGACCCGAAGGCGCCTTTCGAGATTTCTCCCCAATGGCCGCAGCGACGCCGTCAGCGGACTTTCCCGGCTTCGGTCGAACGCGTATTCATGACCGAGGCCGTGGGAAAACGCGTCATGTGACGCGAACGGCGGGGCGTGTTTTCCGGCCATGGCGGTCGCGCCGCCGGTAGATCGGCTGGCGCGTGTGGCTTGAGCGAGGCGATCAGGACCTGATCGCCGCCATCAGCGGTCCGACACCGAGGATGGTGATCATTCGCTTCAGGTTATAGGCCAGGACGAGGAGGCTCAGTTCGGACCTTGTCGAGGGTCCGGGTCAGGAAATGGGTGGCGCCCATCCAGGCTTTGAGGGTCCCGAACGGGTGTTCGGCGGTCTGTCGCCGCACCCCCATGGCCTCGGGCATGCGGTCGAGGCGGTCCTGCATTCTGTCGAGCACCTCCTCATTCTCCCAGCGCTTGATGATCCGCCGCTGGGTCGGCGTGCACCGGGGTCTGAGCGGACAGGTGAAGCAGGCGCTCAGATGGCGGTAGCGGTCGAAGTCTTCGGTGTGATCGGCGCGGCGATGGATTTTGGTGAGTTTTGCGCCCGCCGGGCAGGTGTAGTGGTCGTGCTCGGCGTCGTAGATGAAGTCCTGCCGGGCAAAGAGGCCGCGTTTGGTCCCGCTTGACGCAGGACCTTGGGCACGATCGGCGCGACCCCAGTGCCTTCGCACAACAGAACCTGGCCGCCGCTGAAGTAGCCGCGGTCGGCCAGGGCGGTGACCTGCTCGCAGCCCGTGGCCTGCTGCGCCATGGGTGCGAGCTGGTGGCGATCGTATCCCTGGTTGATCACCTCGTGGGCCACGATCAGATGGTGCTCGGCGTCGACCGCGATCTGCACATTGTAGCCGACAGTCGCGGTGCCTTTGCCGCTGGTCGCCATCGAATGGGCGTCAGGATCGGTCAGCGAGACCTGCTGGTCAGGTGCGTCCTGAACCCTCTGCTCCATCACCTTCAAGGCCTGCATCTGTTGGCGCAGGCGGGCAATCTTCTCTTTCAGCCGGACCGACTTGGCCTCGGCGATATCGCTCTCTTCGCGGTCGGCCCGGTCCAATGCCCTCAGGTAACGCGCGATGCTGGCCTCGACCTGCTCCATCCGCCCGGTGACCTTGGCGACCGTGTAGTTTTGGTCACGGTTGTTCACCGCTTTGAACTTGCTGCCGTCGATCGCAACAACGGCGCGGGTGAACAGGCCCAGCTGGCGGCACAACCCCACAAACTGGGAACACACCGCCCGGATCGCCGCGCCATTGTCCCGGCGGAAGTCGGCAATCGTCTTGAAGTCGGGCGCCAGCCGCCCGGTCAGCCACATCAACTCGATATTGCGCTGCGTTTCGCGCTCCAGCCGCCGGCTCGACTGAACCCGGTTCAAATAACCGTAGAGATAAATCTTCAGCAGCGTCGAGGGATGATAGGCCGGCCGGCCCGTCGTCGCCGGCGTCATCCCCGAAAACCCCAAGGCGGCAAGGTCCAGCTCGATAAAGACCTCGACCGCCCGAACCGGGTTCTCTTCGCCGACGTAATCCTCCAGGTTGTTCGGTAGCAGCGTCAGTTGCATCCGATCGTCACCGTCAATAAACCGATGCATCGCTAAGCCCCCGAATACCCCACCAAGCTCCGGGATTCTAAAGCAGCTGCGCCCACGGCGGAATCGGCCACGACCGTAATCTCGCGTTCTTTTCACACAGGCTGGCCCCAATTCCCCCGTACCGTTGCCGGTGAGCAAAATCGCCACCCTTCCCATCTCTGCTCCAGCCCCTTTTTCAGATGGGGTATCGCGGCGGTTCCGGCGGTAGTCGCTGGAGGCGGAGGTGGCCGTCCTTCACACTGACGTTGGACACGAGGTCCGGATGAGCCGGCCCCAAAACGTTCTGCAGAGGAAGGACTGCCATGAAGCATTGTGCTGGCCTGGATGTATCGGTCAAGGAGACGGCGATCGGCATTGTAGACGAGACCGGGAAAATCGTACGGGAGGCCAAAGTAACGACGGAGCCAGAGGCAGTCGTTGCCCTGTTGAACGAGGCCGGACTTGGCTACGCCCGGGTTGGGCTGGAGGCAGGGCCGCTGTCGCAATGGATGGTGACCGGCCTGCTTGAGGCGGGGCTGCCGGTAGTGTGCGTGGAGACACGCCATATGAAGGCGGTGCTGAAGGCCCAGCAAGTGAACAAGAGCGACCGCAACGATGCGCGCGGTATAGCACAGATGATGCGGGTCGGGTTGTACCAGGCAGTGCACGTGAAGACACTGGCCAGTCAGCAAGAGCGGATGCTGCTGACGTCACGCAAGCGGCTCCGCGACAAGCTGCAGGACATGGAGAACGAGCTCCGAGGAACCCTTGCGCAATTTTGGGCTCAGGGTGGGGGTGGTCAGCCCGGGTCACTTCGAAGCCAGAGTCCGAGAATTGGTGGTGGGGCATCCGACCCCAGGGGCAATTGTCGCCCCCTTGCCTGCAGTTCGCGGGACGCCACAAGATGGTCCTCGACCAGGTCCGCGGCGACCGGCTATGCCGCCGCTTGATGACGGTGCCGGGAGTGGGACCGGTCGTGGCACTGACGTTTCGGGCCACGGTCGATCAGCCGCAGCGTTTTGTCCGTTCCAAGATGGTGGGGGCACATTTCGGCTTGGTACCGCGCCGCTTTCAGTCCGGCGAGACGGACTACGACGGAAGGATCTCGAAATGTGGGGACGCCATGATGCGCACGGCACTTCTATGAAGCAGCGCAGGTGCTCTCACACATAGCCAGAAATGGTCCTGGCTCAAGGCTTGGGGCATGCCGCTGGCCCGTCGTCGCGGAGGGAAGAAGGCAATCGTCGCCCTGGCCCGACGCCTCGCTGTCATCCGGCACCGGATATGGACGGACGGTACCCAATTCCGCTGGCGCAAGCAGCCCGATGCAGTAGCCGCCTGAAAGAAGGATATTGAGTTCCGCCCCGGCGGAAAAGCGCCCCTCGCGGGGACGATGGACGAGGTGAGTTCGCCGGGAACGTGGTTCCGCTTCGGCAGGACGATGTTCAGATTGTTCCACCTCATCCTCGGCGGTGACCAGATCACCGACACACCAGATCATCGACATAGATGACCCGGCCGTGGATAGGGTACCCCGCCAGCGCAACCGAGTCGCGATCGCGCAATGCCGCCAGGATGCGGTAGCCTTCAGCGCGCTGCCGGGTGACCCGCGCCACAAGTTCCGCGGCGTTATGCAGGTGGGGCCGCAGCAAGACCATCACCGGGAAGCACGCCGCGACATCCCCATCGGTGTCGGCGTGGCGCAGCGCGATCTCCCTCATGCCGCGGCATCCGTCGTGCGGACATATTGCAGCCCGATCGCCAGCCCGGTCCATAGATTGATCATGCCGATCAGGATCGTCAGGTCGACGAACTCCTTGTCGTCGAAGTGCTTGCGTACCTCGTCGCAAATGGCGGACGACGCGTGCCCCTCGGCGGCGCGGGTCCATGTCCCCGCCCACCGCTCGCCCGGGGTGTAGAGAGGAAAGTCGTGCCAGCAATTCAGCAGATAGATGTGCTGGTCGGTTTGGCCGTTGCGACGCAGCGCCTTGCTGTGCATGTCGAGACAATAGGCGCAGCCGTTGATCCGCGAAGCGCGCATTGAGAACCGCCCACAGGACGGTTCTCTTCACGCTCTAGAGAGAATCAAGCAGCCGGACGAGCGACCGCGACCAATTTGTTTCCATCGGGATCGCGAAGATAAGCAAGATATGCCCCATTCGGACGCACGCCCGGCGGGTCCTCGATTGACGTGCCGCCATTTGCGACGCCGGCTTTGTGCCACGCCTCCGCCAATTTGGGATCGCCCACCGAAAAGCCGATCGTGCCGCCATTTGCCGACGAGGCCGGCCTGCCGTCGATGGGTTTGGACACCATGAAGCGGCCGCCATTATGCGAGTAGGCCAGCCTTCCCCCGCGCGTCCTCGGCGCCGGGCTGCCCGCCGATCGCGGTAAACAGCGCATCGTAGAACTTCTTCGACCGGGCGATGTCATTACTCCCGACCATGATATGGCTGAACATTACGGCTGCTCCTCTTCAGAAAGCGATTGCTGCCTCTTTCTGTTTTCCTAGAAGAAGACAAAGGACCGGACCACGACGTTCTTGCGGCATGGGGCATTCGAGGGGCACGGTCGGGTCGATGCAGGCGGTATGGAACGACCAGCGCGAGACGGAGCCGTCGGTCACCGAATCGTAGCATTTGAGCATCGAGACCTCGGTCGGCTTCTGCCGGGGGAACCAGTACCACTCGTGGTTCGGGCGGTAGGTGAAGCGGGTGGTCTCGCCGACGCGGTCGTCGTAGATCCGGTAGTTGGTGATGTAGGGCTGGTCGGCGAAAGAGGGCCAGGCGCAGAGCACGAACGGAAACTGCTCGATCGTCTCGATCGGCTTGGCGAGGTTGATCGACATGAACCGCCGCGACATCTTCGCGTCGGCCTCTTCCTCGGTGTAGTGCTGCTGGCGCCCGAAGTTCCGCAGGTTCCTGGTGAGCAGCTCGCGGCAGCGCACGCGGCCGCTGTTGTCGTTCAGATCGTTGTGCACCAGGTTGGCGTAATTGGCGTTCACGCCCGGGTTCTTGCCGTCCTGGTCCTCCGTGCGATCGCCCGTGTAGTCCTTGTCGAAGACGTCGTGGTTGTAGACCAGTGCGTCGGTCGCGTCCGGGAAGAACTCGAGCAGCAATTTCTCGATCTCCGGATAGTACACGCGCTCCACCTCCGCCGCATCGTAGATGTTCGTGCACTTGGATTCGAGATGCGCCAGCGACACGCCGAGCTTGTCCATGCATTCGGGGCTGTTGGGCGAAAGGCCCGGGTAGTACTCGCCGATGCGCCGCGCATCGCGCAGCACCTGCGGGAAATAGAGGTCCCGCCGCCGGTTGCCCTGCTCGTTCTTGCGCAGGATCGCGGCTTCGTCGGCGCGCGCCGGGTCGCGCCAGATCGCGTTGGACGGCACGACGGAGTAGCTCGGCCGCTCATAGACCGTATAGGGCAGCGGCACCGCCACGCCGCCCGGCGGAGCCTTGATGCTGTTCGACTGGCGGATGTACTCCACGCACTCGTCGTAGCTGCGGAACCCGAGGCCCCATTTGGTCTTGATCGGGCCCGGCGGCGCCTTGTCGATCATGTCGATAACGCGCTGGCTCTCGCCCGAGGCGATCTCGGCGAGCGCGTCCTCGATCGCCACGGCGGTTCCCGCATCGCCATCGCGGTCGAACGCCATGTAGGAGAGGCCGCCATGCGCGGCGATCGGCGGCGGCTGTCCTGCCGTGCGCTCGAGCGGCGGCACATAGGCGACCGTACCATCGTGTGGGTCCGCAGCCTTGTTGTCGGCGACATCAAGCGGGCTCATGGCGTACCTCCGATTATTTCGGCACCACCGTGCCACACAGAGCCTGCGTTTTCCAGACTTTGCGATCGGCGACTTGCGGCGCCGAACGGCCGGCCCGTCCTTGGCCGCGGTTCGGCTGAGAGATGCCTTTCCGATCACGAGGCCGAGGCCTCCTTGAAGCGGAACGCAAAGTGTTCAGGAGGTAGACGGCACCCGCGTTACCGCGCTGCCGCAGTGTGGTGATCGCGCATATGCTGCTATCGGTCCAATCGCAGCGGCCTGAGCCCGACACGCGTTCTCATGGTAGCGCGGTATGACCGAAGGACCGCTCCGCATAGTTAGCGGTTTAGGCGGGGGGGCGATGCCGTCGGCGGCGCGCTCGAGGGTTACGCGGACAGAGCCCGCCTCAAAGCGCATAGCCAACTCAGAAAGTCCGGCACGGCCGGATCGTGCCAACCCGCGCTGGCGGGGATAATGCCCGCTCTCGGCGAAGTCTCGCCTATTGCCGTACACCCCGGCGAAGGTCGCCTGACCGAACCGGCAGACGACGCTTGGGCTTGTCGGTGGCAACCGGTCAAATGCCCCGAACCGGTCATTTGCCACGCCAGAAATGAGAGAACGGCACGCGGCAAAGGGGTATACGCCCGAAGGAGGGGTATTTGATCCCTTGGCGACGCTATTGGCCGGGACCCCGAGCGGCGACCCTCGGGCATCCCTGGGGAGTCGAAAAGGACGCCTCGGCGCGCTACTTGGCGGCGGCAGAGAGCGGCTGCGCTGCCGCGGCCGGGCGGTTATCCCTGAGGAACCCGCGTACGTGCCGAAGCGCGATCTGGATCTGCTTGGGGTTCGTCTTCCACGGGTATAGGGTCACCTGGGCGTTCGGCGCGAGATAGACGCTCTCCATCGCGACGACGTACGGATGGCCGGGCACGTCGTCCGGCAGCACCAAGACCGGCGTTTGACATTGGCGTACGAAGTCACGGCTCACCGTGTAGACGAAGTCAGCGCGGTCGCCGCGATACATGTTGGTCAGGAACGCGTCGACCTGGGCTATTGTGATGTCCGGGAAGCGTTCGCACAATTCGGGGCCCCACCCCTTCATGTTGTTGTTGTAGGAAAGATTAGGCATTTCATGCCGATAGCCGCTCGGCTGCACCGGCACCGCCGCGACAACGCGGTCGCCGGCGCGTTTCAGCAGGTTCCAGATGAACGGTCCGCCGATGCAGAAGCCCATCACCATGAACTGACGGATGCCGAGGTGATCCATCAGACCGATATGATCGTCGGTGTAGGCGTCCCACGCTCGGCCGGTCTCCAGCGGCCCAGTCGACTGGCCGCCCTTGGCGTTGCGCAAATCGGGGGCAATGACGCGGAATTCGTTCGCGAGTTCGTCGAACGGGTTGAACGGATGCGTCTTCAGCCCCGCGACGGTCGAGTTGAGCCCACCGCCCGGGATCACCAGCAACGGAAACCCGGACCCAGCCTCCTCGTAATGGATGCGGACGTTGCCCTTTTCATAAAGCGGCATAGACGTTTCCTCCTACCTGCGCGTTTCGGGGCGTACGAATCGACGCATCGTAGTCCGCTAACATCAGGCGATCCAGAGGCGGAATGAGCGTGCGATAGGCGAGCGATATCCCGGCACGTTCAAGCCCGGCGATGGGAGGTCATTGGCGTGGTTCTCGTGGGGAGGATAAGTTCGCGCTGCTGATCGCATTAAGCAGTCGGCGCGCCGGCAGTGTTATATTTCCCGTACCCATCGAGCCGGGGGGCGGGTATGATTGCGCTTGCCGGCGATAGCGCAGCGGATGACCTCCTTGACCGATTTGGCATTACGGCAAGAACAATTTAAGGGAATTTCCGACGAAGAATCGCACAGGCTTATTCAAAGGGCGATATCTATAATTAACAATTGTGCTTCATTCGGCGTAGCCGTTTCTTGCAACATTCATGAGCTGGAACCGTTATTGCCCAAGTGGATTGAAGGATTTGAGCGCGCACATCCGGTGTGTTGCCATATGACAATGACGCTTCTGGGCAAAATTGGTCGGGGAAACAGAAGAAATTGCTATTTCTTTGAGAGCGGGCACCGACAGCACAAAACGGCTCACAAATTCATGTCACGCGCCTTAGTGTCCGACTCAGAATGCAGATTAAGCATGTAGTATCCTTCATAAACTACTCCCGCGGAGATTGGCCACGTTCTCACACGCTAAATCTGTATTCTGAGTCTGGACACTCAGACCAACGGAATGTATATGACCATCGCGACTATGGGTGCAAGAAATGTTCCCAATATAAAAAAGAGCCAAAAGGCTTTGGCCAACGGGTATTGTCCACTCCATAATTGAGCAAATGGCCTTATTAGCGCATTAACGAAGCCAGTGGGCGTCACCAACTCGGGTGCAGGCATGCGTCTCAGCATCGTTCCCTCTGAGCATCTCGGACTTCCCTCGAAGATCTATGTTCCTTTGTAATGGATGTTCTTTTGTAATGGATTTTGTCCAGCCGTTCGGGGCAGCGTGCATCCCCCTATGGGGCCCGTTCAAGAGCCTCTGGTGCCGCGTGGGAAGCCCCGAGGGGCGGAGATGGAAGAGGGGCGGGGCGGCGACGGCCTCGGCGAGACTCAGCAGGGCTCGCGCAGTTTGAAGCGCTGGATCTTGCCGGTGGCGGTCTTTGGCAATTCGTCGAGGAAAGCAATCCAGCGCGGGCATTTGAACGGCGCCAGCAGGGTCCGGGCATGCGCCTCGACCGCCACGGAGCAGGCGGCGTCGGCGGCAATGCCGGGCCTGACGACAATATAAGCCTTGGCGTGGATCAGACCGTCGGCGTCGGCGGCGCCGACCACGGCGGCTTCGAGCACGGCCTCGTGGGTGATCAGCGCCGCCTCGACCTCGGCCGGCGAGACATACATCCCGCGCACCTTCAGCATGTCGTCGCTGCGCCCGCAATAGACGTAATACCCGTCCTCGTCCTGACGGTATTTGTCGCCGGTGCGGGTCCACTCGCCGGCAAAGGTGGTCCGGCTGCGCTCGCGGTTGTTCCAGTAATAGGCTGCACTGGTCGGGCCGTTGACCAGAAGGTCGCCGATCTCGCCGCGCTCGACCTCTCGCCCGGCCTCGTCGACGACCTTGAGGTCATAGCCGGGGATCGGCCGGCCCGTCGTGCCGTAGCGGATATCGTCCGGCCGGTTGCTCAGAAAGATGTGCAGCATCTCGGTCGAGCCGATGCCGTCGAGGATGTCGATGCCGCTGCGCTCGGCCCAGCGGCGGCCGATTTCCGCCGGCAATGGCTCGCCGGCCGAGACGCAGCGCCGCAGCGCCAATCCCTCGCGGCCGGGAAGTTCGTTGCCCGCCAGCATCGCATTGTAGAGGGTCGGGACACCATAGAAGATCGTCGGCCGATGCCGGCGCAATATCTCGGCGACCAAAGTCGGGCTTGGCCGCTCGGCCGTCAGCACGCTCGTGGCGCCGACCGCCATCGGGAAGGTGAGTGCGTTGCCGAGGCCATAGGCGAAGAAGAGTTTAGCGGCCGAGAACACGACGTCGCTTTCGCCGATGCCGAGGATCGGAATGGCGTAAAGCTCGGCCGTCGCCAGAAGGCTCGAATGGACATGGACGGTTCCCTTGGGCCGCCCGGTCGAACCCGATGAATAAAGCCAGAAGCAGGGTTCGTGCGGATGGGTCGGAGCCGTGTCGGACGCCGCCGGGGAAGCGGCAAGGAGGCCCGCCAGATCGCCGCCCGAGACGATGACCCGCGGCCGCGGCTCGGGCAATGCGGCGACAGCCGCCTCGATTGCCGGAAGGAGCGGCGTCGAAACGATGACCGCGCGCGCCCGGCTGTCGGCGAGCATGAAGGCGAATTCATCCGCACTCAGCTGGGTGTTGACCGCGACCGGCACGATCCCGGCCTTGATCGCGCCCAGAAAGGCGGTCGGGAAATCGATCCCGTCCTGCAGGCACAACAGGATGCGCTGTTCGGGCTGCACGCCAAGCCGCCGCAGGGCATTGCCGAACCGGGCGACGCGCTCGGCCAGTTCGGCGTAGCTGCACGCCCCTTCGTCGTCGATAAAGGCTGTCTTGCCGCCCCGCCCGGCGGCCAGGTTGCGCCCGATCAGATCCGCCGCGGCGTTGTAGCCCGATGCGCCGTCCATCGCCCTTCCTCCCTACCGGCGTCTTCGCCATATCGCAGCTTTGCGCGCCGACCATGCCGCGAGCAAGCTGATCGTGTCTGACCGCGCCGGCGGGTAATATCGTCACGGGCCTTTGCGTGCCGACAAGGAGGTGAGCGATGGAAAAGCGGTTTGGTGTCGTCTCCGCAGATGGGCATTGCCGGCTGATGCACCTGCCGTTCGATCTCTGGACGAAACGTCTGCCGCGCAAATTCCAGGACGACGGCCCGCAAATCGTGACCGGGCCCGACGGTGTGCGGCGCTGGATCGTCGAGGGCCGGCCGTGGAGCGGGGTCGGCTGGGCCGGTGTCGGCAGGGGTCCGGTCAATTGCTATACCCGCGCCGGCATTCCCGAGGAACCCGAACCCGGGATTTTCCGGGCGGCGAACGCCAGATATCGCTGCGAGGACATGGATCGCGACGGGGTCGACGCCGAACTCGTCAACGGTCCCTACGAGCAGATATCGGCGATCAAGGATCCGGAACTGCGCGCCGCCTGCGTGCGCGCCGTGAACGACTGGGCGCGCGAGCTTTACGAGGAATCGGGCGGCCGGTTCATCATGCTGCTGCCGCTGCCCTGCCAGACGCCCGACGAGGCCGTGGCGGAATTGCTGCGGGTGGCCGAGTTCGGCCTGCCCACCGGGGTCATCTTCGACTGGGCCGGCGCGCCGCAGCCGCTGTTGCACCAGATGTGGGAGCCGGTCTGGGCGGCCGCGGCCGAAACCGGCCTGCCGGTCAACCTGCACGCCAACCCGGCGGGCGGCTCGCGCCAGATCGGGGTCGGGGTCGAAGGCCTCGAACCGCGCAACCAGTCGCTGATGCGGGTCGCCAACTTTCCGATGGGGCTGATGGCGGAGCTGATGAGTGCCGTCGTCTTCTCCGGCATCTGCGATCGCCATCCGGGCGTGCGCTTTGTACTCGAAGAGGCCGGTATCGGCTGGGTCCCGTTCCTGTTCTGGCGCTTTGACCGTGAATACGATTTCGGCGGGGCGGAGAGCCGTGTGTTCAAGCCCGACATCACTCTCTCCGAGAAGCCCACCGAGTTCGTCAAGCGCCAGGTCTTTTTCACCTTCGAGGTCGAGGAAGAAGGCGGGTTTCGCCGCGTTCCGGAAATCGGCTTCGGCAATTTTCTGTGGGCCAGCGACTTCCCGGGCCTCGACAGCCCGTGGCCGCATTCGAAGGCGATGGGGCATGCCCCGGCGGAAGCGGCGCTGGGCAAGGCCGCCCTCGACCGGTTGGTTTTCGAGAACGCCGTGAACCTCTACCGCATCCCCGTCGTCGAGCAGGCCAGCGCGCGGCAACCCTCGACTGCAGCTAAAGCGGCGGCGGGAGCGCTCTAGGACGCCGGTCGTCGCCGAGCGCGACATAGGTAAAGAGCGCCTCGGTAACCTTGCGCACCTCGCCGGTCGCGAGGTTGCGCCGCCAGGCTTCGATCCGCACCGTCATCGAGCTCCGACCGGTCTTGACCAGATCGCCGTAGCAACTGACTTCGCCCCCGACAAGGACGGGGTGGTGAAAGACCATGGCGTCGACCGCCACCGTAGCGCACCGGCCGCGCGCCCGCTGCACCGCCAGGCCGCCGCCCGCGAGGTCCATCTGCGCCAACAGCCAGCCGCCGAAAATGTCGCCGTTGGGGTTGGCGTCGGCCGGCATTGCCATGACCCGCACGAGCGGGGCGGCTGCCGGCAATTGCTGCGCGGCCGGTTGATCAGCGCCGGGCAGTCTTGCCGTCATGCCTTCTCCACAGCCCTCCAAACAAACTCCGCGCGCGGCGCCTCGACAGGGACGATGACAATCGGAATGGCCTATCCATATAGCACGTTGTTGTAGAACCGCAGATCGGATCAGGTGGAGGAAACGATGCCGTTCAGCTCAGGAATAGGCCGGTTTCGCCGCATCGGCCTCACCGCGGCGGCGTTGGCGTCGGTTTTCTTCGCGGCGGCCCCGGTGTTGGACGCCGAGGCGCAAAGCTATTCATACGGGCAGGTAACGGCGCAGACGCAGACCGCTCCAAGCTACCCCAACCAGTACCAATATCCGGCCTATCAGCAACAGCAGCCGGCCTATCAGCAGCAACAGCAGCCGGCACAGAGCTACAACCCTTACGGCTACTACTACCCGAATTACTACTATCCTTATTATTATCCGAATTATTGGAACGCGGCCTATGCTTGGCCATGGGGGTGGGGATGGGGCTACCCCGCGGCTTGGGGATGGGGCGGCTATTGGCCCGTCGGGATCTCGGTCGGCTTTGGCTGGGGCGGCGGCTGGTGGGGCGGCTGGGGCCGTGGTTGGGGCGGCTGGGGCCGTGGCGGTGCCGGTTCCTGGGGCCATGGCGGCTGGGGACGCGGTGGCTGGGGCGGCGGGGGATACCGCAACGCCGGCTGGAGCGGCGGGCATGGCGGCGGTTGGGGCGGCGGGCATGGCGGCGGCTGGGGTGGCGGCCATGGCGGTGGCGGACACCGCTGACCGGCGCGCGGCGATGGTCGATCGGGCGGCGCTCGGACAGTACCTGAACTCGATCTTGAGCGACGCGACGATCGCGGAATTGCCGAACCACTACCGCGGCAAGGTGCGCGACAATTACGACTTGCCCGACGGCCGACGGATCATCATCGCGACCGACCGGCTAAGCGCCTTCGATCGCATTCTGACCGCGATCCCCCTCAAGGGGCAGGTGCTGACCGATCTCGCCCGCTTCTGGTTCGAGGAGACGCGGGCGCTCTGCCCCAATCACGTCATCGGCTATCCCGACCCGAACGTGCTCGTCTGCCGCCGGCTCGACATCATGCCGGTCGAGATTGTCGTGCGCGACTATCTGACCGGTTCGACGGCGACCTCGATCTGGCCGATGTACAAGGCCGGGCGCCGCGACATCTACGGCATCCGCTTTTCCCGACGGGCTGCGCGAGAACCAGAAACTGCCGGCAACGATCATCACGCCGACCACCAAGGCCTTCGACGGCGAGCACGACGCGCCGCTGACCGCCGACGAGATCGTAACCCGAGGTCTCCTGACCGAGGCGCAATGGCGTGAGGTTTCACGGCGGGCGCTGGCGATCTTCGCCCGCGGCCGTCAGATCGCCCGCGACCACGGCCTTATCCTGGTCGACACCAAATACGAATTCGGCTTTGACCGGGACGGCGAGATCGTTCTCGCCGACGAAATCCACACCCCGGACAGCAGCCGCTATCTGGCTCGCCGCGAGCTACGAGCGCCGTTTCGCAGCCGGCGAGCCGCCCGACACTCTCGACAAGGACTTTATCCGGCGCTGGGTCGCGGAGCGCTGCGATCCCTACCATGAGCCCATCCCGGAAATTCCGAGCGAAATCGTGCTGGAAGCCGCCGCCCGCTATATCGAGGCGTTCGAGACCATCACCGGCGAGCGCTTCCCGCTTCCCGATCCCTCGGTTCCGCCGCTCGCCCGCATCCGCGCCAATCTCGCGCCGTTTTTCTGAAGGAAGCGGCTGCGACACGGTGCGGTTCGCGCCGGCCAACGCCACAGTGTCCGCCCCTCGCGGGCAACGGTAAAATTGCCATATTCTCATTGTACCGTGCGCGATGTTGCGGTCCTGGACCGCAGGCGAAGGGCAGGCGCCTGTAAATTCTTTGTAAAAACAGGGGCGAGAAACCCTGCCGCCGTTTCGCCGGGTATCACCCGGCGCAGCTCGCATGTGCGCGGATTTGCACTTGGGCGGGGCTCGTACTACTCTCGTACGATCGGTCACGGTTGTGAAACGCCGGGCGCGATCGGCTCGCCCGGCCGGGCAAGGAGGGAAAAGACATGCCTAGAATCAGACATATCGCATTGACGACCAAAGACCCTGCGGCGACTGCGGCCTTCTACAAGGAAGCCTTCGGCATGACCGAAATCCGCCGCAATCCGCGCGGCGCGGTCTTTCTGACCGACGGCTACATCAATCTCGCGATCCTGAACTTCAAGACCGAAAAGGACGCCGATGTCGGCGCGCATGGGGAGAATTTCAGCGGCATCCATCATTTCGGTTTCGAGGTCGAAGACATCGACGAAGCGGCGCAGAAGCTTGAACACGCCAATGCGCAACAATTGACGGCGAAAGACGGCCTCGACATGGAGATGGCGGCCGGGAGCCACCGCAATTTCGAGATGAAATGGGCCGGGCCCGACGGCGTTGTCCTCGACATCTCACACACCGGCTGGGACATCGGATCGTGAGCCGAAACGTAACGCTCTGCGTCGGCACGGTCGGCAGCGGGGCCTTCGTCAGCCCCGACGGCGGCGAGAGCTGGCGGCGGGTCGGCCGCGGGCTGTGGGGCGAGAGCCGGGTCTTTACACTAGCGATCCATCCGACTGAGCCGCGCACCCTCCACGCCGGCGCCGATGACGGCGTCTACAAGAGCCTCGACGGCGGTCAGAGCTTCGAGCGCCTCGAATTGCCGATGAACGCGCTCCATGTCTGGAAAATCGCCTTCGATCCCAGCGACCCCGACACGATCTTCGCCGGCACCCGGCCCGCGGCGTTGTTCCGTTCGAGCGACGGTGGCCGCAACTGGTGCAAGCTGCCTGCCGAGATGGCCGAGGAGTGCCCGAACGTCAGGGTCCCGCGGGTGACCGCGCTCAGCGTCGATCCGGGCGACCGCCGGGTGGTCTGGGCCGGCGTCGAGGTCGACGGGGTGCGGCGCAGCCTCGACGGCGGCGAAACCTGGACCAGGATCGCCGGCGGGCTCGACGATCCCGACATCCACGATGTCGCGGTCAAGACCGGCAATGGCGGGACCGTGCTGACCAGTACGCCGCGCGAGATCTTCGCCAGCAACGACAAGGGCGAGAGCTGGCAGCGGCTCGGCGTCGGCAAGGACTTTGTGCTGCCCTATTGCCGCCATCTGGCGTTCAAGGCCGACGATCCCGAAACGATCTTTGTCGCGACCGGGGATTCCGCGGTCGGCACGACCGGCGCGATCGAGCGATCGAAGAACGGCGGGAAAAGCTGGCGAGCCTTGCCGTTGCCGGTCGAGCCCAATTCGCCGATCTGGGCGTTCGCGGTGAACCAGGCTGATCCCGGGCTGATCTTCTCCTGTAGCCACTATGGCGAGGTCTTCTCCACCGCCGACGCCGGCGATTCCTGGTCGAAGCTCGGCCGCGAATTCACCGAAATCCGCGCGCTCGCCTGGACCCCGAACTAGGCGGCGCACGGGTCGCGCGCCGCGGCTTTGGCGCCCAGACGGGAGCTGCGGCGCTGCTGACCATCGCCGCGGCTGACCGATAGGCGCCCCGGGCCGGAGGGAGGTGCGGCAGTGCTCGAAACGACGATCGCCGGCAGCTTGCCGAAACCATCCTGGCTCGCCCGGCCGCGCATGCTCTGGCCGCCCTGGCAGCTCGACGGAGAGAGGCTCTCCGAAGGTAAGCGCGACGCTACGCTGCTCGCGCTCAAACTGCAGGAAGATGCCGGGATCGACATCGTCAGCGACGGCGAACAGTCGCGGCAGCATTTCGTGCATGGCTTTCTCGAAGCGATCGAGGGCATCGACTTCACCAAGCGCGTGACGATTGGCATTCGCAACAACCGCTACGACGCCGAAGTGCCGACGGTGACCGGGAGGCTGCGGCGAAGGCGTAGCGTGCACGGCGTCGAGGCCGCTCTCGCCCGCGCGCACACCAAGCGGCGGTTCAAATTCACGCTGCCGGGACCGATGACAATCGTCGACACGATCGCCGACAGCTATTACGGCGACAGGGTGACCCTGGCGATGGCGTTCGCCGAGTGTCTCAACGAGGAGGCGCGCGAACTCGCCGCGCTCGGCGTCGACGTGATCCAGTTCGACGAGCCGGCCTTCAACGTCTATCTCGACGCGGTCAAGGAATGGGGGATCGCAGCGCTCGAACGCGCCGCGGCGGGGCTCGGCTGCAAGACCGCGGTGCATATCTGCTACGGCTACGGCATCAAGGCCAATATCGACTGGAAGGCCGGTCTCGGCGTCGAATGGCGGCAATACGAGGCGATCTTTCCGGCGCTGGCGGCGAGCCGGATCGATCAGGTCTCGGTCGAGTGCGCCGGCGCACGGGCGCCGATCGAGCTCCTGGGCCTGCTCCCCGGCAAGGACGTGCTGCTGGGCGCGATCGACGTCGCCAACGATCGCATCGAGACGCCAGCCGAGGTCGCGGCGGTGATCGAACGGGCGCTGCCTCTGGTGCCGGCCGAACGCCTCTATCCTTGCACGAATTGCGGCATGGCGCCGATGGACCGCCGCATCGCGGCGGGCAAGCTTGGCAGTCTTGCCGCTGGGGCCGCTCTTGTCCGCAACCGCCTCGGCGGAGCCTCCGCCGGCTAGCTCGTGGGCCGGACAGCGATGATCGGCGACGGCGTCCTTGCCGGGACGCCCGCCGGCGCCGGCGCGACACCGCGGGCAGGCCGCGCATAGGCGGCTTCGAGCCGAGTGACTGCCCCCTTGACGGCCAGCCGCAGCCCCGCCTCGCTGAAGAACGAGCCCGGGATCATGCAGCGGGCAACGAGCACCCGGCGGAAGGCCTCGAATAACTCCGCGTCAGGCGGGGCGGCCTGGCTCCAGAACTCGTCGAGATCGCCCTGAAAGGTCAAGCCCGGTATGTCGTACACCGCCTTGCCAAGGGCAATGACCGGCAGACCCTTGTTGAGCGCCTCGGCGCCGACGGTGCTGTTGACCGTGACCACGGCGTGGCTGAGCGCCAGCACCTTCGGTAGTTCGCCCCCGTCGAGCACGGTCACCCGTTCGCTGATCATGTATTCGAGCGCGGCCTGCCTGACCATACCGGCCCAATCGAGGAGCCCGTTATCCAGAGGATGCAGTTTGACCGCGAGACGAGCGGTCGGCGGCGTATGCCGGGAGAAAGAGGACAAAACATAATCGATCGCCGCCTGCGTTGCGCGAAATGGCGAGTGGACCCGCATCTGATAATCGTCGTCGAGCTGCAGCGGAAAGAAAAAGAGCGGGTCGCCGTGAAGCGCCTCGATCTGCGCCGCGGCACGGCGCTCCGATCGGCGCATCAAGGCCAACCGGCGCACCCATCCGGCATATTCGAGCGCCAGGAAATGCCTCCGGTGGGTTGTGTGATGCGGAAACCGCCAGACGCCGGCTACCGAGGAAAAATTGTACAGCACGTCCTCATAGGCGCGACGGCGAAAGCTGCCCGGTACCTTGGGCGGTCTGACAAATTCTGGCAGCAGGCGGGCTTCCTCCCGGTACCATTGTGGATTCTTCGGCAGCGAGGAATAGCCATTGACGCCGTTTTCCTCGAAGGTCACCCAATCGGGCCTCAGATAGCCTTCCTCGACCACGTGGATGCGCAGCCCGCGGGCGCCGCCGAGCCGGATTGCTGCGCGATGCAACGGCCGGCAGTCGCCGAATAGAATGATGTCGCTGACCCCGAGATCGACGATAAGCCGCTCGAGAAATTCAGGCCATTCATGCGCATGGCCGCGAAAATCGATCGCCCCCGGCAGTCCCCAGAAGGCGCGGTCGCCGCTGTTGAAATTGACCCGATGGACCGCGTGGCCGCGTGCCCGCAACGCCCGCCCAAGGCGCTCGAAAAACCGGTTCGCCATGCTCTGCAAGAACAGAAAGCAGCGCTGTGATGCCTCCGCAGTCATCATGTCGGGCTCGTGCCCGTCATCAGTTCTTGGCGGAAAATTAGGCACCGATCCCCCGATCAGCCGCTAACGCCCCTCACACTGTTCGCATGGAAGCGTTGGCCGCAGCTCGCGCTAGTTTCACGGTTCGCGGCCTGATGTCTACGAATTTCGGGTGACCGTATACTTTTGGGTTATGGCGGCATTAGCCGGCTCCTAGAACGGTACGTCCCCGATCACCGTCGTACGATACATGAGCCGCCGTTCCGGCAGGGCGTAATCACAGATGGCCAAATGCATTGCGGCCGCGTTGTCCCAGATCAGCAAGTCGCCGACTTGCCATTTGTGGCGATAGAGAAATTCGGGGCGGACCATATGGGCGTCGAGTTCGGCGATCAGATCCAGCGCCTCGTCCTCGGGCCAGCCCTGAATGCCGACACACTCCCCGGCGGTTACGTAGAGCGCCTTGCGCCCGGTGTGGGGATGGGTGCGGACGATCGGATGGGCGACATCGGGCGTTGCGTCCAGCTGCTCTCGCGTAAGTTTCGGCCGAGGGCTGTCGGCGACCCGGCGACGCGCCGAATAGCGGTGAACCGCCTTGACCCCGACAAGGCGCTTCTTCATGGCGTCGGGCAAAGCCTCATAGGCGGCAATCGCGTTGGCGAAGACGGTATCGCCGAGCGGCCGCCCGTCGCGATGCGGCACCTCTTTTGCGTAGAGCAGCGAGCAGCGGCTCGGCCGGAGTCGGTAGGAGGTGTCGGTGTGCCAGGTGAATCCGGCGTCGGCGAGCCCGATATGCTCGCCATCGGCGTTGCGGATGTTCGAGATCAGCAGGATCTCGGGGTAGCCGGGCAGCAGGTATTTCCGGACGATATGGATTTCGAGCTCGCCGAAGCGCTGGCTGAAGGCGATGTGCTGTTCGTTCGACAGGGTCTGTCCACGAAACACCACAACGATGTTGTCGTGAAAGACGGCTTCGATCTCCCGGAAGGTCGGTTCATCGATCCCGTGGGCCAGGTCGAAGAAGATTTCACCGCCGCAGGCCGCGCCGCTCGGCTTGACCGACAGGCTCATTCCGCACCTCGTCCCGTTTCCTTCTCGTCCTTTATAAGCGGTCTTTCCGCGTCGCCGCCATACCCGATGCCGGTCGATCGATCTTCACGTTTTGTTAGAGGAAATAGGCTGCACTCTATCTATCGGGGTTGGTTTCTCCGTTGGCGGAGCGGTCGATGGCGCGGGTTCTCGTGGCAGAGGCGAATGAGCGCATTCGTTATTTCATCGCCGGCATCCTTAGCGATTGCGGCCATATTGTCGCCGCCTGCGCCGACCGCGTCGAGGCAGATACGTTATTGGCGAGCGTTGCTGTCGATGTTGTCGTCACCGATCTAGTGCTGCAGAGCCGCGAGGGGCAACATTTCGGGCGTAACTGCGCCACCCTCGGCGTCCCGACGATCACACTGAGCGGGCGAGAATTTCGCGCCGATCAGGCCGGCGAGGAACCCCCGGCGGCGTTGCTGGAGAAGCCGTTTCGCTTCTCAGATCTGCAACGCGTCCTGGATGCGGTGGCCGCTCGTTCCCGATCGGCGCCCTCGCTTCGGCGCGACACGGCGAGCGCCGCCTGATCCTGGCGGGCTCAGAAATCCGGTTTCGGTAGCGGGTGACGGAGCGCCGGGATCGTCACCTTGGGCGCCTCGGCATCAGCCGCATCCCAACCCCATTGGAGCAGCGGCAGGGCGGTATGCGCGAAGCCGACGATGCGGTCGACGAGTGCTGCCGACTGCATTTCGGCATCGCTCAGCGCGGCGTGAGCGGTAAAGGATTTCCAGGCGATGTACTTCGCCGCGGCCGAGCCTTTGGCGCCTTCAAAGCCGCGCGGCAGGCGGGCGAGTTGAACATCGCTGCCAAGCTGCAAACCGGCGGCCGCGAGCCGTGAGGCCATCGCCAGAAAAGCTTCGGGATCGTCAACGATGGCGCGGCGCAGTCGCGCCAGGAGGTCGGGAGCCGGGTGCCAGAAGCCGGCCGCCGCCATCGACTCGCCGGGGGCCAGATGGATGTAGAGGACGCCGGGGTCGCCCCCCTTTCCCGAGCGCGTCAACACCGCCCCAGCATGCGTTTTGTAGAGGCGCTTATCGGACGAGAAGCGAACGTCGCGATAGATGCGAAAAATGCCGCGGGCAGGATCGCCGACGAGCGGCATCCCGTCCTCCTGCAGCCGCGACCCGACCACGCCGATCAACCGACGAAAAGGCGTCAGCACCTCGGCCTCGTAAACCGCCTTGCGCGGCTTGAACCAAGCGGGTTCGTTGTTCTCGCGCAGTTCTCGGAGAAATGTGAGGGCAGTTGGCGGGAACCCGGCAAACGCGGTAGTGGATGCAGTCATCACCTTCATTCATCTCCCGCTCCTGCCGCATCGCCGTGCGGAGCGGGCACGGACCAAACGCGCTTCGGCGCAAATCTCGAATGGAGAGCTACCCCTTCTGAACTGAGCGTCCAAAGGCTATGCTGGCGCCCCAGTTGACAGCGCGCCCGAGGGCGTCAGATGGGTGGTCTCGGTTGTACGACCGAAAACGCAGCGATGCGACGCATTTGTGCCGAATGCGGAGTGCTGCTGCCCGCCCTCTAGTCGGCATGCGGCTTCGCCAATGAACCCAGCGCCAGATTTTGCGGCGGTTGTGGCGGGTCTGTTCGAGAAGTCGCCGCGGCCCGAAGCGGGCTGCATCGCTTAAACCTCGCGTGGAGGGCGCAGAACGTTTGCAGATGACGGTGATTTCTGCGACTTGGTCGGCTCGACCGCGCTGGCTTCGCGTCTCGATCCGAGGACATATGTGAGGTTTTGGGCGCGTACCAGCAATGCGTTGCCCGGACGATCCCCCGATACGATGGCTTTGTCGCTCGGCATATGGGAGACAGCGTGCTGGCCTATTTCGGCTACCCGCAAGCCCACGAGGATGACGCCGAGCGAGCGGTGCGCGCAGGATTGGCTCAGATCGAGGCATCCGCTACCTGGAAACACTCGCATTCGCTGGTGCGGGATACTGCCTATAGCACTCTCTTACGCGGTCAGGTCGGGCGCCGCACGCGCGAGCCGGGCTCCAAGTACTGGGGCATTCCGCCCGACGCGCGCTTACTGTTGAAATTCCACCACGAGCGAGGACGCTAACTGTATTGGGTCCGTACCTTATCGCGGCGGGAGGTCCGATTTCAGACGCGGCGCTACGCACTTTCGAGCGGCGCGCGAGCCATGTGAACGCCTCCAGGGTCCGCCTGAGTACGATATCTTTACGCACTTCGCCGCGAGTTTGCGGTGGCTCGCTTCCGTGCGGAACGCTGCTTGTCTTTATCGGAGGAACACGGGTTTGGGCTGTGGCGCAATCTTGCTCCCATCGTACATGGGATTTGCACAAGCCTGTTCGACCCCTCCCACGCCAACCTATATTAACCCCCAGCGGAGTTGTCGACCCACAGGATATGAAACGGGTGGGAGGCTGGGATAGGTTTGGTGCCGCCGGCACGGGGGTCGGTGTTTTCTTGGCGCGAGCGAGCCCGTCGGTTAGGGAAGGTCT
>CAWCWA010000010.1:0-307882 GCA_963799085.1 uncultured Alphaproteobacteria bacterium | reverse complement strand
AGGTCGAGTATTTCCGCCAGAAGCTGTTCACTGGCGGGCCGAGCTGATGGCGAATCCTTCGATACCTTGCAGCATCTGCGCGAGGAAAGCCTGCTGAAGCCGGATTGACTGATCGCGCCTCGCTCGAAACCGAACGGGCGATCGAGTTGCGCACCCGGGCGCGCGAACGCAGGCTGATATCCAAGATCGATGCCGCGCTCGGTCGGCTTGAGGACGGCACCTACGGCTATTGCGAGGAGACCGACGAACCGATCGGCGTTCGGCGGCTGGAGGCTAGGCCGATCGCGACGCTCAGCATCGAGGCGCAGAAACGACACGAACGTATGGAACGGACCCACCGAGACGATTGAAGTTCGGAATTTCTAACGGGTAGATTAAAGGATGTTTATCGGGCCGAGCAGCAGCCGAGCTCCATAAAATTGTATTGACAGACGAAAGACCATCATAGATAGAATGAGGCCACACCTGCGGCATTCGGGGGTGGTCGATGTCCGTTCCGGTTGTTTCATCAGTTTCTGTCGGCGGCTCACGAGCGTTCGCAGGGTGGTGCGGCCCGCTCCGGGAAGCAGTCAGATGGTCGCCGCCGCCATCAGCGTTGTTCTGGCGTTATGGGGAGTCCCGCAGGCCGGTTTAGGCGCCGCGCCAGCTGCGGTCGTGTTTATCGGTGTGATCGCGCTCCTCGCCGGCGGGGCCCTTGCGGTGCGCTTCCGGCGCGAAGGAATTGTCCGCGACGGCGACGTCCTGTCGCAGGCTCTCGACCTCGATCCCGACGCCCTGGCAGCGCTTTCGCCCGACGGCGGGCCGCTCTTCGTCAACATCGCCTTTGACCGGCGCTTCTCGCCCTCGCGCGAACCGCCGCTCGTGCGCATCGCCGCGGCGCTTGCCGACGACCCCGAGGTCGCAGGACCAGTTCGACCGGTTGCGTGGGGCCGCAGCGGCGGGCGACGAGGCGCAGGCGTCGCTCCTGCTGCATGCCCTCAGTGTCCAACTCATAATACAGTGTGAGCGTGTGTTAGCCTTGCTAATCTACGCATAAGTAGCTTGGTGCTGGCGAGAAACAGCCAGGCGAGAGCGCTTTCCAGGCTGGCCTCGAAGTCCTTGGCGAGGCGGCGGTTGCGACTGAGCCAAGCCAAGGTGCGCTCGACAACCCAGCGCCGCGGCAGAACCACAAAGCCGGTTGCCGGATCGCTGCGCTTGACGATCTGGACCGTCCACCGGCCGATCTTGTCGAGGGCGGTGGCCAGTTTGGCCCCGGCATAGCCGCCATCGGCAAAGACGTGGCGCAGCCAGGGATAGAGAAAACGGGCGCCGGCCAGGACCAGCGGCGCGCCGTCGCGATCCTGGATGTCGGCGGGATGAACCACGGCCGCGACCGGCAGGCCAAGGGTGTCGGTGAGCAGATGGCGCTTGCGTCCGTTGATCTTCTTGCCGGCGTCATAGCCGCGCGGCCCCCCGGCTTCGGTGGTCTTGACCGACTGGCTGTCGATCACCCCGGCGCTGGGGCTGGCCTCGCGCCCGCTGGCCTCGCGCACCCGCATCAGCAAGCCGTGATTGATCTTGCGCCACAACCCGTCCTCCCGCCACCGGTAGAAGAAGCGCTGTACCGTCGAATACGGCGGAAACTCCTTTGGCAACTGCCGCCACTGGCAACCGGTCGTCAGCATGTAGAGCAGCGCGTTGACGACAGCCCGCAATTGCGTGGTGCGCGGTCGCCCCAGCTTCTTGTCCGGCGGCAGTTCGGCTTCGATCAACCCCCACTCCTGATCGGTGACATCGCTTGCATAGCGCAGATCTTCCCGGCCATACTGCCGTCGAGTGGTTTCAGTCCACATCTTGTGCCCCCCGTCTCGCGTGCCAACCAGACGGATACACAAGTTGCTGAAATCACTCAATTCATTTCGGGTCAGCCTCTCAGTGATGGCGCGCCGGAGCCGGCGCTGGTCTCGGTGGCGCCGCTTGCCGGGCGCGAGGGATCCTGCCTTTGGTCGGTCAAGGATGCGCCGCCCGCTACGACAGCGACCGGGTGCGACGATGATTTCCGGCGGCTCTTCGCCAATGCGCCGGTCGGGATCGCCCTCGCCGATCGCGAGGGTCGCTTCACCGCGGCAAACGACGCACTCGGCGATCTCTTCGGCGCGCCGCCCTCCGATCTGATCGGCGCCGAACTGAGCGGGTTTCTCGCAGCGGAGGATCGCGCCGACTTTGCCGCGCGGATCGGGTTCGGCGAGGGCCGGCGGCTGGCTCGCGATCCGATCGAAATCCGGCTCACGCATCCGCGCGAGCGGATTATGGTACTCTTTCTCAGCCCGCTCGACGAGGAAGTCCGCGATGCGGCCGACCGCGGCCTGCTGGCCCTTCATTTCATCGACGTCACCGACCAGAAGAGCCTCGAGATCCAGTTCGCGCAGTCCGCGAAGATGCAGGCGGTCGGCCAGCTTGCCGGTGGCGTGGCGCATGATTTCAACAATCTGCTGACCGCGATGATCGGCTTTTGCGACCTGTTGCTGTTGCGCTGCCGGCCGGGCGACCCCGCTTTTGCCGACATCATGCAGATCAAGCAGAACGCAAATCGCGCCGCCAACCTCGTTCGCCAGCTGTTGGCGTTCGCGCGCCAGCAGACATTGCAGCCGCGCGTCCTCGACATCACCGACGTCTTGGTCGAGCTGTCGCACCTGCTGCGCCGGCTGATCGGCGAGAATATCGAACTGAAGGTGGAGCACGGCCGCGACCTCGGTCTCGTCAAGGTCGACGAAAGCCAACTCGAACAGGTAATCATCAACCTTGCCGTCAATGCCCGCGACGCGATGCCGGCGGGCGGGACCTTGAGCATCCGGACCGCGAACCGGCATCAGCCCACCGATCTGCGGCGCGGGCCCGAGGTGATGCCAGCCGGCGATTATATCGTCATCGAGGTCGCCGACACCGGCGTCGGCATCGCCAAGGACCACCTCGCTCGCATCTTCGACCCATTCTTTTCGACCAAGGAGGCGGGCTCCGGCACCGGGTTGGGCCTCTCGATGGTCGACGGCATCGTCAAGCAAACCGGCGGGTTCGTGTTTGTCGACAGCGTCCCCGGCCAGGGCACCGCATTCGAGATCTGTCTGCCTCGCCATCAGCCGTTGCCGGGCGAATCCACTGTCGAAGCCGACGCCAGCGAACCCGTCTCGATTGCGGATCTGACCGGAATGGGCACGATCCTCCTGGTCGAGGACGATGATCCGGTCAGGACCTTCGGCGCGCGCGCATTGCGCAACCGCGGCTACCAGGTGATCGAGGCCAAGGGAGGCGATGAAGCGCTGGCGCTGATGCGCGAGCACGCCGGCAAGATCGATCTGTTGATCACCGATGTCGTGATGCCCCAGATGGACGGGCCCACACTGGTTCGCGAGATGCGCGAACTCGACCCCGAACTCAAGGTGATCTTCATCTCCGGCTATGCCGAGGATTTGTTCCGCCAGCGCCTCGGCAGCGGCGAAGGCATCCATTTCCTGCCCAAACCTTTCAGCCTCAAGCACCTGACGATCAAGGTCAAAGACGTGATCAGCGGCGTCCCGGCATAGACGCCTTCTCCGCGCCACCATCGAGACGGTCAATAAATGACGCTCCATTGACGGGGCGCTGAACACACTCCCGTTCGGTGGCCGACTTACCTGTTTGCCGGTTGCATTACGGAACAAAACATGTACACTCATCGTCGCCCGCCGGCATTTGCACCGCGTCGCCGGCTATGAAATAAGGGAGAGGGGTCATGCAGACCGCATTGCGCCTTTTGGACAAGGAAGCGATGGACAGACAGCGGGCTTTGGACGCGGCGCTCGGCCAGATCGAACGCGCCTTCGGCAAGGGTTCGATCATGAAGCTCGGCTCGCGCGAAGCCGCAACCGACAGCGAGGTCATTTCCACCGGCTCGCTCGGCCTCGACATAGCGCTCGGCATCGGCGGGCTCCCGCGCGGCCGCATCGTCGAAATCTACGGCCCGGAAAGCTCGGGCAAGACCACGCTGGCGCTGCACGTCATCGCCGAAGCGCAACGCGCCGGCGGCACCTGCGCCTTTATCGACGCCGAACACGCGCTCGACCCCGCCTACGCCAAAAGGCTCGGGGTCAACGTCGATGATCTCTTGATCTCACAGCCCGACGCCGGCGAACAGGCGCTCGAAATCGCCGACACGCTGGTGCGCTCCGGGGCGATCGACGTGCTCGTCGTCGATTCGGTCGCAGCCCTCGTGCCGCGCGCCGAACTCGAAGGCGAAATGGGCGACAGTCATATGGGCCTTCACGCCCGGCTGATGAGCCAGGCGCTGCGCAAACTCACCGGCTCGATCTCGCGGTCGCGGGCGATGGTCATCTTCATCAACCAGATCCGCATGAAGATCGGCGTCATGTTCGGCAATCCGGAGACGACGACGGGCGGCCACGCGCTCAAATTCTACGCCTCGGTGCGGCTCGACATCCGCCGCATCGGCGCCATCAAGGAGCGCGACCAGGTGATCGGCAACCAGACCCGCGTCAAGGTCGTCAAGAACAAGATGGCGCCGCCGTTCAAGGTCGTCGATTTCGATATCATGTATGGCGAAGGCATCTCGAAGCGCGGCGAGTTGATCGATCTCGGCGTCCAGGCCGGTGTCGTCGAGAAATCGGGCTCGTGGTTCTCCTATGAGGGTCAGCGCATCGGCCAGGGCCGGGAAAACGCCAAGGCCTATCTGAAGGAGCACGGCGACACGGGCGAGACGATCGAGCGGGCGATCCGCGCCAATGCCGGCCTCGTCGCAGAGGCGATGATGGCGGCACCCGGCGAGGCGGCAGCCGACGAGTAGCCGGCGATTGACAGCGAGGAGGAAACCCATGCGCGCGGCAGTCCTGACCGAGATCAACACCCCTTTGCAGCTTCTCGATCTCGACCAGGAACCGCCAAAGGCCGGCGAGGTGCGCGTCGAGGTCAAGGCCGCCGGCGTGTGCATGAGCGATTGGCACATCATCAACGGCGACTGGCCGCTGCCCTTGCCAATGGTGCTCGGCCATGAGGCGGCCGGGATCGTCGTCGAGAACGGTCCGGGTGTCACCGGCGTCAAGCCCGGCGACCACGTGATCTTTTCGTTTCGCCCGCATTGCGGCCGTTGCCGCTATTGCGCCTCGGGCCAGACGGTGCTGTGCATCGGCCATAACGACACGCCGCGCTGGCTGATGCATGACGGCACCGCGCGGGTCAGGCTCAACGGCGAGCCCGTCAACCAGATGGCGCGGATCGGCACGTTTTCCGAGGAGGTCGTGTGCCCGGCGGAGCAGGTCGTCAAGATCCGCGACGATCTGCCCTTCACGCACGCCGCGATCATCGGCTGCAGTGTGGCCACCGGCATTGGCGCCGTCGTGCGTCACGCGCGCGTCGCGGCGGGCTCGAGCGTGCTGGTCATCGGCTGCGGCGGGGTCGGGCTCAATGTCGTCCAGGGCGCCAGGCTCGCCGGCGCCAGCCCGGTCATTGCCTGCGATCTGCGCGACAACAAGCTCGCCTACGCCAAATCCTTTGGCGCCACGCACACGGTCAACGCCGCCCGGGAGGATGTCCTCAGCAAAGTGCGCGAGCTGACTCAGGGCCTCGGCGTCGACACCGCCTTCGACGCGATCGGCGGCGAGGCGACGGCATTGCAGGCCGTCGACGCCGTCGCCCCTGGCGGCCACGCCGTGCTGGTCGGAATTCCGGCGTTTTCGACGCGGGCGCCGATCAACCCGTCGCAACTCGTCTATGGCGAAAAGGTGATCAGCGGCACCTAATTACGGGTCGGTGCGGCCGAGCATCGATTTCCCGATCCTCGCCGATCTCGACATGCAGAAGAAGATCAACCTCGATGATCTGATCAGCCGCACCTACCGCTTCGACGAGATCAACGAAGGCTTCCGGCTGATGCTGGCGGGCGAGGTGGCGCGCGGCCTCATCGTCTTCGACTGACCGGAGCGCACTGCCCGACGTGCTGGACAGGCCGACCCGATCTCTTTTATAAGCGCCGCTCGCCGGTGCGCCCAGGTAGCTCAGTTGGTAGAGCAACGGACTGAAAATCCGTGTGTCGGTGGTTCAATTCCGCCCCTGGGCACCACCCTTTCAAATACTTAGCCCCACCATGGTTCCTTACGGCACCGATTTGGCACTGACGGACACCTTATGCCGGGTCCGGCTTTTGGCCTCGGGGGCTCGTCCTCGGGGCTTCGCTATTGTGAGTAGCGTGTAGCATCGTAGCTTGCGAGGGCTCGTAAGTGTTGGGATTTGAGCTGTATGAACCTTTATAAGCCTGGGCTAGCCCGGATCATTCATGAGGTGCCTCGTCGGTCGGCATGAGGGCGCGATAGCGGCGTGGTTTTGGGTGGCGTCGGGGACGCTTGGCAGGCGGGTTTGGGGTTGTGCTGAAGGGTTCGCTTTTGGGGCACGCTGCCCCGCCGGTTACGGCGGCAGCGCGGCGATGCGGCCTGCGAGGGTGGTGAAGCCGGTCTGATCGGGGTAGGCGATCGGCAGGGCGATCTTGATGCGGGTGACCATCTCGGTGACGCGTCCGGCGATCTTGATAAGGCCGAGCCGGATGGTGTCGAACTGGGCGTCCCGCCAGAAGGATGTGCGGGGCGCCAGGCCGCGCAGGGTGAGAAGCAGCCAGTACGCGGCGGTGTGGATGAGCAGGCGGAACTGGTTGGCGGTGGCCTTGGTGCACGAGATGCGATCGGAGGCGAGATGCCGCTGGTTGTTCTCGGCCTGGCCGCGCGCGCAATAGACCTTCTCGTGGAGCGCCTTGGGCAGGTTGGTGACGATGAAGCGGCTGTCGGCGCCCTGCGGCCCGGCCTCGACGCGGGCGACGACGCGGCGCTCGACCTTGTTCCAGCTCTTGGCGGCATAGCGGAACTCGGCATAGCGCCGGACCTTCTCGGCCTCGCCGGCCAGCCGTCCCATGGCGGCGTCCTGGGCGAGATGACAGACCGTGTCGAGCAGCACGCGGTTACCGGCGAGACCGAAGATGTAGCCGCCGCGGTTGCGCTCGCACCAGGCCAGTGCTGTGCCGGATCGAGCGCCGGCCGCCGCGGCTCGACCTGACGGTCTATCCCTACCTGACGGTCTATCCCTACCTGCCGCGGGCAAGGGTGGCGATGACCTCGGCCAAGGCCTATCGCGACCTGCTCGCCGGGGCGCCATGAGCGATACGCCGCAGCTGCTGCTCGCCCATCACCTCAAGGCGCTCAAGCTGCCGACCTTCTTGCGCGAATACGACAAGCTCGCCCAGCAATGCGCCGCCGAGGGCGTCGACCATCCCCGCTATTTGCTGCGCCTGGCCGAACTCGAGCTGATCGAGCGGGAATGCCGGATGGTCGAGCGCCGCATCAAGGAGGCACGGTTCCCGACAGCGAAAAGCCTCGACAGTTTCGACCTCACGGCGATCCCCTCGCTCAATAAGACATTGGTTCTCGAGCTCGCCCGCTGTGAATACATTGCTCGCCGAGAGAACGTCATCGCGGTCGGTAACAGCGGCACCGGGAAGCGTCACATTGCCCTTGGATTGGGGCTGGCAGCCTGCCAGAAGGGCTTGTCGGTCGGCTTCACAACCGCCGCCGCCATGGTCCACGAGCTGATCGAGGCGCGGGACGAGAAGCGACTGCTCCGCCTACAGCGCCAACTGGCGGCCTACAAGCTGTTGATCATCGACGAGCTCGGCTATGTGCCGCTGTCGACGACCGGCGCCGAGCTCTTGTTCGAGGTCTTCAGCCAGCGTTACGAACGCGGCTCCACCATCGTGACGTCCAACCTGCCGTTCGACGAATGGACGACCGTGTTCGGGTCCGAGAGGCTGACCGGCGCGCTGCTCGACCGGCTGACCCACCACGTCCACATCCTTGAAATGAACGGCGACAGCTATCGCCTCAAGCAGAGCCGGCAGCGACAGCGTCGGACATAACGACCCGCTGGCGCTCAGCCTGCCACCGGTGCTCACTGCGGGGAAGGTCCGGTGCTCGCCATGCTCCCCCGGATCAAGTCCGGGGTGCGCGTGGCTACGAGGCTGGGCAGAAATCGTCAGTTCTTGCCGGCGGTTGGGTATACAATTTGTGGCATGGCGAACCGCACCTACAAAATCGGCCACAACCGCGAGCAGGTAAGCCTGCTGCCGCCGTGTTTAGAGGATTACGTCGGTGCGGACAATCCGGTGCGGGCGATTGACGGCTACGTTGGCTCGCTCGACCTGATCGGGCTGGCGTTTTGCGATGTCGGTTCGGACGGCGGCGCCGGTCAGCCGCCTTATGATCCGGCCGATCTCTTAAAGCTCTACCTGTACGGCTATCTCAACCAGGTGCGATCATCACGCCGGCTGGAACGCGAGGCGCGGCGCAATGTCGAGCTGATGTGGCTGCTGCGGGGATTGACGCCCGGCTATCGCACGATCGCCGATTTCCGCAAGAACAACGCGGCCGGGTTGCAGGCTGCCAACCGGGGGTTTGTGCGCCTGGCGCGCAGCCTGGACTTGTTGGGCGGCGCGTTGCTGGCGATCGATGGCGCATTCTTCCACGGCGACGCCAGCAAGGCGAGCATCCTGACCAAGAAGCGGCTGGATGAGCAGATGTCGAGGCTGGACCGCAGTATCGCGGAATACGCGGCAGCGCTGGACGCCAACGACAAGGCGGAGGAAGCGGCGGCGGCGCCTTCGGGTCAAGAGATGGCGCAGAGGCTGGCTGGTTTGCGCGAGCGGCGGGCGGCGTCGGAAGCCGATCTGGCCGATTTACAAGAGAGCGGCGACGGCCAGCTCTCGCGTACCGACCCGGACGCTCGGCTTCTCGCGAAGCACGGGCAAATCGTGGCTGGCTACAATGTGCAGATTGCTGTCGACGACAAAAACAAGCTGATCGTCGCCAGCGAAGTGGTCAATGACGGCAACGACACCGGCCAGCTGCAAGCGATCGCGGCGGCGGCCAAAGAAGCCCTCGGCGGCGCCGCGCTGACCGTGGTCGCCGACAGCGGCTACTACAATGGCGCGACGCTGAAGGGATGCGAGGATGCCGGGATTACGGTCTATGTTCCGCCACCCGATCGCAGCCACAGGCTGAAAGCACAGGGCCGGTTCGGCCTCGCAGACTTCCGCTACGAGGCCGCGGCCGACCTCTACCACTGTCCAGGCGGCGCGCAGTTGCGGCCGATGCGCGGCCGCAAGCCTCAGGCCAGCGGCAAGATGGCGATCCGCTACGCCAGTCGGCGCTCGGCGTGCCGGGAATGCCCACTGCGGCCGCGCTGTCTGGCCGGCAAAGGCACGCGGCGCGAGATCGAACGCTGGGCTGATGAGGACGTGGCCGAACGGCACCGGGCCCGCATGCGTCTTGCCGGCGAGGACATGATGCGCCGCCGCAAGGCCTTGGCCGAGCACCCATTTGGCACGCTCAAATGCCGCGCCGGGTACCGCCACTTCCTGGTGCGCGGGTTCGCCAAGGTGCGCGGCGAATGGAGCTTGATGGCGTTATGTTATAATTTTAGCCGGGTGCTGCGTATTCTTGGCTTGCAGCGCTGGATGGCGCTGCCCTTGTGTCGCTCCGACTGGCTGTTAAACGCTTTCTTGCTCCCTTTATCGGGTGGCCGGTGCGATCGGACAAGCTCCCCGTCGATCCCTCCCGCCGCCACCGCCGGGCCTCGCTGTTTCGCATTAGGATTACGCGACTTTCTTGCCCAGCCTCGCAGCGTAACCCATCCCCGACGTGGCGCGCCGCGGCCACCGGTCCCCAGGTCGGGACGGGAAAGCAGGCTCATCAATCGAACGGGAAAGCGGAGTTTGCTGTGGCGCTGCTCGGCGCCCCCCGGTGATGCATTCTTACTCCGGCCCGCCGATGCATCTTCTCTCCGGCGTTGACACTCGAGCGCCGCCAGCAGCAAGATGCCGGCATCCGAGGTCATCCGGCCACCATCGAAACCGACATGCACCGGCTTGCCCGCGACGGCTGGCAGCCCCCGAAGAATCCCTGTACGATCGATCATGGCGGGCGCGAACTCCCTGCATCCGTGTTGAAACTGCTTCAGCAACAGAATCATACACGAATTCAACGGCTTGCGTCGCGTCCGCCAGCCCCTTCATGAGGCTTAGTGAATTTTTCGGGCTAAACCTCTGAGTATTTTTATTTGGGTATTAATACCTCTTAGTATTATTAGCGTGCCAATTTGGAACTTCTGGTCATGCCGCCTTTCTCTTGTTGGTGAGATTGAGTTCGTAGATGTTTGGCTTCCCTTGCCCGCGGCGCATGATCCGAGATTGACGAGGCATATGTTGGCGGCCGGCGACCGGGGAAGCGCGGTCGCGGCGCTGCCGGCAAGACGATCGTCATGGTCTTGAGAGAGCGCGAAGGCCGGATGGTCGCCCAAGTCATCCCGGACATCCGCAAAGACACGCTGCGGAATGCGGTGCTGCAGAATGTCGAACTGGGCGCGGTCGTCTCGACCGATGAACTGATCAGCTATGGTTTACTAACCGGCGATGGCTTTACGCACGGCGCCGTCAAGCATGGTGCGAAAGAGTGGAGCTGGTACGACTGGCGGACAGGCGAGACGTTCCACACGAACAGCGTTGAAGGCTTCTGAAGGCTGTTCAAGGCGTCCGTGCGGAGCACCCACATTCACGTCAGCGAGAAGCGGATGCCCGCCTACCTCGCCGAGTTCTGCTATCGGTCGAAATCACCGGCAGTTTGGGAACGCGATGTTCGATCTGTTGATCTTGCGGGTTTGACGGCGGTGCGTACGATCTTGTCGAATGCCTCGCGATCGGCGGCAGGTATGCCTTCCGCCTCCGCTTGGGTGATAAACTCCGGCAGCCGGTTTTCGTTGAGAGCCTGCCGGAGAGTTAATCGGTCGCCATCGGCCATAACAGCTTATATAATGGCACAGACGACGGCGGCCACGCCATCGGAGACTACGCGATGACGTGGCCTGATACGCTATGGTTTTAACGCGCGGTCTTTGCGCACTAAGCAACACCTCCTCTCGGTTGGCCCTTCACGAGGACCGGGTTGGAGACAGGCGAGGAAGTCACCCTCGCCGAAAGGGCCACGGGAAGTTCCTGCTTCCCGTGGCCCCAATTTACTCGGCAGCCCAAGAGCGTATAGACTGCCCAAATGGCGGCGAATTGCTTTCAGGCGACGATCCGGATGGCGGCGTCGAATTGGGGATGTTCGGAAGTTCGTCCCAACGGCAAGCCGATTGCCCCTGCGGCCTTTTCCGTCGCGCGAAACGATCCGCTGCCTCGCTTCTCGTATAGACCGTTGCTTGATTGAGTTCAACTGTGCGAACGAATATTATTCATATCGCTGGGCGGTTGTATCTCCCCACTGTCGGCGTTATCCCCGTACTTAGCATGAACGGGATAACGTAGGTCGGGTCAGCGGCGGCTGCCACCCAAATCGTTTATATCATAGTCACCCCAAAAATTCATCCGTGAATTGGGTGCGCCAGCGAATTGATTACCCCAAACTGATCCGCGCGAATTTGATTAATCTGTCAGCGTACGGTCGTCAAAGGGATAGTCACGAAGATCTTTGCGCATCTGGCGGCCGACGCCGATAACGAATATGCGATGCTCGACAGCACGATCGTTCGGGGCGCATCAGCATAGCGCCGGCGCGCTCAAAAAAAGACCAGGACCAGGCGATCGGACGTAGCTGGGGTGGGCTGAGCACCCAGATCCACGCCCTGGTCGACGCGCTCGGCAATCCTTGGCGTTTCTGCTCACGGCAGGACAGGCGCATGATCTGGCCGGCGCCGATGCGCTGCTGCCTCACATGGCGGCCGACCGGCTGATCGCTGACAAAGCCTTCGACGCCGATGCGCGGGTCCTCCAACCCTTGGCGCGGGCCGGCAAATCAGCCGTCATCCCGCCGCGGCCCCATCGCCTGACGCCGCGCGAATTCGACCGGCACCTCTACAAGGAGCGCCACCTCAGCAAACTCAAACAGTGCCGTGCAATCGCCCCCCGCTACGACAAAACCGCGCGAAATTTCCTCGCCGCCATCCACCGCGCCGCCGCTACCATCTGGCTCAATTGACGACACGCCCTAGTGGCTGGCACCTGACGGAAGAGTCCTGATTGTGGTTTCCCGACGCGTGCGGCTGTGCCATTGTGCGGCATGCGCCAGGGGATAGCGATTGAGGTCACGCCGGGGATCGGGCTCGCTTGCGGTCGATCATCCGGGATCGCAACCGCCCGCAGAAGCACGTCTGGCGCGCCCGGATTGTTCTGCTGACGGCCGATGGCCAGGGCGCCACCGCGGTGATGCGCGCGGTCGGCAAGGGCAAGACCGTGGTGTGGCGCTGGCAGCAGCGCTTTATGCAGGAGGGGGTGGCGGGGCTCGTCCGCGACAAGACCCGGCCCTCGCGCATCGCGCCGCTGCCCACCGAGACGGTCGACCGGGTGATTGAGCTGACCAACCAAGCGCCGCCGCATGCGGCGACCCATTGGACCGCGGCGGCGATGGCCAAGGCGGTGGCGATCAGCCCGTCCTCGGTGCGCCGCATCTGGACGCGGCACGGATTGCCGCCGCATCGGGTGCGCTTGTTCAAGCTCTCCAACGACGCCAAATTCGCCGACAAGCTCAAGGAGGTCGTCGGCCTTTATGCCGATCCGCCGGCCGGCCGCAAGCCGGACCCGTGGGTCGATCCGCCGGCCCACGCCGTGGTCCTCAGCATCGACGAGAAAAGCCAAATCCAAGCGCTCGACCGCACCCAGCCGGGTCTGCCGATGAAAAAGGGGGCGCTGCGCGACCATTGACCCATGATTACAAGCGCAACGGTACGACAACCCTGTTCGCCGCCCTCGATATCCTTGAGGGCAAGGTCGTCGGGCGCTGCATGCAGCGCCATCGCCATCGGGAATTCATCCGCTTTCTCAACACCGTCGAGCGCCAGGCGCCGGACGACAAGGCGGTCCATGTCGTGCTCGGCAACGATGCCGCCCACAAGCACCCAAAGGTCCGCCGTTGGCTTGCCCGCCATCCCCGCGTCACCTTCCACTTCACGTCGACTTCGTGTTCCTGGGCCAACGCGGTCGAGGGGTGGTTTGCCAAGCTCACTCGGCAACGCCTCAAGCGCGGTGTCTTCACCTCGATCGTCGAGCTGCAGACCGCCATCAACCGCTTCATCGCCGAGGCCAACGGCGCGCCCACGCCATTCGTCTGGACCAAATCCGCCGACGCCATCCTCGCCGCCATCACCCGCGGGAGACAAGCCTTAGAAGCGACCCACGAGGCTCGTTACCTCGCTTGCACCCGCTGTGACGGTGGGGATAACGCCTAGGGCTGTGATCTGAAAATCTGTGATGTCGTTTACTGCCACGGCAGCATAGGATACGCTGCTCATGCAGAGCAGGCCCACACACAGCTCTGGTTACGTGGCGCTGCGGAGACCGACCGACTTGTTTTGCGAGCTAGTCTCCGCTTCATAGAAGCGCGTTCCAAGTGAATCGTGCTGCTTCCGGCGGTTTCGCGGCCAGGATCGCGCTTCTCACGGGCTTGGGCAACGGCAATTTGCCGTTGTCGCGTGCAAAAGGCGATCGAGGTCGGCGGTTGATGGCACTGGAACGCTGGCACACGCTGACTGGCCTGCATCGAGGCATGCCCTTCCCTTTGCCGCTTCCTGCGCTGGACCGCTGCGCCGCTCATGCCGGTGCGGGCGGCGCCCGCGGCCGGGCGGTCAGCATGTTAATCGAGCGGTTCTGGACTTAAAGCCGTTCGACGTCGCGGACGAGACGATCGCCAAGCGGATGAAATTCGCCGGCAGGCCGCCGCCGCATTGAACGCCGTCTCAGCGCGGCAAGGGACTGCCCTTGGTCTCGCGGCCGAGCGCCATCGCGATAATGCTGAGGAAGGCAAAGCAGGTCATCAACGCGGTCACTTTGTTGAAGCTCCTGCCAAGGCGCCGGTACAAGGTGCCGAGTGCGCCGCTGGTCATCATGATCGCGCCGCTGCCCCGCCCCCGGCGGTTCGGCCCTCCCAAGCTACTTCGGGCCGCGGTTGACAGTCGTTGCCGCGGTCGATACCAAACAGCTTGGCGAAACAACAACAAGCTCGCGTTGCCGCGCGAACAGGAGGAGCCGCCGGTTTGTCTGCGCTGCTGGAAGTCAAGGATCTGCACACCGAGTTCCGCACCGGGGCCGGCGTCGTGCGCGCCGTCGACGGGGTTTCCTACTCGGTCGACCGCGGCGAGACGGTGGCGGTTGTCGGCGAAAGCGGGTCGGGCAAGTCGGTCACCGCATTGTCGATCCTGCGGCTGATCCCCGACCCGCCCGGCCGGATCACCGGCGGCGAGGTGTGGTTCGACGGCCGCGACCTGATGACCCTGTCCGAAGAAGAGATGCGTGAAATCCGTGGCAGCGATATCGGCATGGTGTTCCAGGAGCCGATGACCTCGCTGAACCCCGTGCTGACAATCGGCCGCCAGATCACCGAAACGATCCAGCAGCATCGCGGCGTCGACCGCGCGGCTGCGGACAAGCGCGCGATCGAGCTGTTGGGCCTCGTTGGCATCGCCGACGCCGAGCGGCGGCTGCGGCAATACCCACACCAGCTCTCGGGCGGCATGCGCCAGCGGATCATGATCGCGATCGCGCTGTCCTGCGATCCCAAGCTGATCATCGCCGACGAGCCGACCACCGCGCTCGACGTGACCATTCAGGCGCAGATCCTGCAACTGATGCAGGAGTTGACGCGGCGGCTGGACGTGGCGCTGATCATCATCACGCACAATCTCGGCGTCGTCGCGCGCTACGCCCATCGGGTCAATGTCATGTATGCTGGCCGCCTGGTCGAGAGCGGCGTGGCCGAAGCGATCTATCACAATCCGCGGCACCCTTACACGTTGGCGCTGCTGCGCTCGGTTCCGCGCTTGGACCAGCCGCGCCGGGCCCGCCTCGATCCGGTCGTCGGCCAGCCGCCGGATTTGACCCGGCTTGACGAGGGCTGCGCCTTCCGGCCGCGCTGCCGCTTCGCGATCGACCGCTGCGCCCGCGCCCGTCCGCCGCTCGAACCGGCCGGCGATGGCGCGCATCTCTCGGCCTGCTTCCGCAGCCATGAGGTCGGCGTTGCGATGGAAGTCGTCGCGTGAGCGCACCCGGCGCGAACGGCGCCCAGCCGCTTGTCGAGGTGCACGGGTTGCAGATGCACTTTCCGATCACCGGCGGCTCGCTCCTCGGCCGCAAGATCGGCGAGGTCAAGGCGGTGGACGGCGTCGATTTCTCGATCCGGCCTGGCGAGACTCTAGGGCTGGTCGGCGAGAGCGGCTGCGGCAAGACCACGACCGGCCGCTGCATCCTGCGCCTCGAACGGCCGACCGCCGGCGAAATCCTCTATAAGGGCGTCGACATCGCCAAGCTCGGGCGCAAGGATCTGGTCGACCTGCGCCGGCGCATCCAGGTCATCTTCCAGGACCCGTACAGCTCGCTGAACCCGCGGATGAAGGTCGGATCGATCATTTCCGAGCCGATGATGGTGCACGGCATCGGCGGGGATGCAGCCCAGAGAGACGAGCGCGTACGCGAGCTGCTGTCGGTCTGCGGCCTCAACGCCAGCTTTGCCGACCGCTACCCGCACGAGATGTCGGGCGGGCAGCGCCAGCGCGTCGGGATCGCGCGGGCTCTGGCGCTCGACCCGGAATTCATCGTTTGCGACGAGGCGGTCTCGGCGCTCGACGTGTCGATCCAGGCTCAGGTCGTCAACCTGCTCGAGGATTTGCGCGAACGCTTCGGTCTCACCTATCTCTTCATCGCGCATGACTTGTCGGTGGTCCGGCACCTCTGCCAGCGGGTAGCGGTCATGTATTTGGGCCGCATCGTCGAACTCGCCGAGTGCGACGAACTCTTCGACAATCCGCTGCATCCCTACACCCAGGCCTTGCTGGCGGCGGTGCCGGTGCCGGACCCGACGGTCGAGGCGACACGGGTCTTCCGCCCGGTGCAAGGCGAGGTGCCGAGCCCGATCAACCCGCCCTCGGGTTGCGTCTTCCATCCGCGTTGCCCGCTCGCCGTCGAGAGTTGCCGGCGGTCCCGCCCGGAACTGCGCGAATTGCGCCCGAGCCATTGGGTCGCCTGCAGCCAGGTCAATTGAACCTGGGGAACGCGTCGTCGAACCCAAGAAACGAGAGAAATGACGCCGCAACCGACGAAAGAACATACTGAAACAGGGAGGAATAAAATGCAGTTTCGAACAGGGTTGATCGCGGCATCGGCGGCGATCCTGATTGGCGCGACCGGCGCGGCGGCAGACGAGGAATCGCCCAAATATGGCGGCACGCTGACCTATGTCATTCCGGCGGATGCGCCGCCGAGCTTCGACGCGCACCGGGAGACGACTTACGCAACGATCCACTCGGCCGCACCCTTCTACAGCGTGCTGATCCGGGTAAATCCAAACAACCCGTCCTCGCCGACGGATTTCGTCTGCGATCTTTGCACGGCCATGCCGGAGCCGACCGACAACGGCAAGACCTACACCTTCAAGATCCGTCAGGGTGTGAAGTTTCACGACGGCTCGCCGCTGACCGCCGCCGACGTCGCGGCCAGCTGGCGGCACATCATCAACCCGCCCGAAGGGGTATTGAGCCCGCGCCAAAGCCATTACGTGATGGTCGATACGGTCGAAGCGCCCGACCCGACGACGGTGGTGTTCCATCTGAAATTCGCCACAAACGCGTTCTTACCGGCGCTCGCCGACCCCTACTCGTGGATCTATCAGAAAAGGAAACTCGACGAGGACCCGCACTGGTACGAGAAAAATATCCTCGGCTCGGGCCCATTCAAGTTCGTTGGCTATGAGGTGGGGCAGTCGATCAAGGGCGTAAAGGACCCCGATTATTATCATAAGGGACTGCCCTATCTTGACGGCTTTGTCGGCGTCTACGCGCCGAAGCAGGCCGTCCGCGTCGACGCGATCCGCAGCGACCGCGCCTCGATCGAGTTCCGCGGCTTCCCGCCTTCGGTGCGCGACGAACTCGTCGGTGCGCTGGGCGACAAGATCGCGGTGCAGGAGAGCGACTGGAACTGCGGCAGCATTGTAGAGATCAACCATAAAAAGAAGCCTTTCGATGACGTCCGCGTTCGCCGCGCGCTGACCCTCGCCATCGACCGCTGGGGGACCGCGCCCCACCTAGCCAAAATCGCCAACGTCCACACGGTCGGGAGTGTCGTCTTCCCTGGCTCGCCTCTGGCCCCGACCAAGGATGAACTGCAGAAAATCGCCGGGTGGTGGCCCGACATCGAAAAATCGCGGGCGGAGGCAAAGCGTCTGCTGAAAGAAGCGGGGGCGGAAGGGCTCAGCTTCGAGCTGCTGAACCGCAACGTCGACCAACCCTACAAGTACAATGGTAACTGGGTAATCGACGATTGGAGGAAGATCGGGCTCAATGTCACCCAACGGGTCGTGCCGACCGGTCCATGGTTCCAGGCTTTCCGCGAAGGCGACTTCCAGGTCGGAATCATCGGCAACTGTCAGAGCGTCGTTAATCCGCTGCTCGACGTCCAAAGATATTTGCCGCCGTCGGTTTATGCTGGAAACTACGGGCAGTTCGAGGACCAAACGGCGATCGACATCTATGATAAGATGCTGCACGAAACGGATGCTGCAAAGCAGCGACTGCTGATGCGGCAATTCGAGAAGCACGTGATGAGCGACGAGGCGCACGAGCTGTTTCTATTGTGGTGGTATCGGATCGTACCGTATCGGTCTTTGGTAAAAGGCTGGAAGATCAGTCCGAGCCATTATCTCAACCAGGACTTGGCAACAATATGGCTCGACAAATAAAACGCAGTTTCCTCGCGACTATCGCTGTCGCCGCGGTTATTCTCGGGACCGCCGCGGCGGCCGAGGAGGCGCCGAAACGCGGCGGCACGCTGACCTATATGATCCCGGCTGACGCGCCGCCGAGCTTCGACGGCCATCGCGAGAGCACGTTTGCGACGGTGCACGCCTTCGCGCCCTTCTACAGCCTGCTGATCCGCATTGATCCTGATAATCCGTCTTCGACCACCGACATCGTCTGCGATCTCTGTACCGCGATGCCGCAACCGGCCGACGGCGGCAAGACCTACGCCTTCAAGATCCGGGGTGGCGTCAAGTTCCACGACGGCTCGCCGCTGACCGCCGATGACGTGGCCGCCAGCTGGAACGAGATCATCTTTCCGCCCGAGGGCGTGCTGAGTCCCCGCGCCAGCAATTACATGATGATCGACAAGGTCGAAGCCACCGACCCGTCGACCGTCGTCTTTCACCTAAAATTTGCAACCGCCGCCTTTCTGCCGGCGCTCGCCAATCCTTTCAGCTGGATTTACGAGAAGAAGATCCTCGACCGGGACCCGCACTGGTACGAGAAAAACGTTATGGGCACCGGCCCGTTCAAATTCGCCGGCTACGAGACCGGCCAATCGGTCAAGGGAGTGCGGAACTCCGATTATTACGATCCGAGCCTGCCGTATCTTGACGGCTTCACTGGCATCTACGCCGCCAAGCAGGCGGTGCGGGTCGAGGCAATCCGCGCCGACCGTGCGGCGCTCGAGTTCCGCGGCATGCCGCCGGCGGCGCGCGACGAACTGGTCAAGGCGCTCGGCGACAAGATCAAGGTGCAGGAGGGCGATTGGGACGTCGCCAGCGCGGTGACCCCTAACCACCAGCGCAAGCCGTTCGATGATCCCCGGGTGCGCCGCGCGCTGACCTTGGCGATCGATCGCTGGGGCGGCGCTCCCGGCCTGTCGAAGATCGCCATCGTGCAAACCGTCGGCGGCCTCGTCTTTCCCGGTTCACCGCTCGCGGCGACAAAGGAAGAGCTGGCAGGGATCGCCGGCTATTGGCCCGACATCGAGAAGTCGCGGGAGGAGGCCAAGCGGCTGCTGCACGAAGCAGGGGCCGAGGGGCTCTCCTTCGAACTCCTCAACCGCAACGTCGACCAGCCTTACAAATACGTCGCTACATGGCTGATCGACCAGTGGAGCAAGATCGGGCTGCATGTGACGCAGAAGGTGCTGCCGACCGGTCCCTGGTTCGATGCGATGCGCAAGGGCGATTTCGATGTCGTCGTCGAGGCCCCCGGCTACGGCATCGTCAACCCCGTGGTCGACGTACAGAGGGTCTTGCCGGCCTCCGTTGGCAGCGAAAATTACGCTCATTACGAGGACCCGGCCGAGGTCGATCTCTACAACAAGATGCTGCACGAGACTGACCCCGCCAAGCGGCGGGCGCTGATGCGACAGTTCGAGAAATATGTGGTCGACGAGCAGGCGCACGAGATCTGGGTGCTGTGGTGGCACCGGATCGTGCCGTATCGGTCCTATCTGAAGGGGTTCAAGATTGCCCCGACGCATTTTATCAACCAGGATCTGGCGAGGCTCTGGCTCGATCAATAACAACCGGGAGAGATCGGAACGTGAAAATCAAATCGCTGGCGCTTGCAGTCGCGCTGGGGACGGTCGTGGCGCTGCCGTCCGCGGCCGACGATGAGGCCCCCAAACGCGGCGGCACGCTGACCTATCTGATCCCCGCGGACGCGCCGCCGAGCTTTGACGGGCAGCGCGAGGAAACCTATGCGACGATCCATTCGGCGGCGCCGTATTACAGCGTGCTGATCCGCGCTAATCCGATGGACCCGGCGTCGCCCGTCATGGTGTGCGATCTGTGCACCGAAATGCCGAAGCCGACCGACAACGGCACCACCTACATATTCAAAATCCGGGAAGGCATCAAGTTCCACGACGGCGCCCCGCTGACTGCCGAGGATATCGTCGCCTCGTGGAATAAGATCATCTTCCCGCCGCCGACCGTGGTCAGTCCGCGGCAAAGCAATTTCCTGATGGTCGACAAGATCGAGGCAACAGACCCTCATACCGTCGTGTTCAAGCTCAAATTCGCTACAGACGCGTTCATCCCGGCGCTGGCCGATCCCTATGCGTTCATTTACAGCAAGACGAAGCTCGACAAGGACATTCACTGGTATGAGAAGAACATCCTCGGATCGGGCCCCTTCAAGTTCGTCAAGTACGAGACCGGCCAGTCGATCGAAGGGGTGCGCAACCCCGACTATTATCACAAGGGCCTCCCCTATCTCGATGGCATCAAGGGCATCTATGCCGACCGGCAGGTCACCCGGGTCGATGCGTTGCGCAGCGACCGCGCGGCGATCGAGTTTCGCGGATTCCCGCCGACCGTGCGCGACGAGCTGCAGAAGGCGCTCGGCGACAAGCTTGCGGTGCAGACGAGCGATTGGAATTGCGGCGGGCTGATCACGCCGAACCACAAGCGCAAGCCCTTTGACGACCCCCGCGTCCGGCGGGCTCTGAGCCTGGCCATCGACCGCTGGGGCAGTGCCCCCGAACTCTCCAAGATCGCCATCGTCCACACGGTCGGCGGCGTCACCTTCCCGGGTTCGCCGCTGGCGCCCAGCAAGGAGGAACTCGAGCAGATCGCCGGCTACTGGCCCGACATCGAAAAATCGCGCGCCGAGGCGAGGCGCCTTCTGAAAGAGGCCGGCGCCGAAAATCTTCAGTTCGAGCTGCTCAACCGTTCGACCGACCAGCCCTACAAGTATTACGGCATCTGGGTCGTCGACCAGTGGAGCAAGATCGGGGTCAAGGCAACGCAGCGCGTATTACCCACGGGTCCTTGGTTCCAGGCCATGCGCGACGGAAATTTCGATGTAACGGTCGAAGGCAACTGCCAAAACGTGGTCAACCCGCTCGCCGATGTCGGCAAGTATCTGCCCCATACGGTTTCCGCCTCGAACTACGGCAACTTCGAGGACGCGCGTGAGGTCCAGCTCTACGACAAGCTGCTGCGCGAACTGGACAAATCGAAACAGAAGGCGCTGTTGCGCGAATTCGCGAAATATGTGCTCGACGACCAGGCGCACGGCATATTCCTGCTGTGGTGGTATCGGATCGTCCCCTACCACTCGTATGTAAAAGGCTGGAAGATCGGCCCCAGCCATTACGTAAACCAGGATCTGGCGACAATCTGGCTCGACAAATAACCAACAGCAAAGGTCGAAAATGATGATGGAAAAGACTGCAAAACTGTTCGCGGCAGGAATTGCCATTTTGTTGGGTGCCGCGGCGCCTGCGGCCGGCGACGAGGAAACCCCGAAACGGGGCGGTACCTTGACTTATATGATTCCTGCCGATGCGCCGCCGAGCCTCGACGGCCACCGCGAGACGACCTACGCGACGATCCATTCGGCAGCGCCCTTCTACAGCGTCCTGATCCGGATCAATCCCAACAACCCGTCATCGACGACCGACTTCGTCTGCGATCTGTGCACGACGATGCCGGAGCCCTCGGACGGCGGCAAAACCTATACCTTCAAGATTCGCGAGGGGGTCAAGTTCCACGACGGCTCGCCGCTGACCGCCGCCGATGTGGCTGCCAGCTGGAACGAGATCATCTTTCCGCCCGAGGGTGTGCTGAGCCCGCGCGCCAGCAATTACATGATGGTCGACAAGGTCGAGGCCACCGACCCCTCGACCGTCGTCTTTCACCTCAAATATGCCACGAGCGCCTTTCTGCCGGCGCTCGCCGACCCTTACGGCTGGATCTACGAAAAGAAGATCGTCGACAAGGATCCCCATTGGTACGAGAAGAACATCATGGGGTCGGGGCCGTTCAAATTCGTCAGTTACGAGATCGGTCAGTCGATCCGCGGCGAGCGGAACCCGGATTACTATCATAAGGGGCTGCCTTATCTCGACGGATTCGTCGGGATCTATGCGCCGAAGCAGGCGGTCCGAGTCGATGCGATCCGCTCCGACCGGGCCGCGATGGAGTTCCGCGGCCTGCCACCCTCGGCCCGCGACGAGCTCAAAAAAGAGCTCGGCGACAAGATCGCCGTGCAGGAGAGCGACTGGAATTGCGGCAGCGTCGTCACGATCAACGAGCAGAAAAAGCCGTTCGACGATGTCCGCGTGCGGCGCGCGCTGACTTTGGCGATCGACCGCTGGGGCGGTGCCCCGGCATTGTCGAAGATCGCCGATGTTCGCACCGTCGGCAGCATCGTCTTTCCGGCCTCGCCTCTCGCGCCGACCAAGGAAGAGCTCGAAAAGATCGCCGGTTTCTGGCCCGACATCGAGAAGTCGCGCGCGGAGGCCAAGCGCCTCTTGAAGGAGGCGGGTGCGGAGGGTCTGAGCTTCGAGCTTTTGAACCGCGCGGTCGACCAGCCCTACAAATATGTCGGCATCTGGCTCGTCGACCAGTGGAGCAAGATCGGGCTGCACGTAAACCAGCGCGTGCTGCCGACGGGCCCGTGGTTCCAGGCCGAGCGGACCGGCGACTTCACGGTCGATCTGCAAGCCAATTGCCACAGCGTCGTCAACCCGCTGATCGACGTGCAGCCTTATCTGCCCAGCTCCGTCAGCGCGCAAAACTACGGAAATTACGAAGACCCGAAATTGATGACGCTTTACGACGCGGCGCTGCACGAGACCGATCCGGTCAAGCAGCACGCGAAAATGTACGACTTCGCCAAATATGTGATGGACGACCAGACCCATAAGCTGATGATCTTGTGGTGGTACCGGATCGTCCCCTATCGCTCCTACGTCATGGGCTGGAAGATCAGCCCGAGCCATTACCTCAATCAGGACCTGGCCAATGTCTGGCTGAATAAATAAAGAAATCGGAGGAAACGCCATGACGACAAAATTGCGCTGGTGGTCGGCGGGCCTTGCGGTTCTCGTCGCGGCCGCGCTGCCGGCGCTCGCGCAGGAGGAGGCGCCCAGACGCGGCGGCACGCTGACCTATACGATTCCGGCCGATGCGCCGCCGAGCTTTGACGCCCACCGCGAAGGCACCTTCGCCACGCTGCACGCGGTGGCGCCCTTCTACAGCGTGCTGATCCGGGTCAACCCGAACAATCCGTCCTCGACAACCGATTTCGTCTGCGATCTGTGCACGGCCATGCCGGAGCCGACCGACGGCGGCAAGACCTACACTTTCAAGATCCGGGACGGGGTCAAATTCCACGATGGCGCGCCACTGACCGCCGCTGACGTGGCCGCAAGCTGGGAGCACATCATCCATCCGCCACTCGGCGTGCTAAGCCCACGGCAGAGTTGGTATGTCATGGTCGACCGTGTCGAAGCGCCCGATCCCTCGACGGTCGTCTTCCATCTCAAATTCGCCACCAGCGCATTCCTGCCGGCGCTCGCCGATCCGTTCACGCTCGTCTACAAGAAGGCGACCCTCGCCCAGGACCCGCGCTGGTACGAAAAAAACATCCTGGGCTCGGGCCCGTTCAAATTCGTCACCTACGAGACCGGCCAGTCGGTCGCGGGCGCGCGCAACCCCGATTATTACCGCAAGGGGCTGCCCTATCTCGACGGCTTCACCGGCATCTTCGCTCCCAAGCAGGCGGTGCGTATCGATGCGATCCGCAGCGACCGGGCGGCGATGGAGTTCCGCGGCTTGCCGCCATCGGCCCGCGACGAGTTGAAGAAGGAACTGGGCGACAAGATCGCCGTGCAGGAGAGCGACTGGAATTGCGGCAGCCTGGTCACGGCGAACCACAAGAAAAAGCCGTTCGATGATGTCCGGGTTCGCCGGGCGTTGACCCTAGCGGTCGACCGTTGGCATGGTGCGCCGGCGCTCGCCAAGATCGCCAACGTGCACACGGTCGGCGGCATCGTCTTTCCCGGCTCGCCGATGGCGGCGACCAAGGAGGAGCTGCAGACGATCGCCGGCTTCTGGCCCGACATCGAGAAGTCGCGGGCCGAAGCCAAGCGGCTCTTAAAGGAGGCGGGAGCTGAGGGGCTGAGCTTTGAATTGCTGAACCGCGGCGTCGACCAGCCATATAAATATGTCGGCACTTGGCTCGTCGACGAGTGGAGCAAGGTCGGGCTCAACGTAAAGCAGAAAGTGCTGCCAACCGGCCCCTGGCTCGAAGCGATGCGCCAGGGCGATTTCGATGTTGTCTCGCAGGCCAATTGTCACGGCGTCCCCAACCCGCTGCTCGACGTACAACCGTATTTGCCGAGATCGGTCTACCAGGCGAATTACGGGCAATACGAAGACCCGGACGAAGTCGCCCTCTACGACAAGATGCTGCGCGAGACCGACCCCACGAAGCAGCGCGCCTTGATGCGCGACTTCGAAAAATACGTCATCGACGCCGAGGCCCACGAGATGTTCGTCTTGTGGTGGTACCGGATCATCCCCTATCGCTCCTACGTCAAGGGCTGGAAAATCAGCCCAAGCCACTTTATCAACCAGGATCTGGCGACAGTCTGGCTCGAGAGATAGCGGAAGGATGCGGCCGGCGGGTCGGGAACATGAGATAGGGCTATGTATCGATATATCATAAAGCGCCTGATGCTGTTGTTCCCGACCCTGCTGGGGGCGGCGTTGCTGGTGTTCATGATGATGCGCCTCATTCCGGGCGACATCTGCCTGGTTCGCCTCGGCTCGGGCGGCACAACCTTCACCGCTGAAGCGCTCGCCGCCTGCCGCGCCGAGGCGGGGATCGACCGCTCGATCCCGTTGCAGTTCCTCGATTTCATCTGGGGTCTGGCGCGTTTCGACCTCGGCACCTCGATGTGGTCGGGCAAGCCCGTGGTTCAGGAAATCGCCACCCGCTTCCCGATCTCGCTCGAAGTGGCGTTGGTGGCGACGCTCATCGCCACGCTGCTGGCAATCCCGCTCGGCACGATCTCGGCCTTGCGGCAGAACAGCGCTATCGATTTCTTCGTGCGCACCTTTTCGATCGCCGGCATCGCCACCCCTTCCTTCTGGCTCGGGATCATCTCGCTGTTGATCGTGCTCGACGTGACCCAGCTCGTAATCGGCCATCCGTGGATGCCGCCGATCGATTACGTGCCGCTATGGCATGACCCGGTGCGCAACCTGTCGATCGTGATCCTGCCCGCTTTGACCGTCGGCTATCGGTATGCCGCGGTCTCGATGCGGATGACGCGATCGGCGATGCTCGAAGTGCTGCGCGAGGATTACATCCGCACCGCCCGTGCCAAGGGTCTGATCCACCGGATCATCATCAATCGGCATGCGCTGAAAAATGCGTTGCTGCCGGTGGTGACCGTTATCGGCATCGAGTTCGCCTTTCTGATCGGCGGCCTCGTCGTGACCGAGCAGGTGTTCAACCTGAATGGCATCGGTCGGCTGATGGTGCTTTCGGTGCAGAATCAGGATTACACTATGACCCAGGCGCTCGTCATGCTGGTGGTCGTGATTACGGTGCTCATTAATCTGGTCGTCGATTTGATGTATGCGTGGCTCGATCCGCGCATCCGCTATTGAGGGTGATCCGCGATGACGATTGCCGCCCCCGATCCGTCCCATGTCTCGGTCTTCGAGGATGTCGGCGTTATTCGCCGTTCGCTCCCCGACCGGGTGCTCGATTTCATCCGGCGTCAGCCGCTCGGCACCTTCGGCATCTTTCTGGTGGTGGTGGTCGCCGTCGCCGGCCTCGGCGCCAATTGGCTGGCACCCTACAACCCGACCGCGAACGATTTCGCGGCGATGACCGAGCCGCCCTCCTGGGCGCATTGGCTGGGCACCGACCAGTTCGGCCGCGATCAGCTCTCGCGGATCATCTTCGGCGCCCGCACCGCGCTGATCGTCGGCCTCTCTTCGGCCTTCATAGGCGGCTTCAGCGGCTTGGCGCTCGGCGTCGGCAGCGCCTATTTTGGCGGGCGGGTTGACCTCTTCCTACAGCGCATTCTCGACATCGTGATCTCCTTCCCGCTGATCATCATGGCGTTAGCTGTGGTGTCGATCTTCGGCACCGGCGTCCACAATGTCATCATCGCGATCACGATCCCGCTGATCCCGCGCTGCGCCCGTGTCGTGCGCTCGAGCGCGCTCGCGATCCGCGAAATCCCCTATGTCGACGCGGCACGAGCCTGCGGCTTCGGTCATGGGCGCATCATCTTCCGCCATATGGTGCCGAACGTGATGGCTCCGTTTCTGATTATGATCACCGCTTCGGTCGGCCAGGCGATCCTTGCCGAGGCCGCACTTTCCTATCTCGGCCTCGGCGTACAGGAGCCGGTCCCGGCCTGGGGGCTGATGTTGCAGGGCGGGGCCGAAGAATACGCCTCGACCGCCCCCTGGATCGCGATCTTCCCCGGGCTGGCGATCATGCTGACCGTCTTTGGCATCAACATCTTCGGCGATGCATTGCGCGACGCGATCGACCCCAAACTGCGCGACCGCTGAGCCCGGGGGAGGGGAGCGCGCCCCCCTCCCGAGTTCTTACATCCCTTCGCGCATCACCGGGTTGGTGAGCGTGCCGATGCCGGTGATCTCGATGTCGATCGTGTCACCGTGCTTGACGTTTTCCGGCGCGCCCTCGGTGCCCATCCACACCACGTCGCCGGGGTAGAGTGTGAGATATTGCGACATCCGGCTGATGAAGGTCGCCGGGCCGAACAGCATGTGGTCGGTCTTGAACCGGATTTTTTCCTCGCCGTTGACGCGGATGATGGTCTGCGCCGCGGCAAGGTCGAAATCGGTCTCGATCCACGGCCCCATCGGCTTGAACGTGTCCGCGTTCTTGGCCCGCCACAAGGTCCGGTCGCCGGCCTGCCAGGTGCGCTCGCTCATGTCGTTGCCGATCGTCCAGCCGAGCACACAGGAGAGCGCACCCTTCTCGCTCAGATGCCTGGCCTTCTTGCCGATCACCGCGACGAGTTCGCCCTCGTACTGCACCCGCTCGGTCGCGTCCTTCGGGATGATGATCGGGTCGCCATGGGCGCAGAGCGCATTGTTGGCGCGATAACCGATATCGGCGGCCTTCGGCAGGTTCGGCTCCTGCCCGCGCTTCTTCGCCGCCTCGATCACGTGCTCGGCGTAGTTGAGCCCGGCGCAATAGAAGGTGCGCGGTTCGACCGGGTGCAGCAATTTGACCGAGGAAAATTGCCGGCGCGTGTCCGTTCTCTCATAGCCGGCGAACGGGTCGCCCTTGACCTCGATAATCGTATCGCCTTCGAGAATCCCGAATGTCGGCCGGCCCGCCATTTCATACCGTACCCAGCGCATCGTCTTCGTCTCCTCCGGTTGTCGCATCAGTATGGCGGCGGCGGCGGACCTTTTGCAAATCGTCCGGCGGGCATTACTCTTGCCGCTGCAAGAGGCGTTCAAGGGGAGGCGGCGGGTGGATCTGGGTCTCAAGGGCAAGAAAGCCATCGTCACCGGCGGCAGCCGCGGCATCGGCCGCGCGATCTGCGAGCTCTTGGCTGAGGAGGGCTGTGACTTGGCGATTTGCGCCCGCGGCCAAGCCGGGCTTGACACCGCGACAAACGCAATCGCCGGGAAGGGAGTCAAAGCCTATGGCGGGTCGGTCGACGTGGCCGACATCGCGGCGTTGCGGCGCTGGGTCGGGGAGGCGGCGGGGCTTCTCGGCGGCCTCGACATCTTCATCGCCAATGTCAGCGCGCTCGCCCAGGCGATGGACGACGATTCCTGGCGCCGCAGCCTTGAAATCGATGTCATGAGCACCGTCGCCGGGGTCGAGGCCGCGATCCCCCATCTCGAACAATCTTCGGCCGGGTCGATCGTCGTGATCGGCACCACCGGGGCGATCGAAATCGCCGGCGCGCCGCGGCCCTACGCCTCCGTCAAGGCGGCCCTCCTGCCCTATGTCAAGGCACTTGCCCGCAACCTTGCCGCGAAGAATATCCGCGCCAATGTCGTCTCGCCGGGCAATGTCTACTTCAAGGGCGGGGTATGGAATACCGTCGAGAAAACCAACCCCGATCTCTTCGAGGTCATGGTGTCGCGCAACCCGATGGGCCGCATGGGGACACCCGGAGAGGTGGCGAACGCCGTCGTCTTCCTCGCCAGCCCGCGCGCCAGCTTCATCACCGGCACGAACCTGATCGTCGACGGCGCCCTCACCCAGCGCGTGCAGTTTTAGACACTGTCACGTCGTCCCGGCCTTCGCCGGTATGACGCAACGCGCGATGTCTAGTTGATCAGCCCGTAGAACTTGCCGGCGTTTTCGCAGGTGATCTTGTGGACCACGTCGGCCGGCAGTCCGGCGAACTGCTCCTTGATGTACTTCGAGGATTCGGGCCAGATCCCATCGGTGTGCGGGTAGTCCGAGCCCCACATCAAGGTCTCGACGCCCATGTCGTCGACGAGCTTGGCGCCGATCGGATCGAGTTGGAACGTCGCCTTGCACTGACGGCGCCAGTATTCGCTGGGCTTCATCTTCATCAGGTCGCGGAAGCGGTCCTCATACTCGAAGTCCATGCGGTCGAGCGCATAGGGAAGCCACCCGATGCCGCTCTCGCCGAACGAGACCCGCAGCCGGGGATGGCGCTCCAGCACGCCGGCGCCGATCAACGCCGCGATGATGTTGATCAGCCCCATCTGGAAGGACGAAACGCCGGTGAACATCGCCGCCCGCCGAACCTGGCCGGAGACACCCTCGCGCGCCCTGGGCGTAGTCGTCGGGAAGGTATGGAAATGCAACGGCAATTGCACGTCCTCGACCGCCTTCCACAGCGGCTCCCAGACCGGGTGCCACATCGGCTCCATGTCCCAGGAGCAGGAGAGTTCGAGACCCTTGATGCCCATCTTGGCGACGCGATGGATCTCGGCGACCGCCTCGTCGATGTCGCCATAGGGCAGGCAAGCGAGCCCGATCTGCCGGTCGGGATAGTGGCTGCAGAACTCCCGGAGCCAGTTGTTGTAGATCCGCAGCATCTCGTTCGAGGCTTCGCGGTCGTTGAGCCGCGAGGCGGCGCCCAAAATGCCGTAGATGATCTCGGCGTCGACACCGTCACGGTCCATGTCCTTGATCCGCAGGTGCGGGTCGCTGCAGCGCCGGATGTCCTTTTTACCGTCCTCGTACATGCCGGTCTCGGCCATCTTGTCGACCCGGTGGTTCTGCCCCGGGACAAACGGCGCGCCGCCCGGGCCCACACCATTTTTCAGCCCGAAATTGGCGCCGTTCTTGGCGACCCATTGCGGCCCCTGCGGGCCGTCCTCGACATAGGGCATCCGGTCTTTGAGTTCGCGTGGCGCCTCCGAGACGAACAGATCGGGCGGCATCCACGGCATATCGAGATGGCAATCGGCCGAGATCCTGCGGTATTGCATGTCGTATTCCCCGCTTGCGGTTGTCGAACCTGCTGTTTTTGAACTGTACTCCCTTGACGAGCGGATTTCCTAATTGTGCAGGCCGTTTGATCCGGCTTTTTTGCGTGGCGGACATGATCTGGACGCAACGCCGCTAGAATGGGGTCGTCACGAGAGAGGTTTCACGACATGCGTTTGATCCTGATTGCCGCGGCTCTAGCCATCGGCTACCGCCGTCGCGCAGCCCGCCATCGCGGGCCGCCAGCCCGATAACTCCAGCCGCGAAACGCCCGCCCCATCAGCCGGCGGCGCCATCGGTCGCGAGCAATATATTGAGCGCGCCAAGGAACGCGCCGCCAAGCACGCAACAACCCGCTTCGAGCAGCTCGACGCGAACCATGACGGCGTCGTCGACCGCGCCGAATTGCGCGCCTGGCGCAGCCAGCACACGCGCGCGGCGAAGGCGTCGACGGGTCAGGCGACACCTCAATAAAGAGCCGGCCGGCGAGCCGGCTCATGCTAAGCTGACATGACCAAAGCGATGGGAGGCGAGAAATGCCCGACAGTGTCAATCCCGATGCCGGCGCCCCGGCAACAGTCGAAATCCCGGTTCGGATCGGCGGCCTCGACCATGTCGTATTGCGGGTGGCGAGCCTTGACCGCGCGATCGATTTCTACCGGCGGGCGCTAGGCTGTCATGTCGAGCGCGAATTGCAGCAGCCGCGCCTCGTGCAGTTGCGTGCCGGCGCCTCGCTGATCGACCTTGTCCCGGCGCCGTCGCCGGCTGAGCCCGGCAAGGGCAACATGGATCATTTCGCGATCAGGCTCGAAGCCTTCGACGGTACGGCGCTCGCCGCCCATCTGCGGGCGCAGGGTGTCACGGTCGGCGAGGTCCATGAGCGCTACGGCGCCGAAGGATACGGGCCGTCGCTCTATTTCACCGACCCCGATGGCAACACCGTCGAATTGAAGGGCCCGGCGACCAGAGGGCTGTAGCCTCAGATGGCCGATTTCTTTCCGGGCTTCGCAGAGCGCCGCATCAAGACCACGGGCGCTGAGATCAATCTCGTGACCGGCGGCACCGGCCCGCCGTTGCTGTTATTGCACGGCTACCCGCAGATGCATCTGATGTGGCGCAAGCTGGCGCCGCGCCTCGCCGCCGAATTCACTCTCGTCGTCCCCGATCTGCGCGGCTATGGCGACAGTTCGAAGCCGCCCGCCGGTCCCGATCACATCAACTATTCGAAGCGGGTGCTCGCTCAGGATCAGGTCGAGACGATGGCGGCGCTGGGCTTCGAGCGTTTCTTCGCCGCCGGCCATGACCGCGGCGCACGAGTCGCCCACCGGCTCGCCCGCGACCATGGCGAGCGCATCCGGAAGCTCGCGGTGCTCGACATCGTCCCGACCCTCTACCGCTTCGAGACGATCGACCAGAAGGCGGCGACGTCGAGCTGGCATTGGTTCTTTCTGATCCAGCCGAGCGGCTTTCCCGAGCGGCTGATCAGCGCCGACCCCGAATTCTATTTGCGCCACTCGCTGCGTTATCCGGCAGTGTTCGAGCCCGCGGCCTTCGCCGAATATCTGCGCTGCTTCAAGAACCCCGAGACAATCCGCGCCACCTGCGACGAATACCGCGCCGGGGCCTCGATCGATCTCGTCCACGACCGCGCCGACCGCGACCGAAAGCTGACGATGCCGATGCTGGCGCTGTGGGGAAAGCACAGTTCGCAAGGGAGCGGCTACGACGTGCTCTCCGTGTGGCGCGACCACGCCGAACACGTCACCGGCCAGCCGATCGACAGCGGCCATTTTCTCCCCGAGGAAGCCCCCGAACCCACCTACCGCGCATTGCGCGATTTCTTCGCCAGCTGACCCCTCACCACGCCTCGCGGCCGCGTTCGGGGGGCGCGGTCGTCCGGGCGTCGCGGGTATCAGCCCATCTTGACGTTGGACTTGCTTACTTCCCCAACCTCTTTCTGAGGCCATCGGCATGCGGAGAATATACCAATATGGGATCGATGATTTTGTGGATAGAAGTGCCATCCATCATCTTATCTTCACGCAACACATCGTGCATACGTGCACTTAGAACAGTTATTGCCATACCAACGTAAAGACACTGAAACATTGACTTCCAACAATTCTTGATTATATCTGCGAATACCTTCGACATCCTCGGGACGAAAGCTGTCTGCGAGCGCCTCTCTATCGGCCGACACAGAAATGTCACTGAACTCAATGTTATTGAGGCTCATATAAACCTCCGGCGCAATCAAAGCGGCAACAGTGAATTTTCCGGGTCCGACCAGTCGAGTTCCAGGTGGCGTCATCTTGATCGACGACGTCTGCGACATCCAAGCCGTCAAGTCGGAGGATGACAATGTGAATGGTTTCATGCAGCGCTACCTCCATTGACGATTTACTTCGACTAATGATCACTTCTGTCTCTTTACCTACTTCACCTTGTGAATGATCCCGTATAAATGGCATTTAGCTTCCTAAAGCCTTATTTTTGGCAGCCGTCCGTGGCTGTCATGCGGTAGGGCGGCGAACATAAACTTGAACTCGGTGGCTTCACCTTTCGTGCCTGCGGAACGCGATCATGTGGGACCATATTCCCGCTGCCTGCCGTCATCGGAGGCTCTGGCGACGCTACCGGTGGGCTGTCATCGATGACTTGGACTCCCATATCAGATAGATCCGATCGATTTAGCCAATATACCCTATCGAGAGGAGTTGCCACCATTCGGCCGATAATAGAGGGAGGTACGCTAAATTTTTCGGTGGCAGTACGGGCTAAATCGAGAGTGCTTCCTTTTGCGTCCAAGTCTCACCTTCCCCTCTAATCATTAGGCTGTGAACACCGATACGAGCTTCTTTGGCGGCAAGGCGTCTTTTCCCCGCTGCGAAGATCAGAAAGCAGGCTGAAGCGCATTTGTCCCCGAGACCGACAATGGTGGGGATTCCTGTTCTTTGGATACCGTCTGCGAATAGCAACGCCTCACGAACGCTGCCTCCCGGACTATCCAGAGATATCCCCGAAATTTTATCGCCGCGCTTAATATTGTTGGTTACCCATTTCGGAAATCGGTCTGCATCACCTTTGGTAATTTCACCCCTCACATGGATAATCACCGTATTGTCTTGAAGATACGAATAGGTGTATCGGAGCCCGGTCAGGTCATGCGCGACGGGTGGCGTGGGGTGAGTAGGTACAACGTGCCATTCACTATTGACGCTCGCTAAAAGTCCCACGACGTAACCAATCAATCGAAGCCAGCCGAATCCTACAGAGAGCCTAGCCATGCCTGACCAGAATCCGACTTCTCAGCTTGGCTGATCGATGGATCCCGATAAGTTGCCATACCGCAATAATTGGGATACCGACTATCACGAGCGAAGCGCCGAAAAGCCGGAGTTGCCAAAGCGATGCTGCGACAGCCGAGGCGCTCAATACATAAAGCGTAATCGATAGCAGGAGCCCGTTGATCCAATAACTGACCGGTAAGGATAGCTCGCCCCGCCAATGACGGAAGATGTAATTCATAGGTTGGTGATCGCCGATTTTGTAATAGCGTTGTTTAATTGCGATCACATTCAAGGGCACCAAACTGGGCGGTAACAGGGTAACGGTCGAGGGGTTAAAGAACGGTTTACCTGATCACCGCTTGCCCTCCGACTACCTATGACGAACGTATAGCCAGCATGCGCCCGCGAGGGCTCAGGAGATGACAGTCATCCCGAGGAATCTCGGAGGGCCCGGGGGGCTGCGGAGCGCATGCACTTCGCCCACTCACAGCTGATGCGCCGGTCCCTTCCTCTCCCCCCCTTACCAAAGGTTGAGAGGATAATTTGGCCTCAGCCGGCCTTTAGCCATCGGCAGACAAACCTCACCACGCCTCGCGGCCGCGTTCGGGCCGCGCGGTTGGCCCTGGGTCGCGCGAGCGGGTAGCCTGTTCGGCCTCGTGCTTGTCGAACATCGCCTTTGCCGCGGCCTGGCGCTTGGCGCTGAACTCGGCTCGGTTGTCGCCGCACCATTGGTAGGAGGCGGACCGCGCTTCGTTCAGCCGGCTAAAATGCGGCATCACATAGCGCGCGTAGAGTTCGTAGGAGCGCTTGGTCGCCTCGAAATCGGCCCAATTGTGCGCCTGCTGCAGAAAGGCTCCGAAATCGCCCTGCTTGTCGTAGAGCCGCTCGATCAGCGCAATGGCATCGTCCGGCGTGCCGCAGACGCCATAGCGGTTCTCGACGAACCATTCGAGCGGGTCCTGCCCCGCTGGCACGATAAAGCGCGGCTGGTTGTTGTTGAGATAGCCGAGATAATTGTCGAAACCGAACCGGGCGTTCTGGTAGGCCTGCTCGCGAGTTTCGGCGATATGCATCGGGCCTACCAGGCGCAGCCGGTTCGGATCCATCTTACGCCCGTGCTCGGCCGCGATACCGCAGGCGATCTGCCAATTGGAGGCGAGCGCGTCGAAGCCGAAGGGGTTGGTCGCGGCGACACAGATCATGCCGAGATCGTACTTGCCGGCGAGCCGCCCGCCCGAAGGCGTGATCGCGCTGACGACGGCAACCTCGGGATAGGGCTTGGTATAGGGCAGGAGGTGCAGCCGGCAGCCCTCCATCGTGTACCAGTCGGTCTTCTCGGTGACGACCTCGCCCTGGAACAACCGCAGAATCGCATCGAGCGACTCGGCCATGCGGTCGCGCTGGGTCAACGGATCGATGCCCATCATGATCGCGTCCGAGGCGAGGAGCCCCGGCCCGGCGCCGAACATGACCCGGCCGCGCGTCATATGGTCGAGCTGGACGATGCGGTCGGCGACCATCATCGGGTGGTGGTAGGGCAGCGAAACGACGCCGGTGCCGAAGTGGATGTTCTTCGTGCGTTCGGCGGCAAAGGCGATGAAGATCTCGGGCGAACTGATGATCTCGTAGCCGGCCGAATGGTGCTCGCCGATCCAGGCCTCATGAAAGCCGAGCTTGTCGAGCCATTGCATCAGCTCGAGGTCGCGCTCCAGGCACTGGGTCGGGTTCTCTTCGTTCGGATGAAAGGGCGGCAGAAAGATCCCGTGGCGCAGATTGGTCAGTGGCATCGCACCCTCGCTGTCGAATGGCGCCGGGCTCAGGCACGGCTTATCATCCAGCCGGCATTATACGGAAAGGGGACGACATGGCGATCAAGCGCGAAAAGATCCAGCCGCAGGGCATCCATGTCCGCATGGTCGAGGGCCAGGCGCGCTATACGCAGGTCGTCACCGTCAGCGGGACCGGCAAGATGATCTTTGTCGCCGGCCAACTGGCGCGGGACGCGCAAGGCAATTGCGTCGGCAAGGGCGACATGCGCGCCCAGATCCAGCAAGTCGGCGAGAACATCAAGATCTGCCTCGAAGCCGCCGGCGCGACGCTCGCCGACATCGTCAAGACCAACACCTTCGTCACCGATTACCAGGAATTCGCCAAGCATCCCGACATGCGCATGCGCTATTTCGGTCCCGCGACGCCGACCTCGACGACGGTTCAGATCAGCCGCCTTGCGGATCCCGACGCGATGATCGAGATCGAGGCGATCGCCGTCATCGACGATTAAGTGCGGGTGGGAGAACCGGCGCCTGCGTCTCGGTCTGCATGTCGAAAGCGGTCAGGAGCGCGGCCGTCGCCGCGTAATTCCCCATCAGCGCCACGAGATCGATGAGCTTACGCTGCTCGAACTGCCGCAGCGCCCGGGCATAGATCGCCGGCCGCACTGCTCGCCGCTCGAAAATCTCCCGCGCCAGTTCGATGATGGTGGCGTCTGCCGCGTCGAGCCCCTCGGTGCCGCGATGGTGGCGGACGACGTCGATGACCTCGGGTACGATCCCCTCGGCCACTGCCGCTGGCTCGTGCGCGGCCCACTCGAAGGCGCTGTCGAGCGCCCGTGCGGTCGCCAGGATCGCCAACTCGCGCACCCGTCCGCCAAGCCCCGCCTCATAGCGCAAATAATGGTTGAGCGGCCGCGAGCGGCGCGACAGTTCGGGGCTGTGCAACTGGATGCCGCCCGGCCCCTTGAGCCCGCGCAACGTCCCACCCGCCGGATCGGCGAGGCGGTCGTACGCGCGCCGCCCCTCCTCGTCGAGATCCTCGCGCCGCGGCAGCGGCAGCCGACAGCCCGATTGCGGATCAATGTCGTCGGCTGGCTTCGGCCGCCGGCAATGGTGCGCAACCAGCAGTGCCGCCAACTGTTCGCAACCCCGCCGATCCTCTTGGTCGAACCGGCCGAGGGTCGGGCTGTCGAGGTCGAGCACCCCCAGAACCGCGCCATCCCTGATTAAGGGGACGACCAGTTCCGAGCGCGACGCCGCGTCGCAGGCGATATGGCCTGGAAATTTGTGCACGTCAGGAACCAGCACCGAGGCGCTTTGCGCCGCCGCCGTCCCGCACACGCCCCGCCCGATCGCAATCCTCACGCAGGCGGGCTTGCCCTGAAACGGCCCCAGCACCAGTTCCGTCCCCCGCCGGAAATAGAACCCCGCCCAATTGAGGTCGGGCAACCCATGCCAAACCAGCGCCGCCATATTGGCCGCGTTGGCGACAATGTCGTCCTCCCCCTCGATCAACGCCGAGAGTTGCGCCGCAAGATCGCGATAGGTTTCAGCTTTGCCGGCCATGCGCGGTTTCCGTTCTGCGGCAGCGATTTTGCCCATATCTCCGACCTACTCCGGGCATCCCTCGCGCCTCGGGTTCCCACCCCGTTGAGCAACCCGCGCTTGAACACAGGGGCCGGGTACCATAGCGTGGGCAAATCCGCCCCGCACAACGTAGATTGAGAGCAACGGAGAGTACATGGGCCACTATCTATTAATCGAGTTCGCGCGACCCGTTCGAATCGAACGACGTCGCATACTACTATGAATTGTCGAAGGGCCTCGTCGACGCCGGCAACGAAGTGACCCTGCTGCTTATCCAAAACGGCGTGCTGGCGGCGCGTCCATCGGCGCACTCCGCCACGCTGTCCGCGCTGGGCCAAAACGGCGTCAAGGTTCTCGCGGACGACTTCTCACTGCGGGAGCGTGGCATCTCGAAGCTGGCTGAGGGTGTCGTCGCCGCATCGATCGACGTCATCGTCGACCATCTGGAGGCCGGCCACAAGACGCTCTGGCACTGAGGAGGGGACGATGCCCAAAAAAACTTTGACCTTCGCGCTCATGGATGCGCCCTACGAATTGGCGAACCTGACCACCACGTTTCGCATCCTCGACGTGGCCGCGCGGCGCGGCCACGACATCAACGTTTTTGCCTACGAGGGTGCCGCGGCACTAGCCTTCGCGCCTCAGACGCCGCACCCGAACCCGGTGCACGGCAAGAACGTCGCCGAAGAGAACCATCCCACGACAAAGGATCAGGTCGCGGCATTGCTGGCCGAGGCCTTGAAGAATGGCGGCAAGATCGACTGGGTAAACTGTGGCATGTGTGTCGACGAACGCGGAGTAAACCAGTTCGTGCCCGGCACGCGACGAGGTTCGCCGGCCGATTTTCAGGCCTTCACCGAAGCATCCGACAACACCCTCGTGATCCCGACAAAATGAGGCAACGCCATGGCCAAGAAGTCGTTGAACATCGTCGAGTTGGCCTATCGAGCGGTGATGGAAGAGCAGGATGACACGATCTTGTGGTTGCTTGCGGCGATGCAGGGGGCGGGCGGGGCACACACCGTGGTATTGCGCGGCAACGCCGTTAACTATGCGCTCGCCGGGCAGGGGGCGCCGGGTCTGACAGTCGGGGAATGGAAGCAGACGCAAGCGCCAAAGATGGACCACGACGTGATCGATCTCCTCGAGAATTGTAAGATCCCCGTCCATATCATCCGAGGAAGATCTGGCCGAACGCGGGATCTCGAGCAATGAACTCGTGCCCGGGGTGAAGCTGCTGTCACGGCGGGCATTGCCGGCTCTCTTTGGAGAATACGAGATCGTCTCGCATTGGTAAAAGGCAGGCGCCAGGACGGCGGACCGGGCCCCAAATCGCGAGATGGAGATCAGCCAACAATACCCGCGTCGCGCAGGGCGCCGATATCTCTGTCGGCGTAGCCTAGTTCGCGCAGGATCTCGGCGCTGTGTTCGCCGACTTTGGGGGCCGGGCGGGGCGGCAGCTTTTCCTGGCCGGCAATCCATAAGGGGCTGTTGACAGTCAATGAACTGCCGTCGGCAAACGGCACAAGCGCCTCGCTCGCCAGGATCTGCTCGTCCTCGTGAATCTCGTCCATATCGGCGACGATCCCGAAAATCAGCCCGGCCGCGTCGAGAACCCGGCGCCATTCCGCCTGGTCCTTGCTCGCGAAAATCTCGTCGAGGATCGGGATCAGTTCGCGTGCATGGGCCTCGCGCGAGGCGTGCGTGGCGAAACGGGGATCGTCGAGCCCTGGCGAATTCACGCACGCCTTGAACTTTTCCCAGCGCCATTCGTCGGCGGCGATCGACAACAAAATCCAGCGATTATCGCGGCAGCGATAGTGGATCCTGAGCGCATTCAGCCCGCGCTCGCGCGGTGGCTGCGGCACGACTTTTTCACCGCAGAGTGCCGCCTGCACCGAGCAGCCATTGGCCCAGAGGCCGTTCGCCAGCAGCGACGAGCCGACATAGGCGCCCTTGCCGGTGCGCTCGCGCTGGTAGAGTGCCGTGACAATGGCGCCATAGGTGCCCATCGCCGAGGGATGATCGCCCATGCCGGGCAGGGAGCGCGCCGGTGGTGTCTCCTCGCCCGCCCGTACGAGGTGCATCAGCCCCGAGCGCGCCCACCACGCCGTCGCGTCGAAGCCCGGCTTGTCGGCCTCTGGCCCGCTCTCGCCATAGCCGGTGAAGGACGCATAGATCAGTCGGTCGTTGAGCGGCGCCAGTTCCTCGTAGGTGATGCCGAGGCGGCGGCGCACCGGCGGCGGATAATTCGTAATGAAAACGTCGGCCTCGGCGACGAGCTTTCGCAACACAGCGCGCCCTTCGGGCTGGCGCAGATCGAGCGCCAGGCTCCTTTTGTTGCGGCCGTCGAGAACAAAGCCCGGATTGCTTTCGAGACCCGGCCCGATTGGCGGCGTCGCCCGGCGGCGATAGGGGTCGCCCGCGCCCGGCGGCTCGATCTTGACGACCGCGGCGCCGAAATCCGACATGACCGTCGCCGCGGCCGGCCCGGCGATAAAGCTCGCGCAGTCGATCACCTTCAAGCCGTCGAACACCAGCCCGCCCATGCCCAGGTCTCCCACCCGTTGCAACCGGCAGAGCATATGGCCCGCCGCCCTCTTCCGGTAGGCCGAATACGCGCACCCGCGGCTCCCTTTCGGGCCGGGCGTTATTTCTCGCAGTCACCGTTCTCCCAAGCAAGCGCCGGTCCAACCTCGGATTCGTTCAAGGGCCATGGCTGCCGGGACCAGGTCGGCACGGATATGCTGTTCGAGCAGAAGCCTGCCTATATCCAGTCTTTGGGCTACGGTGTCACGATGCCGACCAACTGCGCGAGGCTGAGCACAAGTTTGATCTGTTGTAGGGAGGCGGCACATCAGGGATCGCCCCGACGCCTGGGAGGTGGTCCGCGGAGAGCCAATCGGCATATGAGGAGGAGACGCCGTGGCACGCAAACATGAAGTGAATACGAAATGAACGGGGATGCCGCGTGTCGCCTCGGGGTCGATGTTGGCGGCACTTTTACCGACCTTGTTCTCGTTACTCATGACGGGCGCATCGTCACCCGCAAAGTCCTATCGACCAGCGGCAATTATGCCGAGGCGATCTTTGCCGGGATCCGCGACGTGCTCCGGGAGGCAGGTATCGCTGGCGGCAGCGTGAAGGAGTTGATCCATGGCACGACCGTCGCGACAAACGCGATCATCGAACGACGGGGCGCCCGCACCGGGCTGGTGACGACGGAAGGCTTCCGTGACCTGCTCGAAATCGGGCGGCTGCGGCTGATGCGTTTGTACGACATGGATCAGGAGCGTCCGGCGCCGCTGGTGCGTCGGCGTTGGCGTTTCGAGGTCGGGGAACGGCTCGACCATCGCGGTGCGGTAATCCGCCCACTCGACCGGAATTCACTCGAACAGGCGATCAGCGGGATTGCCTCGGAAAACCTGGAATCCGTCGCGGTGTGCCTGATCCACGCTTATGCCAACCCGGCGCATGAAATTGCGGTCGGCGCGGCTATCCGTGAGCGACTCCCTGGGTTATCTGACACTCTCCTCCGAAGTCCTGCCGGAGATCCGCGAGTTCGAACGGACCAGCACGACCGTTGCGAATGCCTATGTGATGCCCGTGTTGGATAGATATCTGTCCTCGCTCGAAGCCGGGCTGGGCGCATCCGACATCGCGGCGCCATTGCTGACGATGCAGTCGAACGGAGGGGTCATGACCGCGGCGCGCGCACGAGCCCGGCCGGTCCAGCTGATCGAATCCGGGCCGGCGGCTGGAGTGATCGGCGCGGCGGCGGTGGCGCGCCAAGTCGGCATTGCCAATGTGGTCAGCCTCGATATCGGGGGCACGACGGCGAAGGCATCCGTCGTCGAGGATTATGAGATAAGGCGATCAAGCGAGTTCGAGGTGGGGGGCCCGATCTCGCGCGGCAGCCGGCTCAACAAAGGTGGAGGATATCTGTTACGCACACCAGCGATCGATATCGCCGAGGTTGGCGCCGGCGGAGGCAGCATTGTCATGGTCGATGACGCCGGGGCTTTGCATGTGGGCCCCTCCAGCGCCGGCGCGGTGCCGGGGCCGGTCTGCTACGACAACGGCGGGACTATGGCGACCCTGACCGACGCCAATGTGACCCTCGGTTATCTCGCCCAGGATCAATTGCCAAGCGGGCTGCGACTGGACGCGGCCAAAGCGCGGAGTGCGATTTCCACGCAGGTCGCCACGATGCTTGGGCTGTCCGTGGAGGACGCGGCTTACGGCGCCTATCTTGTCGGCTGCTCCGGCATTGCGCGTGCGGTGCGTGCGGTTACAATCGAACGCGGCCGCGATCCCCGGGACTTTGCGCTGATTGCCTTCGGTGGCTGTGGCCCGCTCTTTGCCGCCGAAATGGCTCGCTCGCTCGAAGTCGGGACGGTACTGGTGCCCCCCGCGCCAGGTGTCTTCAGCGCTGTTGGTCTGCTCGAAGCCGAGATCGAGCATCACCTCGTCAGGACGCTTAATACACCATTGGCCGAATTGAGGGAGGGCGCCGTCGAGAGCGCCTTCCAAGCGCTGGCGAACGAGGCAAGAAGTCTGTTGCGCGACGTGACCTCGCCGCAAATCGCCTACGCCGTCGATGCCAAATATGCCGGACAATCCTTTGAACTGACAATTCCGCTGCCAGATCCGCAGTCACCGGCGACAGTGATTGCCGACATCTTCGCGCGCGAGCACGAGCGTACCTACGGCCATCGTGCCGACGGCGATCCGGTGCAAATCGTCAATCTTCGTATTATCGCTCGGCAACCGCGTGACAGCTTCCCCTCCGCTCTGCGGGGTAAAGACTGCACCAGAGACCAACTCGGGGAAAGAAGGCGCGATGCTTATTTCAGCCAACACGATGGCGTCGTCGAGACACCGGTTCTGGATCGTTTCGACTTGGCGCGCGGAGAGCCGCGGCACGGGCCCCTGCTGGTCGACGAATATGATGCTACGACACTGGTGCCGCCCGGCTGCTCCGCCTGGCTCGATGACTTCAACAACATCGTGATTAGGATCAGGGCCTGACATGGACCAGCGTCAGCTCAGTGAACCGATCCTGCTTGAACTCCTCAAGCACGCCGTGGATGCCATCGTCGACGAAATGGCGATTGCGCTCGTGCGCACCGCCTATTCCAATAATCTGAAGAATTCGATGGATATGAGCTGCGCGCTGTGTGACGGGCAGGGTCGCCTCATTGCCCAGGGTATGACCTTGCCGTTGCATCTTGGTTCGATCCCGGACGCGATGGGCTGCATTACCCGAAAATTTGGCGCGTCATGCCGACCTGGCGATGTGTTTATTCTCAACGATCCCTATGAGGGCGGGACGCATCTGCCCGATTTCTATATCATCAAGCCGGTCTGGCGCGACGACGCGCTGATTGGCTGGGCGGCGACGATCGGTCATCAGCTCGATGTCGGTGGAATGACGCCTGGCGGCAACGGTTGCGACGCCACCGAGATCTTCCAGGAAGGGCTCCGCATCCCGCCAACGCGCCTCTACAAACAGGGCGAGCCGGTGGATGCCGTCTTTGAATTCATCGAGCGCAACGTCCGTGTGCCGGGTCAGGTACTGGGTGATGTCCGCGCACAACTCGCCGCCTGCGCTGCGGGAGAGAGAGGTCTGTTGGATCTCACTAGCCGGTATGGTCCCGAACGGTTCGGCGCATGCACGGATGCTTTGCTCGATCAGGCAGAGCGGCTGGCGCGCAACGCCATTCGCGCAATGCCGGACGGGACCTACGCCTTTGAGGATTGGATCGATGATGACGGGATCGATCCCGGCCCGATCCCGATCCGTGTCGCGATTACGATCGACGGCGATAGGCTGATCGCGGATCTCAGCGGCTCTGCGCCGCAGGTGCGAGGCGCGATCAATTCGCCGCTGCCCTTTACGAAATCGGCCGTCTACGCCTGTGTCCGCCATCTGATCGGCGGCGACCCGCCGAACAACGAAGGCTATTTTCGGCCGATAGAGGTCGTGGCGCCCCCCGCCACAATCGTCAACCCGGTTATGCCCGCCCCGGTCGCGGCGCGGGGATTGACCGGTTTTCGATTAGCCAACGCATTGTTCGGCGCGCTCGCCCAGATCGCTCCCGATCGCGTGTTCGCGTGCGAAATGGGCGGCGACACCGGGATCAGCTTTGGCGGCTACGACGCGGAACGGCGCCCGTTCGTCTTTCTGGAATTCCTGTTTGGATCCTGGGGCGGGCGACCGACCAAGGATGGGATCGATGCCGCGGCGAGCGCAGTTGTCAATTTCTCGAACAATCCGATCGAGATCGTCGAGTCCGAATATCCGCTGATGATCGAACGCTATGGCTATTTACCAGACAGTGGCGGCGCCGGCAAATTCCGCGGCGGCCTCGCGCTCGTCCGGCAGTACCGGTTCCTTGCTGAGGAAGGTGTATTGCAATTGCGCACCGACCGGCGGGTCCATGCACCGTATGGGCTGCAAGGCGGACGCGGCGGCACACCCTCGATGAACTTGCTGTGGCACGACGGCGAGATGCGTGAACTGCCTTCGAAATGCCGGCTGACGATCCGACATGGGGACGTGTTTCGGCACGTCCTTGGCGGAGCGGGGGGCTGGGGCAACCCCGCCGAGCGCGATCCAGCGCATGTCGCCCACGATGTCGCGGAAGGCAAGCTGTCGGTCGAATACGTGCGGCAGGCGTATGGGGTTGTCGTAGATCCAGCAAATGACGACGTGCTGAACAACATCTCATCGTTGAAGCAACCCGGGGCCTAGACCGCCTCCGGGTGCTCGCGCGAGGCGGCCGGCAGGCGGACCTGAACCTTTGCCCGCTCCTCCTGAAGGGTGAGAAAGATCGAAGCGTCTCGACCAGCCCAGCCGCGCTCGACCGCTTCGATCATCTCCTGCTCGCAGATCGCCGCGAGAGGCATCGGCGTGTCGGTGGCGCGCGCCAATTCGAGGGCGAGGCCGAGATCCTTTCGCGCCAGCGCCAGCGAGAACCGCGGATCGAAATCGCCGCGCAGCCAGGTGGCGGGTAGGCGCACCTTGAGGCTCATCATCTGGCCGAGCGCTGCCTCGTTGAAGACGTTGACGATCGTCGCGGCGTCGATCCCGGCCTTGATCCCCGTCGTCCAGCATTCGGCCATCACGAGGTCAAGCGTAAAGCTGGCGCTGTTGTGCATGATCTTGGCGATTGACCCGGTGCCGATTGCGCCAGTGTAGATTACGCGCTTGGCAATCGCGTCGAGCAATGGCCGCGCGCGCTCGAACACAGCCGGCTCGCCGCCCGCCATGACCAGCAGGTCCCGCGTTTGGGCACCTTCCATGCCGCCGCTCACTGGCGCGTCCAGCATCGCGACGTCTTTGGCAGCAAACATGTCGTGGATCCGCCGGACAAAGAGCGGGGAGTTCGTCGTGTGGTCGATGTATAGCCCGCCCGGCTTGATACAGCTGACGATCCCACCCGGCCCGAGACAGACTTGCTCCGCCTCGGCAGGACCCGGCAGACATGTGGCTACCACCTCGCATTCTCCGGCAAGCGTCGCCGCAGAGTCGGACCAAGTGGCGCCCACACCAAGCAGCCCTTCCGCTGCTTCGCGCCGGAGGTCGTGCACCATCAGCGTGTGGCCCGCCTTCAGCAACTGGCCGGCGATCGGCGCGCCAATATTTCCGACCCCGATGAACCCGATTTTCATATCAGGCCTATAGGGCATAGAGGCGTAGCGCATTGTCCCAAAGGATTTTCTTCTTGCTTTCCTCGCTCAACGGCAACGCCAGGAAACGGTCCATCGCATTGGGGTATTTCGAATCGCCATGCGGGTAATCGGTCGTCGTGACGAGGTTGCCGTCGCCGACCGCTGCGACGACGTGGCTCACGAAAGCCTCGTCGCACTCGACCGCGCAAAACCCTTGCCTGCGGAAATATTCGGAGGGCGGCATTGCAAGGTGCGTCATCTCACCATAGGGCTCTCGCCATTCGTAGTGCTCATCCATTCGGTCGAGCCAGAACGGCAACCAGCCGCATTGCGCCTCCAAGAAGGCAAAGCGAAGCCGCGGGAACCGCTCCATGATGCCGCCCATGATGACGTCCATACAGGCAAGCATCTGCTCCATCGAATGCGTCGAAATGTGCGCGATCCCCATGCTCTTGAAGCGGTCGGTCCCCGCGGCCTTCATGCGCGAGCCGGTGGTCTCATGGAAGCCGATCGGAACGTTCAGCTCCTGACACTCGGCCCATAGCGGGTCGTAGTACGGGTCGTGCCATGGGCGTTCGTTGAAGATGTTCGGGCGCAGGAAGATCGCTTTCATGCCAAGTTGGGTGATGGTTCGGCGCGTTTCAGCCACCGCGCTTTCGATTTCGTGCGGCGAAACCGCGGCGGCGCCGAACATCCGCTTGGGGTCGCCCGCACGGATGTAGTCGTGCAGCCAATCATTGTACGCCCGACAGGCCGCGGCCGCGAACCTTGGGTCCATCCGAGTGAACGCGGTTACGTACATCGCGGAGGTCGGAAAAAGGATCGCCAGATCGAGCCCTTCCTTGTCCATCGCCCGCACCTGAGATTTCGGGATCGAAATTCCGCGCGATCTCCTCCGCATAGCGATCCGCGAGCGCCTTCTCTTCGGCGTCGGTCAGCGCCGGCCAATCACCGCCCGGCATTGCCGCCATGATCTCGCCCTCGACGACAGTTCGGATGTCCCATCGGCGCTCGTCGAGCCGGCGAGGCGCGCGCGCCGAGAATTCGGAATCGATGTAGCGCTCCCACAGATCGACAGGCTCCATCACGTGCATCTCGGCGTCGATCAGCTTAAAACCATTCTTGGCCATAGCGGTCTCCTCTCCAAGCGAGCACCAGGAAGACGGTCGCGATGACCACCTCCAGCTAATCGCATGTCGGTCCCTCTCTTACCTCTTCGCAGCGATGCAGGCAGTACGGGAAATGCGACAAGCCGCCGGTACGCGTTCCGTCTAACCAGTATACATGCTTCGTGCCAAACGGGAATTGGCGCCGGTTCCGGCCGTTTCACAAAGAGCCACCGAGGGTAAACTATGACCTATTGCGTCGGCCTCGCCCTTGCGGATGGGCTCGTGCTGCTGTCCGACACGCGCACCAACGCGGGCGTCGATAACATCTCGATCTTCTCGAAGATGCATGTGTTCCAGATCCCGGACGAGCGTTTCTTGGTCCTCCTGACCGCCGGCAATCTCGCGATCTCGCAGGCAGTGATAAATCTCGTCCACGAGGGTATCGAGGACGAGGAGAGGGTCGAGACCCTCTATACCGTTCAAACGCCCTTCCGGGGAGCGCAGCTGATTGGCGAGGCGGTGCGCCGTGTCTACGCCAGCGACGGTCACGCGCTGCGGGCGCAGAACGTAACTTTCGACGTCTCGGTATTGCTGGCCGGCGAGATCAGGGGCCGCAGCATGCGTATGTTCCAGATCTATTCCGCCGGCAACTTTATTGAGGCGACGCCCGACACGCCATTTTTGCAGATCGGCGAGCACAAATACGGCAAGCCCATCCTCGATCGTGTCGTCGATTATGACACCGGTCTGATGGACGGCGTAAAACTAGTGCTGATATCGATGGACTCAACGCTGCGCAGCAACCTTACGGTTGGCATGCCCATCGACCTCCTGGTCTATCGGCGCGGCGCTTTTTCTCCTGAGATCAAGCGGCGCATCACCGAGGACGACGCCTATTTTCGCATGCTGCGCGATCGCTGGGCGGCAGCGCTCAGAAAAGGCTACCGCGCGATCCCGCAGCCCGACTGGACGCGTACGGAATTTGCCGACGTTAAGGAGTAATCTCCACCATTACGATAATCGCGGGATTGTCCGAGACGCCCTTTTGTCCGTTACGACAACCAGCCGGCGCCTCGGCCCGCGCGTGGATCGCGTCAGCGTCGAGCGCCGGCGGGAAGCGGCCAGCCGACCCAGTTGCATAGCGCCTCACCCATGACGAGGTCGAGGTCGCGGCCCTTGAGCCACGGCAGTTCCTCGGTGAACAAAGTCACGCATTGCCGCCAGGAGCAAGGCATGCGGGTAATGTCGGTGCCCCAGAACATCCGCTCGGGACCAAAGGCGTCGAAACAGCGATGCAAGTGCGGATGCAGGCTGCGGAACGGATATTCATCCTCGGCGTAGCCTGCTTGCCCGGTCGCCTTGACCGCCACGTTCGGATACTTGGCGAGCGCCAGCAATTCCGGCTGGAATCGGTAGGCCGCCTCGCCCATGCTGGCGCGGGGCACGCCCATGTGATCGACGATCAGCTTCAGACCGGGGTGACGCTCGGCGATCTTGCCGACGGTCGGCAGGAACATCGCCGCGCCGAGCGACACCGGCACTTGGGCTTGCTCGGCGGCGGGCCAAAGCCAGTCGAGCGTGTCGTCGGTGAACCAGGATTGCGGGTGCCGCTCGTTGGTATAGAAGCGCAGGCCGAGCATGCCCGGCCGCTCCTTCCAGTGCGTGACCAGGTCGCGCCCCTGCGGGTCGTCGAGATAGAACCAGCCCATGATCGCGAAACGGTCGGGGTATTTGCGCACCGCCTCGATCGCCAGCTCGTTCGAGTCCGGGTCCCACAGCACCGGGTGAACCAGCGCCCGGTCGACGCCTGCCTCATCCATACCGGCGATCGCCTGCTCGGCCGAATAGGGTTCCTGGCGATGGTGCGCGGAGGGCGTCCCCTTTTCCCAGAGATGGATCTGTCCGTCGACGATCAGCATTAGCGCTTCCCTTTCCGTTTTCGTCGCTTCCACTTGCTGCCTGCCGAATGCTCGCGCAAAGCGGCGCCAAACGCTAGGCTGAGCCGAACCGAAATTCCCGACGGCGACGAAATCGCCGCCCTATCGCCATGAACGGAGCATCACCTTGAAGAACGGCAAAACCCGGATCTTCGCGGGTGCAGGAGCCGCTGCCTCCCGCAGCGGCGTCCCGTCGCGCGGAGGATTGTTTCGCCGCACTTCCGGAGAAACCCGGTGGGAAGCGCTGACTGCCGGCCTCCCGGAAAACGTCGAAGTCCATGTCATCCTCGCGCATCCGAACAACCCGGATGTGATTTTCGTTGGCACGCAGGACGGCCGCTATCGCAGCACCGATGGCGGCGATCATTGGCGGCGGCTTGGTTTTCCCGATCGCGGTGTGATGATCTGGTCGCTGACCATCCATCCGACCCGCCCGAATGTCATGTATGCGGGCGCCGCACCGGTCGCGCTCTATCGCAGTCTCGACGCCGGCGAAACCTGGAGCAGGTTGCCCGTAGCGATATCGCCCGCTCATTGCGAAATCCCCGGCTTCGACACCCGGGTGTTGCGCATCACGGTCGATCCGAACCGGCCGGACGATGTCTATGCCGCGCTCGAGGTCAGCGGTGTGCTGCGCAGCAGCGATGGCGGCGATACCTGGTCCGACATGTCGGCGCCGTTGATCAAGCTGGCCGAGCAGCCGCACCTGCAAAGCAGCGTCGGCGGGCGTCACTGCGAGCATTGCGAGGGGATGCTCGATTCCCACGCGACCGCGATCAGCGCGGCCGCGCCCGATACCGTGTTCCTCGGCATCAGGATGGGGCGAGCGACGAGGGAATGGCACCATCGATAGTCCGCCTCGGAGCGATCCGAGAACAGATCAGAGAGGTCGAAGCCGACCGCCGGAGACGGCTCGAGCAAACTCCCGCCGACCCGACCTCTGCTCCCGATGCCATGACCAAGTTGCCGAGCCAGATCGTCGGCGTCGGCCTCGAAACCGCCGACATGCTGGCCCATGAAGTCTTGTCGCGGCGCCTGCGTGACCGACGGGCACTGGCGCGTTATGCGGGACTGACCGGGGCGCCCGACGAGAGCGGCACCCGGCGCCGCGAAAAGGGACTGGCCCGGGCGGGTAATGCCCGGGTGCGCCGCGGCATGATCCAGCTTGCCTGGCGCTTCCTGCTGTTCCAGCGCGACAGCGCTCTAGCGCAATGGTACCGCGCTCGCACTGAAGCCGCGCGCGCCGCCCGTAAGACCATGGTTGTGGCGCTGGCGCGCAAGCTCCTGATTGCCTTGTGGCGCTTGGTAACGACCGGCGCGGTCCCACAGGGGGTTGTCCTGCGGCGCGCGGCGTAACCGGGGCGCGCCGAGCGGCTACCGCGACAGTGGTTTCGACGTTTCGGCGCCGGCGCTCGGCCGGATGCCGATGACGATCCGAGAAGGCATTCGACCCGATCCCATCCATGGCTTCGATGCCGGCAATCAGAATGGGCCCGCCACCCCGAGCTTCGCGCCGATGCGCATGACTGCATCATGGTCACGATCCCACCGGATCAGCCGAATACAAGGTTGCGGCGCGAGCATCCGCGCCCTTACCGCGAACTCCCCTCCGATCGTCTCCGTCGAACCCGATCGATCTCGCCTTGACAGCCTCCGCCCCATACAAGGATGAGAAGGGCAGATATCCACCCGACTGCGCTGTTCACCGATCGCGCCGGCAAGGTCTCTTAGGGGGGCATCAAGACCGCCTCCCGCCGCTGAGGGTGAGCGCAGGCTGTCGCTTGGGTAAGGCGACCTTCGCTGGACCGCGCGGCAACGAGGAAGATGCGTAGAGTCGAGATGTGGCGCGGTGGCTGTAGGTCGAACATATCTGTTTCCGCCCCTTTCGTCTGGCGATGCCTCACTGGTTCGGCCGTGGCGCCGTTTCCACATCCCGCTCATCGAACCGGACATGCGGATTTACCGCATCCGGCTCTCGGACAAGACGTCACGCCTTCACCCACGACGGGCCGCGACCAAGCCGGGTCAGGCGTACGAGCCCGAAGTGCTCGTAGAGGTGCGAGAGTGGATAGGCTCCGCCCTTGCGTCGCCAGACTTTGTGCTTGAAGCGCAACCACCGGCGCAACCGCATAGCCGTGTAGTTGTCGAGCACCCGATACGCTTTGCGGCTGGTGCCAACGCTAAAGTAATTCGCCCATCCGCGCAGCGCGTGGTTCAACTGCTCCACCAGCCTTGTGGTCTCTTGCCAAGTAGCCGCTCGGACGGTCAGCGCGTGGACTCTGTCGACCATGCGCTTGAGGCTCTTCTTTGACGGTCGGTAGCCCAGCCGGGCCTTGCCCGTCTCCGGAGAGTACATCCGCCCGAACGTATAGCCCAGGAAGTCAAACTCCCCTTCCGGGACCGCGCAGATCCGTGTCTTCCCCTCGTTCACCGTCAGCTTCAGCTTGCCCATGATCGTGCGCAGGTGGTGCAGCGCCGCTTCGGCGTTTCCCTTCCGGCACAGGATCACCAGGTCGTCGGCATAGGTGACGAGGCGAGTGCCAAGGCTGTCCTCAAGGCCGAGCTTCTTCCACCCCAACACGAACCGGCGCATGTAGATGTTCGCCAGCAGTGGTGAGAGGGGTGAGCCCTGCGGGATGCCGCGCCGCTTGTCGCGCGCCTCCGTCGTGCGCGTCTTCCGGCCTCGTTCGTCGGTTTCTTCGACGGGGCAGTCCAGCCACATCTTGATCAGATGCAGCACGCGCCGATCGACGATGCGGCGCGCCACCGACTTCAAGAGGTCGGCGTGCGGAATGCTCCCGAAGTAGTCCGCGAGGTCGGCGTCCACGACTTCTGGATGGCCACGGAACAGCAGCTCCTCCACCTCCACGGCAGCCTGCTGGGCATTGCGCCCGGCGCGGTAGGCGTAGATTTCGGGTGGAAGGTCGGCTTCGAAGATCGGTTCCAGTACCAGCATCGTTGCCGTCATGCAGACCCGATCCCGCACAGTCGAGATGCCCAGCGGCCTGAGTTTGCCGTTGGCCTTCGGTATAAACACGCGTCTGATCGGCTCCGGTCGGTACGTCTCCTCCCTGAGCGCAAGCGCCAGTTCGGCCAGCCACCGCTCCACGCCATACGCTTCGATATCCGCAAAGTCCTGGCCGTCCACCCCCGGTGCGCCCCCTGCCTCCGCAGGGGCAAGCTCTTGTTCGAGCGGCACTGGGCATAGGCATGCGCCAGGATGTCGTCGCGGCTGATCTTGTCGTACAGCGCGTAGAAGCGATAACCAGCTTCCGCCTTCGCTTTCGCGTGCAACGCCATCTGCAGCTTTTGAACACGTTTCGGAGTTGATAGGTTTCCCAATCCCCGGTCCCTCGCCACTTGTTGCGTTTGTCTTGAACTGAGGCCCCTTCCCTCCACCGGCATTACCCGGCTTCAGCGGTACTACGAGCCTCTCCGCCACCCCACCGCGCCCGGCCTGTCCCTCACGGGCGTCCGGTTGATCATCCCTGATCACGCAATGGGGCTTCCCGTGTTGCGTGCGCTTTCCTTGTGTACATGCTGCCGCCATTACCCCGGTGCAGCGGCTGGGCGTAGTCCTCGCTCATCCCACCCAGCCGTATCAGCCTTCCCCGATACGGCGGTCGGGTCGGCCTGCACATCGACCTTTTCGAGGCTTGCTCGGCGTTCACTCGCGTTGCGGCCTGCACACTCGCGCGGTCACCAATTGTGGCCGCTACCCGAAGGCTTCAGACATTTCGTCGCCTCCATGCCTGCTCCGGTTGCTTCCGGCTGGAGCGATTTTGCCGGGTGGGCCTTGCACCCACTGGAAAGCGCCGCCTTTGCACGGCGCACGCCGTAACCGGCCGTTGGCTGCGGTGGCGGGCAACTGACGAATTCGATCCGGAACTCTTGCCGTGACTGCCCTCCAGGTGCTAGCCCGCCCAGTATGAATGATAAGACCGTATTGATTTCCGGCGCAGGGATCGGCGGACCAACACTCGCATTCTGGCTGAAAGCAGCAGGGTTCGAGCCAACGCTGATCGAGCTTGCGCCTGCGCTGCGCACCGGCGGCTATGTCATCGACTTCTGGGGTCTCGGCTACGACATCGCCGAACGCATGGGCCTGGCCGGCGACGTCGAACGCATCGGCTATCACATGCGTGAATTACGGATCGTCGACGACCGCGGCGAGCGGATGGCCGGCTTTGGCACAAACGTGTTCCGTGAGCTGACCGGTGGACGCTACGTGACGCTCGGCCGCAGCGACCTTTCACGGCTGCTGCACGATACGATCAAGGGCACGACTGACGTTAAGTTCGGCGACGAGATTACCGGCCTGCAAGAGCGCGCGGATGGTGTGCAGGTTCAATTCAAGACCGGCGGCGAGCGTCGATTCGATCTGGTGATCGGTGCCGACGGTCTGCATTCGAACGTTCGCAGGTTGGCGTTCGGACCGCAGGACCGGTTCGAGAAGCAACTCGGCTACGTGGTCGCGGCGTTCGAGGTCCGCGGCTACCGACCGCGTGATGAAGATGTGTACGTGACATACGGTGAACCGGGCCGGATGCTGGGGCGCTTCGCATTGCATGACGATCGCATGCTGTTCTTGTTCGTTTTCGCCGCCACCGTCGATCGCCTTCCGGCGACCCTCGACCTGCCGGCGCAGAAGAGATTGCTGCATGATCGTTACGGTAATGGAAAGTGGGAATGTCCGCGCATCCTCGACGCACTAGAGCGCGCGCAGGAGCTTTATTTCGACCCCGTCAGCCAGATCAGGATGGACCGTTGGTCTCGCGGCCGCGTCGCGCTCGTGGGCGATGCTGCCTTCTGCGTGTCGCTGATGGCCGGGCAAGGCTCGGCACTTGCGATGACGGCCGCCTACGTGCTGGCGGGCGAGCTCGCCAAAGCGGACGGACGGCACGAACAGGCATTTGGCAAATATGAAGAGCTCTTGCGGGCTTACATCGGTTTGAAACAGCAGGGTGCCGAACGTTTTGCCGCCGTCTTTGCACCAAAGACCCGATGGGGCTTATTCTTGCGCAATCAAGTGATCAAGGCCTTCGCAATCCCGGGGCTGGCAAGATTTGCGTTCGGCAGGGATATCATCGACACCCTCCAACTTCCCGATTACCGCTGGCCAGCGCTTGCATCGACTGGCAATTAGATTCTGGCCCTCTCCTTTGGGGCCTTTCGAGGCCGGGCTCAAAGCATCTAAAAACCCACAGGTGTGATGCCTTTCGAGCGACCGTTGCGGGGCGCCTCCCACCGGACGTGGCGCCATCCAGCGTCGGCGGCTCGCCGCCGATCCCGGCCATCCGTGTGTAGCGCGGCGATCTGGATGGGAAAGCGGCGACAATCAGGGTGGGAATCCGGCGTCGCGGCATCCGGATGATTGTCGCTGATTGCGGGCGGCGCAAGGTTTGATTGTCGCTGAGCGTCAATCAGGCGTTGGCTTTGATTGTCGCGGTGACGGGCGGCCGTCCAGGGCCGCGTTTGCGTTCGAGGGCAGCGCGGCGGCGGTAGCTTTCGACGTTCATCTCGAAGATCGTCGCGTGGTGCACGAGGCGGTCGACGACGGCGACGGTCATCGCCGGATCGGGAAAGACCTTGCCCCACTCGCCGAACGGCTGGTTGGCGGTGATCAGCAGCGAGCGGTGCTTGTAGCGGGCGCTGATCAGCTCGAACAGCACGCTGGTCTCGGCCTGGTCCTTGGTGACGTAGGCGAGGTCGTCAAGGATCAGTAGGTGATATTTGTCGAGCCTGGCGATCGCAGCTTCGAGGGCGAGCTCGCGACGAGCGATCTGCAGCCGTTGCACGAGATCGGTGGTGCGGGTGAACAGCACACGCCAGCCGTTTTCGACGAGCGCGAAGCCGAGCGCTGCCGCCAGATGGCTCTTGCCGCCGCCCGGCGGGCCAACAGCAAGAGATTGGCGCCCTGGTTGAGCCAAGCGTCGCCGGCGGCGAGCGCCATGACCTGCGCCTTGCTGACCACCGGAACGGCCTCGAAGTCGAAGGTGTCGAGGGTCTTGCCGGGCGGCAGGCGGGCTTCGGCGAGATGACGCTCGATGCGGCGGCGAACGCGTTCGGCCATCTCGTGCTCGGCGAGCGCGGCCAGAAAGCGCGCGGCCGGCCAGCCTTCCTTGTCGGCCTGGGCAGCCAGCGCCGCCCAGACGTGTTTGACGGCCGGTAGGCGCAGCTCGGCGAGCAGCAGCTCGACGCGGGCGGTGTCGATCGGGTCGGCGGCCTTCATACGGCACCGCCCGCCCGGACGATGCCGAGTTCGTCATAGAGATGCAGCGGCGTTAGTTTGACGGTGATGTCTGGAATGGCGGCGGGATCGGGCCCGAAGTGCCGGCCGAGGATGTCCAGATCAGGCAGTCTGCCGGCGTCGAGTTCGGCGTCGATGATGCCGGCGAGTTCGGCCTCGCAGGCGCGGTCGTGCGCCAGCGCCAGCAATCCGACGATGGTGCGGCACGCCCGCTTCTCGCCGTCGGCCGCCAACAGCGCCTCGAACGCGCGCTGGTAGGCGCGGCGTGGAAAGAGCTGCTCGCGATAAACCAGGTTGAGCAAAGCCATCGGCTTGCGCCGCAAGGCGTGAATGACATGCCGATAATCGACGACATGACCGCGCTTGCCGCTGGGATGCGCCCGGCCACGGCGCAGCGTCATCAGCGGGGTGCTGCCGAGAAGGCAGTCGAGCCGGTCGTCGTACAGGCGCACCCGTAGGCGATGGCCGATCAGTCGCGACGGCACCGAATAGAACACCTTCTTGAGCGTGAAGCCGCTCGTCGAGGTGACGATGACGATCGTCTCCTCGTAATCGGTCGTGCGGCGCTCCGGCAGCGACTGCAGTGCCGGGCGCTCGAGTTCCAGCCGCTTCTTCAGTCGGGCGTTGCGGCGGCCGACGATCTCGTCGATGAAGCAGCGGTAGGCATCCAAGCTGTCGAAGTCGCGCGAGCCACGCAGCAACAGCGCGTCCTCAATCGCCTGCTTGAGATGGCCGTGCGGGCTTTCGATCGATCCGTTCTCGTGTGCGATGCCGCGATTGTTGCGGGTCGGCTCCATGCCGTAATGCGCGCACAGCGCCTCGTAGCGGCGGGTCTGATCCTGCCTTGAGTCCTCGTCAAGATTGCGAAAGGCGGCCGACAGGCTGTCGCTGCGGTGCTGCAACGGGGCGCGGCCGAGCGCCCACAGCGCATTCTGCAGGCCCTCGGCCAGCGCCACGAAGCTTTCGCCGCCGAGCACGACACGAGCGTGCTCCCAGCCCGAGAAGGCCAGACGGAAGTGATAGAGCCGGTGATCAAGCGGCACCCCGGCGACGCTGACGCCGCGATCGCGCAAGTCGGTAAAATCGGACAGCCCAAGTCGACCCGGTGGGTGCTCCTGCCGGAAGATGACATCCTGCTCGGTGCCATGCAGAGCCCGCCAGGTACGGATGCGCCGCTCCAACGTGCGGCGGATGCCGGCGCCGATCTCGGGGTGGCGCCGCCGGATCTCGTCGAAAATGGCGACCGGCCGCAAACCGGGGATGCTCTTCAGCAGCGGCACCACCTCGCTGTCCCATACCTCGCCCAGCGGATCGGGCCGCCGCCGGCCGCGCGGGGCTTTCTTTTGCGAGGGCATTCGAGAGTCGTGCTCGAAGCGATAGCCGCTGGAGGTCGCGAACCCGGCCTTGGCGGCGGAAACGGCCGGCGTCTCGGTCTGACGGAAACTCATATACAGCCTCATCTGGCAATCGGTGATGTGGCGGCCGGGCAAGTGCGGTTCCTCATCGGTATGAAGAACCGCTCCATATCCAGCCGGCTGCGATCGCCGGATGCGCGCCCCTCTCCGGGTTCGCGCCGCCGTGGATTCGCGACTTCGGTCGGGCTACGCCCTCCCTGCGTCACAAACCCAGCGGCGCTTTCTCATCCTGATTGACGTGCCGTTCTCACCCTGATTGCCGCGCGGCATCCGTGGGCGTCGGTTGAGGCGCTGCGGTTCGCAGGTCTCGCTTCACTTACCGCGAGCCGTTTCGGTCAGTCCCACGATCCGTCGTGTCGAATTTTCTGGGTTTTCAGCTATGCGACGCGCATGGCGACACTGGCGGCACGCTTTTTCTCATGTACGGCGAAGACGCTAAAGCCGAGCCATTGTTGCGCCGTGCGTCTGAGGGCCGGATTGCCGGTTAGGATCAGCCGACCGGCGCTCTCCTCCGCCGTGACCGTGGTCAAGCCCATCCAAATCTGGGTCATTGTCCGAAGGTCGCTGCGGACATAAAGATCGACGTCGAAACCGGGGTCGACCGAGCACAAATCGGCCGTTCCGTTGTCGATGATCAGCCACCAGCGCTGCCGCGCTCGCGTCTGTTCGGGATACAGAAACTGAATCACCGCCCGCTGCACGGGGATCGGCTTCGGATCGATGCGGCGGCGCATATCCCACATCAGCAAAGAAGCGTCGAGATTTCTTAGGCGTATCTCGGCGTCGATCCAGCGCTGGCCTCAGCCGCCGATGCCTTCCACGACCCCTCTATGGATCCTCGCCGGCCTCGGTCAGGCTATACTCGGGTCCGCCCGAGGCGTTGTGCTCTCGCCTGACGAGGCCCGCGTGTTCGAGATCGCGCAGGCGCTGCGACAGCAGAGCGGGCGACATCCGCGGCACGCCCTTCCGCAGCTCATTGAAGCGCTTGGAGCCGCACAAAAGCTCGCGCAGGACCGGGATTGTCCAGCGTAAGCCGAGGATCTCCGCGGCCATCGCTACAGGGCAGAACTGCCCGTATCCGGTTTGCCCTGGCATGCTGCCCTCCCTCCGCTTTTTTGCAAGGCCGTCCGCCGCCTTATCTGGTTGCGCGATTCAGTTTGTGAAGTTGTTTCCGGCCGCCATCCGCCGATCTTGTGTCCCACAAGATGATGGGAGGATCACATGGGCATCAATCTGGCAAAGCTCTCGGGTGGTACGACGATAGTTCCGAGCGAGAGACTGGACGCTTTGAAAGCGCGCGTTCGCGGCGCGGTCCTGACCGAACACGACGAGATCTACGGCGTTGCTCGCAGTGTCTGGAACGCCATGATCGACCGGCGGCCCGCTATTATCGTGCGGTGCGCCGGCGCGGCCGATGTGGGGGCCGCCGTCGATTTCACGCGCGAAGCGGCGGCGCTGCTTTCGGTTCGCGGCGCCGGGCACAGCAGCGCCGTCTGCGATGGTGGGGTAATGATCGTTTGTCAGCCATGAGCTCAGCGACGCGCGTGGCGATCTACGCCCGGGTATCGACCGACAACAAGGGCCAGGATCCCGAGAACCAGTTGCGCCAACTGCGCGCATGGTGCGCGTGCCGGGGCTACCGGGTGGCCGCCGAATATGTCGAGCACGAGAGCGGCGGCAAGGGTGCCGAGCAGCGCAGGGAATATGCACGGCTCTTTGCCGACGCGGCGCGGCGCGACTTCGACATGGTGCTGGTGTGGGCGCTCGACCGGTTCACCCGCGACGGCATGGCGGCGACCGTCATGGACCTGCAGCGCCTCGCGTCCCATGGTGTGAGCTTTCACAGCTACACCGAGGAGCATCTCTCGACCGACAACGAGATTGTCCGCAACATCCTGCTCGCGACCCTGGCCTCGCTCGCCAAGCTCGAACGCGAGAAGATCAGCCAGCGCACCAAGGCCGGGCTCGAACGCGCCCGGGCGATGGGCCGGCGCCTCGGCCGCCCGCCGATCGACAAGCGGACGCGCGACAGGTTGCAGGCCGGTCTCGAAACCGGGAAGAGCTGGCACGCGGTCAGTGTGATGACCGGCATTCCCTACGCAACGGTCAAGAAATACGCGCGTGCTCTCGGCTATGCGCCGCGGCGAGGCGCCGCCGCCGGCGCTCGCAGCGACCGGTAAATCCTCATCGTCAGACCCTCCGCCTACGATTTGTGCGGCCGACCCCCTCGGCAAAAGGCCGGCCCACCTGTCGCTTGGAGCTGCCGCGACTGGGAGATGCGCCGGGGCCCCTCCTCCACCATTCCTTGGGGCCCCTATTTCTATCATCCGGTGGGGCCCCTGCCCTTTCATCGGCGGCTCGGGTCCCCCGCGGGGCCCCCGTATCGCCGCGATATCCCGAAGACGACAAAACCCCGCACGAGGATTGCCCGTGCGGGGTTGATTGCGGAAATGCCGGTGGTCTGGGTGTAGCGACCAGCGGCGCGAAGCTCGCTTGATGCTCGGTTAGGGAAACACTGAAGAATTCGGCTGTTGGGGCTGGCATCGGGTAGAATCCTTCCGTCTGGGGGGACCGAGGGACGGCGATGCAGCGGCAGGGGAGCTTTTCTCAGGCGGAATACGCCGGTAAGAAAAAGCAGACGCGTCGCGGCAGGTTTTTGGCCGAGATGGAGCGGGTGGTGCCGTGGGAGCGGCTGGTCGGTCGTCTGCGGCCGTTCTATCCGAAGGGCGAACGCGGCCGGCCGCCGATTGGGCTGGAGCGGATGCCGCGGCTGTACTTTCTGCAGCAGTGGTACGGGTTGGCCGACGAGGCCCTGGAGGACGCGCTTTACGACAGCCAGGCGCTGCGCGGCTTTGCCGGCATCGATCTGTCGGTGGCGGTGGTTCCGGACGCGACGACGGTACTGAACTTCCGCCATTGGCTGGAGCAGCACGACCTGACCCGGGCGCTGTTCGATGAGGTGGGTGCGATGCTGGAGGAGCGCGGCCTGCTGATGCGCCAGGGCACCATTGTCGATGCCACGATCATCGCCGCGCCGCCTTCGACGAAGAACAAGAGCAAGGCGCGCGACCCGGAGATGCACCAGACCAAGAAGGGCAATCAGTGGTACTTCGGGATGAAGGCGCATATCGGGGTGGATGTCGCCGCGGGGGTGGTGCACACGGTCACCGGCACCGCCGCCAACGAAGCCGACATCAACCAGACAGCTTCGCTGCTGCACGGTCGGGAGGAGGCAGTCTTCGCCGATGCCGGCTATACCGGGGCGGACAAGCGGCCCGAACTTGAAGATCGCGATGTCGACTGGAACATCGCGGTCAAGCGCAGCATCATCAAGGCGTTGCCCAAGGCTCTGCGAGATTGGGCCGAGGTGGTGGAACGCGCGCTGTCGCCGGTGCGGGCCTGGGTCGAGCACCCGTTCCACATCGTCAAGAACCCCGGCCTGCGCCGGGGCAGGCTCTGTTCCGCCATAAGAAGCTGCGCTATCGCGGCCTCTTCAAGAACACCGCGCAACTGCGCACCCTGTTCGCGCTGGCCAACCTGGTGATCGTCAAGAAAACGCTGCTCGCGCAGGGCCGTGCCTGATCGCGCCCGGACTTTGTCTTGACCCCGAAAACAGCACAGGAAAACCCCAATACAAACCTGATTTCTACCAAACGCAGACTGTTCCAGGAATGCCGCCGTCACAAACTATGCCATGGCCGCCATCACGCCAGCTATGCCAGCATTGTTCGGCGTTTCCCTAGCTGTGGAAGCTATGAAGGGTTGTTCATCCGGGGTAGGACTGGGAAGCTGTGGTTGCCAGACCGAACAACTGCAGCCCCACGAGGTCCCGGATGAACGTGCACAAGAATGCGCGCCTGACGCCGCAAGGTCGACTCCTGATGGTTCGACGGATTGAAGAGCAAGGCTGGCGGGTTGCGGACGCTGCGGCGGCGGCCGGGCTGTCCGAGCGACGTGCCTATGAGTGGCTGAAGCGGTATCGCGCGGGCGGCGAGATCGACCTTCGCGATCGCCGCTCGACGCCCGCGCGATACCGCCGCCCGACGGCGCACCCGCGTGCCGAGGAGATCGAGCAACTGCGCCGGCAGCGGATGACCGGCAACCGGATCGCCCGGGAACTCAGCCTGCCGCGCTCGACCGTGGGGGCGGTGCTGCGCCGGCTGGGGCTCGGCCGCCTCAAGGCGCTCGACCCGCCGGCGCCGGTGGTGCGCTACCAGCGCGAGCGGCCGGGCGAACTGTTGCACCTCGACACCAAGAAGCTCGGCCGTATCGACGGCGTCGGCCACCGCATCACCGGTTATCATCAGGGCGTCCACCGCAAGCGCGGCATCGGCTGGGAGGTGCTCCACGTGGCGATCGACGACGCCTCGCGGCTTGCCTACACCGAGCTGTTGCCCGACGAGAAGAAAGAGAGCGCCATCGCCTTTCTCGACCGGGCGCTGGCCTGGTTCGCCGGCCTCGGCGTCAGCGTCGAGCGCATCATGACCGACAACGGCTCGGCCTACCGCAGCCACGCCTTGCGGGCCCGCCTCAAAGAGGCCGCGATCAGACACATCCGCACCCGGCCCTATACCCCGAAGACCAACGGCAAGGCCGAACGCTTCATCCAGACCAGCCTGCGCGAATGGGCCTACGCCCGCGCCTACCAGTCCTCCGCCGAGCGAGGCCACGCCATGACCCCCTGGATTGCCAACTACAATCACCGCCGTCCACACTCAGCCCTCGGCGGTAAACCACCCGCCGCAACGCTGAACAACGTTCTTGGCTTCGACAACCTAGCGGAGCGTGAGGTTCTGGCGCCTCGACCCTGCCGACGGGTGGGTCGGCAGGGTGAAGGCGTCAGGCTGCTGCTTCAGCGGCGATGATCTCGGCCATCGTGCGATGCTCGCGGAAGGCCCAGCTTTGGCCCTCCGGCACGTCAGGTGCGGCGGTGGCCGCTTCGACCTGCCGCCAGGCGCCATGCGCCGGGAAGCCGATGACGGCATCGCGCAGGCGGGCGCAGGCGCCGCAACTCTTGCAGGTGGCCGCGCATAGGTCGCCGGGCAGATGGCGATCCGCCGGCCGGCCGGGGTATAGCGGGGCAGCCGGGCGATGCGGTCGCGCCATTCGCCGATCGTCTCCGCCCACTCGTCACGCCGCCGTTTGAACCGGTGCCGGACTGCCTTGCGGGCATAGGCATGGGCGAGCACGGTGACGATCGGGGCGATGCCGAGCTCGGCCAAGTGGTCCGCTTGCGCGGGATTGTCGGCCGAGAGGTTGACGGTGAAGCCGACGTCGACGGCGGCGGCGATCAGCCGCCGGTTGTCGCCGGCGACCGGGTCGTCGCCGAGGACAGGCTTATGGGTGAAGGCGATCACCCTTTTGCCGGCATTGGCGGCGACGAGTTCGTCGAGGAGGGTGCCGTCGATGGCCGCACCGTGGCCGGGCAGGTCGCCGGCCTGGGCGTAGCGCCACAGACGGCCGGGGCGAAGTGCGGCGATTTGCGCGCAGAATTCGGCCCAGGAGCCGCCGGCGGCGCGATGCGAGACGCGGTGCCAATGGAAGCCGAGAGCGCCGGCTTCGGCGTAGCAGCCATTTTGATAGAGAGCGCAGCCGGGCCAGCAGGAAGCCCGCTCGGTAATCGAGACGGGGATCGGCCCGGTCTTGGCATTCTGCGATACGGGGATCAATTGGGTTTGCATGTTTGTCTCCGTTGAGGCGGGAATGCCTCGACAGAGCGGCCCCGACACGCGTTTGCGCGCCGGGGGTGCCGTTCCATGCTGCTGACGCCCCGCCCCCCGTACGAGGCATCGTACGGGGGGCATGGGGCTCAGCCGGAGAGATAGAGTTCGTAGACCGCGTAGCAGTCGCGCTTCAGGCTGCCTTCGGCCATGTTTTCTTCGATCGCCTTCTCGGCCCGGTCACGGGCGGTGAAGGCGTCGAAAAAGACGGTGGTCACGGCGTTGACGGTTTTGAGCACGACGTAGACGGCCAGCGGCGGTTCCGGCGTGAACCTTTGGAGTTCGGCGATCAGCCCGGGCAGCGCGCTTTTCCGGATGGGTATCCGGCAGGCCTCGCTGGGATTGCCATCTCGTTTCATCGGGTTGAGATGGATCTCGGCAAAGTCGCCGTTGCCCATGTCGGAGATGACAACGCCGCGCATCGGCAGGTAGCCGTTGCGGCCGCGCGCCTCGAAATGGGTCGGCTGATCAAATGGGATGGTTTTCATCGTAACTGTCTCCAGGGCGGAATGCCCTTGCCGCCGCGCGCCCCCGCAACGGTTGTTGCGGGGGCGCGTCGGCTCAGAGAGCGAGCAGGTCTTCCAAGTAGTAGGCGCGGGTGGCGGGGTCGGGCATGTCGCCCGGCCGCACATAGGCGGGCGGTTTCTGCGCGTGCTCAGGATCCGGCGGGAACAAAGGCAGCAGGGCCGCGCGCTGGTGGTGGGCCAGGCGGTCGTGCCGCGCCTTGTCGAACGTGCCCATCGGGTTCCAGATGGTCGGCTCACCGCTGATGAAATCAACGGTGCGGCCTTCATGCCAGGTTACGCGATGGGGTTTCCGGTATGTCACGCTCTTGTGCGCGTCGAGGTACTGCGCGAGCGCCAGATGCGTCTCGAAGCAGTACCATTCGCCGGTCTGGATGTTCTCCACGGAGCCTTTGCCATCGACGCAAAAGTTGACGTCGAAGCCGCTAAGCTCGTAGCTCTTCACCCAGGGACCGCACCAGCGGTCGCTCCGCATGACGTCCATCGGGATGTCGAGGATATTGGCGTAGCGCGGGAGCGCGCGCCGGGCCTCGGCGAGTCCATCGAGGAAGTCCTTACCGTACCCGTCCGAGCTCGCCGTGAAGGCCGCCGGGTCCGGGACAGTGGTGAGGTAGCAGAGCGCCGCGGTGACGGCGAGATCGTAGGGTTTGCGAGCGGTCTTGCAGAAATCGTTTCCCGCGGCCGACTGCCAGGATTGCTTCTTTCTCCGAACGCGGTTCAGGCAAAAGGTTTCGCGGCTGTCGTCGCCTACTCCGTTGAACCAGATCTTGCTGTCCGAGATTTCCGGCGCCGTGCCGGGTTCGCCTGAGCCATTGCCCAGGGGAATGCCTTGGACGTGTTGGACGTCCTTCAGTTCTTCAAAATCGGAGCGGATCTGAGACCATTCCTCGCGGCTGAAGCTGCGGGACTGGTTCCAGTAATGGGTGTATCCCATAAGGGTTCTCCTTCGTATGAGCGGGATTGCTCAAAGCCGCATGCCCCCGCAACGGTGGTTGCGGGGGTCGGGCGGCTAATGCAGGAGGGCGGCGATTTCAGCGGCCGTGACTTTGGGGTCGTCGGTTCGTTTCAGATCGACGCTGAGGACGATCTTGCGGGCCCAGGCGGGAAGCCGGGCCGACGCGATTTCGTGCTTGCTGTCGGCGTCGTAGACCAGCAGCCGGGGCGGCAGCACAAAGGCTGTCGCCTTCATGTCGCCGAAGGTCCACCGGACAAACCGGGCCATCGGGCACTCGCGGCTGTAGTGGCGCCGGCCGACAATGTCGGTCGGTGCGAAGGTCGCGAGCCACTCCCGGCATTTGGCTTTCGTTGGAAAGCGCATGTGATGTTCTCCTTCTGCCGGCCGGATGCCGGCACGCCCTCGCCCCCGCATGCGGTGGCGTACGGGGGCGGGGTGGAGAGCGGCTAGGTGTCGAGATCGTTCGGGTGTTCGGGGATGTCGGCGACCGACCGGATCAGGGTGCGGATCACCAGCCAGCGCCAATCCTCGCTCTCAGCGAGGCGGGCCAGTTGCCGCAACTCGTGCGCGGTCAGCATCTGCGAGAAGCCGAGCAGCGAGGCGCCTGGCGCGGTAATGGGCGAGGTCTTCGGTGTGACCCAGTGTGATCGCGTGCGCGACCGTGTCGGCTCGGCCGATCCGGTCGACAATCACGGCAAAGGCCCCGTTGGGACCCCAAATTCTTGTGGCAGTCGAAACCGGTCTGGATGGTTCCCGGCTCGAAGCTGTACCGCATGAGGGTTCTCCTTCGGGAGCGGGATGCTCCTGAAGGTGCTGCCCCCATGCGCGGTGACGCATGGGGGTCGGGCCGGGAGAGATCGGCTAGAGCGGGGTCAGAAGGTGATCGCGGTACCGGGAGTTGACCGGATCGTCGGTTTTGACGACGCGCGTCTCGCGCACGGCGAACCAGCGCATCATCAGGTCGTGGACATTGGCCTCGGCCTCTTCGCGAGTGGCGAAACGCAGGGCGTTGCCGCACCATTTGCCGGAACTGTCGGCGATGACTTCGGGCTTAAAGCTCATGCTCGGGGGATCTCCTGTCGAGCGGGATTGCTCGACGCCCCGGCCCCCACGCGCGGTGACGCATGGGGGTGGGGCCGGGCTCAGTAATCCTTGCCCGCGGCTTTGAGCCGGCTGGCGTCCGCCTCGATGATCTTGATGAACTCGAAGAGGGTCGCGGCAGCGGCGCCGGCGACGATGACGGTATTGCCGTCGTCCGGGTCTACCGGTCGCAGACCCGGCCGATACTTCCAGTGTTCGGGAAGGGTCTCGTTGCGGGTGTAGAGTTCGCCGGCGACGGTGAACCTTCGCGAGCGGGATGCTCGTGACGCCTCGGCCCTCGTCAACTCTGGTCGGCGAGGGGGAGGAGGCCGTGCTGGTGGGAGCTTTTCGCCGCGCGTCAGAACTCCGACATAGACCGCCGCCGGCTTCTCGTCTGATCGAGGAGGGGTTCCGGCCGCGTCGCGATGCCTGACGGGCTCAACGCCTCGACCCCCGCACACGGGTGGTGTGCGGGGGTGAGGGCGCGGGAAGCGTTGGGCTACGCCAGGGTGGTGGCGCTGAGCACGTCGTCGAGGAGCCCCGCTGCGGCCGGCGCGACGCCGAGGCCGGCCCGAACCACGCCGAAGACAGGCGGGAGTTGGCGCTCCGGCCGGCCCGGTGGTCGTAGTATTGGGTGGCGGCGTTGACCAGCCCCCAGGCAGTGCCATGGGCGGCTGGCAGGTCGGCGCCGATCGCCTTGCCGTCGAACAGATCGAGGATGCTCGCCATCGGGCGGGCGTTCGGCTGTTCCTTGACGGGTTTCTCCGGGTTGCCCATCGCATCAATCAGGATGTCGAGGGCCTGTCTCCGGGAGAGCGGCGTATTGGCGAGCCGTTGGCACTTCCCGGCAAACGCGTTCCAGCCGTCTTCGAGCAGTCCCATCTCGACCTTGACGTCGGTGGCGTCAAAGCTCGTGGAATGCCGGACGGTGATGGCGTGTTTGCTCTTCTCGTTCATCGCGACGCCGAGCGTGTTGTTGCACACGACGCGGGTCGAGACGAATTTGGCGGTGGTCGCGAGCGAACCATCAGCGCTGGTGGCGAGCAGCAGGTAGCCGCGGACCTCATCGCCTTGGAGCGAGAAGTCGAGCGGCACGCGGGCGAGCGCCCAGTAGCGGGCACCCTCATAGAGGACGCCGGCGGTCTCCAGCGCGAACCCCTGCTGGTCGCAGAGGTCGCGAAAGAATTCGAGCACCTGTTTGGGCTGGACGATCTGGTAGCGGTCGGAAACAACGCCGAGCGGCGTCTCGTTGTCCGAACGGTAGAGGATGAAGCGGTCCTTGAACTCGACGGTTCGGCCGATGCTGCTCCCCTCGGGGGTGTACAGCGCCGGCGCGCGGAGCACTTCGTAATCCATACCGGCTTCCCTCAGCCATACTTCGATCGGCTGGCCTTCGGTCAGGCTTTGCCCGAGACCGTGTCAGGGCGCCTCGCCGACGAACGCCATTGCGGCGTGGCCGTTGCTGATGGTGAGCTGATGTGCCATGGGAGGTTCCTTGATGAAACGAGGGCAGAAGCGCCCTCGACGCCCGAACCCCCCGCAACGGTGGTTGCGAGGGGCTCGTGGGCGATGCCGGCGATCAGCCGATGCCGAAGGCCCGCAGGCCCAATTCGGCGAGCCGGTCCCGGCAGGCGGCTTCATCGGCGATGAAGCATTCAAGCGCGTAGGGAGCGACCTGGCAGACCGCGGCCAGCTGATAGGCCATCAGCCGGATCGCCGGGTCGTCGTCGGTCGGGTTGCCGGGCGCGTGGGCGCGAATTTCGCGACAGGCGTCGAGGATCGCTTGCGCGATGCCGCTTGGGTTAGAAGCACCAGGGTCGACGATCGCCGGCGCGTCGCGGAACCGGCTGCCGTGCAGCGGCGCCGGCGGGATCGGGTCTGCCGCCCCGGCGTATTGCTCGGGGATCGGCAGGCTGTCGGCGCCCTCGCCGTAGAGGATGCCCGTCGGATCGATGGCGTCATCGGCGACATCGTCGGGGACCGGCCAGATCGCCGTGATCGTGGTGGCGTGAGCGCTGTCGCAATCCTCCCTGGCGTCTTGCCAATCGTCGTGCTCGACAGTCTGATGGCAGGCGTCGTCGACCGTATCGGCAACGATCACCAGGTGCTGGAAGACCGGCAGGAGGTACTGGCGCTCGATGGCGTATTTCATCGGGATGTTCTCCGTCGGAGCGGAATGCTCCTGACGGCATCAGCCCAACGCACCGTCGCGCGTCGAGCCGGTGGCGGTATTCCGATGAGAATTTCCTTGGTTACATCAACAATATGGTGTTATTTTGAATACTTTCAAGTATTCATGATACGTTACAGTCGACGCCAATGGATTTCTACCTGACTTGCTTCGCTTCGGTGACAATGCGAGCGGAATACTCTGCCTGTCGAGGAAGAACTGTTGCGCGCCGCCTCGGCTATCCGCGGAATCCTCCATGGTCACGACCCTGTTCCGACCTGGTGCATCCAGCGTAAGCTTGCATCACGAGCGAAGGAAAAGCCTGTCATGAAAGTTGGTCTATTTATCAACACGCAGTTCCCGGAGGGCTTCAACCTCGCGGGCCGTGTCCCGGAAATGGTAGCGCAGGTGCGCGCGGCGCGTGATGCAGGCTTTGCGTCCCTGTGGTTTCCACATCACTGGCTGACCCATCCGATGCAGATGCTGCAGATCACGCCGGTCATGGGGTTTGTCGCGGCGCACGCGCAAGGGATGACGATCGGGCCTAATATCCTGATCCTGCCGCCGCTCAACCCGATGCATGTGGCCGAGGAAGCCGCCACGCTTGATGTGCTGACCGGCGGCAACTTCATCCTCGGGCTGGGCCTCGGCTGCCGCCAGTCGGAGTTTGACGCGTTTGGGCGTCAGCCTCGCCGAGCGCGCGCCGCGGTTCAACGAAGCGATCCGTCTGATGCGTCGGCTGTGGACCGAGGACCGGGTGACACACGCCGGCCGCTTCTACACGGTCAACGACGCCGGCATCGGAGCAAAGCCGGTGCGCCCGGGCGGACCGCCGCTCTATATCGCTGGGCAGGCCGAAGTGTCGGTCAGACGCGCGGCGCGGATCGGCGACGCATGGATGATCGTCAACAGCGGCGGGCTCGGCAAGGTGGCGCCATTGATGCAGACCATCGCGCCGCACTGACGGAATATGGCCGGACCCCAATAGAGTTTCCCATCACCGTCGAATGCTATGTCGGCGCAAGCCACGCCACGGCCCACGAGGAATGCCGCGGCCCGCTCGAATACAAGTACAACGCCTACGCAGCCCGGGGACTGCAGGACCGCACCTCGCCGGTGTTCGAGGATTTCGCGCGCGGATCGGTTTATGATGGGTGACAAGGCATCGGTAAAGGACGAGATCGCGCGCTATCGCGATCTGCTCGGCGTCGATCACTTCATCATGCGCTGCCAGTGGCTAGGCTTGCCGCAGGAGCAGGTGCTGAACTCAATCCAGCAGCTCGGCGAGATTTTTGCCTCGTAGCAATTCGGCACCGGCAATCGTCCCCGGCTCGGTGTTCCAACCGGCGTTGATGCTGTCGAGGCAAGCAGCGGCGTGCGCCCGGTAGACTTCTTCACCCGGAAAAGAATGGGGTCGTCCTTCAGATGCGCCGCGGGACTGGCCGTCATGAGCCGAACGTCGCCAGCTTGTGCTCGAAGGACTTTTGCTCGGAGGCTTGGGCCCGCGTCGGCGTCCTATCGGCGAATTTTACTGCCGAAAATACTCAAATACGCGATACCGTATTGGGTGCGGCAATCACGCCCTCGACGCCGGTATCGCAGACATGGAGGCAGCCGGACATTCTATTTATCGGTTATTGACGGCAATTCGGGTCTGAGGGCGTCACAAAGGAAAGCGAATTTTCGGGGACGGCGGCGGGGGCCTGTGAGCCACCGGCGTGCTCAGCAATTTGTCGACCGCCTTCAGCTCGATCGCCGCCTTTACCCCTGCGGCTGCGATTTGCCGACCATCGTATCACCAAAGGACGGCTTGGTCGTCTGCTATAGTGGCGTGGTGAAGCCGGCGCCATTCGCCTATCACCGCCCGGCGACGGTCCCCGAGGCGGTCGTGCTGCTTGCCGATCTGGCGCCGCAGAACGGGAGAGTACTGGCCGGCGGCCAGAGCCTGGTGCCGATCATGGCGTTCCGCTTGGCGCGCCCGGAACATCTGATCGACATCAACCGGGTCGCCGGGCTCGACCGGCTGGAGACCGAGGGAGATTGGCTCCGGATTGGCGCGCGGGTGCGGCACGCGGCGTTCCACCGCCCGATGGCGGCGGGGCCGCTCGGCGCCCTGCTCGCGACCGTCGTGCGCGACATCGCTCATTATCCGATCCGGACGCGGGGCACGTTCTGCGGCAGCCTCGCACATGCGGATCCAGCGGCGGAATGGCCGCTCGTCTGCGCGACGCTGAACGCCGAACTGGTGGCCGTCAGCCATCGCGGCGAGCGGACCCTTCAATCGAGCGACTTCTTCCGCGGCGTTATGGAAACAGCACTCTTGCCTGATGAACTCCTGGCGGAGGCAAGGTTGCCGCTGCTGCCGGCCGGTACGCGGTTCGGTTTCGCGGAATTCAGCCGTCGCACTGGCGATTATGCGTTGGCGATGGCCCTGGCGGTGCTGGAGATCGAAGATGGCAGGATCGCAAGACCGCGCCTCGGTATCGGTGGCGCCGAGCCAAGCCCTCGCCGGCTGGCCGCGGCCGAGGCGATTCTAATGGGTGCGGCGCCATCGGAGAATAGGTTCCGCGAGGCGGCGGCGCTTGCCGCGGCGGCGATCGAGCCTCTCAAAGATCTTCAGGTTGATGCGGAATACCGCCGCGAGCTTGTCGCGGTGATGGTCCGTCGCGCGCTCGCCGAGGCCTGCACATGACCGGAGGGGTCGAGATCACGCTGACCATCAACGGTCGCGACTACTCGCTGCGACTGGAACCGCGCCGTACCTTGCTCGACGCGATCCGCGAGGATTGCGGTCTGACCGGCACGCATATGGGTTGCGAGCATGGCGTCTGCGGCGCCTGCACCGTATTGCTCGATGGCGCGCCGGTGCGCGCCTGCCTGATCTTTGCGGTGCAAGCCGAAGGCAGTGCGATCCGCACCGTCGAGGGCCTCGCGCAAGGCAACGGGTTGCACGCGCTGCAGAACGCCTTCATCGCGCATCACGGTGTGCAGTGCGGCTTCTGCACGCCCGGCTTCCTGATGCTCGCCGCCGGCATTCTTGAGCGCGAGCCCGACATCGGCGACGACGCGTTGCTCGATGCGCTGTCGTCAAATCTGTGCCGCTGCACCGGCTACCGGGGCATCGTCGCCGCGGTGCGGGCGGCGCTTGCCGAACGGCGCGAGGCTCGCGAATGACCGGCGGGGCGAAGTTGCGGCCTGGTCGGGTCTTCGGCCGATCGGTGCTGCGGCTCGAGGACCCGCCGCTCGTTCTCGGGCGCGGCCAGTTTGTCGGCGATCTTGGTTTCCCGCATCAATTGCACATGCGGGTCGTGCGCTCGTCCTATGCCCATGCGGTGCTGCGCGCCGTTGACATTCGCGGCAGCGCTCGCCGCACCCGGCGTCGCCACTGTGTGGACCGGCAAGGACGTCGACTTGCCGCCGATCGATTTCCGCGATCCGGCCGGCGAGGCGCTGCGCCCGTATCGCCAGCCGCTGCTCGCTCGGGACCGGCTGCGCTATGTCGGAGAGCCGGTCGCCGTGGTGTTCGCGAGCGACCCGTACCTCGCCGAGGACGCCGCCGATCTTGTCGCGATCGATGCCGAGGAACTGCCGCCGCTGCTCGACGCCGAGGCGCCACCCGGCGCCTTCGGGCCCGGCCTGTCGACCGAGGCGCTGGTGTTGCGCGCCGAATACGGCGCCGTCGACGCAGCTTTCGCGTCGGCGGATGCGGTCGTAGCGCTCGATCTGACGATCGGCCGGCACAGCGGCGTGCCGCTCGAGACGCGCGGCGCCTTGGCCCGCCACGATCCGGCGCGTGACATCCTCCAACTCTACGGCGCCGCCAAGATCCCGCACCGCAACCGCGACGCGCTCGCCCGCATGTTTGGGCGCAGCACGACCGCGGTGGTATTGAAAGAGGGCAATACCGGCGGCGGCTTCGGCATCCGTGGCGAACTCTATCCGGAGGATTTTCTCGTCTGTCTTGCCGCAATGCGCCTTGGCCGGCCGGTCAAATGGATCGAGGACCGGCGCGAGCATCTGATCGCGGCCAACCACTCGCGCGAGCAGCATCATCACGCCCGCGTCGCGGTCGACGCCGAGGGCCGCATCCTGGCATTGGAGGACGAATTCGCTCTCGACCAGGGCGCCTATGTGCGCACCCACGGCGCGCGCGTCCCCGAGATGACGATCGCGATGCTACCCGGCCCCTACCGGGTGCCGGCCTATCGCGCGATCGGCCATTTCCGCCTGACCAACAAGACGCCGGCGGCGACCTACCGCGCGCCCGGCCGCTTTGAGGGCAGCTTCGTGCGCGAGCGGCTGCTCGACGCGGTCGCCGACCGGCTCGGGCTCGACCCGGTCGCGGTTCGCCGGCGCAACCTGATCGCCGCCGCGGAAATGCCGTTCGCCCGGCCGCTGCAAGCGCTCGGCACCGAGGTGCGGTACGATTCCGGCGACTACGCGCTGCTGCTCGATAAGGCGCTCGACGCGGATCGGCTGGGAGGGATTGCAGGCCGATTTGCGGCGCCGCCGCGGCGCCGGCGAACTGGTCGGCGCCGGCCTGGCGATGTTTGTCGAGAAGGGCGGGCTTGGCCCGCTCGACGGCGCCAGGATTACGGTCGACCCGACGGGTGCCGTCGAACTGGTGACCGGCGGCTCCTCGGTGGGTCAGGGCATTGCGACGGCGATGGCGCAGATATGCGCCGAGACATTGGGGGTCGACTATCGCAGGGTGCGGGTCGTGCTCGGTCAGACCGACCGTATCCAGTACGGCATCGGGGCACACGCCTCGCGCGCCTCGGTGATGACCGGCGGCGCCACCCATGCCGCCTCGCTCAAGGTGCGGGCGAAGGCGTTGGAGATGGCCGCCGCGCTATTGCAGGCCGATCCCGAGGAACTTGACATTGTCGACGGCACCGTGGTGCATCGCGATCGGCCGGGCGGGCCGTCGATCACCCTCGGCGACATCGCCCGGCATTTGGCGCCGGATTTGCCATTGCTCGGCGAGCGCAACCCGGGGCTGACCGCGGAAGGCTGGTTCCGTACCGACCACATGACCTACCCGTACGGCGTGCAGATCGGCGTCGTGCGGATCGATGCCGAGACCGGCAAAGCGACCGTCGAGCGCTTCCTGCTTGCGTACGACATCGGCCGGGCGATCAACCCGATGCTGGTCGAAGGTCAGCTGATCGGCGGTCTCGCGCAAGGGCTTGGCGGAGCGCTATCGGAGGAGTTCGTCTACGATGGACGCGGCGAACCGCTGAGCGTGACCCTGGCGGACTACCTGATGCCGACCGTGCGCGACATGCCGGAGGTCGAGATCCTGCTGACCGAAGACGCGCCGAGCCCGCTAAACCCGCTCGGCATCAAAAGCGTCGGCGAGGGCGGCATCACTGGGGTGGGCGCTGCGATCGCCGCGGCGATCGACGACGCACTCGGCCTGTCTGGCGGTGTCACCCGGCTGCCGGCGACGCCGCAGCGGATCAAGGCGCTGCTCCGCTTCAGGAATGGTCAGACGAAGGAACAATGACGACCCGCCTCAAGCAGCTGACGCATGAGCTTCTAGGCGCGAACCCCTCGGCGGCCAGACGGTCGTGGGCGTCGATAAGCCGGCCGCGGCCGCCTATTGACCTGACCCCACAACAATTCAAACCGATCCCTAGCCGCCGACTTCGATGACCGGACCGCTGCTGTCCCTGTTCGATGCGACGAAGCTGGGCGCCTACACCGCGGCCGGTTATTGGGGCAATGAAACGCTTTACGCGCTTGCCGCCTGCCGGGCCCGGCAAATGCCCGACGCCTTCGCGATCCGTGATCGACACCGCCGGCTGAGCTATGCCGCGCTGGTCGTCGCTGCCGACCGGCTGGCCGCTCGTCTTGCCGGCCAGGGGCTGCGAGCCGGAGAGCGCGTCGCGGTATGGCTGCCGGGCCGGGTCGAGACCGCAGTCGCGTTGCTGGCTTGCTCGCGCAACGGCTATGTCTGCTGCCCGTCGCTGCACCGCGACCATACGGTCGGGGAGGTCGCAGCGCTGATCGACCGGATGCGCGCCGCCGCGGTGATCGCACAGCCGGGATACGGCGCCCACGCGGACCGCCATGACCTGTTCGCAGCACTCGCGGATCGCGATTTCCTGCGCTGCGTGTGGCGCCCCGGCTCGGCCGAGGAAGCGCCGTTTGCCGATCTGTCCGGCCCCGTTGTCGAGCGGCCGGCTAGCCGCGACCCGAACCAAATCATGTATCTGCCTTTCACTTCGGGCACGACCGGCGCGGCGAAGGGCGTCCTGCACAGCGACAACACGCTGCTCGCGACGGCGCGGATGATGGCCCTCGATTGGCACCTCGCCGACAGCGTGCTCTACACGCTCAGCCCCCTGAGCCACAATCTCGGTCTTGGCGCCCTGATCACCGCAATCGCCGGCGGCGGCGAGCTGGTTGTCCACGATCTGCCGCGCGGCGCCAGCCTCGTCGACCGGTTGGTAGAGACCGGCGCCGCTTTCCTGTTCGGTGTGCCGACCCATGCGCACGATCTGCTTGCCGAACTCCGCGCGCGGGGCGCGCAACGGATCGCGGGGCTGCGCGGCTTCCGCGTCTCCGGCGCCGCAGCGTCGCCGTCGCTGATCGCCGAATTGCTGCATTACGGCATTGTGCCGCAGAGCGGCTACGGGATGACTGAGACCTGCTCGCACCAATACACCCTGCCCGACGACCCGTCCGACAGGATCGCCGAGACTTGCGGCCGCGCCTGTGATGGCTACGAGATCCGCATCTGGCGCGAAGACGACCCCGATTGCGAGGCGGCGCCCGGAGAGACCGGCGAGATCGGCGGGCGCGGCGCCAGTCTGATGCTCGGCTATTTTGACGATCAGCTCGCCACTGAGGCGGCGTTCAACGCAGCGGGCTGGTTCATGACCGGCGATCTCGGCCGGCTCGACGAATCCGGCTATCTGCGCATCACCGGCCGCAAGAAGGATGTGATCATTCGCGGCGGGCGCAAGATCTACCCGGCGCGGATCGAGGAGCTGGCGTTGCGCTGCGCCACCATCGAAAAGGCCGCGGCTTTCCCGATCGCAGATCGGCGGCTCGGTGAGCGGGTATGCCTCGCGGTCGTAGTGCGTCCGGGCGCGGATCTCGATCCCGAGGGCCTGCTGCGGCATTGGACGCCGCCGGCCTGTCACGCTACGAGCATGCCGGAATTTGTCCTGCCCCTCGACGAGATGCCGCTGACTGCGAGCGGCAAGATCGTCAAGCGGGAGCTTGTTCGCTGGGTCGCGGAGGGCCGCGCAACGCCGCTGCCCTTGCGCCAAGCGGAGCCGGGCTGAGGTCGATGCGGGCAATCGTGGTCGAGGAATTCGGCCCACCCGAGCGGCTGCGGGTCGGCGAAGCGCCGCTGCCAGTTCCGGGACCGGGCGAGGTGCTGGTCGAAGTCCATGCCGTGCCGGTCAACTATGTTGATTTGCTGGTGGTCGGCGGCGCCTACCAGTTTCTGCCGCCGCTTCCATTCATCCCGGGCAAGGGGCCGGCCGGTATTGTCGCCGTGCTCGGCCCGGGCGTGACGGCATTGCGGATTGGCGACCGGGTGCTAGCCATGGCCGAGCAGGGTGGTTACGCCGAGGCGGTCGCGGCGCCGGCCGGGCAGTGCTATCGCCTGCCGGACTCCATGTCCTTTGTCGAGGCCGCCTCGTTGAGCCTTGCCTACGACACCGCCTGGTTTGCGCTGCGCGACCGGGCCCGGCTCGAACCCGGGCGAGACGGTGCTGGTGCTCGGCGCGTCGGGCGGCGTCGGGCAGGCCGCCCTGCAACTCGGCCGGACGATGGGGGCGCGCGTGCTTGCCGGCATTTCGCGGCCGGAGCGCGCCAAGGCTGCGCTGGCAAGCGGCGCCGAGGAGGTGATCGACCTCTCCCGCGCAGATCTGCGCGATAGCCTGCGCGAGCAGGTCTATGCGGTGACCGAGTGGATATGGCGCCGACATCATCCTCGACCCGCTCGGCGGCAATGTTTTCGAGGCGGCGTTGCGGGCGCTCGCTTGGTGCGGCCGGCTGGTCGTGATCGGCTTCGCCGCTGGCGCGCATCCCGAGCCTCAGGACCAACTACCTGCTGCTGAAAAATATCGAGGTCAGCGGGCTGCAGATCAGCGACTATCGAAAGCGCAGGCCGGAACAGGTTGCCCAGGCCTTCCGAGAGATCTTCCAGTTCTTCGAGCAAGGAAAGGTGAAGCCGGGGCCGCCGGTTCCGTTTCCGCTCGAAGAGGCCGGCGCGGCCTTAGCGGCGTTGCGCGACCGCCATATCACCGGGCGTGCGGTTCTGCGTCTGCGCGGCCACCAATAACATGGTAGCCATGGCCAACCTCACGGGCAGCGGGAAATCATTTCTGCGTAGGGCGCGACGTCCATCCGTCGGATTCCGGCAGTTCCGCGACGGAATTCCTGGCAAACATTCGCAACGGGCGAGAACGCGATACGGAATGGCGATGGGGGCGACCTCGGTGGGTAACATTGTCAATTGAATGACCTCAAAGTTGTCATCAGATCGTCAATCAATTGAGTTCCAATAACATTCCTCATCACTTAGATGATATCCCGAAATCTGGCCGGTACTCTGTGGAAAATGTCATATGGCTGAGCTCGGATCATAACGAATTAGCCAGCCTCAACCTCTTTTCCTAAATCGTAGGCAAGAGTATAGCCATCTGAGTTGATTATCATTGCATGATATCGAGCGTTTTTACGCGTCAATTTGATATTGTCATCTAAAATCGTCGCATGCCGCTGTGCATAATCTGCTACCTGAGGTAAAAGTCCCGTCTGGGCTTCGCGATAAAAGGTGCGATAACCAGGACGGCGTCTCGTCTGGCTGCGCCTCCCCCGTGGGTGTCGCGCGGCCAAGCGGTCGACGCCGTCGCTTCGGGGAACGATCGGCGCAGCGGATTGCGCGAAGTCGGGAACGGCGAGCGCCGGAGCCAAAAAAGCCGGCGCGGCCAGTGTCGCGTCGTGTTTGCCTGCGCCGGTTCGCCCGCGCCGTCAATTGGCATCGTAACCTCCCGCCAAAGCACGCCAGGCGGAGCATTCGCGGGCGCGGCCAGCGTTATCTCTCCGCCTCACCAAACGTGCCGAATTGCGCTGACGATGACCCGCGGGCGTCGGATTCTGTTGGGTCAACATTGCGGCATCTACGCCCGCGAGCAGCTCCCAACGCAGCGGATGACGGCGGCGGGAGTTCAAGGGAAGCGCACATCTTCCAACACAGAGGTCGAAAAATGCGAAGCCGCCGCTTGGCCGCCGTGAGGGCGCGGAGTACTGCACCCCGCCGCAGAGCCATGGGGATCGCCCTCGTCGTCTCCGGAGTGCACCTCTGGGTTGTCGCGAGCCTGCCTCACTTCGCTCTCGGGAGCTTCCTCGGGGTCGTGGCTGCCGGGGCACTAGTCGCGGGAAGGACTTATTTTAATCGCCAAGTCCGTCTGATCGTGATTCGGTTCCGCTCACAGCCATATCGACCCGGCGGCTGCCGCGCCGCAAGCAGACAAGCCGGGCGGGCCAGTCCGGGACCGCCATCCCGGCGCCGTAGCGCAGAGCCATCTCGGCGGGGTCCGGCTCGACCTGATGACGGCGATCGAGACACCGCGCGATCAGCCGGACCCCCGCCGATACCGCGTCGCCAAGCATCGAGGCGCAGTGGCGCGGCGACAGAGGGTACGGGGTCTGGAGAGATTGTCTCGCGGAGAAGAGCCGCGAGCGCCAGATTATCGTCATCGGTAAGGTCGAGCGGCATAATCCCGGCGATTTGTGCGACGGTGGGAAGCTGCAATCGACACCCGGACACGCGCCTGATGCGGGGGCGTTCAAGGGCTACGCCGCATTTCACCGGGGGCGGAGAGGTGAGAGTTTTTGAAACTTTTCCCTCACCCTTCGTTCGACGCGCCGCAGCGGTGGCGTTGCCGACGCCAACACAGTCGAAGAGCCGCGTTTAACGGCGCAGCGGTGCTAGGCGATGTGCCACCTGCCGTTCGCCAGCGAGGAATGATCATGCAGCAACCGGTCCGCCTGCTGATATTCGCGGCCGTTCTCACCGCCGCCCTTCGCGCGCATGCGCAAGACGTGGCGGCCGGGAATGCCTTCGCGCGCGAAGCGTGCAAGGCCTGCCATGTCGAATGCCACGGTATGGGGCCTTGCCACGCATCCCGCCAACGCCGACCGCATCGTGGCGTTCAGCCTGTTCGGCGAGGTATACGTCACCGAGGACGCCGGCGCCTCACGGCATAAGATCGCGCGTGAATTCGGCGAGATCAGGACCGCAGTCTGGGTGCCGAACTAACCTTTCTCGTTCTGCTCCAGCATAGCGGCGTAGATCGGCCAATCCGATTTCGGGCCTATAAGAAACTGGACGATTTTCGATTTTAGAGTCGCAATCTCCTGGCTCACCTTGTCGATGTCGGCGATCCGCGAGTAGTACACCTTCGGCTCAAGCGACGACCGCGAGACATGGCGGGTGCCCATGCCCTCTTCGTTGCTGATGAACCACGTGCCGTGCGCGACATGCACCCGGTCATCGTTGACCTTGAGACAGCCCTTAAAGATGGCGTCAAGCTCTCCCTTGTCTGCTTCCGTGCAGCCGGGAATAGTCAAAGCTACGTTGCGGGTCACCCGGCACAACGTTGCAAAATCATAAGGAGAAGTGACGGCGTGGAACCGGGCGTCGTCGTGAAGTGCCAATGCTTCACCTAGCAGATGACGGATCATGAACTCAAGCTGTGAGAACTCAAAGATGAACTCGCCGATAGCAAGGTAGAGCCGTTGCATGTTCTCGCGCTCGGCGTCGATCTCCTCTGGTGTCTTTCGGGTGTTCAACACCGCAGGAGATTATCCCTTATTCGTGCGCGCGCATCGGAACTCGTGGTTCCGCGGACCTATCAGCGGGGGCGGTCAGCCTCGCCATGTCGAAGTTGTAGACGCGGGCGGTGTTGCCGGCGGCGATCTTGGCCTGTTCGTCGTCCGGCACGCCGGCCAGGATCTCGCGCCAGGATCTTGCGCGATTGGGGAAACGTCGACTCGCTGTGCGGATAGTCCGAGCCCCACATCATGTTGTCGACGCCGATGACGTCGCGCAGGCGAATGCCGATGGCGTCCTCCTGGAAGCTCAGACGACGTTGCGGTGGAAGAAGTCGCTCGGGAGCATGCCGTCCTTGAACCGGTAAATCGCCTCGCCGTGGCGCTCGCGGTAGGTGTAGTCCATGGTGGAGAGCACGTTGGGCGCCCAGGCCAGCTCGAACTCGACGATGGCCAATGTCAGGCGCGGATGACGCTCGAAGACGCCGGAGAAGATCATGTCGCACATCGACAGCGCCGGATAGAACGCCTTGGTCGCGCGGCTGCTGGCGTCGCGCAGCGTTCCGGGACCGGCGCCGCGGATCTTGCCCTGCCGTCGCGTCGCCGTGTGCAGGCTCAAGGGCATGTCGAGCGCCGCGGCGGCGGCCCAGAACGGCTCGTACTCGGGTTGGTCGTAGCGCCGGTCCTCGGCTGGATACTCGGTGATCATCGCACCGGCGAGGCCGAGGCGGGCGGCGCGCTCCAGCTCCCTGATCCCGTCCTCGACGTCGTCGAGGTTGATCATCGCCATACCCTTCAATCGGGCGGGATCGGTACGGCAGAACTCGGCGAGCCAGTCGTTGTAGGCGCGAAAGATGGCGGACATCAGCGCCGTGTCCGCCACCTTGAAGTAGAACAGCCCTTGCGAGGGATAGAGGACTTCGCCGGCCACCCCGTCGAGCGCCATGTCCTTGAGGTGTTGCTCGGGGTCGTAGCCCGCCGCGCAGCACGTCTTCGAAGCGCCCCTGGGCCGAGATCGTCTCGGGAGCCTCGAACCGCGCGCCGGCGTTCGAGATGAGGCCGATCCCGGAGAGGATCTGATCCGCCTCGACCACGATCTGGTCGCCGCCGTCGATCCGCTCGATCCGCGGCGCCCGATCGCGGAACGCCGCATCGATGCGGGTCTGCCACAGATCGGGCGGTTCGAACACGTGAGAGTCAGACGAGAGAATGAGCGGCAGCATCGGCGTCTCCTTTCTCACCCGATCGCGCGCAGCTTTGGCAACCGGCCCATCGCCGTCAAGGTGAGCGCGGTCGGTGATCCGCGCCCGGCCGCCGTCAAAGTCGGCTCAGGGTCCACCCGGGCCGAGCCTCGTCGTCACGCGAACGGCCGGAACCGGCGCTGTTCGTCGCACACGGTTGCGCGAACAGGGTGCCTCTGGCGCGCGCCTCGTCAAGCATCCTCGGCTATCATGGCGGCGGCTTTCTCGCCGATCATGATGGTTGGCGCGTGCGTGCAGGCGTTCAACGCGGCCGGCATGATCGAGGCGTCGGCGACGCGCAGCCCCTTTAGCCCTAGAACCGTAACCGCGGATCGATGATCCGCGGTCGGATCGCTGCCCATGCGGCATGTCCCGCTCGGATGGAAGAAGGTCGCCGCACGGGCGCGAATGTCCGCCTCGATCGTGGCCTGCTCGTTGGCGATCGGACCCGGCGTCAGCTCCGCTTCGATCAGATCGCGGATTGATGGCCCGCGCATCATGTCGCGCATGCGGCGCACCGAGCGCGCCAGCGCCCGCAGATCCTCCGGCTCGGAAAAGTATTCCGGGAAGATGCGCGGATGTGCCGTCGGATCGTTGCTGCGCAGCAGGATGCGGCCGCGGCTGAGGGGACGGCCGGAGCCGACCATGACCGTGAAGCCATGCCGCCCGGGAAAAAGATCGGCGAGGCGCCAGCCCACCCCGCCGCGGGTGATCAGCGCCGGCGCCATGACGACGATCGTGTCGGAAACCGCGAGCGCCGGATCGCTGCGCATGTATCCTCCGGTCGCGACGTAGCTTTCGCCGAGCGAGCCGCCGCGCGACACCGCATAGCGCAATCCGATCCCAAGCGCCGCCCGCGGGTTCATGTATTTATAGGCGGTCACCGGCTGCGAGCAGGCAAAGCGGAGCGCGTAAGACGGGTGGTTCTGAAGATTGCGGCCGACTTCCGGCATATCGACCGCGACCGGTATCCCGAGGCTGGAGAGGTGATCGGCGGGCCCGATGCCCGACAGCATCAGAAGCTGGGGCGAGTTGACCGCACCCCCGCACAGGATGATCTCGCGCTCCGCCCGGATCGTCTCGCGTACCCCATCCCTGACGACCTCGACCCCGCGCGCTCGACCGCCTTCGATAACGATGCGCGCGGCGATGGTCTGCGACAGCAATTCGAGATTGCCGCGCCGCCGGGCCGGCTGCGCATAGGCGACCGCGGTGCTGGCGCGGCGGCCATTGGCGATGTTGGCGTCGAACCGGGCAAAGCCCTCGGCGACATCGGCATTGAGGTCGTCGACCACCGGGTACCCCGCCTCGCCCGCGGCCGCGAGAAAGGCGTCGCAGATCGGCAGGTCGAGCCGCGACGGCTTTACCGTGATCGGGCCGCTGTCGCCGTGCCACTCGCTGGCGCCGCGGGTGTTGGTTTTGGCTTTCTTGAAATAGGGCAGCACCTTGCTCGAAGGACCAGCCATGGCATCCCATCTGCGCCCACTGGTCGTATTCGAGCGAGTGGCCGCGCAGATAAAGCATGCCGTTGATGCTTCCCGAGCCGCCGAGGATGCGTCCCTGGAACCACGACAGCTTGCGGCCATTCAGTGCCGGAACCGGCTCGGTCTCGAAATTCCAATTGCGCCGCAGCGACGTGCTGGCGATGAACGCGGCGCCGGGGATCCGGGTCGTGAGCCCAAGCCTGGCGCCGCCGGCCTCGATCAGGGCGATGCGAACATCGGGCATCGTCTGCGACAGGCGGCCGGCGACGACGCAGCCCGCAGCACCCGCCCCGACCACGACGTAATCCCAGCGCCCCGGCGCCGCTGATCCCCTGCGAGACCGCAAATCGCTGCTCCTTCGGGAAAGGCCGGATCTTCGTCCGGAACTTTAGCGTGTCGGCCCGAATGGCCGGGCCGTCCCGCGATGACGCAAACATGCGCCATCGGACCCAGCGCCGTGCGGCGGTGAAGGGGCCATTATTCGTCCCAGGTCAATTGAAGAAACGCGTTGGCCGGAAATCGGCGAGTTCCGGCCTTCGTCGCCGTCCATGGACGATCTCGTCGGCCACCGCCTGGCCGAGGAACGGCGACATCGTGACACCGCTATGGGTGACGGCGATGTAGTAGCCGGAAGTCCGCGGCATCGGTCCGATGGCAGAGAGATGGTCGCCGGGGATCGGCCGGATGGCGATGCGCACCGCCTCCGGTTCGACCTCGCCGATCGAGGGCAGCAGCTGTCGGGCGCGCCGCACGAGGTCGCGCGCCTCCGGCATCGACGGGCTGAGTCGGCGCATCGAAGCTGAGTTTTGCGTCGGTCGGGTTCCAATGCAGCATCAGGCGCCCCGCGCCATCGGGGCGCGCGTCGATGACGGTAGTGCGGACCACACGGCTCAGGCTGGCGGCGACGGGGGGCGTGAACACCAGAAACCCCACGGTCGGCGCCAGCGGCAGATGCAGACCCGCATCCCGCGTTGCCTCGTTGGTCCAGCGGCCGGCGCAGTTCACCACGATGTCGGCCTCGTACCGCGCGCCGTCGGCGGCGCAGACCCCGGTCACGCGATCGCCGGCCATGATCAGGTCCACGCACCCGGGCGCCACAGACGATCTTCGCGCCATGGCGGCGCCGCGCGGCGGACAGCATGGCATGCGCATAGACCACCGGATCGAGCCAACCCTCTTCCGGGAAAAACGCCACCGGCGCATCGCCGATCGTCGCCGGATCGATGTCGGGCTCCAATTCCTCCACTTGGTGCCGCGTGATCCAGTCGGCGGCATAGCCCCAGGATTGCAGCTGCTCGACGTTGTCACGCTGCGCCGGGCGATCGGCTTCGGCCGTCCATTCCAGACTGCCGCCGGCATGCCACCATGGCGTCGCGCCGAACTCGTCGGCCAGCACTCGATGCGCCTTCATGCCGGCGACATTCAGGTCGTGATAGGGTTTGGGCGGCTTTTTGTGCGCGTTGGTCCAGGCGAAGCTGATGCCGGAGGTGCCGCCGCCGATGCGGTTCGCTTCCAGCACCGTGACCGCCGCACCGGCCTGCGCCAGCCGATATGCGACCGAGGCGCCCATCACCCCGGCGCCAATCACGATCGTCCTGATCATTTGCGTCTCCCGTCGTTCACGATCGACTATGGCAAGCAACCCAATCCCCTTCACCGGGCGACGTCCGGGCCGGAAGGGTTACGCGGACGACCCAATTTCGCGGACTATGCTCGGGTAGGCCACAGTCACGCTATCGGCAGCGAAGCGGAGCCTTGCGAGACGCCATCCGCAATCGATTATCTCGCTGCCGCTCTCAGTATGAAATTCGCGAGACCGCGCGCAGTTCTTCCGGGGTCGCGGCGCCATAGCCGAAGAATTCCAGATAGGCCGGTATCTGTTCGAACAGCATGTCGGTCCCGGCCAGATAACCGCAACCGCGCCGCGCCACAGCCTTGAGGAGCGGCGACAGCTCCGCGGTCAATACGACGTCGCCGACAAAGGCGTCACTCTCGAGGCGCGCCGGATCGAAGGGCGGCGGATCCCCCGCCGACATGCCGAGCGGCGTTGCGTTCACCACCAGGCGGTAACCCGCGGGATCGTTGTCGGGCAGGCTGACGCTGACGCCGGGGAAGTGCCGGCGCAGGATCGCCGCGAGGCGCTCGGCCACCGCGGCGCGGCTATCGAACAGCGCGATCGAACCCGGCCCCTCTGCGGCAATCGCGGCGGCGATCGCCGAGCCGACACCACCCGCCCCGACGATCAGACAATCGGCGCCGGTAAAGTCGAAGCCATTGCGCTTGGCTCCGCGCACAAAGCCGATGCCGTCGAACAGGTCGCCGTAGAGCGAGCCGTCCGGCCGGCGCAGGATGGCGTTGCACGAACCGGCCACCCGCACCGCCAAAGCGGCCTCATCGAGGAGACCCACCGTGGCAACCTTGTGCGGCATCGTCACGAGCGCGCCGCGGATGTTGCTGAGGCGAAACAGCGGCCGCAGAAACGCCGCATAATCCTCGGCCCGCGCGCCCAGCCCTGCTATCGGCACGGACGTCCTTGCGTCAGTGAATGACTACTTGGTTCGGTATGCCAGAGACATAGACAACATAAAAACAGGCAATTGTATCAACAGCGCATCTTTGGACAGGAGGGGTCAACTCAGTACAATCTGCTGGAGTCTCCGGACAGCCTGCTTGTCAGGCCAATGACAAAAGAGGAACGAGACAATCATGGCAAGATCGCAGAAGGTTGGAAGATCATAGCGCACGATAATTTGACATCGCAGACAGGTGCGGAGACGACGCAGCAGCCGATCCAGTGGAACGGCCGAGAGTTCATACCCAACAAGGGGGGATGGAAGACAAACTCTGAGGGAGCGTCGCGCCTTCAGAAATCGACCCGGCTGTTGCCGATCGGAAACACATTGCGGTATCGCCGCAGGTTTGAGGATTTTGGGAATATCCCGATCAACAATTTTTGGTTCGAATTTCGTACCAGCGGGTTCTCTGACCCGAAGGTTTACGTGGTGCAGACGAATCCGGGGATTGTAGAACGCTGCATTCTGATGACCACTGACCCTGGCGACCTGGTGCTCGATCCAACTTGTGGCTCCGGCACAACCGCGTACGTAGCCGAGCAATGGGGGCGGCGGTGGATTACGATCGACACCTCGCGGGTCGCCCTGGCGCTCGCGCGGGCGCGGATTATGGGAGCGCGCTACCCCTATTACCTTTTGAGCGACAGCCGGGAGGGGCAGCGGAAGGAAGGCGAGGTCAGCCGCACGCCGCCGAAGGAGACGCCGACGCGCGGCGACATTCGCCAAGGCTTCGTCTATGAGCGCGTGCCGCACATCACACTGAAATCGATCGCCAACAACGCCCAGATCGACGTGATCTGGGAGAGGTGGCAGGAGACCCTGGAGCCGCTGCGCGCCCGGCTCAACACCGCCCTCGGCAGCAATGCCCTCTCCGCCCTTCAGGGGGGAGAGGGAGGGGACCCGCCGCACCGCGGCGGGGAGGGTGAGGTGGGCAGTCTCGGCCGCACCGGCGTCCCCCACCTCACCCCGACCCTCTCCGCCCCCCGGCGGCGGCGAGGGAGCAAAGCCATGGGAGGAGTGGGAAATCCCGCGCGAAGCGGGGGTGGATTGGCCGGAAGAGGCACGGAAGCTGCACGCCGAGTGGTGGGCGGCCCGCATCGCCCGGCAGAAGGAAATCGATGCCTCGATCGCCGCCAAGGCCGAGTTCGAGTATCTCTACGACAAACCCTACCCCGACACTTCGCGCATTCGCGTCGCCGGCCCGTTCACGGTCGAGAGCCTGTCGCCGCACCGTTTCGTTCCCGGTGACCAGGACGACGACCTGGCCCATGAATTCGCCGAACCGGCCGCCCAGTGGGAGGATTTCGGGCAGATGGTGCTCGAAAACCTGAAGGCCGCCGGGGTGCAGCAGGCGCACAAGGAAGACCGCATCGCCTTCACCGCGCTGACCCCGTGGCCGGGCAAGTTCATATCGGCCGAGGGGCGTTACAGCGACGGCGAGCGCGAGCGCCGCGCCGCCATTCTGATCGGCCCCGAATTCGGCATCGTGTCGCGGCCGGATCTCGTCGATGCCGCACGCGAGGCGGCCGATGCCGGCTTTGATGTGGTGATTGCCTGCGCCTTCAATTTCGGTGCCCGCTCGGCCGAACTCGACCGCATCGGTCGCATTCCGATCTTGAAGGCGCGTATGAACCCCGACCTGCACATGGCCGGCGAATTGAAAACCACCGGCGCCGGCAATCTCTTCGTCGTCTTCGGCGAGCCCGACATCGAGATCGAGGAGGTCGGTGCCGGCCAGATCCAGGTCAAGATCAAGGGCGTCGATGTTTTCAAGCCGCAGATTGGCGAGATCGAATCGGGCGGCCCGGACACGATCGCATTGTGGTTCATCGACACCGACTACAACGAGGAAAGCTTCTTCGTCCGCCACGCCTATTTCCTCGGCGCCGCCACCGACCCCTACAAGGCGCTGAAGACGACACTGAAGGCCGAGATCGACGAGGAAGCCTGGGCGAGCCTCAACAGCGACACTTCCCGCCCCTTCCCCAAACCCCAATCCGGCCGCATCGCCGTCAAGGTCATCAACCACCTCGGCGACGAAGTGATGAAGGTGTTCTCGGTGCGGTGATGGGCACCGTGAGCCCTTCGAGACCGCCGCTGAGCGGCCTCCTCAGGGTGAGAACTTTCCTTAATGCCACCGGAAACCTTCTCCATGCTGAGGAGCGGCCCTGCGCGCCGCGTCTCGAAGCACGCACGACGTAGGTGCGGTGATGGAATTCCGCATCGCCGACACCTTCACCGCCAGCCTCGCCCGGCTGAATGGGGCCGAGCAGAAAGCCGTTAAGACGACGGCGTTTGACCTGCAACTGAACCTATCGGCTCCTGGTCTGCGCTTTCATCGGCTCGAACGGCCGCGGGACCCGAATTTCTGGTCGGTTCGCGTCAATGAAGACGTCAGGCTGATCGTCCACCGAACGCCCACGAGCCTATTGCTCTGCTACGTCGGCCATCATGATACCGCCTATGCCTGGGCCGAGCGTCGGCGCATCGAACGGCATCCGACGACGGGTGCAGCCTTACTCGTCGAACTCCCCGAGCGGGTCGAGCATATCGCCATACCGGCCGTGGTGGCAGCGGCGCCCGCACCAAAGCCGCTGCTCTTCGCCGGGATCGCCGACGATGTGCTGCTCGGCTACGGGGTGCCGACCGAATGGCTTGACGAGGTCCGCCAAGCCAACGAGGACACCCTGTTCGACATCGCCGAACGCCTGCCGCAAGAGGCTGCTGAGGCGCTGCTGAACCTGGCTACCGGAACCACCCCGGCGATGCCGGAACGCGCGCCGATCGAGGCCGATCCGTTTGCCCATCCCGACGCACAACGCCGGTTCCGCGTGCTGACGAACATCGAGGAGCTCGAACGGGCGCTCGACTACCCGTGGGAGAAATGGGCGGTCTTCCTGCATCCGGCGCAGCGGCGGCTCGTCGACCGCGCCTACAACGGGCCCGCCCGGATCAGCGGCAGTGCCGGCACCGGCAAGACGATCGTGGCATTGCACCGCGCGGTTGCCTTGGCCCGGCGACACCCGCAGGTGCGGGTGCTGCTGACGACCTTCTCGAAGGCCCTGGCAAATGCGCTGCGCATCCGGCTGCGGACCCTGACCGGCAACGAGCCGGAGATCGCCAGCCGGATTGCCGTCCATCCGGTAACCGGGATCGGCTACGACCCGTACACGGCGGCTTTCGGTCAGCCCAACATCGCTCCGCCCGCCCTGATCGAAGCGCTGTTGCGCCAAGCAGCCGCGGAGGTTCAGGACCACCGGTTCTCAATGCGGTTCCTGATCGGCGAGTGGCACGAAGTCGTTGACGCGTGGCAGCTCGCCAGTTGGGAAGACTATCGCGATGTCGCCCGGCTCGGTCGCAAGACTCGAATCGGCGGCAAGCAGCGCGAAATCCTGTGGTCGATCTTCGAGCGCGTGCGGGCTGGTCTGGCCGAACGCAAGGCCCTCACATGGCCTGATCTGTTCGGGCGCGTCACCGCACAAATCGCCGGCAACAAATCCCCGTTCGATTTCGTCATCGTCGACGAGGCGCAGGATGTTGGGGTCGCCGAATTGCGGTTCCTCGCCGCTCTCGCCGCGAGCCGGCCGGATGGCCTCTTCTTCGCCGGCGATCTCGGACAGCGGATCTTCCAGCAGCCGTTTTCGTGGCGGTCTCTCGGCGTCGATGTGCGCGGCCGGTCTTTTGCGTTGCGCATCAACTATCGGACCTCGCACCAGATCCGCGCCCAGGCCGACCGGTTGTTGCCGTCCGCTCTGGCCGATGTCGACGGAAATGCCGAGGACCGCCGCGGCACCGTGTCGGTGTTCAACGGCCCACCCCCAGCGATCGAGATCTTTGACGACCCCGAACAAGAGGCCGAGGCTGTAGCCGCGTGGATTGCCGCTCGGATCGGAGAGGGCGTTCAGCTGCACGAGATTGGTGTATTTGTCCGCTCGTCTCGCGAGCTTCGCTGGGCGCGGAGCGCGGTCAAAGGAGCCGGTGCTCAGGCGATCGAACTCAGCGACAAGATCGAGGTCACGCCGGGCAAGGTCTCGATCGGTACGATGCATCTCGCGAAGGGGTTGGAATTCCGCGCGGTCGCGGTCATCGCGTGCAACGACGAAGTCATCCCCTCGCAGGAACGCATCGAGAATGTCGCCGACGACGCCGATCTCCAAGAGGTCTACGATAGCGAGCGGCATCTTCTCTACGTCGCCTGCACCCGCGCCCGCGATCACCTGCTGGTCACCGGCGTCAAGCCGGCTTCCGAATTCCTTGGCGACTTGACCGCAAGCCTCTGAGGCTAGCGAAGCAACGGGGCGGCGCCAAGGAAATCGTCGGGAGCGGGTTACACCCGGATTTCGTTGCGAGTGATCAATCGCGCGGTCGCATCCTGACGGCAAGGGTATGGCCACCGCGACGGCCACACCGCTGGCAGCGCAGCTTTGTTTCGAGATCGACAAGCCGCATGTGGTTTGGCCGCCCATGGGTCAGACGCCGGTGCTCCATCATAGCCCGATGTGGCAGTGTGGGCAGGTAACCTCGACGACATGCCAAGCCCGCAAGTCCTCTAGCCGGAACGCGTAGCGCGGCGGCAATCCGAGCATCGCCGATCTCAGTCGTTCGATATTTGTTCTTTATCTCACTCTGGGTGGCACTCGCTGTCAAGCGTTCGTGGCATCCTGGCGCGGCAGCTCTCATTCGCCAACGACATGATGATCGTCGAGCCGTAAGTTTGACCGGGTCGGATGCGCATTCGGCCCGAGGCCGTCGGGCCGAGCAGTTCGTGTCAGATGATTTGGGAATCTGGCAGGATGGTTGCCCGCGCGGATGTGATCGTTCTCGGGGCGGGAATGGTGGGTGTCAGCGTCGCCCTGCATCTGCAAAGGCGCGGCCGCGATGTCGTCGTGATCGACCGCAGGGAGGCGGGGGAAGAAACCAGCTACGGCAACGCCGGCCTGATCCAGCGCGAGGCTGTGTTCCCCTACGCCTTCCCCCGCGGCGTTATCCTGAGCTATGCGATGAATTGCCGACGCGACGCCGTCTATCATCTGGCTGCGTTGCCGCGGATCGCACCCTGGCTCTTCCGCTATTGGCAGAATGCGACGCCCGAGCGCATCGAACGCTCGGCGCGGGCGCTCGCGCCGCTGATGGCGCGATGCGTCGAGGAGCACGACGCGCTGATCGCCGAGGCCGGCGGCATGGCGCAAAGCCTCGTGCAGTACAAAGGCTGGCTCAACTGCTGTCGAACCGAGGAGAGCCTGCAGAAGGCGATCGAGGATGCGCGCTTTGGTTCGCCTTCGGCCACGCCCATCACGGCTTCACGCTCGGACCCGTTACCGGCCGGCTCCTCGCCGAGATGATCACCGGAGAGGAGCCCTTCACCGATCCGCCGCGCTATGCCGCCAGCCGGTTCCCGAACCGAGCCGCCAGCTGACACGTGACACCGGGGATCACAGGAGCAAGATCGGATGGCGCCGTCGGGATTTGTCGGTTGATATCGACGAGGCTGTCCGGAAGCAGACCTGATCGGCGACCGGTGTGGCGCTCACTTGGGCCCTCGGGTGGACAAGGATTTGTAGACGGCCATCGATGCCCGCCTGCGCCAGGTTTCAGATGCACCTCTTTGCACAGCCGCGGTTCCGATCGAAGGCCGAAGCAGTAGCCGGCGATCATCATGCGGGTCAGCAGCTCGCGCTCGATCGAGCGGCCGCCCACTCTCGCTGTAAAACTTGGCTTCGACAGCTAGGCCGCGCTCGCTCAGCACATCGAGCACCGCCTCGCCGGTGCGGAATTGTTCAGATCGAGTATTTCGGCAGGAGGCGGGCTACGTTGCCGCGGTTGATCGCCTGGCGGTCGGCGGCGGTCATGCTGATCTTGGCGAGCCCCTCGACATTTTCCTCCAGCGAGAAATACGGGTAGTCGCTGCCGAACACGATCTGGCTCGCCGGCGCCATCGCCATCAGCGCCGCCATCGACGGGGCCGCCGAGGCGTTGGCGGTGTCGTAATAGAGCTTGTTGAACTCGGCGACGGCGCCGTGCGGCGCGTATTTGGCAGAGTTCTTGTCGCGGTTGACGAAATTGGCGATGCGCCCGGAGAGCGCCGGCAACGCGCCACCGGCATGCGAGAAGATGAAGCGGATGTCGGGGTAGCGCACGAGGCTGCCGCTGTAGAATAGGCTCAAAATCGCTCTTGCCGTATCAACCGGCCACTCGATTGTTGCCGGAGCGACGCCGGGGATCAGGTTGCCACAGCAATTGGCCGTCGTCGGGTGGAAATAGACAACCGCCTTGCGCCGGTTCAGCTCCTCCAAAACCGGCTGGAACGCCGGGTCGCCCGGCCATTTGTCGCCGTAGCCGGTCATCAACCCGATGCCGTCGACCTTCAGCGTGTCGAGCGCGTAGGCGATCTCCGTCAAGCTGGCATCGACATCGGGCAGAGGCATCGCCGCAAATAGGCCGAAGCGGCCGGGATGGTCGTTGATCATCTTCGCGGCGTAGTCGTTGCAGTCGCGCGCCAGCTTCGGCAGCTGCGCCCTCTCGGCGAAGGCGATACCCCATGGCGACAGCGAGGCGATCGCGGTCGCGACGCCGCTCCTGTCCATGTGCTCCAGCACGCGAGCGGTCGACCACTCCTTCATGATCGGCGCCGGCCCCGGCTTTTTCGTGTCGGCATGCGCAAGCCATGCCGGCGGAAAGAAATGATGGTGCACGTCGATGCGGCGCGGCGCCGGGTCAAGATCTTCCGCCGGGGCCGGTCGCGGCAAGGCCAGCGCGGTGCCCAGCGCCGCCATGCCACCAAGGAGCTGACGCCGAGACGGGCCGTGGGCACAACAACGATCACGCACGTGACGCATCGACATTCCTCTCGTTGATCTTTTCGCGCCGGCGCAGCGACCCGCCGCTCAGGGCGGGCCCATCGCGCTCGGCTTGCTAGCCTCGTCGATGCAGAAAGCGGCTTCCCCGACGGTGATCTTGTGCTGCGTGATAATCATGCTGTCAGGTTTGTCCTCCTCACTCCAGAATTCGAGACATTTCGCGGGTGACCGCTGATCCCGTGGGCGGCAACGCGCGTGCCAGTGGGTCGGCCGCCGCTTTCGCTGCACGCTCCTCGACTGCGGCCAGATCGACCCGGCGCGGTGATCCGGCCGGTACCCGGCGAATGGCACCCGTGCATGCCCGAGCGCCTCGACGAGGCGGAGCTGGCCGACTGGCGCGCCGGCCGCAATGCGGTCTATCAGCTCGCCGCCCTGACCATCGGCGCGCGCCTTGCCGTCGCCGACGCATGAGGAAAATCACCGCTTAGGGCCGGGCACCGACGACATGTTGGCGCAAAAATGTCACCCGACGGCAAAGTAGAGATGACGCCCCTTGGCGCCTCACCACGAGCCCTAGCGCCGCAGGCCGGGCAACGATCTGGCGCTATCCGCAGGAGTAGCCGGGATGGGCGTCCGCCGCGTTGCCGCCGCGGCGCCCGTTCCCCGCAATGACCGGGCTGCCTCACGGCTGCTTTAGCCGCACCTCCTGGTACGGCGCCGCCCACGGATAGGGGTTGATCTTCATCAGCGCCGGGTCTGCCACCCGCGGCCCGATGCCGCTCGCCCAGAAGTAGTCGTAAATAGGGGCAAACCGTGTCCGGTCGTGGATGATCTCCTGGATCTGGTGCAACAGCGCCTCACGCTTCTCGGCATCCGTTTCGTTAAGCTGCTCGTTCCACAGCTTGTCGACATCGGGCCAGCCGCCATAGGCGAACTGGCCGCTACTCGGCACGATCGGCGCGAGGCGGGTCGAGGCGTTGCCGGTGCTGGCCGCGATGCACATGCAGATGCCGTGGAGCTTTTTCGTCGGCAGCGCGGCGTAGAAGGCGGCGCGCTCCATCGTGCGAATCCGCGTCCTGATGCCGATGGCGCCGAGAAAGCTGCCGATCGCCTCGCCGGTGCTGAAATAGGGCGGCCATGGGTAGAGGTCGCCGGCGTCGAACCCGTTCGGATAGCCTGCCTCCGCCAGCAGCTTCTTCGCCCGCACCGGATCGTACGGGTCGGGCTCGATCGGCACGGCGAACTCGTAACTCTTGAGCACGACGTTGCCGGTGGGCTTGGAGGCGCCGAGCGTCTCGGCGTCGCTGATCGCCTTGCGGTCGAGCGCCAGACTGGCGGCCTTGCGCACCCGCGCGTCATGCCACGGCGATTTCGGGTCCCACATGTCGAAGAAGTCGAGAAAATAGGTGCCGACGCCGCCGGAGAAGGCGACCTTCAGCTTGGGATCGTTCTTGACCGCCTGGGCGAGCGATGAGTCCAGCAGATAGGCGACATCGACTTCGCCGCGCTTCAGCATCGCCAGACGGGTCGTCGCTTCCGGCACGCTCTTGAACACGAGGCGCTTGACCGTCGGCTTTTCGCCATAGTAGCCGTCGAACGCTTCCATCACCAGTTCGATGCCCGGCTTCATGCTGACGAACTTGTAGGGTCCAAGGCCGATCGGGTGCTGCTGGAAGCCCTCCTTGCCGACCTTCTCGATATAGTTCTTCGGCACGATCCAGCCGGCGGCACTCGCCAGCGTGCCGTAATAGGTCATGAAGTCGGGCCACGGCTGTTTCAGCACGAATTTCACATGGGTGGGGTCGACGATCACCACCTCCTTCACATGGTCGCGCAGCACCGCCGCCGTGGAGCGCTCGAAGCTGAACTTCACGTCCTCGGCGGTGAACGGATCGCCATTGTGGAACTTGAGGCCCTTGCGCAGGGTGAATTCGTAGGAGAGGTGGTCCGGGTTCTCCTTCCAGGATTCCGCGAGGCTCGGCGCCATCGGGTTGCCCGGCATCGGCTTCACCAGTGCATCGTGCAGCGCATACATGAACCAGAACGCCGTTGCGGTGCCCGGGACCGTCTCCCCCGGATCGAGCCAGGCCGGCGATATCGTCACGTAGACCGCATACCGGATCTCGCCTTCGGGTCTGGTTTGCGCCGTCGCGGCGCCCGGGCCGCCGACCGTCATGGCCCATGACAGGATCGCGGCTGAGGCAAGCAGATGCCATCGCTTCATCGGTGTTTTCTCCCTATCGCCGGTTGGCTGACGATCCGTGGCGCTTGCTGTCGCGCCGATCCGCCCCCGGCACGATTCATAGCCGTACCGGCCGTGATGCGCACGTTCGGTGTCTCGACTGTCGACAGCAGCAACGGGCAGGCGGCGCCGGTTTACCGGGCGCCGCGCGCCGCTCAGGCCGATTCGCTAAGGCTTGTGCCCCCAGTGCATTGCGACCGCTCGCGACCGATCCTATCGCGTGTCTGCGCCGCCCCTGAGGATGTCATCTATTTGGCACACGGGTGACATTTTGATCGGGCGCCTGCACGTCGTGTCTCTCACGGATAGAAAAGGCATAATTTCTCACCGATAGAAAGGTCACGGCGCGCTGGGGAGGGAGGCGTGCTGGACGACAACAATTCATTGATCTGATGGTGGAACGGGCTGTGGCGGGCGAGGCGCCGTCAAGCCCGCAGCCGCCGGAGGCGGGGACCCGCAGGGTCAGGCTTGACGGCGCCTCGTCCGCCACAGAGAATTGGCGCTTCGGCACGTTCGATCTGTCGCTCACGGATGTGCGAGAAAACGGCGCCGAGGTGCATGTTCTCGACGATCGTCGCCTGCGAAACCTGGCGCAGCTTGTCAAAGGTGGTGTAAAGCAGGTCGAGCCCACGATAGCGGATCGCCAGCCGGCCGTCGGGATAATCGACGACGGTGACGCGCTTGCGGCAGAGTTCGCGGGTGAACTCGTTTGGCTCGATCAAGAACACGACCTTATCGTATTGCAGGGTCAAGTTATTGGAGATCGTGCGCTCCTCGCGCCAGCCGAATACGTCGGCGAGGTTGTCGTCGGCCGATAATGGCCGATGGAGGTTCTTGGGGTTGTGCGGCTCCTTGCCGAAGCGGGCGTTGTAATCGGCCAGGAAACCCGGCAGCAGCTGATTTCCGGCGGCGATGGTGCTGATACCCTGAAGGCAAAGCTCCTTGACCAGGCGATCCTGCAAGGTCTTGTTGGCGCGCTCGACGCGGCCCTTAGCCTGCGGCGTGTTGGCGCACACAATGTCGATGTTGAGCGCGTGCAAAGAGCGCCCGAACTGGGTCATGCCGTCACCCTGGACTGCCCCGGCGCTATTGACCCGAAAGACGCCGTGCTTGTCGCTGTAGAACGCGATCGGCTTGCCATGCGCTTCGAGATACTCGCGGGTCGCCGGGAAGTAGTCGAAGGTTGATTCGGTCTCGACAAACCGCAGGTGCATGAGGCGGCTGGTGGCATCGTCGACATAGACGAGCAAGGTGGATTGCGGGCCGCGGTCCTCAAACCACCAATGCTCGGAGCCGTCGATCTGCACGAGTTCACCCACACAATCGCGCCGAGCGCGAGGTTGATGGACGCGCTTGAGCCGGTCTTTTCGCCGAACCCAAAGGTCGGCGCCGATCATCCATTGCCGCAACGTCTCGACCCCGAGATCCAGGCCATGAAGCTCCGACAGCTTCTCGGCCGCCAGGGTCGGGCCAAAATCGGCGTAGCGCTCACGCACAATGGCCAGCACGGTCTCCCGGAACACCGAACCCAGAGCGCGGTTGCTCGGCCCGCCACGCTTGCGTGAAATTAGACCGTCGGCACCATCAGCCCGGAAGGCTTGCAGCAGTCGGTAGATCTGTCTTCGGCCGACGCCAATCAGCCCCCTGGCGTCTGCGACAGATAGCCGTCCGTCAGCGACATCGATCACCACCCGCAGGCGGGTCAGCTCGTTGCGGCTCATCGTGATCACCGTCATCCCACGCCACCTCGATAAACCTCGGGCAAACCGAGGAGCGTGACATCTGTATCGGTGAGGCCGGTGACGTTTCTATCGGTGATCTACACGTCGATGTCCGATAAGGTCGATTCTGGAAAAAGGTGCAGACTCTGCTCAACGGTTCTATGGTGTTAGGCGCTGGCTGTGCATAGGCACATATGGAATTGGTTCTGCGAGTAATTTTGGCAGTAGCCGTTCGGCGGCGGCTGCAAACTTAATCCAATCGAGACGACCGCCGATCATAGTGCCGACAACGCTACTGGCATCTGCTTTGAAATGAGGCGTCTCTGCGAACCATTGCTCTGATGCGAGCCCGTGCCCTTGAAAATAATCGTCGACATGTTCGCGCATATTCCGCAGGTCTCTGATGTCGTGCTCTGAAAAAGCGTCGATCTCGTTAAAATCAACTGCTGCACAAAGGCCAAACCTTGATTAGCTTGTAGGCGGCGATGGCGAAGAAATGGCACTGTAAGTCAAAATTGAGGATAGCTTTGTTGGCCCGTCGCCGAATTGCTGCCACAGATATCAGCGTTTCGTCGCTCTCTAGCGTCCGATATTCTTTGTGATTGGAGACCTGCAAAAACCTGGTGGTTTTTGCAGGTTTGTAATTCGATGCGCGCGGTCTGCGCTGGGCGGCGGAGATGCGCGGTCAGGCGGGGTTTTTCGACGTTGACGAGCGGCTGAGGCAGATCTCGGCCAAAGGCGACAGCCTGGAACGGCTGAACGCGGTGAACGATTTCGAACTGTTTCGGGCGGATCTGGAGCGGGCAGTGCCGCGCGCGGACCGCTCGAAGAGCCTGCCCCTGGCCTGAACAGGGGTGGCCGGCCGGCTTTTGATCATGTGCTGATGTTCAAGACGCTCATTCTGCAGGCCAAGCACAATCTGTCGGACGAGCACAATCTGTCGGACGAGCACAATCTGTCGGCCAACCACAATCTGTCGGACGAGCGCAGCGAATATCTGATCCGGGACCGGCTGTCGTTCATGCGGTTTCTCGGTCTGGGGCTGGCTGACACCGTGCCCGACGCGAATACGATCTGGACCTTCCGCGAAGCGCTGACGCGGGCCAAAATCGCGGGCCAAAATCGCGGGCCGGCGGGCGATCGAGGTTGTGTTCGAGCGCTTTGATGCGGCGCTCTTGGCGGCCGGCTTTCTGGCGCCGGGGTTTTCGGTTGGGGAGCGGCCAGATCGTCGCGCAGGTGCTCTCACACATAGCCAGAAATGGTCCTGGCTCAAGGCTTGGGGCATGCCGCTGGCCCGTCGTCGCGGAGGGAAGAAGGCAATCGTCGCCCTGGCCCGACGCCTCGCTGTCATCCGGCACCGGATGTGGACGGACGGTACCCAATTCCGCTGGCGCAAGCAGCCCGATGCAGTAGCCGCCTGAAAGAAGGATATTGAGTTCCGCCCCGGCGGAAAAGCGCCCCTCGCGGGGACGATGGACGAGGTGAGTTCGCCGGGAACGTGGTTCCGCTTCGGCAGGACGATGTTCAGATTGTTCCACCTCATCCTTCTGAACCCATCATGGGGCGGTCATAGCGCCGACCTCCCGGAGATAAGCGAGAGCCTTGCGAGACGGCATTATTGTTCAGAAGCGAAAGCACCACTGAGAAGCGAGCTTGACACCACACCGCCGCGATAGAGAAGACCTTCCTTAAGACGTCGCTTTTGTTCCGGAATGTTCTCTCGGCGGCCAAAAATAACTAGTGATATCAGGCGATTGAATGGTGGGCGCGACAGGGATTGAACCTGTGACCCCACCCGTGTGAAGGGTGTGCTCTCCCGCTGAGCTACGCGCCCGCCCCGGCGCATATAGGAGGCGTCTCCGAAGCCTGTCAAGAAAGCTGGACGCGCGCGCCAGCGGCCATTTATCGAGGGGCGCTCGCCTGATGGCGTCGCGGCCGGGCATGCCCTAAATTCCGCTTCGGGCGAGGCAGTTTGGGCCGGCCCGATTGATCTCGAGGGAGGACGAACGATGAGCGCCGATCCCAATCGCGTGATCCTGACCGGGGAAAACCCCTTCATCCGCCTGAGCGCCATCGAGGGCGGGCCGCAGACAACGAACGCCAGCTTCTGGCGCATCCTGACCTCTCCCGGCGGCCCCGGCCACGTGCTCTATCTGAAGAGCGAACTGACCGACAATCGATGGCGGATCTATGCCGACAACATCGCGATGGCGCGCTGGCTGCAGGCGACGGTCCAGGGCATGCTGAACCCGGAAACCGCCGACGCCTCGATCCCGGTCGTCGACGCCGAATTCAGCAAATCGGGCGACCCGCACTACTACTGGACCGAGCGCCTCGTGGCGCGCGGCGAGGAAGTGGCGCTGACCTGGTACGACATCGGCGACCCGCTGCTGATCTACACCCAACCCGGCGAAGGCGGCCGTAGATACGGCGTGTGCACGCTGCTGATCCCGGCGCTCGACGCGCGACTGACGCGCAACGGCGTCGAGGCCGCCGGGCGAGCCTGGGCGACCCAGCGCGAGGGCAGGCCCTTCAGCACCTGCGCGCTGGCCTTCTCCGAGAGCTGGACGGAACCCCGCTGACCCGGCCGCGGCGTTTGCTATTTTTGCTGTTATTTGCAACGAAAATACAGCAAACGCCTCGAGCCGAGGGAGTTCTTCGATGCCGGGTTATCCGATCCGCGACGGCAAAACCTACTATGCGATTGTGGCAATTTTAGCGTTCCAAGCAAGACGAATGGATTTCCCGTCTTGTTAGGGGTTAGGGCAATCAGGATCGGGCGGCGCACCCTCGACCTTGCAGTGACACTTGATCTCCTTCGCGGTTGCCGGAATCGGCGTCGGCACCGGCGCCGTCTCACCGCCTGCTTTGTCGAACTCGATCCCCTTGACGCCGGCGATGGCAAGAATGATCCCCTCTGCCTCGACATGCTTGAACGACAGTTTATCGTCTATCGAGAAAGCGTAGGCGCTGGAAAGGAGGCCGCCTCCAAGTGTCGGTTTGTATGGAGCATGGATCAAAGCCGTGTACGGGTTAAATGTGTACTTGGCTTTGTCGCCTGGACTCAGCGTTACGTAGTTATACTGCAGACGACAATAGGCGGCAGCGGCGTCAAAATAGCCCTGCGTCCCCAGGCTGGTCTTTTTCAGATCGACGCCAGTGCACCCTCTATTGACTATCGGGACCCAACCGTAAACCGCCTGCATCTTAATGTAAAATGGAGGAATTTGCGTGCACTTATTGTCGGTATAGCTTGCATCGAAAAGTTTAGCTACGCTTTGGATATCTTTGCAGGTTGAAATATTCATATTATTCGGCGTACTTGGATAGCATGTATTCCACAAGTCTACGAACGACTTGCCAGCCACGCCTAACTTGGGCGGATTGACGAACGGGGGAGGGGTTGGGAGGCTGCATGTGTTTGCAGTGTACTTTGATGGGTAGTTGGCGGGGTTTGAGCTCATCGTCGGTGGAACCGGGGGAAATACCGTCCCTCCAGCATCATTAACCCGTGCTCCCAGATATGATCCGGTTATCAGGTCAAAGGCGCCGGGAAGTTTCGGCAGGTTATACTGGCCAGTGCTGTTCGTCTTAAACGGCGCAAGCGAACAGGCCTTGGCCGGAGATCCCGGAAAACCCGCATGCTCTATATCGTCGAAGTAGGCGGGAACGAAGAACGGCCAATTATTACCGCTGCTCGAAAACTTGTCCAAGGTTTGTCTGAACTGTGCGGTCGTGAGCGCGGTACCGACATAAGGCGTCGGCGTTTTGGTTGCTTTATCGACGCTGTCGCCCGCCTTGGTCAACGGCCCCATCGCGACCGGCAGGAAAACCAAATCCAGCGACGACACATTATAGTTGATAAACTCCAGCTGCATTGCAGTTCTGCCGGGCGGCTTTTGGCTATTGTCCTCGGGAGGTCCTTCGGCCGAGGCCAAAGTATATTCCTGAAGCTGGAATGGAATATTAGCAATGGGTTCGATCGCGTTTTCGAACAGCGATACGCTGCATTTCTTCCCGGTAGAGGAAGTACAAGAAGGCACCGCTGCGCCAACCAGAACCTTGACAGGGGGCGGGGGAGCTTGCCTCCCGGCACCTTGGCGTTATTAGCGTTGGTAACTTTAGTGGAATGGAAAGCGGCCGGCGTATCGAAGAAATAGATGCGCCCGGAGTTCCACCAATCGATGTATTGATCTGGGACCTTCCCTAAATTTGCATCCGTCGTTGTCATCAATTGCGTATAAAATGGAAGAACAATGTCAACCGAAGTGCCCGGAGCAATTCCTTCGCCATTGCCACTTATGTCATTGCCTATCTGGATATAGCCCCTGCGAATCCGGGTCGTCACAAATCTTCGCGGACTTACATAAGCGTTACCGTCTTTTACCCAGTCGGTTACCTTCGGATTGGGCCCGAGATTAAAGTAAGCTTGCATCCATAAATCAGCCTTCAACGGGTCTTGGATGAACAACTCGAAGAATACATATATATTACTGCCACCCGCAGGGTTATTATTGATTATGCGCAGAAATTTGCACGGGATGGGTTTCGTTACCGTACACGGCGGGTTGGCGGCAAGAGCGGCGCCGGCGAAACCCAGGAAGGCCAGAGAAAATAGTAGCAGACAGGAGGCAACGGTTCGTTTCATCATGCGTTCCCAAAGTTCGGCTAGCCGAGCCGGATGGACTTTCGGGCCTTGGGAGCTCCCTGTGCAAGGAATCGTCGCGTTACCCCGCACACTCGTTTAGGCCGTCTCAAAAGTGGATGCTCGCCTTCACGCGGAACCCCTGGTCGCGCACCCGCGCCCCGTAATGGCCGGCGTAGGCGAGCTTCAAGGCCCATCGGTTGTCGGGCAGGAAGAGGTCCGCGCCGGTAGCGACATCTGCTGTCAGCCTGTCGATGGCGGTGGTCACCTGAAAGGGACCCACACCGGCCGGAGCGCCGGCGAAGGCCGAGTTGACGTTAAAGTCGGTGTTGCTGAAGACGCTCAGGCCGAGTTGCGCGAAGGGTCGCAGCGTCGCCCCGCCCTGGAAGGTCGTCTGCGTGCCGATTTCGACCGCGGGCGACGCGCTGAAGATCGTCTCGCCGCTGCCGGAGACGATTAGATTGGCGCCGCCCGCCCCCTGCTCGGTGAAGCTGTTCAGGTTGACGCGCGTCAGGTTGAGGTCGACGAGCGGCTTGATGTACCAGGTTTCGCGGTCGATCAGATACGCGGCGCGAAGCTGCCCGCCGACACGGCTGATCGTATTGTCGGAACTCGCGGTCGCGTTGAGTAGGCCGAAATTGATCGACCGGTCGGTCGAGTACCAGCCATAGCCGCCGTAAATGGCCGCCGAGAACAAGAAGGGGCCGGGGTTGTATTTGATCGCCGCGCCAAAATGGGCGCGCTCCGCCGTCGAAGTCGCCGACGTGGTCGCGGTGCCGCCGCTGCCGTTGTCGTAGCCGAGCGCAAAGCTGGCGAACCAGTCCGGCTGCAGCATGATTTCCGCGCCGCCGGCGAGCGCGACCGCGCTCTGGCTGTAGCCGAGATTTGCCGAGGTCCCGGCCAGGTTCAAAAATTTGCCGCCGATCTGCGCCCAGACGCACTGCTCTTCCTTGATGAAGGCGTAGCGGCCGTCCGGCGCCTTGCAGCTCATCAGACTGTTGGCGAAGCGCAGACCCGAATAGAAGTCGCCGATCTCGGCGTCGCCATATATTTCGGGCGAAAGCTGGTTGTAGGCCTGTCCCAGACCCGAGAGGTCGGGGATCGTCAGGATCGATTGGACGATTGGCAGAAAACTCGACGTACCTCCCGCCAGCTGGATGGCGTTGATGTTCTGGCCGATCGCGGACTGGTTGGCGTTGAGCCCCGCGCGGCGCGAAATTGAACCCGCCCTGCAACACCACGTCGCTGCCGGTCGGAAATGCCAGCTGGTAAGCGGCGACCGCCGGCAGCGGATCGAGCGCCAGGCCGTTATTCGCAGCCCCGCCATCGGCATGCACCAGAGTGAGGACGTCGGCCCGTTGTCGGGATCGCGTTCAAGCAGGTTAAGCGCGATATGGCCGCCGAGAGTGGCGCTGCCGCTGGCGTTGATGCGGTCGGCCTGGCTCGTTCCCGGGTTGATGTCGATGGCGATCCTGCCGGCATTGCCCTGCACCAGATTCCCGGTCAACGCCGTCGTTTGGATGACGCCGCTGCCGCCGGGCGACAGCATTGCCGGCATTGTTGAGCGGGTTGCCGGCGCCCAATTTGACGTTGGCGCCGGTGACTAACGTTCCGCCGGGCAGGTTGTTGAACGCGTTATGGCCCGGGCCAGAGATCGACGTTGCCGATCACGGTGCCGGAATTATTGACGATGTTGTTGCCGGTGACGAGTCGAAGGGGGCGGACCCGCGAGGATCGCGCACGCCTTCAATTGCCGCTCCAGCGAGACCGGCCGATGTGGTGATCGTACCGAAATTCGTCAGCGTATTGTTGACGCCGCCGCCCAGGACGATGCCAGCTCCCGGTCCGCCTGTGACGGTTCCACCCGTAACGTTGATCGTGATATTCCCACCCAATGCTTCCCCTAAAATGGCGATCGAACCTGGTGGCCCCAAAAAGACCCTGCTCGATATTGCGGTGACATCGCCGGATGAAGTGATGTTGACGCCACCTCCTTGCGACGATTATGAATGGGCGTCGATGTCCTGAACCCGAGCCTCCTGCCACCACGATGTTTCCTGACGAATTCACCGTAGCAATCCCGAGAGTGAAATCGCAGAAATCCCTCCGCCGAATGGACCTCCAATCGATATAGACCCCGACGAGTTCACGGTTACTGCATTTGTGCCCCTTGCAGCTATCCCGACCCCGCCATCTGCAACGGAGATATTACTTGAAGAGTTGACATTGACCACGCTTCCCTGCGTATTGATTGCGGTGCCACTGCCGCGAACAACAATATTCCCCGACGACGTGACGCCGGCGGGGCCACCCGTAGAAACAGCATTAAGCGCGGTGCCGTCGCCGCCTATGGAGATGCTGCCCGACGAATTTACCGTCACGGCGTTCGCGCCGTTCACGGTGATCCCTTGGCCGCTGCCGACGACAAAATGTTGCCCGACGAGGTGACCTGCACGCCGTCTCCCTCGGCATCGATCCCGGTGCCGTTGCCGGCGATGGAAATGGGCCCGGACGAGGCAACGGTGGCTGTCCCGATGCCCGAAACAGCGCCGATACCGGCGCCGTTGCCGCCGATCGAGATATTGCCCGACGAGGTGACGTTGGCCGCGCCATTGATGGCTACGATCGTCAAGCCGGCGCCGTCGCCCGCAATCGCGATGCCACCCGACGAGGCGACGGTCACGCCGGCACCGCCGATCGCGGTGATCCCGACGCCGCCGCCTCCGATCAACATATTGCCCAGCGAGTTGACATTGACGACGCCATCGGAGGAAGCGGCAACGATGCCGGCGCCGTCGCCGGCGATCGAGATGGCTCCCGACGACAGGACGTTGACCGCACCGTCTCCTCCCGATCCCGCGATGATCGCGGCGCCCGGGGCGCCGGTAATGGCGATTGCGCCCGAAGAGTTCACGCGTAACGGGGCCGAGGCTGGTGGCGAGAATGCCGTTGCCGCCATTGGTAAGCGTCATGTTGCCCGAGGAGGTGACGGCGACCGGGTCGACGTCTTCGGAAAACGCGTTGATCCCGATGGCCTGATTGCCCGCGAGCGATATCGGGCCCGAGGAATTCACGACGACCCCGCCGCCGCCGGCCGAGGCGCCGATGTCGGACGCATCGATCGCGTCGCCGTCGCCGGTAACCGAGATCGGGCCGGACGAGTTGACGCTGACATGGAGGCCGGCGGTCGCACTGATCCCTGCGCCGTCGCCCGTCACCGAGATGGCGCCGGATGAGGTCACCGCGACGTTGGCGTCGCTGAAGAGGAGGATGCCGGTTCCACCGCCGCCATTGGCGAGGGAAATGCCGCTCGACGATGTCAGATTGACGTCCTCGCCGGCAAAGGAGGACAGATTGATCCCGTTACCGGCGAGACCCTTGATCGAGATGTTTCCCGAGGTGGTGGCGCTGACCGCGCCGTCGCTCAGAGCGACGATGCCATCGGTAAAATCGTCCGAGACGATGATCCGGAACGGGTTCGTCGCGCTGTTGAGCGTGATGTCGCCATTACCGAAAAAAAGGATACCCGGCTGAAAGCTGCCTGCCGGCGGGGTGATGTCGCGGGTCAACGAGTTGACGTTGAGAACGGTGGTTCCGGCCGGCAGCAGGGTGCTGTCGACGCCGTCGGACTGGTTGCCCGAGCAGGTGACCGTACCGACCCCCGTACACGGATCGGGACCGGCCTGTACGGCGGCCGACCAGGCGAGCGACAGCGTTGCGGCTGCGAGCAGGGTCCGGGTTCGCCGCGGAACGCCTGATCGCGGTCGATCCGGGGGCCTGGACCCACGCTTGGCGTCCGATCCGATGGATATTGTCATGTCCCGCCCCCGGCCTAGCCTTGCGACACCTTTGCGTCAACAGGGCGTGAGATGTTCATCTTGTGGTGAGAATGTACGCGCGGTCAATACGCGGTTAACCAAGACGCGGTGACGCACCCGGGCGATCGTCATCAACCAGCGTCAATAAAGCGTCCGCGGCGCCACGAGCTCCCGACCGCCGACGGCAAGCCCGTTTCGGGGTGGCGCCCGCGGCCCCGTCGGGACGCGTAGCCTCGTCCTCGATTGGACTAGAGTCGGGGCTTGTCGCGCCCGCGGCAGAGGGCGTCGATCAGAGCCTGGATGTAGCCGTAGCAATAGGCGAAGGCGACGCCGGAAGGATCGCGGCCGTCGATCTGCGGCGCATGGTCGGGCATCAGCATGTACTGGTAGCCGACATCGCGGTAGGAAGCGACGGCGCGGGCCATATCGATGTCGCCCTCGTCGGGGAACGCCTCCATGAAATCGAGCTTACGGCCCTTGATGTTGCGGAAGTGCACGTTGAACAACTTGCCGCGCTCGCCGAACCAGCGGATCACATCGAAGATCTCGCGCGCCGGGTCGTCCAGCATCTCGGCGATCGTGCCCTGGCAGAAATTGAGGCCGTGATAGGGGCTCTCATGCGTCAGGACGAACCGCTTCAACCCGTCGATCGTGCCGAGAACGCTGGTTACGCCGCGGTAGCCCGGCGGCGTATAGGGGTCTTGCGGATGGCAGGCGAGCCGCACTTTGGCGGCGTTCGCGACGGGAATCACGGCGGCGAGGAAGTGCTCGATCCGCGCCCAGTTCTCCTCCTCCGAAACGATGCCGGCGGCGGTCGGCGGCGCCTTATGGTCGGCGAGGCGCCAGCGAAAGGCCGCGTTGCGCGAGCCGCCCCGGCCGGGTTCGCGCGGCGTGCGCGGAATGCCGAGGATCGTCAGATTGTATTTGGCCGCCGGGATGCCGGCCGCTGCAAGACGCTCGATCAGCGCGCAAATGCTGTCGATTTCGCGCTGTCGCCCGGGCTCCTTGCCGAGCAGAATATTCGGGCTTTCCTGCTTCTCGATCGGCGCCGAGGACAACGGCAATTGCACCATGTCGAGGTTGAGGCCAAAGGATTCGATGTGCTCGCGATGCCGGCGAAGATCGTCGAGGCTCCAATGATGCGGGTCGCCCGGCGGGTCGACGCAGACATGAGTGACGCCGAGCTGCGCCCAGACCCGGTAATCGCTGTCGTCGCGCGGCCGGATTTGGGTCCCGACATGCATCGCTGCCAATGCCTCGCTCAGGCCCCGCGCAGCCGCGGGTCGAGCAAGTCGCGGATGCCGTCGCCGAGCAGGTTGAAGGCGAGCACCGTCAGCGTGATCGCAGCACCGGGGAACAGCACCAGCCACCACGGCGGCACGAGCCCGGCGTTCAGCGAATCCGCCAGCATGTTGCCCCAGGTCGGAGTCGGCGGCGGGATGCCGACGCCGAGAAATCCGAGCGAGGCTTCGATGATGATCGCGACGCCGAGATGCGTCGTCGCGAGGATCAGATAACGGCGCGACGCATTGCGGCAGGATGTGCCGCGCCATCATGCGCAGATGCGACGCTCCGAGACCGCGCGCCGCCTCGATGTATTGACATTTCCTTCAGCGACAGCACGACCGCTCGGATCACCCGCCCGCCGAACGGAATGCGGGTGATCGCGATCGCGATGATCACGGTGTCCATGCCGGCACCGAGCGCCATCGCGATCGCCATCGCCAGGATCAGGTCGGGAAAGGATTGCAGAAACTCGATGATGCGCTGGCTGACGATGTCGAAGCGCCCGCCGAAATAGCCGCTCGCCAATCCCCACAAGCGCGCCGAGCGTCGTGCCGAACAGCACCGCCCCGATCGCCACCGTCAGCGAGGCGCGGGCGCCGTAGATGACGCGGCTCAAGACGTCGCGGCCGATCTGGTCGGTGCCGAACCAATGGCTTCTCGATCGGCGGCTTCGACATGGCCCGGAAATCGGATTTGAGCGGCTCGTACGGCGCGATCAGCGGCGCGGCGATCGCCATAACAGATAATCGCGAGCGCGATGCAGCCCCAGAACGCCGAAAACGGCGAGCGCCGGGCGAAAGCTCCACAGCCCGCGCCACGATCCGCCGTCGAGCCGCGAACGCCGCGACCGGCCGGACCGCCGGCATCGACCGGAAGGGCTGCTGTCCGGATCGATCGTCGGTCATCGGTAGCGGATCCTCGGGTCGATCCAGGCGATCGTCACATCGACCAGGATATTGAGACATGACGAACACGATCGCGTACAGAAACACCAGGTTCTGCATCACGAAGACGTCGCGCTCGGCGACGGCGGTAAACATCGCATAGCCGAGCCCGGGCACGCCGAAGGCGCGCTCGACCGGGATCGAACCGGCCAGAACGAAACCGAGCAGGATGCCGGACAGCGTGATCACCGGCAGCAACGCGTTCGGCAGCGCGTGCAAGCGATCACCTTGCGGCGATTGAGCCCCTTGGCGCGCGCGGTGCGGACAAAGTCCTCGCGGATCACCTCCAACAGGCTCGATCGGGCCATGCGCGCGATATAGGCGGCCTGTCCCAGCCCGAGCACGACCGCCGGCCCGATCACGATCTGCAGATTGCGCACCGGATCGTCCCAGAACAGCGAGCGCTGGCGAGCGGCGCGCGGTAGCCGAACCAGAACAACAGCGCCAGCACGATCAGCATGCCGAGCCAGAACCCCGGCACGGCGAGAAACAGGATGCTGACAAAACGCGAAATGGCGTCGCCGACGCTGTTCGGCCGCAGCGCGCTGACGATCGCCACCGGAATGCCGACGATCCACGACAGCACCACCGCGATCAGGGCGATCTCGGCGGTCAGCGGCCCCTTGCGCGCGATCATCTCGGCGACGCTCTCGGCGCGGAAGAACGAGTGGCCGAAACTGCCGCTCGACGATGTCGCCGACCCAGCGGAAATACTGCACGATCAGCGGATCGCTCAGCCCCAGCTGCGCCATGTAGCCGGCGCGGTCGGCCGCGCTCAGCTTGGTGAAGCCCTCGGGACCGAAGATCGCGACCAGCGGATCGCCGGGCAGAACCCGCAGCACCATGAACACGACGATCGACACGCCGACAACGGTCACGGCCCCGAAAGCCAGCCGGCGGATGATGTAGGTATACATGATTACCGACGACCCCAGACCTTCCCGCCCCGCGTCAATGGCCCACGTCTTGCTAGGCGGGACGCGGTGGCTGCGTCCGCTGCGCGTGGTTCCGGTCGAGCCGGCTTGCGCTCGACCGCGGGTGATCTAGCGCCGTTCCGCTGGAAAGGGAAGCCCGGGATATCGGCCAAGCGACATCCCGGCGGTCTCATGACGGGCAAAGAAAGCCCCTCCCGGAGCACGCTCCAGGAGGGGCCGGTTATGCGATACTAGGCGCGGGGGCCCTGATCGGGGGCCCTGATAGAGCGGGCCGCGGATGATCTGCCCGGGCAACGCGTCGGTCAGTTCGCCCTTGTCGAGCAGCACGCTGCCGTTGACCACGACGTAGTCGATGCCGACCGCGTCGCGCTTGACCTGCACGCCGCCCGCCGGCAGCGTCGCGACCGGCTCGCGCGGCTTCGATGCGATCGTATCGGGATCGAAGATCGTGATGTCGGCGACCTTGCCGGCGGCGATAAAGCCGCGATCGGTAATGTCGTGCATCAGCGCGGTCTTGCCGGTCAGCCGATAGACCGCCTCTTCGAGCGGCATCACCTGCTGTTCGCGCACCCAATGGCCCAGCAGATTTGTGCTGGTCTCGTGCCGGTCGGCGGTGTGCGGCCGGCCGCCGCCGTCGCTGGTGCCGATGACGGTATATTGCGATCCGAGGATGTGCTTCTGCGTCTTCGGATCGTTGTTGCGGTCGATCGCCTGGAAGCAGGTGTTCAGGTCTTCGTCGAGCGACAGATCGAGGAAGGCGTCCATGATGCCCTTGTTTTGATCCTTCGCGATCTGCGCGACGCTCTTGCCTTCGAGGTGCCGATTCTGCCCCTTCGTCGTCATGAACACCTCGACGAGGTCCCAGCGCCGGTTGAAGAAGCCGCGAGCGCGGCCGCGTCGGTCGGTCATCCCGCCCTGCTGCTCTACCGTACCCTCGACCGCCTCCGCCGACAGCGCCTTGCGCAGTTCGGGGTCACGGAACGCCCGCATCCGCTCCTGGTAGGGCAGGGCCATGACCTTGTCCCAGGTCGGCATGCCGCGGAAGATGCCTTCGGGATGCGTTATGTCCTCGTCCTGCGGCACATTGAGGCCGCGCTGCAGGTCGAAGATCGCGCCCGCAACGGTCGACAGGCACGAGCCGTAGCAGCGCGCACCGCTCTTGAACCCGTCCTCGAGCCAGCGCAGATGCTCGACCCACTCGTCGGGGTTGGCGATCGGATCCGACATTAAGTTGTAGATCGATGGACGGCCGGTGCGCGCCGCCAGCTGGCGGGCGACCTCGCGGGTCTGTTTGGTGCCGCCCGGTGCGCCGCCGGCGACCTGGAACACGCCGGTGCCGAGTTCGCCGAGCACGCTGGCAAGCGCCCAACGTTCGGCGTCGTCGCCGACTCCGGCCGGGTCGCCGCGATCCTTCGGCGCTGTCGAGAAGCCGAGCGCGCCGTCATGCATCGCCTCGCGGACCAGCCGCTGCATCGCCGCCATTTCCTCCGGGGTCGCCTGCCGCTCGGAGGAAGCCTCGCCCATCACATAGCGGCGGATGCCCGAATGGCCGACCAAGGTGCCGACATTGATACCGCGCTTCTTGCCGAGCGCATTCAGATAGTCGCCGACCGATTCCCAGGTCACGTCGACCCCGGCCTTCAGCACCGGCAGCGGGATCTGTTCCGCGTCGGAGAAGAATTCGAGATACCACTCGCCGTCGCCCGGCCGGACCGGGGCGATGACCTGCCCGCACTGGCCGACGACGACCGTGGTGTGGCCGTTGTGCACCCACGAGCCGCAATAGGGGTCCCAGACGGCTTGCGGGTCGAAATGCGTGTGGTGATCGATAAAGCCCGGCGCCACGACGCGTCCGGCGGCGTCGATCGTGCGCTTGGCCGCGGCGCCGGCATATTTGCCGACCCCGACGATTTTGCCGTCCTGGATCGCCACATCCGCCGAAAAGGCCGGCTCACCCGAGCCATCGACGACGCGCCCGTTCTTGATCAGCAGGTCAAATGCCATGGTTGTTTCTCCTCATTGCCCCGCTCCGCGCGAGCCGGGACAGTCGCGGCGGTTCCGCCATCGAGGCATCGATGCCCGCCCGCACCCTTTTTGCATGGGGTAACAAACGCTACGCCCAACCGCCGGGTGCGGCAATAGGCACCGTTGTCTTGCATTAATTTTTCAGGTCCGGGACAGGAATACCCGGAATTTTCACATTCACCGCGCCGAGATGGTTGCGGCTGGTGAAGTAGAGCGTCTTCCAGTCGTCGCCGCCAAAGGCGAGGTTGGTCGTCGCCGGCGCGCCGTGGGCGATGCGGCCGAGCTTTTTGCCGGCCGGGTCCATGACCCAGATCCCGCCCGGGCCGCCGCAATAGACGTTGCCCTCGATATCGACCTTCATGCCGTCCGGGACGCCGGGCTCAGCGCCGCGCAGATCGACAAAGACGCGATCGGTGTGCTTGGCGAGGGCGCCGCTCGGCAAGAGGTCGAAGGCGCGGATATGCCCGCGCCGGGTGTCGTTGATGTAAAGCACCGCTTCGTCGGGCGAAAAGGCCAGCCCGTTCGGCAGTACGAAATCGTCGACCAACAGGGTCAGCGTGCCGAGGTCGGGCGTCACCCGATAGACCCCCGAGAAGGTCAGATCCCATTGCTGCGGGGCGGCCGGGCTCGTCCAGGGATCGGTGAAATAGATGCAGCCGTCCGATTTGACGACGACGTCGTTCGGCCGGTTGAGCTGGCGGCCCTGAAAGCTGTTGGCGACAACGGTGATGCTGCCGTCCAACTCCTGCCGGGTCACGCGACGGCTGTCATGCTCGCAGGCAATCAGTCTGCCCTGCAGGTCGCGGGTCAGCCCGTTCGCCCGGTTGGTCGGCTCCAGCACCAGCGAGACGCCTTCGCCCGGCACGTATTTCAGGCGCTTGTTGTTGTGAATGTCGCTGAACACGAGATGACGGCTTTCCCGCCACCACAACGGCCCTTCGGCCGGACCCTGCGGCCCGCCGAACCCGTCGGCAAGGTCGTGAATCGGCTCCGAGACCCCGACGATGCGCTCGAACTCGGGAGCGAACTGTTCGATGCGCTTGGACGACTGCGCCATGGCGTTTCTCCTCTTCGCGGAATTTTTGGCGCCCAACACGGGCTTGAATTCAGGCCGGGCGGTCGCCCCATACGACGTGTCGCCGGCGCCTACGCAACTCCAGCCCCTCGGCGACCATGCGCTGCTCCTGTGCCGCGACCAGATCGTGGAGGGGGTCGCTGCCGACGGAGACCAGTCCGTGGGCTCCGAAGAGGGCTTCGAGGTCCTGCCGCGAGCAGCCCTGCAGAAACGGCAGCCGGTCGTTGATCGAGGCATATTCGGCGCTGCGACGGGCGCTGTCGGTGGGTTCGGGGGCAGCGGCGGGGTCCGACTGGCCGTCGACGACAACGAGCCGCGCGCCGGGCCGCAACACCCGCAGCCATTCGTCGATCGCCGCCTCCGGATGGGGCAAGGTCCACAGCACATGCCGGGTGACCACCAGATCGAAGGCGCCGTGACCGAAGGGCAGCGCTTCGGCATCGCCCTCTTCGAAGCGGACCGGAAGGCTGCGCTCGGCCGCCTTCTGTCGGGCAATCGCGAGCATCGCCGGCGCGAAATCGATGCCGGTGGCGCGATGGCCGCGAGCCGCGAGTTCGAGGCTGAGAAACCCGGTGCCGCACCCGACGTCGAGCACGTCGAGTGTCTGCTTGCGCGGCAGCACCAGGTCGAAGATCCGATCCCAGGCGGCGCGTTCTTCGGGGCTGCCGATGCTGTGACCGAAATCCTGGTCGAAATGCGCGGCGCGCCGGCTCCAATGGGCGGCGACCTGCTGCTTGACGGTATCGGTTGTTGCGGCGGTCATGCGGAACCCCACGATTGCGGCCAACGCCTCGAGCTGCTCGGCATGCCGCGAGACCGGATTGAGAAGCAGATGGTTGGCGCCCATCGCCGCCACCTCTTCGAGCCGATCGCGAACCTGTTCGGGGGTGCCGTGGATGCCGGAAGCGTCTGTCCCCTCGGGATTGTGGTAGACGGTGGTGAACCAGCGGTTGAGCTCGGCCCGCGCCACCTCGGGCCGCTCGTCGACGGCCATGAAGATTCGCTTCGAGATCGGAAAGGAAGCGGGATCGCGCCCGGCCTTTTCGAGCGCCTCGCGCAGGATCGGGACGGATTGGGCGAAAGCGGCAATGCTCGACCCGCCCGAACCCATCCAGCCGTCGGCGATCCGCGCAGTCCGGCGGACCGCGTCCGGATGGCCGACCCCCATCCAGATCGGCAGATTCGGCCGTTGCACCGGCTTGGGCGCCATCGTGGCGGCGTCGAGCCGGTAGATTTCGCCGGCATAGGTGGTCTTCCGCTCGGACCACAGCGCGCGGATCAGGGCCACATCCTCGCGGAAGCGCCGCACCCGCTTTTCGGTCGGCACCTGGAACTGGGCGTAGTGGTGCTCGCGCCCCAGGCCGACGCCAAGGATCGCCCGGCCGTTGCTGATGTAATCGAGGTTCGCCCATTGATGCGCGACCATCGCCGGGTGATGGATCGGCAGGACGACGACCGAGGCGCCCAGTCCGATCCGGCTGGTGAACGCCGCAGCGTAAGTCAGCACCACGACGGGATCGAAGCAGAAGACGTGGTCGAGCGTGTTCTCGGTCACCCACAGATCGCGGAAACCCAAAGCCTCGGCGCGCTCCGCGACGTGGCGCACGACCCGCATATCGATCGGGTCGGGCGAGCGGTGGGGCAGCGACATGCCGAGCGCGATCTTGTCCTTCAACGCCATCTGCGCGCCTTCTCGGTTGCCGGCATCTCGCCGCCCCGCCCCTGCTACACTTTTTCGATGACTTCCATCTGGGCGCCGTCCGGCGCTTCGAGGAAGCAGACATGACGGCCGTTATTAGCCATTTCCTCGAGGATGTTGACGCCGTTGGCGCGCAACTTGGCCAGCGTGCCGGCGTAGTCGTCGGTTTCGAGCGCGACATGCTCGATGCCGTAATGCTGTTCGTGCTTCTGGCTGGCGATCAGCCCGGTGATGTTGAGCTGCAACCCGTGCAGGTCGAGGCGGAACCCGCGGCCCGGGATCTCGGCCTTCATCGTGGCGCCGAAATTATCGATGTAGAATTGCGCAGTCTCTTTCGGGTCGCGGGTCTTCAAATGCAGATGCTGGATGCCAAAGGCCATTGTCTTTCTCCTTGTCGCAGGCCGTGCCGCGCGCTGTTAGAGCCGGCCGATATCGTGGCACGGAACGATATCGCGGGTCGTGCTGCCCTGCCAGCCGTCACAGCCGACCGCCGGCGTAACTGGTGAGGTCGAGAAATTCGAGGACGGTGCCGTCGGGGTCGCAAAAGTAGGCGCGCGGTCCGTTTAGGACACCACCCTGCCGATCCTCCTCGAAGGTGATCTCGACCCCGTTGGCGCGCAGGTGATCGAGGGCGGAGCGGTAATCCTCATGGGCGACGGCAAATGCGTGATGCACGCCGCCATGGCTTTGCGCTGTCGGGTTGATCGGCGGTTCGCGCTTGACCAGGATCAGGCAGGTCCCGGCCGCGTCGAGAAAGACCATGTCGCCCCGCGGCACGGTCGCCAGATGTCGGCAGCCAACGATTTCGGTGTAAAACCGCGTGCTGGCGTCGATGTCGCTGACCGGGATGCTGAAATGGGCAACAGATTTGATTGCGACCATCCCGCCCCCTTTCGCTGCCGCAGTTCGTACGCTGCGTCCGCAGCATCGCCCTTTTGCCGCGTTCCGACAAGCTCGGTTGCCCGCAGCGCGAATGGCAGCCCGAGAAATCTGGCATTTGACAGTCGGGGTATCGGGATCGACCCTTGATGCGATGGCAGTCTGAGGAACGAGCGATGGTCGAGATCCGACGGATGGGACCGCAGATCGGGGTCGAAGTCACCGGGGTCGATGTGAAGACGCCTCGACGACAAGGGCTTTGCGCCGATCTACCAGGCATGGCTCGACTATAACGTCATGGTCGTGCGCGATCAGGATCTGACGATCCCCGATTTCCTGCGCTACAGCCGCCGCTTCGGCCCGGTCGTACCGCACCCGTCGAAATCGACCCGCCATCCCGACTATCCCGAAATCACGATGCTGGGCGTCAACAAATTCGGCGCCGACGGCAAGATCATCGATGCGATTTACCGCCGCGGCGCCGAGGGCTGGCACACCGACGGCGCCTATAACCAGTACCCGTTCAAGGCGACCCAGCTTTATGCCCTGGCCGTGCCGAGCCGCGGCGGCAACACCCTCTTCGCCAACGGCTACGCGGCTTACGACGCGTTGCCCGAGCGGCTGAAGCGGCGATTCGATGGGGCCATCGGCGCCTTTTCCTATGGCGGCCGCCGCGGCGGATCGTCCCTTCTCAACAAGGAAGACCAGGATTGGAAGCCGGTCTTTCACCCGATCTTTCGCACCCATCCGGAGACCGGCCGGAAATCGCTTTACTTCGATCCCGGCAAGATCGTCGACATCGTCGGTCTCGACCGCAGCGAGAGCGATCCGCTGATCGCCGAATTGAAGGAATGCATGATCCAGCCCGAGGCCGAGTATCACCATGTATGGCGCAAGGGCGATATCGTGATCTGGGACAACCGCTGTTCGTACCACAAGGCGGCCGGGGACTATCCTCCCGAGGAGGATCGCATCCACTGGCGTGTTTCAATCAATGATTTTGGCGTAGAAGCGATGGCGGCGGAGTGAATTGTCATGACAATTGAAGTCGTACCCTTCGAGGCCGGCCTCGGGGCCGAGATCCGCGGCGTCGACATCCGGGAGCCGCTTTCGTCGCAGGACCGGGACGCGATCCGCGCCGCCTGGCTCGAACACCTGGTGCTTCGCTTTCGCGGCCAGCCGATGACCGACGAACAGCACATGGCCTTCACCCGCCAGTTCGGCGAGCTCGAATTCAATCCGGCCGCGCTTATCCAGAAGCAATACGGGGTCGAAACCCAGACGGAGGGCCGGCGCCGGGAAATCCCGCCGGAAATATCGGTGATTTCGAACATCGTCGAGAACGGCAAGGCGATCGGCGGCCTGGGCGACGGCGAGGCGTTCTGGCACACCGACAGTTCGTTTGTCGACGTGCCGCCGGCGGCGAGCCTCTTGCGCTCGCTCGAAGTGCCGCCGCCGAGCGCCGGCGGGTCGACGTATTTTCTCAACATGTACTCGGCCTACGACACGCTGCCGCAACAGACGAAGAGCCGCGTCGACGGCCTGGCGATGATCCATGCCGCGACCCATTCGAGCGGCGGCAAGGCGCATAAGGGGTTCGAGACGGTTGCCGATCCGTCGAAGGTGCCGGGAGCGCATCAGCCGATTGTGCGGACACATCCCGAAACCGGGCGCAAGGCACTCTTTCTCGGCCGCCGCATCAATGCCTATGTTCTCGGGCTGTCGGTCGAGGCGAGCGAGGAACTGCTCGACGAGCTCTGGGCGCATACCATGCAGGAGAGGTTTACCTGGCGTCAGGATTGGCGGGTGGGCGATCTTGTCTGGTGGGACAATCGCTGCGCCATGCACCGGCGTGACGCCTTCGACCCCGCATCGCGCCGGCTGATGCACCGCACTCAGTTGCAAGGCACCCGTCCGGTCTGATGCGGCGCCTGGCGCCGGAGGGCGCCGCATGACCGTGACGAGATCGGGGGCGACATTTTCCGGTCGCGACCCTATGTACGGGTTATGCCAGCGGCGAGCGAGAACGGCATGATCGATCCGTTTGGAAGAACCATCAATTATCTGCGCGTGTCGGTGACCGATCGCTGCGACTTCCGCTGCGTCTACTGCATGGCGGAGGAGATGACGTTTCTGCCGAAGGCCGAACTCCTGACCCTGGAGGAGCTCGACCGCGTCTGCAGCGCGTTCATCGGCTTGGGGGTGCGCAAGTTGCGGCTTACCGGCGGCGAGCCGCTGGTGCGCCGCGACATCATGACCCTGTTCCGCTCGCTCGGCAGGCATCTCCGAGCCGGCGCGCTCGACGAGCTGACCCTGACCACCAACGGCAGCCAGCTCGCCCGCTATGCCGAAGAATTGCGCGAATGTGGTGTCAGACGGGTCAATGTCTCGGTCGACACTCTCGATCCAGAGAAATTTACCGAAATTACCCGCCGCGGCCGCCTCGATGTCGTGCTCGACGGTCTTCGGGCGGCGAAGGCCGCGGGGCTCGGGGTCAAGATCAATACGGTGGCACTGCGCGGGGTCAATGAGGACGAACTCGACGATCTCGTCGCCTGGACCGGCCGCGACGGCTTCGATCTGGTCTTCATCGAGGTCATGCCGATGGGTGACATCGGCGGTGAAAATCGGCTCGACCAATATCTCCCGCTGTCGCTGGTGCGGGCGAAATTGCAGCGGCGCTGGACCCTCGAGGACAGCGATTATCGTACCGGCGGCCCGGCGCGCTATGTGACGGTGCGGGAGACTGGAAGGCGGCTCGGCTTCATCACCCCGCTGACCCACAATTTCTGTGAGAGCTGCAACCGGGTCCGGCTGACCTGCACCGGCACCCTCTATATGTGCCTGGGCCAGGAGGATGCGGCCGATTTGCGCACACCGCTGCGGCAGTCCGAAGGCGACGCAGGACTTGAAGCGGCCATCCGCGAGGCGATCGCACGCAAACCCAAGGGCCACGATTTCATCATCGATCGGCGGCACAACCAACCGGCTCTCGCCCGCCATATGAGCGTGACCGGAGGGTGACGCTCGCGGCAGCGCCGCGTCTCGCCGTCGTCGCGGCGGAGACCGAAGCTGCGCAGACGGCGTTTGCGGAATTGTGTCGGGCCTATCCCTGCGTCCCGCCGGAGGAGGCGGACATTATCGTGCCGCTCGGCGGCGACGGGTTCATGCTCGAGACATTGCACCGCTTTCTGTCTCGGGGCGTTCCAATCTACGGCATGCATCGCGGCAGCGTGGGGTTCCTGATGAACCCCTATCGCCCCGACGGGCTCCGCGAACGTCTGGCGACGGCGCAGCCGGTGGTGCTGCATCCGCTCGAAATGATCGCCACCGACGAGGACGGCGCCCACCATCGCGCGCTTGCCTTCAACGAGGTATCGCTGCTGCGCGAAAGCCGTCAGGCGGCGAAATTGCGCATCGTCGTCGATGGGGTGGTGCGGATCGAGGAATTGATGGCCGACGGCATCCTGCTCGCGACCCCGGTCGGCAGCAGCGCCTACAATCTCTCGGCGCATGGACCGATCATCCCGCTCGGCGCCGGCATTCTGGCGTTGACTCCGATCAGCGCTTTCCGGCCGCGGCGCTGGCGCGGCGCGTTGCTGCGGCACGAGGCGAAGGTGCGCATCGACGCGCTCGAAACCGACAAGCGCCCGGTCAGCGCCGTCGCCGACTTTACCGAGGCGCGTGACGTGCTGACGGTCGAAATCCGCGAGAACCGCGATATAGCGATCACCTTGCTCTTCGATCGGGAATTCAATCTGGAAGAGCGGGTATTCAAGGAACAGTTCGCGGCCTGATCCGAATAGCCGGCGGCGTTGACAAATTCCGGCGTGCGGCGCAAAGCTGCGGCAGTCTTGTTCTTGAATGGAGGCCGCGATGGAAACCCGCCGCCGAGTTCTTGCTACGGTCGCGGGCGCCGCGGCGATTATGACAGCCGCGCCCGGCGTCGCTCGGGCATGGACGACAGTTTCGGCGGCCGATGTCGGTTTATTGCCGTCGATGGGCGTCTGGGCCGCCCTGGCGCAGGTGACGGACGGAACAGACCCGAGCGCGGCGATTGCGTCGGCGCCCGTTTTCACGCCGGCGATCCGCGCCCTCGCTGGAACCGAAGTGAGCCTCGCAGGCTATTTGAACGCAGGGCCGTGGAGCGCCGGCGAGCCGAGTGCCTGGCTGTTGAGCCGCGAAACCTTTCACTGTCCCAACTGCTATCCCTTCGGCCGCGGCTCGCTGAGCCTTGCCCTTGTAGAAACTCGTTCGCCGCCGACGGGCCAGCGAGTAAGGGTGACCGGTCGGCTGGCGCTTGTGGAAGCGGCGCCCGCGTTTGTCCATTTTCGCCTCGAGAATGCGCGCTTGATCTGATCTTTCGGCGGACGGGCGAAGGCGCATGGAAACGGTCGGGCTTGGTTTCTGCTTCGAGGATCTGCCGGTCGGCCGTCAATTTCGGACGATCGGGCGCACCGTCACCGAGGCCGACATTACGAATTTCGTCAACTGCACCGGCATGGTCGAGGTGCTGTTCACGAACCTCGAATTTCTCGCCCATGAAAGCGACATCAAGCGGCGTCTGGCGCCGGCGGCCCTCGTCTATGCCTTCGCCGAAGGGCTTTTGGTGCAATCGACGATGCAGCATACCGGGCTCGCCTTCCTGCACATGGAGCTCAACGTCGAGAACCCCGTTTTCGCGGGCGAGACGATCCATGCCGAGTGCGAGATTGTCGAGGCGCGGCGTTCGCAAAGCCGCCCGAACCGCGGCCTCGTTCGGACAAGAGTTCGTGTGATCAAACAAGACGGAACCGTGGCGCTGACCTACACCCCGTTGCGCATGGTCAAGTGCCGGGAGTGAGGCCTGCGGCGCGGGACCTGACGCTGAAGCGGTGGAAATCGTTGACGATTTGCGTGTCGGGGAAGATGCGGGCGGCTTCGGCGAGGATTTCCTCGGGGCGGTAGCGCCCGGAAATGTGGGTCAGCAGCAAACGCCCGGCGGCGGCCTCGGCCGCGAGCCCGGCGGCAGCGGCGGCGGTCAGGTGGCCGCGGGCCCGAGCGAGCTTGGCATCGCGTTCGAGGAAGGTTGCCTCGATCACCAACACGTCGGCCGAGCGGACCGGTTCCACCAACGACGCGACCTCCTCGACATCGCCGATGACCGCGAGCCTGGCGCCGGGGACGGACGCGCCCCGCACCGCCTCAGGCGTGATCCGCCGACCATCGGATAATGTGACCGGTCGGCCCTCAGCCAGCGCACGGCGATCCGGCCCCGCTCCGATCCCGAGTTCCACCAGACGGTCGGCAAGCAGCGGACTGCGGGATTCTTCGGAAAACAGATAGCCGAGGCTTTCCGTGTCGCGATGCGCCACCGGGACCGCATCGAGACGCCAGCCGGGCAGCGCCAGCACAGGGCCCGGCTCGATCACGCGCAGCCGATAGCCGGCCGCCTCCCCAGACCCGACGGTCTCAGCGAGATAGCGCGCGACAAACCCGATCGTTTGCCGGCTGCCGAGAATTCCCAGCGGCTGCGCTAAACCGAACAGGGCGCGGGTCGCGATCATGCCGGCAAGCCCGCCGATATGGTCGAGATGGGCGTGGGTCAGCAGCACATGGCCGAGCCCCCGAAATCCGAACCCGGCGCGCATCATCTGGCGTTGCGTCCCCTCGCCGCAATCGACGAGAAACCGGGCCGGTCCGCGCCCGACCCACACCGCGGGCAAGCCGCGGTCGGCAGATGGCACGGCAGCAGCGGTGCCGAGAAAGACGACTTCGAACATGGTTCCCTTGGGCGGCGTGGCCTAGAGTAGGGCGGAGGCTATCACAATGGTTCCGTCGGGCTCTCGCCCCGGGGAGGTGTCGATGCCCAGTTCCGCATTTGGCCGCGAGGTCGCGGACGCCTTTGCCGCAGCACGGAAGGGGGGCGCCCGAACGGTCGCCGTCGACGGCCGCGCGGTTACGATCCCGACACCGTTCCCCTCGCCGGAGGATTGGCGCGACCGCTGGATCTACTTTGCCCTCGTCGATCGCTTCAACAACCCGGATGCGCCGCCGCGCGCCCCGTGGAACCGGCCTTTCGGCGGCTTTCAGGGCGGCACCATCGAGGGGGCGCGACAACGCCTGCCCTATCTGCGGGATCTGGGAGTTGGAGCGGTTTGGCTGAGCCCGGTGTTGCAGAATCGGCAGGGCGAGGACGGGACCTATCACGGCTACGGCATCCAGCATTTTCTGACAGTCGATCCGCGCTTTGCCTCGGACAAATCGGATCCCGACGCCGAGTTGCAGCGCTTTGTCGACGAGGCCCATGCCCGCGGCATGCATGTCATCATGGACATCGTGCTGAACCATGGCGGCGATCTGTTTGCTTACGTGCTCGACGACGGGTCGGAAGCGAGCGCTGCGCCCTGGCGCGACGGCGGCTACCCAGTCCGCTGGCGGGGCGCCGACAATCGGCCAGTCGCCGACTGGGCGCAGGCGCCGCAACCGGGCGATCCGCGGCTTGCCCCGGCAGCGGCTGTCTGGCCCGACGAATTGCGGTTCAACGAGGCCTTTCGGCGTAAGGGAAGGGGCGGCGAAGCCGGCGGCGATTTCGAGTCGCTGAAGGAGATGGTAACCGCCCAGCCCAATATCCGCTCGGCGTTGATCCGCTGCTACCAATATGCAATCGCGAAATGGGACGTCGACGGCTTTCGCATCGACACCCTCAAATACATCGAGCCCGACTTTGCCCTTGTTTTCGGCAATGCCGTGCGCGAATTCGCGCTCGAAATTGGCAAGAAGAATTTCTTCACGTTCGGCGAGGTGTACGACAACGAGTACGAGATCGCCAAATTCATCGGCCGCCCGACCAACGAGGACGGCGACATGGTCGGCGTTGATGCGGCGCTCGATTTTCCGCTCTTTTACCACCTGCCGGCAGTTATCAAGGGGTTTGCGCCGGCGAGCGATCTTGCCGCCGTCTACGCGCTGCGCAAGAGGGTCGAGCAGGGGGTCGTCAGTTCGCACGGCGAGGCGAGCGGTTTTTTCGTGACCTTTCTCGACAATCACGACCAGAACGGCCGCTTTCACTACGTTGATCCGGCGCAACCCGGCCGCTATGACGGTCAGCTTACCGCCGCGCTTGCCTGCCTCTTCGCACTGCAAGGGATTCCCTGCGTTTATTACGGCACCGAGCAGGGCCTCTCCGGCATCGGGACGGCGCCCGAAGCCGTGCGCGAGGCTCTGTGGGGCAAACCCGGCGCGTTCGATCAAACCACGCCGTTTTATGCCGCATTGCGCGACATCGCCCGGGTACGGGCGGCGAACCCGGCATTGCGCTATGGCCGGCAATATTTCCGCCCGGTCTCGGGGGACCCCCAGACGTTCGGCCCCTCGACGTCGGCGCCGGGAATTGTCGCCTTTTCCCGCATCCTCAGTGAGAGTGAGACGGTGATCGCGGCCAACGCCAGTTTCGCGCCGATCGAGATTTCGGTTCTCGTGGACGCCGTGCTGAACCCTGAGGGTGCGCTCTTCGCCACCCTTTATTCGAGCGCCGGCAGCGAGGCTTCGTCTTCGGTCGAGCGGATCGAAAATGCGACAGTGCTCGGCAACGGGGGGTCTACCGGGACGGTCCACGCGATCCGCCTTCGGTTGGCGGCCGGCGAGGCTCGGATTCTCGCCCGCCCTTGAGGGGTTCCGCATGTTGAATTTGGCGACCGCGACAATCGACGATCTGCGGCAGGCGCTGGCGGCCGGCGAGATCACCGCCGTTGCGCTCATGCAGGCTTATCTGACGCGGATCGAGGCCTGCGACCGCGCCGGCCCCTCGATCAATGCGGTGCGCGAGATCAATCCTGACGCCTCCGCCATCGCCGCCGAAAGCGACCGGCGCGGCAAGGGCGAGCGGCGGCCTCTCGAGGGCATCGCGATCCTTGTCAAGGACAACATCGCCACCGCCGACCGCCAGCACACGACCGCGGGCTCGCTGGCCATGGAGGGAGCGCGCGCCAATCGCGACGCAACGATTGTTCGCCTGCTGCGCCAAGCCGGCGCGGTAATTCTGGGCAAAGCCAACCTTACCGAATTTGCCAACATCCTCGCGATCGACATGCCGGCGGGATACAGCTCGCTCGGCGGGCAGGTGAGGAACCCCTATATGCCGGCACTCGACGAGCGCGAGGTGCCGATCGTCTCACCTGGCGGATCGAGTTCGGGCTCTGCGGCGGCGGTGGCGGCAGGGTTCGCCGCTGCGGCGATCGGCACCGAGACTTCGGGCTCGCTGCTGTCGCCCGCCTGCCAGAACGGGCTCGTCACGGTCAAGCCCACGGTCGGGCTCCTGAGCCGGGCGGGCATCATCCCGATCGCGCACAGTCAGGACACAGCCGGCCCGTTGACCCGGACCGTGCGCGACGCGGCACTGCTGCTGAATGCGCTCGCAGCACCCGACCCCCTAGACCCGGCGACGCAGGGACAGCAGCGAGCGGAGGATTATACCCGCGATCTCGACCCGGACGGGCTCAAGGGGGCGCGCATTGGCGTGCCGAGCGATCCCGACGATCCGGCGAACGACGTTTATTACGGGCCGCTGCCGGCTCGCGCCGTGGCGGTCATGCGGCGGGCGATCGCGATAATCGAGGCGCTGGGGGCGACGGTGGTGCGCGCCAGCATGCCGACCGAGGGCTGGATCGGCGGCCCCGGCACCGAGATGGCGATCCTCAACCGCAACCCCGAAAGCGCCAGCCACGGCCAACCGGCGCGCCGCCCGATCGTGTTCATCTATGAACTGAAGCACGACCTCGACGCCTATCTGCGCGACTGGGCCACTGAGACGCCGATGCGCTGCCTCGCCGACATCGTCGACTTCAACATCGCGGATGCCGGGGGGGCATTACGCTTCGGGCAGGATCTGTTCCTGGCCGCGGCGGCGACGCGAGGCGACCTGACCGAGCCTGAATACCGGTCGGCCCGGCAAATGGATTTGCGATCGGCGCGCACCCTCGGGCTCGGCGCCTATCTTGATCGCCATCGGCTCGATGCTGTGCTGTTCCCTGCCGCGGCCGGGGCGGGGATCGCCGCCAAGGCCGGCTATCCGAGCGTGCAGGTCCCGGCGGTCGCCGACGAGCTTCCCTACGGCATTACCTTTACCGGGCGCGCCTGGAGCGAGCCCCTCCTGCTGCGCCTCGCCTACGCCTTCGAGCAGGCGACCCGGGCGTTCACCCCGCCGGCGGGGTTCGGTTCGACCGGTGGGGCGTAGCTTCTCCCGGAATATTGTCGAGGGCCCGCCGTTCTCTCCGTCAATCCGGGCCCGTGTTGCCCGGAGCAGGACCGAACAATAAGCGAAAGCGCGACGCTTTGCTTCGCGTCTTTTGCTGCGCCTGAATATATCGCAGTAATCCAACAAAAAATTATTTTTGAAAGAATGGAAGAAAATATTTGGATGTTCGTTTTTAGCAGGAGCGGTGCATTTGCCAACTCATATGGAGACATAGATGTTGAAGTTCCGCCGTCTGTCGGTTGTTTTGCTTGCGATGACTTTTGTGACGCCAGTATTGGCCCAATCGGCGACCTCGACAATGACGCCGACGGCAGCGCCGCACGTCGCCCCGACTACGCCCGCGCCGCACGCCGCCGCTGCCGAAAAGGCCGCACCCGTCGACCTCAACACCGCGACCGCCGCCGAGCTGAAGGCGCTCCCCGGCGTCAGCGAGGCCGACTCGGCGAAGATCATTCAGGGCCGGCCGTACGCCAACAAGGGCCAACTGGTCTCGAAAAAAATCCTTTCCGAGGCGGCTTACGACAAGATCAAGGACCGGGTCGTCGCCAAGCACCCGAAATCCTGAGCGAAGGACCATCGGCCGGGCCGCGGCGCAGTCCGCGGTCCTTTCCCATCGCGCCCTTAACCGAACATTTCGAGCGTGCCGTCGAGCGCCATCAGCCCGGTCACGGTGTCCAATTCCGGGTGGTGCTTCTTGATCTCGCCGCGGAGTTGGGCGAGCGCCTTTTTGTGCGTTTCGGTTTCACGCTCGGGTGTGGCAAGCGCGGCCGCGCCATAGGCGATCCTGGCGGCGCCGCAATCGCGATGGTCGATCGCGATGACCTTCTTGATGCCGTGAAGCTCTATCGTGGCGCCGAGATTGTCCCAGAAGGCCGGTCGCCAGGCCGCGAATTTCGGCGCCACCACGGCGATCGAGGCGCCGGCGATCACGAATTGGCTGTATTTGCCGGCGAGGCCGCCGCGCTGCATGTAGTCGTAGACCGGGGTGACCATGCGCGGGTCGATGCATGCGAGCAACATTGCTTCGTAACCGCTCTCCGTCGCTTTTGCCCCAAGGGGCAGAACCGTCGTCGCCATCGCCGCTCCCATCGCCTGTAGCAGCCCCCGCCGCCCGATTCGATGACCGCCACCGCAAAGACAGCTTTCGCCAAGAGGCTCCATCCTAATCTCCACCTGCCAAACCGCGTTGCGCCAGGAGCGGCGCGATCGTTGGGTCGCGCCCGCGGAAGCCGCGGTACAATTCCATCGGGTCGCGCGTATCGCCGGCGCTGAAAATCGTTTCGAGGCGCGTGGCGAGCGCCGGATCAAAAATGTCGCCTGCCTCGGTAAAGGCGGCAAAGCCGTCGGCGTCGAGCACCTCGGCCCAGAGATAGCCGTAATAGCCCGCGGCATAGCCGCCGCCCGAGAACAGATGCCCGAAATGCACCGGCCGGTGACGCAGCCCGATCTCGCGCGGTACTTCGAACTCGGCGAGAAACCCCGCCTCGAACTCGGAGATGTCGATTTCTTCCGGTGCGGGATGCCGATGCAGTTCGAGGTCGATCAAGGCGGAGGCAGTGTATTCGACGGTGGCGAAACCCTGGTTGAAATTGCGCGCCGCCAAGGTCCGCTGCAACAGCGCCTCCGGGATCGGCTCGCCGGATCGGCAATGCCGGGCATAGCGGCGCAGCGTCTCCGGCGCCACCGCCCAGTGCTCCATGATCTGCGAAGGAAATTCGACAAAGTCGCGGCGCACGGCGGTTCCGGCTTGCGAGGGATAGCGCACCCGGCTCAGGAGTGTGTGCAGGCCATGGCCGAATTCGTGAAAGAGCGTGCGCACATCGTCGAAGCTCAAGAGCGTCGGCTCGCCCCGGGCGAAATTGTTGTTGTTGACGACGATCGGCGCGACCGGCCCATCGAGGTCCTGCTGATCGCGGTAGCGGCTCGACCAAGCGCCCGAATGCTTGTTCGGGCGAGCGAAATTGTCGTGCAGGAAGAGCCCGACATGGGCTCCCGCCCGATCGCGGACCTCGTAGACCCGCACGTCGGGGTGATAGACCGGCAGATCGGTCCGTTCGAGGAAGCGCAGGCCGAAGAGGCGCCGGGCAGTGTCGAAGGCCGCCTCGACCATGTTGTCGAGAACGAAATAAGGCTTGAGTTCGGCTTCGTCGAAATCGTGCTCGGCCTGTCGCACCTTCTCGGCATAATAGCGCCAGTCCCACGGCTCGATCGGTTCGTTCATGCCCTCGCTCGAGGCGGCCGCCGCGAGCGCCGCCCGCTCCACCGCCGCGCGCTCCTTGGCCGGTTCCCAGACCTGGCGCAGCAGATGCTCGACCGCGTCCGGGGTCTTGGCCATCGCGTCGTCGAGCCGGTATTGGGCAAAATTCTCGTAGCCGAGGAGACGGGCTTGTTCGGCGCGCAGGCTCATGATTTCGCGGATGAGCGGCGCATTGTCGTGGCCGCCCGGATGAGCGCCGCGCTGGGTCCAGGCCTGCCACAGCGTGCGCCGCAGGTCGCGACGGGCGGAAAACGTCAGAAAGGGTTCCGCCATCGAGCGCGCCAGGGTCACGATGTACCGGCCCGCGGCGCCGCGCTCGACGGCGGCTTGCGCGGCCGCCGCGCGGACAAAATCGGGCAGGCCGTCGAGATCGCCTTCGTCGAGGTCGAGACGCCACTCGCGCTCGTCATGCAGCACGTTCTGGCCGAACGCCGTGTGCAGGCTCGCCAGACGCTGCGTGATCGCCGCCATCCGGGCCTTCTGCCCGGGGTCGAGCAGGGCGCCGCTGCGGGTGAAGCGCAGGCGCCAGCGTTCGAGCAGCCGTTGCTGGTCGGGGGCCAGGGCCAATTCGTCGCTCCGGCGGTAGAGTTCGTCGATGCGGGCAAAAAGGCCAGGGTCGAGCAGGACCCGCATCTGATGCTCCGCGAGCCGCGGCGCGTAGTCGCGGGCGATCGCCTCGAACGCCTCATTGGTGTTGCTCGAATCGAGGTTGTAGAAGACGCGGCTCACCCGCTGCAGCAGCGCGCCGCTGCGCTCCAGCGCCTCGACCGTGTTGCCGAAGGTCGGCGGTTCGTCGGCGCCGGCGATTGCCGCGATCTCGGCCGCCTGTTCGGCCATGCAGCGATCGAAAGCCGGCGGGAAATGCTCCGGCCGGATGCGGTCGAAGGGCGGCAGGCCGAAGGGTGTCGTCCAGGTTTCGAAAAACGGGTTCTCGTTCATTCCCATCTCCGGTCCGCTCCGACGCTCTGCGCTCGCAAACCTCGGCCCCGCCTGTTTTTACAAGGAATTGTACAGGACGCCACTATTCGCCCATTCGGCAGCCATGTTCGAAAAAAACTTACCCCGAAATTGTGGCGATTTGATTGACGACGACGAGCTACATCGTCTTGGCGATTCTCGACAGGCGGCCATAAACGCGGCGCGCATTGCCTTCGAAGATCTTCGCCTTGTCCGCCGCCGACAACGGCAATTGGTCGATGTAGCGCTTGGTGTCGTCGTAGTGGTGACCGGTTTCCGGATCGACGCCGCGCACCGCGCCGATCATTTCCGAGGCGAAGAGGATGTTGTCGGCCGGGATCACCTTGGCCAGCAATTCCTGGCCGGGCAGATGATAGACGCAGGTATCGAAGAAAATGTTCTTTAACATGAGATCGGAGAGCAGCCCGAGTTTGGCGTCCTGCGCCAAACCGCGGTAGCGCCCCCAGTGATAGGGCACCGCACCGCCGCCATGCGGGATGATGAACTTGATGGCCGGGAAATCCTTGAACACCGATGACGTCATCAGTTGGTTGAAGCCCGCGGTGTCGCCGTTGAGGTAGTGCGAGCCGGTCGTGTGATGCGTCGGGTTGCACGAGGCGCTGACGTGGATCATCGCCGGGATATCGTACTCCACCATCTTCTCGTAGACCGGATACCAGTAGCGATCTGACAGCGGCGGATCCTGCCAATGCCCGCCGGAGGGATCGGGGTTCAGATTGACCCCGACGAACCCGTATTGGCTGACGCAGCGGTCGATCTCGGCAAGGCAGTTTCTGGGTGAGACGCGGGGGCTTTGCGGCAGCATCGCGACACCGACAAAGTTCTTCGGAAAGAGCGCGCAGACACGGTGGATCAGCTCGTTGCAGGCGCTGGCCCAGGCTTCGCTGGCCGCCGCATCGCCGAGATGGTGGCCCATGCCGGCGGCGCGCGGCGAGAAGATCGTCAGGTCGGTCCCGCGCTCGCGCTGCAGTTTGAGTTGGCCCCCCGCGATCGTCTCGCGGATCTCGTCGTCGGTGATCGTCGGGCGCGGCGGCGGCGACTTGCCGGCCGTGTGCGCCTCGATCTGCTGGGCGCGCCATTGCTCGTGCTGACGGGGTGCCGTCGTGTAGTGGCCGTGGCAATCGATGATCATGGACCTCCCCCTTCCCGTCTCTACTGAATCTCTGTCGGCGTCGCACGCCGCTTTTAGGCCTCGACGCGATCGAGGATCTTGCCGTCTGGATTGCCGAAACAGGCGGCGACGAGCCGGCCGCCGCGCCCGGCGCCGCCGTCGAGCGCGGCGGCGAAAGCGGTCTCGACCACCCCGCGCTGGCGCCGGTCGACGCCGCGAACCACGCGGCGAAAGCCTTCGAAGGGCTCGGCGAGTTCGAGAATGTCGTCGCGCCCCCACCAGAAGGCGTCGCCCTGAGCGGCGAGCGGGCGCGACGGATCGACCGCGGCATGCACGAAGAGAAGCCCCCGATCCTCGGTGAAGGCGGCATGGCGCAATGCCGTAAACAGCGTCGTATGCCCGGGTGCGGCGTTCATCGCGCTGCGCAGCCCGCCGGTCCAGCGGGTGATCGTGCGCGGGCCGTCGCGGGCGGCGGCAAAGCCCTGCCGCAGATCGCCGCCATAGGCGCGCACCGTCGCCTCGATGCCGGCATTGACCATCCACCGCAACACCTCGCCGGGGTTCGGCGCGAACTGCAGTTGCAGCAGCTTCTGCCACATCTCCTCCTGGGCGCCGCGCAGGAAGACGACATCGCAGGCAAAGCCGCGCTGCACGGCCGAGGATGCGGCGGCGAAAGTCGAGCAATTCGTCGATCGCCGCGAGGACCGCCTCGCCACGGCCGAGAAAATTGCCGAGATAGACGGCGCGGTCGCCCTCCTGGAAGCGGTCGCTGATCTGATCGTGGAGCCGCACCAGGCGCCGGGCCTCGCCGTGGATCGGGCCGATCGCCCAGACCCGCCGGGCGCCGCGCAACCGGGCGAAGTTTCCGGCGCGCCTGGTCCCGGATGCGCCGCGACCCACGGCGGACCTCACCGGCCCGAGGATCAAGCCGTCAGCATCTCCTCGACCCGCTGGGTCGCGGTCGATCTCGTCGATCCGCTCGACCGCGGCAAATTCCCGCACCAGCCGGTCGAGTGCGGCCTGATAGATCTGCCGCTCGCTGTAGGATTGCTCCGGCTGGCCGACATTGCGGAAGAGGTCGCGCACGACCTCGGCGATCGAGCCCGGATCGCCCGAGGCGATTTTCGCCTGGTATTCCTGGGCCCGTCGGCTCCACATGGTGCGCTTCGCGCGCGACCGACCGCGCAATTTGGCCAGTGCCGCGTCCATCTCCTTGCTGGCTCGACAATTTGCGCAGGCCCGACACCGTGGCCTTGGCGAGCGGCACCCGCAGGGTCATTCGGTCCTTGTCGAAATGCACGACGAAGACGTTGAGCGTGTCGCCAGCAATCTCCTGGATCTCGATGCCAATGATCTTGCCGACCCCGTGGGTCGGATAGACGACGAGATCGCCGGCAGAGAAAGGGGCCTTATCAGACGTCATAACCGTCTCTCACAATCGAACCGATCGGCGCCGGGCGGAACACTTCGGCCGGTCGCTGGACCACGCAACAGCACCCGCCGCAGCGCGACAGAGAGGGCGGAACCGGGGTGGGAAGCGACTATGGCACTACCGGCACAATACCATGAAAACCCTGTCTAAAGCCAGCGCATCGCGCATATCCGCCGCGCAAATGCGCAAGCCGTCCGCGCAGGCCCGCCCGGCTGCTGGCGGCACCGCTCAACGGCCTGGGTCGGGCGTGAAGCATTTCTCGTATTTGTCGGGCACGTCCTTCCACTCGTCGGCGTCCTCGGGTGGCGGCTTCTTGCGGGTGATATTGGGCCAGGAACCCGAGAATTGCCGGTTGAGGTCGAGCCATTTCTCGGCTTCGGGTTCGCTGTCGGGGATGATCGCCTCGACCGGGCATTCCGGCTCGCACACGCCGCAGTCGATGCATTCATCGGGATGGATCACGAGCATGTTCCCGCCTTCGTAGAAGCAATCGACCGGGCACACCTCGACGCAATCCATGTATTTGCAGCGAATGCAGGATTCGGTGACGACGTAGGTCATGGGCTTCCGCTCTTCTCCTTCTCGGCTGCGGCTTCGGTGGCCGGTTCGAGCCCGCGCCGCCCGAGAACGCGCTGCCGCGCCAAGCCGCGCTCCCGGTCCGGAACGTAGATCAAGCCGGCGACGCGGCGCAGCAGGCTGTCTTCGTACTGGTCGAGCACGCCGTCGGCGTAGGCGACCTCCCACAGCATCTCGATCAGCTCCACCCGTTCCCGTGGAGAGAGCCGGTCGTTGACGATGCGGGCGAAGCGATAGATTTCGACCGACCGCTCGGCCTCATGTTCGCCGGCCATCAGGAGTTTGCGCGCATTGGCGGCCGACAGCGAGAAACGCCGTTCGAGCAGGCGCTCGATGACGCCGCGCTCAGCCGGGTCGAAACGGTCGTCGCTGGCCGCCGCCTCGACCAGCAACGCAGCGAGCGCCAACTGCAACTCGTCGCGTGGCTCTTCCGCCGCGCCGGGCGCGTTACCGCTCAGCCAGCCCAGGATGCTGTCGATCATGCAAATTGCCTAGCATGCAGGCCGGTATGCGGCAACCCCACCCGGATTGGGGTTTTGCCGCAATGCGCGGCGATGGAAAAGATCGAGCCCGCCAGCCGTTGTCGCGCCGGACACGACCTTGGCGGGATATATCGGGTGGGCAAGCGCGGCAAGATCCTGGTTCTGCACTTTGTCGGACAGATGCCGCTCGCTGGCATCGCCTGGCAGGCGATGCATTATCTAATCGGTCTCGAGCGGCTCGGCTATGAAGTCTGGTACATCGAGGATGGCGGGGCCAACCCCTACGACCCGCGCGCCGCCAGCGTCGCGATGGACATGCGAGTACAATGTCGGGTTCCTGCGGCGCATGATGGAACGCTATGGGTTTGGCGGGCGCTGGGCCTATTGGGACGCGATCCACGATGTCTATCACGGCATGTCTCGCGAGAGGGTGCGGGGGCTTTATGCCGAGGCCGATGCGCTGATCAATCTGTGCGGCGCCACCCGGTTGCGCGAGGAGCATCTGGCCTGCCCGCGCCGCATCCTGATCGACACCGATCCGGTCTACGAGCAGATCAAATTCGCCAAGGGGGACGAGGGCGCGCGTGCCTATCTCCGCGCCCACACGCATTTTTTCAGCTATGGCGAGAACCTGGGGGCGGTGGATTGCCCGGTGCCCTTGTGCGGGATCCCGTGGCGCCCGACCCGGCCGCCGGTCGCCCCAGACCTCTGGCCGCAGGCGGAAGGCATGCCGCCTTGCTTCACCACGATCGCGACCTGGGAAAACAAGGGCAAAGACATCGAGTTCGACGGCTCGCGCTATGTCTGGTCGAAACACGTGAACTTTCTGCGCTTTCTCGATCTGCCGCGTCGCCGGCCGCAGACCTGCTTCGAACTGGCGATGACCCCGCCCGACGAGGAGGTCGGCCGAACCGTCGCCGGGGCAGGCTGGGCGCTCGTCGACCCCGGCCCGATCTCCGCCGACATGGCCGATTACCGCGATTTCATCGCCGGGTCCCGCGGCGAATTCACGGTCGCCAAGGACATCTATGTGCGCCCGAACAGCGGCTGGTTCAGCGACCGCAGCGTGTGCTACCTCGCCGCCGGTCGGCCGGTGGTGACGATGCGCACCGGGTTCAGCAAATTCTACCCGGTCGGCGAGGGCCTGTTCGAATTCGCCGATCACGAAGAGGCGCTTCGCAGCATCGATGCGATCGCCGCCGATTATCCCCGGCACGCTCGCGCCGCCCGGGCGCTGGCGCACGAATATTTCGCCGCGGACAAGGTGATCGGAGCGCTGATGGCGGAGGTCGGGCTGTGACACCGTCGCTGATGCTTGACAGCGCCGCCTTCGCCAAGGTCAATCCGCGGTCAAAGCCGGGGGTTGGGGCAGGAGAACGTTAGGACCGGGCCGATGGGGTTGCTTGCAGGCCGGCGCGACGGCAGGTCCGCGGCGGATGCCGCATGGGGGCAGAGCGGCCGGGGTTGGAGTCGGCTGTCGGCCGGGCTCGTCATTCTCGTCGTGATCATCGCGGCCTCGACGTTTCGCGATTACGGGGTCACCTGGGACGAGGACGTACATAACTGGTACGGTAATTTTGTTCTTGATTACTACTTATCGTTTTTCTCGGATCGCACTGCTCTTCACTGGCTGGATTTGATCAATTACGGAGCGGCGTTCGACACCATCGCAGCGGCGCTGAACCGCCTTTCGCCGATCGGGGTCTATGAGACGCGGCATCTGCTCAATGCGCTTGTCGGGGTTCTGGGGCTGCTCGGATGCTGGAAGCTCGGCGCCGCGGCGGGCGGCCCGCGGGCCGGCTTCATCGCTCTGTTGTTCCTGGTTCTGACGCCGAACTACTACGGCCAGATGTTCAACAACCCGAAGGACATTCCATTCGCGGTCGGCGCCGTCTGGGCAGTTTATTACATGGTTCGCCTAGTGCCTCGCCTGCCCTCTCCGCCGTGGCGTCTGGTCGCCAAGCTCGGGATCGCGGTCGGGCTGACCTTGGGCGTGCGCGTGGGCGGCTTGCTGCTGCTCGGCTATCTGGCGGTATTGCTGGGGCTGGACGCGCTCTGGCGGGCCTGCGCCGCGCGCCGCATCGCACCGGGCCTTGCGGCCGGCTGGACCAGTCTGTGGCGCGTCTTTCTGCCGGTCGTGTTGATCGCGTATCCGGTCATGCTGCTGTTCTGGCCGTGGGCGCAGACCGATCCCGTTGAGAACCCATTGCGCGCGCTTGCTTTTTTTTCTCACCAGAGCTTTCCGTTCTACACGCTCTTCGCCGGCCAGTTCCTTCCCGCCTACGATTTGCCGTGGAGTTATCTGCCGACCTACATCGTGCTGGCGCTGCCGGAGCTGATTCTCGCTTTGCTGTGCATCGCCCCGGTTCTGGGCGGCGTCGCCCTCGCCCGTGCCGAGGTCAGCCGCGAGCGCTTCCTCGGCGGCTTCATGATCGGCTTCGGCATCGTCTTTCCGGTCGGCTACGCGATTGCGATCAAGGCGGTGCTGTTCGACGGCATGCGGCACTTCATCTTCGTGCTGCCGCTGATCGCCGTTGCGGCGGCGCTTGCTGCGGATTGGATATTGCGCCGGCTCTCGGATTTCCCTTACCGCCGCCCGATCTACGCGGTGATGGCGGTCTACGGCCTCACGCATGTCGCGATCATGGTGCTGCTGCATCCCGACCAATACGTTTATTACAACGCGTTTGTCGGCGGGGTCGAGGGCGCCCAGCACAAGTTCAAGCTCGACTACTGGGCCAATTCCTATGCCGAAGCCGTGCAGGGCCTCGAAGATTATCTGCGTAAGCAATACGGCGCCGATTTCGAGGAACACGAGTTTTCGGTGGCGGTGTGCGGCCCGCCGAGCTCGGCCGATTACTATTTTCCGGCGAATTTTCGCTATACGCGGAAAGAGACGCGCGCCGACTTCTTTATCGCCTTCACCAAGGACAATTGCGACCGGTCGCTGCCGGGCCGGCCGATTTATCGGGTGGAAAGGTTGGGCGTGCTTCTCTCGGTGGTGCTCGACCGCCGGCAGATCCTCGCCCAACAAAGGCTCCCAAGACGCCCGGGCGAGGCGGCGGCGACGGCCTTGCCATGAGCCCGGGCATCGCCTTTCGCAAACCCTCGTAGCGCGGCAGAGGGAGGGATCGCGCCAATGGAACGCGGCGAATACGAGAAGCTCGACCGGGCCGAAGGGACAATGTGGTGGTTTGCCGCCTTGCACGCGAACCTGCTGACCGTTGCGCGGCGCGTGGGGGCTTGCGAGGGACCGGGCCGCCCGGTTCTCGACGCCGGCTGCGGCACCGGCGGGCTCCTCGTCCGATTGGCCGCGCGGGCCTGGGGGCGAACCGTGCTCGGGCTCGACGCCGATATCCGGGCCTGCCTGCGCGCCAGAGCCAAGAGCGGTCGGCCGGTCTGCGCCGGATCGATCAATGCATTGCCCTTTGCCGATGGAACGTTCGCGGCGATCCTCAGCGCCGACGTGCTGTGCCACGGCAATGTCGACGAACACGCGGCGTTGCGCGAGTTTTACCGCTGCCTTGCAGCGGACGGCCGGCTCGTGCTCAACCTGCCGTCCTATCGCTGGATGCTGTCGCGGCATGACGCCGCGGTGCACAACGTTCGACGCTATAGCGCCCGCGGATTGGTCCGTTTGTTGCGGTCGGCGGGCTTCCGGCCGATATATTCGACCTACTGGAACGCCATTCTCTTTCCGATGATGATTGCGACGCGCAAGCTGGCGCCGAGCAAGGGCGGCGGCTCCGGCAGCGACGTCAGGCTCTATCCGCGGCCGATCGAAGGCTTGTGCCGCGCGGCGATGCAAATGGAAAACGCCCTGCTGCGGGCCGGCCTCAGATTACCGTTCGGCGGCTCGTTGCTGGCCGTCGCCGCCAAGGGAGACCCCGCCGATGGATGACGCCCGCTCGCCGATGGCGCCTGACGGAGCGCGGGTCGCGCTCAGCATCGTGATCCCGGTCTATAACGGCGCCCGCAGCATCGCCGAGCTCGTCAAGGCGCTCGAGGAGCTGTCGATCGCCGGCGGACACGAAATCGTGCTGGTGAACGACGGCAGCCCCGACGACAGCCTCGACGTCTGCCGCGGGCTCGTCGAAGGCTCGCGGGTGCCGATCACGCTCGTCAACCTCGCCCGCAATTACGGCGAACACAACGCCGTGCTGGCGGGCCTGCGCCACGCCGGCGGCGCGCATGTCATCACGATGGACGACGACCTGCAGAATCCGCCGGAAGAAGTAGAGCGCCTCCTGGCGTTCGCCCAGAACAGCGGCAAGGAGGTCGTCTATACCTATTACGACGAGAAGCAGCACGCGCCGTGGCGCAATTTCGCCAGCCGCTTCGCCAACCGGGTGGCCGATTTCGTCCTCGACAAGCCGAAGGGTCTGTACCTGTCGAGCTTTCGCTGCATGAGCGCGTTCGTCGTGCGCGAAGTCACCCGCTATGACGGGCCCTTCCCCTATATCGACGGGTTGATCCTGCAGGTGACGCAGGACATCGGCCGGCTTCTGGTGCGGCATCTGCCGCGTGCGGCAGGCCGCAGCAACTACACGTTGCGCCGGCTGCTGCGGCTGTGGATGAGCATGTTCGTCAATTTCTCCGTGATGCCTCTGCGCATCAGCACGCTCGCCGGGCTGGCCCTTAGCGTGCTGGGCGCCATCGGCGGCGTCATGGCGTTGACCGAAGCGCTGGTGTCGTGGACCCCGCCCGGCTGGGCTTCGCTGATGTCGGCGGTGCTGTTCCTGTCGGGGGTGCAGCTCCTGATCCTTGGCATCGTCGGCGAATATCTCGGCCGACTTTACCTGACCGCCAACCGCAAGCCGCAATCGGTCGTCAGGGAGGTCTGGAGCAGCCGGTCCGCCATGGCCGTCGAAGACCTTCCCCCTTCCCGGCTGCGCGAACCGGCTTGAACGGCCCGGCGATGTATTATGCGAGCCTCGCGATCGGCATCCTGCTCGGGATCGTCGGACAGGTTGCGCTGAAATCGGGCGCCAACGGCGCGGCAACACTCGTCGATCAGTTCTTGAACCCGCTGACCGCGATCGGCTTTGCCATCTATGTCGTAGCGGCGCTCTGCTACATCGTCGCACTGAACAAGATCCCGGTTTCGGTCGCTTTTCCCTCGGTCTCGGCGAGTTATGCGATCGTGGCGATCATTGCGCATTTCTTCTGGGGGGAAGCGCTCGGTTGGCCGCAGATCGCCGGCATCCTGCTGATCGGCAGCGGCGTCATCCTGATCCACCAGCAGTGAGATTCCCTGCTGCGCAGAAGCGCGCGATTTCGGCGATGACGCGAGCGACTGCCTCGTCTGTGAGCTGGGGGTAGATCGGCAGGCTCAGGATCTGGCCGGCGGCGCGTTCGGTGACGCCGAGACCCGACGGGCCGGTGGCGAGCCGACCGCGATAGGCGGGCTGCAGATGAACCGGGACGGGGTAGTGAATGCCGGTCCCGATCCCGGCGGCCGCCAATCGAGCGCGCAAGGCGTCGCGCCCGGGGAGGCGGATTACGTATTGGTGAAAGACGTGGGTCGCCTCCGCCCGACGCCTCGGCGTCGCCAGCGGCAGTCCCGCCAGTCCTGAGTCATATTGCGCCGCGATCGCCTGGCGACGCGCATTGTCGGCGGCGAGCGCGCCTAGCTTGACGCCCAATATTGCCGCCTGGAGCGGATCGAGGCGCGAATTGATCCCGATCCGCGCGCTGACATAGCGCTCGCGCCAGCCGTATTCGCGGATCTCGCGGGCCGCCGCGGCGATCTCCGGGTCACCCGTTACGGCCATGCCGCCATCGCCGAGCGCCCCGAGATTCTTTGTCGGATAGAAGCTGAAGCAGCCGACGTCCCCCCATGCGCCGGTCGGACGATCATCGTAGAGGGCGCCGTGGCTCTGAGCGCAGTCCTCGATCAGCCGCAGCCCGCGCGCGCGGGCGATCGAGGCAAGATCGCAGAGCGCGGCCGGCTCGCCGTAGAGATGTACCGGCAGCACGGCGGCCGGGCGGCCGGATGGCGGCGCGCGCAAGGCTCGTTCGAGTTCGCGCGGCGCCATCGTATAGATGCCGGGCTCGACATCGATCAATACTGGGGTGGCGCCGGCGCGCTCGATCGCGGCGACGGTCGCGACCGCGGTGTGCGACACGGTAAAGACGAGATCGCCCGCGCCGATGCCGCAGGCGCGCAGGGCCACTTCGATCGCGTCGGTGCCGCTGGCGACCCCGACGGCATGGCCGACGCCTAGGAAATCGGCGAAGGCCGTCTCGAAGGCCTCGACCTCGCGGCCGAGGATATAGGAGCCGCTCGCCAGAACGCGGGCGACCGCGGCGTCGATCGCCGGCTGCTGCGCCAGATAGCCGGCGCGGGGATCGGTTTGCGGAATTGCCGCGGGGGGCATGGCGGTTCTGTCTAGAGATAGCTCGCGAGGTTGCGGCGGTAGTAATCGAGCGAGCGGCGCAGCCCGTCCTCGAGGCCGACCTTCGGACGCCAGCCGCACAACGCGCGAAATCGCCGGTCGTCGGTCACGAAATCGCCGATGTCGATGCGTTTGCGGTCGGGCGGAAAATCACGGATTTCGTAATGGCCGCCGCCATTGGCCGCGATCAGCGCCGCTGCCAGATCAACAAGGCTGGAGGCCTCCTCGCCGCCGACGTTGAGCGCCAGCCCCGCGGTCTGCGGCGTCAGTGCCGCGACGAGAAACGCCTCAACCGCGTCGTCGACGTAAAGAAGATCGCGGCGCTGCTCGCCGCCCCAGACCTCGAACGGCTCCCCCTCGATGACCCGGCGCAACCAGATCCCGAGAAAGGTCTGGCGGGCGTCTTTGATCCGCATGCCAGGCCCATAGACGTTGGTCAGCCGCAACGCGCGGGTATTGATCCCATACGCATCGTGGAACAGCAGATGGTAGGCCTCACCCGCCATCTTGTTGACGCCATTGACATCGACCGGGCGCAGCGGATGTTCCTCATCGACCGGAAGATAGCGCGGCCGGCCGTAAATCTGCCGGGTCCCGGCGTGGACGATGACGATGTCCGGGTTGACCGCCCGACAGGTTTCGAGCAGCTGCAATTGCGCGCCGCAGTTGATCGCGAGATCGATCTCGGGCGCCGCCATCGATCCGGGATGGCTTGTCTGCGCCGCAAGGTCGAACAGAAAATCCCGGCCGGCAAGCAGATGGCGCAACGCGTGAGCGTCGCGGATGTCGGCGATGTTGACCCTGACGCGATCCTCGATCCCGGCGATATTGGCGAGATTGCCGCCGTAATCCGGGATCATGCTGTCGACCAGCAGGATGTTCGGCGCCAAGTGCCGCCAGGCGTCGGGCGATCGCCGAACCGATCAGGCCGAGCCCTCCGGTGATCAGGACCCTGGCGCCGGCATAGGCGGCAAATGGGGAGCCGCCGACGGAACTCATTCGGCTTCGGCCCGCAGCAATTCGGTCTCGTCCTCGCCGACCAACAACGGCGTCCAGGCCGGAGCGAGTTCGCGCAGGCGGATCGGCGCGGCGATGTCCTCGTAAAGTAGCCTCGCCTCCGTCGCCGGGCCGCGCCGCACGCCGAGCGCCAGAACCCGCACCGTGTGGCGCCAAGCGCCTTGTGGTACGGCAACTGCGTCGCCGACGTGGATCGCGTGATTGGCCTTGCCGACCGGCCCGCCGTTGACCGTGACCGCACCCGCGGCGCAGAGCCGAGCCGCCAGCGAGCGGCTCTTGGCGAAGCGGGCGAACCAGAGCCATTGATCGAGCCGGCGGCTTTGCGGCGGGGAAAACGGGTCGGCTTTCAAGCGAGTTTCAGCTCCCGCAATTTGGCGAACGGATGGCCTTCGGGGGCCGCATGGCGCCGGCGCCGGTTCGGATCGAGCCCCCGGCGGCGGCGCCGTGCGGCGAAAGTCTCGCCATTGGCATCAATCAGAGCGCGATAGCCGAGCGCCGAAACGAGCAGCCGCAATTCCTCGGGATCGAGCCCGGCGGCCGAAGCCAGTTCCGCGTCAGCGGTAAAGGGGCCTTGTCGGGCGCGCCGCCGCACCGCCGCCGCGATCCGCTCCAACCGGTCCGGACGCAGCGCGATGCCGTCGATCGCCCGCAATCCGATCGCCGCATAGAAGGACTGCGGCAATGCCGGGTCGATCGCGGTCGGCCGCGCCATAGCCCGCGCCGCGGGCAAGGGCGGCGTCGGGCGACCGTTGTGAACGGCCCAGAGGAGGGCGCGGAACCGCACCGCCTCCCGCCGCAGCGACGGCTCGAAATAGATGCTCTCGACGCCGAAGCGAACCCCGAGCCGGGCGAGTGCGGCGCGTTCGGGGCGGCCCAGCGAGGCTGCCTGGCGCCCGGCCTCGACGGCGGGCAGACAGCCGAGCGCATCGACCAGCTGATGGACGAGGCCGCGGCCGGCGCCGCCCAACGGTTGATCCCGCAGCGCGAAGAGCGGCATCAGACGGCGTTCGATCTCGCCGCGCAGAAATGCCTGCAGGCGGCGACGCACCCTGTCGCGGACATCGCCGTCGATGAAATCGCCCCCGAGTGCCTCGGCCTTGGGCGATAGCAGCGCCTCCCCGGCGGTCATCCGGCCGACCTGTTCGCCGCGCCAGTAGAGTTCGCCCGCGGCGCCGATCGCAAAGGCCTCGTCCGCGTCGGCGGCAAGCATCCGCGCGCGGGCGGCGATTTCGGCGCGCAACGGGCGGCTGGCGGCGGCGATCAGGAGCCGCATCTCGACGCCCTCGAACGGTTGCGCGACAAAGCGCAGCCCCTCGAGCCTGCCGATCGGCGCGCCCTCGACAAGGACCTCGCCCGATTTCGCCACCGCCGCCATCAACTCGCCGGCCAATGCCAGCTGCCGGATCAGAAACGCCGAACGGCGATCGACAAAACGCTGAGTGATCAGATCATGGAGCGCGTCGGAAAGACGGTCCTCGATCGCGCGGGCGCGCTCCTGCCAGATCGAGGCGCCGGCGACCCAATCGCTGCGATGGGTGATGTAGGTCCACGTCCGGATGTGGGCGATGCGGGTCATCAGGCTGTCGATATCGCCGTCGGTTCGGTCGAGTGCGGCGATCTGGGCGGCGATCCAATCGGTCGGCAGTCGCTCCTCGGGGCCGGTCAGGTGCAGGAAGATATGGGCGAGCAGCCTGGTATGGCTATCGCTCATGACCTTGCGGAAATCGGGGATCTGGCACACTTCCCACAACAGCCGCACCGCACCCGGATGCGTCGCCAAGCCCGCCACCTCGCGGTTGCGCGCCAGCGCTTGGAGGGCGCGCTGGTCGTCGGCCTCGCGGGCCAGCACGAGACCGGCCGACCGGGGCCGCTCTTCGAGACTTTGCAGCAAGGCCGGCATCGACTCGAACCGCAGTCGGATGTTGCGCCAATTCAGTCGGGTCAGAGAACTCGAAGCGATGGGTTTCGACCGCCTCGACGATTTCGGGATCGAAGGGGCGCTCATCGGCGGTGGTGCCGAAAGTGCCGTCGCTCATATGGCGGCCGGCGCGGCCGGCGATCTGGGCGATCTCGGCCGGGCTCAACCGGCGCGGGCCGCGACCGTCGAATTTGCTGACGGCGGCGAAGGCGACATGGTCGAGATCCATGTTGAGGCCCATGCCGATCGCATCGGTCGCGACGAGATAATCCACCTCGCCCGCCTGGAACATGCCGACCTGGGCGTTGCGCGCCCGCGGGCTCAGCGCGCCCAGGACGATCGCGGTGCCGCCGCGCTGGCGTCTGATCAGTTCCGCCAGCGAGAAAACATCGGCGACGGTAAAGGCCACGACGGCACTGCGCGGCGGCAGCCGGGTCACTTTCTTGTAGCCGGTATGGGAGAGCGTCGACAGCCGTGGCCGGCCGACATATTCCACGCCCGAGATCAATCGCCGCATCAGCGGTTTGATCGTGTCGGCGCCGAGCAGCATCGTTTCCTGCAGGCCGCGCGCATGCAATAGCCGGGCGGTGAAGACGTGGCCGCGCTCGGGGTCGGCGCAAAGCTGGATCTCGTCGACTGCGAGAAAATCGACCGGCCGGTCGAGCGGCATCAATTCGACCGTGCAGACAAAGTAGGCGGGGTTCGGCGGCAGGATCTTTTCTTCGCCGGTGATCAGCGCCACGGCGCGCGCGCCACGCAGCTTGACGATTCGGTCGTAGTTTTCCCGCGCCAGCAGGCGCAGCGGAAACCCGATCATGCCGCTCTTGTGGCCGAGCATGCGCTCGATGGCGAGATGGGTCTTGCCGGTATTGGTCGGCCCGAGGACCGCGACGACGCGCGGAGCAGGGCTGAACATTGCCATGCCTCAAGGTATCGGATGGCGACGCCGCCAAGGCAAGCGCAAACCGCAGCGCGGCACCGTGAATGCACCCTCACGCGGTCTTGCACGACGCGATTTCCCGGCACATATCCACTTGCGTTCCCGCCAACTCCGCGACGGCAGGCTATGACCCAGGAAACCAGGAGCTTCCAGGCGGAAGTCAGCCGCCTCCTCGAAATCGTCGCGCATTCGCTCTACAGCGAGAAGGAAATCTTCCTGCGCGAACTGATCTCCAACGCATCGGATGCCTGCGACCGGCTACGCTATGCCGCCCTGACCGAGCCGTCGCTCGCCGATGGCGACACCAACTACCGGGTCGTGCTGACCCCGAACAAGGCCACGCGCACGCTGACCGTCGCCGACAACGGCATCGGCATGAGCCGCGAGGACATGATCGAGAATCTGGGCACGATCGCCCGCTCGGGCACCGCCGCGTTTCTCGACCAGCTGTCGGGCGACGCGCGTAAGGACATGAGCCTGATCGGCCAGTTCGGCGTCGGCTTTTATTCGGCCTTCATGGTCGCCGACGAGGTCGAGGTGCTGAGCCGCAAGGCCGGCGAGACCGAAGGCTGTCGCTGGGTGTCGGACGGCAAGGGCGCGTTTTCGATCGAGCCCTGGCCGCAGGCCGCGCGCGGTGCCGCGATCATCATCCATCTGCGCGAGGGTGAGGACCAGTACCTCGACCCGTCGCGTTTGCGCACGATCGTCAAGACCTATTCCGATCATATCGGGCTGCCGATCCTGCTCGAGGACGGCGGCAAGGAAGAGACGATCAACACGGCGTCGGCGCTGTGGACCCGACCACGGTCCGAGATCACCGAAGAGCAATACAAGGAATTCTATCACCATGTCGGCCACGGTTTCGACGATCCGTGGCTGACCTTGCACGCCAAGGCCGAGGGCGTGCTCGAATACACGAGCCTGCTTTACGTTCCCTCGACCAAGCCCTTCGATCTTTTCGATCCCGAGCGCAAGAGCCGGCTCAAGCTCTATGTGCGGCGGGTGTTCATCACCGACGAGGGAACGGACCTGCTGCCGTCCTATCTGCGCTTTCTGCGCGGGATCGTCGACAGCGAGGACCTGCCGCTCAACATCAGCCGCGAAATGCTGCAGTCGAACCCGACGGTGGCGCGCATCCGCCAGCAGCTCACCCGCCGGGTGCTGTCCGAATTGGCGAAGAAAGCGACCGATGCGCCCGAGGAATACGCCAAATTCTGCGAGAATTTCGGCGCGGTCCTGAAGGAGGGCCTCTACGAAGACCGCGAGCACCGCGACGAACTCTTGGCGCTGGCGCGTTTCCGCTCGACCGCGCGCGACGGGCTCGTCAGCCTCGATGACTATGTCACGGCGATGCGGCCCGGGCAGGAGGCGATCTACACGATCACCGGCGACGATCTCGAGGTCATCCGGCGCAGCCCGCAGCTTGAAGGTTTTCGGGCGCGCGGCGTCGAAGTGCTGCTGCTGACCGATCCGATTGACGAGTTCTGGGTGCCGGCGATCGGCGCCTACAAGGAAAAGCCGTTCAAATCGGCGACCCGCGGCGGCACCGATCTCGACAAGATCACCCCGGCCGAGGAGCGCGAGAGCGAGACCCGCGAGCCGCCGGCCAAGCTCGCCAGCCTGATCGCCATCTTCAAATTGGCGCTGGGCGAGGCGGTCAAGGATGTGCGCGCCTCGGAGCGGCTGACCGACAGTGCTGTCTGCCTCGTCGCCGACGAGGGCGACATGGACATGCACCTCGAACGGCTTCTGAAGCAGCACCGCCAGCTCGATACCGCAGCCAAGCGGATCCTGGAGGTGAACCCGCGGCACACGCTCGTCGAGCGATTGGCGGCGAGCGTCGGCGAGGCGGGGACCTCGGACCAGCTCGGCGAATTCGCCTGGCTGCTGCTCGACCAGGCGCGGATCCTCGAAGGCGAGCAGCTGCCCGACCCGCCGGCCTTCGCCCGCCGCCTGGCGAGCCTGCTTGAGCGCGGGCTGCCGCAGGCCGCCTGAGGGGAGGTGCGCTATTCCGGAAAGGGCGGCGCGACGCCTTCGGGGACCGCGACCTGGAACACGTTGAGCGTGTTGCCGATCAGCGTGTAGTAGCCGATGATGCTGATCACCTCGACAAGGCCGGTCTCGCCGAGCGCGGTGATCGCCGCGTCGAATGTCGCGTCCGAGAGCCGCTTCGTCTCGAACAATTCGGTGCAGATGCGGTGGACCAACGCCTCGTCCTGCTGCTGAAAGGCGGGCGCGCGGCCAAGGCGGATCGCCTCGATCGCGGCGGACGGAACTCCGGCCTTTTCGGCTAGCGGGGCGTGCGCGTACCACTCGTACTGCGCGCGCCAGAACTGCGCTGTCGTAATGATCGCCAGTTCGGAGAGCCGGTCGGGCAGCGAAGTGCCCCAGCGCAGCTGCTCGCCCAGGGGTGCGGCGTGCTCGCACATTCCCGGCGCGCGGATCAATAGCTGGAACGGTCCGCCAAAGCGGCCGCGGCGGCCGGCGATGATCTGGTCGTGAACGCGGCGCTGCGCCGGCGTCATCTCCTCGACGGTGATTTCGCGATAGCGGGCCATTGTTTTCTCCTTGGCTTGGCGGCTGAAGCAACACCACTCTAACGGCGCCGTCCCACCGGTCAAAGCGGCCGAGTAATGGCGAGGCGTTAAGGAAGATCGCGATGCTGGCGCTGCGTTCGGTCCGGCTGCTGTTCTGGTTGCGGGGGCTGTCGGCGGCGGGGGCGATGGCGGCCCTCGTCGCCTGCGCCTCGCCGCCGCCAGTCGCTTCGGTAAGCCTGCCGCCGATTCCTGCGGGCGCGGCGCGGGTGTGGTTCTATCGCGTCTATGATCCGACCGAGAGCCTCGGGCGGCCATGGATTTATATGAACGGGGCGATCATCGGCGTCTCGGACCAGGGCCTGGCGTTCTATCGCGACGTGCCCGCCGGCTGGTACTGGATCACCGTGGAGAGCACCGGCCGCGACCTCTTTCAATCCGAGTATGTCGGCCTGACGCCCGGACAGCAGGCCTATGTCAAAATCCTGTCGCTGCGCAGCTGGGTCCAAGGCTATCCGAGCTTCGGCCGGGACACGTTCTATGTCGCGTTAATCCCGCCGGAGACGGCCGCCGTCGAAATCGCGCGCTATCCGTTCATCGGCGGCGGTTGATCGTTACAGAGAATTAATCCGGCGGAAAGCCGGCTGTCACCCGCCAATGCCAATTGTCGTGGCGATCCCAGCCCGCCCACGGCGCTCATGCCGTCGACGCGAGCGCCCCGATCGATAGGAGGACACATTGGTAAACGCCCCGGCAGAAACCCCCCGGCGCCCCTGGCTGAAGCGAACCCGCGCGGCGGCCGTGGGCTTTGGTCTCGGTGCCACCCTGGCGTTGTCGCCGCTGGTCTGGGCCGAGAGCGGCGCGACCCAGAACAACGCCATGCCGGCGGTTCCGGCGGCGCCGCAGACGATGGCCTCGCCGATCGCTTTGATGCAGCAGCAGAGCTTTGCGCCGCTCGTCAAGAAAGTGCTTCCGGCGGTCGTCAACATATCGGTGACGCAAAAGGCCGGCGCGGAGCAGATGGCCAGCGAGCCGGATGAGATCCCCGGCTTTCCCAATTCGCCATTCGATGAATTCATGCGCCGCTTTTTCGAACAGCAGAACCCAAACGGAGAGCGCCACGGCTTCCGGCAGTTGCCGGGCGAGCAGCCGCGGCGGATTGCCTTGGGCTCGGGCTTTATCATCGACGCCGCGGGGCATGTCGTCACCAACAACCATGTCGTCGGCGACGCCGGCAAGGTCGAGGTGACCCTGCAGGACGGCAGCAAATATCCGGCCAAGATCATCGGGCGCGACCCCAAGACCGATCTCGCGGTGTTGAAGATCAATGCCGACAAGCCGCTGCCCTACGTGCAGTTCGGCGACAGCAGTGCGGCGCAGGTGGGCGACTGGGTAATGGCCGTCGGCAATCCCTTCGGTCTTGGCGGAACCGTCACCACCGGGATCATCTCGGCCCGCGGGCGCGATATCCATTCCGGTCCGTTCGACGACTTCCTGCAGATCGACGCGCCGATCAACCGCGGCAATTCCGGCGGCCCGACCTTCAATCTCGAAGGCCAGGTAATCGGCATCAACACCGCAATTTATTCGCCCAATGGCGGCAGCGTGGGGATCGGCTTTGCGGTGCCCTCCAACGTCGCCAAGAACATCGTCGCGCAGTTGGAAGAGCACGGCAAAGTCAACCGCGGCTGGCTCGGCGTGCAAATCCAGGAAGTGACGCCGGCGATCGCGGCCAGCCTCGGCCTGCCGCACGAGGCGGGCGCGCTGGTGGCGGTGGTCACGCCGAGCAGCCCCGCCGCCAAGGCCGGGCTCAAGCAGGGCGACGTGATCCTGTCCTACGACGGGAACGATATCGGCAAACTGCACGATCTGCCGCGGCTCGTCGCCGCCACTCCCCCCGACAAGGACGCGTCGATGACCGTTTGGCGCGGCGGCGCCAAGAAGCAGGTCGAGGTGAAGGTCGGCGAACTGTCCGATAACGAGAAGGTCGCCTCGGCCACGAACGACCAGGAAGAGGATCAGTCGGCCCAGGCCGGCGCCTTAGGCATGCAGTTCGCCCCGCTGACCAAGCAGCTGCGGCAGGAATTGCATGTCGCCAAGGATGTGCAAGGTGTTGTCGTAATGCGCGTCGAAAGTGGCAGCGCCGCCGAAGAAGTTGGCCTCAGCCGCGGCGACATTGTGATGGGGATCGATCAGCAGGCGGTCCGCACGCCGCAGGAAGCGGTCGACAAGCTGAAGGAGATCGAGAAGTCGCCGAAGAAGAGCGCGCTCCTGCTGCTCAATCGTCACGGCGTCACGCAATATGTCGGTCTGACCCTGGGCGCCAATCAGGGATAGGTAAGACTTTTCCCCCGCTGCGGCGGCGCTCCGGAGATCAAAACGGGGCGCCGCCGTTATTTTATCGTGCGGGGGTTCAGCGCTGACGCCAGTGCGGCTGGGACGGCGCCGGCCGCTCGCGCGGCGCCAGCGGCATACGCGCTTCGAGACGTTCGAGCTCGATCCTGGTTCTTGCACCGGCCCGCAGCAGGCGGTCGGTTGCTTCGCGCAAGCCGGTGCGGCTCTCGATCGTGTCGCGAGCGAGGGCGGCGTCGAAAGCGGCGAGGAAGGCGACAATGTCGCCGTCGACCCGTTCCCGGAGCGTCTGGTCGATAAAGGCGCCGTCCTTGCCGGCCCGCGGCTGATCCTGGCCGCTGCCGTATTCACCTGGCGCCGGCCGCATTGCGGCGCGCTCGCTGGGGGGCGGCGATGGGCCGTGGGGTTCCGTCTCCCCGCTGCGCGGCGCCTCGCCACTTTGCTGCATGCCCAGGCGCAGGGTGCGGCGGTCTCCCGAAGGTGCACCGCCGCTCATCTCGACGGGAGCTGCCGGGCTGCCGTTTCCCGGGTGTCGCAGGTCCCGAGACTGATCGTGGGGATGGGCCATGCCGTTTGCGCCCGCCGTGGCTCCGTGAGCGGCAAGATCCGGCCGGCTCGGAGCGAGCGGCTCCACCGGCGACTGCGAACCAGGCGAATCGCCGGACGGGCGCTCGGACGCATGCATTGCGCCGGAGGCAGCATTGTGCTCAACGGATGGCTCGGCGCCAACGCCGTTACCCGGCGCCTCGATCGCGTCTGCGTGGCTCGGCGCGACTTTGATCAATTGGGTTTCGGCGGGTGCCGCGCCCGTCGACTGCGGCGTCTCGCCGGCGGCGATGCGCGCACGGGTGCGACTGACAATATAGCTGATCGCCGGGGGCGAGCAATCGTAAGTACGCGCAATACTTGATAGCGTCTCGCCGGCCTCGTAGCGAGCAATAATCGACGGCCAATCTTGTTGAGGGATTTTGCCTCTTTTACCGGTTTTTTCCATATCAGCGACCTTTGGCTGCCAACCTTCTTGCAGTTTTTAGGTTTACGAAAGCCACATTGCTTCGCATGCAGCGTCGCCATGACGCCGACTAAAGACCACAGCAGAAAATCGATGACGAGAGCGGCGTCTCGGCCCGACAAAATGCCGACACCTGACAGGACAACCGCAGCCCGAACTCGTTTTTCAGACCTCAGACAATATCGAGGATAAAGTCAACAGTGAAGCAAATTGTTAACGCCGTGACGGCAGCGCGCGCCGCCGCCTGCGCATGGCCACCCGAGAGTCAGATGCGGACGATCTTGCCGGGGTTCATGATGTTGTCGGGATCAAGCGCTTTTTTGAGCGTGCGCATGACGCTGACGGCCTCGCCATGCTCGGCGACGAGGAAATCCATCTTGCCGTAGCCGACCCCATGCTCGCCGGTGCAGGTCCCTTCCATCGCGAGCGCGCGATTGATCATGCGATCGTTGAGACGGCTTGCCTCGGCGATCTCCTCGGGCCGATTCGGGTCGATCATGAACACGAGGTGAAAGTTCCCGTCGCCGACATGACCGACCAGGGCCGACGGGACCGATGACTGTGCGAGATCCCGTTTGGTCTCGCCGATGCATTCGGCGAGCCGGGAGATCGGCACGCAGACATCGGTCGCCCAGCCTTTCGATCCGGGCCGTAACGCCAATGCCGCGTAATAGGCGTCGTGCCGCGCCTGCCATAATTTCGAGCGCTCTTCGGGGGTCGTCGTCCAGCGAAAATCGGCGCCACCGTAGTCCGCGGCAATTCCCTTGACCGCTTCCGACTGTTCGGCGACGCCCGCCGGGCTGCCGTGAAACTCAAAGAAGAGGGTCGGCGCCACCTTGTGGTCGAGCTTCGAATACTTGTTGATCGCCGCCATCTGCGCCTCGTCGAGGAGTTCGATGCGGGCGACCGGGATGCCGCTTTGGATCGTCAGGATGACGGTGTTGACCGCGTCTTCGAGTGTCGGAAAGGCGCAGACCGCGGCTGAGATCGCCTCGGGAATGCCGTAGAGCCGCAAGGTCAGTTCGGTGATGACGCCGAGCGTGCCTTCGGAGCCGACGAAGAGGCGGGTCAGATCATAGCCCGCCGCGGACTTGCGCGCGCGCCGCGCGGTGCGGATGATCCGGCCATCGGCCAGCACGACGGTCAACGACAGCACGTTTTCGCGCATCGTGCCGTAGCGCACCGCATTGGTGCCCGAGGCGCGGGTCGCGGCCATGCCGCCAAGCGATGCGTCCGCACCAGGGTCGATCGGGAAGAACAGGCCGGTGTCGCGCAGCTCTTCGTTCAACTGTTTGCGGGTAACCCCGGCTTCGACGCTGACATCCAGATCCTCGGCGCTGACCCGCAGGACCCGATTCATCTGTGTCAGATCGATCGAGATGCCGCCCTTGACCGCCGCGACATGGCCCTCGAGCGAGGTGCCGGCGCCAAAGGGAATGACCGGCGTCCTGTGCTGCGCGCACAAGCCGACGATCCGGGCAACCTCTTCCGTGCTCCGGGCGAAGGCGACGGCATCCGGGGCGTGCGCCGGATGATAGGATTCATCCCGGCCATGCTGGGAGCAGATCGCCGCTGAAGTCGACAGCCGATCGCCGAGCAGCTGGCGCAACGCGGCCAGCAGCGATTGGTCGACGGGCTCGCGGCGCCGGGCGGAGAGGGACATTTGGGAGCCTTGCACGGGATCTGATCAGCCTCGGCTCAGAATTACCTTCGACGCCGCACTCCCGCAATTCAATTGCGACCCCAACAGCAGAACCGATCTGTTCGCCGCAGCCCGTTCCGGGGTCATATCTGGCCGCAAACGCCCGCGTGCCGCATCGTTTCGTTGCCTTTTCCCGGTTCGGAGCCGAGCAGCGTTGAGCAACGGCTGGCCAATCGCTACGTTTTACCGAAGGACAGCGGGGATTGCGGAGATGGCGATGGCGCTGAAGCCGGTCACGCTCGACGACAAATATCTGCTCGATCGGGGACGCGCATATCTGACCGGCACCCAGGCGTTGGTGCGGCTGCCGATGGTGCAGCGCCAGCGCGACGCCGCGGCCGGGCTCAATACCGGTTGCTTCATTTCCGGCTATCGCGGCTCGCCGCTGGGCGGGCTCGACCAGGCATTGTGGGCGGCGCGCCGCTTCATTCAAAAGAACGGGATCCATTTCCAGCCGGCGATCAACGAGGAATTGGGCGCGACCGCGATCTGGGGCAGCCAGCAGCTCGGCCTCTTCCCGGGCGCAAAATACGACGGCGTCTTTGCCATGTGGTACGCCAAGGGGCCGGGTGTGGACCGCAGCGGCGACGCGCTTAAGCACGGCAACGCCGCGGGTTCGGCACCCCATGGCGGCGTTCTGCTGCTGGCCGGAGACGATCACACCTGCAAATCCTCGACGCTGGCGCACCAATCCGAATACGCCTTCATGGACGCCTGCATCCCGGTGCTGAACCCGTCGGGCGTGCAGGAAATTCTCGATCTCGGCCTCTACGGCTGGGCGATGTCGCGCTATTCGGGCTGCTGGATCGCGTTCAAGACGATCGCCGAGACCGTCGACAGCTCGGCCGCGGTCGAAATCGCGCCGGAGCGCATCGACATCGCGATTGCCGGACGATTTCGAGATGCCGCCGGGCGGGCTCAACATCCGCTGGCCGGACCAGCCGCTCGAGCAGGAATACCGGCTGCACAAATACAAGCTCTACGCCGCGCTCGCCTTCGCCCGCGCCAACCGGCTCGACCGCATCGTCATCGACAGCCCGCGGCCGCGGTTTGGCATCGTGACAACCGGGAAATCCTATCTCGACGTGCGCCAGGCGCTCGACGATCTCGGCATCGACGAGGCCCATGCCGCCGAGATCGGCATCCGCCTCTACAAGGTCGCGATGTCCTGGCCGCTCGAACGCGAAGGCATCCGCCATTTCGCCGAAGGGCTCGAAGAAATTCTGGTGGTCGAGGAAAAGCGCGCCGTCATCGAGAACCAGTTCAAGGAGCAGCTCTACAATTGGCGGGAGGACGTGCGCCCGCGCGTCATCGGCAAATTCGACGAGGAGCGCAACTGGATCCTGCCGTCGAACGGCGAATTGACGCCGGCGCAGATCGCCCGGGTCATCGCCGCACGCATCGCGCGCTTTCACAGCTCGCCCCGCATCGCCGAGCGGCTCGCCTTTCTCGAGGCCAAGGAACGGCAGCTCGGCGGCGGCAATGTCGTGCCGTTCCTGCGCACGCCCTATTTCTGCTCGGGCTGCCCGCACAACACTTCGACCAAGGTACCGGAGGGGAGCCGCGCGCTCGCCGGCATCGGCTGCCATTACCTCTCGCAGTTCATGGACCGCTCGACGGCGACCTTCACCCAGATGGGCGGCGAGGGGGCGCCGTGGATCGGCCAGGCGCCCTTCACCGAAACCCCGCACGTCTTCGCCAATCTCGGCGACGGCACCTATACCCATTCGGGCGTGCTCGCGATCCGCGCCGCCGTCGCCGCCAAGGTCAACATCACCTACAAGCTCCTGTTCAACGACGCGGTCGCGATGACCGGCGGCCAGCCGATGGATGGCGGCCTGACCGTGCCGCGGCTGACCCGCCAACTCGCCGCCGAGGGGGTCGGCCGCATTGTCGTCGTCACCGACGAACCCGACAAATATCCGCCCGGCGTCGATTTCGCGGCCGGAACGGCGGTGCGCCACCGCGACGATCTCGACGCCGTGCAGCGCGAACTGCGCGATATTCCGGGTGTGACGGCGATCGTCTACGACCAGACCTGCGCCGCCGAAAAGCGCCGCCGGCGCAAGCGCGGGCGCTTTCCCGACCCGGCCAAGCGGGTCGTCATCAACGATCTGGTCTGCGAGGGCTGCGGCGACTGCTCGACAGACGTCGAACTGCGTCTCGGTCGTGCCGGTCGAGACCGAGTTCGGCCGCAAGCGGGCGATCGACCAGTCGAGCTGCAACAAGGATTATTCCTGCGTCAAGGGCTTCTGCCCGAGCTTTGTCACGGTGCATGGCGGCGAGTTGAAGAAAGGGCGAGGCGGGCGATCTCGGCGAAGACGAGCCTGCCGCCGCTGCCCGAGCCCGCCTTGCCGGCGCTCGACGAACCCTACGGTCTGCTCGTCACCGGCGTCGGCGGGACCGGCGTGGTGACGATCGGGGCGCTGCTCGGGATGGCGGCGCATCTCGAAGGGAAGGGCTGCACCGTGCTCGACATGACCGGGCTCGCGCAGAAGGGCGGTGCCGTCTACAGCCATGTGCGGATCGCCAGCCGGCCCGAAGAGATCCATGCGGTGCGGATCGCCGCCGGCGGCGCGCGGTCTGCTGCTCGGCTGCGACCTTGTCGTTTCCGCGAGCGCCGATGCGTTGTCGAAATTGCGGCAGGGATACAGCCGGGCAATCGTCAACAGCCACGAGACGATCACCGGCGACTTCACCCGGAACCCCGATCTGGTGTTCCCCGGGGCGGCGCTGGAGCACAGCATCGCCGCGGCGACGGGCGAGGATCAGACCGAGTTTCTCGACGCGACCGGGCTGGCGACCGGCCTGCTCGGCGACGCTATCGCAAGCAATCTCTTCATGCTGGGATACGCCTATCAGCAAGGGCTCGTGCCGGTATCGGCCGAAGCGATCGAGCGCGCGATCGAACTCAACGACGTCGCCGTTTCGTTCAACCGCAGCGCCTTCGGCTGGGGCCGCCGCGCCGCGGTCGATCCGACGCTGGTTAACGCCCGCGCGACACCCGCCGCCTCAGTCCCCGACAGCCATCGCCTGTCGGAAAGCCTGGAAGAGGCGATCGAGCGCCGCATCGCGTTTCTGAGCGATTACCAGGACGCCGCCTACGCTGCCCGCTACGCGGCGCAGGTCCGCCGGGTGCGCGAGGCCGAGGCCGCGCAGCTGCCCGGCGAAACCGGTCTGACCGACGCCGTCGCCCGCGCGCTCTTCAAGCTGATGGCGTACAAGGACGAATACGAGGTGGCGCGGCTTTATGCTGAGACCGATTTCCTGGCGCGGGTCGCGGCGCGGTTTGACGGCCCGTATCAACTGCGCTTCCATCTGGCCCCGCCCATCCTCGGCGATCGCGACCCTGCGACCGGACACCTGCAAAAGCGCGAATTCGGCCCGTGGATGCTGGGGGTGTTCCGCCTGCTGGCGAAATTGCGCCGGCTGCGCGGCACCCGCTTCGATATCTTCGGCCGCAGCGAGGAACGCCGCACCGAGCGGCGCCTCATCGCCGAATACGAAGCGCTGATCGACGAAATCGCCGCCAGGCTCTCGCCGGTCAATCACGCCGCCGCGGTCGAACTCGCGGCATTGCCGCTCGACATCCGCGGCTTCGGTCACATCAAGGAAGCTAATATCGAGAAGGCAAAGGCCAGGGAAGCAAGCATTCTCGCCCGCTTCCGCGCAACGCCTGCGGCGCCGGCGCTGGCGGCGGAGTGATCAGCCGCCCTCGGCCGGCAGGGCGATAAAGCGGGTGTTGCCCTCGCGCTCGACGCGGACCAGCACGTTCTTGTGGCCGTTCTTCTTGGCGGCGGCGGCCTTCTGCTGCACCTCCTCGGGGCTAGCTACCGGCTCGTGGCTGATGGCGACGACGAGATCGCCGGGGCGCAGACCCTGAGCCGCGGCGGGGCTGTTCTGCGGGATCTCGGCGATGACGGCACCTTTGGCTGCCTCTAGAATTGCGAAATGCTTACGGGTCTCGGGCGTCAGTTTGGCGAGCTTGAGGCCGAGCGCGTCGACCGTCGGCGGCGGCTTGGGCTTTTCCGGTTCGGGCGGTGGCGGGGCCGGCCGGTTCGGGTTGAGGACCGCGACCTTGAGTTCGACCTCCTGCTCCTTGCCGTCGCGCCACAGGCCGAGCTTGACCGTCTTGTCAGGCGGCGTATCGGCGACGAGCCGCGGCAATTGCCGGCTGCGGTCGATCGGTTTGCCGTCATAGGAGGTGATGACGTCGCCCGGCTGCAATTTCGCCTGCGCCGCGGGGCTCCCCGGGTCAATCGCGGCGATCATGGCACCACGGCTCTTGTCGAGCCCGATCGCCTCGGCGATTTCGTCGGTGACGGGCTGGATGCGCGCGCCAATCCAGCCGCGCTCGACCTTGCCGGTCGCCTTGAGCTGTTCGATGATCGGCCGAGCGAAGGCGGACGGGATCGCGAAACCGATGCCGATCGACCCGCCCGAGGGCGAGAAGATCGCGGTGTTGATGCCGATGACCTCGCCCGCGAGGCTGAACATCGGGCCACCGGAATTGCCGCGGTTTATCGACGCATCGGTCTGCAGAAAATCGTCGTAGGGCCCGGCGTGGATGTCTCGCGCCGTGGCGGATATGATGCCGGCGGTGACCGATCCGCCGAGGCCGAACGGATTGCCGATCGCCAGCACCCAATCGCCGACCTTGGCCGTGGCCGAATCGCCCCAGGTTGCGGCCGGCAACGGCGCCTTGGGCTCGACCTTCAAGAGCGCCAGATCGGTCACGGCGTCGCGCCCGACGACCTTGGCCTGCAGCATCGTGTCGTCGGACAATGTCACGGTGATCTGCTCGGCGTTGGCGATCACATGGTTGTTGGTGACGATGTACCCCGATGGGTCGATGACGAAGCCCGAACCCAGCGAGGCGATTTTGGGCGGCGTATTGGGGCCGCCGGGTCCGCCCTTGTCGCCGAAAAAATCGCGGAAGAGTTCGTCGAGCGGCGATCCGGGATTCGGCGGCTGTCCCTCGGCCCCGCCTTTGGGCGGCGGCGCGGCATTCACTTGAGTGGTCGAGATGTTGACGACGACGCCGACCAATCTCGCCGCCAACTGGGCGAAGAGTTCGGCAAACGGCGTCGTTTCCGGCGGCTGCGCCCAGCCCGACGGCGCAATGCCCAGGACCAACGCAAGGAGCAGGGCAAACAGGGCGGTCCGGCCGCCGGCAAACCTCACCAGATCGTCTCCTCAGCGGATATCGCGGCCGGATCTAGGGCTGGCCTTTCCGAGGCGCTCGATATGAAATGCCGGCGGGAATGGCAAGACGGAATAACGGCGTGACAAAGGACAATCGTGGCGAGACGGGGGCGACGTTGCGCGCGCTGTTCGAGGCGGCGCTGCGGGCCGCCGACCCGGCCCGCGCGCTTGAGGGGCGTCTGCCGGGGCCCGTCCGAGGGCGCACCGTCGTTGTCGGCGCCGGAAAGGCGGCCGCGGCGATGGCGCGCGCCTTCGAGACGCGATGGACCGATCCGCTCGAAGGGCTCGTTCTGACGCGCTACGGCCACGGCGTCCCCTGCGAGCGCATCGAAGTCGTCGAGGCCAGTCATCCCGTCCCCGACGACGCCGGCATGCGAGCGGCCGAACGCATTCTAGCACTCGCTGCCGAACTCGGTCCCGACGACCAGCTGGTGTTTCTGGCTTCGGGTGGCGGCTCGGCGCTGTTGACCTTGCCCGCGGCCGGTCTGACGCTTGCCGACAAGCAGGCGGTGACTCGCGCCCTGTTGCGCTCGGGGGCGACGATCGGCGAGATCAACACCGTGCGCAAACATCTCTCCCGCATCAAGGGCGGCCGGCTGGCTGCGGCGGCATCGCCGGCGCGGGTCGTGACGCTGGCGATTTCCGATGTGCCGGGCGACGATCCTGCGGTGATCGCTTCCGGCCCCACCGTGCCGGATCCAACGACTTTCGCAGATGCGCGCGCGGTGCTGGTAAAATACGGCATAGAGGCGCCGGCCGCGGTTCGCGCCCATTTCGAGGCGGCGACCGACGAGACGCCCAAGCCCGGCGACCCGGTGTTCGCCGATGCGCAATTCGCGCTCGTCGCAAGCCCGCAGGGCTCGCTGGAGGCTGCCGCGGCGGCGGCATCGCAGCGCAATATCGTGCCGATCGTTCTGAGCGACCGGATCGAGGGCGAAGCCAGTGTTGTGGGATTGGTGCATGCCGCGATCGCGTTGCAGCTTTACGCTCAACGGTTCCGCGTCGGCGATGCAGCTGTCCGCCCCCCCGCCGTGCTGCTCTCAGGCGGCGAGACGACCGTCGCTGTGCGAGGCAAGGGCAGAGGCGGCCGCAATGTTGAATTTCTGCTGGCACTCGCGGTGGCGCTCGATGGTGCCGCCGGCGTTTCTGCGCTCGCCTGCGATACGGACGGCATCGACGGGACCGAGAACAATGCCGGGGCGATCCTTTATTCGGACAGTATTGCGCGCGCCGCAGCGCGCGGCGTCGACGCCCGGGAGGCGCTCGCCGACAATGACGGCCACGGGTTCTTTTCCGCGCTCGGTGATCTGGTGGTGACCGGCCCCACACTCACCAACGTCAACGATTTCCGGGCGATCCTCGTGTTGGGCGCGGCGAGCGGGGAGGCCTGACCATGCGGCGCCGACGCAGCGCCAAGATTGTCGCCACTCTCGGCCCGTCGAGCTCGACCCTGGAGCAGATCCGCGCCCTGTTCGAGGCCGGAGTCGACGTCTTCCGCCTCAATTTCAGTCACGGAACTCATGCCGAACATGGCGCGCGGTTCGAAGCCATCCGGCACGTCGAAAGCGCGACCGGGCGGCCGATCGGCATCCTGGCCGATCTGCAAGGGCCGAAGCTGCGGCTCGGCGCCTTTGCTTCGGGTCCGGTCGAACTGTGCGCCGGGCAGCGTTTCCGACTCGACCTCGACGGACGGCCCGGGAACGAGCACCGCGCGCCCCTCCCGCATCCGGAGATATTCGAAGCGCTGCGCCCCGGGACCCAATTGTTGCTCGACGACGGCAAGGTGCGGCTCGAGACCGAGACCTGCGGCGAGGGTTTTGCCGAGACGCTGTGTCGCGTCGGCGGCCCGCTTTCCGACCGCAAGGGCGTCAACGTGCCGAATGCGGTCCTGCCGTTGTCGGCGGTGACCGAAAAGGACCGCGCCGATCTCGCCTTCGCGCTCGAACAGGGCGCGGATTGGATCGCCTTCTCGTTCGTGCAGCGGCCCGACGACGTCGCCGAGGGACGCAAGCTCGTCGCCGGCCGGGCCGGGGTCATGGTCAAGCTCGAAAAGCCGGCGGCGATCGATCGGCTCGGCGAGATCATCGAACTTGCCGACGGGCTGATGGTGGCGCGCGGCGATCTCGGCGTCGAAATGCCGCCCGAGGACGTGCCGAGCGTGCAGAAGCGGATCGTCCACGACTGCCGCGCCGCCGGCAAGCCGGTCATCGTGGCGACCCAGATGCTCGAATTCGATGATCTCCTCGCCGACCCCGACCCGCGCCGAAGCCTCGGATGTCGCGACCGCGGTCTACGAAGGAGCGGACGCGGTGATGCTGTCGGCCGAGACCGCGGCCGGACGCTATCCGGTCGAATCGGTTGCGATGATGGACCGCATCGCTTGCCGTGTGCAGACCGACCCGCTCTATTTTCCCGGGCTCGAAAATACCCGCATCGAGCACGAGCATACCTCGCCCGACGCGATCAGCGCCGCCGCCGGCCAGGTCGCGCAGATGGTAGGGGCGGCCGCGATCGTCTCCTACACGACCTCGGGGGCGACCGCCCTGCGCGCCGCCCGCGAGCGTCCGCACGCACCGATACTGGTGCTGACCTCGAATCTAGGCACGGCGCGGCGGCTGGCGGTGCTGTGGGGCGCTCATTGCGTCCACACCCGCGACGTCAAAAGTTTTTCCGACATGGTGCAAAGGGCGGTGCGCATCGCCCATCGCGAAGGATTCGCCGAACCAGGCGAACGCGTCGTCGTCACCGCGGGCGTGCCGTTCGGCACCCCGGGTGCCACCAACGTCTTGCGCATCGCCTGGGTCGATCGCTGAAGAGTGTCATTTGTCGGTCCGCGCGAAAGCTGTTAGACCCGACCGGGATTTTGCAGTCTTTGGGTCATTCGGTTCGGTGGTTTTTCGGTACCGGTAATGGAACTCTCCGTCATCATTCCCGTCAGGAACGAAGCCGACAATATCGGGCCGCTGGCGGGCGAGATTTGCGCGGCGCTGCAGGGACTGGTCGACTACGAAATTATCTTTGTCGATGATGGCAGCGAGGATGCGACCGCCGTCGAGGTCTTCCGGCTCGCGGTCGAAATGCCGCAATTGCGGCTGTTGCGGCATGTCGAGGGTTGTGGGCAGAGCGCTGCGATCCGCACCGGGGTCAAGGCGGCGCGGGCCGAATGGGTCGCGACGCTCGACGGCGACGGGCAGAACGACCCGGCCGACATTCCAAGCCTGTGGCGTCTTGTCTCGACGGCGCCGCCACGGCCCCCGTTGATGGTGGTCGGGCATCGCCGTGATCGCCGCGACACCTGGTCCAAGCGTACCGCCTCGCGCATCGCCAACGGCATCCGCCGCGTCCTTCTCGGCGACGACACGCCGGATACCGGCTGCGGCCTGAAACTCTTTCCCCGGGCGCTCTATCTCGACCTGCCGAGTTTCGATCACATGCACCGCTTTCTGCCGGCCCTGGCATTGCGCGCCGGCGGCATCGTGCGCTCGGTTCCGGTCAACCATCGGCCGCGGCGTCGCGGCGTCTCGAAATACGGAATTTTCGACCGGCTGGGCGTCGGAATCGTGGATTTGTTGGGGGTGATGTGGCTGCAGCGCCGAGCGGCGAATCCGACAGCTGATCGATGAAGTCTCGGTCGGCGACGATCAGGCTCGCGCGCCAATTCGGGCCGTCGCTTTGCGATGACCGTATTTTCCGCGGAAGCAGGACCGCCCCCCGTCCGCGCAGCCCGGCTGCGGTTTGCGGTGCGGTTGCTGGCGCTCGGGCTGATCGCCGCCGGCGCGATCGCTGCCTGGCGCTGGCGGGGCTTTTTCGATCCGCCGGCGATCGCAGCGGCGATCGCTGGCTACCCGGCCGCACCCGTGATCTTTCTCGCGGTCCACATCGTCGCCAGCCTCTTGTTTGTGCCGCGCACCTTGCTGGCGATGGTTGCCGGATTGCTGTTCGGAATGGGTTGGGGCCTTTGCTGGGCCGCGCTCGGTAGCGTCGGGGGCGCCGTCGCGGGATTTCTCGTTGCCCGCTATCTGAGTTCCGGGCCAATCGATGCGGCGAGCGTCGCGCGCATCCGCCCGGTCCTCGACAAGGTCGAGCGCGGCGGTTGGCGCGGCGTTGCCTTCTTGCGGCTGATCCCGGTCGTGCCGCACAGCCTTGGCAATTACGCCCTCGGCTTGACTCGCCTGCGGCTCGGACCCTATGCGGCGGGATTCGCTGCTGGGACAGTTGCCGATGACGATCGCCTATGTCGATCTGGGTACGGCCGGCGGCCGACTGATGCTGGGGGGCGCCGGCTGGCTCGAACCGAGCCTGATTGGCGGCGCCGTACTAGGGCTCTCGCTGCTGGTCCCCGCGATGGCTCGCCGGCGGTTCCGCTAATGGTCCCTCAGCACCATTGGCATCGGGCCGCCGGTGGCCCAGTCGAGAAGCTCGACAGTATGCACGACTGGAACCGGCGATTGGGCGGCAAGCTGGACGATACAGCCGATATTGCCGGTGGCGACGAGTTCCGAACTGGTCCTGGCGATGTTGGCGAGTTTGCGCTGGCGCAGCCGTAGCGCGATCTCGGGTTGCAGCAGGTTGTAGGTGCCGGCCGAGCCGCAGCAGATATGCCCCTCGGGCACGTCGAGCGGCTCGAACCCAGCCGCCGCCAGCAGCGCCTTCGGGCCGCCATGAATGCGCTGGCCGTGCTGCATCGAGCAGGCGGAATGGTACGCGACCCGCCGACCGCCCGCAGAGGCTAATGGCCGCTTTAGGCCGAGGAGCTCGACCACCTCGGTCACGTCGCGGGCGAGGGCGGCAACCCGCGCCGCCTTTTCGGCATAGGCTTTATCTTCGCGCAGCATGAAGGCGTAATCCTTGAGCGTCGTGCCGCAGCCCGAAGCATTGACGACGATCGCGTCGAGCCCGCCGGACGTCCGCTCGCGCTCCCAGGCGTCGATATTGGCGCGGGCGAAAGCGAGTGCGGCTTCCTCCTGGCCGAGATGATGGTTGAGCGAGCCGCAGCAGCCGCTGCCTTCGGCGGTCACCACCTCGCAGCCGTGCCGGGTCAGCAGCCGAATCGTCGCCTCGTTGATCTGCGGCATCAACACCCGCTGGGCGCAGCCCGCCAACAGGGCGACCCGCATTCGCCGTTCGCCTTCGGCAGGAAAGACCTGCGGCCGGTCCATCGCGGAGGCGGCGGCCACTCGCCGCGGCGCCAGGTGCAGCAAGCGGCCTCAGTTGATGCGGCAGAATTGGAGCAAGGGGCTTGCCGAGCCTAGCGGCCTGCAGCGCCGACACGAAACAGCCGCGGCCGCGTCAGCACGATGCCCGAGCAGCCGGCGCAGCGCCCGATCGCGCCACGGGCGGCGATAATTGCGCTCGATCCAGCGCCGGCCGTGGTCGACGAGATGCATGTAATTGACGCCTGACGGGCAGGTCGTCATGCAGGCGAGACAGGAGAGGCAGCGATCGATATGCGTGACCGTCGCGGCGGTGATCGGCGCGCTGCCGGCCAGCATGTCCTTGATCAAGTAGATGCGGCCGCGCGGGCTGTCGAGTTCGTCGCCGAGCAGCAGATAGGTCGGGCAGGTCGCGGTACAGAACCCGCAATGCGTGCATTTGCGCAGCACCTGTTCCGAGGCGGCGATATCGGGATCGGCAAGCTGATCGGCGGTGAAATCGGTGCGCACGGTCTCAGACGCCGTCGGCCATGCGGCCGGGATTGAGGATGTGGCGCGGGTCGAAGCCCGCCTTGACCCGCGCGGTCAGTGCGGCCACAGCCGGCGGTTGCGGTTCGAAGACCGGCACCGCGCGGCGCAGCGACGGCGAGCCCCTGATCAGGGTTGCATGTCCCGAACCGTGGCCGTCCGGCCCGCGAAGCGCCTTGCGGATCACCGCAGCGCCGCCGTCCTCTTCCTCGGCGACCGCGACCCATATGAGGCCGCCGCCCCAATCGAGATACCAGCCGGCGTCGAGCCGATGCGCGACGGCCTCGCCGATTTCGGCGCCGCGCGAGGGCGCCACGGAGATGCGCCAGACGACGCGCTCGGGGGCATGGGTGAAGGGTGCGACATCACGGATCGCCTGCCAGAAATTCGTCGAAGCGTCATCGTGAAGAACCGCCGCTTCGCCCTCGGACGAGAATGCCGCAAACAGCTGCTCGCGCCGATAGGCGACCGAGGCCGCGGGGCCTTCCAGGCGCAACGCCGCGACCCCTGGCAAGTCCGGTGCCGAGGTCAGGGCGGCGGTCGCGGATTCGGGAAGGTAGGCGGCGGCCGAAACCTCATGCGGCGAGCCCAGAGCGGCGGTCATGGCGCGGGTTGCGGCAGCCGGCGACAGCCCGCAGAGCAGCACCGTGCAGACCGTCTCCGGTCGCGGCAATACCTTGACTGTCACTTCTTCGAGCGCCGCAAGCGTGCCGTAAGACCCGGCCATCAGTTTCGGCAGGTCGTAGCCGGTGACGTTCTTGACGACCTTGCCGCCGGCCTTGAATGCCTCGCCGCGGCCGCTGACGCCGCGAAAGCCGAGGAAATGGTCGCGCGCCGCTCCCGCTCTGATCCGCCGCGGCCCTGAGAGATTGCAGGCGAGAACCCCGCCCAAGGTGCGCCGGCCTCGCTCGGCCTCGGGGACCGCCAGGAGCGCGTCCCAATCGGCCGGCTCGAAAGCCAGCATCTGTCCGGCGTCGGCGAGCGCCCGGTCGATCTCGGCGAGCGGCGTCGCCGCCCCGGCGGTCAGCACGAGTTCGCTCGGCTCGTAGTCGCGGATGCCGCTTAGCCGCGACAGATCGAGCACATGCGGCAATTGCAATGGCCGGCCGACCCCTCGCTTCGAGCCGCCGGCGGCGATTTCGAGCGGCTCTTCGCTGGAGAGCGCGGAGGCGACGACCTCCTGCAATTCCGTCAGATCGCCGGGCGAGCAGCAAATCATGCCGGCACGATGTCATCGCGGCCGCAGCAACGCAATCGCGCGGCAGGCTCTCTCGCTACCGGGATTGACGGCTTGTCGCTACGGTTGCCCCGTGTGACCGGAAGCGCTGTCGCGCGAGCCCGCGGTTCGTCGCGTGTCCGGCACGGCCGCCTTCCGCCGGCTTTCGCGATGGCTGCCGCCCCACGACCGGCCATACCCCGACCTCGTGTGTGCGACGCAGAGGGATCAGGACCAAATCATTGTTTTTCATCAATTCTAGATCTGAAAAACAGGAGAAAACCGGACTGATCAGGCGGATCGGCAATGACTTGCGGCATACGGGACGCTCCTGGCGACGAATAGGCTCGGCAAAAGGCTATGTGTTTCATGATATGTTCTTTATCAAGGGCGCACCGGATGCCGGCGCAAGGCAGCCGCCAACCCGACCGACGGCTGTGGGTCCTAACCCCGATAAATTAAAGTAGGCGGTCCCCGTAACCCCGAATGGTAGCGCGCTTTTCCCCAACCCCATGCCCTCAAAATTACCCAGACTCGCTGCGAAGCGCAGACCAACTTCGTGCAAGTGTCTTTGCCAGCCGGTCTGCTCCCGCAGTTACAGCGTCGTTGCCTCGATCGTCTCGTCACATTTTAGTGCGCTCCATCGCCACTGCGGCGGAAAAGATCGTCAAAAGTCCGTCAATCAATTGCCGGAAACGCCCGACGCGCTCAGAATGACAGAGCAGAGAGGATGAATGCGCCGTACTTGTTGCATCTGCCCTACTCTTTGCGGCGGACCAAAGCGGTGGGACACGATCGTGGAGAAGGGATACTTTGCTGGTTTCCGAGGATCTCGACGCCCAACTTGGCCAATCTTCATGATGTAGATTTTGCAATGCCGTTTTATATCCGCAAAAGCGTGAATGTCGGACCTTTCCGCTTCAACTTATCTGGGGCGGGTATCGGCGTATCGGCGGGCGTGAAAGGCTTTAGAGTCGGCACCGGCCCGCGCGGTCATTATATCCATGCGGGCAGGGACGGGTTCTACTATCGAAGCTCGCTGGGTCACTCCTCCAAACCGAGCGGGCCTTCCCACGTGACGGTGCCGACTCTCCCGAGAGTTGGGCCTCACATCCCGGTAGAGACTGGCAATATCTCTGACATGGCAGATGCCGATGCCGCAGCCGTCCTTAAATCGATAAACGATAACCTGTCAAAATCGGGGTTTTGGCCCATCCCCGTTATTTGCTGCGTGATTATCATTCCAATTTTTCTTACGCGCATTCCTCTATTAGGGATAGCTGGCCTATTGGCGGTCTGTGCACTCGTGTCGTTATCCTATTGGTTGTATCGACGCGACGAAACGCGTTTTACCACCGTTTTAATGTACGATCTAGAAGACGATGCCATAAAAGCTTTTGAGAAGTTTGTCGCCGAGTTTGATGAGCTATCCAAATCGCTGAAGGTAATGAATATCGATACAAAGGGTATCGTGTATGACTGGAAGCGCCATGGAGGCGCCGCGTTTGAGGTTAAATCAGGTCCGGCATATTTCGGATATGGCACTCCAAAACGCATTGAACGAAACCGCTCCGCGGTAAGGAGCGGCTGACGCCGGGGTCTCCTGTCTGAGAGGGTGGAGTTGCACAACCACCTGATCAGACAGGAGTTCCGATGGCTGAGATCAGCCCTCTACGCCGGCGCATGATCGACGACATGATGATCCGCAATCTGTCGCCGGCGACGCAACAATCCTACCTCTATGCGATCGCCAAGTTCAGCCGGCATTTCGGCCGCTCGCCGGACCGGCTCGATCTGGAGGAGGTACGAGCCTACCAGCTCCACCTGATCGCGCAGCAGCGTTCGTGGTCGCACATCAATCAGACCGTGTGCGCCTTGCGGTTCTTCTACGGCGTCACCTTAGGCCGGAGCGACGCTCTCGAACGCATCGTCGCCGCGCGCGAGCCGCAGAAGCTGCCGGTGGTGCTGAGCGCCGACGAGATCGTGCAGTTTTTGGAAGCGGTTTCCGGCCTGCGCAACCGGGCGGCGCTGACGACAGCCTACGGGGCGGGGCTGCGCGTCGGCGAGGTCGCGCGCCTGACCATCGGCGCCATCGACAGCCGCCGGATGCTGATCCGGGTCGAGCACGGCAAGGGCGGCAAGGACCGCTACGTCATGCTGTCGCCGCAGCTGCTGCAGATCCTGCGCGCCTACTGGCGCTTGGCGCGGCCGGGCCGCTGGCTGTTCCCGGGCCGGGCGGCAGGGGAGCCGGTCAGCGTCGCCACATTGCAGGAGGCCTGCCGGGTCGCGGCACGGCGCGCTGAACTCAGCAAGCCGGTGACGGTGCACACCTTGCGCCACAGCTTCGCCACCCATCTGCTCGAAGCCGGCACCGACATCCGCATCATCCAAGTGCTGCTCGGTCATGCCCGGCTGTCGACGACCGCCCGCTATACCCAGGTTGCGACAACACTGATCGCCGACACGACAAGCCCGCTCGACCGTCTTAGCCTGATGGTGATGCCGTCGAGCTGATCGCCCGGCATGCGCCCCGCGCTTGAGGTGGCGGACATCTTCCGCCGCCACAGCGCCGCCTATCGCGCCGATCAGGTCGGCAGTATGACCTTCGGACAACGCCGGGTCATGGCGGCGATCGAGACCTGCCGGACGGCGGCGCTCGGCGGCCATGTCGAACGCTGCGAGGATTGCGGCAAGACCCGCATCGCCTACAATTCCTGCCGCAACCGGCACTGCCCGAAGTGTCAGGGCTTGACCCGCGCGCAGTGGCTCGCCGATCGCCACGCCGAGCTGCTGCCGGTGCCGTATTTCCACCTCGTCTTCACTGTGCCGTCGGCGATCGCCGCCATCGCGCTGCAGAACAAGGCGATCGTCTACGACACCCTGTTCCGGGTGGCGGCCGAGACGGTGCAGACGATCGCCGCTGATCCAAAGCATCTCGGCGCCGCGATCGGCATGACCGCAGTGCTGCACACCTGGGGGCAGAATCTGTTCCATCACCCGCATGTTCATTGCATCGTGCCGGGCGGCGGGCTATCGCCCGAGGGCCGCTGGATCGCCTGCCGGCCCGGCTTCTTTCTGCCGGTCCGGGTGCTCTCCCGCCTCTACCGCCGGCTGTTCCTTGAACGACTGCAGGCGGCCTTCCATGCCGGGATGCTGAGCTTCTTCGGAGAGCTGGCCGGGCTCGCCAAGCCGGCGGCCTTCGCCGCCCATCTGCGACCCTTACGCGGGATCGAATGGGTGGTCTACGCCAAGCGCCCATTCGGCGGGCCGCAGCAGGTGCTCGATTATCTCGGCCGCTACACGCATCGGGTCGCCGTCGCCAACTCTCGGCTCATCGCTCTGGTCAACGGACAGGTTCGCTTCCGCTGGAAGGACTACCGCCACCCGCAGCGGCCCAAGGCCATGACCTTGCCGGTCGGCGAGTTCATCCGGCGCTTCCTGCTGCACATCCTGCCGGACGGCTTCCGCAAAGTCCGCCACTTCGGCTTCCTCGCCAACGCCCATCGCCGCGCCAAGCTCGCGCTGATCCGGCACTTGCTCAATCTCCCTGAACCCGAGACGATCCCCGAACCGGCCGATTATCGCGAGCGCTATGCTCGGCTCTTCGGGCGATCGCTCGACATCTGCCCGGCCTGTGGCGGACACCTCGTTGAAATCGCCGTACTCGAGCGTGCGGCGAGATCGGCGCCCCGGCCCTTCTCCTGCGACAGCTCATGAGCGGCGCGCCCGCGATCACTGTCCGCTTCCGATCGACCGCGCCAATGCCGCGCGTCGAACGCACGCTGTTATTGCCCGCGACAAGCAATCCCGCGATCGCCGATGCCAGAGCGCACCGCAATATCCCTTGCCCCGTCATGCTCTGCCGTGCGTCAGCGGGAGCGCGTCCTATCCCGACCGCGCACATCGCCGGTATGGGCCGTCGGCACCGGCATCGCTGGGCCTACCGCCGGGTTCAATTCCCATAGGCCGTGCCGGCCAACGCGGCTTCGTTCAATCAGGCTTCAACGACGTCCCGCACCGTGCCGCGCCCGCCAGTTGCCTCGCGGGACCTCGTTGAACCCTCATGTATTACAAACGTTTCGATACCTTTCATTGGCGGTGGGCTCAACACGATCTACTTTTTTCCTGATCTACTCCTCGTTCGCCAGCAGCGTGCAATCGGAGGATTGGATTATCGGAACTTGACCGTGCAGTTTCACGATCAACGATTTCATGAGGCAGAAAGCGTCCCCGGGGACGCGGTGGTCGTGGGGCACACGTGGCGGTTTGTGCGTCGCGATGGTGGACCCGATAGGAGATTCAATAACAATCGTCAAATACCAATAGTTAATTATCAGGCGATGGTTGTGAATGGCCCTGGAAGTTTTCAGAAGGTACTTTACATTTCGAATAACATTGATCGTACAAAATTTCTCGCCGCCATTCGGTCACTCGCTCGATTGCATGGCGATCGCATTTCTCCGTCTCCTCCTAAGCAGACATCGACATTACCACGCATCTCCGCTCATCGAGGCTGAGTGACAGAATCCACACCGGCTTCGCGGGCCTGTGAGGCGAAGTCAGAACCGCGGCAGATCGGGGTGCGGCATCCGGCCGGCGATGGACGTGCAGGCGGCCGAGTTCGGCGCAGCGGTGGAGTTGTCGGGAAGACCTTGCCGGGATTGAGCAGCCCGTCCGGGTCGAAGGCGCATTTGAGGCGCTGCTGCTGCGCGAGATCGATCTCGTCGAACATCGTCCCCATCAGGTCGCGTTTTTCGACGCCGACCCCGTGCTCGCCGGTCAGCACGCCGCCGACCTCGACGCAGAGCCGCAGAATGTCGGCGCCGAACGCTTCGGCGCGCTCGATTTCGCCGGGCTGGTTGGCGTCGTACAGGATCAGCGGGTGGAGATTGCCGTCGCCGGCGTGAAACACGTTGGCGACGGCGAGCCCGTAGCCGTTCCGACAATTCCCGGATGCGCGCCAGCACCTCGGCCAGGCGGGCGCGCGGGATCGTGCCGTCCATGCAGTAATAATCGGGCGAGATGCGGCCCACCGCCGGGAACGCCGCCTTGCGCCCGGACCAGAAGGCGAGCCGCTCGGCCTCGTCGCCGCTGACGCCGGATCGAGCGCGGCGCGGTTGGCTGCGGGCGATCTCCTCGACCCGGCCGATCAGATCGGTCGATCTCGGCCGGGGCCCGTCGAGCTCGACGATCAGCAACGCCTCGACATCGAGCGGATAGCCGACTGCGACAAAGGCCTCGGCGGCGTGGATCGCCGGCCGGTCCATCATCTCCATCCCGCCCGGGATGATGCCGGCGGCGATGATCGCGGCGACGCAATCGCCGGCATCCTCGGTCTCGGGAAGCCGATCAGCAGCGCGCGGGCCGCGGCCGGCTTTGGCAGGATGCGCACGGTGACCTCGGTGACGACCCCGAGCAGGCCCTCCGACCCGGTCATCACCCCAGCAGATCATAGCCTTCGGCATCGAGATGCTTGCCGCCGAGCCGGACGATCTCGCCGTCGATCAGCACCATTTCCAGGCCGAGCAGGTTGTTCGTCGTCAGCCCGTATTTGAGGCAATGCACGCCGCCCGAATTCTCCGCGACATTGCCGCCGATCGTGCAGGCGATCTGGCTCGACGGGTCGGGCGCGTAATAGAAGCCCGCGGCTTCGACCGCCTGGGTGATCGCCGAGATTGGTGACGCCGGGCTGGGCGACGATGCAACGGTTGTCGTAATCGATGTCGAGGATGCGGTTGAATTTGGCCATGCCGAGCAGCACGCCGTCGGCGAGCGGCAAGGCGCCGCCCGACAGCGAGGTGCCGGCGCCGCGCGGCACGATCTTGACGCCGTTCTCCCTGCAATAGCGCAGGATCGCGGAGACTTCCTCGACCCGCGACGGCAGCACGACGACCAGCGGCAGCTGGCGATAGGCGGTCAGCCCGTCGCTTTCATAGGCGCGGCGCTCGGTCTCCGAGGCGATAACCCCTTCGCCGGGCACGATCCGCCGCAACGCCTCGACGATTTCGTCGCGCCGCCCGAGGACCGCCGCATCGGGGGCCGGCATTTCCATCGGTGCGCGCCCGCTTGCGTCAGGCTCAGCCCTGGCGCGCCTTGTACCGGGGGTTGGCCTTGTTGATGACGTAGACCCGCCCCTTGCGGCGCACGACGCGACAGCCCTTGTCGCGCTTTTTGAGGGTCTTCAGCGAATTGACGATCTTCATGTCCGGCTCCTGAGCGAGCCCGGAAAATAGGAAGCGACCCGACCGAAGTCAAATCCGCCGGCGGACCCAGCGGCGTTGCGACCCACGGTTAATCGGACCTTTGCGCCTGGATCGATATGTGTATTCTCGCCGCTCAACGAGGCGTCGGGACGGACGCCGCAAATCGGGAGGGAACGATGGACGGTTGGAAACTGGCGGCGTTCGGGTTCGCCGCTTCGATCGCCGCGGCGATGCCCGCGGCTTTTGCCGATGTCGCGCTGACGGCCAACGACAGCCACAGTGTCAATGTCGACGGGGTGATGAGCCCGGCCAAGAACCCGCCGCCCGACAGCGTCTCGATCATCGATGTTTCGGTCTATCCGCCGAAACTCGTCGGCAAGGTCGACGTGCCGACCAGCGTTGTCGGACCGCCACTCTCGATCGCGGTCGCCAAGGACGAGAGCTATGCGATCGTCACCGCGGCGACCAAACTCGGCGAGGATGGCAAGCTCGGCCCCGACAACCGGGTCGCGGTCATCGATCTCAAAGCCTCGCCGCCCAAGGTGATCCAGCAGACGACGGCCGGCGAGGGTGCCGCGGGCGTATCGATCTCGCCCGACGGGTCGCTGGCGCTCGTCGCCAACCGCAGCGAGGGCACCCTCTCGGTCTTCGCGATCAAGGACAAGCATCTCGAACCCGTCGAGAAGATCGATCTCGGCAACGCCAAAGCTTCGCCGAGTTCGGTCGTCTTTCTGCCCGACGGCAAGACCGCGCTCTTAAGCCGCGACGGCGACAACATGATCAGCGTACTGCATATCGACGGGACCAAGGTCACGGTCGATAAACGGCCGCTGACCGCGGCGATGCGGCCGTATACGCTTGATGTCACGCATGACGGGACGCTGGCGGCGGCCGGCAATATGGGGCGCGGCGATGGCGACGTCGATACGGTCAGCCTGATCGATCTGAAGCAGAAGCCGTACCGAACGGTCGAGACGGTTCTCGGTCGGCCACACCCCCGAAGGCCTCAAATTCTCGCCTGATGGCAAGTTCCTCGCGGTCGCCAATGTCGACGGGTCGACCAAGCCCAGGAATTCGTGGCTGTTCCACGAACACGGCACGCTCGTCGTGTTTGCGGTCGAGGGCGCGCAGCTGCGCAAACTCGCCGAGGCGCCGATCGGCCGCTGGTCGCAGGGCATCGCCTTCTCCAAGGACGGCAAGACGATCCTGGTCGGCTCGATGATCGACCACGGCCTCAATGTCTTCCGCTGGGAGAACGGCAAGCTGACGCCGGGCGCGACAATCGATCTCGGCTCCGGCCCGGCTGCGATCCGCACCGCCTGGCCCTGACTGTACGCTCGTAGGCAGCAATGCCAATATCTTCCCCGGGGCGATGTCGGGGAGATGCGATGACCGGGGCCGGGACGACCTATATCGGCCAATCGCTGCGGCGGCGCGAAGACCGCCGGCTGCTGACCGGGCAGGGGCAGTTTGTCGCCGATCTGGTCCTGCCGGGGATGCTGCATGCCGTTATTGTCCGCAGCCCGCATGCGCATGCCCGCATCCGCGGGGTCGAGCTGGCCGCGGCAAAAGCCTCGCCCGGCGTCGTCATGGCGATCAGCGGTCCCGAATTGCTGCGTCAGATCCCGCCGATCCCTGACGCGCAAATCTCGGTGCCGCGAAAATGGACGAGCCTCGTCCAGCACAGCTTTCTGAACCCGCAGCAGGCGCTCCTGGCGCACGACAAGGTGCGCCATGTCGGCGAGGCGCTCGCCGTCATCGTCGCCGAGAGCCGTGAGCAGGCCGAGGACGCCGCCGAGCGGGTCGAGCTCGATCTCGAAGTACTGCCCGCCGTCATCGATCCCGAGGCCGGGCTGCGCCCCGGCGCGCCGATCGTGCACGAGCGGTTCGCCACCAATTTGATCGGCAGCTTTTCGATCGCCAAGGGCGACGCCGCCGCAGCGCTCGCCGCCGCACCGCATCGGTTGCAGCGGCGCTTCTACCATCATCGCTACGCCGCGATGCCGCTCGAATGCCGCGGCGTCGTCGCCCTTTATGACCGGCGCGGCGACGCGGTGACGATCTGGTCGGCTACCCAGGTCCCTCATTGGGTGCGCCGTGAGGCGGCCCGCATCCTGGGACTCTCCGAGGCGCGTGTGCGTGCCGTGGCGCTCGATGTCGGCGGCGGCTTTGGCGGCAAGGGGCAGGTCTATCCCGAGGATTTGCTGATGCCGTTCCTGGCGCGCGCCACCGGACGGCCGGTGCGCTGGATCGAGGAGCGGCGCGAGCATCTGTTGAGCGCCACGCATTCGCGCGACCAGATCCACGATGTCGAGATCGGCTTTGACGACGACGGCCATATCCTGGCGATCCGCGACGACTATCTCGTCGATTGCGGCGCCTGGAACCCGATCGGCTCGGGTGTCGCTTATAATACCGCGGCGCATCTGCTCGGCCCCTATAAGGTCGAGAATTACGCCGCGAGCGGGCGGGTCGTCGTCACCACCAAGACGCCGAACGCGGCTTATCGCGGCGCCGGCCGGCCGGAGGCCGTGTTCGCGATGGAGCGCGGCATCGATCTTGTCGCGGCCGCACTCGGGATGGAGCCGGCCGAAGTGCGTCTGCGCAACATGGTCGGCGCCGAGGAGATGCCCTACAGCGTCGGCATTCCCTATCGCGACGGGGAGCCGATCGTCTACGACAGCGGCGACTATCCGCAGGGGCTGCGACTGGCGCTCGACGCGGTGGGCGGGCTCGAAGCGTTCCGGAAGCGGCAGCTGGCGGCGCGCCGCGACGGCCGGCGTCTCGGGCTCGGCATCGGCTGCTATGTCGAGGGCACCGGGGTCGGCCCCTATGAAAGCGCCCTCGTCCGGGTCGATCCATCAGGCAAGGTCTTTGTCGCCGCCGGCGCCTCGCCGCAGGGCCAGGGGATGGAGACGGTTTACGCGCAGATCATCGCCGACATCTGGAAGGTTTCGCCCGAGGATGTCGTCGTGACGCTCGGCGACACGGCGGCGATCGCCACCGGGGTCGGCACCTTTGCCAGCCGCAGCACGGTCACGGTATCGGCTGCTGTCCACCACGCGAGCGAGCGGCTCCAGAAAAAGGTGCTGGCGATCGGGGCCAATCTCCTTGAATGCGCCGTCGCCGATGTCGAACTGCGCGACGGCGGCGTCGGCGTCGTCGGCGTGCCGGAGACGGGGGTGAGCCTCGCCCGGATCGCGGCGGCCGCACGCCCGGGTTGGGATCACGGCCGCCCCGCGGACGTCGAGGCGGGGCTCGAGGAGACCTATCACTGGGAGCCGCCGACCGTGACTTGGAGTTCGGCGACGCATGTCGCGATCGTCGCGGTCGATATCGAGACCGGACATGTCGCGCTCGAAGACTACGCCGTCGCCCATGATTGCGGCGTCGTCGTCAATCCGCTGCTCGTCGAAGGTCAGATCGCAGGCGGCGCCACGCAGGGGATCGGCGGCCTCCTCCACGAGGCGATCCGATACGACGCTGCGGGTCAGCTGCTGTCGGGTTCGCTGATGGATTACGCCCTGCCGGCGGCAGGTGATATTCCTTTCTTCAAGACCGCGCACCAGCATTCGCCCTCGCCGCTCAACCCGCTCGGCGTCAAAGGTGTCGGCGAAGGCGGCGCCGTCGCTCCGCCGGCGGCAATCGCCAACGCGGTGTGCGACGCCCTCAAACCGTTCGGCGTCGAATTCAACGCTACGCCGATTACCGCCGAACGGATCGTACAGGCGCTGCGGAAGCGCCGCTGAATGGTCTGTTCCAGCGAGATTGCCCTCGCCGCCCTTCGGGGGAGACCCATTGCGAATTAATCCCAAGGGCGCACCGGTTGCGGGTCTTACTTTGGTGCTCCCGTCACGACGGTATAGATCGGCATTCCATTTTTCGCGGTGCCGTCCGTCCCAAAGAGTCTTATGTTAGTGACTAACATACGTCGCGATAGTTGGGTTCTTGCATCATAAATCCAATTCTCGGCTAAGTCGATCCGGTGCAACGGATTTTGACGGTTCGGCGGTGGTGGTTTCCGCAAAACGGATCCAACAAAAAATGAAGCATATGGATAGTTTACCAGGATTCGATCGGGTAATTTAAGATGTTCGAATCCATCGTATCCATGGTGTGCAATCGCGTTACAATAAGCTATTTTGGCAATAGCTCTACCAAATTCGTTAGCATCACTCGTTGAATCTGGGCGGATTTCTACCATCTTGCCATCAGGTAATTCGAGTGTATCTTCGATATTGTCTGGAATATATAATATAGATGCGCGCTTGCAACCGTCGAATTCTACACTCGGTAGAAGGCCGCGCAACATCCCAGGATGATCCCATATGGCAGGAAAATACGGATGATCCTTGATAGAAAAGTCTCTCCGATGTTCAACGCCACGAATCAGCACGCGTGCCGGCAATTTGGATGGGCGCTGTTGGGGGTGCCGCGTCTGGGTACCCTTGTGAATTCGGTGATGACCAAAAGTGATTCTCGCAACGTGGTGCTCAAATTTTTTCGTAATTTCAGCACAGTTGGAACACGATGCAGGTGGAGACCACCAAAACCTGGCGGTTTTGGCGGGTTCGTGATTCGATAGGCTGGGTCCGCGCTGGGGGGCGGGGATGCGGGGTCAGGCGGGATTTTTCGACGTTGACGAGCGGCTGAAGCAACCCTCGGCCAAGGGCGTTGGCCTGGAGCGGCTGAACGCCGTGGTGGATTTCGAGCTGTTCCGCCCCGACCTTGAACAAGCCGCGCCGCGCGCGGACCGCTCGAAGAGCCCGCCCTGGCCTGAACAGGGGGTGGCCGGCCGGCTTTCGATCACGTGCTGATGTTCAAGACGCTCGTTCCGCAGTCGAGCCACAATCTGTCGGACGAGCGCAGCGAATATCTGATCCGCGACCGGCTGTCGTTCATGCGCTTTCTCGGGCTGGGGCTGGCCGACACGGCGCCGGACGCCAACACGATCTGGACCTTCCGCGAGGTGCCGGCGCGGGCCCGGATCGGGGGTAGGCCGGCGATCGAGGTTCTGTTCGAGCGCTTCGAGGCGGCGCTCTTGGCGGCGGGGTTTCTGGCGCCGGGGTTTCTGTTGGGGAGCGGCCGGATCATCGACGCCGCGATCGCCGCCGCGCCGGGAGGCAGCGCGACACCGAGGGCGAGAAGCGCGGCATCAAGCAAGGCCGCGTCCCGCCGCAATGGGCGAACCAGCCCGCCAGGCCGCGCCAGAAGGACCGCGAGGCGCGCTGGACGGTCAAATCCACCAAGGCCAAGCCGGGCGAGGACGGCATCCCGCGCGTCACGACGGGGCGCTATTGCCCGAGTTGATCGATCGCGACAACACCGCCGGCGAGGTCTGGGCCGACACCGCCTATCGCTCAAAGGCCAACGAGCGGTTCCTCGCCGGCCGTCCGCTGCGCTCGCGGAGCCACCGAACGAAGCCCAAAGGCAAACCGATGCCGCGCCGTACCGCTCACGCCAATGCCCGCAAGTCGGCGGTGCGCGCGGCGGTCGAGCGCGTCTTCGCCCGGCAGAAAGGACCGATGGGCCTGGTCGTCCGCGCCATCGGCATCGCCCGCGCGACAACCAAGATCGGCTTGGCCAACCTGGTCTTCAACATGCAGCGCATGGTCTGGCTCGCCACGCAGGCCGCACCGGCCTGACGCGCAAGCCGCGCCTCGACCGCCCCAGGGCCAACCCCCTCAACGAGGACGGGAACTCGATTTGCTTTTCTACCGGGCTGCGATAGAGGTTGATCCCAAGCAGAAATCGCCCGCCTCACTTGGCGAGGGTTCGGGAAAGGCAGACACCCGGCCGGACTGAATTACGGCGGCTGCTTTGCGTACGCACTCGCCAAATTCCGTGGCCTGCCATTGTTGTTTCAAGGCGACGATTTCTCCCAAACTGATATCGTTCAGGCGCCGCCCGCTTCCGCTAGGCCCTTCTAACTCGGCGTCAGCGGCGCAGGCGGCGCATCGCCTGGTCGATGCCTGTCGACGGTCAGCGGGAACATGCGGTCTTCGGTCAGGCGGCGGATCATGCCGATGCTGGCCGTGCCGCCCCAGTATTTCTCCGGCACCGGGTTGAGCCACACCGCGCGCGGATAGGCGTCGAGCATTCGGCGCAGCCAGGTTTCGCCGGGCTCGTCGTTCCAGCGCTCGACGCTGCCGCCCTCCTTCTCGATCTCGTAGGGGCTCATGCTGGCGTCGCCGACCAGCACGATGCGCCAGCTCGGGTCGTAGGTGCGGAAGAGGTCCATGACCGCCACCTGCTCGACATGGCGGCGGCGCGAATCCCGCCACACCGTGTCGTAGAGGCAGTTGTGGAAATAGAAGTGGATCAGATGCTTGAATTCGGAGCGCGCGGCCGAGAACAATTCCTCGCAGACCCGGACGTGGTCCTCCATCGAGCCGCCGACATCGAGAAACAGCAATAGCTTGATCGCGTTGTGCCGCTCCGGCACGAGCTTCAGGTCGAGCCAGCCGGCGTTCCGCGCGGTCGAACTCACGGTGCCGTCGAGATCGAGTTCGTCGGCCGCCCCCTCGCGAGCGAACTGCCGCAGCCGGCGCAGCGCCAATTTGATGTTGCGGGTCCCGAGTTCGACCGTGTCGTCGAGGTTGCGGAATTCGCGGCGGTCCCAGACCTTGACGGCGCTGCGGTTCCTGCCCTTTTCCTGGCCGATGCGCACGCCTTCGGGGTTGTAGCCGTGCGCGCCGAATGGCGAGGTCCCGGCGGTCCCGATCCACTTGCTGCCGCCCTGGTGCCGCTCCTTCTGCTCGGCCAGACGCCGGCGCAACGTCTCCATCAGCTTTTCCCAGCCGCCCAGCGCCTCGATCTGCGCCTTTTCCTCCTCGGTCAGCGAGCCGCTCGGCGAGCTCTCTCAGCCACTCCTCGGGGATGTCGACCTTGGGGTCGGCCAATGTCTCGACACCCTTGAAGCAATGCCCGAAGACCCGGTCGAAACGGTCGAGGTGGCGCTCGTCCTTGACCAGAGCGGCGCGCGCCAGAAAGTAGAACTCTTCGATCTCGAACCCGGCGACGCGCTTCTGCATCGCCTCCATCAGGGTCAAGTATTCGCGCAGCGACACCGGAACCTTGGCCGTGCGCAATTCGGCAAAGAATGAGAAGAACATCGGCGTTCGCCTACCCGCCGGCCGGTAGAGGCTTCAGCATTTGGGACAATTGAACCGTATCGATATCGCCATTCCAGTATTCGATGATCGCGCCCGCGTTGAGCCCGATCCAAGCAAAGACCGCCTGTTCGTCCTCTGTCGAAAGCCGGCCGGCCACCACATGCGGCGTCGGACGAACGGCGACGACCGCGGTATTGTCTACCGTCATCTGGTTGCCGTGGGTCATGTTGACCTTGATCCGCACGTCGTGCCGAGCATTGCCGCGCGGGCTGACCCACATCGTCATGGGTAAGCCGGTCGTGCGCGGGTACAGTTTGCCATCTCGAAGAGCTCTGCATTTCGGTTGTGCCGTTCTCGTCCGGATCAGCTGCCCGATCTTCATGACTAGTTCCTGGATCATTGTGTTCCTCCATTATCCCCTCGCTCGCGCCGGTTGCAGAAACGCCAGCCGCTCGAAGAGATGCACGTCCTGCTCGTTCTTGAGGAGCGCGCCGTGCAATGGCGGGATCAATGTCTTCGGGTCGCGGTTGCGCAATACCTCGGGCGAAATGTCCTCGACCAGCAGCAATTTGAGCCAGTCCAACAGTTCCGAGGTCGACGGCTTCTTCTTCAGTCCCGGCGCATCACGGATCTCGAAAAAGATTGTCAGCGCCTCGTGCACAAGGTCATGTTTCAGTTTCGGAAAATGCACCTCGACGATGCGCTCCATCGTCTCGCGGTCGGGAAAGCGGATGTAATGAAAGAAGCAGCGGCGCAAGAAGGCGTCCGGCAGCTCTTTCTCGTTGTTCGAGGTGATGAGGACGATCGGCCGCTGGCGGGCCTGGATCGTTTGCCGCGTCTCGTAGACGTAGAACTCCATCCGGTCGAGTTCGAGCAGGAGGTCGTTCGGGAATTCGATGTCGGCCTTGTCGATCTCGTCGATCAGCAATACCGGCGTCTCGTCGGCCTCGAAGGCCTGCCACAATTTGCCCGGCACGATGTAGTTGGCGATCTTGTGCACCCGTTCGTCGCCGAGCTGGCCGTCGCGCAGCCGCGCCACCGCATCGTACTCGTACAGCCCCTGCTGCGCCTTGGTCGTCGATTTGATGTGCCAGGTAATGAGGTCGCGGCCGATGCTGCGCGCGACTTCGTGGGCGAGGATGGTCTTGCCGGAGCCGGGCTCGCCCTTGACCAAGAGCGGCCGTTCGAGCGCGATGGCGGCGTTGACCGCGGCCCGCAGATCGGCTGTCGCGATGTAGGTGTCGGTGCCTTCGAAACGTTGCATTTCTTGTCCATCCTCGGCCGCGCCGGCGATCACATAACCCGAGGCGATGGATGACGCCAATAGCCCAATGGCAAAGCCGTCTTTGCCGCATCGCGACGGCGGGCTTGGCGTTGCTGCGGTTGGCGGCGCTGTTCCTGCCGGCGCAGGACAAGGGCTCGCATCGGTCTGACGGTCGATTGGCGCCCCTCGGTGGCGCTCGCCGGGCTGATATTCCTGCTGGCGCTCGTCGCCGTCGTGCGGCCGCGTGGGCTGACCGGACGCGTCCCGGCACTCTTGTGCGCGGTCGTGACGGCGACGGCGGCGCTGCTGAATATTGCCGATGCCGCGACGCCGAGCCTGCTCGGCCGCGATCTCAACCTTTATTGGGACGCCCGCCATCTGCCCTCATTGGTGGGTCTTGCCACCGATGCGGCAGGGTCGTGGCGCGCGCTCGGCGCGTTTGCCGCTGCCGCCGCGGCGCTGGCGATGATCGTCGGCCTCGCCTATTGGAGTTGGCTCCGGCTGCTCGCCGCCTTGGCCGACCGGCGGATCGCGGTCCCCGCGGCCGCTCGTCTCAGGCCTCGCGCTCAACGCAGCGGCCTGGCTGCCGCCCGGGGAGCAACCGCTCGCCGCCGGTCTGGCCCATGCCGCGATCCGTCAGGCGGCGGCCTATGAGCGCGGCCTCCGGGCCGAGGCCGTGCTGCCCGCGGCCCTCGCCATTCCAGGTCCGCCGCCGAGCGACCTCGCCAGGCTGAAAGGCCACGACGTCTATCTCGTCTTTATCGAATCCTACGGCACCATCGTATTCGATCGGCCGGCTTTTCGCGCGGCACTTGAGGGCCCGATGGCGCAATTCGCCGCGGCGGTGACGGCCGCCGGCTATTCGGTCGCGTCCAACCGGCTGGTCTCGCCGACCTATGGCGGCGGCTCCTGGCTGGCGCACGCGACCCTGGCGAGCGGCGTGCGTCTCGACGACCCCGTTCTCTACGCCGCACTCTTCCGTTCCGGCCGCAAGCTCCTGCCCGCCTATTTCAAGCAAGCCGGCTGGCGGGCGATCGATATCATGCCCGGCATCAAGGGCAACTACCCCGAAGGCCGGGCCTGGGGGTTCGACCGCGAGATCTTCGCCGCCGATCTCGATTACCGCGGCCCGGATTTTGGCTGGTTCCAGATCCCGGACCAGTTCACGATAGAGCGGGCGGGCGCGATCCGTTCAGCCCTTGGCGCGGGGCCGCCGGTCTTCACCCAGATCGTGCTGGTGTCTAGCCATATCCCGTTCCTGCCGTTGCCGCCCTATCTTGCCGATTGGAATGACGCCGGAACCTTTGCCGGCGTGCCGCGCGCCGTCTGGCCGGAGATTTACCGCCAACCCGATTGGACGCATCTCGCCCCGGCCTATGTCAAAAGCCTGGAGTACGACTTCGCTGTGCTGAAGGATTGGCTGGTCGAACGGCTGCGCGGGAACGCGCTTGTCATCCTCTTGGGAGACCACCAGCCGCCAGCGATGGTCGGAGGCGAGGAGCAACCTTGGACCGTGCCGATCCACGTATTGTCGCGCGATCCCGCTCTGGTGGCGCCTTTTCTTGCCCAGGGCTATGTCGGCGGTCTCGACCCGACGCAGAGCGCGCCCCATCCCGGCATGGAAAGTTTTCTCGGCCGCTTCCTCGCCGCCTTTGACGGCCGCAGATAGACTGTTTCAGGCGAGCCTCTCCCGCAGATTGCCAAGCGATATTTCATGAACGACCTGCAAATTCTGCTCACCACGATCCTGGGCGCTTTGCTCGTTCTCGTGGCGGTCTGGCAGATCCTGGTGCGCCGTGATCCGGACCAGAACACGGCCAAATTCCTGGGCATCGAGTTTGACCTGTCAACGCCGGGTCTCGTCGTCCTGGCAGCCGGCTGCGCGCTTCTGGTCCTGCCGGCCTTCCTGCCCTACCGGCCTGGCGGGCTGCCCAGTTTCGGTCGTACAACCAACGGTGGCACGTCTCCAGTATTGCGACAAGAAACGGTGCTTACAGCGGAAAAGGAACCCAACGACTCGGTACGTTCTGCCAATCGGATCACGCTCGGTCAGACGGTAAAAGGGACGCTCGAAACATCGAGGGGAGACGTAGACTACTTCGTATTGACGTCGTACGGACTCGTGGGTCTGGCTGCTGTGTCTCTTTGGACGTGTAGAATGAAAAAGAAGAAAAGATCGCTCACGGGTACGTAATAGCCGGCGAAACGATCAGCTTGTCGGCACCGCCAGCCGATGGCTACTTGGCCCGTATCTCCGAGAACATTGGAGGCAAGCGCGATATCTCCTACGAGTTCGTCGTCGAGCCGGACCGCTAGGCCGGCGTCGCTAGCAGCGACTCGACGTGCTCGCCCGACGCTCAGGCGGCGTGTTCGCGCGAGCGCTCGGCGGACGCGGCGGCGGCGTTGGTCGGAACGGCGGTCCCGGCTGGCGTGGCAGCAGCCGGCGGCGACACCTGAGCCGGGGTCGCGGTCTCCTCAGGCTCGTCCTCCTCTTTCATCCCGGCTTTGAACGCCTTGATACCCTTGGCGAAATCACCCATCACCCGCGGCAGCTTCCCGGCGCCGAACAAGATCAGGATAATGGCCAGGACCACGATCCAATGCATCAAGCTGAAAGAGCCCATGGCAACAACCCCGACAGACCGACAAACCGCTTTCTAGCAACCCCGCCAGCCGGATGGCAAGCCGGCCGCGCATTTGGGTGTCTCTTTACGAATTCGTGCCGCCGGCCCGAATTTCAACCCCGAGCGCCCCGACGGAGCATCACCGATGACCTATTTCCCACCGCAGGAGCCCGCCGAGTGGGCATGGGACGCGCAATCGCCTGGCTGGGCCGCGGCAGCAGCGCACGCCGCCGAGCACGAAACGCCGTGGTCACGCGACCTCTCGGAGATGGTCGCGAGCGATTTCAGCGAGAAGCCGCCCTGGAACGAGACCCTGGGCCCGGTTCGCCCGCGCGGCGGCCCGAACGGGCTCGTGCTCAGCGCCGGCCGAATTGTCGCCGAATGGGGCGACACGGCCCGCGTCGACATGACCTTCAGTGTGGCCAAGAGCTATCTCTCTATCCTTGCCGGGCTCGCCTGGGACCGCGGGCTGATCGGCGATCCCGATGACGAGGTCCGTCGCACGGTCGAGGATGGCGGCTTCGATGCGCCGCAGAACCGCGGCATCACCTGGCACCACCTGCTGCAGCAGACCTCGGAATGGGAGGGGACGCTTTGGGACAAGCCCGACCTGATCGACCGTAACCGGTCTTCGGCCGGCCGGCCGAGTATGGCGCCCAAGGGCACCCACCGCGACCTGCAGCCGCCGGGCGGCTTCTGGGAATACAACGATGTCCGCGTCAACCGCCTGGCGCTCGCGCTCTTGCGGGTCTGGCGCCGCCCATTACCCGAAGTCTTTCGCGAACTCGTCATGGCGCCGATCGGCGCCTCCGCCGATTGGGAGTGGCACGGCTACCGCAATTCGTGGGTCGAGATCGACGGCAAGCGGGTGCAGTCTGTGTCGGGCGGCGGCCATTGGGGCGGTGGCGTCTTCATCCATGCCCGCGACCAGGCGCGGACCGGGCTTCTGATGCTCCGCCGCGGGGTCTGGGACGGCCGCCGCATCCTGTCTGAGGCCTGGATCGAGCGCATGCTCGAACCCTGTCCGCTGCACCCGCAATACGGCTATCTGTGGTGGCTCAACACCGATCGCGGGCTCTATCCGAGCGCCTCGGCGGCGAGCTTCTATGCCCGCGGCGCCGGCGGCAATTTGACCTGGATCGATCCCGAAAACGACCTCGTTGCTGTCTTGCGCTGGACCGATCCGGCGGCAATGGACGGCTTCATGAAACTGGCGATGGAGGCGGCGCGCCGATGACCGCTTTCGCCACCCGCCGGCTTGCCGCCGACCCGGACGCGATCGCGCCCGACGGGTCCGAGGTGCGCGTTCTTTGCGAGCTCTCGCGCGGCGGCATGGCGCTCTTTTCGCTGCTGCCGGGGCAGGTCGCCCGCGCCGTCGCCCATCGCAGCATCGAGGAGCTTTGGTACGTCGTCGCCGGGCGGGGCCGCATCTGGCGGCGGCTCGGCCAGCAGGAGGAGACTACCGACCTCTCGCCCGGCGTTTCACTCAGCCTGCCGGTCGGAGCCCGGTTCCAGTTCCGCTGCGACGGCGCCGAGCCCTTGACCGTTCTCGGCGCGACGATGCCGCCCTGGCCCGGCGACGGCGAGGCCTACGAGGTCGACGGCCCATGGCAAGCCACGCTATGAAGCGTCCCGGCCGCCTTTCCCGAGGATCACGCCGATGAAAAATACGCCTGCAACCCATACCGGCCGCCATTTCCTGCAGATTCCCGGCCCGACCAATGTCCCCGACCGGGTGTTGCAGGCGATCGCTATGCCGGTCATCGACCATCGCGGACCGGAATTCGCCGAACTCGGCCGCGAAGTCGTGGCCGGCATGAAGCGGGTGTTCCAGACAGACGCGACCGTCGTCATCTATCCCTCCTCCGGCACCGGGGCATGGGAGGCGGCGCTATCAAACTCGCTCTCGCCCGGCGACCGGGTCTTGATGTTCGAGACCGGTCATTTCGCGACATTGTGGCGACAGATGGCGACCCGGCTCGGGCTCGAGATCGAGTTTGTGCCGGGCGATTGGCGCCACGGCGTCGATCCGGCCTTGGTCGAGGAAAAGCTCGCCGCCGACGGCGCGCACCGGGTCAAGGCGGTATGCGTCGTGCATAACGAGACCTCGACCGGCGTGACGAGCCGCATTCCCGAGATCCGCGCCGCGATCGATCGGGCGCGGCACCCGGCGCTCCTGATGGTCGATACGATCTCCTCGCTCGCCTCGATCGATTACCGCCACGACGAATGGCGGGTGGACGTGACGGTCGGCGGCTCGCAGAAGGGGCTGATGCTGCCGCCGGGGCTCGGCTTCAACGCAGTGTCGAAAAAGGCGCTCGACGCTCATAAGGCGGCGCGGTTGGCCCGCTCCTACTGGGATTGGGAGGCGATGCTCGACACCGGACGCACCGGTTTCTTCCCCTATACGCCGGCGACCAATCTCTTGTACGGGCTGCGCGAGGCGCTGAGGATGCTGCTCGACGAGGAGGGGCTGCCGGCGGTTTTCGCCCGCCACGCCCGTCACGCCGAGGCGACGCGGCGCGCGGTCGCTTCCTGGGGCCTCGAAGTGCTCTGCGCCGATCCGCGCGAACACTCGAATTCGCTGACCGCGGTTCTGGTGCCCGACGCATTCGACGCCGACCGGCTGCGCGAAATCATCCTCGACGCCTTCGACATGTCGCTCGGCACTGGCCTTGGCCGTCTCAAGGGGAAGATATTCCGCATCGGTCATCTCGGCCACTTCAACGATCTGATGCTGTGCGGCACATTGTGCGGTGTGGAAATGGGGCTGCACCGCGCCGGCATCCCGCACCGCGCGGGTGGGGTGGCGGCCGCACTCGCATATCTCGGCTCGCCGGAATTCGACCCGGCGCCGGTCCGAACCCCGTAATCCAGAGATCCGTTGGAGGTGCCAATGCTCGATGATCGCGTCGAAGAGGCCGCGCGCCTGCTGACCGGCGCCCGCGGCGGCCGGCCGCTTGCCGAATTGCCACCCGACTGCCGGCCGCAATCGGAGGCGGACGCTTATCAGATCCAGGACGCCGTCATGCGGCGGCTCGGCGAAACCGCGGGCGGCTGGAAGATCGGCGTCGCGGCCGCTTCTACCGCGGCCTTCTGCGCGCCGATCTTCGCTGGGATGATCCGCCCGAGCCCGGCTTCGTACAAGGCCGGCGAATTGCGGCTGATCGGCATCGAGGGCGAGATCGCCTTCCGCCTCGGCCGCGATCTGCCGCCGCGCCCAACCCCATACGCCGCCGCCGAGGTCACGGCAGGCGCCTCGCTGCACCCGGCGATCGAAGTCGTCAATTCGCGCTACGAGGATTTCCGCGCGCTCGATCGGCTCTCGATCCTGGCCGATAATTTTTCCAATGGCGGGCTCGTCTATGGCGCCGCCGTGCCGGGGTGGGAGGGGCTCGACCTCTCGCGCACCGCGATCGCGATAACCGAGGACGGCAAGCCCTTTGCCGACAGCAGCGCCGGCGCCGCCCGCGATCCGGCCGCGGCGCTCGTCGAATTCGTCAATCTGATGCGTGAGCGCGGCGGCGCCAAGGCCGGGGCTTTTGTCACCACGGGCTCGTGGACCGGCATGGTCTTCACCAAACCCGGTGTGCGAATCGCCGCCGATTTCGGCCCGCTCGGCCGGATCGACATCGCCTTCCCGGCTGCCGCTTGACGCCCTTGCCGGCCGCGGCCGAGCGTTACGGCCCGGTCGCCCTGCACGCTGCACTGGCTGGTCGCAGCACTCATCGTCGCGGTCGTCGCGCTCGGCTGGCTGATCGGCGACACGCCGCGCGGCAGTGCGGCGCGCGATCAGGTGCTGCTGCTGCACCGCTCGATCGGGCTGACGATCCTGGCGGCGATGCTGTTGCGCCTGTTGTGGCGCTGGCGTCATCCTGCGCCGCCCTTGCCGGCGCATTTGCGTCCGGTAGAGGCCGCCCTCGCCCATCTGACGCACGCCGCCCTTTACGTGATCTTTATCGCGATGCCGCTGGCCGGCTATGTCAACGCCGCGGCGGCGGGACATGCGGTCAGCCTCTTCGGACTGGTCGCGATCCCTCCCCTGCTGCCGCCCGACCCGCGCCTCTCGCAGATCGCGATCGCGATCCACCTGATCGGGCAATATTTCGTCTATCTGTTTGTCGCGGCGCATGTCGCGGCCGCCCTTTATCACGGAATCTTCCGGCGCGATGGCGTCCTGCAGCGGATGCTGCCGCTGGCCCGTCGGGGCTAGCCGGCGTCGGCGGCGACGAGGCTGACGCGGGTCCGGAAATAGTCGAGCGCCTCGGGCAGGCTGCGCGCGACACGCAGTCGCTGCCGTCCGCTCTGGACGATGTATTCGGTTGCCTGCGCGGCTGACGCTGCGGTCTTGACGATGCGGTAGGCGGGCGCCTCGTGGGTGTGGCGAAACACCGAGAACAGCGCCATGCCGTCGCGATGGTCGATCGCGTAGTCGCGCCATACGCCGCGGATGACATGCCGGCTGTAGAGGCCGAGCAATTGGTTTAGTTCGGATCGGGTGAAATAACAGGGGGGCTGTCGCGTCCGATAATCGCCCAGGGTCAGGACCGTTGCGCTCTTCCGGCTCATCGCTATCCGTCGCCAGCTACCGCTGTCACACAGTGTTCACGATTTCGCGGATGGCGTCCAGCCTGAGGCGGCGATTTGTCTCCCTCCGGCCGCGGGAATATGGTACGCGCGCTTTGATTCCGGCAGATCGGGTCAAGTGTGAGCGAAATTTTCCGCGAGATCGACGAAGAGCTTCGCCGCGACAACCTGCTCAAGCTCTGGTCGAAATATGGGCGTTACATCATTGGCGCGGCGGTGGCGGTGCTGCTCGCGGCGGGTGCCGTCGTCGCCTGGCGGCAGCATCAGCTTGCCGAGCGGCTGGCGCAATCGACCCGCTACACCCAGGCGTTGACGCTGGCGCGCGACGGTAAGGAGGCCGACGCCGTCAGGATTTTCGGCGTGATCGCGCAGGAAGGCGGCGGCTACGCCGTGTTGGCGCGGCTGGAGGACGCCGCCCTGCTGGCGAATTCGGGCGACCGCAAGGGTGCGGTCGCGACATATGACCGCATCGCCGCCGTCGGCCGATCCGCCCTTTGCCGATCTCGCGCGACTGCTGGCCGCGATTGCCGACTCCCCCGATGCCGAGCCGAACGCGACAATAGAGCGTCTGGCGCCGCTGACCGCCGAGGGCAACCCTTGGCGCCCGACCGCGCTTGAACTGACCGCGGCCGCGCGGCTCAAATCCGGAGACAAGAAGGCGGCGCTCGAAATCTACCAGAAGCTCGCCGACGATCCGGCCACGCCGCAAGGCCTGCGCGCCCGCGCCGCCGAGATGGCCGCGGCCGTTGCCTCCTGACGTCAACCGGGGTGCCAGCGATGCTGCGCCGGGCCTTGGCCCTTCTCGTGCTGACGGCTCTGTCCCTTGCCGGATGCAGCTGGTTCGAAAGCAAGAAGGCGCCGCTGCCAGGTGAGCGGATCTCGGTGCTGAGCCTCGACCGCGAGCTTGAACCCGACCCCGACCTCGCCAAGATTCCGATCACCCTGCCGCCGCCGGCGGTCAACGCCGATTGGCCGGAACCCGGCGGCTTTCCAAACCACGCCATGCAGCACCTGGCGCTCCCGAATGGGATCTCGCGGGCCTGGAAGGCCGATGTCGGAGAAGGCTCGGGACGCTATACGCGCGTTCTGGCGCAGCCGGTGGTGGCCAACGGACGAGTTTATGCGATGGATGGCGGGGCGCAGCTCAGCGCCTTCGAGGCGGCGACCGGCAACCGACTGTGGCAGGTCGATCTGAAGCCCGAGGAGGAGCGCGGCAATTCCTTCGGCGGCGGCCCGGCATTCTGGAACGACCACCTCTACGTCTCGACGGGCTACGCCGAGGTCCTGGCGCTCGATCCGGCGGACGGCAAGGTGATCTGGCGAAAGGGCGTCGGCGCGCCGGTGCGCAGCGGCCCGACCGTGGTCGACGGGCGCATCTTCGTCGTCACGGTCGAAAACGAACTCGTCGTGCTCGCAACCGATGACGGTCGACGCTTGTGGACCCACACCGGGCTGCCCGAAACAGCAAGCCTCTTGGGCGGCGCCAGCCCGGCCGTTGATGGCGAGGTTGTCGTCGTGCCGTATTCCTCGGGCGAGGTCTATGCGCTGACGGTCGAGAATGGCCGGCCGGTCTGGTCCGACAACCTGGCCGCGACGCGCAGCGCCGACGCGGTGTCCTCGCTCGCCGATATCCGCGGTCGGCCGGTCATCGATCGCGGCCGGGTTTTCGCCGTCGGGCACAGCGGGCGCATGGCGGCGATCGATATGCGGAGCGGTGACCGGGTCTGGGAACAGGAGATCGGCGGGACGCACACCCCTTGGGTCGCGGGCGACTACGTGTTCGTGCTGTCGAACGAGAACGAGGTCTTCTGCCTGACGCGCAACGAGGGCAAGGTGCGCTGGGTCCGGCAGTTGGCGAGCTATCGCAACCCCAAGAAAAAAGAGGATCCGGTATCCTGGGCAGGGCCTGTCCTGGGCGGCGACCGGCTGATCGTGCTCTCCTCCGACGGCGAGGCTCTGTCGATCTCGCCCTATACCGGGGAGCCGCTCGGGCGCGACGAGATGCCCGCCGGCGTCTATCTGGGACCGATCATCGCCGACAACACGCTCTATGTCTTGACCGACGACGCGACCCTCGCCGCGTATCGCTGAGGAGGGCGGACGCCCCGCAATAAGCATTATGAGCTTCGAGGTCGTAATCCTCGGACGGCCGAATGTCGGCAAATCGACGCTGTTCAACCGCCTCGCCGGAAGGCGTCTCGCGCTCGTCGACGATACGCCGGGTCTGACCCGCGACCGCAGCGCGGCCGATGGGCATATTGCCGACCTCGAATTTCGCGTCGTCGACACCGCCGGGCTCGAAGAGGCCGCCCCCCTCTCGCTCGCCGGGCGGATGCACGGTCAGACGACGCAGGCGCTCGCCGCCGCCGACGTGGCGCTGCTCGTCGTCGATGCTCGCGAGGGCGTTACCGAGGCCGATCGCCATTTCGCCGCCTGGCTGCGGCAGAGCGGCAAGCCCGTCGTGCTCGTCGCCAACAAGAGCGAGGGCCGCGCGCCGCCGCCGGGGCTCGCCGAAACCTATCGCCTCGGCCTCGGCGATCCGGTGCCGGTTTCGGCCGAGCATGGCGAGGGTCTCAGCGAACTCTATGAACGTCTCCTGCCGTTTGCCCGCGATCGGACGCCGGCGGATGAAGCCGCGCCGGAAAAGCCGCTGCTGCTCGCCGTTGTCGGCCGGCCCAATGTCGGAAAATCGACGCTCGTCAACCGGCTGATCGGCGAAGAGCGGGTGTTGACCGGTCCCGAGGCCGGCATCACGCGCGATGCGATCGCCGTCGATTGGCGCTGGCGCGGCCGCCCGCTTCGGCTCGTCGACACCGCCGGGCTGCGCCGCCGGGCGCGAATTGAGGGAAGGCCCGAACAGCTGTCGGTCGGCGACGCGCTGCGGGCGGTCCGCTTTGCCGAAATCGTGGTGCTCGTCGTCGACGCGCTGCAGCCGCTCGAACGCCAGGATCTGACGATCGGTCGCCACGTCGCCGAGGAAGGCCGGGCAATCGTGCTCGCGGTCACCAAATGGGATCTGGTGGCCGAGCCCGGCCCCCTGCTGGCGCGGCTGCGCGAGGCGCTGGCAATCTCGTTGCCGCAACTACAAGGCGTTCCCCTTGTTCCGGTGTCGGGACTGACCGGGCTGGGCCTCGATGACTTGATGTCGGCAGTCCTTGCCGCCGACGCCGTGTGGAACCGCCGGATCGCGACCGCCGATCTCAACCGCTGGCTCGCCGCCGCGCAGGAGCGCCATCCGCCGCCGCTCGTAGCCGGCCGCCGGCTACGGCTGCGCTACATGACCCAGGTCAACACCCGGCCGCCGAGCTTTGCGCTCTTCGCCTCGAAACCCGCCGAACTCCCCGAATCCTACCGCCGCTATCTCGTCAACGCGCTGCGCCAGGATTTCGCCTTGCCAGGAACGCCGATCCGCCTGATGCTGCGCCGCGGCAAGAACCCCTACGCGCCGGCGGGGCGCTCCTGACGGCTATTCGGCGCTCGATTCCTCCGGACCGACGATCCGGTCGATCACGGTGACCGGCACGGCATAGAGTTCGGCGACCTGCTCCCGCGTCATCCCGTAACTGGCAAGGGCGCGGACCCGCCCGAATTGGCTTGCCGGGATCGACGGTGTTTCGCGCCTGACGGAGATGCGGCGCCGGCGCGGGACCGGGGCTGGCGTGGACGGGGAATTGCTCGGCGCCGCACTGCTCGCCATCTGCGCCGGTATCATGATGACCCGCGGCTGCCTCTGCGGCTGCGGCTGGTCGGGGTTCGCAGGATTGGCGACCGCCGAATCGGTCCTCCGTTCGGCCGGCTCGCGGCGCGGTTTGAACAGATCTTCGGCCGCCTCCCGGGCGCGGTCCATCCGCAGGCGGTCGCTATCGATCCGTGCTGTGGGCCTCTCTGACGACAAGCATTACTCCGCAAGATATCGGTTGATCCCGCCGTCGCGGCGCAGTTGCAAATTGGTCATCGCCGGCTTTGCCTGCAAGGCCTGACGGCCGCCTCGCAAATGCGGCCATACCGGCTTTAACTCAACCGATAGAACTTCGTCGCGGTGCCGGAAAACAGCGCCGTCTTTTCGACGGCGGAGCAACCGGCGGCGATGCGCTTGAAGGCGTTCCAGAGCACGTGATAGCTGCAGCTGCCCTTGTCGACCGGGAAATTGCTCTCGAACATCGCGCGCTCGGCGCCGAAGGCGGCGATGCAGGTCTCGACGTAGGGCCGCCAGGCCGCGGCGAGCTGTTCCGAGCTCGGCGGCAGTTCGCCGCTTGTGCATGTCGAAGCCGAACAGCCGCATGCCGAGGCCGCCGAGCTTGACGTGCACGTTGGGGCAGCGCGGCCAGCTCGCGAATGCTGCGCGCCCCATTCGGCGAAGACCTCGTCGCGCCGCCCGGCGTAGCGGCCGAGGCCGATCGCGCCGCCGACATGGTCGAGCACGATCGGCGTGTCCGGGAAAGGCCCGCGCCAGGTCGATCAGTTCGCCGAGCTGCGTGTGGTACATCCAGGCGTCGAAGCTGAGGCCGAGCGGCGCCAGCCCGGCGAAGCCCTCGCGCACCCGCCGGTCCGTCAGCAGCGCCGCCGGCCGCGTTGACCGGCGAGCCCCACGCCGCCTGGTCGGGATGCGTGGCGGTGATGAAGCGGATGCCGCGGAAACGGCCGCCGCCCGCCGCGATCTTCGCCTCCAGCACCGGCTCGACCGCGCGCCCCGAGCGTCAGGTCGGCATGGCCGACGATGCCGGCGCAGACGCGCGTCGGCGCCGTATCTGCCGCTGGCGCTCATCGCCGCCACGCCGTTGGCGAACTCGACCTCGCCGACCGGGCGCAACTCGGCCGGGCCCGTCGGCGCGGTACATCGACAGCCATTCGAGGTAGACCGTCGCGACGACGTTGTGGCCGCTGCCGAGGTCGGCGAGCAGGTCGGGCAGCAGGTAGCGCCCGGTCTCCGGCCGGTCGACCAGGTGATGGTGCGGATCGACGATCGGCAGATCGGGCTCGAGGATCTCCTCGCGCCGCTTTTCGAGCCAGTCCGGCCGAACCGCAAGATGCCCCGTGGGGGCGATTGTCGCCGTCTGCATTGCGTCTCTTCCCCTGCCGCCCGCCGCGGACACCACCGCGGGCCGACGTCCTCTTATGCCGAGAAACCAGCAGCAAGGGTAAACAAAATGAGCCGCGCGCATTAACAAATTCAGCGAATTCTTGGCGCGCCGACGGCGCTTGAAAACTACCACAACGCCTGTAGGATCATCGACGCTCGGCGGCAGCCGGTCCTTGAACGAATTACAGGCCGATGAAAATCAGATGGAAGATTGACTTGGCGATGTCCGGCGCGTTCGTCGTCGGGCTGGGCCTCGCCGGGTTTGGCGCCTACAGATCCTGACGCGAAACGCGATCGATGAAAGTCTGCAGAACGCGCGCATCATGATCGAGGGCGCCTCGGCGATCCGCACCTACACCGCGGAAAGCATTCGCCCTCTGCTCGAACAACAGATGAAGGTGCAATTCCTGCCGTATTCGATCCCGTCCTTCGCCGCGCAGACCAACTTCAAACTCGTGCAGCGCAAATTGCCGGAATACACCTATCGCGAACCGACCCTGAACCCGACCAACGCCAACGATCGCGCGGTCGATTGGGAAGCCGACATCGTCAACGATTTCCGTAACGATCCGAGCAAGCACGAGACCGTGACGGTCCGCGACACGCCGAACGGCCGGTTCCTGACCCTGGCGCGACCGCTCAAGGTCGGCAGCCCGGCCTGTCTGACCTGCCACAGCACCCCGGAGGCGGCGCCGCCGACGATGGTGGCGCTCTACGGCTCGGCAAACGGTTTTGGTTGGAAACAGGGCGAAATCGTCGGCGCCCAGGTGGTCTCGATCCCGCTCGCGGTTCCGCTCGGACGCGCCTACCAGGCGCTCTTCTGGTTCATGGTGGCGCTCGCCGGAACCTTTATCGTCATCATCGTCATCGTTGATCTCTTATTGCGCGCCTTTGTCGTCAGACCCGTCGTCAAGATCTCGGAGACCGCGAGCAGCGTCAGCATGGGCAAGCTCGACACTCCCGAGTTCGTGCGCGACAGCAATGACGAGATCGGCTCGCTGTCGATGTCGTTCAACCGGATGCGGCGCAGCCTGCAGAACGCCATGAAAATGCTGGAGGATCCAAGCTGACGCCGGTTCGCCGGCGATGGCGGCGAAGCGATGAAAACCATCCAGACGATCGGCCGTTATCGCGTTGACGCGCTGCTCGGCAGCGGTGCTATGGGCGAAGTCTACCGCGCCTACGACCCGCTGATCGACCGCCCGGTCGCGATCAAGGTGGTGCGGCCCGAACTCTTGGCGGGCAGCGGTGCGGAGCAATGGCTTGAACGCTTTCGCCGCGAGGCGCGCGCCGCCGGCCGTCGGTTCCACCCGCACATCGTCGCGATTCTCGACATCGGCGAGGATAACGGCGTGCCGTTTCTGGCGATGGAATATGTCGAGGGGCGCACCCTCGACGGCATCCTCAAGACCGAGGCCCCGCTCGAGATGGCCCGCAGTGTGGCGATCATCACCCAGGTGTTGAGCGCGCTGGGCTTCGCGCATCAGAACGGCATCGTGCACCGCGACGTGAAGCCCGCCAACATCATGGTGCTCGCCAACGGCGACATCAAAGTCGCCGATTTCGGCATCGCCCGGATCGATGATTCGGAATTCACGATCGTCGGCGACGTTCTCGGCACCCCCGCCTATATGGCGCCCGAGCAATTGGCTGGGGCGACCGCCGACGCGCGCACCGATCTCTTCGCCGCCGCGGTGATCCTGTTCGAGATGCTCTCGGGCGTGAAGCCGTTCCGCGGAGCGAGCGTCACCGAGATCATCGCGCGCATGGAGCGGCGGCCGGAGGATATCGGCGTCGTTCAACCCGATCGTGCCCGAGGCGCTGAAGCAGGTCATCACCAAGGCGCTGACGTTCGACCCGGCGCGGCGCTATGCGAGCGCCGCCGAATTTTCCCAGGCGCTTGTCGCCGCGCTGCCCGCGAAGGGAGCCGAGATCCGGGCGGCGCCGCTGGTCCTGGAACCGACCGTCCGGGAACCGCCCGCCGCCGAACCGTCATCCGCCGGCGGCGCGGCGCCTGAGCCGACCGGGCAGGCAGAACGGACCGGGCAGACTGGTCAGACCGGACAGACCGGGCAGACCGGCCCCGGCGGCGCCCTGCCGGCCGAGCTGGTGCCCGAGATCGAGCGCGATCTGGCGACGTTCATCGGGCCGATGGCGACGATCGCGGTGCGGCGAGCGATCCGGCACGCGGCCGACATCACCGGCCTCTACGACGCGCTCTCCGGGCATATCGATGACGAACGCGACCGCGCCCGATTTCTGGCGACTGGCCGCCGCCGTGCCTCGACACTTTCGACCCAGTCGATCGTCGCGGCCGGGTCCGCGGACCCCATCGGCCGGCGGCCGGGCACTGCCGGCACACCGCCCGAACCGTCGGCGATCAGCGCCATCGAGGCGAGGCTGACGCGCTATATCGGCCCGATCGCCAGGATCCTGGTCAGGCGGGAATTGGAGAAGTTCGAGACGCTCGAAAAGCTCCAGCTTGTACTTGCCGCGCACATCCCGGACGAGCGCGACCGGCAATCCTTTCTCACCGGGCAGGGAACCTCGGGCCTCGCGCGGCGCGACAGGGACCGCCCGCGATGAGGCGGCTCGTTCTGGCCGCGGCGGCGCTCGCCGTCGCCGCGCTTTTTCTTCCGCCCGCCCCGGCGACGGCCGCGGGTGAGGCGGCCGCGTCCTCCGGCGCTGTTGTCGAAGCGACCCCGGGGCTGGTGCGGGAAATCCAGTTCATGCTGATCCGGCTCGGGATGGAGCCCGGCCCGATCGACGGCATCGCTGGCCCGCAGACACGGACGGCGGTGCATCGCTTCGAGCAGAAATTCGGCCTGCCTGATATCGAAGCGGTGACTGATCAGGGCGTGTCGGAGACGTTTCTGGCGCGGTTGCGGACCGAGGCGTCGCGCGCCATTCTCGGACCCGAGCAGAAGACCGTGCCGGCGCAAGCCCCGCCTGCGGGCGCTCCACCCGCCGCTGCGCTCGCCCCCGCCGCTCCGCCCGCGCCCCCTGCGCCGCCGCCGGCCGCACCCGACCGCTTCGCTTCCTGCCCGTATGACCCCAAGGATTTCAGCATCGGCGGCGTCAATTACACGCCGGATAAATTCCTGCGGGAAGGCTTTGACGGCTCGACCGCGCGCGCCGTCGCCAACCTCAAGGACCGTCTCGACGAGGCGAGGAAGCTCGCCGAAAACATCGGCGGCGCGGCGCTGATCGAAGTGCAGCGCCAGTCCCGGGTCCTGAATTATTTCACCTGCCGTCTGAAGATCGAAGAGGCCGCCGCCTCTAAGAAATAGCCGGGCTCAGCTGCGGGTCTGGTCGCGCACCCCTTTGAGGCGGTAGGCGGGAAGATTGCCTTCCTGCTTGGTCTCGATCGTGATCAGTTCGGTGTCGATCAGCCGCCACATGCGCTGGTGCAGCGCCGGGCTGATCAGGATTTCGCCGCTGCCCGCCGCCGCGCAGTAGCGGTTGGTCCAATTCACCGCGTCGCCGATGATCGTGAGCTCCATCCGTTCGGTCGAGCCGATGAAGCCGTGCAATACCTCGCCGCAGTGAATGCCGATCCCAATCGAGCAGGTCGCGCGGCCGCGCCGCTTCCGCCGCTCGCTGACTTCGGCCATCGCCGCCTGCATGGCAAGCGCGGCGCGGACAGCCTTCTCATGGCGCAGCGCATCGGGCTCGGGGCTGCCGAACACGGCAAGAACCGCGTCGCCGATGAATTTGTCGACGGTGCCGTCAAATCTGAAAATGGCGTCGACCAATGCCGAGAAATATTCGTTCAGCAGATCGACCAGATCGTCGGTGTCGATGCCCGCGCTCAATGACGTAAAGCCGCGGATATCCGATTCGAGGATCACGACCTCGGACTTTTCGCCGCCGAGCCGCAAGCGTCCGTGGCTCGCGCGGGCCAGGAGCTGGTCGCGGGTCTTGGGCGAAAAATTGGTCAACAGCCGGCCGAGCAGAGCCGCGCTGCGGTGCAGATCGGCCTGCAGCTGGTTCTGCGTCGCCGCCAGCGCCGCGTAATGCGCAACGGCCAGCATCAGCCGCAGATCGGCGACGGTGAAGCCCACGCCGCTGTCGCTGTTGTCGACGCAGGCCACGCCCAGAGCGCGACCCTTCCACAACAGCGGCACATACATGCCGGCGTGCATTCGGTTCAGATATTGGCTTTCGCTCGGCTCGAAGCCGGCGCGCCAGATGAACCCCTGCCGCCGCGTCATCGACCGCCGCGCCAGCGTCATGCTGACCGAGGGCTCGCCCGCCGGCATGTGCGCCTTCAGCAGCAATTCGCCGCTCGGCCGGTCCTCGAGCAGCAACGCGCCCCGGCTCGCCGCCGGGATCGTGGCGACCAGCCGCTCGACGATCGTCTGGAACAGCGCGTCGAGGTCGGTCTGTTCGCCAAAGCGCAGCGGCAATTCGAAGAGCAGGCCGAGCGGCTCGGCCGGTTCGCCCTCGCCCGCCGTGAAGACCGGTGCCGAGGCGTCGATGGTCTCGCCGATATCGAGGCCGCGGTCGTCGCCGGCAATAATGATCGTCTGATCCGAGCCCCAGCCGCCGGTCGGAGCCGCCTCGGCCCCCGGCATCTGGACCTCGATCGTCGTCTCGCTGATCCTGATCAGCTGGCCCGGTTCGAGCGGCACCTTGCCCTTGCCCTTGATCGGCTGGCCGTCGACCTCGGTGCCGTTGGCGCTGCCCAGATCCTCGATCCAATAGCGGCCCTCGGCGACCGAAATCCGGGCGTGCGGCCGCGAAACCCGCAGGTCGGGGCTCAGGTCGATATCGACATGAATGCCGTGTCTCGGCCGCCCCAGCACGGCTTCGTCGCAAATCTGGTCAAAAACCTTTTCGCTGTCCCGGTAGCGATAGCGGATATGCACGTCGCGTCGTCGTCCCTTTCGAGGCCGATCGCCGGTAGCTTAGCACGACGGCACGCGCCGTTGGAGCCCGATGTCCGAACGTTCAGCGTCGGGCATCCTCGCCTATCGGCGAGACCAGAACGCGGTCGACGCGGCGGCCGTCCATGTCGACGACCTCGAACGCGAAGCCGTCGGCCGCGATGCGGTCGGCGATCATCGGCACGCGGTTGAGCCGCGCCATGATATAGCCGCCGAGCGTGTGAAAATCGGGGTCCTCGCCGGTCAGATGGGCAAGGCCGAGGACCTGCTTCAGTTCGTCGAGCCCGACCATGCCGTCGATCAGCCAGCTGCCGTCGTCGCGCCGGACGACCCGGCGATCGGCGTCGATGTCGCCGACCAGCGCCTCGAGCATGTCGTTGAGCGCCACCAGCCCTTCGAGATCGCCATATTCGTCGACGACCAGCGCCAACGGCTCGCCCGACGATTTGAAGACTTCGAGCGCCCGCAGCACCGTGACGGTATTGGGCAGGTAGAGCGGCGGGCGGGTTGCCGCGCGCAGATCGAAGGGTCGCCCGGCCAGCATCGCGGTCAAGAGGTCCTTGGCGTGCACGATCCCGACGACCTGCTGCAATCCGCCCTGCACCACCACCAGGCGGGAGTAGACCGTGTCGCGGATCTTGGCGCGGTTCTCTTCCTCGGGATCGTCGAGATCGAGCCATTCGACCTGTGTGCGCGGCGTCATGACCGCGCTGATCCGGCGGTCGCCGAGGCGCAGCGCCATTTCGACGATCTCGGTCTCGCCCTTGTGGATATGGCCCGAAGCCACGCTTTCGCGCAGCATGAAGGTGATTTCCGCGTCGGTCACCGGCGCCGCGGCGTCGCGGCGCAGCGGCAGGAGCCGGAGTACCAGATTGGCCGAGGCGGTCAGCAGATGTTCGAGCGGGGCGCCTACTCGCGCCATCGCCCGCATAAAACCGGCAAGTGCCGCGGCGATCCGCTCGGGGTGCAGAAGCGCCACCCGTTTGGGCACCAACTCGCCGATGATCAACGACAGGTAGGAAATGCCGAGCACGACGAGCGCCATGCTGATGACGTGCGCATAGCGCGCCAAGAAGCCCGAATGCTGGGCCAGTTCGCGCTCCAGCCAGTCGCCGAGCGTCGCCTCGCCGAAGGTGCCGGACAGGACCGCGATGACCGTTATCCCGATCTGCACCGTGGCGAGCAGGCGCGAGGGATCTGCCTTGAGTTCGAGAGCGGCCCGCGCGCCGGCGTTGCCGCTATCGGCCAGCGTCTGCAGCCGGGCGTTCCGCGCCGACACCAGCGCGATCTCGGCCATCGCGAAAAAGCCGTTCAACAGGATCAGCAAAAAGACGATCGTGAGATGCAGCGCCAGCATCGCATCGCCTGTCGAGGTCGCGTCGGCCGGCACCGGCCGCTCCCGCATCAGTGTCGAAAGCGATGACGCTCGCGCAACGAAAAAATTGAACGCGTCGCCACCGCCCGCGGGCCGCGGCGCGGTGTTCCTCAGCGCGAATAGAATTCGATGACGAGATTCGGCTCCATCGACACCGGATAGGGCACGTCGGTCGGCTTGGGCGCGCGGATAAACCGGCCCTTCATGCGGTCATGGTCGATTTCGAGATAATCGGGCACGTCGCGCTCGCCCGACCTCGCCGCTTCGAGAACGAGCGCCATGTCCTTGGCCTTGGCGGTCAGTTCGATCTCGTCGCCGTCATGGACGAGGTAGGAGGGGATGTTGACCCGCCTGCCGTTGACCATCACATGGCGGTGGTTGACGAGCTGCCGCGCGGCGAACGGGGTCGGCACCAGCTTCATGCGGTAGACGACGGCGTCGAGCCGGCGCTCCAGGAGCTCGATCAGATTGTCGCCGGTGTCGCCGCGGCGCCGCCCCGCCTCCTCGTAAAGCCGGCGGAACTGGCGCTCGCCGATATTGGCGTAATAGCCCTTGAGCTTCTGCTTGGCGGCAAGCTGGGTCCCGAAATCGGACGGCTTCTTGCGCCGCTGGCCGTGCTGGCCGGGGCCGTATTCGCGCCGGTTGAGCGGGCTCTTCGGCCGGCCCCACAAATTGACCCCGAGCCGGCGGTTGATCTTGTACTTCGGTTCCTGACGCTTGCTGCTCATAAATTCGAAATCCGTTTCATATTCCGGCATTGGAGACGGTGTCCGTCACTCGCGCGCCAACCGATCGAGCCCGGACGAAAATGATGCCCAACCATAATCGCAGACGAGCCAAAGTCAAACCCGGGCTACTCCGCGGCGGCGCGGCCGGCGCGCTTGCGGTCGTTGGGGTCGAGCAGCCGCTTCCTGAGCCGGATCGATTTCGGCGTCACCTCGACGAGTTCGTCGTCGGCGATATAGGCGATCGCCTGTTCGAGGCTCATCAGGATCGGCGGCGTCAGCCGCACCGCCTCGTCCTTGGAGGTGGTGCGGATGTTTGTCAGCTGCTTGCCCTTCAGCGGGTTGACGTCGAGATCGTTGCCGCGGGTGTGCGCGCCGACGATCATCCCCTGATAGACCGGCACGCCCGGCTCGATGAACATCGGGCCGCGGTCCTCGAGGTTCCATAGCGCATAAGCGATTGCGAACCCGTCGGCGGTCGACACCAGAACGCCGTTGCGCCGGCTCTCGACCGCCCCCTTGTGCGCCGCATAGCCGTGAAACAACCGGCTCATGACGCCGGTCCCGCGGGTGTCGGTCAGAAACTCGCCCTGATAGCCGATCAGCCCGCGCGTCGGGCCGAAAAACGTCAGCCGCAACTTGCCGCCGCCCGAGGGCCGCATCTCCTGCATCTCGGCCTTGCGCCGGCTCATCTTGTCGACGACGACGCCGGCGAATTCCTCGTCGACATCGACGACGACCTCCTCGATCGGTTCGAGCCGCTGCCCCGTCGCAGGGTCGGTCGAGAACAGCACGCGCGGCCGCGAGATCGACATCTCGTAGCCTTCGCGCCGCATCGTCTCGATCAGAACGCCGAGCTGCAATTCGCCGCGGCCGGCGACCTCGAAGGCGTCCTTTTCCCGGCTTTCGCTGACGCGGATCGCGACATTCCCCTCGGCCTCACGGAAGAGCCGCTCGCCGATCATGCGCGAGGTGACCTTCGACCCCTCGCGGCCGGCGAGCGGGCTGTCGTTGACCGAGAACGTCATCGCCAGGGTCGGCGGGTCGATCGGATCGGCAGGGAGAGCCGCCGCACCTCAAGGGCGCAGATCGTGTCGGCGACCGTCGTCTGCGTCAGGCCGGCGACGGCGATGATGTCGCCCGCCTGCGCCTCCTCGATCGCGCCGGCGGTCGAGCCCGCGAAACGCCTGCAGTTTGGTCAGCCGCGCCTGCTCGATGATTTCGCCGCCGCGGCTGCAGCGACTTGACCGGCATGTTGACGCGCGCCGTGCCGGAATGAATGAGCCCGGTCAGGACGCGGCCGAGATAGGGGTCGTAGTCGAGGGTCGTCGCCAGCATCGCGAAGGGCCCCTCGGGATCGGCCCGCGGCGGCGGCACGTGCGACAGGATCAGGTCGAAGAGTGGCGAGAGGTCATGCCGCGCCGCCGCCGGATCGGCGACCGCCCAGCCGTCGCGCCCGGAGGCGAAGAGCGTCGGAAAATCGAGCTGCGCCTCGGTCGCGTCGAGCATCGCGAAGAGGTCGAAGACCTCGTCATGCACCTGATGCGCGCGAGCATCGGCGCGGTCGACCTTGTTGATCACGACAATCGGGCATAGCCCCCGGCGCAACGCCTTGCCGAGCACGAATTTGGTCTGCGGCATCGGCCCGTCGGCGGCGTCGACCAGCACCAAGGCGCCGTCGACCATGCTCAGGATGCGCTCGACCTCGCCGCCGAAATCGGCGTGGCCCGGCGTGTCGACAATGTTGATGCGCACCCCGCGCCAGACGACGGACGTGCATTTCGCCAGGATCGTGATGCCGCGCTCGCGTTCGAGATCGCTCGAATCGAGCGCGCGCTCGGCCACCTGCTGGTTGGCCCGAAAGGCACCCGACTGGCGCAGCATGGCGTCGACCAGCGTCGTCTTGCCGTGGTCGACATGGGCAATGATCGCGATGTTGCGGATGTCCATAAATACGATCTGGCGGCCGGCGCGCGGGCCGGCGAATGAAAAGGCGCGGTCAGCCGAGCCCGGCCTTGGCCACCAGTCGCGATAGGTCGACCTCGGGCCGGGCGCCGACATGGCTGATGATTTCGGCAGCGCACAAACTGCCGACCCTGCCGCAGGTGGGAAGCGGCAGGCCGCGGGTCAACCCGTAGAGAAAGCCGCCGGCGTAAAGATCGCCAGCCCCGGTCGTGTCGACGACCCGCGCCACGGGTTCCGCGGCGACGGCATGCTCGGCCTCGTGGCGTCAAGATCACGCTGCCGGCCGCACTGCGCGTCAAGGCGGCGATCGCGACATGGCCGCGCACCGCGGCGGCGGCGGCAGCGAACTCGGCGGTTTCGTAGAGCGAGCAGATCTCGATCTCGTTGGCGAAGAGGATGTCGACATGGCCATCCACCAGCTCGCGGAAATCGGCGCGGTGGCGTTCGACGCAGAACGGGTCGGAGAGCGACAACGCGACCTTGCGACCCTGCGCGTGGGCGATCTCGGCGGCCTTGCGAAACGCCTGCTGCGCCAATGGCGGGTCGAAGAGATAGCCTTCGAGATAGGTTATCTGCGCCGCGCCCACGATCTTGGGGTCGATGTCGCCGGGCCCCAATTCGGCGCAGGCGCCCAGATACGTTCCCATCGTGCGCTGGCCGTCGGCGGTGACGAGGATCAGGCAGCGCGCGGTGCCGGGGCCGTCGGTCGCCGCCGGCGTCTCGAACTGAACCCCCTGCGCGCTGAGGTCATGGCGGAAGACCTCTCCCAGCAGATCGTCGCGCACCTTGCCGACAAAGGCGCCGCTGCCGCCGAGCGAGGCGAAGCCAGCCATCGTGTTGGCGGTCGACCCGCCCGACGCCTCGATCGCCGGCCCCATCCGCCGGTAGAGCGCCTCGGCGCCCTCGGCGTCAATCAGGGTCATCGTCCCCTTGACCAGCCCCTCTTTCGCCAGAAAGTCCTCCTCGGCATGGGCGATCACATCGACGATCGCATTGCCGATGCCGACAACATCGATAGGAGTTCGTTTCATCTGCGGTTGCGGACCTCGACACGGGCGACGAGCCGCCGACTATACGGGCCTTTGCGCTTGCGGCAAGCAGCCCCCGGGCGCGTCATGTCGAAGCACGGTAAAATTGCCATAATCGCGTCGTATTTGTTGCCCCGCGGAGGGTTCCGATCGAAGCAAGGGCAAGGGCGTTTGCTGTAGATTCGTTGCAAACAACAGCAAAAACAGCAAATCGCGGTCGCCGCGGACCCGGCGTGCGAGCACCGTCCGGCCTGTAGATTCCTTGCGAAAACTGGCGCGCCGGCCCTAACGTAACGTATCGGGCTCGCGGGAGGAGACGATGCTGGGGTTGATGTCGGAGCGCCCGCTCTTGATCTCGACGATCATCGAGCACGCCGCGATTTATCACAGCGACACCGAAATCGTGTCGCGCTCGGTCGAGGGGCCGATCCACCGCCAGACCTATCGCGAGACGCGGCGGCGCGCGAAACAGCTAGCGAACGCGCTGTTGCGGCTCGGCGTCCGGCCCGGCGACCGCGTCGCGACACTCGCCTGGAACACCTGGCGCCACGTTGAGCTCTACTACGCGATATCCGGCATCGGTGCGGTCTGTCACACGATCAACCCGCGCCTCTTCGACGAGCAGATCGTCTATATCGTCAACCACGCCGCCGACCGTCTCCTGTTCGTCGACGCGACGTTTCTGCCACTCGTCGAACGCCTGGCCCGCAATTCCCGAAAGACTGCCGGATCATTCCATTGACCGAGGACGGTTATGAACAGCTGATCGCGGCCGAAAGCGACGAGCTCGACTGGCCCGAATTCGACGAGCGCACCGCCGCCTCGCTCTGCTACACCTCGGGCACCACCGGCCGTCCCAAGGGCGCGCTCTACAGCCATCGTTCGACGGTATTGCACGCTTTCGGCATCTCGCTTCCCGACGCGATCTCGATCTCGGCGCAGGATGTCGTCTGCCCGATCGTGCCGTTGTTCCACGCCTGCGGCTGGGGCATTCCCTACGCGGCACCGATGAACGGGGCGAAGCTCGTGCTCCCCGGCCCACGCCTCGACGGGCAGAGCCTCTACGAACTCTTCGAATTGGAAGGCGTTACCTACAGCCTTGGCGTGCCGACCGTGTGGCTCGGCTTCGAGGCCTATCTGTCGTCCTCGGGCAAGCGCTGCTCGACCTTGCGCCGGCTGCTGTCGGGCGGATCGGCGGTGCCGCCCTCGATGATCGAGGCCTTCGACCGCCACGGCATCGATGTGCGCCAGGGCTGGGGCATGACCGAGATGAGTCCGGTCGGCACCACCGCGGCGTTGAAGGCCCGGCATCTGGCGCTCGATCCTGCCGCCCAGCTTGCCGTCAAGACGCGGCAGGGCCGTCCGGTCTTCAGCGTCGAGATGAAGATCGTCGACGACGACGGCCATGCCCAGCCGCATGACGGCAAATCGATGGGCGAGCTGTTGGTGCGCGGGCCCTGGATCGTCAGCGGCTATTTCGCCGACGAAAAGGCGAGTGCGGCGGCGGTCGAGCCCGACGGCTGGTTCCACACCGGCGACATGGCGGTGATCGATCCCGAGGGCTATCTGCAGATCACCGACCGCAAGAAGGACGTGATCAAATCGGGCGGCGAATGGATCAGCTCGATCGATCTCGAAAACGCCGCGATCGCGCACCCCGACGTCGCGGAGGCCGCGGTTATCGCGATCCCCGACCCACGCTGGGGCGAGCGGCCCTTGTTGATCGTGGCGCCGCGCCCGGGCTGCCATCCCGAGCGCGAGGATCTGATCGCCCTCCTCGCCCGGCAATTCCCGAAATGGATGCTGCCCGACGAGATCGCGATCGTCGACGAACTCCCCCACACCGCCACGGGCAAGATCATGAAAACAAAGCTGCGCGAACTCTTCCCCGCCACCGAACCCGCCCCGTAGGGTGGGTGAAGCGAAAGCGTAAACCCACCGCGTTCGAAAGAGGGAGCCCCGGACTTAGGCGGATTTGGCGCGGGGGTGGGCGTCGTTGTAGACGGCGAGCAGGCGGTCGGTCTCGACGGCGGTGTAGCGCTGGGTCGTCGACAGGCTGGCGTGGCCCAGAAGCTCCTGGATCGCGCGCAGATCGCCGCCGCCGGCGAGCAGGTGGGTGGCGAAGCTGTGGCGCAGCGCGTGCGGGGTGGCTGTGTCGGGCAGGTCGAGAAAGCGGCGCAGGGCGACCATCTGGCCTTGCACGAGGCGGGGATGGAGCGGACCGCCGCGGGCGCCGACAAAAAGCGGGCCGTCCTTGGCGAGCGGATGGGGGCAAACGGCGAGATAGTCGTCGACGGCCTCGCGCACCGCCGGCAATACCGGCAACTGCCGCTGCTTCTGTCCCTTGCCGGTGATCGTCAGCGTCTCGCCCAGAGGTGCGGCGCCACGCGGCAGCCCCAGCGCCTCGGACAGCCGCAGGCCGCAGCCGTAGAGGAGTGCGAAGACCGCGGCGTCGCGCCTTCCCTGCCAGTTGACGGCCGGGAGATCGCCGGCCATATCGACGGCGCCGAGCGCATCCGCGGCACTCAAGGGCTTCGGCACGCCGGCGCGCAATTTGGGCCCGCGCAGCGCCGTCAGCGCCGTCGTCGCGGCAAGCCCGCGGCGCTCCAGAAAGCGCACGAAGCCGCGCAATACCGAGAGATTGCGGGCGAGCGAACTCGGTTCCGCCTCGTCATTGGCGCGGTGGGCGAGATAGGCGCGGAAATCGGCCGGGCGCAATGCCGCGATCGCCGGCAGCTCAGGCAGCCCGCCCAGATGCTGGGTCAGGAAATCGAGAAAAAAGGCGAGGTCGCGGCCGTAGGCGGCAAGGGTGTGCGGCGAGACGCGGCGCTCGCCGGCAAGCCAGCCGAGCCACAAGCCGACCGCGGCGCGCAGATCGTCCGCGGCCGAAAATCGCGCCAGCGGCAGCGGCGCCGGTGGGACGGGAAAAACAGCTTGTCGCGAGTTCAGCGCGCGCGGTCGAGCCACTGCGCGATCGTTATTTCGAGAGCGCGCGCGAGAAACGTCAACAACTCGGTGCCGAGGCCGGGGACGAAGGTTTCGGGGTTTCGCGTGCCGATGCACATCAGCCCGACGGGGACGGTGCGGCTGAACGACAGCCGCAGCAGGGCCTGCGAGCGGACAAGCCCGGCCGCTCCGCCGAACAGGTTCGCGTCGCCCTGGATGTCGTTGCTCAATTGCGCGTCGCGGCCGGGGCCGAGAAGCGCGTCGACGGTCCCCGCCCGCAACAGATGGATGCCGTTCAGCGGCAGGCGGGTGGTGCGCGCGACCGTGCTCTCGATGCAGAGCGTCACGACATCGACATCGATCAACATCGCCAGATCGGTGGTGACGATCTGCAGCAAGTGCTCGAAGCTTATCGCGCGCAGCAGCGCCAGCACCGCCTTGTGCACGCGGCACTGGCCCGTCAGATTGCCGCGGCTGGTCGCGAGCAGGCTCTTCTGCTCGTCCTGCACCCGGCCGAGATCGAGCCGCAGCCGTTCGAGCATGAATTGCTGGAAGTCGAGAATTCCGTCGCCGGCGCTGCGGCTCGGCGCCCGCAACAATTGTAGAGCGTCGGGATGGCGGTCGAGGAAGTCGGGGTGCTCGCGCAGATAGGCCATCACCTCGCGCGCCGACAGGCCGCTTGCGACCGCCGGCGAAGGCGCGCTCGCGCGGGTCGGTCTCGCCCGGTCCTGCGGACGGTCGGCCACCTTCGGCGCCTAGCCCGTTATGGCCGCGCCGCGGCGCGGTTGCCGGAGGTGGGTGGGGACGCAACGATGTTCGGTCATACGCAACAACTATCCGAAACCAGCCTTGGAACGAACCCTTCGCGGCAGGCGATGAAGGCTTGCCGACCGCACATTGCCGGGCAAGCTTAGCCGATGCCCGAGGACGACGCCAGTTCCGCCGCTGCCGCGCTCGCCGAGGATGAAGGCCTCGACGTGCGCACGGCCGCATCGCCCGAGGCACTGCGGCAGGTTCGGGTACTGTTGCCGCTGCCATTGCCGGGCGCGCTGAGCTATCTGGCGCCCGCGGGAGCCGAGCTGCCCGAACCCGGCAGCTTCGTGCGAGCACCGCTCGGCCGGCGCAGCCTTGTTGGCGTCGTCTGGGAAGAGGACGCGGAAGCAGGCGATCTGCCGCCGGATCAGCTGAAGCCGTTGGAGGAGGTGTTGCCGACGCCGCCGCTTGCGGCCGGAATTGCGCCATTTCATCGAGCGGGTGGCGGGCTACACGATGGCGCCGCCGGGGGCCGTGCTGCGCATGGCAATGAGTGTCCCCGAGGCATTGCTGCCGCCACGGCCGCGACGGCTGTGCGTGGCGACGGCGGCGGGCGTCGCAGCGCTCGGCGAGGCGGGGCTGACGCCGGCGCGACGGCGGGCGTTGGCGCTGCTGCGCGACGGCCCCGCATTGCCCGCGATCGAACTGGCGCGGGCCGGCGGCTGCGGCGTTGGCGTCGTGCGCGGCCTGATCGCCGCCGGGCTCGTCGAGGAATGCCGGGCTCCAGCCGAGCCCGCGAGCCTGCCCGAGCCAGATTGGCGGCTCTCGGGCCCGACGCTGTCACCCGACCAGAAGACGGCGGCCGATCGACTTGTAGGGCGAGTCGAATCGGCCGGGTTCAGCGTCACCCTGCTCGACGGCGTCACCGGCTCCGGCAAGACCGAGACTTATTTCGCCGCCGTCGCGGCGGCACTCGCCGCCGGCCGTCAGGTGCTGGTTCTGCTGCCGGAGATCGCGCTCGGCGCGCAGTTTCTGGAACGCTTCCGGCAGCGCTTCGGCGCGATGCCGGCGCAATGGCATTCGGAGATCGGCGTGGCCGAGCGCCGCAACGTCTGGCGCGCCGTCGCCGCCGGTCGGGCGGAGGTCGTGGTTGGCGCGCGTTCGGCGCTCTTTCTGCCTTTCGCCCGGCTCGGCCTGATCGTCGTCGACGAGGAGCACGACCCCTCCTACAAGCAGGAAGAAGGGGTCTGCTATCAGGCGCGCGACATGGCCGTATTGCGCGCCTCGCTGGCGGGCGTGCCGATCGTGCTCGCCTCGGCGACGCCATCGCTCGAGACCGTTATCAACGTCGCCCGCGGCCGGTATCAGCGGGTGGCATTGCCCCGCCGCCATGCGGAGGCCGAATTGCCTTCGGTGCGGCTTGTCGACCTGCGCCGCGAGCGCATGGAGCGCGGGCACTTCCTGTCGCCGCCGCTCGTCGCCGAACTGGCGCAGACGCTGGCCGCCGGCGAACAGGCGCTCTTGTTCCTGAACCGGCGCGGCTATGCGCCCTTGACCCTCTGCCGCGCCTGCGGCCATCGCCTGCAATGCCCGAGCTGCACGGCCTGGCTGGTCGAGCACCGCTTTACCCGCCGGCTGCAGTGCCATCATTGCGGCCATGCCGAGAAGCTGCCGGCACTCTGTCCCGAATGCCTCGCGGCCGGGACATTGGTCGCCTGCGGGCCGGGGGTCGAGCGGCTGCGCGAGGAAGTCGCCGAACGGCTGCCCGAGGCGCGGACGGCGCTGATGGTCAGCGATCTTCTCGCAGGGCCCAAGGCCGCGGCCGAACTTGCCCGCGCGATGGTCGAGCGGCGCTACGACGTGCTGATCGGGACCCAGATCGTCGCCAAAGGCTACCACTTCCCGTTTTTGACCTTGGTCGGCGCGGTCGACGCCGATCTAGGGCTCGCCGGCGGCGATCTGCGCGCGGCCGAGCGGACCTATCAGCTGCTGCATCAGGTCGGCGGCCGGGCTGGCCGGGCGCGGCATCGCGGTCGGGTGCTGATCCAGACTTATATGCCGGAGCAGCCGGTGATGCGGGCCTTGGCCGAGGGCGACCGCGACCGGTTTCTCGAAATAGAGGCGGCGACGCGGCGCGCCGCGCGGCTGCCGCCGTTTGGCCGGCTGGCGGCGCTGATCCTGAGTGCTGTGGAGTCGGAGGCGGTCGATTTCGCCGCCCGCGCCCTGTCGCGCGCCGCCCCGCAGCTGCCCGGCATCGCGGTGCTGGGACCCGCTCCGGCGCCGCTCGCGGTCCTGCGCGGCCGCCACCGCCGCCGCTTTCTGGTCAAGGCCGAGCGCACGGTCAATCTGCAGGCCGTCCTGCGCGAATGGCTCGCCCGCGTGCGGCTCGGCAGCGCGCTGCGGCTGCAGATCGACATCGACCCCTACAGCTTTTTGTAGTTCTGCGGCGCTATTCGCGCTGCAGCGGGCGCAGGCGGCGGTAGGCGTAGCCGATCGCGACAAGGACCGCGCCGAGGCCGAGGAAGGAAAAGGCGCGCAGAACGCCCGCGAGCGCCGCCATGTCGGAGAGAAAAACCTTGGCGACGACGAGCGCCAATCCCGCGAGCGCGGCGCGGCGCAACCATTCGTTCCGTCGGACGAGCCCGATCGCGAGCCCGGCCGCGGCAAGCGCCAGCCAGGCGGCGGAATAGGCGTACCATTCGCCCTCGCTGCACGCGCCCCAGAGCAATACCTCGCCGCGGAAGGCGTGGCGGATCTCAAGGCTGACCCACAGAAAGGCGAAGCCTGCGGCCAGCACGCGCGCCGCCTGACGCAGCTGGGCGGGCCCGAGGCGGAGGTAGGCGATCGCGGCGTAGCAGGCTGCCGGCAGCAGGTGGGCGAGCGTCAGCGCGTCGAAGAACATCAGCCTGCCGACCGGATCGCCGGTCAGCAGCGGGTTGGCGATGACGGCCTGCCACAGCACCGTCTGGATCGTCGCGAGCGCGAACAGAATGACGCCGCCCCAATATAACACCGGCCGGCGCCGGCGCTCGCCGAGCCACAGCAGCAGTGCCGCCAGCGCCAGCCACAGCAATGCCTGCGCCGAATCGGTGCCGAGATCGCCGAGCGGCGCGTCGAGCCGGTCATAGAGCGCATGGCGCAGTTCGAGGGTCAGAAGGAGCGTCGCGAACAGGGCGGCGCCGGCTTCGAGCACCGCGACGAGGAGATCATCGGCGCGGCTGCCGAACTGACGGGTCGCGACGATGAAGGCGAGCGCCGGGACGCCGTAGCCATAGAGGAGCCAGTTGAAGATCGGCGTCGCGGCAAGCGGATAGTCGAGCACGTAGGGGTTCAGCACCAGCCGGACGAGCACCGCGGCGGCGACGCCGAGAGCGAGCTGGCGCAGGACCGGCAGCCGCAAGCGGCCCTCGATCCAGCCCATGGCCGGCAGGTGCAGCGCCAATGCGACGCTGAGCCAAGCGGTGGAGAGCGCGAAGGTGGCGGCGAGGATCGTGCCGCCGAGCACGCCGACGGAATAGGCGGCAAGCGCTGTTTCGATCTCGGCGTCGCCGGTGCGGCGGCGGGCGATTGCGGCGGCGCCCCAGAGTTCGAGCCCGGCGACGCCGAGTGCGGTGGCGGTCCAGCCGATTTCGAGGGTGAAATTCTCAAGCCGCCAATAGGCGATGACGAGGATCAGGAGCGGCGAGGCGGCGGAGAGTGCGGCCCAGCGGCCGGGGCGCGGCGCCCCCTTGAGGGCGAGGAAGCCGCCCGGGCCCAGCAGCAGCGCCGCCAGGATCGCGGCGGTCGTGAAATCGCCGACCGCCACCGGCTGCCGTAGATAGGCGAGCGGGTCGGTCTGGTCTTTCGGCAGCGGCAGGTTCCAGGTCGCGAGAACCAGGAGTAGCAGCGCCCCGGCGACGGCGGCGACGTCGTCGAGGGCGGGATCGCGCCAGGCGAACCACAGCATTAAGGCGGCGGCAACAAAGGCGATCGACAGGCCGGCGGCGCCATAGCCGTCGACATGGACGAGGAGGAAGAGCGCGAAGGCGATGATCCAGAACGCGGCGCGCAGCACGACGCGCACCATCGGCGCCTCGCTGACCCCGGCGAGGAACGCCACCTGGGGCACGCCGCGGCGCAACGCGGCGAAGAGCGCCAGAAGCAGCAGCAGGAAGCCGCCGACGATAGGGATCTGCGGCCGCTCGCCGGCCAAGCCCAACCATAAGAGCGTCCAGAACACGTCGCCGGCCAGCGCGAACCAGGCGAGCCACCACCTTGCGCGATGCCGCAACAACGCTAATGACGCGGCGCTGACGAAAGTGAGATAGGCGAAGAGCGGCAGCGCCTGGGCCTCATCGCTCTCGACCAGGAGCGGCACGGCATAGGCGCCGAGGAGGCCGAGCGCAGCTACATAGGGGCCGTGCCGCAGCGCCATCACGACGGTCGCCGCAGCCGTGCCGGCGAGGAGCGGAAAGGCTGCCGCGGCCGGGATCAGGCCGTAGAGGCGATAGCCGGCATAGAGGCTGGCGAAGACCGTCGCCGCCCCGGCCGCCGCGAGCGCTTGCGGCACCGCGCCCGAGCGATCCGCCACTGCGCCTTCGGCGGGTTCCGATCGCGCGATCCGGTCGGCGCCGATCGCAAGGCCAATGCCGAGCAGAAGGCCGAGCGCCACCCGCACCGCCGGCGTCAACAACCCGTAATCGATCGAGAGCTTAACCAGAAAGGCGCCGCCCAGCGCCAAGGTCAAGCCGCCCAGCCAAACGAGCCAGTTCTCGGCCAGCGCCTCTTCCCAGCCCTTGCCGGGGGGCGGGGCGGGGAGCAGCATGTCGGGCGCCCGTGTCGGTATTTCCGGTTCGGACGCCCCGGGAGCCGCGACCGGTTCCGGCGGCGGCGCTGCGACCCGCTCTTCGGTCGGAGATGGCGCAGGCGCGAATTCGCGGAATTGCTGTTCGAGATGCAGCAATCGGCGATCGATCGCGCCTATCTGGTCGCCGAGCGCCGCGAGCCCGGCGCGCAGCGCATGGCCGTCGAACACGAATTTGAGCCCGAGCCCGAAGCCGCCGAAGGCGGCGAGCGCGATCCACGGAAAAAGGTCTTCCCAGTCCATCCGCAAGCCTTTCCAACCGGCGCGTCATTGGCAAGCGGCAATCCCGCAGCCACCGGTGAGGCCTAGGTTGCCCGGTTGCGCGCCACGGTCGATCCGTGTTAGCACGCTATCGGTGTACTGGGTTCGCCCGGGTGGTGGCGCTCGGCCTCGATCCTAAGTCGATGGGGAACATGTTGCCGCGGCGCCGACGCCGGGGCGAAATCGAGGAAATTTGCAGAGTGGCTTCCGAGGCGACCGGCATTTCCGGCCTGGCTGAGCGTTACGCGGCGGCGCTGTTCGATCTGGCCGACGAGGCGCGCGCGCTCGACCAAGTCGCCGCCGATCTGCGGCAATTGCGCACTATGCTGACGACGAGCCCGGATTTGACGCGGCTGGTACGCAGCCCTATCCTGCCGCGCGCCGCACAGGGACAGGCGCTTGCCGCTCTTGCCCAGCGGGCCGAGCTGTCGCGGCTGGTTCGCGATTTTCTGTCGGTTGTGGCCCGCAACCGGCGGCTTTTCGCGGTGCCGGCGATGATCGAGGCTTTTCTCGCCAAACTCGCCGAACGGCGCGGCGAAGTCACCGCCGAAGTGACCGCGGCGCAGGCGTTGAACGAAGCGCAGCTCGATGCGCTCGGCGAGCATCTGCGCCGCAGTGTGGGACGGCGGGTCAGCGTCGATGTCCGCGTTGATCCGAGCCTGATCGGCGGCATGATTGTCAAGGTCGGCTCGCGCATGGTCGACGCCTCGGTCAAGAGCCGGCTGCACCGGCTGCAGAAGGCGATGAAAGGCGGCGTCTGAACGCCCGGCCGCGGTGGAATGAATTGCCCGAGTATGTTATCGCACCGTCCCGTCATGCCGAAGTTAGGTAGGCATCAGACTGGCGGCGCTCCGTTTGCCCCCGGCGGCATGACGCCAATCTCGCTGCCGGTCTGGCACTGAAGAGGATTCGATGGAAATTCGCGCGGCGGAAATCTCGGCGATCCTGAAACAGCAGATCGCCAATTTCGGCAATGAGGCGGATGTCGCCGAGGTCGGCCAGGTATTGTCGATCGGCGACGGCATCGCCCGCGTCTATGGCCTCGACAAGGTGCAGGCGGGCGAGATGGTCGAGTTTCCGAGCGGCGTGCGCGGCATGGCGCTCAACCTCGAAAGCGACAATGTCGGAATCGTGGTGTTCGGCGAGGACAGGGGCATCAGCGAGGGCGACATCGTCAAGCGCACCGGGGCGATCGTCGACGTGCCGATCGGCGCCGGGCTGTTGGGCCGCGTCGTCGACGCGCTCGGCGAGCCGATCGACGGCAAGGGGCCGCTGACCGACGTGACCCGCGCCCGTGTCGAGGTCAAGGCGCCGGGCATCATCCCGCGCCGCTCGGTGCACGAGCCGGTGCAAACCGGGCTGAAGGCGATCGACTCATTGGTGCCGATCGGCCGCGGCCAGCGCGAATTGATCATCGGCGACCGCCAGACCGGCAAGACCGCGCTCGCGATCGACGCGATCCTGAACCAGCGGCAGGTCAACGCCGGCGGCGATGAGCGCGCCAAGCTTTATTGTATCTATGTCGCGGTCGGGCAGAAGCGCTCGACCGTCGCCCAGATCGTCAAGACCTTGCAGGATTACGACGCGCTCAAATACTCGATCGTCGTCGCCGCGACCGCGTCCGAGCCGGCGCCGCTGCAGTTCATCGCCCCCTATGCCGGCTGTGCTATGGGCGAATATTTCCGCGACAACGGCCGGCATGCGCTGATCATCTACGACGATCTGTCGAAGCACGCAGTTGCCTACCGCCAGATGTCGCTGCTGCTGCGCCGCCCCCCCGGCCGCGAGGCGTATCCAGGCGACGTATTCTACCTGCACTCGCGGCTCCTCGAACGCGCGGCCAAGATGAATGAGGAACACGGCTCGGGTTCGCTGACGGCGCTGCCGGTAATCGAGACCCAGGCCGGCGATGTGTCGGCCTACATCCCGACCAATGTCATTTCGATTACCGATGGGCAGATCTTTCTCGAGACCGAATTGTTCTATCGCGGCATCCGGCCGGCGATCAACGTTGGGCTTTCGGTCAGCCGGGTCGGCTCGGCAGCGCAAATCCGCGCGATGAAGCAGGTCGCCGGACGCATCAAGCTCGAACTCGCGCAGTACCGCGAGATGGCGGCTTTTTCGCAATTCGCCTCCGACCTCGACGCCGCGACGCAGCGCCTCCTGGCTCGCGGCGGTCGGCTGACCGAACTTTTGAAACAGCCGCAATTCTCCCCGGTCCCGGTCGAAGAGCAGGTTGTGTCGATTTTTGCCGGCACTCGCGGCTATCTCGACCGGGTCGAAATCCAGAACGTCGTCCGTTTCGAGACGGCGATGCTGGCCGAACTCAGATCGACGCATCCGGAAATCCTGGCGGCAATCCGTGAGACCGGCGAAATCTCGCCCGATGTCGAGAAGGCGCTGAGCGATTTCCTTGACGGTTTTGTGCGGACGTTTGCCTAGGCGTCGCCGCCCGACAATCCGGTAGGCCCCGATGCCCAGCCTCAAGGACCTGCGCAACCGCATCCGCAGCGTCCGCTCGACCCAGAAGATCACCGCCGCGATGAAAGTCGTGGCCGCCTCCCGGCTGCGCCGCGCGGTCGAGCAGGCCGAGGCCGCGCGGCCCTACGGCCAGCGCATGGAGCGCGTGCTGGGCTCGCTTGCGGCCCGCATGGCCGGGATGGCCGGAGCGCCGCAACTCCTGGTCGGCACCGGTCGCGACCAGACCCATCTGCTGGTCGTGGCGAGCTCGGACCGCGGGCTCGCCGGCGGCTTCAATTCGTCGATCCTACGCGAGGCGCGCCGCCGGATCCGCGAACTGGAGACTGCCGGCAAGACGATCCTGATCCTGACGATCGGCCGCAAGGGGCGCGACGGGCTGCGCCGCGACTACGGTCAGCAGATCCACGACAGCCTGACTGACATCGGTCGGCGCAGGGTCTCCGTCGACGAGGCTCGCGATATCGCCGACCGCATCCTGTTGCTTTACCAGGAAGGAAGGTTCGACGTCTGCACGATCATCTACAACCGCTTCCGCTCGGCGATCACCCAGATCGTGACCGTCCAGCAGCTGATCCCGTTCGCCCCGGCCGCCGCCGAGGGCGAGCCAGAAATGCCGGCGGTCGCCGGCGCCATCTACGAGTTCGAGCCGTCCGAGGAGGAGATCCTCGGCGAATTGCTGCCAAAGAACCTCGCGGTGCAGATCTATACCGCGCTTCTCGAAAACGCGGCGAGCGAGCAGGGTGCCAGGATGACGGCGATGGACAACGCCACGCGCAACGCCGGCGAGATGATCGACCGGCTGACCCTCAACTACAACCGAACGCGGCAGGCGGCGATCACCAGGGAGCTGATCGAGATCATCTCCGGCGCCGAGGCGCTCTGAAAACCGATACGAGGAAATTGCGGCAATGGCGAGAAACAGCATCGGCACGATCACGCAGGTCATCGGCGCCGTCGTCGACGTGCATTTCGACGGCGAACTCCCCGCGATCCTGAACGCGCTGCATGTCGACAATTCGGGCCACACGCTGGTGCTCGAAGTGGCGCAACAGCTCGGCGAGAACACGGTGCGGACAGTCGCGATGGACACCACCGACGGGCTCGTGCGCGGCACGCAGGCGGTCGACACCGGCGAACCGATCATGATGCCGGTCGGGCCGGAGACGCTGGGACGCATCCTCAACGTCATCGGTGAGCCGGTCGACGAGCGCGGCCCGATCGTGACGCAGCGCCGTCTGCCGATCCATCGGCCGGCCCCCGAATTCGTCGACCAGTCGACCGAGGCGCGAGATCCTGGTGACCGGGATCAAGGTCGTCGATCTGTTGGCGCCCTATGCGAGAGGCGGCAAGGTCGGGCTGTTCGGCGGCGCCGGCGTCGGCAAGACCGTTATTATCATGGAATTGATCAACAACATCGCCAAGGCGCATGGGGGCTACTCGGTTTTTGCCGGGGTCGGGGAGCGCACCCGCGAGGGCAACGACCTCTATCACGAGATGATGGAATCGGGGGTCATCACGACCGATGGTCCGGGCTCGAAGGCGGCGCTTGTCTACGGCCAGATGAACGAGCCGCCGGGGGCGCGCGCACGGGTCGGCCTCAGCGGGTTGACCGTCGCTGAATACTTCCGCGACGAGGAAGGCCAGGACGTGCTGTTCTTTGTCGACAACATCTTCCGCTTTACGCAAGCGGGCTCGGAGGTGTCGGCGCTCTTGGGCCGCATCCCCTCGGCGGTCGGCTACCAGCCCACGCTCGCGACCGATATGGGGACGTTGCAGGAGCGCATCACGACGACGAAAAAGGGGTCGATCACCTCGGTGCAGGCGATCTACGTCCCGGCCGACGATTTGACCGATCCGGCGCCGGCGACCTCCTTCGCCCATCTCGACGCGACCACCGTGCTGTCGCGCCAGATCGCCGAACTCGGCATCTATCCGGCGGTCGATCCGCTCGACTCGACCTCGCGCATGCTCGATCCCCGGGTCGTCGGCGACGACCACTACCAGGTCGCGCGCGACGTGCAGCGCGTCCTGCAGACCTACAAATCGCTGCAGGACATCATCGCGATCCTCGGCATGGACGAATTGTCCGAGGAGGACAAGCTGACCGTCGCCCGCGCGCGCAAAATCCAGCGCTTCCTGTCGCAGCCCTTCCACGTCGCCGAAGTTTTCACCGGCACTCCGGGCGTCTTCGTCAACCTTGAAGAGACGATCAAGGGCTTCAAGGGCATCGTCGCCGGCGATTACGACGACATGCCGGAAAGCGCCTTCTACATGGTCGGCACGATCGAGGAGGCGGTCGAGAAGGCGCGCAAGATGGCGGCCGAGGCGGCCTGAGCGGAATCGCATGGGACGAACGGCATGGCCGATCGGATCGAATTCGAGCTGGTGACGCCCCAGCGCCTGTTGCTCTCGGCGCCGGTTGAGATGGTCGTCATTCCCGGCACGGAGGGGAATTTCGGAGTATTGCCCGGCCATGCGCCGCTGATCTCGCTGATCCGGCCGGGGACGATCGACATCTATGAGGGGCAGACGATCACGCAGCGCATCTTCGTCGTCGCCGGCATTGCCGAGGTGACGCCCGAGCGCTGCACCGTTCTCGCCGACGAGGCGATGCCGCCCGAGGAGCTCGACCGCGGCGCGATCGAGTCGGAGTTGCAGGTGATTCAGGGCAACCTGCCGAGCCTGCGCGAGCAGGTCGCGCGCGCCTCGGGCGTCGACCGCGACCGACTGGCGGCCGAGTTGCGCGGCCTCGAACGCGACCAGGCCGTCGCCCAGGCGAAATTGCAGGCGCTGGGCGGCGGCGCTGCTCATTAGGGCGGCTGCCGGCGCTGGCATATCGCTGGTTTCAGGAAAATGGCCGCGGCCGAATGCCGGAGATTTTGGCGTCGGCTTGCCATGGTGTAGGAATGCCGATGCCTGATGGGGACCGGCATGGGCCATTGGACACTTGATCAGATTCCCTGGGATCGGTTCGACCGGGGCCGGGTCGATCCGCAGATCATGTCGATCGTCAAGGCGGCGGCCGTGGTCGAGTATAATGGCGGGGCCTACGCGCACCATTTGTGCAGGATCTTTGCTGACGATGCCGATTTCCAGGCGGCGGCGCGGCGCTGGGGCGGGGAGGAGATCCAGCATGGCCAGGCACTCGGACGCTGGGCCGAACTCGCCGACCCGACCTTCGATTTCAAGGCCGCGTTCGCGCGGTTTCAGCACGGATACCAAGTGGATTTCGACTGCGCCGCCTCGCGAAGGGGCTCCCGCGCCGGAGAGATGATCGCCCGCTGCATGGTCGAAATCGGCACCAGTTCCTATTACACCGCCCTGCGTGAGGCGGTCGAGGAGCCGGTGCTGGCGGCAATCTGCCGCGAGATCGCCGCCGACGAAATTCGCCACTACAAGCTTTTCCGTCGGCAGTTGATGCGCTGTCTCGAACACGAAAGGTTGGGCTTCTGGCGGCGGTTGCGGGTCGCCTTCGGGCGGATCGCCGAAGCCGGCGACGACGAACTCGCCTATGCCTACTACGCCGCGAACGAAGCGGGCCTCGCCTACGACCGCAGGCGTTGCGCCGGCGCCCATGCCCGGCGGGCCTATGCGGTCTATCGCCGGCATCACGTCGCGCGCGGCGTGATGCTGCTCTGCAAGGTTCTGGGGCTCGCCCCGCAGGGTTGGCTTGCCCGGGCTGCAAGTGGGCTCGCCTGGACCGCCCTGCGCTGGCGTACGGCCTGGCTGGCGCGCAACGCGGCCTGAGGAAGCTGGAGACCTCCAATAACCGTGTTTTCGTGCGGGCGAGGACCGACTATTTGACCGCGTGGGTGATTTGTTGATATCGGCGCGACGGTGTGAGGGCTTGGGCGGCTTTGAGCAGCGGCCGGGGTTGTTCAGCTGCTCAGCTCAGCTCAGATGGGCGCAATCTGGTCAGTCAGCCAAACCATCCGCTGCATGTTGTAGAGGAGGTTGGCGAGGCCGATCTTGGTTCTCGCGCGGGCGAGGCCAATGGTGCGGATGAACAGACCCATTGGCCCTTTCTGGCGGGCGAAGACGTGCTCCACCGCCGCGCGCACGGCCGATTTGCGGGCATTGGCGCGGGCGGTGCGGCGTGGCATTGGTTTGCCCTCAGGCTTTTTGCGGTGGATCTGTGAGCGCAGGAGACGCCCGGCGAGAAACTTCTCATTGGCCTTTGAGCGATAGGCGGTGTCGGCCCAGACATCGCTGGCGGTGTTGTTGGGGTCGATCAAGCTCGGGCAGCAACGCCCCGTCATGGCGCGCCGCATCGGTGACCCGCCAGCGGCGGATCAGGCGATGCCGGCGATCGATGCCGACGTGATTCTTGTAGCCAAAGGCCGGGACCGCCAGGTCAACCCGCGGTGCACCGTCCGCGCTCGGTTTGGCTTTGGTGTATTTTGACCGTCCAGCGCGCGTCGCGGTCCTTCTGGCGCAGCTTGGCGGGCTTATCAGCCCACGCCGGCGGAATGCGGCCTTCTTTGATGTCGCGCTTCTCGCCCTCGGTGTTGCGCTGCTTTGGCGCGGCGACGATCGCGGCATCGATGATCTGGCCGCTCATCGCCAGAAACCCGGCCGTTGCCAGCGCCTGCGTCAAAGCGCTCGAACAGAACCTCGATTGCCGGCCGGCCGGCGATCCGGGCGCGCGTCAGCGCCTCGCGGAAGCCCCAGATGGTATTGGCATCCGGCACCGTGTTCGACCAACCCGAGACCGAGAAAGCGCATAAACGACAGCCGGTCCCGGATCAGGTATTCGCTGCGCTCGTCCGACAAATTATGGCTCGACTGAAGGATCAGCACTTTGAACATCAGCACATGATCAAACGGCTGGCCGGCCGCCCCGCGACCTGATCCGAGCGCACAACGGCGCGCTCCAGATCCACTCGAAACAGCTCGAAATCGACTACCGCATTCAGCCGTTCCAGGGCATCGCCCTTCGCCGACAGCTCCTTCAGCCGCTCGTCAACGTCGAAAAACCCCGCCTGCCCCCGCATGACCAATCCCCCGCATCCCCCAATCACACAAGCGGGCGATTCGCCTTCAAATTCAACCGGTTTTTAGAGCTCTCCAGCTTCAACGAATATAGGCGAAGGCGGGGTAGCGGGCGGTGAGGGCCGATTTGAGCGCTCCCGACAAGCCCGTGACCACGCCGGTCGCCCTGATGTCACGGTTCGTCGTGCGCCTGTCGGGTGCGGAATAGCTCCAGAGGATCTCGATCTCGACATGATAGATCGCGCTGAAGGCCCGGATCAGATAGATGTCGAAATGGGCGCGCGAGGTCACCGCTGAGGCGCCATTGTCGAATAGCTCCTTGACGATATGGTCGAAGGCCGAGGGCGCGTCGTAGATCGAGACCGAGGCAGCGTCACGCCAGGCGTCGGAAGAATGGGTCTCGTCGAAGAACGGGTTCGCCGAATTGTAACTGTCGACGACCCAGTTGGGCGAGGCGGCGGCCGTCGTCAGCCGGTACTTGTTTTTGCCGCCGCCGCTCGACACCTCGCGGTCGAGCGGCACGGGCTTGCCCCCGCTCTTCGGGACGTAGTCGATTTCGCGCTCGATGAATTGCAGCCAGCGGCTATCCTGCGAGAGCGCGCCGCTGTAGCCGACGCCGAACCCGTACTGGCCCTTCTTTCCGGATTTCGTCTCCCAGGGCACCTCGGTGGCGGCAGTGACCGCGCCCCCGGCAACGGCGGGCGGTATCGTCTTGGGCGGCGTGCCGGGGCCGGGCTGCGCCTTGAAGATCGTCGGCGCGTGCGCCGCGGCCGGTCCCGGCGCGTTCAGCAGATAGAGCGCATAGGAGAGGTCGGCGCCGGCAAGTTTGGCCGCAAGGTCGGCCTCGAGGCCGCTGTTGAACAGGCTCGAATAGGCCGTCTTCAAAGTCGCGGCGCGGCCCGGATCGCGCATCAGCGGCAATAGCGCGGCGTAGATTCCCGCGGCGTCGATCGCCTTGGCCGTCAAGGCCGCGTGAACGACGCGGCTGGCGGCCTCGTATTTGGTCGGCGTGGCGGGCGGCGCCGTTGCGACCCCGATCCCGCCCTTGACGCCGAGGAGCGTGTCGGCGAGCCCGAGGCTGCGGCCCTTCAACCGCGCGGCGAGGTCGGTCACGAGGTCGGTCTTGTAGCGCTTGCGATAGGCGGCCTTCAGCGCGGCAATCGCCGCGGCGTCGCGCTCGAGCTTCTGCAGTGCCACATAGATCAGTTCCTCGTCCGCTTTCGGGTTCGCGACGGCATCGTGCAGCGCATCGGCGAGCAAGTCGAAATCGGCGGCGGCAAGCGCCACACGGGCAAGGAGCGGGCCCTGCCCCCGCGACACCGCGACATGGGCGAGTTCGTGAGCGAGAAGATGGCGGCCTGGCGCGGTTGCAGGAGAATAGGCGTCCGACCCGATCACCACGTCGCGACCGATCGCAAAGGCGCGGGCGGCGAGCAGCCGGGCCCAGCGAGCGGGCTCCGCTCCCTGATGAAGGCGCACCTCAGCGAGATCGACGCCGATGCGCGGCTCGTGCCAGCGCCGCTCGTCGCGGGTCAAGGCCCGCCCAGCGCCCCAAGGCGGCGTCCCGATCTGCGGCAGTTCGCCGCTGGTGGGGGTTGCCGTCGGGACCCGCTCATCGGCGCTTGCGGTTTGGGCGGCGCGCTCGGCCGAGCGTTCGGCTGCGTCGCCCGGCAGGGTCGAGGCCGCTCCCGACAGCGAGCGCGCCCAGGCTCCAAAGCGCGGCGCGAAATAGGCGGAGAGGGTCGCGCTCGGCGGCGAGGATCGATTTGCGGCCACGGTCGTGGCAACTGCAGCCGTGCGATGCGGCAGCCTTGGCGCCCGCCGCGTCGCCGGTCCGCCGCCCCCCGGCCCGCGCGGGCTTGGGCTTAGCGACGGGCGGCGCGAACATCGAAGGCGCCAAGGCGGCGCCGGCGCTAGCCCAGAAGCTTGCGCTGCTCGGCGGCCTGGCTGCGCATCGAGTGCAGCAAGCGCGCCTCGGGGGTCGGCGCGCAATTCGTGTAGCCGGCACCGAGTTCTCTGAGTTGGAGCGGCGTCGCGCGGGAAGGCGGCGTGGTTCAGCGGCAGGGCCAAGCGCGCGCCGGCGCTCTTCTTCGCGGCCTCGCGCACCCGGTCGATCGCCGCCACCAGCCGCGGGTGGTCGGGATGACCGCTCACACCCAGCGAACGCGACAGATCGGACGGGCCCACCGCCAAAAGGTCGACGCCCTCGACCGCGGCGATCTCGTCGATGCGCTCGACCGCCGCCATGTCCTCGATCATGCAGGCGAGCAGGATCTCGCGGTTCGACTGCGCCATATGCTCGACGAGCGGGATGCGGCCGAATTCGGCCGCCCGGCTGCCGGCCGCCATGCCGCGCTCACCCTCGGGCGGATAGCGCACCGCCTTGACCGCGGCCCGCGCCGTCTCGGCATCGCCGACATGCGGCACCTGGATTCCCTGCACGCCCATGTCGAGGAGGCGCAGGATGAAGGCCGGGTCGAAGCCCGGCGTGCGCACGATCGGCGTAATGCCGACCCGCTCCGCCGCCATCACCATCGCCTGCACATCATGCAAGTCGAAGCTCGTATGCTCCATGTCGATAAAGGCGGCGTCGAAGCCGGCGAGCCCGATGATCTCAACGATCTGCGGGTCGGGGATGCCGCCGACATGGGTGCCGAGCGCCAAACCTCCCTCGCGCAGAATGCGTTTGACCCGATTTTCCCTCATAGCGCTTCTCCCTTTGTTGCCGTCACGCGGCCCGCGCCGCGCCGCGGCGGCGTAGTGCGGCGACGATCATGTCGGTGTCCATCACGTCGCCGAAGGTATTGTAAAAGGCGGTCAGCGAGGCGTCGTGCTCCTCCCGGGTCATTGCGGCGTTGCCGTCGGAGACCATGATCGTGCGGAAATTGGTCATGTTGGCGTCGCGCGCCGAACTCTCGCAGCAGACATTGGTCACCGTGCCGGTAACGAGCACTGTGTCGAAGCCGCGCGCCCGCAACCGGTCGGGAAGCTCCGAGGTGCCCGGCATGAAGCCGCTGTAGCGGTATTTCTTGACGATCTCGTCCTGCGGCCGCACGTCGAGGGTCGGCCAGAGTTCGTGGCCGAGCGTGCCTTCGCTGAGGGCGGCGACGCGTTTCTCGCGCATCGCCGGCGACGCCATCTCGTGCGCCACCGACCATTCGTCGAGACAGCGCTCGTCATGCGTCATCTTGACCCAGAAGACGCCGCCGCCCGTCTCGCGCACCGCCGCCGCCAGCCGGTTCACCGCCGGCACGATGTCGCGCGCCGCCGGGCAGACCGCATGGCCGACCGCGTCGTTCATGAAGGCGTGCTGCAGGTCGATGACGACAAGGGTCGTGCGCGCCGGGTCGAGGTCCGCGTAGCAGTGCTCGCTGCCGCGGCGGGCGACGACGCGTTCGACGATGTGGTCGGGTATTGTGCCGCCGTTCAATTTCATCGCAATCCTCCTCTTCGCGCAAAGGATAGGTCACCCGGGTGTCGGGGCCGCCGGGTGGAGCAGGCCCCCGCCGCGCAGATCCGACCATAACGCCGGCGGGATTGGGTGTTGCAGCAGCCGTAGATTGGTTTCGAATTCGGCGGCGTTGCGCGGTCCCGGAATGATCGCCGCCACCGCCGGATGGGCAAGCGGAAACTGCAGGGCAGCCGCCATCAGCGGCACCGCATGGCGGTCGCAGACAGCTTTGATCGCCGCCATTCTTTCGACGATCTCGGCGGGGACCGGGCGGTAGTTCCAGCTGTCGCGGCCGGCGAGCGCCCCGGTATTGAGCGGCGCGCCGATCACGACCGAGATCCCGGCGCCCAGACAGCGCGGCAGCAGATCCTCGATCGGCGCCTGCTCGAGGAGGGTGTAGCGGCCGGCGAGCAGGAACACATCCCAGTCGCCCCATTCCATCACTTCGATCAGGACCGCCGCCTCGTTCACGCCGACGCCGATCGCCCGCACGGCGCCACTGCGGCGCAACTCCTCGAGCGCGCGATAGCCGCCGCTGTGGAATTTCCGTATCACCCGAGCATGTGCAGCAGCGCCATGCTGCCGGCTGCCGATATCGTGGGCGAACAGGACGTCGATACGCGAGAGGCCGAGCCGTAGAAGGCTGTCCTCAAAGGAACGCATGACGCCGTCATAGGAATAGTCGAATACCGGCTCGAACGGCAACGGATGCTGGAAGCCGTCCGGCGGGGCCGCGTCGGGGCGAGGCCGCAGCAGCCGGCCGACCTTCGACGACAGCACCCATTCGCCGCGCGGCATCGCGCGCAAGGCGTCGCCGACGCAACGCTCCGCCTTCCCAAACCCATAGAACGGCGCGGTATCGAAATAGCGCACACCCGCCTTCCAGGCGGCGCGAACCACACGGTCCCCCTCTTCGGGCGCGACCAGAACGCGATGGCCGCCGAGCGTGGCGGAGCCCAGGCCGAGAGCGGTCACCTCAACGGCAGTGCGACCCAAGGACCGTTTCTCGAACGCCGCCATGTCGTCGGTTCCGCCAAGTATCTAAAATCGTATCGTCACTCGAAAAGGCGGCATCCCCCGGAAAGGCGCGCACGAATGATTGTGATCTTCGGTTCGATAAATGTCGATCTGATCGTCCCGGTCGGGCGGTTGCCGCATCCGGGAGAAACCGTACTCGGTGGCGACTACTTGATGGTTCCCGGCGGCAAGGGCGCCAATCAGGCGTTGGCGGCGCGGCGGGCCGGGGCCGAGGTAGTGTTGGCGGGCGCGGTCGGCGAGGACTTCTTCGCCGATATAGCGCTTGATGGATTGCGCCCCGCCGGCGTCGATCTGCGGCTGGTGCGCAAAGTCAAGCGCCCGACCGGGTATGCCGGGATCGTGGTGGCGAGCGACGGCGAGAACATGATCGCCGTCGCGTCGGGCGCCAATGCCGCAGCGCGCGCGGACCAGGTGCCGGACAGCATGGTCGGACCGCAGACACTGCTCGTCGCCCAGATGGAGGTTCCGCTGCCGGAAACCGCCGGACTCATCGCCCGGGTTCGCGGTCGCGGCGGCCGCGTGCTGCTCAACCTGGCCCCGGCGTTGCCGCTCGACGCCGAACTGTTGCCGCAGCTCGATCTCCTGGTCGCCAATGAGGGCGAAGCCGCAGCGCTCGACGCGCCGCCCGGCGAATTGGCCCGCCGGCTTCGGCAGGGCATCGTGGTGACGCGGGGTGCCGCCGGGGCGATGGCCGATCTTGCCGACGGGACGCGCATTGTGGCACCCGCGCTCGAAATCGAACCGGTCGATACGACCGGTGCGGGCGACGCCTTTATCGGCGTCCTTGCCGCCGCCCTCGATCTTCGGCTGCCGCTCGACGCAGCGCTGCGCCGGGCGAATGCCGCGGCCGGTCTTGCCTGCCTCGCCCATGGCGCCCAGGCGGCGTTGCCCAGCGCAACCGAGATCGACGCCGCCCTTCTGCAATTGCCGCCTTAGAAGACTGCTGGCGCAGTGGGTCAGTTGATGACGCGACCGTTGAACAGCGCGATGCCGCGCAGCATGTCGACCGCCCGGGTCAACTGGTAGTCGGCCTTGGTACCCATCACGGTCGGATCGACCGAACTGGGGCCGCCCGCGCCTTCGCCGGAATCGTCGCGCTTCTCGTCCTTCTTCGGAGACGCTGCCGCGGTCTTGGGGTCGGTCTTGTCGGGCGTAGCGTCGATCTTGGCGGCTTCGACGACGATGTCGGGGTCGATACCTTTGGCCTGGATCGAGCGTCCGGACGGCGTGTAGTAGCGCGCCGTCGTCAACCGCATGGCGCCATGGCCAGGCAGCGGGATGATCGTCTGGACCGATCCCTTGCCGAAGGATTTGGTGCCAAGCAGGATCGCGCGGTGATGGTCCTGCAAGGCGCCGGCGACGATTTCGCTCGCCGAGGCCGAGCCGCCGTTGATCAGCACGACGACCGGCAGGCCGGTCGCGACGTCCCCCGGGCGGGCATTGTAACGCTGGGCATCGTCACTGCGCCGCCCGCGGGTCGACACGATCTCACCCTTGTCGAGAAACGCGTCGGAAACCGCGACCGCCTGGTCGAGCAGGCCGCCCGGATTGTTGCGCAGGTCGACGATCAGCCCGCGCAATTTGCCGCCGGCCTGCTGCCTTAGGCTCTTCATCGCGTTGTTGAGCCCGACATCGGTCTGTTCGTTGAAGGTGGTGATGCGGATATAGCCGATGTCGTCGCCTTCCATGTGCGAGCGCACAGACTGGATGCGGATCGTGGCGCGGGTCAGTTTGACGTCAAACGGGTCGCGGCCGTCGCGCCGGATCGTCAGCTTGATCTCGCTGTTGATGGGCCCGCGCATCTTTTCGACCGCCTCGGGAAGCGTCATGCCCTCCACCGGCACGCCGTCGAGCTGGGTGATCAGATCGCCCGGCTTCAACCCGGCGCGCGCCGCCGGCGTGTCGTCGATCGGCGAGACCACCTTGACGAGGCCGCTCTCCATCGACACCTCGATGCCGAGCCCGCCGAATTCGCCGCGGGTCTGCACCTTCATATCGTTGAAGTTTTTTGTGTTCATATAGTTCGAGTGCGGATCGAGCGAGGTCAGCATGCCGTTGATCGCCGACTCGATCAGCGAGTTGTCGTTGACATCCGAGACATAATTAGAGCGCACGCGCTCGAAGACTTCGCCAAAAAGATTAAGCTGCTTATAGGTTTCGGCCGAATTCGGCGTCGCCGCACCGATGTCCTGGCGCAGCGAAAAGACGACGACCACCGCAACCGTCGCCGCAAAAACACCCAGACGCTTCATCGATGCATCCCAAGCCGCGCGCCGCATTTCCACCGGCAGCGATTACGATCCGCGATCATATGCGGCGGCGCACCCAATGATCAAGGTCGGGCGCCGCAGCCCTTCAGCTTGCAGCGCGATGGGCCTCCGGCTAGGTGGCCGGGATCAGCAACGAATGGCCGGTCATCGCGGCGGGTTGGCCAAGGCCGAGAAGGGCGAGCAGGGTGGGTGCGACGTCAGCGAGCTTGCCGTTCTCGACGCCTCCGATCGCTGCCGAAGCGGGCGGGTTGACGATGATCAGCGGCACCGGGTTCAGGGTGTGTGCGGTGTGAGGCTCACCGGATTCGGGGTCGCGCATCATTTCGGCATTGCCGTGGTCGGCGGTGATGACGAGCGTGCCGCCCCTGGCATCGACCGCGTCGGCGAGCCGACCGAGTGCGGCATCGACCGTCTCGACCGCCTTGATCGCGGCGTCGAGGCGCCCGGTATGGCCGACCATGTCGGTGTTGGCGTAGTTCAACACGATCACGTCAAAGCGGCGCGACCGGATTGCCTCGACCACCTTATCGGTGACCTCGGGCGCGGACATTTCGGGCTGCAGATCGTAAGTCGCGACCTTGGGAGACGGGACCAGGATCCGCTCCTCGCCGGGAAACACCGTCTCGCGCCCGCCATTGAAGAAAAACGTGACGTGCGCGTATTTCTCGGTCTCGGCGATGCGCAGCTGGGTCAGCCCGGCCTTCGAGATAACCTCGCCGAAAGTGTCGCGCAGATCCTCGGGTAGAAAGAGCGTATCGAGCAGCGGGTTCAGTTCGGCCGAATATTCGACGAGCCCGAGGGCGGCGGCGAAGGCGGCGCGCCGGTCGCGGGCGAACCCGGCAAAATCCGGATCGAGCAGTGCCGCCGCGATCTCGCGCACCCGGTCGGCGCGGAAATTGGCAAGCAGCAGCCCGTCGCCATCGCGCATACCGTCGTAGCCGCTGATCGCGGTCGGCGATACGAACTCGTCGGTCTCGCCACGCCCATAGGCTGCCTCGACCGCGGCGATCGAGTCCGCAGCTTTTTCGCCCTCGCCCAAGACGAAGAGCCGGTAGGCCTTCTCGACCCGGTCCCAGCGCTTGTCCCGGTCCATCGCGTAATAGCGGCCGACGATGTCGGCGACGCAAACCCGCCCATGCCCGGCGACATTGGACTGGAACTTGCGCAGATAGCCCGACGCCGATTTCGGCGGCGTGTCTCGGCCGTCGAGCACCGCGTGGACCGCGACTTCGAGGCCGGCCTCGGCGAGGAGCCGCGCAAGGGCGGCGATCTGGTTCTGGTGCGAATGCACGCCGCCGGGCGACACCAGCCCGAAGACGTGCGCGCGGCCGCCACTTTTGCGCAGCCGGTGGATGAAGCGGCGCAATGCCGGCATGGCGGCCAGTTCGCCCGAGGCGATGGCGGCGTCGATGCGCGGCAGGTCCTGCATAACGAGGCGTCCGGCGCCGAGATTGGTGTGGCCGACCTCGGAATTGCCCATCTGCCCGTCGGGCAGCCCGACAAAATGCTCGCTCGCCTGCAGGTGAGCATGCGGCCAGCGCGCTATCAGGCGATGCCAGTTGGGCGTGCGCGCCATCTCGACCGCGTTGTCGCCCGACGCCGGCCGCTCTCCCCAGCCATCGAGAATGCACAGCACCAGCGGACCGGGGCGGGAGAACGATGTCATGTCGAAGATGCTCGCGGAGGTAGGGGTATCGTCTCTATACGCGAAACGCGGCGGCAAGAGATAGCGTTCCGGTGCTGCCCGTCCAAGCTGTCGGTCATCCGCGGTGGTAGGGGTGGCCGGCCAGGATTTGCTGGGCGCGATAGAGCTGTTCGAGCAGCAGGCCGCGCACGAGGAAATGCGGCCAGGTCATGGGCCCGAGCGACAGGATTGTTTCGGCGCGATCGAGAACCGCGGGCCCAAGCCCTTCGGCGCCGCCGATCACGAAGCAAAGTTCCCCGATACCGCGGTCGCGCCAGATGGCAATCCGCTCGGCGAGGACGCGGCTCGACCACGCGGCGCCGCGCTCGTCGAGGGCGACGAAGGGGGCGCCCGTCGGCAGTGCCGCAAGGATCAATTCGGCCTCGCGCCGCTTCAGCTCGGTCGCCGGTAGCGGCCGCCGCTCTTCGAGTTCGACGATGGCGGGCGGCGGCAGAAGCCGACCGGCGTATAGCGATTGCAGATCCTTCAAAGGTCCGCCGCGCAAGCGCCCGATGGCGATGAGCAGGAAGCGGATCGGACCGATCCCGTCCTAGTATTGCGCCGCTTCGCTGTCGGGCAGAAACTCGCCCCACATCTTTTCGAGATTGTAGTAGGCGCGAATTTCGGGCCGGAATAGGTGGACGATCACGTCGCCGGCGTCGATCAATACCCAATCAGCGCGAGTCTTGCCCTCGATCGCGATGCGGGCGAGCGGCGCCAGCGCTGCTTCGAGATGTTCGGTCAAGGCCAGCACCTGCCGAGCCGAGCGGCCGCTGGCGATCACCATCTGGTCGGCGATCGTCGTCTTGCCGGCAAGTTCGATCGTGACGATGTCCTCGGCCTTGCCGTCTTCGAGCGTCTGCAGGATCACGTCGAGCAGACGTGGCGGGGCCGGCGGGGCGGGTTGCCGATGGGGCCTGAGCGCGGTGATCGTCGACAAGTGCGGTCTTTGCTCCTCTGAAGGATGAACGGGGGCCCGGCCCGCGGTGGATCGGATCGCGGTCGCCGAGGTCGGGTCGAGCCGGCTGTGGAAGAATATCCAGGCGGGCGGCTTCATCTCCGCCAGCCGCCTTGCCGCCGAGACCGGGAGGCGACGGGAGGCGAACCGCCGCGCGGCCATGCCGCTCAACGCCCTTAAAGAATGGGATGGGCGGTCGAAGACGGCAATCGCCACAGTCTCGAAGATCTCCGGCCAACGTTGCCAGTATCGTAATTGCAGCAGGTTGTCGGCGCCTATCAACCATACGAAATTTAGCCGGGGAAAGCGGCGGCACAGAGCCTGCAGCGTGTCGGCAGTATAAGTCGAGGCAAGCCCGGCCTCGAAATCGCTGACAACCAAGCGCCGGTGCGGCTCCGCGACCCGACGCGCCCGGCGCAGCCGCTCGGCGAAGGGTGCCATGCCGGACGTCGGCTTCAAGGGGTTCTGCGGCGACACCAGCCACCAGACCTCGTCGAGGCCGAGGCGCTTGAGCGCGGTCAGGCTGATGTGCACATGGCCGGCATGGGCCGGATTGAACGAGCCGCCCAACAGGCCGATGCAGCGCCGACGACCGGCGCGCGGTGGGAGCCCGCCCAGGACGGTCAGGGGCGCACCTGCCCGGTGCCGCGAACCAGATACTTGTAGCTGGTCAATTCGGCCGCACCCACCGGACCGCGGGGCGGTAAGCGCTGCGTTGAGATGCCGATCTCCGCACCCATGCCGAATTCGCCGCCGTCGGCGAACTGGGTCGAGGCGTTGACCAGCACGATGGCGCTGTCGACCTCGCGCAAAAACCGGTCCGCCGCCGCCTTGTCTTCGGTCACGATCGCGTCGGTGTGGTGCGAGCCGTATTCGTTGACGTGCGCGATGGCGCCTGCGACGCCGTCAACGACGCGCACCGACAGGATTGCGTCGAGATATTCGGTCCGCCAATCCTCCTCGCTTGCCGGCAGCACCGCGGGATCGATCGCGCGGGTCGCCGGGTCGCCGCGCAATTCGCAGCCGGCTTCGCGCAGATCGGCGAGGATCGCCGGCAACTGCGCCTCGGCGGCTCGGCGGTCGACGAGCAGGGTTTCGGTGGTGCCGCAGATCGAGACCCGCCGCATCTTGGCGTTGCGCACGATCGCCAGCGCCTTTTCCGGATCGGCGGCAGCGTCGACATAGGTGTGGCAGAGGCCTTCGAGATGGGCGATGACCGGGATCCGGCTGTCGCGCTGCACCCGCTCGATCAGCGAACGGCCGCCGCGCGGCACAATGATGTCGATGTGCTCGCTCATCGCCAGCATCAGCCCGACCGCGGCGCGGTCGCGGGTCGGGACCAGCTGGATTGCCGCCTCGGGCAGACCGGCGGAGCGCAGTCCCGCGCCGAGAGCCGCGACGAGCGCGCGCGAGGAATAAAAGCTCTCCGAGCCGCCGCGCAGGATCGCAGCATTGCCCGATTTGAGCGCCAGCCCGCCGGCGTCGGCGGTGACGTTGGGCCGGCTCTCGTAGATGATGCCGATGACGCCGAGCGGCACGGCGACGCGCTCGATCTCGAGCCCGTTCGGCCGGGTGCGGCGATCGAGAACGCGGCCCACCGGGTCGGGAAGTTCGGCGATCGCTTCGAGCCCGGCGGCGATCGCCTCAAGGCGCTTGGGATCGAGCGCCAGCCGGTCGCGTAACGCCGGCGCCAAATCCTCGGCCTCGGCGAGGTCGCGGGCGTTGGCGTCGAGGATGGCGTTGGCGCCGTGGCGCACGGCCTGGGCGGCCTCGCGAAGGGCGGCGGTCTTGGCCGCGGCCGGGGCGAGCGCCAATTCGGCGGCGGCGGCCCGCGCGCGGCGGCCGATTTCCGTCATTTCTTCGGCCAGATCGGGCATCGTCTTGTGGCCCGCCGTCGTGTCGCTCGTCATCGCGGCTCGCTCAGCACCAGATCGTCGCGGTGAATGATCTCGTCGCGGCCACGGTAGCCGAGGATGCCGGCGATTTCATCACTCTTGTGGCCGGCTACGAGGCGAATATCGCCGCTCGAATAGGCCGAGAGGCCGCGGCCGGCCTCGATCCCGGCGCTGGTGCGCACGACGACCGCGTCGCCGCGCTCGAAGCTGCCCTCGACTGCGACAACCCCGGCCGGCAACAGGCTCTTGCCGCGATGCAGGGCGCCGACTGCGCCGTCGTCGACGATCAGCGCGCCGCACGGGTTGAGCGCGCCCGCAATCCACGCCTTGCGCGCCGAACGCGGCTCGCCGCGCGGCAGGAAGAGGGTCGTGCGCGCCCCCGCTTCGATGGCGGCGAGCGGTCCTGGCGCCGTAGGAGCGGTACGGGCGCTGGCGGTGCGACCCTGGGCGATCAGCATGCGGCAGCCGGCGGCGGTGGCGATGCGCGCCGCGGCGAGTTTCGTCACCATGCCGCCCGAACTATAGCCCGGCGGCGCCACACCCGCCATCGCCTCGATTTCGGGGCCGATCTCGGCGACGGTCGCGATGTGCCGCGCCTGCGGGTCCTGGCGCGGATCGGCGGTGTAGAGCCCGTCGATGTCGGAAAGCAGCAGCAGGAGATCGGCGCTCGTCATCTGGGCGACGCGTGCGGCCAGCCGATCGTTGTCGCCGAACCGGATCTCGGCGGTGGCGACCGTGTCGTTCTCGTTGACGACCGGGACCGCGCCCAGAGCAAGCAGTTGGTTGAAGGTCGCGCGCGCGTTCAGGTGGCGGCGGCGCTCCTCGGTATCGTCGGGGGTCAGCAGGATCTGCGCGACTGTGACGCCATGGCGGGCGAGCGCCTCCTGGTAGGCGTGCGCAAGACGGATCTGGCCGGTCGCGGCCGCGGCCTGCTTTTCTTCGAGCCGCAGGCGCCGGCCGACGAGCCCGAGATGGCGGCGGCCGACCGCGATGGCGCCGGAGGAGACGAGGATCACTTCCTGGCCGCGGTCGCGGCAGTGCGCGACATCGTCAGCGAGCGCCTCGAGCCAGAGCCGGCGAATTTCCCCGTTGTCGGCGACGAGCAGCGCCGAGCCGATCTTGACGACGAGGCGCCGGGCCTGGCGCAGCGCCTCGCCCGCACCCGGTTGGGCCAGGTCCGACGCGGCGGCGCTCACGACAATTCCGCCGGCTCCGGCACCGCGGGCTCGGGCCGCGCCGCTTCAACCGCCGCCATCAGTGCGGCCAGAACTTCCGGAACGCCGGCTCCGCTGACACCCGACAGCGGCAGCACTGTCGCGTTTGCTCCCGCCGCACGCCGCAAACGGCGGCATTGCCGGTCGATCGCATCGGCGTCGAGCGCGTCGATCTTGTTCAGCCCGACGATTTCCGGCTTGTCGGCGAGGCCATGGCCGTAACGCAGGAGCTCATCGCGGATCGTGCGATAGGCGCCCGCGACATCGTCGAGCGTCCCGTCGACGAGATGCAGGATGACCGCGCAGCGCTCGACATGGCCGAGAAAGCGCGTGCCGACGCCGACCCCTTCGCTCGCCCCCTCAATCAGCCCCGGCAGATCGGCAAGCACGAATTCGCGGTCGCCGAGCCGCACCACGCCGAGCTGCGGCTTCAAGGTGGTGAAGGGATAGTCGGCGATCTTCGGCCGGGCGGCCGTCACCGCGGCGAGGAAGGTCGATTTTCCGGCGTTCGGGAGGCCGACGAGGCCGGCATCGGCAATCAGCTTGAGGCGCAGCCAGACCCACGCCTCAGCACCCGGCCAGCCGGGGTCGGCGCGGCGCGGCGCGCGGTTGGTCGAACTCTTGTAATGCGCGTTGCCGAAGCCGCCATCGCCGCCGCGCAGCAGCACGCGTCGCTCGCCCGCTCGGGTCAGGTCGGCAAGCACCCGCTCGTTCGCCTCGTCCAGGATCTGCGTCCCCGCCGGCACGCGCAGCACGAGATCGGCGCCGCCGGCGCCGGTGCGCTCGCGGCCGGCCCCGCCCGTCCCGTTCGCGGCGCGGAAATGCTGCTGATAGCGATAGTCGATCAGGGTGTTGAGGTTATCGACCGCGAGGAAGACGATGTCGCCGCCCTTGCCGCCGTCGCCCCCGTCGGGGCCGCCGAATTCGATGAACTTCTCGCGGCGGAAGCTCATCGCGCCGCGGCCGCCGTCGCCGCTCTTGAGGTAAATCTTGCACTGGTCGAGGAATTTCATCGGAATTCACCGACAAGAAAGGGGAACAGCCGAAGCGTTCCCCCTCGGTTCGCGATCGTGGGGAACGCTATTCGGCGGCTTCGGCCGGTTGCGGCGGAACCACCGAGACGTAAGTGCGGCCGGCGAGCCCGGTGTGGAATTTGACCGCACCCTCGACGGTCGCAAACAGCGTATGGTCTCGGCCGATGCCGACATGCGCCCCGGGATGGAATTTAGTGCCGCGCTGGCGCACGATTATGTTGCCGGGAATGACGATTTCGCCGCCGAATTTCTTGACGCCGAGCCGCCGGCCGCGGCTGTCGCGGCCGTTGCGCGAGGATCCGCCCGCCTTCTTATGCGCCATCTGCTGGTCCTTCCTCGCCGGCCGCTCCCGACCGGCCGCTGATCGCGGTGATGCGCAAAACGGTCTGCTGCTGGCGATGCCCCTTCTTGCGCCGGTAATTATGCCGCCGCTTCTTCTTGAAGACGATGATCTTCGGCGCCCGGCTCTGTTCGACAATCATGGCGCTGACCGACGCGCCGGCCAACAATGGGTCGCCGGCCGAAATCTCCGCACCCTCGCCGATCATCAACACTTCGGCGAACGCCACCGGATCGCCGGGCTCGCCCAGCAATTTCTCTACCGTGATAAGGTCTTCCTGGGCGACCTTGTATTGCTTGCCGCCGGTTCGGATCACTGCAAACATGACACTCGCGGATGTGGTGGCGCGCGCCTCCGGCGCAACAGCAGGCCGTCGCCCGATGGACAAGCCCCACCGGCGAGGCCGGCACTATAGATTTGGCGCCGGTTCTGTCAACTCTGCCGCCGGAATGGCCGGGCGGCTAGGGTGGCTCGCCGGCTGCGTTGTGCTGCTCGGGCTGGCCGCGGCGCGCCCGGTCGAGGCCGACGCGCTGGCGCTGCCGCAGGCGGTCGAGCGCAGCGGAACGGTTGCGGTCGCCTACCGTTTCGACCGGCCGGCCACGGGCAGCGGGTTTCTCGATGTCGAATGGACCGATACAGCCGGCCGGATCGTCGAGCGGCGGCATATTCCGCTCGACCTGAAGGACGCCGCCGAGGTCGATTTCACATTGGATGCGAGGCGCGCGGTCACGATCGAGAACCGGGTCGTGGCGCACCTGTCGCTCGATCCGGACGGTGACAATGGCGCCGGAGGCCGGCGTCAAACGACCGCCGCGGCGTCGTTTGTCGCGACCCCCCGGGCCGCGCCGTGGTGGGATTTCCAGATCATCATGTGGCAGACCAAGACGCCCGCCGGTTATGCGGCGCTAAAGCGGCTGGGTGTCACCGCCGGCATGGTGGAAGCGAGCCACCGCGATAAGTCGGGAGGCTTTGCCGCCGACCAGCTGACGCCGCTCGTGCAGCAGAATCTGCGCTTCTATCTCGAGAACATCGCGACCGATTTCTACTCCGCCTACCACCGCTGGTTCGCAACGCAGCCGGTCAATTGGCGCTTTCTCGCAGCAAAGGACCGCTATCGTCGCGGCGACCCTGCCGCCTTTATCCGAGAGCCCAGCCTCTCCGATCCCCAGTGGCTCGATCGCATCGGGGCGCGCCTCGGCCGCAGCGTTCGCGCCTTGCGACAATATCGACCGCTCTACTACAGCCTCGGCGACGAAACCGGCATCGCCGACCTGTCGGCCTTCTGGGATTTCGATCTTTCGCCCGACTCGCTGGCGGCGATGCGGCAGTGGCTGCAGGCAAAATATGAGAGCCTCGAAGCGCTGAACCGCGAATGGGGCAGCAAATTCGCCGCCTGGGACGCGGTCGCGCCGATGACGACGGCCGAGGCCCTGGGACGGTCGGACCGCAATTACGCCGCCTGGGCAGACTTCAAGGAATGGATGGACGTGGCCTTCGCCCGCGCGATTTCGGCCGGCACAGCCGCCATCCACGCCGCCGATCCGGAGGCGATGTCGGCGATCGAGGGCGGACAGATCCCGGGCTGGGGCGGGTATGACTATTCCCGCCTCGCCAGCGCGGTCGACGCGATGGAGCTCTACGATTTCGGCGGCAATATCGATCTTTTGCGCTCGTTTGCGCCTGATCTGGTGTTGCTGACGAATTCGGGGCAAAGCGGCCCGACCGAGGCACACAGCAGATGGAGCCGATTGCTGCGCGGAACGCGCGGGCTGATTTTGTGGGACGAGGACGACGGTTTTGTCGACAAGGACGGAAGATTGGGCCCGCGGGCGCGCGAATCGGCTCCACAATTCGACGAGATCCGAGGCGGGCTCGGAGCCGTGTTGATCAACAGCCGGCACCGTCTCGACCCGGTGGGCATCGTCTACTCTCCGGAAAGCATGCGCGTTGCCTGGCTTCTCGAACGCAAGGCGAGCGGCGAGGATTGGACACAGCGCAACGCCAGCACCGAGTACGAGCCGGAACTGGTTCGCGCCGCCGCGGACAATGCCTTACATGCGATCGAGCATCTGGGGATGCAGCCGCGCTTCATTTCCTCGCGGGGTTTGCCGGCTGAATTGCAGAGCGGCAGGGTTCGGGTGCTGCTGCTGCCGCACACGATCGCGCTTTCGCCGCAGGCCGCAGAAGCGATCCGCGACTTTGTCGCAGTTGGCGGGACCGTCGTGGCGGACGGTCGGCCGGGTCTTTTCGACCAGCACGGCCGCGCCGCCGCAGCGCCGCTACTGGAGGAATTGTATCCGGCCGGACCCGCCGCGGCGGCGACCAGCTTTTCCTTCGGGAAAGGAAGGGCGGTCTATCTTCGACTGTCGCAAGACGTTCGGAGGGACGCCGAGAGCGTGCGCGAGATCCTCGCCACAGTGGGCGTGAAGCCGCCCTACCCGCTCGCCGGGACGGATGGTGCGCCGGTGAGCGACGTCGAGACCCGCGTCTTCGAAAACGGGGCGACGACGATTGTCGCCTTGCAGCGTGACTTCGCGGCCGCCGACCCTGCCGAGAGCGAGGCAGTTGTTCTGGCCCTGCCAAAGCCCCTTCACGTCCGGGATATCCGCACCGGCCGCGATCTCGGGGAAACGGACCGATTGGCGCTTCGGCTGGACCGCGTCGAGCCGGTCTTGCTCGCGCTTTTCCCCGCCGCGCCGGACCCGCCGTCGATCGCAGGACCCCCGGCGGCGCGTGCGGGCGACACGGTCGAGGTTGCGCTTCGATCCGGCACGGGTGCAGCGCAGAACGTCTTTCACGTCGAGGCGGTCGATCCGGACGGCGGCATAGCCGCAGCTTATTCGGGAAACCTGCTCGCCCCGAATGGACGCGCGACTGCGGTTCTGCCATTTGCCATCAACGACAAAACCGGGGTCTGGCACATCCGGGTGCGCGAGGCGGCGAGCGGTCTGACGGCAACCGCGGAATTGCGGGTCGAGCCCTGATGCGGATTTTCTTCATCTGCCGCCGCGTGCCCTATCCCCCCGACCGCGGCGACAAGATTGCAACCTTCAACGAAATCCGGCACCTGTCCGCGGCGCATCAGGTGCATGTCTTCTGCCTCGCCGATGGGACGCCCGATCTCGACAACCTCGCCGGATTGCGCGGGGTGGCGGCAAGCGTCACGGCAGTTCCGCTGTCGGGGTTCGCCATCAGGCGGCGCGCGATGCAGGCGCTCGTCTGCGGCCGCTCGTTGACGGTGGCGGCGCTGAGCGAGCCCAAATTGCACAGGGCCGTCGCCGAAAAATTCGCCGCTGTGCGGCCCGACCTGATCGTCGTCTACAGCGCCAATGTCGCGTCATACGCCGAGCCCTTTGCGCAAGTGCCGCGGATCATGCAGTTCGGCGACCTCGATTTGCTGCGTTGGGGACAATACGCAAAGCGCTCGCGCTGGCCGCTAAACCGGGTTTACGCGATCGAGGAGCGGCGCTTTCTCGCCTATGAGCGCAAGATCGCGCGCGAGTTTTCCCACGCCTTCGTTCATACCGAGATTGAGCGCCGTGATTTCGAACGGCTGATACCGGGGGCGCCGGTCAGCCTCGTCGGCAACGGCGTCGATATCGACTATTTCCAGCCGGCGGGGGCGCCGAAGCAGCCGGGCGCCCTGGCGTTCACCGGCGTCATGGACTACCTGCCGAACATCGACGCCGTCGCCTGGTTCTGCGAAGCGATCCTGCCGCTCGTGCGGCAGCGGCTGCCGCAGGCGAGCTTCACGATCTGCGGCAGCCGGCCGACCACGGCGGTGACGGCGCTCGCGAAGCATCCGGGCGTCGAAGTCACCGGCTGGGTCCCGGATACGCGGCCCTATCTCGGCCGCGCCGAAGTATTCGTGGCGCCGTTGCGAATGGCGCGCGGCATCCAGAACAAGCTTCTCGAAGCGATGGCGATGGCGCTCCCCTGCGTTGCGACCACCACCACCTGGCGCGGCACGGTCATCCCCGAAGGGGAGGGCATCCTGGTGGCGGACGATCCGGCGGCGTTCGCCGGGCACATCGTCCGGCTGCTGCAGGACGACGCGCTGCGCCGGCGGATGTCGCAAGCGGCGCGGGCCGCGGTCGAGGCCAACTACCGCTGGGAGACGCAGCTGGCCGAACTCGACCGCGTCATCGCCCGCCTCGTTCCCTCGCCCGCCCGATAGCTCCGCTAGGCCGCGTCGACAAGCACGAGTTCGGCATCGTCCTCGGCGCGGATGTGGAGCGCTGGCTCGTCGCGGATCGCCGCCCCGTCACCGGCCTCGAGCCGCACGCCGTTGACCGTGACGGCCCCGGTCGCCGGCACCAGATAACCATGCCGCCCCGCCGCCAGCGAATATTCGGCGCTCTCGCCCGCGCACAGCGCCGCACCCAACACGCGCGCGTCGGTGCGGATCGGCAGCGCATCCTCGTCATTGGCAAAGCCGCTCGCCAGCGGGACGAAACGCCCCGAACGCCCTCCTTTGGGAAACGGCCGTGTCCCCCAGCTCGGCGCCTCGCCGCGCCGCGTCGGCACGATCCAGATCTGAAAGATCCGGGTCGGTTCCGGCTCGAGATTATATTCCGAATGGCGGATGCCGGTGCCGGCGCTCATGACCTGCACGTCGCCCGCCTCGGTGCGGCCCTTGTTGCCGAGGCTGTCCAGATGCGTGACCGCCCCATCGCGGACATAGGTGATAATCTCCATGTCCGAATGCGGGTGTGGTGGAAAGCCGGTCTCGGGCGCGATAGTGTCGTCGTTCCAGACCCGCAGCCGGCCCCAATTCATCCGATCCGGATCGTGGTAGTCGGCAAACGAGAAATGATGGCGGGTGTCAAGCCAGCCGTGGTTCACGCCGCCGAGGCGGCCGAAGGGTCTGCGTTCGATCATTTCAGCTTCTCCGGGTGCGGGGTTCGACAGCCCCGTCGATGCCGAAGAAATCGGCTGTCGTGCCAGGATTAAAAGGTCCGCAACCCTGCCGCGCCCGCCGCGCATCGGCCCATCTGCCCGAGCGGCCCGTCGGCCCTGAGGCGCGAGGCTCGGCAACGCACGGAGATTGCGCTAGAGATAAAGCGACGCCGCGACGGAGGGCATGATGACCGACGATACTCAGGCTCAAGACCTCACCCGATCTCTCGCCGCTGCCGCGACGGAATTGCGCGCGGATGCGCTCCCCGAGGCGGTGCGCCAGTTGGCTCGGCAATGCGTGCTCGATTATCTCGGCGTCGGGCTCTCTGGGGCCGGCGATCCGCTGGTCGCGATCCTGCTCGAAGAGATGGCGGCGGAAATCAGGGTCGGCCCAGGCGAGCGTCATCGGCCATAACCGGCGGCTGCCGGCGTTGGCGGCTGCCTTGGTCAACGGTGCGGCGGCGCATGCGCTCGATTACGACGACGTCAATCTGGCGATGCCGGGGCATCCCTCGGTGGTGATTCTGCCCGCACTTTTGGCCCTGGCCGAAGTCAGAGGCAGCTGCGGGCGCGATGTCGTAACCGCGTTTGTCGCCGGCTATGAGACGATGTGCCATATCGGCAGGGCGCTGCAACCCGGCCATTACGAACTCGGTTTTCACGCCACCGGCACGATCGGCGCCTTCGGCGCCGCGGCGGCGTGCGCCCGGCTCCTCGGGCTCGATGCACAGCAGACCGCGACCGCCCTCGGCATCGCCGGCACCCAGGCGGCCGGGCTAAAATCGCAATTCGGCACGATGTGCAAACCGTTTCACGCGGGCAAGGCGGCGCAGAACGGGCTCCTGGCCGCCCGTCTCGCGGCACGCGGTTTTTCGAGCCGCACCGACATCGTCGAATGCATTCAGGGCTTCGCCGCGACCCACGGCCCCGATTTCGCGCCCAAGGCCGCCCGCGCCGCGCCGAAGAGGGGCTTCTATATCCTTGCCAACCTCTTCAAATACCACGCCGCCTGCTACATGACTCATGCGCCGATCGAATGCGCCCGGCGGCTCCGCGAAGAGCATCGGCTGAGCCCGGATATGATCGCGGGCGCGAGTTTGCGGCTTGATCGCGGCTGCGACCGCATCTGTAACATTTCCGCACCCGCCGATGGGCTGCAGAGCAAGTTCAGCCTGCGCCAAACCGTGGCGATGGCTCTCGCCGGGATTGACACCGCAGGGCTCGACAATTACTGCGAGGCCAATGCGCGGGACCCGGCGCTGGTGCGGCTGCGCGAGCGGATTGCGATCGACTTCCAGGAATCGTGGCCGCAAACGGTGAGCGAACTCGACTTGACGCTGAGCGACGGGAGGCGCGTCTCCGCCCGCCACGATTTCGGCATCCCCGAGAGCGATATCGCCGAGCAGGGCCGGCGGCTTGCCGGCAAATTCGAGGCGTTGGTCGAGCCGCTGCTCGGCGCGCCGCGTACCCGCGAATTGCGCGGGATGATCGGGAGCCTCGACAGCCTGCCGGAGATCGGCGGCCTGCTGCGCCTCGCTGCCGCCGGGTGAGCGCAGAAGGCCTCAGTAGACACCCTTGAGCGGCGTCGTCTCGCGCTTTTCGATCGTGGCACCGGCGGCGCCGGTGTCACCCGTCCCGAGCAGCTTCTGCGACAGGCTTTGCTCGGCGACGACCGAATTCGGATCGGGGGCCTGGGCGCTCGGCGCGCCGATATCGGGCAGCCCGTCCTCGGAGCGCCGCAGGCGGAAGTCCGGGGCCTGCTTGCCCGGCTCACCCGGCCCCGCCTGCTCCATGACCTGACGCGCAAGCTGGTCCGAACTTTTCTCCTGCGGCCGCGGCGCTCCCGGCTGCGGCGGCCGCAAATCGAAATCCGGCGGGATCGTCAGCGGCGCCCGCGACTCGACGGCGAATTCGTCCGGCGAGGTGGGATCCATCCCGATCGCATGACGAAATTCGCTGCAGCCTGAGAGCAGTAAGACTTCCCGCCAAGCCGGTAACAAGTCCCGGCAAAAACCGCCGATTACAAGACATCGCAAACCCCCTGCTGGACGAATTTTAATGCGGCCGCCGGGGAGTCCGCAACTGCGTCGAGCACATATCCGACGTTAATCGAATGCTCCACCTGTCAGAATGGCGGCGACGTGTCGGGCGAGTTGGTCCGGCGTGAACGGCTTGCGCAGCAATGGCACGCCGGAGATGCTGCCGCTCCAGGCGCCGGGATGGCCGGTGATCAGCAGCGGCTTCAATCCCGGCCGGCGCTGCCAAGCTTGCCGGATGGTTTCTAGCCCGTTCATTTCCGGCATTGCGTAGTCGATCACGAAGAGACTGATTTCGATTGTGGTTTCGAGAATTTGCAGAGCGGAGCGGGGACCGTCAGCCTGGTGGACAGTGTAGCCCGCGCCTTGCAGAAACGAGGCGAGGAACCGGCGCACATCGGCATCGTCGTCGCAGAGCAGGATCGCGGCGGTGCTCCGCTGCAGCGATGCGCCATGCTCAATTTCGGCCGGCACGTCGAGCGCCGGTTCGGCTGCCTGCGGAAGCCACAATTCAACCGTCGTGCCGGTGCCTGGTTGGCTACGGATGTGCACAGCACCCCCCGATTGCGCGGCGAATCCCTGCACCATCGGCAGCCCCAACCCGGACCCGGCGCCAATCTCCTTGGTCGTAAAGAACGGATCGAAAGCTCGCGCCAGGACTCTCTCCTCCATGCCGGTCCCGTTATCGACGATCGACAGGACGACATACCCGCCGGCAACCAGTTCCACCGGCGCATTTCCGCCGCTCGCCCGGTTTTCGAGGCCGATGAGGAGCGTTCCGCCCTGCGGCATGGCATCGCGGGCGTTAATCGCGAGGTTCAGGATCGCGAGTTCAAGCTGTTCGGGGTCGATCCGCGCCGGGCCGACATCGGCGGCAGCGCGAGTGACGAGCATAATCTGCGGCCCCAGTGTCCGCCGCAGCAGATCCTCGATGCCGTCGATCAACCGCGATAGATCGACGGGCCGAGGATCGAGCCGCTGTTGCCTGGCGAAGGCCAAGAGACGCTGGATCAGCGCGACACCCCGCTCGCCGGCGCGCAGGGCGCCCTTCAGCAGGCGAGCGACCTCGGCGTTTTCGCCGAGCCGGGCCTCAGCCAGCGCCAGATTGCCGATCACGACGGTCAAGAGATTATTGAAGTCATGAGCGATCCCGCCAGTCAGCTGCCCTACCGCCTCGAGTTTTTGTGCTTGGCGTAGCGCCGCTTCGGTGGATTCACGCTCCGCGATTTCGGCTTCCAGGCGCTTTGTCGCCGAACCGAGTTCGAAGCGCAAGCGCAGCGTCTCGGCGAAGACCCGATGAAGATAGGCCCCGGCGAGCGAGAGGGCGGCGGCGAAGATCAGGATCATGATTCCGAGCGCGGCGTCAGCCTCACTGGCCTCGACGAAGAACCGGATGGCCATCGGCAGGCTTGCCGCATGTAGAAACGCGAGGAGCGTCGGCATGTGCGATGCGCTCAACACCACGGCGCCGGCGCACATCCCGCCGATCACGAAGGTCAAAAAGATCTGGCCCGCGATCGGGATTTCAGGAAACAGCAGCGCCGCGCCGACGCCCCAGCCGAGCCCGGCCAGCAACGAGCCCCCCGCCGCCAACACGGACCATCGGCGGATGTCCCGCAGATGATTCTGCGCGCGGCGATGGCGTCGCCACAAGAACCAGCGCGCGGCGGTGACGGCGGCGATGGCAAGGAGCCAAACCGAGGGCGAGGGCCGGTGCGTCAACGGCGTCAGCACGGCCGCCGTCAGCGCCGCATTCGCCAGATTGACGGCAAGCGCGATCGGCATCTGCCGGTAGACGATGCCGATCTGCTCGGCATAGAGGGCATCCGAGGCGGCAGGCGGCATCACGAATTCCGTCCGTCGGCCAGCGCGGCAAGGTGCCGCGAAGGGATCATAGCACCACGCTTCGGTTTTCTTTAGGATGATCCGGTAAATGCTGCACGGAGGGCCGTCGATGACGACGCCGATCACGCTCGAAATCTTCACCGACTACGTTTGACCGTGGTGCTATCTCAGTACCGTGCGTATTGAAAAGCTGACGCGGGAATTCGAGATCGAGGTGCGGCTAGTGCATTTCCCGCTGCATCCCGAGACCCCGGCCGAGGGTCGGTCAATGGCCGATCTTTACGCCGGGCGTAATGCCGATCCGGAGGCGATGTACCGTCGGATGAAGGGGCTGATGGATGCCGAGGGCCTGCTATACGGACGGCGCACCCACACCTATAACAGTAGGCTAGCCCAGGAGCTGGGCAAATGGGCGGATACGCAGGCCGGCGGCGCGGCGCTCCACGACGCGCTCTACCGCGCCTATTTTGTTGATGCGCGGAATATCGGCGATCCCGGGGTGCTGTGCGAACTCGTGGGCTCGGTCGGTCTCCCGGCCGAGGAGGCGCGGGCCGTCCTCTCCGAGCGCCGCTTCAAGGACGCGGTTGACCAGGATTGGGCAAAGTCGCACGCGCTACGGCGTCACCGGGGTCCCGACCTTCGTCGCCGGCCGCTACGGTGTCGTCGGCGCCCAGCCCTACGAAGTCCTCGAACAGCTTCTCGACAAGGCGGGCGCCCGGCGCGCCGGTTCGGATCAGGCGGGCTGAGCGCGCGGCTGCGGTTGGCGGGCGGCGAGGGCGGCGCCGATGCTCAGCAGCGAAAGTGCGGTGAAGCATTCGAGCGACCGGCGGTAGTCGCCGGTCCAGTCATGCAGCACGCCTGACAACAGGGGGCCGCAGGCCTGCGCCACGACCTGCGCCGATAACGCCAGCCCGCAAATCGCGCCGTAATTGGCGCGGCCGAAATAGTCGGCCCAGGCGATCGGCAGCAGCGTCAGCATGCCGCCGATGCCGAGCCCGAACAGTGCGGCGGCGATCGCCCCCTGCCGCGCCGAGGCGATGCCGATCATCGTAGCACAGCCGACCGTCAGAAAGGCGCCGCCCAGCGCCATCGGATAGCGGATCGGCCAGGAGCGCGGCATGAGCGCGCAGGCGGCGCTCGCCACCCCCGACATCAGCGAAAACAGGCTGACGATCGAGGCCGCGGCCGTCGCGGCAACGCCATGCTCGATCAGATTGGCTGCCTGGTGCAGGCTCACGCCGGCCTGCACCGGATAGACGAGGACCGTGTAGCCGAGCAACAGCCAGAAGGCCGGGGTGCGGATTGCCTGCCGGCGCGAAAACGTCGTCTCGATCGGCGGCAGCGCGGCGCCGGACCGGGCGGCGGTCTGCGATGCGGCATGGTCGGGGAGCAATCCCAGATCCTCCGGCCGGCGGACCAGAAACAGCCAGACCGGCATGAACCCGACGACGAGTACCGTGAGGCCGAGTGCGATCCAGCCGGCGCGCCAGCCATGGCTGCGCATTGCCAGTTGCGCCACCATCGGCATCGCGACCAGCCCCGCCATCTGCGCCACCATGGCGATCGAATTCGCCAGCGGCCGGCGCGCCACGAACCAGTTGTTGAGCGCGCTGTAGATGCCGAGTTCGAAGGGGCTCGCCCAGTTCAGCCGGGCGATGCAGAAGAGCAGATAGAACACGAGGAGCGACTGGGTCAGCGACAACAGCAAGGTCGCGATCCCGGTGCCGAGGACGGCGAGGCAGAGTGTCGCGCGCGAGCCGTGCCGGTCGAGCAGCGGGCCGATCAGCGGCGACAACAGCGCCGCGAGTACCCCGCCGAGCGAGGCGGCCCCCGAAATCGCGGTGCGCGACCAGCCGAATTCGCGGGTCAGCGGCTCGACAAAGACCGAGAAGGTGGCAGTCGCCCCGCCCTGGCGCGCAAAGCCGGCACAGCACAGGCAGGCGAGCACGATCCACCCGTAATAGAACGGCAGGCGGGCGCTGAGCAGCCGCGGCAGGCCGGCGCGCCGCCAGCGCCGTCGCCCTGCACCGGGCTCGCCGCCGGCCCCCGGCTGGCGGAACAGCAAGCTCGTTCAGCCGGTTGGTGCGGCGCGCGACCGGCGCTCAGCTCGGCACCAGCCCGCCATCGACATTGTAGGACTGGCCGGTGATGTTGCGCGCGCCGGGCGAGGCGAGGAAGACCGCCATCGCGGCGATGTCCTCGGGCCCGTTGGCGCGGCCGATCGGGATCACGGCTTCCTGCTCCGCCTGCAACTGGGCGACCGTAATCCCGCGCTCGGCGGCGCGCGTCACCGCGTTGCGGGCGCCGAGTGCGGTGCGGGTGACCCCGGGACAGATCGCGTTGACGTTGATGTTGTGCCGGCCCAGTTGCTGGGCCGCGGTCTTGGTCAGGGCGATGACCGCACCCTTGCTCGCGGCATAGGCGGCGTTCGAGGCGCCGGCATAGCCGCGACCCGAGATCGACGCGATGTTGATGATGCGGCCGCCGCTGCCGTCGCGCCGGTGCTGCTCGATCATCTGTCGCGCGGCGCGCTGCAGACAGAAGAACACGCCCTTGGCGTTGACCCGATGGATGCGGTCCCAATCGGCCTCGGTCAGTTCCATGATCGGGGCGTATCGGGTGACGCCGGCATTGTTGACGATGACGTCGAGCCGGCCGAATTCGGCGACGGCTCGGGCGACCATCGCATCGATGCTGGCGACATCGCCGCAATCGGCCTCGATCGCGATCGCGCGGCCGCGATTGCCGGCGGCTTCGGCGGCAAGCCGCTGTGCTGCGGCGAGATCGATATCGGCAGCGGCGACCGCGGCGCCGGCCGCCGCCATCGCCAATGCCGTGGCCCGTCCGATCCCGGCACCAGCCCCCGTGACCAGCACGATCCTGTCCTGCAACTCGGCCATCGCCTTCCTCCCGTAACCGCTGCAGGGCATTCTGCCACGACCGGTGCGGCGCCATCTACTGGGGCTCGCGGAAACCTGTCAGCGGCCGCGGAAGCGGGGTTGTCGTTTCTCGTTGAAGGCGGCGATGCCCTCGCGGCGGTCCTCGGTCGGGACCATGCGGTTGTAGGCTTCGATTTCGAGCATCATGCCGCTCGCCAGATCCATCTGCAGCCCGTGATGGATTGCATGCTTGGCCTGCCGCACCGAGATCGGCGCGTTGTCGACGATGCGGCGGGCGGTCTCCAAGGCTTCGTCGACGACCTTGCCGGCCGCGCATAGCCGGTTGACCATGCCCCAGTCGCGGGCCTCCTGCGCCGAAAAGGGCCGGCCGGTCAGGATGATCTCCTTCGCCCGGCGTTCGCCGACCGCGCGCGGCAAATTCTGCGTGCCGCCGGCGCCCGGCATGATGCCCAAGGTCACTTCGGTCAAGGCGAAGCGGGCCGTTTCGGCGGCGTAGATGAAGTCGCAGCAGAGCGCCAGCTCGCAGCCGCCGGCATAGGCCGCACCGTTAACCGCGCCGATCACCGGGACCGGGCAGGCGATAAAGGCGCGGACCATGCGTTCGAACAGCAGATGCTGGTCCTGCCATTGTTCGTCGGTCATGCCGTTGCGTTCCTTGAGATCGCCGCCGGCGCAAAAGGCCTTCTCTCCCTTCCCGGTCATGACGACCGCGCGCGCCATATTCGGGGCGGCGTTGACGCCGTCAAAAAACGCCAGCAGGTCACGCCCCATTTGGGTGTTCATGGCGTTGGCGACCTGTGGCCGGTCAAGCACCAGCAGCAGGAGCCCGCCGCCGCGATCCTCGACCCGCACCGTCTCGTAATCGCGCTGCATCCTCAAGCCCTCCGCCCGGATTGATTCCGGGGCTGATCTTAGCATGCCGCGCGGCGGCGGTAGGCCGGTTCAGGCGGCTGCCGGAGCCGCTTCGGCAGGAGCTGCGGCGGCCATCGCCCGAGAGGCGGGCAATGTTATCGCGACCGTCGTTCCATGCCCCTTCCTGCTGTCGTATGCGCAGCGCGCCGCCGTGGAGTTCGGCGAACCGCGCGGCGAGCGGCAATCCGAGCCCGGTCCCCTCGCATCGCCGGTCGAGCCCGGGTCGACCTGACCGAAGGGCTCGAGAGCGATTGCAATTTCGGGCCGCGTCATGCCGACACCCGTGTCTCGGACTTCGAAGACGATGTCGCCGCCAATGTCGCGGCGCGCGCTCAATGTCACAGCCCCGCCCGGCTCGGTGAATTCGACCGAATTCGATAACAGGTTCAGCAGTATCTGCATCAGCCGGGTGCGATCGGCGACGATGAGCGGCACGTCGTCGCCGATTTCGGCGGAAAGGCGCAATCCCGCCCGCTTTTGCCCCGTCGGCGACGAGGTGCAGGCACTGCTCGATGAGCCGGCGCGGATCGAGGCCCGCCTCCTCGTGCAATTCAAGCTTGCCCGCGTCGATCCTGGCGAGCGTCGAGGATCTCGTCGATGACATGCAGCAAATGCTCGCCGCTCTGTCGAATATAGCCGGCGTACTCCGCTTGCTGCGGCTGCAGCGGCCCGGCGATGTTGCGTTCGAGAAGTTCGGAAAACCCCAGGATCGCGTTGAGCGGCGTGCGCAATTCGTGGCACATGTATCAGCTCAATAAGGAAACGGCGGGCGTCCGGGCTCGCCATCGCCGCCTTGGCCTCGTCCGGACCCTCGATGCCCGCGAGCGGTTCTTTGTGGAAGAACGCCGCGGCCTTCTATCGGCTCTAAGCGTCGAACGCCTCGAGCAACGCCCGCCAGCGCGAGAGCTTGGCGGCAAAGTCGAGCCGGGCATGGGCGGGACTTGTCGACGGCATCGCCAGATAGGCCAGCCCCGGCCGGCGGGCAAAATGGCGGTCGTGGAGTCGCTGGGCGCCGCTGCCGTTGAAGACGACGGCGACGATCTGCGGATGGGCGTCTAGAAGTCGGTCGATCGCGTTGGGCGCTTCGCGGCGTATCGTCGCGTCGGCGCTCGCTTCGCGCTCACCGTGCGCGCACACGTCCCAGAGCGCCACCCGCCGCGCCTGCGCGAAAGCGAGCCTAGCGTCGTACTCATCGGCCGGGGACGCGTCGAACAAAGCGAACAGGATCGGCCAGAACAGATTGCGCGGATGCGCATAATACTGCTGACGGCGCAGCGACTCCTCGCCGGGAAGCGTGCCGAGCACGAGAACCCGCGCCCGCGTATCGACCACCGGCGGAAAACTGCGCTTGGCTGGCGCCTCCGCAAAGACCCGGGCGAGGGCCGCCTTCACGCGACGAAACGGCCGAGCCGGACTGCGGTGTGGCCCCGAGCCAAACGCCGCGACGGCATGATCAGCACGCAATCGTCATAAGGCGTGCGGATTTCCCGTCCGGCGTCGCTGCCGATCAGCGTTCCCTTCGGCGTCAGCACTTCGAGGCCGCGGAAATCGGCGACGAATTCGAACCGGTCGCTCGTTATCGTGACCGCCTCAGTGACTTCGATGACCCGCTGGCGCGGCTGCTCGGCAAAATGCCAACCGCCGATCGCCGCCGCCTCGTCGCGGGCGAGCGTGCCGAGGGCGACGAGAAAGCGCAGCATCACGTCGGTCGCGATTTCGGCGGTGTCGTGCTGCCAGTGCTGACCCGCCTCGATCAAGAGCGCGGTCTTCGCCGCGGCGGGATCGGCGAAGCCGGCATAGTCGCGCATCCGCGGCCCCGCCGCATGACCGGCGTCGCAGACGACCAGCTCGGGGATCCCGACCTGGCGCGCCAAGGCCACCGAGCGGTCGAGAAGGCCCGCCAGCATCAAGGGCGCGGTCGCGTATTGCATCGAGTGGATGTCGAGCAGGAAATCGGCCGCCTCGACGAACGGCCGCATCTCTCGGGCGCGGGCGAGTTCGCTCGATTGCCGCGGCCCGTCCAGAGTCGCCGGATGCCACAGGCGGTTGAAGTCCTCATCGACATAGCGCGATGCGATCGGAACCCGGCGGTCGAAGGTGCGGTAGGCGGCGACATTGTCGAAGGCGAGCGTCAGCTGGCCGCAACGTGGCTCGAGGCCGGCGCGGAAAAGCCGATCGAGCGCGATCGCGCCGCAGATTTCGTTGCCGTGGGTCAGCGCGGTGACGAGAACATGCGGGCCGGCGCGGCCGCTGTCGAAGCTCGTGACGTAATCGACGCCGGTATTGCCGGCGCGATAGGGCTCGATGTCGGGCGGGCTCAGCTCGACGGTGTAGGTGGGCTCGGGCACGCAGGCGCTCCAGCGATCGGGTCTCGGGCGGCGATTTTGCACCCGATCCCCGCCGCCGTCACGCGGGTCACGCGGTCAAACGCGCGAACAGTCGGCGGATGAAGGTCTCGCATTGCGCGATCTGGTCGAGAGCGATGAACTCGTCGGGCTTGTGCGCCTGTTCGATCGAGCCCGGACCGCAGATCACCGTCGGGATGCCGATGCGGTGAAAAAGCCCGGCCTCGGTGCCGAAACTGACCTTGCCGGTGCCGTTGGCGCCGGTAAGCGAGGCGACGAGCTGCGTGATCTCGGCATCGGCCGGCGTGTCGAGACCGGGATAAGCCGACAATTCCTCGAAATCGATCGATGTCTGCGGCTGCACCGCGCGCATCTCCGGCAGCAGCCGCTCTTCGGCGAAAGCGCGCAGTTCGCGGATCGGCGCCTCGGGGTCGTCGGCGGGCAAGAGCCGGTATTCGAAATCGAAGCTGCAATCCTTGGGCACGATGTTGAGCGCCGTGCCGCCCGAGATCGTCCCGGTATGGATCGTCGTATAGGGCGGCGCATAATCGGGGTCGAACGGCCCTCGCCTCGCGCTTTCGCCGCGCCATCGCCTTCAGTTGCGCGACGAGTTCGGCCGCCGCCTCGACCGCGTTGACGCCGAGATGGGCGAGCGCCGAATGGCATTCGAAGCCGTGCACCTGGCAGCGGTAGCTGTTCTTTCCCTTGTGCCCGGTGACGGGCTGCATCGATGTCGGTTCGCCGACGATGCAGAGCCTCGGGCGGTCGGGCCGGTCGGCGAGGGCGGCGACAAGACGGCGCGCGCCGTAGCAGCCGACCTCCTCGTCATAGGAGAAAGCCAGATGCAACGGGATGCGCAGATCGCGCACGCGAAGCTCGGGCAGCAGTGTGAGCACGACGGCGATAAAGCTCTTCATGTCGGCCGTGCCGCGGCCGTAGAGCCGGTCCTCGCGGGCCACGACGGCAAACGGATCGCTGCGCCATTCCTGGCCGTCGACCGGGACCACGTCGGTATGACCCGAGAGCATGATCCCGCCCGCCCTCCTCGGGGCCTATCGTCGCGTAGAGATTGGCCTTTTGCCCGGTCTCGTCGAACATGAGCTCGCTGCGCACGCCGTGGCCGTCGAGATAGTCGCGGACGAACTCGATCAGCGCCAGGTTCGACAGCCGGCTCGTCGTGTCGTAGCCGACGAGGCGCCGCACCATGTCGAGGCTGGCGATCGCTGTCCCGCTCATCGGCAAAGCCTAGGCTGATGCGCAACCGGGCGCCAGAGGCTTGCCCACGGTGGGAATCGCGGATCGCTTGCCGGGCGGCGCCGCGCTCCCGTAAATTCAACCCAATCCGGCCGACAAGCGAGCCTTCTGCAAATGAGCTTCGAAATCCCCGGCGTGCTGTGGCGCCGCGACCCGCCCGCCGATGAAGTGCCGCTCGTTTTCGACTCGCCGCACAGCGGATCGCATTATCCCGACGATTTCCGCTTTTCCTGCCCGCTCGAAGTATTGCGCCGCGCCGAGGACGCCTATGTCGACGAACTCTACGAGGCCGCTCCCGGCGCATGGCGCGACCCTGATCGGCGCCGTCTTTCCGCGCAGCTATCTCGATCCCAACCGCTCCGTCGACGATCTCGACGAGGCGATCCTCGACGGCGCCTGGCCGGCACCACTACGGCCCTCGCACAAGACGCGCGCCGGTCTCGGCGTCGTCCGCCGCATCGCCCGGCCGGGCACGCATATCTATGACCGCAAGCTCGCCGTCGACGAGGTCATGGCGCGGCTCGAACGCTATCACACCCCCTATCACCGCGTGCTCGCCGACGCCTGCGACCGGATGCACGCCAAATACGGTGTCGTCTGGCATGTCAACTGCCATTCGATGCCGTCCTCGCCCACCGCCAAGCAGGAAGGGGATTGCGCCGATTTCGTGCTCGGCGACCGCGACGGCACGACCTGCACCAGCGAATTCACCGAGTTAGTCGCCGGCATATTGCGGGCGCGCGGCTACGACGTGCGCATCAACGAAATCTACAAGGGTGTGGAGATCGTCAAGCGCCAGGGCCGCCCGGCCGAGAACCGCCACAGCCTGCAGATCGAGGTCGACCGCTCGCTGTACATGAACCAGAAGACATTGGAGAAGACCGCCGGATTCGCGCGGATCAAGGCCGACATTTCCGATATGATCGCGCAGTTGCGCGAATTTGCCGCCGCGCGGGCGGGTTGAGAGGGAGCGCCATCGCGACCAATTTGACCAGCTCCACCCGCTCTTTCTTGCCGAGATCGACGGCCTCGGCGCCGATGACGACGCGCGACGTGGCCTCGACCCTTCGATCAGGCCATCTGAACCCTTGCGACGAGCCAAATACGGAGGAGGCACCATGGCGACAATCCCGAAAATCCTGCAGCCGCATATCGACAGCGCCTTTCCGGCCAATGTCTGTCTTGTCGGCAGCGTCCTACCGAACGGCTTTGCCCAGGTGACGCCGCGCGGCGGCACGATGGTCTATGACGACAGCCACATCGGCTTGTGGGAGCGCGGCAAGGGCTCGACCAGCGCCAATCTCAAGGACGGCACACCCTTGACCGTCTATTTCCGCAAGCCGCAACTGCGCGAAGAAGGCGTCCTGCCGAAGGGCGGCATCGCCCGCTTCTACGGCCGCGCCAGGATCCATAAATCGGGGCCGGTCTATGACGAGGTCTGGCGCCGGCTGATCCAGCCGGAAAAGGACCGCGACCCCGACAAGAAAGGCTTCGCCGTGCTGATCGAGATCGAGCGCGCCGAGGATCTGGACGGCCAGCCGCTGGCGCTCTGACGGCCCGCGGCGGCTGCCCGCCCCGGCGATCGCGGCGACGCTCCCGTACAAGTGAGATGGGCGGAGTCCCCGCTGTTCGTCACAGTTACCCTGCGTAAGCGGGGTCGGAGTAGATTGGCCTGAGCGCCCGTTTTCGCGGCCATAACTCGGAGGAAACGTTAGATTCGGACCACCCAGCGTCATCGTGGTTTTGCTGTTTTTGCTGTTATTTGCAACGAAAAAACAGCAAACGGGCCTTGGGTTAGAATGTTTTTCCTCCATACTTGGGCGTTCCTGGGTTGTTAATGCCATGGGATTGTGGCGACTTTAGCGTCGTCTTGTGAGTGGGCGGCGAATGCGAACAAGGAAGTGGCCTGCCGGTCGCGCCACCAACGCCGGAGGCCTTTCTTTCGGCTGAACCCGACCGCCCATCAAGCTATGATGCGGTCGAGCATTTTCGGCTCGGCCAGGGTGGGCACATGACTGGGCTGGTTGACGACCGGGCAAGCGATCCCGCGGGAACCATCGCCGACCTCGAACGCCGCCTTGCGCAATGCGCAGCCGAACGCGACGCGGCGCTCGCCCAACAGGCCGCCGCGGCCGAAATCCTGCAACTGATCAACGCCTCGCGCTGCGACCCGGCGCCGGTCTTCGAGGCCATCGTCGCGCGGGCCGCCGAATTGTGCGAGGCGGAGTTCAGCGCCGTCGCAAGGTTCGACGACGGGCTCCTGCATCTCGCCGCGATCAACAAGCTGTCGCCCGACGAGGCGGCGGCCTTCCACAGCCTCTTCCCACGGGCACCCGGTCGCCATTTCGTGATGGGACGCGCCTTTGTCGACGGTCGGGCGGTGCAGATCGAGGACGTTCTCGCCGATCCCGATTACGACCTGCGGACCCGCGAGGTGCTACAGAAGGCGACCGGGTATCGCTCGTTTTTCGGCGTGCCGATCCTGCGCGATGGCGTGCCGATCGGCGTCATCGGCTGCGCCCGGCGTCAGGTCAAGCCGTTCACCGCCGCGCAGATCAAGCTGATCGAGACCTTCGCCGACCAGGCGGTCATCGCGATCGAGAATGTGCGGCTGTTCGACGAGACGCGCGAGGCGCTGGAGCAGCAAACCGCGACCGCCGAGGTGTTGCAGGTCATCAATTCGCTCGCCCGGCGATCTCGCCCCGGTGTTCGACGCGATGCTGGAAAAGGCGTGATCTGTGCGGCGCGGCGCGCGGACAGTTGGCCACCTATCGACGGCGAGCGGTTCCGGTCCGTCGCCGTGCACGGCGATCCCGATTTTATCGCGGAGCAGTACGCGCAGGGCGCGCAGCCGACCTCGGTCGGCGTCACATGGTCGCGCATTGCCGCGGGCGAACCCGTCGTGCACATCGCCGATGTCGAGGACACCGAACTTTACCGCGCCGGCCACGATGGCGCCCGGCGGTTTGTCGACCATCGCCGGCGGCCGCAGCCTCGCCACCGTTGTCGCTGCGCAAAGACGAGCACGTTGCTCGGCGCTTTGACCGTCTATCGTCAGGCGGTGCGGCCGTTCACCGAGAAAGAGATCGCGCTGTTGCAGAATTTCGCAGCGCAGGCGGTCATCGCGATGGAGAGCGCGCGGCTGCTGACCGAGACGCGCGAGGCATTGGAGCAGCAGACTGCGACCGCCGAGGTGTTGCAGGTAATCAATGGTTCGCCGACGGATTTGGGGCCGGTTTTCGAGGCGATCGCCAACAGTGCAGCACGTCTGTGCAACGCGTTGAACTCAAGCGTCTACCGCTTTGATGGGAAGCTGATCCATTTTCTTGCCGAGAGCCATTTTTCACCGCACGCGATCGAGACGACACGGCGGCTGTTTCCCGCCCCGCCCAGCCGGGACAACGCGACGGCACGGGCGGTGGCCGATTGCGTCGTCGTACATATTCCCGATGTTCTTGATGACCCCGCTTACCGGAGCCAGGAATGGGCGAAGTCCATCGGACTGCGCAGCGTGCTGTCGGCCCCGATGATGCGCGAAGGCCTTCCGATCGGGGTGATCACGGTCAATCGCGCCGAGGCCGGGCCCTTCCCGCCAAGCCAGGTGGAACTGCTCAAGAGCTTCGCCGCGCAAGCGGTTATCGCAATCGAGAATGCGCGGCTGCTGACCGAGACGCGCGAGGCATTGGAGCAGCAGACCGCGACCGCCGAGGTGTTGCAGGTCATCAATTCCTCGCCCGGCGACCTCGCGCCGGTCTTCGACACGATGCTCGAAAAAGCGACGCGGCTGTGCGGCGCCATATTCGGAATTCTCTGGACCTACGATGGGGGTCGCTTCCACGCACGGGCATCGCATCGCGTGCCGCCCGCTCTTGCTGAGTGGCTGCGCGAGCCGGCGACGCCGGCGGTCGGAGGCGTGTTCGAACAACTTGTGCGCGGTGAGCCCATAGCGCATGCCGTCGATATGGCGAACTCGGAGGCCTATCGCAGCGGCGCGAGCCCATTGCGCCGGGCCATCGTCGATATTGCCGGCGCGCAGACGGGGCTGCTCGCAGCGATGCGCAAGGACGACGTCTTGCTCGGCGCGATTCAGTTTTACCGTCAGGAAGCGGGCCCCTTCTCCGACAAGCAGATCGCGCTGTTGCAGAATTTCGCGGCGCAGGCGGTGATCGCGATGGAGAATGCGCGGCTCCTGACCGAGACGCGCGAGGCCCTGGAGCAACAGACCGCCACCGCCGAGGTGTTGCAGGTCATCAACTCCTCGCCCGGCGACCTCACGCCGGTGTTCGACGCTATGCTCGAAAAGGCTATGCGGCTTTGCGAAACCGCCTTTGGCGCGCTGTGGACCTATGATGGCGAACAATTCCAGCCTGCGGCGGCTCACGGCCCGGATCGTTTAATCGAGTATCTGTCGACACAGCCGCTCAAGCCGGATTCACGCGGCGTCGGTATGCTGATCCGGGTCGTTCGTGGCGAGAGCATCATCCACGAACCCGATATGAGTGCCGACGCGGCATATCTCTCCGGCAATCCCGGCCGCTCCGCCTTCGTCGATCTCGGCGGTGCTCGAACCGGTGCTCATGGTGGCGCTGCGCAGGGACGATCACCTGCTTGGGGCCATTCAGCTCTACAGGCAAGAAATCCGCCCATTCAGCGACAAGCAGATCGCGCTGCTCGAAAATTTCGCGGCGCAGGCGGTGATCGCAATGGAGAACGCGCGGCTCTTGACCGAGACGCGCGAGGCCTTGGAGCAGCAGACCGCGACCGCCGAGGTGCTGCAGGTCATCAATGCTTCGCCGGGCGATCTCGCGCCGGTGTTCGACGCGATGCTGGAAAAGGCGATGCGGCTTTGCGAGGCGGCGTTCGGCGATCTTTTGCGCTACGACGGCGAGCAATTTCTGCGCGCTGCGGCGCGCCGAGGCATACCGCCGGCCGTTGTCGAGTTCAGCGTCGTAATCCGCGCCACCGATCCCGGGAGCATCTCTGGCTCGCATTGTTTCCGGCGAGCCGGTTATGTCACGTCGCCGACGTATAAGACGAAGAGCCTTATCGGGCCGGCGATCCGCATCCGCCGGGCACTAGTCGATCTCGGCGGCGCGCGCACCTTGATCTGGTGGCATTGCGCAAGGACGAGACGCTCGCTTGGGTCGATCAACATTTACCGCCAGGAAGTCCGGCCCTTTTCCGACAAGCAGATCGCGCTACTGCAGAATTTCGCGGCGCAGGCGGTGATCGCGATGGAGAATGCGCGGCTCTTGACGAGTTGCGCGAGCGCACCGCGACCTGCAGGAAGCGCTCGAATACCAGACCGCGATCAGCGACGTGCTCAAGGTCATCAGCGGCTCGGCCTTCGATCTCGATCCGATCCTGCAGACGGTCGTGACCACGGCGGTTCGGCTGTGCCGGGCCGATTCGGCCACGATCTACCGGAATGTCGACGGCGAATATCGATGGGCAGCCGGGCACATGCTGTCGCCGGAATACGAAGAGGTCGAGCGCGCGGTCAGGATCAGGCCGGGGACCGGCACGGTGGTCGGCCGCACGGTGATCGAAGGCCGCACCGTGCAGATCCTCGACGCCTGGACCGACCCGCTCTACGAGGCCAAGGAAGACGCGCGGATCGGCGGCGTGCACACGATGATCGGCGTGCCGCTGCTGCGCGAGGGGGTGGCGATCGGGGTGATCGGTCTCGCCCGCCGCACGGATCGAGGCATTCTCCGAGCGCGAGATCCAGTTGGTCACGCACCTTTGCCGACCAGGCGGTGATCGCGATCGAGAATGCGCGGCTGCTCAACGATCTGCAGCAGCGCACCAGCGACCTGCAGGAATTGCTCGAATACCAGACCGCGACCAGCGACGTGCTGAAGGTGATAAGCCAGTCCGGCGCGGAGCTCGAACCCGTGCTGCAGACACTGGTCGAGACGGCCGCCCGAATCTGCGAGGGGGAGAACGCGTTTATCTTCCGCTTGCATGACGGACGGTTCCATCTCTCAGCCGCGTTCGGGTTCACGCCGGAATACAAGGCGTTTATTGCCAGCAACCCGATCACACGCGGTCCGGGCACGCTGGTCGGACGCACTGCGCTTGAGGAGCGGGTTGTGCATATCATCGATGCCGCTAGCGATCCTCATTATAATTGGCCGGAGTCCCAGCAATTAGGGGGGTTTCGCACGATGCTGGGGGTGCCGCTGTCTCGCGAAAAATCGCTCGTCGGAGTGATCGCGCTAACCCGCTCGCGTGTCGAACCGTTCACCGAGAAGCAGATCCAGCTGGTCACCACCTTCGCCGACCAGGCCGTCATCGCGATCGAGAATGCGCGGCTGTTCAACGAATTGCGCGCCCGTACCGATGAACTGGCGCAGCGCCAGGCCGAGTTGCGCGTGACCTTCGACAACATGGCCGACGGGGTGGCGATGTTCGACGCCGACCTGCGGCTGGCGGCGTGGAACCGCAATTTCCAGGAATTATTGCAATTGCCCGACGAGTTTCTCGCCGAGCCGCCGCGGCTTCGACGAATACATCCGCTATCTGGCCATGCGCGGCGAGTTCGGCGCGGTCGATCCAGAGGCCGAGATCGCCCGGCTGCGGGCGCGGCTCGGCGACCATTACAGCTTCGAGCGGACCCGCCCCGACGGCACGGTCATCGAAATCCGCCACAACCCGATGCCGGATGGCGGCGTGGTGCTGATCTATGGCGACATCACCGAGAGGAAGCGCTCGGAGCAGGAGATCCGCGCCGCGCGTGACGCCGCCGAGGCCGCCTACCGCGAATTGAAGACGACGCAGGCAAGCCTGATCCATGCCGAAAAGATGGCCTCGCTCGGCCAACTGACCGCCGGCATCGCGCACGAGATCAAGAACCCGCTCAACTTCGTCAACAATTTCGCCGAGCCTCTCTGGCGAGCTTCTCGACGAGGTCAAGGAGATCACCGAACCGGCCTTGGCCGCGCTCGACCAGGACCGGCGCGCCGAACTCGACGAGATCGTGGCGCTGCTTGCGGGCAATCTCGAAAAGATCGCCGAGCACGGCAGGCGCGCCGACAACATCGTCAAAAGCATGCTCGAACATTCGCGCGGCGGCAGCGGCGAGCGGCGCAAGGTCGATCTCAACGGGCTGATCGACGAGGCGCTCAACCTCGCCTATCACGGCGCGCGCGCGCAGGACCAGACATTCAACGTGACCTTGGAGCGCGAGTTCGATCCGGCCCTGGCGCCGATCGAGATCGTGCCGCAGGACATGATCCGCGTCTTCATCAACCTCTTCGGCAACGGCTTTTACGCCGCCGCCAAACGGCAGCGCGAGGGCGGCGAGAGCGGGTTTGCGCCGGTGCTGAAGGTGGCGACCGCGCGAGCGCGGCAACGCCGTCGAGGTGCGGGTGCGCGACAACGGCGTCGGCATTGCACCGGACATCCGCGACAAACTGTTCCAGCCGTTCTTCACGACAAAGCCGACCGGCGAGGGCACCGGGCTCGGCCTCTCGATCAGCTACGACATCGTCACCCAGGAGCATGGCGGCGGCATCGAGGTCGACAGCCGTCCCGGCGAATTCACCGAATTCACGATCCGCCTGCCGCGTGACGGCGCCGCGGGCGCCGGCGTTCCGCGCTTGAATTAAAGCGCGTCGCCGCCGTGCTCGCCGGTGCGGATGCGGATCGCCTCGTCGATCGAGGTCACGAAAATCTTGCCGTCGCCGATCCGCCCGGTGTGCGCCGCCTGCTGGATCGCCTCGACCGCGCGCTCGACGAGTTCGTCCTCCATGACGACCTCGATCTTCACCTTGGGGAGAAAATCGACGACATATTCGGCGCCGCGATAAAGTTCGGTATGCCCCTTCTGACGGCCGAACCCCTTGGCCTCGGTCACCGTGATGCCCCTGATGCCGACTTCGTGCAGGGCTTCCTTGACTTCGTCGAGCTTGAACGGCTTGATGATCGCCTCGATCTTCCTCATCGACATTTCATCCCTATCGGCGGGGCAGCTTGCTCGTTCGAAGCATAACCCATGCCATGCGGCTTCGGCGATGCCCGTGATGGGCTCTGTTCCGGAATTGCCGCCGAAAACGTCAGCCGATTGCCGATCTTTCGATCATTGCTACCGATTTGCCGGCGGCAGATTGCCGAGGAACCGGCCGATGCGGTCGATCGCCTCGGCGATAGCCTCGCGGCTGGCGGCATAGGAGAGCCGCAGGTAGCCTTCGCCGAACGCGCCGAAGCTGGTGCCGGCGATGGTCGCGACACCGGTCTCATCGAGGAGTTTGCCCTGCAAAGTGCGGGCATCGAGGCCGGCGCCCTCGATGTTCGGAAAAGTGTAGAAGGCGCCGCCGGGCTTGGCGCAGCGCACCCCCGGCAGCCGGTTGAGTTCGGCGACGATCAGCTCGCGCCGTTCGGCGAAGGCCGCGACCATCCGATGCACCGGCTCGCGCGGCCCGGTCAGCGCCGCGATGCCGGCCAACTGGGCCGCGGCGTTGACGCAGGAATGGCAGTTGATCGCAAGCCTTTCGGCCGCCGGGAACAGCGCTTCTGGCCATACCCCGTAGCCCAGGCGCCAACCGGTCATCGCATAGGTCTTGCTCCAGCCGTCGAGCAGGATCAGTCGGTCGCGCAGTTCGGGGTAGCCCAGCAAGCTTACGTGCTCGGCGCCGTCGTACAGGATCTCGCCATAGATCTCGTCGCTCATGACCGCGACCTGCGGGTGCCGTTCGAGCCCGGCGACGAGCCGGTCGAATTGCGCCCGCGGCACGACACCCCCTGTTGGGTTGGCCGGGCTGTTGACGATGATCAGCCGGGTGCGCGGCGTGATCTTTTCCAGCACCTCTTCGGCGTTGAACGAGAAGCCGGCGCTCTCATGGAGCGGCATCGGCACCGGTGTCGCGCCGGAAAAGCGGATCACGCTCTCATAGATCGGAAAGCCGGGGTTCGGATACATGATCTCGACGCCGGGTTCGCCGAACATCATGATCGCGAAGAACATCGTGACCTTGCCGCCCGGAACGACGAGGACATGGTCGGGCGAAATCTCGACCTTATGCCGGCGATAGAGGTCGGCGGCCACGGCGGCGCGCAGCGGCGGGATGCCGTTTGCCGGGGTGTAGCCGTGATGGCCGTCGGCGAGCGCCTTGCGCCCGGCCTCGACGATATGGTCGGGGGTCGGGAAATCGGGCTGGCCGATGCCGAGATTGATGATCGAGCGGCCCTGCGCGGCGAGCGCGTTGGCGCGCGCCAACACCTCGAACGCGGTCTCGGTCCCGAGCACGCCCATGCGTGCGGCCATCTGCAACATGCGCTTCCTCCCAATTGTCGTCGTCTCGACGCTCTGGTCAGAGGCCGACGGCCGACGCGCGAGCCTCGCTGCTGGGGCGACCAAAGACGCCAGCCACAAGCTCCGCCGCGAGCCGGACGATGTCGCGCGGCGTGAAGATAATAAACAGGATCAACAAGATTCCGTAAATCGTGTTGGCGGCGCCGATGAAATGGGCGCCGAACAGGATGCGTCGCCCCTCGTTGAGCGCGATCGTGAAGAGCCTGCCGCCGGCCGGCCCCAAGAGAGAGTGCATGCCGCCGGCGATAGCAGCGAAAACGATCTGCAGCGAGACGGCGACACCCGATACGGTCTCCGGACTGATCTACTGATTATATTGCGTCACGAGGCTGCCGCCCAGTGTCGTCAACGCAGCATTGATCCTCGTCACGCGAAGTTTTTGCGCACCTTCCCGGAAGAGGCGGCGGCGACCTCGTCCCCTTTGCGCCGCGCGCCGGCGCTGATAACGTCGCGAGAGCGGGTGGATTCTGGAGAGGGTAATGGTCGAAGACGGGCTCGGATTGCCGCCGGGAGCCTTCGCCAAACTCGACGCCGAGGATGACGAGGCGTTTTACGAACCGCCGCGTCTGGTGCTGCACATCGACGACGGCGCCGTCGCGGCGCTGACCGAATTCTACCGCAGCGTGCTGCCGGCGGGCGGCGTCTTACTCGATCTGATGTCGAGCTGGGTCAGTCACCTGCCGCCCGAGATTGCCTATGGCGAGGTGATCGGCCACGGCATGAATGCCGAGGAGTTGGCCGCCAATCGGCGGCTCAGCCGCTCTTTCGTGCAGAACCTCAACCGCGATCCGGCATTGCCGCTCGTTGACGCGAGTGTCGATGCCGCGATGATCTGCGTCTCGATCCAGTATCTACAGCGGCCGGTCGCGGTGTTGCGCGATATCGCGCGCGTCTTGCGCCCTGGCGCGCCGCTCGTCGTCAGCTTCTCAAACCGCTGCTTCTGGACGAAGGCGGTGGCGGTCTGGCGTGCGCTCGACGATGCGGGTCACGCCCGGCTCGTCGAACACTATCTGCGCCAGGCCGGGTTCGTCGCCATCACGACGCATCCGCTCAGACAATGGATCGAGGACCAGCAGGACCCGATGATCGCCGTCGTCGGCCGCACCCCTTCGGAGAGCAATTTTTTAGGAGATCGGTAATGGAACTGGGCGCTTTGCTGCCATTGGGCGATGTCGGCGGCGGTCCCGCCGTCGTGAAGGAATATGCGCAAACCGCCGAGGCGATCGGCTACGATTTTGTCGAGGCGCCCGACCATGTGCTGGGCGTCAACGCGGCAAGCCGGCCGGGCTGGGATCGCAACACCTCCGAGGATCTGTTCCACGACCCGTTCGTGCTGTTCGGCTATCTCGCCGGCTGCACGCAGAAGCTCGGCTTTTCGACCGGCGTGTTGATCCTGCCACAGCGTCAGACCGTGCTCGTCGCCAAGCAGGCCGCCTGTCTCGACGTGCTCTCGGGCGGCCGGTTCCGGCTCGGCGTCGGGGTCGGCTGGAACGAGGTCGAATTCGTCGGCCTCAACGAGAACTTCCATAACCGCGGCCGCCGCTCGGAGGAGCAGGTCGAAGTCATGCAGAAATTGTGGGCGGCGCCGCATGTCAACTTCACCGGCCGCTGGCACACGATCGATGACGCCGGCATCAATCCGCGGCCGCCCTCGGGCAAGGTGCCGGTCTGGTTCGGCGGCCATCACGAACGCACCCTCGAACGCATCGCCCGGCGCGGCGACGGCTGGATGCCGAACGCCTATGAGCCCGACCAGGGCGCCACCGATGTGCTCGACAAATTGCGCCGGCTAACCGAGGCGGCGGGCCGCGACCCGAGGCAAGTCGGGATCGAGGTCTGGGTTTCGATGGGGACCGGGTCCGAAAACGATTGGCGCAACAAGGCGCGGTTCTGGAAATCTGCCGGCGCCTCGCATCTTTGCCTGACGACGACTTTCGACCGCCGCCGCCACAAGCGCATTCCTGGCCACACGCTCGGCGACCATCTCGGCGCGTTGCGGCGCTACCATGCGGCCGTCGCCGATCTTCTCTGAGCCATGCAGGCGGATTACGTCATCGTCGGCGCCGGCTCGGCGGGCTGCGTGCTCGCCAACCGGCTGAGCGCCGACCCCAAGACCAGCGTCATCCTGATCGAGGCCGGCGAGCGCGACCGCAACCCGCTGATCCACATCCCGGCCGGCTATATGAAGCTCCTCGACCATCCGACCCTCACCTGGGGCTACAAGGCCGAGGCCGATCCCGGCACCAACGGGCGCGCGATCCCCTATCCGCGCGGCCGCGTGCTCGGCGGCTCCAGCTCGATCAACGGCATGATCTATGTCCGCGGCCAGCCCGAGGATTTCGACCATTGGGCGCAGCGCGGCAACCGCGGCTGGTCGCTGGGACGACGTGCTGCCTTATTTCAAGAAGGCGGAGAGCTGGGAGCGCGGCGGCGACGAGTTTCACGGCGAGGGCGGCCCGCTCCTGACCTCGCACGCCTCCGACCAGCCGCTGCTGTGCCACAAGATGATCGAGGCCGGAGAAGCAGATCGGTCTCGAATACCACGACGACGTGAACCGCCTGCCGCCGGGCGCCGGCGACAATATCGGCTGGGTGCAGCAGACCCGACGCGGCCGGCGCCGGCAGAGTGCCGCGCGCACCTATCTGCGCCCGGCGTTGAAGCGAGCCAATCTGCAGGTCGTCACCGGCGCGCTTGTGCGGCGCGTCGTGTTCGACGGGGCGCGGGCGGTCGGCGTCGAGTTTGCCCGCGGCGGCGGGGTCGAGCGGGCCGATGCCGCGGCCGAGGTGATCCTGTCGGCTGGAGCGATCGGCTCGCCGCATATCCTGCAATTGTCCGGGGTCGGCGATCCCGACCATCTCGGCCGGGTCGGCATCGAGGCCCAGCACGCCTTGCCGGGGGTCGGGCGCAACTTCCAGGACCATTACATCGCCCGCGTCGCCTGCGCGGTCTCGGGCGCCAGGACCTTGAACGAGAAGTCGCGCGGCCTGCCGCTCGCCGGCGAGGTATTGCGCTATCTCTTCGCCGGGCGACGGCATGCTGACCTACGCCTCCTCGCTCGTCTGCGCCTCGGTCAAGGTGCTCGAGGAATCGGCGACCCCCGACGTGCAGTGCCTGTTCTCGCCCGGCAGCTTCGCGCCGGGGCCGGTGCGCCGGCTCGACGACAAGCCCGGCATGACGGTCGGCATGTGGCAGATGCGGCCCTTGTCGCGCGGCTATGTCGAGGCGCGCTCGCCCGATCCCTCCGAGCAGCCGGCGATCAACCCGCGCTATCTCTCCGAGGAGACCGACCGGCGCGCGGTCGTCGGCGGCCTCAGGATGGTCCGGCGTCTCTTCGCAGCACCGGCGATCGCCAAATACGTCACGGCCGAGACGCTGCCCGGCCCCGATGTCCGGACCGACGACGAACTACTGGATTACGCGCGGCAATACGGCTCGACCGTGTTCCACGCGACCTGCAGCTGCCGGATGGGTGGCGACGCGATGGCGGTCGTCGACGACCAGCTGCGCGTTCGCGGCATCGAGCGGCTGCGGGTCATCGACGCCTCGGTCATGCCCGCCGTCACCTCGACCAATACCAACGCCCCCACGATCATGATTGCCGAAAAAGGCGCCGCGATGATCCTCGAAGCCGCCCGCGCTGCCGCTTGAGTCTCCATCTCGGACGACAGGGGATAACGCTCAGCTGGCAAGCGCGGTTTCGAGGTCGGCGATCAAGTCGGCGGGGTCCTCGATGCCGACCGAGAGACGCAGAAGATCGGGTGGGGCCGGGCTGTCGGCGCCCTCGATCGAGGCGCGGTGCTCGATCAGGCTTTCGACCCCGCCGAGCGAGGTCGCGCGCTGCCAGACCCGCACCCGCGCCGCCGCGGCGATCGCGGCTTCGGCGCCGCCCTCGACGCAGATGCTGAGCATGCCGCCGAAGCCGCCCCGCATCTGGCGCGCGGCGACCGCGTGGCCGGGATCCGAAGGCAGGCCCGGATAGAGCACCTGACGCACGTGTGGGTGACGCGACATGGCCTCGGCCACGAGTTCGGCCGAACGGCAGGCGCGCTCGACCCGCGGGAACAGCGTGCGCATGCCGCGCAGCAGGAGATACGCCTCGAAACCGCCGAGGATCGCGCCGCCGCCGCTGCGCGCCGCGACAAGCCGCGCCCAGAACTCGTCCTCGCGCGCGGCGGTCAGGCTGCCGGCGATCACGTCGCTATGGCCGTTCAGGTATTTGGTCGCCGAATGCATGACGAGATCGGCGCCCAATTCGAGGGGCCGGGTCAGCACCGGTGTGGCGGCGGTGCTGTCGACGGCGAGGATCGCGCCGGCGGCGTGCGCGATCTCGGCGGCGGCGGCGATGTCGGTGACCGACCACAGCGGGTTCGCCGGCGTCTCGATCCAGACGAGGCGGGTGCGGCCCGGGACCACCGCCCGGCGCAGCGCGTCGAGCGAGGTGGTGTCGACAAAATCGACCGCGAGCCCCCATCTCGCCGCGAAACTTTTGAGCCAGCTCCGCAAGCCCCAATAAATTACCAGCGGCGCCACGACATGCGCGTCCCGTTCGAGACTCTGGAAGACGGCGGCGGCCGCCGCCATTCCGGAGGAAAACAGCAGCGATGCCGCACCGCCTTCGAGCGCCGTCAACAGCGCCTGCGGCTGGTCGTAACCCGGATTGTCGGCGCGCCCGTAGCTGCGCCCGCGGCGGTACTGGTTGTCGGGATCGCGCAGAAAGGTCGTCGCCGTGTGCACCGGCAGAACGACGGCGCCCGAGGACGGCTCGGTCCAGCCCAGGGCCTGGGCGGCGATTGTCGCAGGCCGCAGCGAATTGCCGGCCATCATAATCCTCCCCTTAGCCCGACTCGACGGCAACCGCGGCGGCGGTGCGCGCCTGGGCAACGGCGTGGATCTGCTCGCGCAATGCTGGCTCGGCGCCGAACAGCCGGTCGAGATCGCGCGCCGCCAGGCTCAGCAGCTGGCAGAAACCGAGCGAGACCACGTCGGCGTTGCGGCGGTCGGCGACAAGCAGCGCCAGCTCGCCGAAGAAATCGCCGCTGCCGAGGTGCACCGGGGTCGGCGCGATGCGCACTTCGACCGCACCCGAAGAGATGAAATACATTGCGTCCCCGCGCTCGCCCTTGCGCACGATGACTTCGTCCGGAACCGCAAGCCGAGGCCGCAGGAGCCGCGCGACCGAGCGCCGCGCTGCGGCGTCAAGAGCGGCGAACATCGGCACGCGGGCCACCAGATCGTCCCGCTTCAGCCCGAGGTCGAGCACCGTGCGGGCCTCGACCTGGCGGCGCCGGCGGCGCAGATCGCGCTGCAGCTCGTCGAAGAGCTCCTGGTTGATGATCGATTCGCCGCGCAGCTGGCGATAGCGCTCCTCCTCGAGACGCGCCGCGGTACGTGCCAAAAACTGGCTTTCGAGCCGGCGGACATAACTTGGATACTGCAATTTCAGCGCCGCGATCGAGCGGTTGATCCCGTCGAGGCGGAACGTCAGCAATCGGGACAGCGCGGCACTCGGGCCGTTTCCGAACAATCGCTCGATCTGCTCCTTGTTGAAGACGATCAAATTTTCCAGGACGAAGCGGGCGGCGAGCTGGACCTCGAACCGGTCGGCGAGCTGCCGGGCCAGAGGTGCTGCAATGCCGATCCGACGGTGGAGCGCCAGGGCCAGGCGAAAAGTCGGGTCGAATTGCCGTAGCCGCTCGGCCGCCTGCTGGTAACCCTCGACACCATGGCTGCGGGCGCCGTCGCGCAGGCGCGCGGCATGGGCAAGCAGGCTCGCCGCGACCCGGCGCGACACGGTGCGCCCTTCGAAATAGTCGAGCGAGAATTCCTGCTCGCGATCGGCCAGCACCGACAGCGCCGCGCGCAGCCGCAAAGTTACCGGCAGTTGCGCGTTCTCCTCGGCGATGTCGGCCGGGTCGCGGCTCTGTTCGGTATAGATTTGGGAAATCTCGGATACGATCTCCAGGGCGATCTGATGCTGGGCCGCGACCGTCTCGATCTCCTCGCGGATCGACGACAGCGACAGGCCGATGACCCGCTCACGCAATGCCTGCTCGGCCGGCGGCACGTCGTTGAGCCGCATCAGCCGCATCAATGGCCGCATCGTCGGCGCGGTGACGAGCAGCGTGAAGAGCACGAAGCCGGTCGCGAGCACGCCGACGAATTGGCGCACTTCCGGCGGCAGCGCCGTCTCCTCGGTCGCGGCCAGAGCGAGCGCCAACGACACCGCTCCACGCATGCCGCCCCATAGCATGACGACCTTGTAGTTGGCGTCGATCGAATGGCCGATGCCGGGCGACGGTAAGGAGCGGCATCAGCCCATAAAGCGTCAGCGCGCGGGCGACGAGTGCCGCCACGATCAGCGCGGCAAGGAGTGCGATGTCGACCCAACGCGCGTTCAGCAGCAGTTCCGGCGTCTTCATTGCCGCGAACAGAAAAATCAGCGAACTCGCCCAGAAGGCCAGCTGCTCCCAGGTGACGGTCAGGCTTTCGAAATTTGACGGCGAAAGGCGCCGCCGCCCACCGGCGCTGACCGCGAGCGCCGCGGTCGCCACCGCGACGACGCCGGAACAGCCCAGGTAATGGTCGCAGACGATAAAGACGAAATAGGCGAAGCCGATCGTCAGCGTCGCCTCGGCAAGGCGGCTCGACCGCAACACCGGCATGAATGCAGTCACGGCCCAGCCGGTCAGATAGCCGACTGCGAGGCCGCCGCCGAACTGGCGCAGAAAAGCCACTATGCCTTCGACCGGGCTTGCCGGCCGTTCGCCGGTCAGCATCGCCACGGCGAGCGAATAAATCGCGATCGCCGCCGCGTCGTTGAACAGGCTCTCGCCCTGCACCAGCGTCGATAGCCGCCGCGGCGCGCCGATGTCGCGAAAGATCGCGACGACCGCCACGGGGTCGGTGGTGGCGATGATCGCGCCCAGGACGATACAGCCGACGACGCCCACCGGCGCGATCGGCCACAGCGCAAAACCGACGACGAGCGTGCACACGATGACGCCGACCACGGCCAGCAACAGCACCGGCGCCATTTCGTCGCCGAGCTGGCGGACATCGACATTGAGGGCGGCTTCGAACAGCAGCGCCGGCAGGAATATGTAAAGGAGGGATTCGGCGCTCAGACCGAAATCGCGCAGCGTCGACAGGATATCACCGACGATGCCGCCCGGGTGATAGATGCCGGGCACATTGGTCACCGCGCCGATCGCGATCCCCACCAGTGCCAGCAATACGGTATAGGGTATGGCGAAACGCTCGGCGAGCGGCAGCAGCAAGCTGACGAGCCCGAGGAGTGCCGTGACGGCAAAGACGGTCAGGACAGTTTCGTGCATGGCCGGTGGCGGCAACCGTACCGGCGGCGGTCTCGCGTTCACAAGAGACGCCGCCGCGTCGAGTTTGTCCTTGCCTCCTGTCTAGCTCGGCGCACGATAATAGAGATCGACAGAACCGATAGGTTGCCAGCGGATGATCCGGCGACGCAGCGTTCTTCTGCTTTGGGTTTGCTTGTCGGCGCTTTGCGCGGCGCCGGCCGCCGACGCGCAGCTTCAACATTTCGCCGCCGGGCATATGACAATCGTCAGCGCCACGGGCCCGCACCGCTTTACCATCGAACTCGCGGAGACGCCGGAGCAGATGGCGCAAGGCTTGATGTTTCGCCAAAGCCTCGCGCCCGACGCCGGGATGCTGTTCGACTACAAATCGCCGACAGCGGCGACAATGTGGATGCGCAACACCCTGATCCCGCTCGACATGCTGTTCGTCGACGAGCACGGCCGCATCGTCGGCATCCACGAGCGGGCGGTGCCGCAATCGGACGATCTGATTGCCGCGCCGAAGCCGGTCCGGGCGGTCATCGAGTTGGCCGGCGGCACCGCGGCACGTCTCGGCATCAAGCCCGGCGACCGGGTGCTCTACCCGATTTTCGACAACCCGTCGTAGCGCCGGCGAGCGATCGACGGGCGGGCCTCTTCTCGGCTAGTATCGGCTGGCAGCGTGAGCGCCGCGACGAGTGGAACATCCGTCGCTCGTTGTCGTTTGCCTCGATCGAGCAGGAGTTTGCGATCATGCCGCCGCCCGCGCCCTTATTGGACCGGTTTTCTGAAGCTCTCGCTGGTGACGATCGGGGTGCGTCTCTACACCGCGACAACCGAGAAGGAGCGGATCCGCTTCCACATGATCCACGGCCCCTCGGGCGAGCGGGTGCGGCAGCAGACGATCGTCCCGGGGCTGGGCCCGGTCGAGCGCGACGAGATCGTCAAGGGTTACGAATACGAAAAGGGCCGGTACGTGACCGTCGAGCCCAAGGATCTCGAAAAACTGCGGCTCGAGACCACCGACACGATCGACATCGCGGAATTTGTCGACGATGACGATTTCGATCCGGTCTATCTCGGCCGACCCCTATTACCTGGTGCCGGACGGCAGCATCGCCGAAGCTGCCTATCGCGTTTTCCGCGAAGCGCTTGACGGACGCAGAAAGTCGCGGTCGGGCAAGTGGTGATCAATGCCCGCGAGCGGGTCGTCGCGATCCGGCCGTATAGCAGCGGGCTGCTTGTCAACGCGATACACTTCGAGGACGAAGTTCGGTCGGCCGATCAATTCTTCGACGGGATCGCCGAGGACGCCGTCGACGAAGAAGAGCTGGCGATCATGGAGCAGATCATTCGCGCGGCGAACACGCAAGCTCGATCCGGAAAACTTCGTCGACCACTATCAAACCGCGCTTCGCGAACTGATCGAGCAGAAGCTTGCCGGCAAATTGCCGGAGAAGGCGCCGGCGCGCAAACCCGCACAAGTGATCGATCTGATGGAGGCGTTGAAACGCAGCCTCGCCGAGGAAGGCGGGGAGGCCCCGGCTCGGGCCGCCGCTGCGAAACAGTCGCCCGCCGCGCAAGAGCACGCTCGCCACCAGCCTAAGAGTTCGCGCGCACAGCCCAGCCTGCTGCTGCCGGTCAGTGGCGGTCGCGGCAAGGCAGCGGCTGAAACAGCACCCGCAAACCCGCTGCCGAAGCCGAGCCTCGCCCGAAACGCCGCCGCCAGGCGTAGCCGCAGGCGCCTTCCCGGGAGCGGCTAGATAAGCCGCGGACGAGGTCGAGGAAGAAATCGAGCCGGTCGTGGTGGACCCAATGCCCGGCATTGTCGACCGTAACGATCCTGGCATTGCGAAAATGGCGGGCGCGGCCATCTTCCGCCGGGTTCGAAGCCCAGCTCTCCTTGCCGTAGACGAGGAGCGTTGGGCAGGTGATCCGATCCCACAGTTCCTCGATCTCGGCCATGGTCATGTCGTAGGGCGGCTCCGCGCGAACGTAATTGTCGAACTTCCAGCTGTATGTGCCGTCCTCGTTCTGATAGACGCCGTGCTGGGTCAGGTGCCGCGCCTGCTCGGGCGACAGGTGGCGGTTTGCCTCCTGCATGCGGCGGAACGCATCCTCGATCGAGGAGTAGCGGCGCGGCAACCGGCCGGAAAGGCCGCGCTCCTCCTCGATCCAGTGTTGCATGCGCTGCGCGATACTCCGTTGCGCGCGCTCGCGATGACGCCGCGGCGACGCGCCAAGACCCTCGATTGCCACCAGCCTCCTGACAAAATCGGGATAGATGCCGGCGTAACGCAGTGCGATGACGCCGCCCAGCGAATGCGCGATGACGGTCACCGGCGCGAATTCCTGTTGATGGATCAGTTGCGCCAGATCGTAGATATAGCCGGCGATCGAGTAATTGCCGTCGGGCGACCATTGGCTGTCGCCATGGCCGCGCAGATCGGGCGCCAGCACATGCCAATCCTGGCGCAGCGCCGCGGCAACCCAGTCCCAATTGCGGCAATGGTCGCGCCCGCCATGGACCAGCAGCAGCGGCGGGGCGCTCGGGTTCCCCCAATCGACGTAATGCAGTCTGAGTCGCTGCGAAAAATAGATTCGCGAGGTCGGGCCGGAGCTGTCGAGGTTCATGCGCGGCATCTTCGGAACAAGGGACCAAGCTAGGACCAGCGAACCGACTTCAGCAACCCTGAAATGGACGGTGACGCGAAATCGCAATGACCCCCGCGCGCGCCGTGGCGGCAGACGGGGGTCACTTTTTGCGAAGGCTCTCTTCGCGCCCGGATCATCAAGCCGGGCTAAATCTTGGGCTTTGTCATCCGTTGCCGATGCCAAGGGGTCGGCAACTGCGAACTCCCGGGTGGCTTCATGTCTGTGCGACACCCTCCGGCAAAGTTGACGACACTTTACGATGTGGGATCGCCGCCGCCGGGCGTCAAGGCGATTGCTTCTTTAGCTCTTGAAACCGCGGCGCCGCCGGTTATTTTGCTAGCACTCTCGACCACCGAGTGCCAGAGCATGGTCGAGACATTTACTTTCAGCTGTGGAATGGAGGAGTCCCGTGCAATTTCGACCGCTGCAGGATCGCGTCCTGATCCGCCGCACCGAAGAGGAGGAAAAGACCAAAGGCGGCATCATCATTCCTGATACCGCCAAGGAAAAGCCCATGGAAGGCCAGGTCATCGCCGCCGGACCGGGCACGCGCGGCGACGACGGCAAACTGCATCCGCTCGACGTCAAGGTCGGAGACCGGGTGCTGTTTGGCAAATGGTCGGGCACCGAGATCAAGATTGACGGCGAGGACCTCGTCGTCATGAAGGAAACCGACATCATGGGCGTGGTCGATTAGGCCGCCCGGGGAGAAACGAGTATGGCTGCAAAGGATATCCGCTTTCACACCGACGCGCGCGATAGGATGCTGCGCGGCGTCGACATTCTCGCCAACGCGGTAAAGGTGACCCTGGGTCCGAAGGGCCGCAACGTCGTCCTCGACAAGTCGTTCGGCGCGCCGCGCATCAGCAAGGACGGCGTCACCGTCGCCAAGGAAATCGAGCTTTCCGACAAATTCGAGAACATGGGCGCGCAGATGGTGCGCGAAGTCGCCTCGAAGACCAGTGACGCTGGCGGGCGACGGCACCACGACCGCGACCGTTCTCGCCCAGGCGATCGTGCGCGAGGGCGCCGAGGCGGTCGCCGCCGGGATGAACCCGATGGATCTGAAGCGCGGCATCGACCAGGCGGTCGATACGGTCGTCAAGGACATCGAAAAGCGCGCCAAGAAGGTCTCGACCAACGACGAGATCGCCCAGGTCGGCACGATCTCGGCCAATAACGACCGGGAAATCGGCCGGATGATCGCCGAGGCGATGCAGAAGGTCGGCAATGAGGGCGTGATCACCGTCGAGGAGGCCAAGAGCCTCGAAACCGAACTCGACGTGGTCGAGGGCATGCAGTTCGACCGCGGCTATGTCAGCCCCTATTTCGTGACCAACGCCGAGAAGATGGTCGCGGAGCTCGAAGATCCCTACATCCTGCTGAACGAAAAGAAATTGTCGAGCCTGCAGGCGCTGCTGCCCCTGCTCGAGGCGGTGGTGCAATCGGGTAAGCCGCTTGCTGATCGTGGCCGAGGATGTCGAGGGCGAAGCGCTGGCGACACTCGTCGTCAACAAACTGCGCGGCGGGCTCAAGGTGGCCGCGGTCAAGGCGCCCGGCTTCGGCGACCGGCGCAAGGCGATGCTCGAAGACATGGCGATCCTGACCGGGGGCCAGGTGATCAGCGAAGACCTCGGCATCAAGCTCGAAAACGTCACCCTCGACATGCTGGGTCGCGCCAAGCGGGTCTCGATCGAGAAGGAGAACACGACGATCATCGATGGTTCGGGCAAGAAGGACGACATCCAGGGCCGCTGCACGCAGATCCGCCAGCAGATCGAGGAAACGACCTCGGATTACGACCGCGAGAAGCTGCAGGAGCGGCTGGCCAAGCTCGCCGGCGGCGTCGCGGTGATCCGGGTCGGCGGCGCCAGCGAAGTCGAGGTCAAGGAGCGCAAGGACCGGGTCGACGACGCGACCCACGCCACCCGGGCGGCGGTCGAGGAAGGCATCATTCCGGGCGGCGGCGTGGCGCTTCTCTATGCCGCCAAGGCGCTCGACGGGTTGGTCCCCGCAAACAACGACCAGAAGGTCGGCATCGACATCGTTCGCCGCGCATTGCAGGCGCCGGTGCGCCAGGTCGTCGAGAACGCCGGCGACGAGGGTTCGGTCATCGTCGGGAAACTCCTCGACTTCAACGACCCGACCCGCGGCTTCGACGCGCAGTCGGGACAGTTCGTCGACATGGTGCAGACCGGGATCATCGACCCGGCCAAGGTCGTCCGGCTGGCCTTGCAGAACGCTGCCTCGGTCGCCGGCCTCCTGATCACGACCGAGGCGATGGTCGCCGAAGCGCCCGAGAAGAAGCCGATGCCGGCGATGCCGCATGATCACGGCATGGGCGGCATGGACGACTTCTAGGTTTCGTAGCGCGACTTTCCAGACCGGGCCGGCGTCTTCGGGCGCCGGCTCTTCTTTTGTCCGCTTTCAGCGCGTCAACGCCACGACGAGCCGCGCTGCCGCCGCGGCGATGTCGGCGACCGCCGCCGGATCGACCGCATCGGGCCAACGGTCCTGCGGCAGATGGAACAACGGATTGGTGCCGACGAGCGTTAGATAATCGCCGCCGGCGCGATGGATGTCGCGGGTCTCGCCGCTGGGCGCCGCGGTGACGGGCGCCGCGCGATCGGGCGGCCGCCCGTGGCGCGCGAGTTCGGCGGCGGCGCTGGGCGCACAAATCGGCGCGCGCCGAGACGACCGAGAGCGAGCCGCCGGCGGCACCCAGATTGGCCCCGTAGTGAACCCAGAGCGCGCCTCCTTCTGCTGCCGGGCGCTCCCAGAAGGGGCGGAGGGCGAGGAATGCGTCGAGGCCGAGATGGCCGAGTTCGTGGCCGCTGTTGGCGGTGAAGACCACATCGCAGCCGGGCGGCGCGGCGCTCAGCGCGCGGAGCGTCTCGAGCCAGCAGACCAGCCCGCCGCCGCGTTCGGCGGTCGATTGCCACCACGAGCTGCGTGGCGTCATAACGACGACCGGCCGCCGTGACGGATCGAGCCCGGCGAGTCGCGACCACGACGTTGCACGCCTTGGCGGGAGTGCGACGGCTTGCTGCGACGAGCCGCGCCTGAGCCCCGCGCGCCGCGGCCGCGAGCACGGTCTCCCGCGCCTCGCTCGGCAGATGGATTGCCGGGGAGCCGTAGGGCTTACGGAATTCTTCGGCGTTCAAGAGACCGAGACCGGGATGTGCGCCCTGGCAGACGATGACGAGCGCGTTATGGCGGGCGGTGCGCCGCATCTCGCGATAAGCCGGCGTATAGACGGCCTGCGGCGACAGCTCGGCGACCCCGATCGTGGCATCGCCGCCGACGGCGCCGAGCCTGCCGAGAATTCCCTCCTCGCTTGTCGCCGGCGCATCGAACACCGGCACGCCCGCGATGGTCTCGCCTTCGATCTCAAGATAGGCCGCGACCGGATCGAGCCGGCTGAGCGGGAATTCCTCGCAATAGGGTGCCGCGCCGAGCTTTGCCGCCTCGCGCATCAGCCATTCGGCACCCGCCGCGTCGCCCGCCGTCCCGGTGCGGTGCAAGCGCTGGCAGTCCCAGGCTTCGAGCCATGCGGCGACGCGCGCCCTGCCGTCATCGGCCACTTTCGCGCTCCCGAGAAATTCCGGGATGACCATACCGGCCGCGTGGCGCCGGCGCTATGCTGAGATCCGGCAGAAGAATCGGGAGGGAACGATGACCGGAATGCTCGACGGCAAATCGGCGCTGATCACCGGCGGAGGCGGCGGGATCGGCCGGGCGACGGCACTCGCCTTTGCCCGCGAGGGCGCGCGGCTTGCCGTCGCCGACATCGCCGCCGAGGCGGCGGCGGAAACCGTAGCGCTCGTCAACGCGGCGGGCGGCCAGGCGATTTCTCTCTCGGGCGAGGTGACGAGCGACGCCGCCGTGCGCGGGATGGTCGCGTCGGTCGTCGGCGCCTATGGCCGGCTCGACTGCGCCTTCAACAATGCCGGGATCGCGGGCTGGCAGGTCGACGCCGCCGGGATGAAGACCGCCGACTGGTCGGAGGAAGCCTTTGACCGGATGATCGCGGTCAATCTGAAGGGTGTGTGGCTTTGCATGCGGCACGAGATCCCGCGGATGCTGGCGCAGGGCGGCGGCGCGATCGTCAATACCGGATCGATCGCCGGTCTCGTCGGTCTGCCGACCTCATCCGCCTATGTCGCCGCCAAGCACGGCGTCCTCGGCCTGACCAAGACCGCCGCCCTCGAATATGCCGAGGCCGGGATCAGGGTCAACGCCGTCTGCCCCGGCTACATCAAGACCCGCATGACCGGGGAGGTCATGCAGCGACGCGGCGAGGCGATCATGGCGCAAACCCCGCTCAAGCGCATGGGCGCCCCGGAGGAGATCGCCGAGATGGTCGCCTGGCTCTGCTCCGACCGCGCGAGCTACGTCACCGGTGCCGCCTACAACGTCGACGGCGGCTGGATGGCGGCGTGATGTTGGCCCACAATAGCAGAGCGACCAACAGCGATTCGACGAGGCGATAATGGGGGAGTTTGCACTGGGTCAGGCGGTTCCTCGGTTCGAGGATCCGCGGCTGTTGCGCGGCGGCGGGCGCTATGTCGACGACATGGCGCTGCCGCGGATGGTCTATGGCCATGTGCTGCGCTCGCCCTACGCGCATGCCCGCATCCGCACGATCGACACGGAAGCGGCGAAGGCGGCGCCGGGCGTGCTGGCGGTGTTGACCGGGGCGGATTGGGAACAATCCGGATGGGGCGACCTGCCGACCCCGGGCGGGCTGCGCCTGCGCGACGGCTCGCGCGCCGCCGCGCCTGCCGTTCCCGGCATTGGTCCGGGACCGGGTGCGCTGGGTCGGCGATTATGTCGCCTTTGTCGTGGCGCTGACCCGGCATCAGGCCGAGGACGCCGCCGAGCTGATCGCGGTCGATTACGAGCCCCTGCCGGCGATCGTCTCGACCGCCGCCGCGGTCGAACCCGGGGCGCCCTTGGTCTGGGACGAATGCCCCGGCAATCTCGCCTTCTTCCATACCGAGGGCGACGCGGCGGCGACCGAGGCGGCGATCGCCGGCGCCGCCCACGTCGTCCGCCGCCGGCTCGTCATCAACCGGGTGACCGCGGCCAGCATGGAGCCGCGCGGCGCGATCGGCGACTACAACGCCGCCGACGACCATTACACGATCTACACGACCCTGCAGCGCACCCACGCCTACCGCGCCGAACTGGCGCACATCGTCGGCGTGCCGGAGAGCCATGTCCGCGTCGTCGCCGGCGACATCGGCGGCAGCTTCGGCATGAAATCGGCGATCTACAATGAAGTGGCGCTGGTATTGCTGGCCTCCAGGCTGCTCGGCCGGCCGGTCAAATGGACCAGCACCCGCAGCGAAGCGTTTCTCGGCGACGCCCAGGCCCGCGACAATGTCACCGAGGCCGAACTGGCGCTCGACCGCGACGGCCGTTTCCTCGGCTTCCGCACCCGCACGATCGCCGCGGTCGGCGCCTATCCGCAGGCCAATTCCAACGTCTTCGTCATGAACCTCGGGACCTTGGCCGGCGTCTACCGCACGCCCGCGATGCGCGCCGAGGTCACCGCCGTCTACACCAACACCAACCCGGTGCGGCCTTATCGCGGCAACGGCCGGCCTGAGGCGGGCTATGTCATCGAGCGGATGGTCGACGAAGCGGCCGACGAACTCGGCATCGATCCCGTCGAATTGCGCCGGCGCAACCTGATCCCGCCCGAGGCGATGCCGTACAAATCGGCGCTGACCTTCACCTACGATTGCGGCGAGTTCGGCCGGACGCTCGACATGGCGCTGAAGCTTGCCGACGCCGCCGGTTTCGAGGCGCGCCGCGCGGCGTCTCGGCGGCAGGGCAAATTGCGCGGCCTCGGCCTGTCGAACACGATCGAGCGCGCCGCAGCGGGCGGCTTCGAGGCGGCCGAGGTGCGCTTCGACCGAAGCGGCACGGTGACCCTGGTCTCGGGCTCGATCACCCAGGGCCAGGGCCACGAGACCGTCTACAAGCAGATCCTGTGCGACCGGCTCGGCCTCGATCCGGCCCGGGTGCATTACGTCCAGGGCGACACCGAGAAGGTGGCGATCGGCGAGGGCACCGGCGGCTCGCGCTCGGCGGCCCTCGGCGGCTCGGCGGTGCATCTGGCGACCGAGAAGATCGTCGAGAAGGCGACCGCGATCGCCGCACATCTGCTCGAGGCCGCCGAGGCCGATATCGGCTTTGCGGACGGCGCCTTTACGATCGCCGGCACTGACCGCGCCGTGTCCCTCTGCCGAGGTCGCGCGGATCGCCTGGGAGCCGCCGCGGCTCCCCGACGGCATGGAGCCGGGCCTCGTCGCCGGTGCTGCCTACGCCGCCAAGCAGCAGAATTTCCCGAACGGGACGCCATATCTGCGAACTCGAAATCGACCCCGAGACGGGCGAGGTCGAAATCCTGCGCTACAGTGTCGTCGACGATGTCGGCACGGTCATGAACCCGCTCCTGCTCGAAGGCCAGATCCGCGGCGGTGTCGTTCAGGGCATCGGCCAAATCCTGATGGAGGACATCCGCTTCGACCCCGACACGGGGCAGCTCCTGACCGGCTCCTTCATGGATTACGCGATGCCGCGCGCCGGCGATCTCTCGAACATCGACTGCGACAACAACCCGGTGCCGACCAAGACCAATCCCGCTGGGCGTCAAGGGTGCGGGCGAGGCCGGGGCGGTGGGTGCGATGCCGGCGGTCGCCAACGCGCTCGTCGACGCGCTCTCGCCCTTCGGCATCCGCCACATCGAGATGCCCGCCACCCCCGAACGCCTCTGGCGCGCCATCCGAGACGCTCGAAACTAGCGCGGCAGCATCGCCAGCGCGCTCTGTGGCTATGCGGCGATCGGTTCCGGCGACCGATCCGTTTGCTGTTTTTGCTGTTATTTGCAACAAAAATACAGCAAACGGCCGGGACCGCGATCCCCCTTCGCGGCCGCCCTGATCCGCCGACGGTGAATAGATACCATGTGAATATGGCAAATTTGGCGTCGCTCTAAAGCGACCCGCGCCGCGCGAAACTGGCGCGTTCGCGCTTTCCGTTTTACCTTGACCGGAGGGAGAGCGTTCGGAGCGCAAGCATGTTGGGCAGACGGAACCGGGAGTTTCCGTCGCATCATCCCGAGGGGTTCGCGGCCAGGGCGAACGATCTCGAATCATTGCGCGCCACGGTCGTCGATGCGGCCGGCGTCGGCGCGGGCCTCTGGCTCAGCTATCTCTTCGCACTGTTTTATTTCGCGATCGCCGCGGGTGCCGTGACGCATCGCGACCTGTTCCTCGAAAGCCCGGTCAAACTGCCGTTTCTCAATGTCGAACTGCCGCTGAAAGCCTTTTTTGTCCTGGGGCCGCTCGTCTTCATCGTCGTTCACGCGCTATGTCCTGCTGCACTTCGTAATGCTGGCCGGCAAGGTCGGCGCCTTCCACGGCGCGCTGGAAGCCCAGATCGCGGACGGCGAGACCAGGACGCGGCTGCGCCGGCAATTGCCGAGCAACATCTTCGTCCAGTTCCTCGGCGGGCCGCGCGACGTACGCACCGGCATTGTCGGCTTTCTGTTGCGGCAGGTCGCCCAGATCAGCCTTGTCGCCGCCCCGATCGCATTCCACTCGTCACCGTGATCGCGGGGCGAGGCACACTCAGAAAGCTTCATAGGGGAGCGACGGATGCCTACGGAGAAAAGTCGTCGTAGTCCAGCGCCTGACTGGCTTGGTACTGCTCGACAGTCATGTCCTGTGGTTCGAGACTATAAAGGCCGGGTGTGCCAGCGTAAACCTGTCGGGCCAACTGATCTCGCTCATCCAGTTCTGAACAATTCCGCGTGCGACATCGAGATCGGCGATCTTTTCCCGCTCCGCCAGAAACCAGAAAAATACCGTGACGTTCGTCGCGCCCCAATCCGGGCCTGCCTGCACGCGGACCTCGTCGAGCGCCGCAAGTAGATTACCATCGGGCGTCTTCTTGCCCTCCAAATTCTTGAGGCGGTCCCTAAATCTCTTCAATCCAGCATTGAATTCATCCTGGAACGCGAAGCGCCCCCGCTTCCGCACGAGCGCATCGGCGAACGTCGCGCGTTCCTGCTCGGTCCTACAACCCGCAACCCGAGTCCATTCGGCGACCACAGCCTTTTCTACCGTCATTGTCCTTTCGAGATCAGCCACCAGCTTGCGATCGGCCGAGCCCGGCAAATAGGCGTAACGTATCTGCCGCCTTTTTTTGATCTGCTCGATTTGGCGCTCGTCCTCAATCACCACCAGCGGGCTCACTTCCACGAACTCCGATTTGGAGCATGTCCGCACGATGTCGCAGCTCTGGCTCACGACCACGAGGCCTTTTACCGGGGTGAACACGTCGAAGACATTGTAGTCGCTTGGAACTTCGCCCGCGGCCTCTCGTGCGTTGGGAGTAAGCGGAGCCCGCTTATCCGCTAGGTGAACGACGAATACCCCACCACCTAGTGTGGCATCTCCCTGGCGCCAGCGCCTCAGTACGGCGTCTATTCGCTCGATTTCACCTGCATCAGTTTTACCCACCACGATCCTTTTCATACCCCCCGGCGCGGACCGCGACGGGGCGCCAGTGCCCCTCCTTCGTCCGTATGAATTCGGTCGGCGCTGGTAGCGAGCCTATCCGCGGCCGACAACTTTTCCGGTTTCCGCCGGGCCTCGCGGGCCACCGACGACGGCGGCGGCATCGCCCGCCGGCGCCCGCGCCCGACCAGCTTGAGCGCAGCGTCGAAATGCTGTCCTTGCAGTAGCTCGCCTACAGTCATATCGCGATCCTGTAGCGGCGTCAGTAGGAGTGCACGGTTCTCGCGCGCCGTGCCGCGGTCCAGCTCGCGCATCGTCACCAGCAGATCGCGAACACGCCTTTCGTTCGGCGCGTTGATGCGACCACCATTCGCCCATAGATGTAGACTCCGGCGCGTCACGGACAACAGCCCCGCCAGCTCCTCCCATGTGAGACCGCTAAGCCGTTTCAGTTCGAAAATCGCATCACGAGCCCTAAAACTCGCAGGTGCCCCCGCGACGGCCTCCACAGGAACACGCTTGAAAGAGACCAGACCCGCGTCCGTATGTTCGTAAGGCTCGCGGCCAGCTTCCGGAGCCGTGTTTGAGGTGTCGTATTCGAGCGGATGTGCAACGATCACCACCACCTTACGCGGCGGGTCGTGACGCACGACGTCGGCCACGATGTTGCTGCCCATCTCCGACAACAATGACGTAGCCAGCAGGCCCGGCGGGGCGGTAATCTGTGTATTCGTCGTCGGCACGGCTACACCTTTCCTCCGTACGCCTTGAGGAATTCTTCTTTCACCATCCAACGAAACACAGCATACACCCGCTCGGCGGCCCGTCGCGCCGTTTCCACAATTCCTTTCGTCTCAAATGCAAGCTGTTCCGTGCGCGACACGTCAAGGTCAATGAGCCACGAATCTTCCGGGACCTTCGGTAGCAGATTCGGATCGATCGTTACGTTCGCGGGTAGCCTGCCCCATTTGGCCAACAACTCGCCCGGTTCGGCGGGTGCGGCAAAGCCCGTTATAATCTGCTTCGCGTCCAGTCCGGCACAGAGTGCAACTCCCAGCACTTCTTTGCGCAGCAGCGCGTCGATGCGCGCCAGCGGTTCACCTCTGATCTGATCGATATAGCGCATCCCCAGGCGCATCATATGGGTTGGAGCGAACGTCTCCTCGAGCGTTTCTAAAACCGCTCCCAACCGCTCCAAGAAGTCCTGTCGGCTCTCATAGGCCCGCGTTTCCAGCGCGATAATGTGCTGGAGCGGATCGCGCCGCTCGGCGAGAAACCCTCGAGAAAGACCCGGTGGCGGCAAAGGCATGGGACGACCTCGCCGCGGCATCACTGAAATCGGGCGCCGCCTACCCCGAGCGGCTCGCGGCGCGGCTGATCGCAATCGGCTGCGATGGCAACGGCGCCCCGTATGTGATCCGCGGCTTGATCCGGCAACTCGATGACCGCCTCGGGGATGATCGCGCCCGGAAGGCCGAAATTGCTTCTGCGTTTCTGAAAGAGGAGTGCCCCGGCGCAAGCGGCCTGTCGGAGGAAGACAAGGCAAAGCTTCGGGCGATTGCCAAGCCTCGACCAGCCGCCGCCACCTCCAAGTAAGGTCCGCCAGGAGTGGCGACGCCAGTGCTCAGACGCATTCACAGGATTCACAAGGCGAAGTGGGACTAACGCTCAAATCGATGGTTCCACCACACCGGCGAAGGCTGGCGCCCATGGTGAACATGGATCCCGGCCTGCACCGGGGAAAGCGAGATGGGGTGGGCCGCACTGAAATCAGCTGTATGCGTCTGAACACTTGAGAAATAGCATGGAGACGACACGGCTGTCCCCGAAGGGGCAGGTCTTCCTGCCGAAATCGGTGCGGGAGGCTTGGCGGTGGGGCGTCGGGACCGAATTTCTCGTCGAGGACACGCCGCCAGCATTGCCGAACTCGCCGCCCGCCGTGATCGCGGTCGATACTGACGTGATGGTCCGCCTGCCGACCGGCGACTATCCGGCCAAGGCGGCGCGCGAGGGGGTTCAGAGCGGCGTCGCCAAGAGGGTCGGGACCGCGAAGCTGTCGAGCAGTACGAGCTTGTCGGCGATCTTCAAATCCGCGCCGTCGCGGATCGAGGCGGTCGCGGTAGAGGCCGGTCGCGAAGAGGCGCGTCTCGCCCTCCTGGTCGGTCTGATAGACCGCGAACGGCGCCTCGACCGTCGACGCCCGTCCTCGCGCCGGATCGCGCGGCAGGCCGATCAGATGGCGGTCGGTGTGGATGTTGTATTTGTTCGCCTCGCGCAACGCCCGGATGCGGTCTTCGAGCGCCGCGCGGCTGTCGCAGAAGATCAATGCCGCCGGCAGCCCGCGGTCGTAATTCTCGCGCGGCACGATCGTTGTAGCGGCACTCCGTCGGCGAAAAGGCCGAGCCATTCGTCGTATTGGCCCATATCGATCAAGCGCGCCATAGCGGCGAAGAGGTCGAAGACGGCGAACCGGTCGACCTTCATCGCACCGCACCCGTCGGGCTCGATCCCCATCAGCTCGGCGTAATACGACCAGAAGCCGCGCAACGGCACGTCGGTGACGCGGTAGTCGCGGTCGGAAATGACGCCGCCGCCGCCCAATTCGATGACCGTGGCGCTGTCGGGATCGGGCTTCGAGGCGCGGTGGGCGATCTCGATCGCCTCGCCGTCCTCCATCGAGACGAGGCCCGCCGGCCCGACGAGATTTGCCTGGCGCAGCCGGTGCAGGGTCATCTCGGGCGGATCGTCCGCATAGCCGAGCATGGTCTGAAAGATTTCGACCTCGTCGACGCCGCGCGGCCGGATCTGGCGCACCGCCAGGCTGTTCTGATCTGCACGAAGACCGCGCTACGGAAAGACCGAGGTGATCGCGATGTTGAGCCGGTCGTCGCGCTCCGGGTGGAAGGCGACGAGCGTCCGGCTCCTGCAGCGACAGGAAATCGTTGCGCACGCCGGCGCCGGCGTAGGCCTGCGCGGGCGAATTCGTCGTGTGTCGCTGCCGGCCTCCGCCCAGGTGATGTTGTGGCGGTGGCGCGCGTCCATCTTGACCCCGCCGACCTGGGTCGAGCGGTCGAGGCCGAAGGTCACGAGAAACTCGTGCAACAGGCTCGCATGGTAATTGTCGCGCGTGTTCTCGGCGTAGAGCTTCCAGTTGCCCGCGGATGCGCTGCCGGTTGTAGCCGAGGACCTGCACCTCCCGGTCGAAGAGGCGGCGCAGTTGCGCCATGACCGGCGGCCCCAGATAATCTTCGAGCGGCTCGGCGCCTCGGTCGAGAGCGTGCCGAAGATCAGCCCGTCGACGTCGCCGACCCGCAGCGCGCGCAGGCCGTGCTCGGCCATGTCGAAGCCGGGATCGAGCCCGCCCTTGCCGCGGATGCCGCGGCGGAACGGGATCGCAGTCAGCCGCCCGTCGAGCCCGTAGCACCATTGGTGATAGATGCAGATATGCTCGCTGGCGTTGCCGCAGAGCTCGCGCCGCACCAGAGCCGCCGCGATGGGCGCAGCGGTTGACGAAGGCGTGGACGGCGCCCTCCCGGTCGCGGTTGAAGACGACCGGCGTCTCGCCGACCCAGGTCGTGCGGAAATCGCCGGGGTTCGGGATCTCGGCGGCAAGGCCCAGAAAATTCCATGCCGGCCCGCGAAGATCCGCTCCTGCTCGAGGCGGTAGGCCTCGGCGTCGTGATAGAGAAGGTACGGCACCCGGCTGTAATCCGCGCCTGGGCCAGATCGCATCGCTCAGCATCATCCTCGCCCGCCCTATCCGCCATCCCTGGTCATGGTGCCGGGTGAGGGATTCGAACCCCCGACCTTCGGTTTACAAAACCGCTGCACTGCCACTGTGCTAACCCGGCTAGCATATGTATATCAATAATATACAAGGGGTTTTGTGTCGGAATTTTGGATTTCCCACCGGTCTCCCACCGAAAGCCTTGTCGGCCGCTGATTTTGCCTCTACCGGAACCATGCGTCCACCCGCTACGCGGCGTCAGCCTGCATGCTCGGAATGCAGGCGGCGTCGACCCAGAGGGTGATCTTCACGTTGGCATGACCGGCCCGCTCGCTGACAACTTTTACGTGCATGCCGAGCCCGCGCGAGTCGCGGCCTAGCCCAAGCCTTTATACGCTCCTCGTCTGCGCGCAGGCGAGCCACAGCCTGTCGGACGAGCAGACCGAATACCAGCTGAGGGACCGGCTGTCGTCCATGCGGTTTGTCGGGCTGGCCTTGCACGATCCGGCGCCCGACGCCAAGACGATCCGGCTCTACCGCTGGCAGCTGGCGCGGGCCGGCGCGGTCGAGCGGCTGTTCGCGCGGTTTGAATGCGAGCGCCGCTGGCCCGCAGAATTGCCCGATTGCCTCTTCGCGAAGCCGGTCTCACCGCCTACCGCGTTTTGCTGTTTTTGCTGTTATTTGCAACGAATTATCAGCAAATCCTCCGACCATAGTACCGCTACCATCACGCAACCCCGCCAATCCCGCCACCGACGGACCGATTGCTACCATGCAATTGTGGCAATTTTTGCGTCACGGTTCCGGCAATGACCCAAAGGGCGCAGATATGAAGCATCCGATCGGGTGCTTATTAAAATCGGCGACAGTCGGACTTTTATGGAAAATCAGGCGGGCAAGAGTAGTCCGATAAAGCAATTCGCCATTTCGTCTTAAGCATGCTCTCGAAAGCTCAGAAGTGGTTCTGGTTTAACATAAACTTATTCATTTCCGCTGGACTGACGTAAAGTGGTGCAATAAGCACCATACATGGAAAGGCCCAGGGGCAACCGGAAGGAGGTTCGAATCTCCGTCAGGTTTGACGGCGGTGACTACGCCGCCCTGAGGACGCTCGCCGACCGCAACAACCTTTCGGTTGCTTGGATGGTGCGCCATGAACTGCATACCTTGATTGTCCGCGAGCATGAGATTGCGGATAGCCCGAAACTGCCGCTGCCTCAACCGAGAACCCGTCACAATCGAGCGGGGGGACCTCAATGAGCGACGAGCGGGAAGAGGATACTGACGCCCTTGTTTCTTTAACCGAGGACGTAGCGACTACTCCGAGCGATACTGCGGATCCGCCTGAAATTGTGCGGCGGAAGATTTCCGCCGATATCTTCGAAAAATACGAGGTTCATAGCTACCGTAACGCCGCCGTGATTCTTAGCGAGACACGCAAAGCCGAGTTCGACGAGATCCTTGAGGCACTACGCACCTTTACGATTACGTCAGAAATCATTCGCAAGGCAGGGGGAAACGAATCCGACGTACCGAAGCTGCTTTCTGCAAGCCTTCGACCGAAAGGGTGGCACGAAACCATCGTGCAGGGAGACCTCATTGTAAAGCTACGGTGGCGTGAGCAGACGGGCACAAAGAGGGGAAGGCCAACATTTGAAGCGCGCAGTACAGAAAAACTTAGAGAGAAATATCTCGACGGCCACAAGATCGACTACGTAAAAGGGCGTGTGGCCTTCGACCTTGAGTGGAACAGCAAAGATCAGACATTCGATCGAGATTTATATGCGTTCAGCGCGTTTTCGCAATGTGGGGTAATCGACGCGGCAGTTTTGGTCACACGTTCGGCGGATCTTAACCCCGTATTCCGTGCGCTAGGCCCGGCACTCAAACGCAACGGTGAACCAGACATGAAGCCAGACGGGTCGCCGCGGATGACACGCGAGAAATACGGCGCGAGCACGACGTGGATGGGAAAGCTGATCTACCGACTGAACGCGGGGCGCAACGGTGGTTGTCCTGTGCTTGCGATTGGGATCAAGCCCGCCTGCATCTCAGACTGGACGCCCACATGAAGAAACCAGATGCCGCCGCCGATCTGCTTCGCGCCGTTAATGGCCGCCGCTTTCCGACCATACTTGCCGATCCCCCGTGGCGGTTCGTTAATCGCACCGGAAAAATGGCCCCTGAGCATCGAAGGCTCAGCCGCTACGGCACGATGACGCTGGATGAGATCTCAGCCTTGCCCGTCAGGAAGATAACAGCGGACCCCGCGCACCTTTACCTCTGGGTGCCGAATGCTCTTCTGCCCGAAGGCATCCAAGTTTTGCGAGCGTGGGGCTTTGAATACAAGAGCAATATAGTCTGGCATAAAATTCGGAAAGATGGTGGATCTGACGGGCGGGGCGTCGGCTTCTATTTCCGAAATGTTACCGAGCTTGTGCTGTTTGGTGTGAAGGGCAAAAATGCCCGGACGCTCGCACCCGGCCGCCGTCAGGTAAACATGATCGAAACGCGCAAGCGGGAGCACAGCCGGAAACCCGACGAGCTTTACCCAATCATCGAAGCGTGCAGTCCCGGCCCCTATTTCGAGTTATTCGCCCGCGGTACACGCCCAAAATGGACGACCTTCGGCAACCAATCCGAAGATTATCGGATTACGTGGGAAACCTATTCAAACCACAGTCAGACCGATGGCTCTCCCCTCGAAATCTAGATGTTGTGTTTTTGCGCCCGCGCCGTGCTTCTGTCAAAGTCGCATAATTTAGTTGTTCCGGAAAACTCCGGTCGCGGCGATCCCGCACACTGGCTTACCGTCATGGTCTCGGCGCTGGATCGCTCCGCGCTTCTGATGCTCGGTCAGTTTTGGTCTGCAGCCTTTCTCTTCACCGTCGCTCCCGCGAAAGCGGGTCCGGGACCTTCGGCGTAGCGTCGGTTGCCCCTGGGTGCCCGCTTTCGCGGGCACGACGAAAGGAAAGAGCGGGTTCGCGGCCGGGGTCGAGCGGCTGTGCGGGGGCCATCGACCCCGACCGCGGGTCAGTTCATGCCGTAGAAGCCCATGGCGCCGCCGGCCAGGACCTGGTGCTTGGCCTCGGCGGACAATGGCGCGATCCGGTCGCGGACCATTTGCGGGGCGCCCGGGAAGAAGCCGTCCTGGTGCGGGTAGTCGGTCGCCCACATGATCTTGTGCGGGCCGATATATTGGGCCAGGACCGCGATGCTGTTCTCGACCGGCTCGAACGAAATCCAGCAATTGCGCTGGAAGAGTTCGCTCGGCCGCATCTTGGGCGCGGTGTCGTTGAAGCCCTGGTCGTCGAAATGCCGGTCCATGCGGTCGAGCCAGGGGGCGATCCAGCCGCCGCCCAATTCGAGAAAGGCGACGCGCAGCCGCGGGTGGCGATCGACGACCCCGCCCCAGACGACGGCCATCGCCGCCAGCATCATCTCCATCGTGTGGCTGATCATGTGGCGCGCGGCACGGTCGCTCTCGAAGCGGTCGACGCCGACGGTCGGCATCGCGTTGGTCGAGCCCTCGTGAAAGCCGATCGAGAAATCGAGCTCCTCGGCCATCGTCCAGAACGGCTCGTAGATCGGGTCGCTGATCATCTTCTTGCCGTGATACGGGTTCGGCCGCAGAAAGCCGCCGCGCATGCCGAGCTTTTCGCGGGCGAAGCGCATCTCGTCGATCGCCAGCTCGACCGACTGCATCGGCAACATCGCGACCCCGAAGAGGCGATCCGGATAGGGCTTGCAGTAATCGGCGAGCCAGCGGTTGTAGGCACGGCACATCGCGGCGGCGAGTTCGGGGTCTTCCACGGCGCCGGCGAAGAGCCCGAGGCTCGGATAGAGGAAGGCGGCGTCGATGCCGTCCGAATCCATGTCGACGATGCGGGCATGCGGGTCGAATCCGCCCTTCTTGCCTTCACCGTATTTGAGCGTGTCTGGCTTGACGTCGCCCTGGCGGACCCCGACCGAGCCGAGGCTGCCGATGCCGCGCGGATTGCCGAGGAATTTGCCCTCGACCTTCAGGCGCTCCTTGCCGTTGTCGTCGATGACAAAGCGCGGCCGGCGCTCGCGGAATGCGGGATCAATGTATTTGTCCCAGAGATCGAGCGGTTCGAGGATATGGCCGTCGGCATCGACGACGTTATAGGCTGGAGCCATGACCCGTCTCCTTGCGGATGCGTGCGACGCGGCCATCCTAGCCGACGCGCGAGGCCGGCGCGAGGGCGTTGCTTGGGGGCGACGCGCAACCCTGAGCGGCGGTCAGCCGAGGAGCGCGCGGGCGATGGTCTCCCATTCCTCCTTGAGCGGGGCGGTCGAAGGCGGTTTGCCGGCGCGGCCGTACCAGCCGCCGGCGTTTCTGAGGTCGCCCTCGACGCGGTGCAGATAGGCGTGCGCCCAAGCACCCTCGGCGTCGCCCTGCTGTTGCGCGCATTGATGCGCCTGATGCCAGTCGCCCTTCGCTTCCCACCACAGGGACTGGGCGGCGAGGCTGAGTCCGGCGGGCGGCGCCTCCCGGGCGAGGCTTTCCTTGTAGGCGTCGAAATCCATCGCGGTTCTCCGTTGCGGGCGACAGTCGCGGTCACGCCAGCAGGCGGTCGAGATTGTCGCGCAGCCGATAATAGCCGCCCACCGCCGGCAGGAACCAGGGATTGCCGGCATAGAGCGGATGATCGGGAAAGTCCGGGTCGTCGAAGCCGCAGGCGTAATTGGCGACGCGAGCGATCTTCCGCGCGGTCTGCCAGCCCAGATAGGTCATTATCGCGATGCCGCTGCCGTTGCAGCCGAGGCAATAGTGGACGCCGTCGCGCCATCCCATATGCGGCAGCGCGTCGAGTGTGAAGGCGGTGTTGCCGGTCCAGGCGTGGGTCAGCTTGACGCCGCGCAATTGCGGAAAGCGGTCGGTCATGTAGCGGTGGAGGATCGGCGCGCTGACCGTCGCATCGACCTGCGTAAAGCGGGCGCGGCCGCCAAACACCATGCGCCGGTTGTCGGGCGACATCCGGTAATAGCACAGCACACGACGGGTGTCGGAGAGCGTGCGGCCCTTGGGGATCAGCGACTGCGCCAGATCGGCGGGCAGTTCCTCGGTGGCGATGATGTGGCTCGCGATCGGCACGACGCGGCGCTTCAGATCCGGGGTGAGATCGCCGGTATAGCCGTTGGTGGCGATCACGATGTCACCGGCGAGGATTTCGCCGCGTTCGCTCTCGACCCGCCAGCCGGCGCCGGTTTGAGAGATGGCGCGGGCGGCGGCCTTGGCGCAGACCGCGATGCCGCGGCGCCGGCAGGCGTCAAGCAGGCCCTTGTAATAGAGGGCCGGATGCAGTTTGCCGGAGCGCTCGACGACCATGCCGCCGAAATAATAGTCGCTGGCGATTTCCTGGCGCTGCTGATCGCGCGGCACCATATAGGCGCACGATTGCGCCGCGGCGTTGAGCAGCGCCAGACGGTCGGACTGCGCGGCGAAGTGCTGCCTCGTCCAGGCGCCGACAAAGCGGCCGGGCTTTTCCCAGAAGCAAGCGATATTTTCCTCGGCGATCAGGCGGTCGACGAGGCCGAAGGCGTCGGCGGCGTCGGACAAGAGCCGTGCGGCGCGGTCCTTGGCGACAGCGAATGTCCGGCCGCTGAAGCTCTTGCCGACGTTGACCCCGCCGCTGACCGCACCGCCGTTGCGGGTGCTGGCGCCGAAGCCCAATTCCGCGGCTTCGAGCACGACCGGTTCGACGCCGTTGCGGGCGAGTTCGAGGGCCGCCGACAGCCCGGCATAACCGCCGCCGACGATCGCCACGCGGGCGGATCGTGGCACCTCGACGAGGTCGCCCGCCACCGGGCGATAGGCCTCCCACCAATAGGGTGCGGGCGAGAAATCGCGGTGAAAAACGTCGCGGTTGCGCATCTCCCGCCGGCTCAGCGAACGATCAGCACGTCACAGGCCAGATGCCCGAACAATTCGCGAAGGCGCTCGGCCGAGCCATCCTCCGCCGGGCCGGCCGCGACGACCAACAGGCGGCAATCGAGCTCGATAACCTGCCGGCGCAATGCGGCCGCGTCGAGGGCGACGGGTTCGGTCCGCAAGTTCGGCCAATTGTCGCCGAGGATGCCGCCGAGCCAGGCGGCGAAATCGTGGGCCCCGATCAGTTCGGCGCCGCCGGCGACGGTCAGGCTGCCGCCGGCGAACTCAGCAAGTTCCGCGGCAAAACCGAGGGCGCGGGCCGAGGGCTCGCCGCGCCGCCGCAGCACCGCCACGACCGATCCGCCGCGGCGCCACTCGCATTGCGCCAACAGCAGCGGCTGCAGGCCCGATTCGAACGACGACCACCAGCGCGAGGGGATTTGGAAATGGCCCGCGATCGCTCGGGTTGCAGCGCCGGCGACGACAAGATCGTGCTCGCCCATACCCTGCTTCTCGGTGGCGAAGGGTCCGCGGATCACCTCGAACGACCAGTCGAGCCCCTCGCGCTCAGCCGCGGCTTGCAGTTCGCGCCGCGCCCGGCCCGCGGCGATGCGGAAATACTCTTCGAGGTCCCGCCGGGTCAGCGGCTCGGTCCCGGCCGCCAGTGTTACTTGGCGCGCAAACGGCAAGGCGACCAAGCCCAATAATTCCTCGTCCTCGAGGAAAATACCCCGCACCGGCACCCGCCACCGCGCCGCCAGCCGCGCCGCCATATCGATCGCGGCCCGGCTATCGGAGGCGAGGTCGAGCGGGACGACCACTCGTTTGATCGACTGGCCCAACTCGCCGCGCCCCTTTCCCAGCCGATAATCTGAGGCCCGATGCTCGCGACCCTTTTTATCGACGGCGCCGGCGGCGATCAAGAACGAGGCGCGGCACCCTCGCGATCAGTGGCGGCGGCGCAACAGGCCGAAGCCGACAAGGCCGGTCGCGAGCAAGGCGATCAACGCGGGTTCGGGGACGAATTGCTGCTGCACGAAGCCCGGCAGATCGTCGTCGTTGAAGGCGAAGACGTAGAACTGGCTCGGACCCGAGGTCGCGACGTCGAAATCATTGTCGTTGGCGATGAAGAGCGTGTGTTCGAGGCCGCTGCCGGTCAGGATATCGGGGCCAAAGGCGAGACCTTCGATCTTGGACGGCACCTGTTCGCCGGGGATGCCGTTGGCGGCGAGTGCGGGGACCAGATCGAGAAAGAGCGATTTGCCGACGGCGGCGGCGACCGCATCGGCGCCGCTGAGGTTGGTGATGTCGGTGGCGCCGGTCAGGTCGAACCCAAGCCGCCGAGAAGGTTTGAGGGGTTGTTTTCGAGGGCGCCGGAAAGACCGGAAAGGTCCGCCTCGGGCCCCGCGGCGGTGGCGGTCAGTTCGGCTTTGGCGATCAGCACCGGAGCGGCGTGAGCCGCCGGCGCTGTCGCGGCAACGGCCGCCATAAAGTACAAAAATTTCCTGCGCTGCATCGCTGTCCCCTGTTTGCGGCGTGGCCCATTCCCCCGCCGCGCAGACAATGCCGCGCCAACTTTACAGTTAGATGTCAGTTTTGAGACGCTTCGATGTCGGCGGTAGCGGGGCCTGCGGCGGGCTTCGATTTCAACTCGGCCCAGACCGGCAGCGAGAATGAAAATACCGTGCCACCCTCGGGATTGGGTTCGGCGCGCAACTCGCCGCCATGGGCTTCAACGATCGAGTGGCAGATCGACAGGCCGACGCCCATGCCCTGAGGCTTGGTCGTGACGAATGGCTGGAACAGCCGGTCGGCGATCTCCGGCGCTATTCCGGGACCACTATCGGCAACGCGGATCTCGACGGCGCCGTTCGCGCCGGCAGCGGCAAACAGCGTGAGTTCGCGACGCTCGCTCCCGGCCATCGCCTCGACCGCGTTTCGGAAGAGGTTGATCACGACCTGCTGGATCTGCACCTTGTCAACCGCCACCTTGGGCAGCCCCGGCGCACAGCTCAGCAGCACCTTGACGCCGCTCTCCTTGGCGCCGATCAGGGCAAGCGCGCTCGCCTCCTCGATGATCTGGCCGACGTCTTCCGGACGGCGTTCGGCTTCGTCTTTCCTGACAAAGGCGCGCAGCCGGCGAACGAGATCGGCGACCCGAACGGTCTGCGCCAGGGCGTTGTCGATCGCGCTCGCCGCCCGTTCCAAGCCGGCGTCGTCCCGCCTCGCCAGAAAGCGGCGGCCGGCTTCGAGGTAGTTGGTCGCCGCGGTCAAGGGCTGATTGACCTCATGCGCCAGGTTGGAGACCATCTGCCCCATCTCGGTCAGACGCGTCACATGCGAGAGTTCCGCCTGCAATTCGTGCAGCCGGCTCAACGTATGCTGGCGCTCGGTCAGATCGCGCACGAAGCCGGTGAACAGGCGATGCCCTTGCCCCCGCATCTCGCCGACCCAGAGTTCGTGCGGGAAGGCCGTCCCGTCCTTGCGCCGGCCGGTAGCGACGCGGCCCCGGCCAATGATTTGCCGCTCACCCGTGGCGAGATAGCGCGCCAGGTAGCCGTCATGATTTTCCCGGTAGGGCGAGGGCATCAGCATGTTGACGTTTTGCCCACACACCTCGGCCGCGTCATAGCCGAACATGCGCTCGGCGGCGGCGCTGAAAGACCGGACGACGCCGCGCTCGTCGATCACGATCATCGCATCCGGAACGGTGTCGAGGATCGAGCGAAGATGCGCCTCCCGCTCGACCAGCGCCCCGGCAGCGCGCTTCGCCGCGGTAATGTCTCGCGCAATCTTTGAGGCGCCGACGATCTGTCCGTCCCGATCCCGGACCGGCGAGACGGTCAGTTCGACCTGGATGATCGTGCCGTCCTTGCGCTGTCGTTCGGTCTCGTAACGCTCGACGCGCTCGCCCCGTCGGATCCGGTCGAGAATCTCGCGCAGTTCGTCGGCGCGTCCGGATGGCAGCAGCCGCGACAGCGGCCGGTCCACCATTTCCGCCGCGGCATAGCCGAAAATGTGCTCGGCCGCCCGGTTCCAGCTGGTCACGATGCCGTCGAGCGTCTTGCTGACGATTGCGTCCTGCGACGATTCGACGATCGCCGCCAGCAGACTGACGGCCTGCTGGTCCGGCCGATTTGCGTCGGTGCCGCTCATGCTCGGACCTGCAGCTGTATCTGCGATTTTCGCCGTTTGTTTAGCGGTCAGACTGATACAGATCAAGGCGGCGGTCGCCGGCCGCGACAGGATGCGCCGAAGGTAAGGGGTCGACGGCACGCGATGATTTTCATTGTTGACGATGATGGGGCAGTCAGGGACTCGCTTCGCCTCCTGCTCGAATGCGAAGGCTTCGAGGCGCGGACCTTCGCCACGGGCCGGGAATTTCTCGACGGCGCCCGGCCCGGACCCACCGATTGCCTGATCCTCGACGTGCAGATGCCGGGAATAAACGGTCTTGACCTTCTCGAGGCGATGCGCCGCGACGGCAACCTGGCGACGGTCATTGTCGTCACCGCCCGGATTGAGGTGGCGACCCAGACGCGAGCGCTGGCGGCCGGGGCGCGGGCGGTGATCGAGAAGCCGTGCCCGATCGCGCGGATCATCGAGCTGATCCGCTCCCCCGCGTGCGAGGCCGACGGCCCGGCGCAAGACCCGCCGATGTAGCCACGGCGAGGCGCCCTGGCCGGTCAGTCCTGCGGCTCCCCAGCCTGCCGGCGCAACCGCTTTTGCGCGCCGTGGGCGGTCTTGGCCTCACGGCGGCGCACGCGCGAGGCCAGCGTCGGCCGCGTCGGAAGGCGGCGCTTTGTGGGTGCCGCGGCGCGGCGCAACAAGTCGATCAGCCGGTCATGGGCGTCCTGTCGGTTGCGTTCCTGCGTGCGATAGCGTCGCGCGGTGATGACGAGGACCCCGTCCGCATTCATCCGCCGGCCGGCAAGACGGCGCAGCCTCGCCCGCAGCGCATCGTCGAGACCGGGCGAGCGCGCCGCGTCGAAGCGCAACTGCACCGCGGTCGCGACCTTGTTGACGTTCTGCCCGCCGGGGCCGCCGGCGCGAAGGAAGGTTTCCTCGATCTCGTCCTCGGCCAATGAGATGTGTTCGGTAACGGCGATCATCGCGCTTCCGTATCTACCGGGCGATTTGCCCCGAGGCGCCGTTTGGCCGCCGCTCCACCTGTTTCCACATGGAATCTACAGGCACCCCCATCCCTCCGTGATCGGGCGCCGGCTTCCCGAGCGTCACCGTCGGTCACGAAAGATGGGATAAGAATATGGCAATTCTATCGTTGATGATTAAGCATCAACTAACTCGCGCCATGATCGTCCTCGTGCGCCAAACTCACATGTGCCTCGCCGGTCAGCGGTTACGCTGCCAGTCGTCGTGCCACAGGAAATCGGGGCCGAGCTGGTCGAGGCTCGGGCAGCCGATCTGACCCATCACGAGATCGATCTCGCCCACAAAGATGTCGATCGCCTTCTTGACGCCGGCGAGACCGCCCGCCGCTGCGCCATAGAGCGTTGGACGGCCCATGAAGCAGAAATCGGCGCCGAGGCAGAGCGCGATCAGGATGTCGGCGCCACGCCTGACACCGCTGTCGAGGAGCAGCGTCAGCTTGTCGCCGACCGCGGCCCTGATCGCCGGCAATACGTCGAGCGAGCCCGGCGCCTGATCGAGCTGGCGGCCGCCGTGGTTCGACACGAGGATGCCGTCGCAGCCGACCTCGACGCAGCGCAACGCGTCGGCCGGGCTCATCACACCTTTGACCACGAGCGCCCGCGGGAAGAGCTTGCGGTAGGCTTCGAGGTCGCGCCAGGTCTGGGCGTTGAACGGGCGCACCGAGGAGGCGTATTTGTAGACCTGCTCGGCATCCGCGCCGGCGGGCGCATAGGGCTGCCAGTTGCCGAGCATCGGTGTCCCGCCGCCGCGCTTCAGATATTCGACGATCCAGCCGGGATGGATCAGCGCCTCGGCCAGGATCGAGGGCTTCAGGCTCAACGCCTGGAACAGGCCGCCGCGTATATTGGCAAAGCCGTTCCGGATGTTGCGCTCGCGCTTCGAGCCGACCGGCGTGTCGACGGTCAGGACCAGCGCGCCGAGCCCGGCGTCGGCGGTGCGGCGGATCAAGTCGGCGTTGATCTGGGGATCGCGCGCGGCGTAGAGCTGGTACCAGTGGTTGTGGGGCGCGATCTTGGCCGCCGCCTCGATCGAATCATTGCTGGCGCCCGACATGATGTAGGGGATGTTGGCGTCGCGCGCCGCCTCGGCCAGCATCAGATCGGCATGGTAGCGGAAGAGGCCGGCGCCGCCGGTCGGCGAAATCCCGAACGGGCTCGCGAAGGTCTGGCCGAAGATCATCTTCGACTGGTCGCGCTGCGACACGTCGACGAGGTAGCGCGGCAGCAGTTGGTGCTTGTGAAAGGCGGAAGTATTGGTTTCGAGCCCGCGCTCGTCCTCGAGCCCGCCCTCGATGAAGTCGAAGGCGATCTTCGGCAGACGCCGCTTCGCCATCCGGTGCAGGTCTTCGATGTTGACGGCTTTATCGACGTTCATCGGCGCGCAACTCCCCAACCTTATGCGGCAATGCCGAGCAACATTGCGTTGTTTCGCGGCATTCGACAATCCCGCGCGGAACAAGGCTGAGTTGTGCGTCGCGTTTCATGCGAACAGACAATTTCGCCGTCCCCCGACTATAATGCGCGCGAAACGTCATTTCCGGAGTATGTTATGCGCACGCCTCCCCTCTCCCGCCGCACGCTGCTAGGCACCGCCTTGGCGACAACCGCGATTGGCCTGCCGTTCGGGTGCGGCGCCCATGCTGCGGGCAAGCTTTCGGTCGGCTTCTGGGACCACTGGATCCCGGGCGCCAACGACACCTTGACCAAGCTCTGCCATCAATGGGCGGACAAGGAAAAGGTCGAGATCACGATCGACTTCATCACCTCGCAGGGCGACAAATTGATGTTGACCGGCGCGGCCGAGCAGCAGGCGCGCTCCGGCCACGACATTCTCGGCATGCCGACCTGGTACCCCTCGCCCAAGGCCGACGATCTGGAGCCGGTCGACGACATCATGAAGCAGTTGATCGCCGAGAACGGGGCGGTCAGCGCCGGCCACGAATATCTTGGCAGGGTCAAGAGCCACTGGATCGCCGTACCGGCGACGGTCGGCAGCCTGACGTTGCCGCCCTGCAGCCGCATCGACCAGTTCAAGGAGGTTGTCGGCCTCGACCTGCAGAAGATGTATCCGGCCGGCGCGCCGCCCGACAAGGCGCTCGCCGACCAATGGAATTGGGATTTCTTCCTGACCGCAGCTGAGAAATGCTTCAAGGCCGGCCATCCCTTCGGTCTGCCGCTGGGTCAGACCGGCGACTCGGTCAACTGGGTGGGCGCGGTGTTCAACGCCTACGGCGCCGAACTGGTCGATGCGGAGGGGAAGATCACGGTCAAATCCGACAAGACGCGCCAGGTGCTGGAATGGTTCAAGAAATTGGTCGCTGTCCTGCCGGCCGACGTCTTTGCCTGGGATGATTCGAGCAACAACAAATGGCTGATCTCGGGCAAGGGGGCGTTGATCTTCAACCCGCCATCGGCCTGGGCGGTGGCGGTGCGCGACGCGCCAAAGGTCGCCGAACAATTGTGGACCTTCCCCTCGCCCAAAGGGCCGAAGGGCCGGTTCGATCCGGGCAACCCGAACTTCTGGGCGATCTGGGGCTTTTCGCCGAACAAGACCGCCGCCAAGAGCTTGCTGACGTTCCTGTCGCAGCGCCCGCAGGTGCAGCAACTGGTCGAGGCGAGCAAGGGTTACGACATCCCGCCTTTCGCCGGGCTGCACGATTTCAAGACCTGGGAAGAAGAGGCCCCGCCCAAGGGTACGATCTACAACTACCCGCCGCGCGGCGACGTGATTGCCTCGATCGCGGGCGCGCCGGCGCCGCTGTCGGTCGGCAACCAGATGTTCGCGCAGGCGACGATGACCAAGATGATCGCACAATGCACGCAGGCCGGCAAATCGATCGATCAGGCGATCGACTGGGCGAACGGCGAAATCGAGGGCTTTATGCGGATGTAGAACGCCGCTGCAACTTGCGTTAGAGTAATAAGAAGGCCTTCGGCAGGCCAATCAAGGGTGGGGCGGCGCGTGGGCGCTGCCTGAGCAGGGAGGAGCGCATGGAAGAGTTTCGTCTTAGCCGACGCAGAGTGTTGCAGACCGCAGCGCTGGCGACCACCGCAGTCGCTGCGCCGTTCGTGCATGGCGCCTTTGCCGCCGGCAAGCTTTCGGTCGGGTTCTGGGACCATTGGGTGCCGGGCGCCAACAACGCCTTGATAAAGCTCTGCAAGGATTGGGCGGAGAAAGAAAAGGTCGACATCACGATCGACTTCATCACCTCGCAGGGCGACAAGCTCAACCTGACGCAGGCGGCCGAAGCGCAGGCCCGCTCCGGCCACGATATCCTGACCTTTCTTGCCTGGGCGGCCGCTTCGCAGGCCGACAAGCTCGAACCGGTCGATGACGTGATCGCCGCGCTGGTCAAGACCAATGGCCCCGTCAGCAAGGGCATCGAATACGTCGCCAAGCAGAAGGGCCATTGGATTGCGGTTCCTTCCTGCGTCGGCAGCCCGACCTTGCCGACCTGTGGGCGCATCGACCTGTTCAGGGACGTGGCCGGGATCGACATCGTCAAGATGTACCCGCCCGGCAAGCCCGCCGATCCGGCCTTGGCCGAGACGTGGAACTGGGACAACTTTCTCGTTGCCGCCGAGAAGTGCTTCAAGGAGGGTCACCCGTTCGGTCTGGCGATGGGCGTGACCAATGACGGTGTCGCCTGGGTCGACCCGGTGCTGCGCAGCCACGGCGCTGCTCTGGTCGACGCCGAAGGCAACATCACGGTCAAATCCGACGCCACGCGTCAGGTGTTGGAGTGGTTCAAGAAGCTTGGCCCGTTCATGCCGAAGGACGCCTTCGCCTGGGACGATTCGTCGAACAACAAGTGGCTGATCTCGGGCCAGGGCGCGATGATCTTCAACCCGCCCTCGGCCTGGGCGGTGGCGGTGCGCGACGCCCCCAAGGTCGCCGAGAAATTGTGGACCTTCCCGACGCCGAAGGGGCCGAAGGGCCGGTTCGACGCGGCGGTGCCGTTCTTCTGGGGAACCTGGAGTTTCTCGCCAAACAAATCGGCGGCGAAGAGCCTATTGAGCTACATCGCCCAACCCTCCTCGGTCGAGCAGACCGTGGCGGCGAGCAAGGGCTACGACATCCCGCCCTTCACCGGTCTGCACGATTTCAAGACCTGGGCCGAGGAAAGCCCGCCCAAGGGCACAGTCTATCACTATCCGCCGCGCGGCGAGGTCGAGATGGTGATCCCCTACAGCCCGGCCCCACCCAACATCGCCAACCAGATCTACGCCCAGGCGACGGCGACCAAGATGATCGCCAAATGCATCGTCGAGGGCAGGTCGGTCAACGACGCGATCGACTGGGCCGCCTCCGAACTGGAAGGCTTCAGCCGCTCCTAGCTGCGTTCACCCCGGTATCGAGGGCGCCGCCACTCGGATTGCCTCGCCCCGAGCCGTGGCGGCTGGCCGTCCGGTGCTCGGCGCCTCCACACGGTAGCGGGCGCCCTGAAACTGATCGGTGGCGTTCCTCGGAGCCGGGCGTCAAACTTGTGTCCCTGACCCTCGAGCGGGCGACGCCGATGACCGATACGACGCTCGACGCCGACGCGCCGCCGCAACCCGGCCAGGCGCCGGGCCGAGATACGTCGCAAATTCCGTCGAGCGCAGCGGACCGGTCAATTTGCTCGGCGGGGGGTCTGGGCGGCGCTCGCGCTCGTGCTGGTGCCGACGGTGGCGCTGGCTGGCCTTGAGATTTATCGCGCCGTCGGCGTCGTCCCCGATTTGCAACTCAGGACCGCATCCCGCGACTGCGCCGGCTGACCCTCGACAACCCAAACCAACAGAAGCGCATCGCCCAGCTTCAGACCGAAGTCGATGAGAGGTTTGCCGAATTGCGCCAGACGCTCGACACACGTCGGAAACTTGGCTTCGCAATCGGGCGGGCACATCAAGCTGTACAGCGAAGCCGGTTGCGGCACGACGATCAAGATAGCACGCCCGCCATCACGACCAGCCGCGGCGAAGAGGTATTGCTCGTCGAGGACGATCCCGATGTCCGCACCTACAGTGCCGAGGCTCTCTCGACACTCGGTTATTGGGGGTTCGAAGCCGCCGAGGGCGAGGCGGCGTTGCGCATCCTCGATGATCAGCCGGAGATCGCGCTGCTGTTCACCGATGTCGGTTTGCCGGGGCTGAACGGAAGGCGGCTGGCCGACGAGGCAAGGCGCCGCCGCGGGCCGCCTGAAGGGGTAGCTATGATTGCGGCGCGGCTTCCCGGCAGACGCCGATGCGGCGGGCGTTCTTGGCCCAGTAGAAGAGCGGCGGCTCGCCTTCGGCGGCGCCGTTGCGCAGGGCGACCGCGCGGGCGAGCATGAAGCGGGTGACGTCGCGGAACGATTCGAGCGGCTGCCGGCCGACCGGATGCCAGCCGACATCCTCGAGCTCGGCGCCCGATTGCGGCGCGTCCAAGACGGCGTCGCCATCGGCGAGGAAAAAGCGGGTGTTGAAGCGGCGAAACGAATGCGACGGCGTGATCGCGCGGCCGACATAGGTTAACAGGTCCACCGCCGCCACGAGGCCGCGTCCGTGATAGGCGCCTTCGATCGGTCGCGGTCTGGCGGGCGACGGGGGAGCGCCGGGCCGGCCGAGCAGCAGCCCGACCTCTTCCCAGGTTTCGCGCAAAGCGGCCCGCGCCGCCGGCATCAACCTTGCCGCCAAGGTTTCCGACCCGGCCTCGACGCACCAGGCGGAGCGGTCGTCCGGGTCGATGGCGCCGCCGGGAAAGACGTACACGCCCGGCATGAAGCGCGCTTCGAGCGAGCGCCGGCCGGCCAGGACCTCGAGGTCCTTGCCCTTGCCGCGCAACACGATCAGCGAGGCCGCATCGCGCGGCCGGACGATTGGGCGGCGCTTCTTGGCGGGCGCTTCGGAGACGTCGTTCATGCCCCCACTATGCGCACAAACGCGACAATTGTCCCAACGGCCGAGACACCGCGGGCTCAATCGCCGGTGTTTCTGGCGCGCTCGATTGCCGCAGACCAGGTTTCGAGCGCCCGGCGCAACTCGGTCAGGGTGAAGCGCTCGGGCGCGGCACCTTCGAGCACGGCATTTCGGATGACGGCGCCATCGGCTGCGATGTCGACGGCAAAGGCGTTGCCGACCCGCGGGGGCCCAGACGCTTCGCCGCGCAGGACGGCGGCAATCTCGACGAGGAGCGCCCGCGCGTGGTCGAGATCGCCCTGTACGTCGCTTTGCAGAAAACTAGCCAGCAACGCGGCGCGCCGATCGCCGGCGGCCGCCGCGCGGCCTTCGAAATAGCCTTCGGGATGCATCCGCGCCGTGATGAGGCCGCGCGCCCTCATCGCACGCCGCGCAACGGGTAGGCCGCGTTGATGCGGTTGTTCTGGTACCACCCCTCGATCGAGAAACCATGCCCCGAGGCGCCGACGAATTCGCCGTCGAGACGGCGCTGCCCGCTATGGAACGCCGCGAGGATCGCGGCGACGACATCCTCGTCGGTCATCGCGTCGGGGAAAAAGGTCGAGGGCGCGCGCTTGTCGATCCACTCGCCGGTCTCGGGGTCACGGATCGCGACGCGGGCGCGGTAGACGCCGCTGGCGTCCGGCGGCTGCACGATGCGCAAGACACGAGAACCGGGTGGATCGACGCCGCCGTAACGGTGATGGTAGCCCATCGCCTCGCCGCGCCGGTTGATCTCGCCCGCAGCGATGTGGAGATAGTTGATCGGCGGCCCGGTCTGGGTCCATTTGCCCACAAGCGGCGGCGCCGCCTCGCGCGCCGAGCCACCCGTCAGACCGATCAGCAGAAGCGCGCAAAGCGCGAGGCCGCCGCGCATCCCTCAATCCGGTTCGCCGACCGCACCCGACCACGGCGACATCACGTCGGAGATGCCGGTCGCCATGCCCGCAGCGTCGCGCGCGACCAGGTTGGGACAGGCAAAGCGGCTGGGGAAAGTGGTGTGCTCGACGATGGAAGCGCCCGGCAAAGAGGTGAGCCGGTTGCGGATCTCGGGCGGCATGCGTTGGTCGATGCCCAGGCGGTCGCCACCGCTGACATCGATGCGCGGATGGTGGGCCGCCGTCTCCGGGTCCATGCCGAAATCGACGACAAAGCTCATGATCTGCAGGACCGCCGCCATGATCCGCCGGCCGCCGGATGCGCCGGCGCCGAACCAGGGACGCCCGTCGCGGGCGACGATGATCGGACACATGTTTGTGAGCGCGCGCTTGCCAGGCAGCATCGAGTTCGGCCGGCCGGGGCGCGGGTCAAACCACATGACGCCGTTGTTCATCAGGATCCCGGTACCGGGCAGCACATAGCGGCTGCCGAAGGAGGACAGCAGGGTCGTCGTCAGCGCCGCGACGCTCCCCTCGCGATCGGAAGCGGTGATGTGGGTCGTCGAGGTCGGCGTTACGGTTTCGACATCGCCCGCCCGATCGAGCCGCTCGACATAGGCCGCCTGCAAGGCCTCGACCAATGCCGCGAAATAGGCGGCGTCGGGGGTTACGCCGAATTGTTGCGGGCCGAGCCGTCGCAGCACCGCGGCGAGGGTCGGCCCTGCGGTCATGCCGGGAGCGGCCGCGACCGTCACCCCGCGATAGGGAATGTCGAATGCCGGCAAGACATTCGCGCGGCACTGCGCCAGATCCTGCCGCGACAATACCCCGCCCGCCGCCTGCGTATCGGCCGCGATCGAGGCGGCGATGTCGCCGGCATAGAAATCCTCGGGACCGGCGTGGGCGAGGCGCTCAAGGGTATCGGCGAGCCGGCCGAGCGGCAGGAAATGGCTGTCGCGGTCGGGCGGACAGACCGGCGGCAAACCGTCCGGCAGCCAGACCCGCCGGCTCTCGTCATAGCGGCGCAGATCCTCGGCGGCGCTCGCGACCTTGACGGTCGTGAACCAGTCGACCGGCAACCCGGTGCCGGCCAACCCGATCGCCGGCGCCAGCAAATCGCGCCACGGCATGCGCCCGAACCGCTCGACGGCCAGCGCGTAGCCGCGAACCGCACTCGGGACCGCAAAGGAGAGCGGGCCGTGCATATTGCGGTCGCCCTCGACCTGCGGCCAGGTGAAGAGTTCCGTGCGCGTCCCGCCGGTCAATGGAAACGCCGCTGGATCGAGACCGCCCGGCGCGACCGGTCCGAAATCGACCGTCTCGGCATGGCTGGCGCCGGCCTGATGCACGACCATGAAGCCGATGCCGCCGAGGCCGCTGTTCCAAGGCTCGACCACGGCAAGAGCCAGCGCTGTGGCGACGACGGCGTCGACCGCGCTGCCGCCCGCCTGCAGCACCGCAACGCCCGCCTCGGCCGCAGTCCGGTTCTGCGCGACGACGACGCCTTTGCGCGAGAAGGCCGCAGGCTTGCGGACCTCCCAGTTCTGGGTCAGGCGCATCGACCCGGCCCTACCCAACGCTGACCGAATCGACCCTGCTCGTGTAGAAGGCGTAGTAGCCGGCAAGCCCCCGGACTTCGTCATAGGGGGTCGGATAGGCCCAGACCGCGTTTTCCGAACGCTTTGCGTCGCCGGCGCCCGGCGCCTCGATCGTCCAATACGAGGCCTCGCCCTTGTAAGGGCAGCTCGTGTGGTGGTTAGTCGCGTGCAGCAGGTCGAGGCGCACGTCCTTGGCCGGAATGTAGTGGACCGGTTGATGGCCGGTTTCTTCGACCCGCAACGCATTGCGGCTGTCGGCGACGACCGCGCCGGCGAATTCGACGCGCACACGGCGTTCCTCGGGGAGCAGATCGACACGATGGTCGGGCTTTGCGGCAAAGCCTGGGGCTGGGTTCGTCAATTCGCGATCCTCCGGTAATCCTGCAGCGCCGCTATTTGGGCTGGGCGTAGGCTTCGAACGAGGCGACACAGCTAGCGTGCAACTGCGGATCGTTGATGGGTCCGCATTCGATTTGCATCCGCTTTTTGCGGAACGCCGGGTTGGCGCGCAACATACGCGTATAGGCTTCGCTCTCGTGGACATTGGCGAGTGCGGCGGGATTACCGGTCGGCATCGGCTGCGCGATAACCGTACCCGACGCCGACAGCGGCCGCGGCGAGCACAAAGGACAACGCCAAGAACCTCCACATGTTCATATCAGAACCTCCTTGCTAGTCCGCCATCGTCAGGCCGCCGCTGACGCTCAGCACCTGCCCGGTGATATAATCAGAACGGCCGCTCAGAAAAAACAGCACTGCATCGGCGATTTCCTCGGGCCGGGCGATGCGGCGGAACGGGATCGCCCGGGTCAGCGCCTCCTTCATCCGCTCCGGCTGGCGCTGAAAGAGCGGCGTATCGGTCGGGCCGGGACAGACGCAATTGACATTGATGCGATAGCGGGCCATTTCGCGGGCAAGCGATTTGGTAAAGGCGATGACGCCCCCCTTGGCGGCGGCGTACACGGTCTCACCGGTGCTGCCGACCCGGCCGGCGTCGCTCGAGATATTGACTATCTTGCCGCGGCCGCCGGCGACCATCGCCGGCAGCAGGTTGCGGGTCAGCCGGATCGCCCCCATCAGGTTGATGGCGATGATGCGATCCCACATCTCGGGCGGATTTTCGAGAAATGGCTGGATACGGTCCCAGCCGGCGGCGTTGACGAGACTGTCCACCGGCTCGGGGCGCTGCTGAGCCACAGCGGCGAAGGCCTCGATCGAAGCGCTGTCGACGAGGTCGAGCGCCAGGAATTCGACCGCCAGACTTTGCGCCGCCGCCTCCTCTGCGGTCGCCCGGCCGCCCGCCTCATCGACATCGCCGATCACGACGCGAGCACCCTCGCGCGCCAGCAGCAAGGCGGTAGCCTTGCCGATGCCGGAAGCGCCGCCGGTCACGATGACGGTTCGCCCCTGCATATCCATCGCCGGTTATCCTCGGGTTCATCAACGCCCGCGCGAAACCGATGTTCCGCGCTGACGACGGCCGGTGTCAAGCCGCCCGGCTGCCCGGCATCGACGGCGCCGGCCCGGACCGGCCGATCGCTCCCCTGGCAGCGAGCGTATCGAGGATCAAGCCCGGCAGTTTGTGGGCCGGCAGGTCGCGGCGGCGGGCCGGCAACTCGCCGCCCGGCCACAAAACGTAATCGCTGGCCCATTCGGCAAAGCCGAAATGCTCGAAGGCCGCCGGCAGGCTCGGCAGATGGTCGCCGTAAAAGCCCATCAGCCCTTCGGGACGCCGCCGCGCCATCCCCGCCATCAGGATCTGCAGCATTTCGTCCGACCGGCGCAGCCCGTCGAGGTAGCGCAAGCAGATCGTCGCCCTGCGGCAGACCTGCCCGTCCGCCTCGCGAGCAGGCGTTCGGGATCCTCGGGCAAGTCGCCCGCCAGCCACGGGCCGTGATTGCCCATCGTGATGGCAAAGACAAAAACGCGCGGGCCTTCGCGTTCGAGCGCGCGCAGGACATGCTCGGCGAGTTCCGGGTCGGAGCAATAGGGCGGCCGCCGCGATCCGCCGAGGGTCTCCAGACCGAGAAAGATTTCGAAGCCCAAGGCCGGCAGGGTCAAGTCGCGCCGGAAGAATTCGCGGTCGTAAGGGTGCAGACAGATCGTCCGGTAGCCCTCCTCGCGCAACCGCCGCACCAGCGAGGCGACCGGCGCGCGGGCGAAGGCGTGATAGGGGTTGAAGCGGTCGTAGCCGAGGTCGCGCTCGGGGATGCCGGTCAACACCGCGAATTCGGCGCGCATCGTGTTGGCGCCCCAGGCCGAGACTTCGAGCCTGCCGAAATCGGCGGCGTCGCGGCGGCAGGCGTCAAAGCCCGGCAGCAGGCCCCGCGGCACCAGCGGCGACAGGCGGCGCGCGTCGAAAAACGACTCGCACTGCACCAATACCAGGGGTGCAGCCACGGCGGACCGCCACCGAAGCGGGGCCGGCGCCGCAGGCATAAACCGGGCGCGCCGCGCCGCCCGCTCGGCCCGCGCGATAACGCCGTAGACCAGCAATGAGGCGAAGGGTCCGATCGTCCTTGTGTCGTGAAACGGGTCGCCGGTCGGGCGCAGCCGGCGCAACATCGTCGCGGCGGCGCCGAGAACCGGCTCGCGCGACAAGAGCCATCCGCCGCCCGCGAGGCTCGCCGCGGCGCCGATGAACAACAGCGGCCGCGGCTCGCCGACCGGCGGCTTCAAGAGCAGCAGCGCCGCCCCGGCGGAGACCGCCGCGACAAAGCCGCCGACCACCAGCCCGACCCCGGCGAACGGAAAATAAAGGTGCGGATGGGTAAAGACATGCCGCAGTTCCGACATCTCGGAAAAGACGACCGGCTCGCGCAGCGCTTCACGCTTGGTTCGGTCCGCGAGCGCGAACCCGGCGCCGAGCGCGAACAGCACGAGGCCGGAAAAGATCGGCCGCCCGGTCAGGCTGAGCAGCAACAGGCCGCCGAGCAGCACCGGCAGCACGTCCAAAATGATTGCCGGGGAGATCGTCGCCCAGGCGCGCGCGACATGCCGGGGGATCAGCCAGGCCAGCAGGGCGAGCAGGCCGCCGATGCCAATCGAGATCAGGCCGGTCACTAACGGCTCATTCCGGGCGAATGCGGAAGTGGAAGCGGCGCAGGATCGCGTCGCCGAGGGCGGCCGGGGCAAAGTCGCAGAATTTCAGGCCGAGCACCAGTGGCCACGGGAAGGCGACCCGCCGCCGGCCGCGGTCGATGCCGCGCTTGACGATATGCGCGGCGGCGGCGATGCCATAGAGGAACGGGGTCGGCCCGTCGAAGCGATCGGTCATCGGGGAGGCGAAAAATCCGGGACAGACGACGGTCACGCCGATGCCGCGGGACGCCAGCCGCGCGCGCAGCGCCTCGCCATAGGCGCGCAACCCCGCCTTGCTCGCGCTGTAGCCGGGGCTGTCGGGAAGACCGCGATAACCGGCGATCGAGGCGATGACCGCGATGCGCCCGCAGCCGCGCGCCCACATCGCCGGCAGCAAGGGCTCGATCGTGTTGATCGCTCCCAAAAGATTGACGCCGATCTGACGCGCCGCCAGCTCGACGCCTTCGGAGGCGCTGCCGCGGTCCGGTCCGGCCGAGGTGCCGGCGTTCGCGACCAGCAGATCGACCGGATTTTCGCGATCGAACCGGCACAGCCATGCCGCCATCGCCGGCGTGTCGGTGACATCGATCGCCGCAGCGTCCACCCTTGCCCCCCTCGCCTCGCACTTGCGCGCAACCCGCCCCAAACGCTCGCGATCGCGGCCCAGCAAGCCCAATGCCACGCCCGATCCGGCATAGGCTTGCGCGAGCGCCGCGCCGAGACCGCTCGAGGCGCCGGTGATGACTACGACGCGGAACGGTGCTCGCATCCCCGCAATCTAAAGGCTCGGCGTCCGGAGGCCGTCCGAGCCGCCGCACCGCAACATCGGGCGAAACGACGGCTTGGCGAAGCACAAAACGACAAAGCCGCAAAAACATCACAGCGCGATCGAGCAAAACCTCATTGGCGACCGACGGCGAGCCGTGGCCTCCGCTCGGCGAATTCGGCCCAGCGCCGCAGCAAATTGCCCTGCACCCGGCGCAGCGCGGTCAGCGGGCCGGCGCGCCACAAGGCCGGGTCGGCGAGCCGGTCGACGACCAGTTCCGGGCCGCAGGGCAGCCGGGTCACCGGATCGAGGTAGCGCGGATATAGAATCAGGGCCCCGGCCGCGAGTTCCTCGAGGGCCAGCCGGCGGCCGCGATCGATCGGGGCAAGGTCGGTCGTCAACCCCCAGCCGGCGTAGAACGGACGCCCGTAGACGACGACCCGCCGTCGCCGCAAGAGGGCCTCGAAACCGGCGAGCGAGGTCAGGGTGTGGACCTCGTCGACCGCGCCGAGGAGAGAAGCCGTCGACACGCCGTGCACGACGATGTCGGCGTAGGCCCGCGCCATCCGGTCCGGGACCGCGCCGCGGCGGTGCCCCGCCTCGACGTCGGGATGCGGCTTGTAGAGGATCAGGGCCTGCGGATTGGCCTCGCGCACATGGCGCAGGAGTTCGAGATTGCCATCAGATTTCGGCGCCGCCGAGACGCACCGACAGATCATCCTCGACCTGTCCCGGCACCAGGATGCGGCAAGGGCTTGCCGGCAGAGCGGCGGGCGGCGCCGAAGCGGCGAGGTTGTATTTGGTCACACCGCGCGTGACGAGGCGAACGATCAGCCGACGGGCGCGCTCGATCAGGACCGGGTCGAACTCGGTCTCGCAGAGCAGCCGTTCGAGATCGCTGCGACCGCACGGGTCGTAGTGCATGCCGAGCGCGTCGAGCACCAGCGAGGCGGCGGGCGTGAAGTCGGAGCCCAGACCGACCGAGCGAACGAACCCGTCCTCGACCCGCAGCAGCGGAATGTTCCGCCGGGCGGCGGCTTCGGCGATGCCGCGCGGCATGCGCGACGCCCAGAGTGCGATGACGCCGTCCGGCCGCGCCGCCGCAGCTCTGACTGCCCCGCCGACGGTGCGACGGAACACCGGCGCGCCTGCCGCGGAGCTGAAAAAATCGGCGATCCGCCGCCGCTTCCACAGCGACATGCCGACACAGGCCGCGATCCGCCGGTTCGCCGTCTCGACCCGCCGCCATTCGGCCAAGATCGCGACGATCTCCTCGAAGGGTGCCGGCTGGTCGCGATATGGATCGAGGCAGCGGGTGGCGAGCAGGCAGGCGCCGGCGAATACCTCGTCGATCGTGCGGCGAAAAGGCTTGGGCAGCACCGCGGCGTCGTCCCGCGTCAAGCCCCAGCCGGAATAGAACGAGTCGCCGAAGCAATGAAGTTCGCGGCCGGCGAGAAGGGCGAGAAAGCCGATCTCGCCGCCCATTGTATAGACGCGCCGCGCCCGCTCGATCGCCGACCACGGGTCGGTTGATCTGGTCGCGACGATGCAGCCGCGGGCCGAGGCCTCATTACCGAGCGCAGGCAGCGCTGCATGCTCCGGCCGCAACATGACGATCCGCTCCGGCGGGTTTTCGGCCAAGGCCGCGCGCAGCATTGCGCGGCAGGCAGCCAGACCGCCCGGAGCGTCGACCGAGACGATCGCGATCCCCTCGCCGCCCACGGTCTCGGCCGGACGCCACCAGGAACCGCCGACCCGATGCGCGATCATCTCGCGGCGAACCGCGGCGGCACGGCCGAGCAGCGCTGGCGTTTCCCAGCCTCGGGTCGCGAGCAGATGCGCCGGAACGACGGCCGCCGCCAGAGGAGCCGTCGCCGCGTAAGCCGTGACGCTCAGCAGGGGCGGCGTTTGCAGCCGCCGCGGCGGCGCCCGCAACAGACCCGGAGCAAGCCCGATGAATGGCGATCCGGCAGCCGCTGCCCGCGCCTCTTTTTTTGCGGTCTCGGGCATCGGCGACCAACCGAGCCTGAACGGGTTCCTTCGATAGTCCGCGAGTTCGGGAAACAGCGCGAGGAGGGTCCGGCTCGACGGCGGCCCAGGCGTCTGCGGGGCTTGCCTACGCAACGCGGAAAGCATCGCACGGTCGGGCTGCGGGATAGGGCGACATTCGGCCTGAGGTGGAAAGCAAACAGTCTTCCGCAACCGACAACCTCGGCACGCGAATTGTCGATGTCCACGCAAAAAAGCGTCAATTCTTGCGGATCAACCCGTCACGACAGCCGGCGGCTAGAGCCGCAGCGGCACTACTCGGCGGCCTGGCGCTCCGCACCCGTCGGGTGCCAGCGCAAGACCGGTTTGCGGGCGGCGGCGGTCTCGTCGAGCCGGCGGCGGGGCGTGAAGACCGGCGCCGCATGAAATCGGGCCGCGTCGCCGGTCCGGGCGGCGGCGGCCAGCGCCTTAACGACCGTAGCGAACTGGTCGAGTGTCGCCTTGCTTTCGGTCTCCGTCGGCTCGATCAGCAATGCCCCGTGCACGACTAGCGGGAAATACATCGTCATAGGGTGAAACCCCTCGTCGATCAGCGCCTTGGCGAAATCGAGCGTGGTAACGCCCGTATCCTTCAAGAACCGGTCGTCGAACAGGACCTCGTGCATGCACGGTCCGGGGAAGGCGAGCGAGAGGTCGCCGTCGAGAAGGGCGCGCAGGTAATTGGCGTTGAGGACGGCATCCTCGGCGACTTGGCGCAGCCCGTCCGCGCCGTGGCTCATCATGTAGGCGAGCGCGCGCACGAACATGCCCATCTGGCCGTGAAACCCTTTCAGCCGGCCGATCGTGTTGCCCGCCGCGCCGGTCGAGTGCTCGATCAGATCCAGCCCGGCCTCGCCATGCACCAGCCACGGCAGCGGCGCATGCGGGGCAAGTTCCGCCGTCAGCACCACCGGGCCGCTGCCCGGCCCGCCGCCGCCATGCGGGGTCGAAAACGTCTTGTGCAGGTTCAAATGCATGCAGTCGATGCCGAGATCGGCGGGCCGCACCCGGCCGACGATCGCGTTGAAATTGGCGCCGTCGCAGTAGAAGAAGGCGCCGGCGCGGTGCACCGCCGCGGCGATCTCCACGATCTCGTCCTCGAACAGGCCGCATGTGTTGGGATTGGTCAGCATCAGCGCGGCGACATCGTGACCGAGCTTTTCTTCGAGAGCGGCGCGGTCGACCCGGCCGCGGTGGTCGTTCGGGACCGGATCGACGGCATAGCCCAGAGCCGCCGCCGTCGCCGGGTTGGTGCCGTGCGCCGATTCCGGCACGAGCACTCGGCGGCGCGGGTCGCCGCGGGCTTCGAGCGCGGCGCGGATCGTCATCATGCCGCATAATTCGCCGTGCGCGCCCGCACCCGGGGAGAGCGCCACGGCCGGAAATCCGGTCAGCGTCTGCAGCCAGTGCGCCAGCGTGTCGATCAGTTCGAGCGCGCCCGGCACCGTGGAGAGCGGCTGCAGCGGGTGAATGTCGGCAAAGCCCGGCAGACGCGCCAACTTTTCGTTGAGGCGCGGATTGTGCTTCATCGTGCAGGAACCGAGCGGGTAGAGCCCAGCGTCGATCGCGTAATTCTTCTGCGAGAGCCGCGTGAAGTGCCGGATTACCTGCGGCTCACTGAGACCCGGCAGGCCGATGGCGCCCTGCCGTTCGAGCCCGCCCAAGCGCGCGTGAAAGGGCGGCGGCTCGGGTAGATCGACGCCGCAGAGCCCCGGCGAATCCTGTTCGAAGATCAGCGGCTCTTCGATCTGCAGTCCGCGATTGCCGCTCGCCGTGGCACTATGCGCCGGTGCGGTCTCGGCGGCATGCGCGGCCAGCGCCCGGCTCCACTCGCTCACGACAGCGCCTCCCGCAAACCCTGTTCGAGCCGCTCCATGTCGTCCGCAAGATTCGTCTCGGTCGCGGCGACGAGCAGCAGATCGGCCAGCGCCGGGTCGTCAGGGTAGAGGCGGCTGACCGGGATGCCGGCGAGGATGCCCCTGGCGGCCAATGCCTCGACAACCGGCGCCGCGGGCCGCGGCAGCCGCAGGGAGAACTCGTTGAAGAAGGCCCGGTTGACGACCCGCACGCCGGGCAGGGTCGCGAGCCGGTCGGCGAGTGTGGCGGCGGCGGCGTGGTTGAGGCGCGCCAGACGCACGAAGCCCGCCTCGCCGAGCAGGCTCAAGTGGATCGTGAAGGCCAGCGCGCACAATCCGGAATTGGTGCAGATGTTGCTCGTCGCGCGCTCGCGGCGGATATGCTGTTCCCGGGTCGAGAGGGTCAAGACCCAGCCACGCCTGCCGTCGGCGTCGCGGGTCTCGCCGGCGAGCCGCCCCGGCATCTGGCGCACGAACTTGTCGCGGCTGGCGAATAGGCCGAGGTAGGGCCCGCCGAAATTGAGCGCGTTGCCAATCGACTGGCCCTCGGCGGCGACGATGTCCGCACCCATTTCGCCCGGCGGCCGGATCGCACCCAGCGAGACGATTTCGGTCACGACGACGACCAAAAGGGCGCCCGCTTCGTGGCAGGCCCGGCCGAGCGCCGACCAGTCGCGCACCTCGCCCCAGAAATCGGGGCTCTGCACGACGACGCAAGAGATGCCGGGGCCGATTAGGGCGGCCAGCTCCTCTTCCTCTCCGGGGGCGGGCGGCAGCGCCGTCAGATCGAAGCCGACAAACCGCGCGTAGGTCTCGCAGACCGCGCGGTAGTGCGGATGGAGCCCGCCGGACAATATCGCTCGCTGCCGCCCGGTCAGGCGATTGGCCATCATCACCGCTTCGGCGCAGGCAGTGGCGCCGTCGTAAAGCGAGGCATTGGCGACTTCCATCCCGGTCAGCAGCGCCACCTGGGTCTGGAATTCGAACAGGTATTGCAGCGTGCCTTGCGAGATTTCCGGCTGATAGGGGGTGTAGGAGGTCAAGAACTCGCCGCGCTGGATCAGATGGTCGACCGCGGCCGGAACGTGATGGCGATAGGCGCCGCCGCCGATGAAGAACGGCGCCGAGCCGGCGGCGAGGTTTTGCGACGCCAGCCGCGACCAGGGCCCGCTCGACCTCGATTTCCCCTTGCGCGTTCGGCAGATCGAGCAGGCCCTCGAGGCGCGCCTTCTCCGGCACCTCGGCGAACAGCGCGTCGATCGACGGGAAGCCAATCGCGGCCAGCATCGCCGCGCGGTCGGCCGGGGTCAGCGGCAGATAGCGCATCAGGGCAGACCCTCGACAAAGCGGCGGTAGGCCGCCTCGTCCATCAGTGCGTCAAACGCCTTGGGGTCGTCGAGGCGCAGCTGTAGGAACCAGCCCTCGCCCATCGGATCGGCGTTGACCTTGGCCGGGTCGTCGGCAAGCGCGTGATTGACCTCGACGACCTCGCCCGAAACCGGCGCATAGACTTCGCTCGCCGCCTTGACCGATTTCGACGACCGCGGCCTCCTTCCCCTTCTCGACGCGTTGGCCGATCTCCGGCAGCTCGACATAAACGACGTCGCCCAGTTGCGACTGCGCGTAGTCGGTAATGCCGATGACGGCGATGTCACCATCGAGACGGACCCATTCATGGTCCTGGGAAGAACGAACCTCGCTCATCGGCATCTCCTCCTGCGGGTTCAGCCGCGGTGATAGCGGTGCGGGACAAACGGCAGTGCTGCGACATGCGCCGGGCGCGGCGTGCCGCGCACGATCAGATTGAGGGCGGTGTCGGGTTTGGCATGGGCCGCCGTGACATAGCCCATCGCAATCGGACCGCCGACCGAGGGGCCGAAGCCGCCGCTCGTCACGCTGCCGATTTCGTCGCCGGCGGGATCGGCAATCGCAGTCCGTTCGCGCGCCGGGGCGCGGCCCTCGGGGCGGATGCCGACGCGTTTGCGCGCCGTGCCCTGCGGCAAGCTGGCGCAAGATCCGCGCCGCGCCGGGAAAGCCGCCTTCTTCGCGCCGGCGTTTGCCGATCGCCCAGGCAAGCCCCGCCTCGACCGGGGTTGTGGTTTCGTCGATGTCGTGCCCCCAGAGGCAAAGCCCGGCTTCGAGCCGCAGCGAATCGCGGGCACCAAGCCCGACCGGCATGACTTCGGGCTCGGCCAACAATCGCTCGGCAAAGGCCATAGCAGAGCGCGCCGGCAGCGAAATCTCGAACCCGTCCTCGCCGGTGTAGCCCGAGCGCGTGATCAGGCAGGGCTCGCCGTCGACCATGGCCTCGGCCGCCGCCATGAACGGAAGCGCGGCGATGCTCGTGACGAATCGGGACAGCACAGCGGCGGCGGCCGGCCCCTGCAATGCCAGCAAGGCCCGATCCTCCTGCGGCTCGACGGTGACGCCGGAGCCGATCCGTTCACGCAGACGGGCACGCAGATGGGCGAGATCGGCCGCCTTGCGCGCGGCGTTGACGACGAGCAAAAGGCCGTCCGCCAGGCGCGTCGCCATCAAATCGTCGATGATGCCGCCCGCTTCGTTGAGGAGGAACGTATAGCGCAGCCGCATCGGGGCTAGGCCCTCGATGTCGCCGGGCGCCAGCGCCTCCAACGCCGCGGCGCAGCCGGCGCCGGCCAGCCGGATCTGGCCCATATGCGAGACATCGAAGAGGCCGGCCTGGGCGCGGGTATGCAGATGCTCGGCGATGATCCCCGGCGGGTAATTGACCGGCATCTCGTAGCCGGCGAAACCCACCATGCGGGCGCCGAGCCGTTGGTGAAGCGAATGGAGCGGGGTCCGCTGCAGCGGCGATTCGGCGTCCAGGGTCACCCACGCACCTCCGACAGAGCCGGACGCAAAGGCGCCCGATCATGCCCCCTCTGTCGCGGACCCTGAGAGATTTACCCGAGCCCGAGGGCCGGGCTTACTCCTTCGGTGAGCGACGGGCTTTGAGGTCCCGCCGCTGCTTTCCAGAGCGCCCTTCCGTCCGCAGTCCTTTCGCCTGAGAGTTTCCGGGGCGGTTGCTCCTTCGGCGCCGCGCGCCCCGTTCAATGTGGGGCCGCGATCTCTCCTGCGGGCGTGCAATCAGCGCTAAGGGGTGTAGCACCCTCGGAGGGCAGAAGCCAACTCGTTCCGATTGCGATCGCCCGCGCGGAATCGGCGACGGCTGAAAACCGTGCGATCACGAGCGGCCCGGCGGGACGACTATACACGGCAGCTGGCGCTCATTGAGGCGCTTGCAGGCGTTCGACGCCTTGACGGCCGACAGATGTGCGAGGCGGGCGCGATACAGCACCGCGCCACCCGATGCCGTCGGCGGCAGCGCCACGACGGCGGCGCTCAGCTGATGCGGCGCCTGGGCGCGGGCGCCTTCCGCCACCGAGCGGGCGAGCCCGGGACTGGCAAACGCCCCCACCTGGATCGCCCATTCCCCACCGGACGCGTCGGCGTGGGCCGCCGATGGTCCGAATGGTATTGCGGACGGGACCGGCCGCGGCTTCGGCGGAGGCGGCAACAAGACGCCGCCGGATGGGGCTTGAGCTCGGCACGGCCTAGCCGGATTGTAGGCGGCGTCTGGATCGCAGCCCTCGGCCGAGGCCAGCTGCACGACCGGTTGCCGAGCCGCGGGCGGCTGCGCCCGAGGGGGCCCACCTGCCGCTGCCGGTATTGCGTTGCAGGGATGATTCGGATCGTAGGCCAAGTTAAGGTCGCAGCCGCCCGCACCGACTTCCTGCTGGGCAGAAGCCGTCTGGATCGGCGTTGCCTGCCGCGCCGCCCGCTCCAGCGAGGTGCAGGGATGGCTCGGGCTGTAGGCGGCATTCAAGTCGCATCCCGCCGCCAGGCTCGCGACGCTCGGAACGAAACGCCCGGACCGACCGCTTCGGGCCGAGGCGTATTTCGCGAACGGCCCCGACCGCGGCACATCGTTGCCGAGATTGGGCGTGATCGCGGCCATGTAGTTCACCGTCTCCTGGGGCAGACCGGATCGGCCGGCGAGATAGCTTTCGACTCGGTCAGGACCCGCGTTATAGGCGGCCAGGAAGCCCGGCGCGCCGAACCGGTCGTACATATCGCGCATATAGGCGGTGCCGGCGAGAACGTTGTTGTGCGGATCGTAAGGGTCGTCGCCAAGCCCGTGGCGCACCCGCAATTCCTCGTAGGTGGCGGGCATGACCTGCATCAGCCCCATCGCCCCGGCCGAAGAGGTCGCCTGCTCCCGACCGCCCGATTCCTGCCGCATCACCGCGCGCACCCACCGCTCGGGCACGCGGTAGCGGCCCGAGGCCTCGCGGATATAGGGACCCCAAGGATCGTTCGGCGGGCCCGGCGGCGGATAGTAACGCGTCGGCTTGCGCCACCCGTCCGCGCCGATTTCGACATAGGACCGCGAACCCTGCTGAGAGCAGGCGGCAATGAAGAAAATCGGCAGCAGCCACCCCAGCGTTCGCAGGCGGTGCGCCGCAATCGGTCCAATCAAACGCAACCGGTCAGGCCTGTTCGCTGCACAGCTGACGCGGCAGAAGCCTGGGCCGCGGTTTCACCCCGAGGTCGCCCGCCGCATCGCGAGAACGCCCTTAGCGTTCCGTGCGGGACAGTACAAGCCCTTCGGCGCCGGCCCGAGCCCAAGGCCGCGGCGAACCGCGCAAACCCGCTTCCCGAGCCTCGTTTCTCGGTGCTCGCCGAACCGGCGGATCGGGCACTGACAATCCCTGACCCGCCCGCAGTCACCCCCGGAGCAGCGAATTGGTCAGCGGCCGCGGAAGTGTTTGTAGAAGTCGACGACTTCGGGAGTTTGCTGGAAGCCCAGCACGACGTTGAGATCGCTCGGCTTGTGACCACCGAGGGCCACCGATTCCTCGATATGGTCGGTGACGCCGGAGCGCTTCTGCTCCGGCTCGAAGGCAATACGCACCGGGAAGGATTTCTTCGATAGCACCGTCTGATCGGGGCCGGTGACTGCGACGAAGTAGTTGAAATCGACGCTGGCGCCCTTGCCGGCAGGCCCTCGCTCGGCGATGACGATCACATCGAGCCTCAACTGCGCGGTGTCGCGCGAGATGTCGCACTGGCTGTCGACTTCGCTGAGAAGGCCATAAAACGCAACGCTCTCTGGCCGCCGCTCGGCTGCCGCGCCGAAGACCGCGGTGTTGGCGAGGGCGCGCAGGATGACCGCAGATGGGCAGGCCGACGATGCCGGCTTCGACGAGGAGGAGAACCAGCCGCAGCCCGATAGCGCGGCCAGGCCCAGGACGGCGATCGCCCGGGCCGCAGCCCTATGCGAAGGCCTCACAGGCCGTTATGGGTGCCGTCGCAAAACGGCTTGTCGCCGGTCTGCTTGCAACCGCAGAGCCAGACCTCCTCGGTCGCCTGGGCGGTGAACGGGACCGGGGTCAGCCCGGTGCCCTTGTGCGAGCCGTCGCAGAAGGGCTGGCTGGCGCTGCGCCCGCAGGCGCACCAGAAATAGCGCTTGCCGGCTTCGACATTGATGCCGTAGGGCTCTTTTTGCGCTGGGATCGGTTCGGCCATCCTTTTTCTCCCCTGCCCGTGGTCCTTGCCGATTTCCCGCGCGCTCCGGCGGCGGCACGGCGGCGCCGGGACTGTATGCGAGCGGCGCCCGGCCGACAAGTCCGGGGCGCTGCGTTGTCGGGAGTGCGGACCCCACCCATGGCCGTCTACACCGATGTCGGCGACGACGAATTGCGGACCTTTGTCGCGCTTTACGACATCGGCGAGGTGCTGTCGTGCAAGGGCATCGCCGAGGGTGTCGAGAACTCGAACTTTCTGCTGACGACCGAGCGCGGCAATTTCATCCTGACCCTCTACGAGAAGCGCGTGTCGCCGCGGGATCTGCCGTTCTTCATCGGGCTGATGGAGCATCTGGCGGCGCAAGGGATCGCCTGCCCGACCCCGGTGCATGGCCGTGACGGCGCGGCGCTGCAGCGAACTGTGCGGCCGTCCGGCGGCGATCGTGACGTTTCTCGCCGGCATGTGGCCGCGCCGCATTCGTGCCGTTCCACTGCGCCGGGGTGGGTGCGGCGCTGGCGGCGCTGCACCGCGCCGGCGCCTCCTTCGTGATGACCCGGCCCAACGATCTCTCGGTCGCGGGTTGGCGGCGGCTCGTCGACGCCTGCGTCGAGCATGCCGACGAAGTGCAGCCAGGGCTCGCCGAGGAGCTGGCGACGGAGATGGCCCTTTTCGAAAGCGCCTGGCCGCGCGACCTGCCGACGGGCGTGATCCATGCGGATCTCTTCCCCGACAACGTGTTCTTCCGCGGCCGCGACGTCTCGGGGCTGATCGATTTCTATTTCGCCTGCACCGATTTTCTCGCCTACGACCTGGCGGTCTGCCTCAACGCGTGGTGCTTCGAGAGCGATGGCAGCTTCAACATCACCAAAGCGCGGCTAATGCTAGAGCACTACGGCCGGGCGCGGCCGCTTTCGCTCGGCCGAACTCGCCGCCCTGCCCCTGCTCGCGCGCGGCAGCGCGTTGCGCTTCTTGCTGACCCGGCTTTTCGACTGGCTGAACCAGCCGCCAGGCGCGCTCGTGCGCCCGAAAGACCCGCTCGAATATCTGCGCAAGCTTCGCTTTCACCGCGGCATCGTCGATATCGGCGGCTATGGCCTCGACATCTGAGCCGGGCGAGGTCGAGATTTTCACCGACGGCGCCTGCAGCGGCAATCCGGGGCCGGGCGGCTGGGCGGCGATCCTGCGCTGGCGCGGGGTCGAGCGGGAACTGAGCGGATACGAGCCCGCCACGACCAACAACCGCATGGAATTGACAGCGGCGATCGCCGGCCTTGGAGCGCTGAAGCGGCCCTGCCGGGTGCGGGTTTCGAGCGACAGCCAGTATCTGCGCGACGGGATCTCGAAATGGATCCACGCCTGGAAGGCGCGCGGCTGGCGCACCGCCGACAAAAAGCCCGTCAAGAACGTCGATCTCTGGCAGCGCCTCGACGCCGCCGCCGCGACGCATCAGGTCGCCTGGGAATGGGTGCGCGGCCATGCCGGCCATCCCGAGAACGAGCGCGCCGACGCGCTCGCCCGCGCCGCCATCACCGCGGGCCGGGGAGCCGCTGCGGTTGAGGCCGGCGGGAAATAACGGCGCCGAAGCTCAAGCGACACGGAGGTAGGGCTCAGCGCTGGGCCTTCGGCGGCGACGAAGGAGCCCCGGTCGGATTTACCGGCGACGCCAGGATTCCGCCCTTCTGGAGTGTCACGGCGGCCTTGGCGAGTTTCGAGAACGCTTCGAGATTTCCGAGTTGCGGGCAGATTTGATCGAGCCAGCGATTGCCGGGCCAACCGGCGAGACGGCGCGTTAGATCGCCGTTGTTGACACAGGCGATCACCAGCGAGTCGAGACTGTAGCCGAGGTTCAGATAATCCTCGTTCATGCGGGCCAGCGCCAGGGCGCCCGATGCCGTCGTGTTTGCGCCGGACGCGGCTTGAGGCGCACCGGGACCGGGAGGTGGCGGTGGAGGTTGGGGCTGGCCGGCGCCGACCACGGGATTTCCTGATACGTTGATGGTGACGGGTGGGCTCTGGATGGCGGTTCCAGCTTCCGTGCCGGGGGCGCTCGCGATGTCCTGTCCGAGGAACAGCGTCGTCATCAGCTGGCCGTAACGGCTCAAGATCAGGCCGTAGGCGTCCGCGCCGATGGCGCCGTTCGCATACGCTTCGCATGCGCGGTAAAGCCCGTCGCGCAGACCGAGCAGCGCTGTCGAGCGGCCCGCCAGCGCAGTCAGCGCTTCGGCCGAAGCTGCACCGCCCGCGAGGTTGCCGGTCGTTCCGGCGTTGCCGCCGGAGGCGTTGAACTGGACGGCCGCCGACAATGCCTTGGCGACATCCGGGGTCGGTTCGGTGCAGACAACAGGCGTTTGCAGGACCGGGTGCGGGCGGTTGATGATGGCGCGGACATCGGCGGTGGTAAACGTAGCCGGGGCGAGGGCGGCCCGTTCCACATATCCGCGGCCGGCTTCATCCTCGAAGATGCTGCAGCCGACCTGAGACGAGACGGCAAGGATCAACACCGCGCTGCGCAGCAAGCTCTCCGCCCTTTTTCCCTTGGTTGATTATTCTACGCTGATTTTCTCGCGAAAGCCGAGCCGGCGCAAGCCATCGCTGTTGCGCTTCGGAAGTGCGGCTAGCGGAAATTGCGGCTTGGGATGACGAGGTCGCGGGCGTCGGGGTCGGTGCGTTCGCGCAGCGAGCGCAGGCGCGGGGTCAGATCGTCGAGGCGCTCGGCGACGATGTGAATGACGCTCTGTTCGCGCTGCAATGTGCCAGTGCAACGCAGCAATGTGGCGCCGAGTGCGGCGCGGCGGAAGCGTTCGAGGATCTTGGGCCAGACAATCAGATTGGCGATCCCAGTCTCGTCCTCGATCGTGACGAAGACGACGCCGTTGGCGCTCCCCGGCCGCTGCCGGATCAGCACCACACCGGCGATCGAGAGGCGGCGGTCGACCGGCAGAGAGGCGAGTCGGGCGGCGGTCACGAGCCCCTCGGCGGCTAGTTCGGCGCGCAGAAATGCCAGCGGATGGCGCTTCAGGCTGAGACCGAGGCTGACATAATCCTCGACGACATGCTCTCCAAGCGGCATTTCCGGGAGCAAGGCGGCGGCGTGAATTTCGGAGAAGCCCGCCTCGCCCCGCCCTTTCTCCTCGATGGCGGCGAAGAGCGGCAGCGGCGGCTCGCCCAACGCCTGCAACGTCCAGAGCGCGCGGCGACGGTCGAGCCCGATCGAGCCGAAGGCGTCGGCCGCGGCGAGGCGTTCGAGAACGGCGCGGCCGAGCCCGCTTTTCCGCCACAGCGCCTGCGGATCGCGGTAGCCCTGCCGCGGTCGCGCCGCAACCAGCCGCTCGGCGTCGGTCTCGGCCAACCCCTTGATCTGACGCAAGCCGAGGCGCAACGCGTATCGCGGCACGCCATCCAGAGTTTTCCCCTCTCCCCCCGCCGGCCGGGGGGAGAGGGGAGGGTGAGGGGGGCCGATGTGTGGGCCTATATCGGCGCCGCCCACCTCACCCTCCCACTTTGCGGGCCCCTCCCTCTCCCCCCTGAAGGGCGGAGAGGGGCTTTTGCCATGAGCAGCGGTAGCGAGCGGTTCGAGCGTGCAGTCCCAGAACGAGTGGTTGACGTCGACCGGGCGCACCTCAACGCCGTGCTCGCGCGCGTCGCGGACAATCTGCGCCGGCGCGTAGAAACCCATCGGCTGGCTGTTGAGGAGCGCGCAGGCGAAGACCTCGGGATAGAAGCATTTAATCCAGGCCGAGACATAGACGAGGAGCGCAAAACTCGCGGCATGGCTTTCGGGAAAGCCGTAAGTGCCGAACCCTTCGATCTGGCTGAAGCAGCGCATCGCGAAGTCGCGGTCGTAACCGTTCGCGACCATGCCGGCGACGAACTTGTCGCGGAACAGATGAATGTCGCCGTTGTGTTTGAAGGTCGCCATCGCGCGGCGCAGCCGGTCGGCCTCCTCGGGCGCGAAGCCGGCGCCGACGATCGCGATCTTCATCGCCTGTTCCTGGAAGAGCGGCACGCCCAGCGTCTTGCCGAGCACTTGACGCAGTTCTTCCGAGGGATAGGTCACCGCCTCTTGCCCGGAGCGGCGACGCAGATAGGGATGCACCATGTCGCCCTGGATCGGCCCCGGCCGCACGATCGCCACCTCGATGACGAGATCGTAGAATTCGCGGGGGCGCAGGCGCGGCAGCATCGTCATCTGTGCGCGGCTTTCGACCTGGAAGACGCCCAGTAAATCGGCGCGCGACAGCATCTCGTAGACGGCGGGGTCCTCGGCCGGGACGGTGGCCAACTCGAACCGACGGCCATAATGCCGTTCGATCAGCGCGAACGCCTTCTTGACGCAGGTCAGCATGCCGAGCGCCAGGACGTCGATCTTCAGGATGCCGAGCGCGTCGAGATCGTCCTTGTCCCATTCGATGACGGTGCGGTCCTCCATCGCCGCGTTCTCGATCGGCACCAGTTCCGACAGCGGCCCGCGGGTGATGACAAAGCCGCCGACATGCTGCGACAAGTGGCGCGGAAAACCGGTGAGTTCGCCTGCGAGATCGAGCGCCATGCGCAGGGTCGGGTCGGCGGGGTCGAGCCCGGCCTCGCGCACCCTCGCATCGGCGATCGGGTCGTTGCTCCAGCCCCAGACGATGCCGGCGAGCGCGGCCACGACATCGACCGAGAGGCCGAGCGCCTTGCCGACCTCGCGGATCGCCGAGCGCGAGCGGTAGCAGATCACCGTGGCGGCGAGCCCGGCGCGGTCGCGGCCGTATTTCTCGTAGATGTACTGGATCACCTCCTCGCGTCGCTCATGCTCAAAATCGACATCGATGTCGGGCGGTTCGTTGCGCGCGGCGCTGATAAAGCGTTCGAACAAAACGTCGATGCGGGCCGGGTCGACGGCGGTGATGCCGAGGCAGTAGCACACGACCGAATTGGCCGCCGAGCCGCGTCCCTGGCATAGGATGCCGCAGCTGCGCGCAAACGCGACGATGTCGTGCACGGTCAGGAAATAGCGCGCGTAATCGAGCCGCTCGATCAGCGCCAGTTCGTGCGCGATCAGATTGCGGAGCTTGTCGGGGATGTTGTTTTTCCCGTCATTCCCGCAAAAGCGGGAATCCATCGCCCGCAGACCCGTCGCCTGTTCCTGGGCCCCCGCTTGCGCGAGGGCGACGGGGGAGGCATGCGAAAAGCGCTCCCTGGCGCCGGCCCAGGCGAGGTCGGCGAGGCGCTGCTGCGGGGTGCGGCCGTCCTCGTCCGTCTCGTCCGGGTATTCGTAGCGTAACTCGTCGAGACTGAAATGGCAGCGCGCGACGATTTCGAGGCTGCGCGCGACCGCCTCCTCATGGCCGCGAAAGAGCCGCAGCATCTCCTCCGGCGTTTTCAGGCTGCGCTCGGCGTTGGCGGCGAAACGGAAACCGGCGGTCGCGACCGTGCAGCCTTCGCGGATGCAGGTCAGCACATCCTGTAACTTCCGCCGCTCGGGGCGGTGATAGAGCACGTCGTTGGTCGCGACGAGCGGCAGCCCTGCGGACATCGGCCAGTAGCGCAAGCCGCGCGAGGCGGCGGGCGTCGTCGCCGCGATAGAGGTGGTGGGCGGCGAGATAGGCGCTGCCGGCGAAATCGGCCGCGATGCGGGCGACGAAATCAGCATCCTCGGGTGGCAACACGACGATGATCTGGCCCTTGCCATGGGCGACGAGATCGGCATAGCCGAGATGGCATTGGCCCTTCGGCGCTCGGCGCTTGCCCAAGGTCAACAGCCGCGTCACCCGGCCGTAAGCGGCGCGGTCCTTGGGAAAGACGAGAACGCTCGCGCCATCATCGAGATCGAGGCGGCAGCCGACGACAAGCCGGATGCCGACTTCCCGCGATGCATGATGGGCGCGCACGACGCCAGCGAGGCTGTTGCGGTCGGTAACCGCGATCGCCCGGTGGCCGAGTGCCGCCGCGGTCAACACCAGTTCGCCCGGATGCGAGGCGCCGCGCAGGAACGAAAAGTTCGTCGTGACCTGCAGTTCGGCGTAAGCGGGGTCAGGCAAAGACGCCATGGACATACCAGCGCGGCGACTCCGCGCCGTCGGGCAGCCCCGCGCGGAACAGCCAGAAGCGCCGGCCCTCCTCGTCCTCGACCCGGTAATAGTCGCGGATCGCGTCCGTGGCGTTGGGATTGTCGGGCCACCACCATTCCGCAGCGATCCGCTCCGGCCCATCGGCCCGCATCACACGATGACGGCGACGGCGCCAGGTGAAGCGAAACGGCGGATCGTCCGGCAGCAGCCACGCCGCCTCGACCGGCTGCGGCGGCTCGAACAGCCGGACCGGCCGCGGCGGCCTGTCGTCGATCCCCCACCTCACCCCACCCCTCTCCGCCCCCGGGGGCGGAGAGGGAGTTTTAAGCCCTCTCCGCTCTTTAGAGGGGAGAGGGAGGGGACCCGTCGCGGCAGCGATGGGGAGGGTGAGGTGAGATCCGCTGCGAAGGCCGCCGACCGGCGCCCTGACCGAGGCGCGTTCGGGGATGTGGCTGTCGCGGGCTTCGAGCCGCGACAAGGCAGCAAGGCCAAGCCGGTTGCCAAGCCGGTCGAAGAGAGCGGCAGCGCCGCCCGCGGCGTCCCCCGTCAACCCGATCTGTTGCGGCGGC
>CAWCWA010000009.1:0-246054 GCA_963799085.1 uncultured Alphaproteobacteria bacterium | reverse complement strand
GTAGGGGGCGAGCTCAAGATCGGCTTTATCGGCACCGGGACGATGGGGCAGCCGATGCTGGCGAACCTCGTCAAAAAGGGTTTCGCGGTCACCGCCTTACGACTCGTGCCGGCGGCGCTCGACGCGGCGGTCCGGCTCGGCGCCGCGCGCGCGGGTTCGGCTCGGCGAGGCCGCTGCGGCGGGCGATCTGGTGATCACGATGCTGCCCTCCTCGGCCAATGTCGAGGCCGCCTATCTCGGCGCCGGCGGCATCCTCGCGGCGGTCCCGCGCAGGGCCGGCTCTGCGTCGACATGTCGACGATCGATCCCGGCGCCTCGCAGCGCGTCGCGGCCCGGCTCAAGGAGCGGGGTCTGCGGTTTCTCGACGCGCCGGTATCGGGCGGGGTCGGCGGTGCCGCGGCCGGCACCCTGGCGATCATGGTCGGCGGCGACGCCTGCCATCTGGACGAGGCGCGGCCGGCCTTGGCGGCGATGGGCGCCAACATCATCCATGTCGGCGCCACCGGCGCCGGCGAGGTTGCCAAGCTCTGCAACAACTGATTTCGGGGGTCGGCGGCGTCGCGGTCAGCGAAGCGTTTCGGATCGGCGAGGCCTAGGCGTCGACCCGCAGATATTGACCAACGTCATCGCCAAATCCTCGGGCGGCACCTGGGTGATGGAGCACATGCACCCGGTCCCCGGCATCGTCGAGGGTGCGGCGTCGAGCCGGCAATACGCGCCAGGCTTCATGACCGATTTGATGGCCAAGGATCTGGGCCTCGCGGTCGGTGCGGCGCGCGACAACGGGTCCCGGTCGTCGTCGCCCCGGCGGCCCAGCAGCTCTACCGCATGGCGTCCTCGCACGGCCTCGGCCGGAGGATTTCTCCGCCTCTACAAATTCCTCAAGCCGTCCTCCGACGACGCCCCGGTTTAGCGCACGGGCGGAGTTCGGCCGCGTTTGCTGTTTTTGCTGGTCATTTGCAACGAATCTACAGCAAATCGCTCTCCCTTCCCCTCCAGCCGCATCCCCGCATCGGGCAAGATGTAGCCTGCGATTATGGCAATTTTAGCGTTGCCAGCGGCTTTCCGCGCTGCTTCCATCTCAGCGCCAAGATAGCATGCGAGTATGGCAATTTTACCGTCGCGCAGCCGGCTCGACGCGCGCTCATCCCGCGCCTCGCAAGAGAAAGGCTTCCGATGCAACATCACGGATGGGATCGGAGGGCTTCGCAATGACTGGAAGCGTACCGCTGTTCGGCGCAGAGCGCGGGATCCCATGAGGCGTTCGCGCAGAGTGCGACTGTGCGACAGGCTCGCTGCGGCCTCGGCGGTCCCATGGATCACGGATTTGGCTGCCAAGATCGCGAGATTGAGGATCGTCGCGAAAGCGACCCAGACCGCCAAGGGCACGAGGCACCACGCGGCAACGCGGTCGAGCCGCAGGAAAACGACGATAGTCGCGAGGATGAGCGCGAGTTGCGGCACGATGTTTAAGAGGCCCAGCGCCGGACTATGCGCGGCGAAAAACATCCAGGACCAAGCGGCATTCAATGTCAGCTGGGCGAAAAACAATCAGCCCCAAGCGGCGTGCCGAAGTCTTTCGAGAGAACCGCAAGACCCGCCAGACCGCAACCGCCATCAGCAGATACAGCGTCGTCCACGCCGTTGGGAACACCCAATTCGGCGGGTTGAATTGGGGTTTACCAACCCGGCATACCAAGGCGTGAGGTTGGGATAAGCGGCAAGCTGGCCGATGAGTGAGGCGGCGGCGACCGGGATTACGGCGAGAGCTAGCAAACCAGCCTCGCGGATCACGGCGTTTTTCGTCTCATCACGCATTCAAAATATTTTTCGGCTTTTGTAGGCCCATTGTGGAACGGCTTGCCGTTGGCGGGGATGATAAGAAAAATTGCTTGGTGCACAATTCATTCGCATGTGCACGATCAAGCGCTGGAATGCTTCCAGCGCTTGCCCTTCGGTTTCTTGCGGCCAACTGGTCATCCGGCGTTCACCATAGCCAGGAACTCCTGGCGGGTCATCGGGTTGTCGCGGAAGGAGCCGAGCATCCGGTTTGTTACCATATCTGTCCCATGTTTATGGATACCGCGTGTCGACATGCAGTGATGTGTGGCCTTGATTACGACCCCGACGCCATTCGGTCGCAGCACGTCATGGATCGTGTTGGCGATCTGAGCCGTCATTTTTTCTTGGCTCTGGAGCCGCTTTGAGAAGGCTTCGACTACGCGGCTCAGCTTCGAAATGCCTACGACTCTTCCGGTAGGTAGATAGGCGACCCAAGCACGACCTATGATGGGCGCCATGTGATGCTCGCAATGGCTCTCGAAAGGAATTCCCCTGAGCACAATCATCTCATCGTAGCCGTCGGTTTCTTCGAACGTTTTCTCAAGTATCTTCCGAGGATTCTGCGCATACCCGGCAAAGTATTCTTCAAATGCCCGCGTCACTCTAGCGGGAGTCTCGAACAGACCCTGGCGGTCAGGATCGTCACCCGTCCAAAGAATGATCGTCCGGAAGGCCGCCTCAACGTCGGCACGAGAAGGGCGGCTTTCGATAATTGAGAGAGACTGTTGGTAACTGTGCAGAGGCTGGACAAGCGCGTTCATGATGTTCTCACAACTAATGGCTTTTAATGCTGAGAGTGAGCAAACGGAACTCGGAGCTAGGACAGTCCCGACATATGCCGGGCCCATCGCACCGGGATCGGTTCGGGCTCGCCTCTTCGGCGCGGCTCGGGTGAGGCAGGCTCCATAGTTACCGGCCCCACTCTCCGTCTCAGCAGGTAGCGCCGTCCGTGACCGCGCGGTTCTGATCCGTCTTCGCGCGGCTGGCCGCACGGAAAGTTAGGCCCGTCACCACAAAGCCTGCGGCGACGAGCAGATGAGCGACGACGATTTCGCCATACCAGACCCAGGCGCCGGCGGCAGCGCAGAAGATCGTCGTCCACATTACGCTCAGGTACAGCATCATTTGAAATCGTTGGACTGGGGGGAGACTGCGCAATGGGTTGATGCTCGGGTCCATGACGGCACGGTAAAGGGACAACATGCAACGCTCCATTTCTTGTACTGCCAGGACCGCTATTGCGCCGATTTTCGCGAATTCGGCGAGGCCTGGCTTGTTTTCCCGGCAAAAGAGGACCGAGCCGGTCTTCGCCGACCCGGCCACTCCCGTTATTAGCGGCTTGGCGGCAGCAGTACCGTGTCGATGACGTGAATGACCCCGTTCGACGCCGCGATGTCCGTAGTGACGACGTGGGCGTTATCCACCATCACGGAGTTGCCCGTCGTGTGTACAGCGACCATCTTGCCGTTCACCGTTTTGGCTTCGGTGAGTTTGACCATCTCGGCTGCCGTCACCGCGCCCGGTACAACGTGATAGGTCAGAATCGCGGCCAGCTGTGCCTTGTTCTCCGGTTTCAGCAGGTTGTCGACGGTACCGGCGGGCAGCTTGGCAAAGGCCGCGTCGGTCGGAGCGAACACAGTGAATGGGCCGGGGCCCTTCAGGGTTTCGGTTAGCCCTGCAGCGTTGATCGCCGCCGCCAACGTCTTGAATTGCCCGGCCGCCACTGCGGTGTGAACGATGTCCTTGTCGGGAGTTAGCGCTAAGGTGCTGCCGGCCGCCAATGTTACGCCGACCAGGGCGGCTGCCGCCAACTTAGCAACGCGTAATTTCATCACTCGATCTCCTAGTCATGTTTCGAGAAGCCCGCATCGGGCGCTCTCGATCGAGACCGCGGTTAGGCCCGAATCTCGTGCACTTGAAGTAGGTGAAAATGGGTTTTCCTACAACGATATTTTATTATTAGGAATGTCGATTCTCTCTGTGATATAATCAGAGCCGCTGGTGTGACCCTGGGGAAAAACGAGATGCTGTCCGATACGCTGGCCTCGGGCCTGAAGCGTTACGACATCGGATCGAAAATCCGCACGCTTCGCTTGAACAAGAAGCTGGGCCTGGTGCAGCTTGGAGAGCACACCGGCCTGTCGCCTGCGCTGCTGTCAAAGATTGAGCGGGGAAATCTGTTTCCGACGCTGCCGACGCTGCTGCGCATCGCCATGGTGTTTGGCGTCGGCCTCGACCACTTTTTCATCGAGAGCGAAGACCGACCGATGGTGGTCGTCACCCGAAAAAAGGATCGGTTGCGCATGCCGAACCAGCCTGGAGAAGGGGCGCCATCCTATTTCTTCGAAAGCCTCGATTTTGCCGTGACCGATCGCAAATTCGATATTTTTTGCGCCGAATTTCCGCGCCTAGCGAAGCCCTCAGACCCGCACCAGCATGCCGGGGCGGAGTTCATCTACGTTCTCAACGGGAAACTGGTTGTCAGCATTGACGGCAACGACGTGGTGCTCGACGAGGGCGATGTCGTGCAATTTGACTCGAGCGCGGCTCACAGCTACAGGCTCGACGATCCGCAGAAAGCGTCTTCTGCGATCGTCGTCATCACGCCCGAGCCCGATTAGTCGGATATCGGCACGTTGCGGGTGTTTTGACCTCTTACCTCGGTGAACCTCTGAGGGGTTGGCAAACAGCGACCGCTCTGACTAATCATCCGCCGCAGCGGTCATTGGCCGGCGGCGCGGGACGCGGACCAGGAGGAGGAGCGGCAGTGAGGCGAGGATGACGATCAGCATCAATGCGAAGTCGTCGATATAGGCGATCATCGAGGCCTGGCGGGTGACTTCGTGGTTGAGGGCGGCGATGCCGGCGGGGTCGGTCAGGCTGAAAGGCGGCGCCAGGAAAGGCGCGCGGGCCAGCGGGTTGTCGAGCCGCAGATGCTCCATCAGATGGGAATGAACGATCTGCGTATTCTGGGTCAGCTGGGTTTCGAGGATCGCGATGCCGATGCTGCCGCCGAGCATGCGCATCAGCGCGCGTAACGCGGTGCCTTGCGTCAGAATGTGTGGCGGCAGGCCCGACAATGCCAAAAGGTTGAGCGGAACAAACGTGCAGCCGAGCCCGAAACCCTGGGCGAAGCCGGCGAACAGGATCGGCCCCGACCCCATATAGAGCGAATAGCCGGTCATCTGCCACAACGAGGCCGCGGTCAGCAGAAACCCGACAAAGATGAATATCCGGTTGTCGACCTTGTTGATCAAACGGGCGACGATGAACATCGCCAGCATCGTGCCGAAGCCGCGCGGCGCCATCATCCAGCCGGCGTCGAACACCGGATAATTAAGCAACACCTGCATCATCGACGGCATCAGCGCCAAGGTGCCGCTCAAAATCATGCCGACCCCGAACATCAGCAGGCTGCCGGCGACAAAATTCGGGCTCTTCAACAATTCGCGATTGAGGAACGAACGCTCGCCCGCGGTCATTGTGTGCACGATCAACAAATAGAAGCACAACACCGCGATCGTCGCCTCGATCCAGATCTCGGTCGAATGGAACCAGTCCTTGATCTGGCCGCGGTCGAGCATCAACTGCAACGTGCCGACGGCGATGCTGAGCATCGCGAAGCCGAACATGTCGAACTGTTCTCGCCGCATCGTGCGGGTCTGCCGGATGAAGGCGGCGATGCCGAGCGCGCACAACGCGCCGACCGGCAGGTTGATGTAGAAGCACCAGCGCCAGTCGAGGTTCTCGGTCAGCCAGCCGCCCATCGTCGGGCCGATGATCGGCCCCATCATCGCCCCGGTGCTGAAGATCGCCATCGCCTGGCCGTGCTTTTCGCGCGGATAGATCGTAAAGAGGGTCGCCTGGCCGAGCGGCACCAGACCTGCGCCGCACACCCCTTGCAGCATGCGGAAGACGACCAGTTGCGACAGGCTCGTCGCCGCCCCGCACAACGCCGAGGCGATCGTGAACCCGATGACCGAGGCGAGGAAGATGTACTTGACGCCGAAGCGGCCGGCGAGCCAGCCGGTCAAGGGCATCATGATCGCCGAGGAGACGATGTAGGAGGTCAGGACCCAGGATATCTGGTCCTGGGCCACCGACATGCTGCCCTGGATGTGCGGCAGCGCGACGTTGGCGATCGTCGTGTCCACGCCCTGCATGACGCAGGCGCAAATGATCGTCGCCGTCGTTAAGCCCCGGTTGGGGTAGAGTGGGGCGGCCTCGCCTCTCATCCGCGGCGCCTCAGCGAGAATGGCGATTGCGGCGGCAACACCGATGCGATGGCGGCGGTCACTATACGCCGAGATTACAGGCAGGTTGCGCCGATTGTCACGCGACCGTCATGCATCCCGGCCCTACCCCGCCGACATGCCGCTGGCTCTCACATCAGCAGCCAAGGCCGGGTTCGCGCTCCTGTTGCGCTGCGCTTTGACAGGGCTTGGCGGGTCGCGCGACAGTAGCCAGGCGCAATAGTTTTATCGGAGAGGAGCGCAGGTCATGCCGATACTCGACAGCCAGGTTCACGCTTATGAACGCAACCATCCGGGGCGCCCTTGGGTCGGAACCTTGCACGGCCCGGCCGAGGTCACCGGCGACCAGATGGTGGCCGCGATGGACGAGGTCGGGGTCGATGGCGCGGTGCTGGTCTCGCCCTTCAGCATGTATCGATACGATGCCAGCTACGCGCTCGAAGTCCATGCCGCGCATCCGACCCGGTTCCGGCTGGTCAAGCCCGTTGATCCGACCGATCCGGCGGTCGCCGACACGATCGCCGAGTGGAAGGGCAGGAAAGGAACCGTCGGCGTGCGGGTCATGCTGCGCGACGAGCTGTCGACCGATCCGGCCGATCCCGGGCTCAACCGCGTGCTGGCCGCCGCCGCGCGTCATTCGCTGCCGGTCAATCTCCTCTGCTGGGGCCGCCTCGAACAGGCCGGGCAACTGGCGGCGCGCAACCCCAACGCGCAGATCGTCATCGACCATGTCGGATTGCAGCAGCCCTTCGAGCCGCCGCCCCCGCCGCGGCCCTTTGCCGAGCTTCCCAAGGTGCTGGCGCTCGCCGCCCATCCCAACGTCGCGCTCAAGATCAGCGGCGCCTGCACGCTGTCCCACGAGCCCTTCCCGTACAAGGACATCTGGGACCCGCTCGGCCGTATCTTCGACGCCTTCGGCTTCGACCGCTGCCTCTGGGGCACCGACTGGACCCGCGCCGTCGGGCTCTTGACCTATAAGCAGGGTGTGGACGCTTTTCGCGTCACCGATCGCCTCTCCGCCGGCGACCGAGCCAAGCTGATGGGCGACAGCCTCGCGCGCATCTACAACTGGTCGGCGGCCGCCTGATCCACCGGTTGCGGTAGGGGCGGCGACTTCATTCCGCCGTGCAGTTCGGCGACGATCGCGAACGAGCGCTTGCGTTTCTCGTGGTCGAAGATGTTGGCGGTAATCATCAATTCGTCGGCGCCGGTGCGGGTGATGAACGCGTCGAGGCCGCGGCGCACGGTCTCGGGGCCGCCGACGATCGCCGCGCTTAGCGCATCGGCGAGGATGGCGCGGGCGTAGGGATCGAGCCGCGCCTCGAAATCGGCGACCGGCGGCGGCACCCGGCCGGGCCGGCCGATACGGTTGTTTAGCGATGATTGCTGCAGCGAGGAGAAGAGGAACCGCGCCTCCTCGTCGGTCTCCGCGGCGACGACGACCGCACCCAGCATGACGTGCGGTAATGCGAGCTGGGTCGACGGGCGGAAGCGTTCGCGGTAGATCGCGATCGCCTGCGTCATCATCGCCGGCGCGAAATGCGAGGCGAACGCGAAGGGCAGCCCGAGATAGGCCGCGAGCTGCGCGCCATAGGTGCTGGAGCCGAGGATCCAGATCGGCACGTTGAGCCCGGCGCCCGGTACGGCCTGCACCGCCTGGTCGGGTTGGGCGGGCTCGAAATACTGCATCAGCTCGACGACGTCCTGCGGGAACTGGTCAGCGCCGCCGAGAAGCGCGCGACGAACGGCGCGGGCGGTGACTTGGTCCGAGCCCGGCGCGCGGCCGAGCCCCAACTCGACCCGGCCCGGATGCAGCGCCGCCAATGTGCCGAACTGTTCGGCGATCAGAAGCGGCGCGTGGTTCGGCAGCATGATGCCGCCCGCGCCGATGCGGATGCGCTCAGTGCCGGAAGCGACATGGGCGAGCGCCACCGCGGTCGCGGCACTCGCGATGCCGGGCAGATTATGGTGCTCGGCCATCCAGTAGCGGCGGTAGCCCAGCGCCTCGACATGCCGCGCCAGATCGAGCGAATTCCGCAGCGCCTGCCCGGCGTCGCCGCCCTCGACGATCGGCGACAGATCAAGAACCGAAAGCGGTACCATCAGCCGGGACCCGTCATGTCGGGAGGCGCCAAGCGGCTTTGGCGGCGAAGCGCTCGAAGAAGTCGAGGTCGTAGGCCTCCTCCGGCGACTGGCGCACCATCTCGTCGATGATCTGCGCGTCCGGGCCGACGAGGATGCGCCAGCGGTCGGCCTTGACCCCATCGAGAATGATGCGCGCGGCCTCGGCGGCGCTTGTCGGCGCTTCCTCGCGAAACCGCCGTTCGCGCTCGGCCACCAGTTTGCCGATGTCGTCGTCGGAGAGGCGGGAAGCGTCCCGCCCCATCGAGGCGATCCTCGCCCGAGCCTGTGCTATCTGCGCCGGGTTCAACAGATCGGACTGATCGCCGCTCTGAACCTTGCGCGAATTGAGCGGGATCGAGGTGCCGATATGGCCGGGCATGACGACCGAGCATTTTATGTGTGGCGCGTTGATCCGGAGATCGGTGATCAATGCCTCGGTGAAGCCCTTCACCGCGAATTTCGCGGCGCTATAGGCGGTATGCGGCACGCGCGGCCCGACCGACGCCCAGAACCCATTGATGCTGCTGGTGTTGACGATATGGCCCTCTTCGGCCTTCAGCAGCAACGGCAGGAAGGCGCGGGTGCAGTGATAGACCCCGCCCCAGCAGATGTTGAAGGTCCGCTCCCATTCCTCGCGGCTGTGCGCGACGATGCTGCCGCCGCCGCCGATGCCGGCGTTGTTGAAGAGGAGATGAATGCGGTCGGTGTCGTGACGCCGCGCGACCTCGTCGCGAAACCGCTCGACCTGCGGCGCGTCGGACACGTCGGCGATATGCGCCGTGACGCGCAGCCCCTGCCGCGGCCCCGCCGCCTCGCAGAGGCGCTGCGTTTCCGCCATGCCATCGCCGGAGACGTCGCACATCGCGACGTTGCAGCCTTCGGCGGCCAACTGGCGGACGAGTTCGCGTCCCATCCCCGAGCCGCCGCCGGTGACGACCGCGACCCTGCCGGAAAAATCCTTCATCGCCGAGCTTCCCTTGTTTGGCCGCGCCAGCTTCTGTTCTATCGTCGCTCTGCGCAAGCGGGACTCCACAGCCGAGGCCGGGCGCCTCTTCCGGAGGCCTTCGGTCCGAAGGGATGACGACCAAAGGACATCTGCTCATGCTGACGACGACACGCGACATGGTCATGCCGACGGCGATCACTGGATCCTATCCGCGGCCATTGTGGTTCGACCGCAGCCTCGACGGGCGCTCGTTCAAGTCGGCCCTCGGCGACTCGCTGTTTCGCGAGCAGTATCTCGACGCGGTCGCCGCGGTCATCAACGCGCAGGAGGCGGCCGGGCTCGACATCGTCACCGATGGCGACAGCCGCTTCGACCTCGCGGTCGGCGGCAAATCCTGGTTCTTCTACCCGATCGAGCGGCTGGGCGGCATTCACGGCCACCGCTCGACTTCGCAGGGCTGGATGGGCCGCCCCGGTATCCAGCCCGGCCACATTCTGTGGGAAGTGCAGGAGGCCTATCAGCCGGCGATCGTGACTGAAAAACTGACGCGCGGCCCGCTCGAATTCGCCGCACTCTGGCAGATCGCCCAGCGGTTGAGCGACCGGCCGGTCAAGTTCGGCACGATCTGCGCGCCGGGGCTGGCGAGCATGCTGTGGAACCAGCACTACCCCGATGATAAGGCGATGGTGCTCGATCTCTGCGAGATCATGAACGCTGAGTTGCGTGAGCTTGCCGCCGCCGGCTGCCCGGTGATCCAGGTCGAGGAGCCGCGCCATCACGGGCTGACCACGCGGCCCGACTGCACCGAAGCTGATCTTGAATTCCAGACGCAGGTGTTCAATCGCCAGCTCGACGGCGTCGACGCCGAAATCTGGGTCCATACCTGCTGGGGCAACCCCAACCAGCAGCGCGTCTATTGGGAGGTGCCGAGCTACGAGCGGGCATTGCCGCACCTGCTGCAGCTCAATTGCGATGTGATCACCTTCGAATGCGCCTCGAACGACGGCAAGGAGTTGCCGCTCTTCGCCAGGTTCAAGACCGACAAGAAGATCGGCATCGGTGTGGTCAACCACTGCAACACCGTCGTCGAGCCGCCGGAATACGTGGCCGGGCTGATCAGGAAGGCGCTCGAATACATCCCGCCCGAGCGGCTGGTGATCACCACCGATTGCGGCTTCGGCCGCGAGGGCCTGTCGCGCCGCATCGCCTATTACAAATGCGTCTCACTGGTCGCCGGGACCAACATCGTGCGCCGCGAAATCGGCCTCCCCGAAGCCCATATCCGCGCCGCCGACCCCAAGCTTTATTTCGCGGGGACAGGGCGCGACTGAAATAGTTTCGGTGGACGCTGTCGTTCGCATTACGCATCGGCAGCAAAATCGGTCTCGATTTCGGCCGGGAGACGCTGCAATTTTTCGAGCGCTTCTGTCGGGATAACCGGCGGTTTCTCGCCTTTCTCGCCACGCCAGAAGCAGGAGACGTCGGCTTTCAGCTGGTCGCGCGCCATCAGCTCCTGCAGCGGCGCGGACCGCGCTTCCCGATCGTGCGGACCTGCCGAGACGAGCCCGATCAGATAGTCGAGATGCCGACCGAGATCGGCGTTCGCAACGGCGTCATCGGTAGCGAGGAACCAGGTTCCCGTGCGTCCGATCAGATAACCCGAATGCGGGCCAGCAAAATAACGCTCTCCCTTTCGCCAAGCCTTAGTCGGCGCCACCCGAAGGACAGCCGAGACCCGATCGGGATCCAAGTGATCTCCGGAAAACCGCAACGTGGCAAAAGCCTTTTGCGGAGCGGGATTAGCCGATTTCGTCGTAGATGTTGCCGAGGACATCGTCCAATTCGTCCGTGACCATTCCATCGTCCCATATGTGAACGCGATCGGCACCCTTCAGCCCTTGGGCTTTCTTAATGCGGTGCAGCGCTCGGCCGAGAAGCCATCTGGGAATGCCGAGAGCGTGACTGACATCGTTCGTTGGATTTCCGGGATTGCTCCAAATGATCCTCGCCATTCCTAAACAATCGTCGGGAATGACTTACGGTTGTAGGTCTGGGCGTTAGATTTCCTGCGTCAGGAAGCGGTGGGCGATTGCGGCGTGCATCGCGATGCCGAACGCCATTGCCTCCTCGTTCAGCATCATGCGGTTCGAGTGGCAGGGTTCGACGTGATCCTGCGCGTTCTGTCCGGCGGGCATCACGCCCAATGCCAACATGCAGCCGGGCATGCGCTGCAGCACATAGGAAAAATCCTCGGCCCCCATGATCGGCGCCGGCCAATCGACATAGCCCTCGGGACCGAGGAGGTCGGTCGCGACAGCGCGCGCGAAATCGACAAAGCCGGCGTCGTTGACCGTCACCGGGTAGCCGCGGCGGAGCGCGACCCTGGCAGTGCAGAGATGCGCCGCGGCGATGTTGGTTGCGACCCGCTCGATCCCTTGCTGCGCCCGCTCGCGCGCCGCCTCGGAGGTGGCCCGGAGCGTGCCGACCATTTCGACCCTTTCCGGGATCACGTTGCCCGCGGTGCCGGCGGTCACCTTGGCGCAGGTCAGCACCACCGGATCGAACGGGTCGATCCGCCGCGTCACCATCGCCTGCAGGGCAAGCCCGATCTCGAAGGCGACCGGGATCGGATCGATGGCGTTGTGCGGCATCGAGGCGTGTCCGCCGCGGCCGGTGACGGTGATCGTCCAGGTGTCGGCCGAAGCCAGCATCGGGCCGGCCCGGCCGAGAATCTTGCCGGGCGGCGAATTGGGCCAGATGTGCAGCGCGAAGGCGGCGTCGGGCTTGGGGGCGGCGTCGATCAGCCCGTCCTCGATCATCTTGCGCGCACCGGCGTAGCCTTCCTCGCCCGGCTGGAACATGAATTTGACCGCGCCGGGGAATTCGTCGCGGCGCCGGTGCAAGAGATGCGCCGCCTGCACCAGCATCGCAACGTGGGCGTCATGACCGCAGGCGTGCATGCGGCCCGGAAACTCGCTAGCGAAGTCGAGCCCAGTCTCCTCCGGCATCGGCAACGCGTCCATGTCGCCGCGCAGCAGGATCGTGCGGTCGTTTCCGGTCCCCGGTCTGCCGCCGCGCAATGTCACGACGAGGCCCGAGGTCGAGGGCCCGCGCGCGATCTCGACATCAAGGCCGGCAAGCCCGTCGATCACCGCCGCTGTCGTCAGCGGCAGGTCGAGTCCGAGTTCGGGCTTCTGGTGGATGCGCCGGCGCAATGCCACCGCGTCGGGCAGCAAAGCCCGCGCCTCTTCGAGCAGAAGCTGCAGTTTAGCCATCAGTCGCCTCGCTGTCGGGATAACGGATTTCGAGCACCTCGATCTGTTCGACGCCAGAGGGGGCGCGCAATTCGACGACATCGCCTTCGCGCGCCTTCATCAATGCGCGGGCGATCGGGGATATCCAGCTGACTTGGCCGCGGGAGAAATCGGCTTCGTCGATGCCGACGATCGTGACCGTCGTCTCGCTCCCTTCCGCCGCGGCGTAAGTCACGGTGGCGCCGAAGAACACCTGGTCGAGCCTCTTCTGCCGCGCCGGATCGACCACTTCGGCATTTTCCAGGCGCTTGGTCAGAAAGCGGATACGCCGGTCGATCTCGCGCAGGCGGCGCTTGCCGTAGATATAGTCGCCGTTCTCCGAGCGGTCGCCGTTGCCGGCGGCCCAGGCCACCGTCTCGACCACCTGCGGCCGCTCGACCCGAAGCAGCCGATGCAATTCCTGCTGCATCTGGCGGTGACCGCGCGGCGTCATGTAATTTCGCACGCCGGCCGGGATCGGCTGCGGCTCCTCCGGAAGATCGACTTCGGAGTCCGCTTCCTTGACGAAGGCTTTGCTCACCTGTTCGCCTCGCTTTTTGCGCCCGCGGGGCAGACTAGCACGAGAGGCTGCGGCGTGCCGAGCGACGGGCTTCACAAACATCCCCACGCCGATTAGGCTGCCCTGCTTTGCCTCCCCCAACCCGCCGGCCCGGATCATGACCTTTCTCGCCGACCGCCTTGCCCGCGTCAAAGCCTCGCCTACGATGGCGATCACCGCGCTTGCCACCGAACTGAAGGCGGCGGGCCGCGACATCATCAGCCTCTCGGTCGGCGAGCCCGATTTCGACACGCCGGAGAACATCAAGGAAGCGGGGATCGCCGCGATCCGCCGGGGCGAGACCAAGTACACGGTGTTCGACGGCCGGATCGAACTGAAGCAGGCCGTGTGCGGCAAGTTCAAGCGCGAGAACGGGCTCGATTACGAGCCGTCGCAGATCTCGGTGTCGAGCGGCGGCAAGCAGGTGCTCTACAACGCGATGGTCGCGACGCTCAGCGCCGGCGACGAGGTGGTGATCCCGGCCCCCTATTGGGTGTCGTATCCCGAGATGGTGCTGCTCGCCGACGGCACCCCGGTGCCGGTCGCCTGCCCGCAGAACAACGGTTTCAAGATGCGGCCCGAGGATCTGGACGCCGCGATCACGCCCAAGACCAAATGGCTGATCCTGAATTCGCCGTCGAACCCGTCGGGTGCTGCCTATACCGAGGCCGATTTGAAGGCTGTCGCCGAGGTGTTGCTGCGCCACCCGCATGTCTGGGTCATGACCGACGACATGTACGAACACCTCGTCTACGACGATTTCGAATTCACGACGATCGCCCAGGTCGAGCCGCGGCTCTACGAGCGCACGCTGACCGTCAACGGTGTCTCCAAGGCCTATTGCATGACCGGCTGGCGGATCGGCTACGGCGCCGGCCCGAAAATGCTGATCAAGGCGATGGGCGCCATCCAGTCGAACTCGACGGCGAACCCGTGCTCGATCAGCCAGGCGGCGGCGATTGAGGCGCTGAACGGGCCGCAGGATTTTATCGCGCCCAACGCCCGCGCTTTCAAGGAGCGGCGCGACCTCGTCGTCGATCTACTGAACCGCGTCCCGGGATTGCATTGCCCGACCCCGGAGGGCGCCTTCTACGTCTACCCCTCCTGCGCCGGCGTGCTGGGCAAGAGGACGCCGCAGGGTGCGGTGATCGGCAATGACGAGGATTTCGCCCGCTATCTGCTCGAAGCCGAGGGGGTCGCGGTCGTGCACGGCGAGGCCTTCGGGCTGGCGCCGCATTTCCGCGTCTCTTACGCGACCTCGACCGATGTATTACGCGATGCCTGCGCGCGTATCGACCGCGCTTGTCGCGCACTGACGTAACACCCAGGGCAAGCCTAAAATGAATGCGGTCGGCCACAGTCAGCGGGTTCTCGACCAGTTTACCCGACAGGCGCCGGCCTTCAGTACCGCAGCGATGATTACCGACGACGCGGTATTGGGGACGATCGTCGAGCGCGCCCCGGGCGGGCGCCGACGATACGGTGCTCGACGTCGCCTGTGGTCCGGGGTTGGTCGTCTGCGCCTTTGCGTCGCATGTCCGGAGCGCGACCGGCATCGACTTCACCCCGGCGATGCTCGAACGGGCGCGGTCCCCGGCCGCGGCGAAGGGCCTCGACAATGTCGCCTGGAATTTGGGCGACGCTTATTCCCTCCCCTATGCCGACGCGTCGTCACCCGATATTTGCTACATCACCTGCTCAATCCGGAAGCGGCGCTGCGCGAGACGGTCCGAGTATGCGCGCCGGGCGGTCGCATCATTGTTGCCGACGCCTACACGTCGGAGGATCCCGCGAAGGCGGCGGAGTTTCACCGGGTCGAGACGCTGCGCGATCCCTCGCACGCGCGGTCGCTGACCTTGGGCGAACTGCAATGTCTGTTTTCCCGGGTTGGACTTCCCGAACCGCTGACCTTCCTCTACGACCTGCCCGTCGAATTGGGCGATCTCCTGGCGCGCGCTTTCCCCGATCCAGGGGACGAAATCGAGATCGTCGCCACCTTATACCGCGGCCGCCGTCGACGATCGCCTCGGCATCCCGGTCCGCCGCGACGGCGATAGGATTCAGATTGCGTACCGCGCCGCCATTTTCGTTGCCGAACGTTGCGCTCGATAGAAAGGCGGCGGCGACTTATCGGCCGGTTTTGAGATTCCGGTTGCCTTCGATGCGGGCGGCGGGGGAGATTTGGAGCATAGACAGGGCGCCGCCGGGCCGTCACCTCGGCCCATCGGCGGTCGTCCGACAAGATGGCTGGAGGCGCCCATGGCGAATACGACCGCGGCCCCGCGCTGCGCCGCATTGATCGGCCCGTATCTTTCGGGCAAGACAAGCCTGATCGAGGCCATGCTGCACGCGAGCGGCAACACGACGCGGCGCGGCAGCGTGCGCGACGGCAATTCGGTCGGCGATCATACGCCCGAGGCGCGGGCGCGGCAGATGTCGACCGAACTCAATGTCGCCAGCGCCTCCTTTCTCGGCGATCCGTGGACGATCCTCGACTGCCCGGGCTCGGTCGAACTGCTCTACGAGGCGCAAAGCGCGCTCCTCGTTTGCGACGTGGCCGTCGTCGTCGTCGAGCCCGAGGTCGAGCGGGCGCTGACAATCAGCGCGATCTTGCGCTTTCTCGATCAGCACAAAATCCCGCACATGATCTTCATCAACAAGATGGATGCGTCGCATTCGCGGGTCCGCGACGTGCTGGCCGCCCTGCAGTCGGTGTCGACGCGCCCGCTCGTTCTGCGGCAGGTGCCATTGCGCGGCGCCGAATTGGAAATCACCGGCTACGTCGATCTGGTCAGCGAACGCGCCTACCGCTATCGCCCGGGCCAAGCCTCGGACTTGATCCCGCTCCCCGAGGGGTTCTGGGACGAGGAGGGCGCGACGCGTACCGGGCTCATAGAAAAACTCGCCGATTTCGATGACGAGTTGCTCGAAAAGCTGCTCGAAGAGGTCGAGCCGCCGAAGGATGAAATCTACCAGCATCTGACGCGCACGTTGCGCGGCGCGCAGGTGGTTCCGGTCTTCCTTGGCGCCGGGCTTGCCGATTATGGCGTGCGGCGGCTGTGGAAAGCGCTGCGCCATGAGACCCCGTCCCCGCAGGAAACCGCTTCGCGCCTCGGCATCGCCGCCGAAGGCGAACCCCTGGCGCAGGTCTTCAAGACCTTTCATCTGCCGCATACCGGCAAGCTCTCGCTCGCCCGGGTCTGGCGCGGGGCGATTAACGAAGGGATGGTGCTGAATGGTTCGCGCGTCGCCGGCCTGTTGCGCCTGACGGGCGCGCAGCAGGAGAAGATCGCGTCCGCCCATGCAGGCGAGGTCGTCGGGATGACTCGCATGGAGGAGGTCGCGACCGGCGAGGTCCTCACACCCTCGGGCAAGGCCGACCCGCTGCCGCTGCCGGAGCGGCCGCAACCGGTCTTCGGGCTCGCGATTGCCGCCGAAAAGCGCACCGACGACGTGAAGCTGACCAGCGCCATCGGCAAGCTTGTCGAGGAGGACCCGACCTTCGAACTCGAGCAGAACGCCGATACCCAGGAAATGGTGCTGTGGGGCCAGGGTGACATCCATCTGCAGATCGCGATGGACCGGCTGCGCACGCGTCATAATCTGGCGGTCGCCGGTCGCCCCTCGGCGGTTCCCTACAAGGAGACAGTCCGCCACGGCACGCAGCAGCATTCCCGCTTCAAGCGGCAATCGGGCGGCCACGGGCAGTTCGCCGATGTCACGATCGAGGTCAAGCCGTTGCCGCGCGGTTCGGGCTTCACGTTCACCGACAGCGTCGTCGGCGGGGCCATCCCGCGCAACTACATCCCGGCGGTCGAGGAGGGCGTGGTCGAGGCGCTGCGCCACGGCCCGATCGGCTTTCCGGTCATCGACGTCGCGGTCACTCTGCTCACCGGCCAGTTCCACACTGTCGACAGCTCCGACCAGGCGTTCAAGACCGCCGGGCGGCAGGGCATCCAGGAGGCCTTGCCGAAATGCGACCCGATCCTCCTGGAGCCGATTGATCTGGTCGAGGTTTCGGTGCCGAACGCATTTACGGCGCGGGTGCAGCGTCTGGTCTCCGGCCGCCGCGGGCAGATCCTCGGCTATGACGCCAAGCCTGATTGGCCGGGATGGGACGTCGTCAGCGCCCACATGCCGCAGAGCGAACTGCATGACCTGATCGTCGAACTGCGCTCGCTGACCATGGGTGTCGGCAGTTTCGCGCATCACTTCGACCACATGCAGGAATTGACCGGCCGGCCGGCCGAAAAGGTCCTGGCCTCGCGCACCGCGGACGCCGCGCAATAGCGGCGGCACCCCGCCCTACCCCTCGCGAAGGCGTGACTTGGCGCGCTCCGAAGCCGGTCCCAATTAAGGGAGCGTTAACAGCGCGCGGGTGAGAGGATGCTGGTCCGACGCAAGAAGGGTTGGGAACTGCGCGAAGGTGCGGCCACGCCCGAAAGCGCGTTCCTCGGGCGGCGGGAATTGGTCAAGGCAATCGCCGCGGGCGCGATGCTGGCGCCCGGGCTTGTCGGCGGGCTGGCCCCGGCGCTGGCCGCAACGGAGCCCGAGACCGATCCCTCGGCCGGCCTCTACCCGGTCAAGCGCAACCCGCGCTACACGCTCGACCGGCCGCTGACCGCCGAAAAGCTCGCCACGAGCTACAACAACTTTTACGAGTTCGGCTCGGAAAAGGATATCGCCGACGCCGCCCAGGCGCTCCAGATCCGGCCGTGGACGATCAACATCGACGGCATGGTCGAAAAACCGATGACCGTCGATATCGACGATCTGCTGCACAAAATGCCGCTCGAGGAACGGCTCTATCGCCATCGCTGCGTCGAAGCCTGGTCGATGGCGGTGCCATGGAGCGGCTTTCCGATGGCGGCCTTCGTCGATCTCGCCAAGCCCTTGGGCTCGGCCAAATATATCCGCATGGAAACCTTTCTCGACGCCAAGATCGCGCCGGGGCAGAAGGCGTTCTGGTACCCCTGGCCCTATATCGAGGGGGTGACAATCGCCGAAGCCGGCAACGAATTGGCGTTTCTCGTCACCGGCATGTACGGCAAACCCGTCCCCAGACAGGACGGTGCCCCGTTGCGCTTGGCGCTTCCGTGGAAATATGGGTTCAAATCGACCAAGTCGATCGTCCGTTTCTCGTTTACCGACAAGCGGCCGGTGTCGTTCTGGGAAACCGTACAGGGCAGCGAATACGGCTTCTGGGCGAATGTGAACCCGGAGGTGCCGCATCCGCGCTGGAGCCAGGCGACCGAGCGGGTTCTCGGCACCAACGAGCGGGTGCCGACGCTGAAGTGGAACGGCTATGGCGAGTTTGTCGCCCATCTTTATGACGGGCTCGAAGGGGAGCGCCTCTTCGCCTGAGCCGCGGCGACGCGTCCTCCCGCATCAGGGGAAAATTTTTATCGATTTCGCGAAAAAGTTCTTGCCGCGAGCGTACTCTCTCTGTTCTATAAGAGAACAAAGATTGAACAGGAGATCATCGATGAAACGCTCAGCGCTGGTGACCGCCGCCCTGGCGCTCTTCGCCGCCGCAATCTGGCATCTGCCCGGCAATACCTTGCGCGCCGACGAACCCGCCGTAGCGCCGGTCATAACCTTCGAACAATACCGCGACTTCCGGCTGCACGACATCGGGCAGCGGCGCGAACAACTCGCAGCACGACTGGCCGCAACCGGCCTTCCGGCCGACGAAAAAGCCGTCCTCGAGCGGCGGCTTGCCTATTACGAAAGGCTCGCTTCATTGCCGGCGGCCGAGCGCGACCGGCTCTTTCAGGCGCGCTTCGATCGGATCGACGCCAATCACGACGGCAAACTTGACCCGCCGGAACGCGCGGCGTGGCGGACAAAACAGAGCGCCTATTATCGCGAACTCGCCGCCGAGCGGGTGAAGCCGGAGGCTGCCAGCGCTCACTGATCAGATGTTGCGGCCGGCGACCGTCTCCCGCCGCCGGTCTGCAGCCGGTCAAGCTTTCATAAACTTTCATCGGGCTAGGCTGCGCAAGCAGCGTTGGCGGGAGGCCCATGACGAACTCGATGGCGGAAACCGACGATCGTTGGCCTGTCGCTGCCCGCCGGCCGGGGTTGCGGCGGTGAGCCCGGCATCGACCGCGCGCGTCATCCTCGTCGCGCTGATCGGCTGGCTCGACGCGGTCCGGCGCGAGCTGTCTTCGCCTTCGCCGACACTGTTCCGCCCGAGCCGCGAAACGCCGATATTACCCTGCCGCCAACCGATCTCGCTGAGGCAATCGGCCGGGCCGCCAGGCCGTCGTCGTCAACGAGGATTGCCTGCCAGCGACGCGGGCGCGCCCGCCGCCCGCCATCGGAGGCCAGCGATCGACGCGCTCCCGGATGGCCTCGTTCCGCTGCGCTTTGCGTCTTTTGTCGTGGTCGGCGGCTTGGGCGCGCTTGTGCATCTCGCGGTCCTGTCGCTGTCGCTCCACCTTCTGCAACTGCCCTTCGCGACCGCGCAAGCCGCCTCCGTCGCGGTCGCGATGACCGGTAATTTCTTCCTCAACAACATCCTCACCTATCGGGATCGCCCGTTGCGCGGCGCGGCGCTGCTTACCGGACTCTTCTCCTTCTGCGCGGTATGCGCCCTCGGCGCCGCCGGCAGTGTCGCGATCGCATCGCGCCTGTTCGCCGAAGGCTGGGATTGGCGGCTCGCCGGCCTCGGCGGGGCGGCGGTCGGCTCCGTCTGGAACTTCGCCATGAGTTCGGCCTTGACCTGGAGCCCCGCCCGGCGCCGGCGCGCAGCGATCGGGGCGACGCCGTCCGTCCTGCGACCGCCACGCGAGGCGGCCGAGCCGCTACGCCAGCCGGGCTAAGGCCGGCAGCGCCAGGGCTCCTCGGGTCCGCTCGAGCGCGTCATCGCCGATTTGCGTTGGCGGCTATGGCCGCACGCGCCGAGCGCATGATAGGTTGCCCGCGGATCAAGACCCCGATCCAAAATAACGGAGAAAGCCATGGCGCAATCACAACCATCATCGGCCCGCGACCAGGTCCGCCACGTCGTGCCAAAGCTGATCGACCTCAGCGAAAAGGTTCTGTTCGGCGATGTCTGGGAACGCCCCAACCTGTCGAAACGCGACCGCAGCCTGATCACCTGCGCGACCCTGATTGCGCTCGGCCGCGAAAAGCAGCTCGTCGGTCATCTCCAGCGCGCCCTCGACAACGGCGTCACCAAGGAGGAAATCGGCGAAATCATCACCCACCTCGCTTTTTACGCCGGCTGGCCAGCCGCGATGACCGCAGCCCTCGTGGCCAAGGACGTCTTGAAGTAACCGGAAGCATCCAAAGGAGTCTATGTGGCGAAGGAGGGCGGGATGAAGATCGGATTTATCGGGTTGGGCATGATGGGTTCGGGGATGGCGGCCAATCTGCAAAAGGCCGGCCACGACCTCGTCGTTCACGATCTGCGGCGGGCCGCGGCCGAACCCTATCTGACGGCGGGTGCGGTCTGGGCGGACACACCGCGCGCGGTGGCCGAGGCGGCGGAGATCGTTTTCACCTCGCTACCCGGCCCGCCCGAGGTCGAAGCGGTGGCGCTCGGCGACAACGGGATCCTCAGCGGCATGAGCCGCGGTAAGGCCTATTTCGACCTGTCGACCAATTCGCCGACGACGGTGCGCAAGATCCACGCCGCCTTCGCCGAACGCGACGTCTATATGCTCGATTCGCCAGTCAGCGGCGGGCCGCGGGGTGCTCGCACCGGCCGGCTCGCGTTATGGGTTGGCGGCGACGAACAGATCTTCAACCGCCACAAAAGTGTGCTCGACGCGATGGGCGACAAGGCGCGCTATGTCGGACCGATCGGCGCGGGCTCAGTCGCCAAACTGGTGCACAATGGCGCCGGCTACTGCATCCAGACGGCCCTCGCCGAAATGTTCACGGTCGGCGTCAAGGCCGGGGTAGAGCCTTTGGCCCTGTGGGAAGCGGTGCGCGAGGGCGCCAGCGGCCGCAGGCGCACCTTCGACGGGCTGATCGACCAGTTCCTGCCGGGCAAATACGAACCCGCGGCCTTCGCCCTGCGCCTCGCGCACAAGGACATGTCGCTCGCCACCCAGCTCGGCCGCGATTTCAACGTGCCGATGCGGATCGCCAATATGGCGCTCGCCGAACTCTCCGAGGCGTTGAACCGCGGCTGGGGCAATCGTGACTTACGCTCGCCGATGCTGCTGCAGGAGGAGCGCGCCGGCGTCGAGATCCGCGTCGATCCGCAGCGACTGGCGGAGGCGCTCGAGCGCGACCCGCCGTCGAAGGACGATCCCAAGCACGGCTGACGCCGGGCGGCGGCCCCGACGTCGACCGCGGGCTGCTCTCGCTCAGGGGATGTCCCAGATGTCGCGGGCGTAACCTTCGATCGTCCGGTCGGAGGAGAACCAGCTCATCTGGGCAATGTTGTGGATTGCCGCCTCGGCCCAGGAACCCGGACGCCGCCAGAGCGCATCGACCCGGCCCTGCGTCTCGGCGTAATCGGCGAAGTCCGCCGCGACCATGTAGGGATCGTTGTGCTTGATGCGGTCGACGAGGCGGTCGAAGCGATGCGGGTCGCCCGGGGAAAAGAGGCCCGACGTCAGTGCCTCGCAGACTTCCGACAGGACCGGCGATTGCGCCACCATGTCGGCGGCGTCGAGCCCTTCATGCCGGCGTGCGGCCACCGCCTCGGCGCGCATTCCGAAGATGAAGATGTTGCCGTCGCCGACGTGGTCGCGGATCTCGATATTGGCGCCGTCGAGAGTGCCGATCGTCAAGGCTCCGTTCAGCGCGAGCTTCATGTTGCCGGTGCCCGAGGCCTCGGTCCCGGCGGTTGAAATCTGCTCCGACAGATCGGCCGCCGGAATGATCCGCTCGGCGAGGGAGACGTTGTAGTTCGGCAGAAACGCCACCTTGAGCCGATCGCCGACCAAGGGATCGTCGTTGACGACAGCGGCGACATCGTTGGCGAGCTTGATGATCAGCTTGGCCAGCGCGTAGCTCGGCGCCGCCTTGCCGGCGAAGATCTTGACCCGCGGCGGCCAGTCACGGTCCGGATCGGCGCGAATCGCCAAGTAGCGGGCGATCGTCTCCAGGAGGTTCAGCGACTGGCGCTTGTATTCGTGGATGCGCTTGATGTGCACGTCGAAGAGCGCGGCAGGATCGACCCGCACACCCAAGCGCTCGCGCAGGATCCGGGCAAGCGCACTCTTGTTGGAGCGGTTGACCGCCAGAAGCCGCTCCTGCACCGCTCCGTCGCCTGCCCGGTCGGCGAGCCGGCACAGCCGCTCAGGGTCGTCGAGGACCGCCGGCCCGCACACATCGCAGAGAAGCCGCGTCAGTCTCGGGTTTGCCTGATGCAGCCAGCGGCGGAACGTGATGCCGTTGGTCTCATTGACGATGCGATCGGGATAAAGCCGGTGGAACCCGTCGAATACGGTGGCCCGCATCAGCTCGGTATGGAGCGCCGAGACGCCGTTCACCCGGTGCGAGCCGAGAAAGGCGAGATGCCCCATCCGGACGCGGCCGCCGTCGCTCTCGTCGATCAGCGAGAGCCGGGCGAGAGCATCGGGGTCGGGCTTGTCGCGCGCGCGAACGGGGGCGAGATGGCGCTCGTTGATCTCGTAGATGATTTCGAGATGACGTGGCAGGACGCGGCCCAGGAGTGCCACCGGCCAACTCTCGAGCGCCTCCGGCAACAGCGAGTGATTGGTGTAGGAACACGCCGCCTCGGTGATCTTCCAGGCCTCGTCCCAGGAAATGTTTCGCAGATCGACGAGGATGCGCATCAGTTCGGCGACCGCGATGCTCGGATGCGTATCGTTGAGCTGGATCGCGGCCCGCTCCGGCAGCGTATAGACGCTGCCATAGGTCTGCACGTGACGCCTAAGCAGGTCCTGGATCGAGGCCGATACGAAAAAATATTCCTGGCGCAGCCGCAATTCACGGCCCGAAGAGGTGTTGTCGCTCGGATAGAGGACCTTGGAGATCGCCTCGGCGCGCGCCTGCTCGGAAAAGGCGCCGACATGGTCGCCCTCGTTGAACACGTCGAGCCGCAACGGGTCGACGGCGCGCGCCGACCACAACCGCAACAGATTGACGTGGCGGCCGCGCCAGCCGACGATCGGCGTGTCGTAGGCGACCGCCTCGACAGTCTCGTCCGGCAGCCAGACGGCCCCCGGCGCCCGCCCGGCAGTGCGACGCGCTCGACGCGACCGCCGTAATGTACGTCGTAAATCACCTCCGGGCGCTCGAATTCCCAGGGGTTGCCGAACGACAGCCAATGCTCGGGATATTCCTGCTGCCAGCCATCCTTGATCACCTGGCGAAAGAGCCCATGATCGTAGCGGATGCCGTAGCCGCAGGCCGGGATGCTCAGTGCCGCGAGGCTATCGAGAAAGCAGGCGGCGAGCCGGCCAAGGCCGCCATTGCCGAGTGCCGCATCGGGTTCGGTCGCATGCAACCGATCGAGATCGACGCCGAGATCGCCGAGCGCCACCCGCACCAGTTCGGTCAGCCGCAGGTTTTCGACGACATCAGCGAACAGCCTGCCGATCAGGAATTCGAGCGACAGGTAATAGACCTGCTTGCGGCCCTTCGCCCGGCTCTGACGCTCGACCGCGAGCCAGCGGTGGACGACGCGATCGCGCAAGACAAGCGCCGTCGCCACGAACCAGTCGCGGTCGGTGGCGGCCGCAGCATCCTTGCCCACCGCCAAGGTCAGCTTGGCCAGCACGGAAGCGCGAAATTCGCGGATATCCTCGTCGCTCGGCGGGGCGTCCGCGATCGGGCCCGGCGCTCCGGGTTCGGCAAAAGCAGGCTCGTTGCTGTCTCTTAACATTGTTCCGATGTCGCTTGGCTTCCGGTCGGTAACTAACGGAGGTCGATAAAACCCAGCATAACCGCAAATTGCTTAGAAAACCCTTGCAAGAGCTGCGCCGATTGCGCGCATCTTCAGCCGGTGAAGATCAGTTTGATTTCGGCGCACTCGCCTTCCGAACGCGCCTCCATCCGGTCGGGGTAGACCCCAGTTAAGAAATCCGCGAGCCCGTAGGAAAACAATTCTTCCTCGAGGAAGAAGTGCTTTCTGACCCCGACATTGGGCAGAGACAAGAGCGCGCCCTGATAGTGGAACGCGATCGACAGATCGTAGTCGTCAAAGGCGATGACGATCGAGACGGGACCGGTGACAAGGCTTGCGGCGGCCAGATGCTGCATGACCTGCACCGCCGTGGCCACGGCGCGGTCGACGATCTCGGGCGGGACGGACCACCCCCGGCCGCGGGCACGCAATGCCTTCTCCAGGTCCTCGATCGACCCCTCGGTGCGCTCGAGTTGCAACGCCACGCGGCGGATAGCGCCGATACGAAATATGAGGTTCAGCAGAAACGCAGTGATCACGCCGATCGACATCATGCTGCCGGTGAACAGATGCACAATTGACGAAGCCTGCTTAAAATAGTTGGGGAATACTTCGCGCGACAGTCCCAATAGCATCGACACGCCGACGACATAGGTGGTGCGGCTGTCGACGTTGCGCGACACGATGATCTGGATCCCGCCGGCGATCATGAAGGAGGCGGTGAAGACCATCGCCGCGCCGATCACCGGCTCCGGCAACATCAGGAAGATCGCGGCGTATTTCGGGACAACGGAGAATCCGGTCAGGATCGCGGCGCAGGCAAAGGCGATATAGCGGCTCGTCGCCCCGGTCGCCTTGGAGACGCCGACCAGCGATGGTGCGGTATTCATGCCGATCGCGCCCAAGAGCCCGCCGATCGCGCAGCCAATGCCGTCGGCCAGGATGCCGCCCTTGATCGAGGCGAGTTCCGGCCGTTTCCAATCGGCATCGTTGATCTTCTGGCAGGTCGTCACCACGCCCACGGTGCGCAGCATCGAGGCGCAGCCGGCCATCAGAAACGCCGGGACGAGGCTCAGGCGGAAGTCGTAGGCGAGATAATCCGGCGTTGGCAGCTGAACGAGCGGCGAATCGACAAACCGGCTCAATGCGTCCGGCGCGACGAGCCCAAACGCCAGACTGCCGATCATGCCGACGAGGATGCCGAGCATCGAGCAGATCAGCCGCATGACGCCACGGCCCCATACGCTGAGCCCGACCATCGTCCCCAGCGTCAGAAAGCCGACCAGCAAATGATCGGGAAACTTCGGGCGGCCGATATGGCCGACGCCGAGCAGATCGCCGATGCCGATGACTCCCAGCTGAATGCCGACGATGGCGACGATGAAGCCGCTGATCGCCGGCGGAAACAATGCGCGCAACCGGCGCAGCAACGGCGCCAGGCCGATCTCGACCAGGCCGGCGAATACGGTCATCGCGAACACCGCCGGCAGCCCCGCGGTGTCGGCCGCAAGCACCGCCGGACCGATGTAGATCGCCGAAAACACCGGCGGCGCCAGATACCCCGACCCGACCGGCCCCTTCGGCAGCGCCTGCAGCACGGTCGAAACCGCCAGCGCCACCATGCCGAGGCTCAGCGCGTTCAGGGTTTCGCCATTGTCCGCGTGCGCGTGACGGAAGACGATCACGATCAGGACCAGATAGACCGACATAAGCGCCGCGTGCTGCGCCCCGAGAAAGATCAGGCGCGGCCAGGGCGGCAAGTCGTCGACCGCATAAATCAGATCTTCGGGGCGGGTCGCGGCGAGGCGATCTTGTCTCGGCCGGGCCATGCGGCGGGGCGCCCTATCCCGTCTTGGCGATCAGCATTACATAGACCCGCCAATCGCACGTCGCCGTCGCCGGGTTCGCCTTGATCAGAACGCCCAATTTCGCGCGGAATTTCTCGTGCAGGGTCTGCCGCCGCGCTGCCGGGCGGCCGGGGTCAAGGGCACTGAAGATCGACGGGGCGAAAGCTGCCTCGAAGAAGTCGAGATAAGCCGCGGCAAAGGCGTCGAGGTCGCCGTCGCGGCGATAGTCGCGCCAGATCGGGTCTTTCAGAATGTGCAATTCGCCATGTTCGAGACGCAGTCCGCTCACGCCGCCGCCGGCGAAAGGAGCGGTGAACTCGCCCGGCGTCCGGTTGTAGGTCGGGATCGCCATTCGCCGGTATTCGGCGGCAGCGAGCGCGCCTTCGGCGACCAGCGCCCGCAGCGCGGCATTGGCCATGTCCATGAGCCCGCGGGCGCCGCTGTCGCCGTTTTCGTCGGCGCCGCCGCCGATCACCACGAGCCGCCCTTCGGGCCGCATCTCGGCGCCGCGATGTTCGAGAAAATCGCGCCAGTCGCAGGCCGACTGCCGCGCAAAAGCGGCTTGCGCCTCGGGTCCGGCGCAAGGGGACCAGATATGGCCCTCGATCGCCGCCGGCGCGGCACTCAGCCAGTGGACGGCGATCGCCGACCAGCCCAGCGACACCGTTCTTGCCGGGAAGATGCGGCGGTAGAACGAGCGCCCGGCGGCGAACGGGAACACGTTCGCCGCGTCCTTCAGATAACTGTTCGGATCGGATTCGAGCAGGGTGAACAAGGCGCTGAAATCGTCGCCGGGGATATCGGTATGCACGATCGAGATCGGCAAATCATCGGCACGGGCGCGGATCGCGCGGATCGCAATGCGCATCGGCTCCAGGGAATTGCGCCCCTGTGCCGCGCCGTAATCAGCGATGACGAACGGCGCCCTAGGATCGGGCAACGGCGCCGCTGCCGCCGCTTGGGCGAGCACGTCCCCGGCAAATGCCGCCGCGGCATGCTGCGGCAGCGAATGGCGGTTGTAGAAGCCGCCGCGCTGCATCACCCCCGACAGGTCGCGCGAGGGATCCACCGTCTCCGGGTGATCGCCCATCGGTCTCTCTCCTGTAAAGCGCGTTGCTAAACAAAACCAAGCCAAACCGCGATGGCAAGCGGCTTTCCGCCGACTCCCCGAGGAGCGGTGGGCAACACCCCGCGTGAACGCCGACATTGATCCAGCGCAATGCAGTCGCCGCTAGCCGAGGCTAGCCTTTTGCGACACATCGTCATGATTGAACCAGGAGATCACGGAGCCGAAATGGCGAGGACAGCAGACCCAACCCCACGAACGCATCGCCCCGGCCGGCGAATCGCGGGCCGCGCCCAGGATGACCACATCCTCGATCCCTACCAGCGGCGGCACAAGCCGGCTGAGCCCGCCGCCTGTCCGCAATGTGGCGCCATCTATCACCAGGGGCGGTGGCAATGGGCGCCCGCCCGGCCGGATTCCCGGGCGGAATTATGCCCGGCCTGTCGCCGGATTGCCGACAAACTCCCGGCCGGCATCGTCACGATCAAGGGCGCCTTTGCCCGCGAGCGCAAAGACGAAATTCTCGGCCTCGTACGGCATCAGGAAGTGGCCGAGAAGAACGAACACCCGCTCAACCGCATCATCGCGATCGCCGAGGAGGGGGACGCGATCGTCGTCACCACGACCGACATTCATCTGCCGCGCCGCATCGGCGAAGCGCTCGAGCGCGCGTTTGGCGGCGCGGTCCAGTTTCATTTCGACGAGGCAGGATATTTCGCCAGGGTCACCTGGGAACGCGCCGTCTGAAGTCGGGATCGTCGGCGCAATATGCCGAACCGGGATAATCGTGGCGGCCGGCCGCGGCGCGCTCTATCGCCGCACCCGCGCGATCGAGCACGATTGTGGTCCGCGCCGCCACCCGCATCAGGTCGGCCGCAGCGCGCCGCAGATCGTGACGCGCGGCCGCCGAACCCTCGGTTCGTGCTAGGACGTAGTGCAATCGAAACGCCGCGATCGCTGCCTCTGCGCGACGCAGCAGTTCGTCATCCAGACCGGCGACCGACGGGCCTCTTGGCGCCGGCATCCGCGGGAGGCGGGCCGCCTCTTCACGTGGCGGCTTTGGCTCGGGCGGATCGGTGAAAGGCGTCTCCTGCGTCCTCGATTGCCGCGGCAAATCGAAACCGTTCGAGCGCTGTTTGTGACGCTTCAGAATGTAATGGATGGCAGGCGGCGTACAGCCATAACGTTGCGCTATTCGCGTGATCGTTTCACCGTTTGCATACCGTGCCGCAATGGCGCTCCATTCGCCTTGCGGAATCTTCGTCATCGACACTCCCGATCTGCGGCACCGGACGCCGTTCTTCCTCGGCCGTACAAAAAGTGCAGGCCAACGCTTCCCCCGCAACACATCGCGGATCGATGATCCTGACGGCGAGGCGCCCGATTTCACCCGAAATGGGTTCCTCCTTAAAGAGTTCAAGTCTGACCTCCGGCGTTCAACGGCACAACGTGACCTTTACTTAGCCAAGATTAAGTTGCGCATTAAGAAAGCGGCAGCCGTCCTTTGCAACTCTTGGCGTGATCTGAATGCGCCGCGGCGGGCCGGGCACGACGCCCGACAAACGCGGAGCAGCGTTAACTACTCCACGAAGATCGAGGCGTATAATTACGCGCGTCCCATCCCCACATTATGACGCATTAGATCCATGGAGGGCATCGTGAGCGGTGCGCGGGTCAACAGGGCGGCACAGGCGACGGCATGGGCGCCCTGGGCGGTCATGCTCGGCGTCGCCTCTGCGGTGGCCGGCTGCACCCAGTCGGGGCCGTTTTTTGCGCTGGGCGGTTCGCGCGTCGCGATGCCGAGCCTGGCTCCGGTCGTCCAGGAGGTCATGCCCGCCGTCGTCAACGTCTCGGCGGTGCAGCGGCCGAGCCGGGCGGCCGCCGAGGAAAACGAGACCCCGGGCGCCGGCCGCGCCAAGGATCGCGTCGGGCGCGACTCGCCGCCTACCGCGCTCGACGAATTGCTGCGGCGGTTCTTCGATCAGCAGGAGCGCAAGAATCTGCCCAACCTCCCTGGTACGGCGCTCGGCTCGGGTTTCATCATCGATCCCGGCGGCTATGTCGTCACCGATGACCACGTGGTCGAGAATTCCGACAGGGTCACCGTCACCTTCCAAAACGGCGCCCAATTCCCCGCCCGCATTATCGGCCGTGACGGGATGACCGATCTGGCGCTGTTGAAGATCGATGCCGAGCAGCCGCTGCCGTATGTCAAATGGGGCGACAGCGACGCCGCGCGTGTCGGCGACTGGGTGATCGCGATCGGCAACCCGTTCGGTCTCGACAACACCGTCAGCAACGGCATCATCTCAGCGCGCGGGCGCGATATCCACGCCGGCCCCTATGACGATTTCCTGCAGATCGATGCGGCGATCAACCGCGGCAACTCCGGCGGACCGACCTTCGATCTCGACGGCAACGTCATCGGCATTAACACCGCGATCTATTCGCCGAGCGGCGGCTCGGTCGGCATCGGCTTTGCAATCCCGGCCAATCTCGCCAAGCCGGTTGTCGAGCAGCTGCGCGAGCATGGTCGGGTCGAACGCGGCTGGCTCGGGGTTCAGATCCAGCAGGTGACGCCCGAGATTGCGCAAGCTCTCGGCCTGCCCAAGGTGGCTGGCGCGCTGGTCGCCGGGGTTGGCCCCGACACGCCGGCTGCCGCCGCCGGTTTCGAGCCCGGCGACGTGGTCCTCTCGGTCAACGGCCGCGAGCTCCGCCGGATGCGGGAGCTGCCGTTGCTCGTCGCCGCGATGCCGATCGGTCAAGGCGCCGAGATGCGCGTCTGGCGGCATAACCGCGAGATCACGTTGCGCCCGATCATCTCGCAGATGGCCGAAAGCCGGCAAACCGCCGAGCTGTCGCGGACGCCGGGCGTGTTCCCGCCCGCCCTTCAAGGCAGTGGGGCCGTTGGGCTCAAGCTGGCGCCGATCACCGCGCGGTCGCGCCTGCGCTGGCGTATTCCGGCGGGGATCACCGGCGTTATTGTCAAGGAGATCGACGAGGACAGCATGTTCGCCGATCTCGATCTCGCGCCGGGCGACGTCATCCAGACGATCGATCAGCAACCGGTGGCCTCGCCCCGAGACGCGCTTGTCAAGCTGCAGCAAGCGATAACCGCCGGGCACAACACCGTACTGATGCTGCTCAGCCGCCACGGCGCCAACCGCTATGTGGCGATGGCGCTTTCCGCCAAGAAGAACAGCGGCTGACGCGACCGGACCGGACCGCTAGTGCGGCGGCGGCGGCCCGGTCGTCAACTCGCGGCGGTCATTCGGCGGCTGCGAGGTGCGGCCGCTCGCCGCGCAACTCGGCGACCCGCGCCCTCGTATAGAGGTCGGTCCAGTTCGACAGCGAGAAGTCGGTCACCTGGCGCGGGTCGTAGGGCCGGTCGACGAGGCTCATTTCCTTGCCGCCGACATAGACCGCACGGATCTGGCTACGCTGCTGCAGGACGCCGATATCGGCGAGCGGGGAGGCGCCGAAGACGACAAAATCCGCCATCCGGCCCGGCTCCAGCGCGCCGATGCGCTCGCCGCCGGTCATGAACCGCGCGTTGACCTCGGTCGCCGCGCGCAACGCCGCCGCGGGGGTGAAGCCCAGATCGTCGACAAAAAGCTCCAACTCGCGGGCATTCCATTCGCCGTAAGGGGTGACCGCAAAGCCGGTGTCGGTCCCGGTCATCAACGGGACGCCCGTGGCGCGCGCCTTCTTCCAATTGGCGCAGCCGATTTCGTATTCGCGCTGGGCGTGGTCCGGGCGGCCCTTCTGATAGGCGGGTTCGTGCGGCTGCGTGAAGTCGATCGTGTTGCGGGGATGGGTCATCGTCGGACAGACGGCGCTGCCGCTCGCCAGCATCGCGGCGATGCATTCCTCGTCGAGGTGATTGGCGTGAAAGATCAGATCGACCCCGGCGCGCGCGGCGTAAAGCGTCGCCTCACGGCCGCGCGCATGCACGACCGCCTTCTTGCCCTGACGATGGATCTCGCGGACCATGATGTCGGTCTCGTCCTGGGTAAAGGCGGCGATCAAGCTGCCGTCGTCGCGCCGCTGAATGCCGTCGAGCGCGATCTTGACGCAATCGACGCCGTTCTTGACTTGGCGTCGAACCTCCTGAACGGCTTCGGCGGCGTTCGTCACGAGCTTCCCGATCGAGGTCTCGGGCGCCCCAATCCAGGTCGGGTACCAGTCGGTGAGGCCCTGATGCGTCGTGATGTAGGGCCCCGCCGCCATGACCCGTGGCCCTTCGAAGAGGCCCGCCTTGATCGCGTTGCGGATCGACAGGCTGATCTGCCCGGCGTCGCCCGGCGAACAGATCGCCGTAAAACCGGCCGCCGCCACCTTTTGCGCGAAGAACATGCCCCGCAGCGCGCGAAATTCGAGCGGGCTGTAAAGGTCGATGTCCTCCTCGCATTTGGCGTTGCCATAGGCAAGATGGGTGTGCACGTCGATCAGGCCCGGCATCACGAAATAGCGCGAGCAATCGACCGCCCGGTCGCTGCGCGCGCGGCGCGGCGCCTCCGCCTCGGGTCCGACATAGTCGATCGTCCCGTCCTGGCCGAAGACCAGGCATTGGTCGCCGCGGGCCTCGTCTTCATGACCGGTGAACAACTGGCCGCAGTGCACGAAAGTCTTCATTTCAAGAAACTCCTGCCGAAGAGAGCGCCAAGCGATTTCGTCACCCCATTTTTGTAGCATAGCCCGAGGGCGGCCGGCACCGGCGGAATGCGCCTTCGCTAATTCTTAAACCTGCAGGATCGTCGAGAATTCCCAATTCTGACCCGGCGGATTTTCGCCGACGCGCACCGTCGTCTTGTCGGGGAAATGATAAGGCGGGACGGGCAAGTTGTAGGGAGCCGGCACCCCGCTGAACACCCGTCCGGCCAGATCGTATTTGGAGCCGTGGCACGGACAGAAATAGCCGCCAAGCCAATTCGGCACCGGGTTCGACGGATCGGGTTTGGGGTAGAACGACGGAATGCAGCCCAGATGCGTGCAGATCCCGACCAGAACCGCATATTTGGGATCGATCGAGCGGTGCCAGTTCCTGGCGTAGGGCGGCTGCTGCTCGGCCTGCGAATCGGGGTCGCTCAGCCGGTCGACGAGTTTGGGGTCTTGCAACATCTGCAACAGCGCCGGCGTGCGATCGACGATAAAGATCGGCTTGCCGCGCCACAACACGATGATTTGCTGGCCGGGCGCGACCTTGCTCAGATCGATGTCGACCGGCCCGCCGGCGGCGCGGACATCGGCCGCGGGGTTCAGCGAGTTCGATCAGCGAATAGGCGATCGCGGCGGCGCCGATCCCAGCCAACGCCCCGGCGGTCAAAATCAGAAAATCCCGGCGGGTCTCCGCCGGCGCGGGCTCGGTCGCCGCGCCGGCATTTGGCATTGAGGCCGTCGGGGAATGAGCTCCCTCCATGGTTCGCTGCTCCGACTGCGAGGGCGGCCCGCCCTGTCGCTGGCGTCAAAAAATATAACACGGGCCTCCTGCCGCTGTTCCGCGCAGCTGTCGTCCTCCCGTGCAGATGCTACGATCGGCCGCAGCGGATCAGCGGAGAACGAGACATGAAAATCGGCCGCATCGAAACCTTCATCCTCGGCACCGGCAGCTCGAAGGACCTGCTGTTCTGCCGGGTCGAGACCGAGGACGGCACCCACGGCTGGGGCGAGGCCTATGTCACGCACGGCAAGGAGACCGTCGTCGCCGAGATCATCCAGCGCATGGCGCCGCATATCGTCGGCCGCAGTGTCTTCAACATTCGCCACACCGGCCAGGTCATGTTCGAGGATTTCGCGATCAAGCGCGCTTCGCCCGAACTCTTCTCGGCCTGGAGTGCGATCGAAATCGCCTCCTGGGACATCCTAGGCAAGCACACCGGGCTGCCGGTCTACAATCTGATCGGCGGCGCATCGCGCGAGCGGGTGCGGGTCTACGCCAATGGCTGGGCGCGCGGCTCGACAATCGAGGAAGGTGTCGAGCGCGGGCTCAAGGTCAAGGCGATGGGCTTCACCGCCGCCAAATTCGATCCGTTCCCCGGGCCCTGGCGTAATTATGTCGACCGCCGCGACGAGGATTTCGCGATCGACTATGTCCGCGCCATGCGCGCCGCACTGGGGCCCGATTTCGAACTCCTGATCGAGGCCCACCGCCGCTTCGCGCCCTCGCATGCAATCCGCATCGGCCGGCGCCTCGAAGAATTCGGCGTCGACTGGTACGAGGAGCCGTGTCTGGCCGAGAATATCGACCTCGTCGCCGAGGTGCGGCGCGCCGTGGCGCTCCCGATCGTCACGGGTGAAGCGCTTTACACCAAGGAGAGCGTTTTTCGAATGCCTCGCCAAGCGCGCGGCCGACATCCTCAACCCCGACATCTGCGTGGTCGGCGGCATTACCGCGATGCTCGACATCGCCGCGATGGCGCAGCCGCAGGCCGTCGTCATCGCGCCGCACAATTACAACAGCACCCTCGCCGGCCTCGCCGCTACCGTGCACCTCTCGGCAGTCATCCCGAACTTCCGCATCGCCGAGTACTTCGTCAACTTCCAGGACCTCTGCCGGGAGATTTCTACGCTTCCCTCGCCGTGAAGGACGGCTGGATCGACCTGCCGACCGCACCCGGCCTCGGCATCGACATCGATGTCGAGCGGCTGCGCGCCCACGCGCACCAGGAGGCGAGCCGCCACGGCTTCCGCCAGTATTGGGAAGAATACCCGCGCAAGGATTACATGCCAAAGCTGTAGGTAATCAGTACGGCCGGCTGCCCGCGTCGAAAACGGACAGGATCGACTACCCAACTAAACCAGATTAGCAAACGCCTCGGCAAGGGATAGGTCGAAGATCAGTGACCATCGCGAATGCTCCCGATCACAGGCTCGTTTGGAGCTGCGGTGGGGAAGCTCGCGTTGGGGTTTGTTCGGGCCCTTGACCGGCCCCGGGGAAGCATGGTGTTGAGTGCTTCTTTAGCGCCGGACATCCCCGTCGCTCGTGACGCAAGGAGAGGCTGCGTGTCGCTGGCTACGTTGCGCGCCGATCCCGCCAATGCGTGTCTGAGGAACGTGTACCGAACCGGACCCGCTTCTGGATCGAAGACCAGCGGCCGGTTCGGGAGGTACTCGACCGGCGTCATGTCATTGAACGGATCGATGCCGGTCGGCCTGTCCCCTTGCATCGTTACCTTCGGCTGACGGCCCGGAGACCGACGCGATGACGATACCGGCCCCGTTCGATCGCTATCGCGGCCAGGTAATGCCAGAATGGATAGACGCCAACGGCCATATGAACCTCGCCTACTACGTAGTGCTGTTCGATTACGCCGCCGATCTATTGTTCGCCGAACTCGGCATCGGGCTCGAATACAAGCGCAATACAAACCACGGCACTTTCGTGGTCGAGACCCATACGCTCTATGAGCGGGAATTGCTGGTCGGCGAGCGGGTCCGTGTCGTGAGCCAGATCGTCGCCGCCGACGCCAAGCGGCTGCATCTGGCGCATGAAATGTTCCGTGAGCCGGGCGGAGAGCGCGCCGCAATGCAGGAATTGATGTTTCTCGCGATCGACTTTGCCACAAGGCGCGTGGCGCCGTTTCTGCCCGAGGCGTGCCAGCGCGTCGCCGCCGCCGCGGCCGCTCATGCCCATCTGCTGAAACCGTCCTGGCTCGGCCGCCGCATCGCAATGCCGGGCCCAGCGACGTAGCCAACTGGCATAGCTTCGGGGGAACGCGCGATCACGCTTCGGCAACCGCATTTTTCCATTGGTTCGCCCGCGGAGGATCTGGAGGGTCGAGCGGGAGACGAGATGGCGTTGAAGATTGAAGCTATTGGGGACGGCGGCGTACTAGTTAGACGCCCAAATTAGGACACTGCCGAACGCCTGAGGCTTCTGACTTTCTGATAGGATGGTTGTTGGGTGCGCGCTCCATTGCAGCGCGCGGGGAAGGGTGGCGAGCCGCCGCGGGAGGGGAGGAATCGCCGTAAGGCTGAAAATTCGATGCTTCCTCGGCATTTAAGGAGGGAATCACGGACCGGGAGCTTCCTCAGCGGAAGATCGCCTCGGGCACCAAGCTGACAATCGGGACCGATGGTCTGCAGCTCATCGTCAGCGCGTTGGAAGATCGAGGCTATCGGGTGATCGGGCCGACCATGCGCGACGGCGCTATCGTGTACGACACCGTGAAGCGCATCGACGAGCTGCCCCGCGGATGGACCGATCGGCAGGATGCGGGGCATTATCGCCTCGAGCGACGCGACGATATGGCGCTATTCGGTTATGCCGTTGGTCCTCATTCGTGGAAGCGGTATCTGCATCCGCCGATCGAGCGGCTGTGGCAGGCGCGCCGTGAAGGCAACGGGTTTTCGATCGTCGGGAACGAAGCGGGCGAACCACCGCTGGCCTTTGTTGGGGTGCGCGCCTGCGAGCTTCACGCGATTGCAATCCAGGATCGTGTTTTTCTTAACGGGCAATTTCTCGATAAGACCTACAAGACCCGGCGCGATCGCGCCTTCATCGTAGCGGTCAATTGCTCCGAGCCCGGCGGCACCTGCTTTTGTGTATCGATGGATACCGGGCCTAAGGTCGAGGCGGGGTACGATCTCGCACTAACCGAGCTGATCGACAAGGGCGGCCATCGCTTCCTGCTGGAGGTCGGCACCTGCGCGGGCGCGGCGTTGATGGAGGGCCTCCCGGCGCATCCGGCGGCCGAGGCAGAAATCAGCGCCGCCGAGCGGGTGGTCGCCCGAACCAAGGCCCGGATGGGGCGGAGCCTCGATACAGACGGGCTCAAGGAATTATTGCAAGGGAACCCGAACCATCCGCGCTGGGATCAGGTCGCCGAACGCTGTCTCGCCTGCGGCAACTGCACAATGGCCTGCCCGACCTGCTTCTGCACGACGGTCGAGGACACGACCAATCTGTCCGGCGAAACGGCCGAGCGGGTGCGCCGCTGGGATTCCTGCTTTACCCTCGATTTCTCGTACCTCCACGGCGGTAGTGTGCGTAACTCGACGCGGTCGCGCTACCGCCAGTGGATGACCCACAAACTGGCGCACTGGTTCGACCAATTCGGGACGTCGGGCTGCGTCGGCTGCGGCCGGTGCATCACCTGGTGCCCGGTCGGGATCGACATCACCGAGGAGGCGGCGGCAATCCGGGCAGACCCGAACCCATCACGGAGCGACGCCGATGCGGGGACTTGAGCGGATCGTTCTTGAACACCCGTTTTTCGTCGGGCTCGGCGACGAGTTCGGCCAGGCGATCTCCGGCTGCGCGCGCAATTTGCGGTTTCCGGCCGGAGATTACCTGTTCCACGAAGGCGAACCGGCAGACGAGTTCTACCTGATCCGCCACGGCGCTGTGGCTCTCGAAATTCATTCGCCGGGCCGGCAGCCGATCATCGTCGCGACCTTGCGCGAGGGCGACGTCCTCGATGCCTCCTGGCTCGTCCCACCCTATCGCTGGGCCTTCGACGCGCGCGCCCTCGAACTGTGCCGAGTGCTCGGGGTCAACGCCAAATGCCTGCGCGAGAAGTGCGAGGCCAATCACGATCTCGGCTATGAGCTGATGAAGCGCTTTGTCGGCGCCATGGGCGAGAGGTTGCGGGCCGCAAACCTGCAAGCACTCGACGTCTACGGGAAGAATGCGTGAGGATCGAACCCGCGAGCGCGTTCGGCGATTGCCTGGCTTTGCAACCCCTTCGCGTCGCGCGCATCCGCAGGGAGACCGCGGATGTCTCAACGTTCGAGCTGAGTCCGGCCTCGGACTTTGTTTTTGCCGCGGGCCAATTCAACATGCTTTATGCGTTTGGGCTGGGCGAAGTGGCGATCAGCATCAGTGGAGACCCCGGTGACCCGTCCCGGCTTGTTCATACGGTGCGGGCAGTCGGCGCCGTCAGCTCGGCCCTCGCCCGGCTGCGTCGGGATATGGCGGTCGGGGTACGCGGCCCGTTTGGTTCGTCCTGGCCCGTCACCGAGAGCGAGGGCAACGATATCGTCATCGTCGCCGGCGGACTCGGACTGGCGCCGCTCCGTCCGGCGATCTACCATGTGCTCGCCCATCGCGAGCGATACGGGAGGGTCGCGCTCCTCTATGGCGCGCGGAGTCCGGCCGAAATCCTCTACCGGCGCGAGCTTGAAGCGTGGCGGCGGCGTCTCGACGTTGACATCACCGTTACTGTCGACCATGCGGCGGCGGATTGGCGCGGCAATGTCGGCGTCGTTCCCGCACTGATCGCGCGCGCCGCGTTCGACCCGGACCACACGGTGGCGATGGTGTGCGGGCCGGAGATCATGATGCGCTTCGCGGTCGAGGCGCTGTGCGAACGGGGGCTGACCACGGAACGGATCTACCTGTCGATGGAGCGCAACATGAAATGCGCTGTCGGGTTCTGCGGACATTGCCAGTTCGGCCCGCTTTTCGTGTGCCGCGACGGACCGATCTTTCGCTTTGATCGCATTGCCGCCATGTTCAACATCCGAGAGATCTGACGTGCCGCGGCGCGACAAACCGCGCCTGGCGGTATGGAAATTCGCGTCATGCGACGGCTGCCAGCTCAGCCTCCTCGATTGCGAGGACGAGTTGCTCGCCCTCGCCGGGCAGCTCGACATCGCCTATTTCGCCGAGGCGTCGCGGCGGATGCTGCCGGGGCCCTATGATCTGTCATTGGTCGAAGGCTCTATAACGACGCCCGCGGACGCCAAGCGCATTCTGCGGGTGCGCCGCCTGTCGCGCCGTCTGGTAACGATCGGCGCCTGCGCCACCGCGGGCGGCATCCAGGCATTGCGCAATTTCGCCGACGCTGGGGAATTTGCCGCCTATGTCTACCCGCATCCGGAATACCTGAAGACGCTCGCCACCTCGACGCCGATCAGCGCGCATGTGCCGGTCGATTTCGAATTGCGCGGCTGTCCGATCGACAAGGGACAGCTGCTCGAAGTCATCAAGGCGTTCTTGATCGGCCGCAAGCCGGCTATCGCCACTCACAGCGTCTGCGTCGAATGCAAGGAGAGGGGCAATGTTTGCGTAATGGTGGCGCACGGCACCCCTTGCCTCGGCCCGGTCACCCAAACCGGTTGCGGTGCGATCTGTCCGTCTTACGATCGCGGCTGCTATGGCTGCTTCGGACCGGTCGCCGGCGCCAACACCGCGGCGATCGCCCGCGAATTCGCGTCCCTTGGAATGAAGCGGCGTGATATTGCGCGGGTGTTCCAAACCTTCAACGCCGCTGCCGAGGCGTTTCACAAGGAGGCCGAGGCCCATGGCGACTAAGACGATCCGCGTCGACTACATCGCCCGCGTCGAAGGGGAGAGCTCGCTCGACCTTCATATCCGCGACGGTATGGTCGACGCGGTCCGCCTTAGTATCTTCGAGCCGCCGCGGTTCTTCGAAGCATTGCTGCGCGGGCGCGGCTTCGCCGAAGTGCTCGACATCGTGGCGCGGATCTGCGGGATTTGCCCAATCGCCTATCAGATGAGCGGCGTGCACGCGATCGAGAATATCCTGGGAGTCAACGTGGGTCCGCAGGTCCGTGCGTTGCGCCGGCTGCTCTATTGCGGCGAGTGGATCGAGAGTCACGCCCTGCACATCGTCATGCTGCATGCGCCGGACTTTCTGGGCTACCCCGACGCCGTCGCGATGGCCCGCGACCACCGCGCAGCGGTCGAACGCGGGCTAGCGATGAAGAAGGCCGGCAATGAGCTGCTGCGTCTGCTCGGTGGTCGCGAGATCCACCCGGTCAATGTAAGAATTGGCGGCTTTTACAAAGTTCCGAGCCGAGCCGATCTGGCGTCGTTGACCGACACGCTGAAAAACGCACGCGATCACGCGATCGCCACGCTGCGTTGGGCGGCGGGGTTCACCTTTCCGGAACTCGACCGCGACTACGAGTTCGTGGCGCTCCGACATCCGGACGAATATCCGATGAACGAGGGAAGGATTGTTTCCTCGGCCGGTCTCGACATCGCCGCCGCCGACTACGAGAACGAATTTCTAGAGCGTCAGGTCCCACACTCGACGGCCTTGCATTCGACGCTCAAGCGGCGCGGCGTTTATCTCGTTGGACCGATGGCCCGCTATGCGATCAACCGCGATCGCCTGCCGGCGGAAATCCTGCCGCTCGCTGACGAGGCTGGCCTCGATCCGGTGTGCCGCAATCCGTTCCGCAGCATCCTCGTGCGCGCGATCGAGGTGGTTTATGCCTGTGGCGAGGCATTGCGGCTGATCGGCGACTATGAGCCGCCGGCGCGGCCCTTCGTTCTCGCCGAGCCGCATGCCGGCATCGGCTGCGCCTGCACCGAGGCGCCGCGCGGCATCCTCTATCACCGCTACCGGCTCGACGCTGAGGGCGCCGTCCTTGATGCCCGCCTGGTCCCGCCGACCGCCCAGAACCAGGATGTGATCGAAGAGGATTTGCGGCAGGTCGCTTCAGCTTCTCTCGATCTCGGCGACGACGCGCTGCGGGCGAATTGCGAGCAGAGCATTCGCAACCATGACCCGTGCATCTCCTGTGCCGCACATTTTCTGAAACTGAACGTGCACCGGACATGAGCGCGTGCGCCGGGACCCGGGTGCTCGTCGTCGGGATCGGCAATCCGGACCGCGGCGATGACGGGTTGGGGCCGGCCGTGACGCATCTGCTGCGAGACCGAGCCCCTCCCGGGGTCCGGGTCATCGAACGGAACGGCGATCTTCTCGCCTTGATCGACGAATGGGAGGGTGTAGCCACGGTCGTGATCGTCGATGCGGCGGCGCCGACGAAATGCCCGGGTCAGGTGCAGCGGCTCGATCTGACCGGCGCTCCGCTTCCTGTCGGCCTCACCGTCGGCTCCACGCACGCGCTTGGCGTGGCCGAAGCGGTCGAGCTTGCGCGGATCCTGGGCCGGCTGCCCCGCCGTCTCGTCGCCTACCTCGTCGAGGGCGAGCGGTTCGACACCGGGCCGCCCTTGTCGCCGGCCGTCCGCAAGGCCGTTGAGGAGGTGGCGCGCCGAATTGCCCTCGAGCTCCCAGCGTTCCTCTCTGTTCGCAATCAGGAGGGTGACGGCTGGGCGACCTGATCAGCGGCAATCCAACGCCGCGCCTCGGCCGCTTGGTTGGTTGCAAAGACCCTGATTTCGCCGGGGACCAAAAACCGGAAAACACTGATTGCGAGCCGGATCCACTCTACATCCGTCACCACCGCCACCCGTTCCCAGCGCGTGAGATGCTCGATTCCGAGTTTAAAATCCTCCCACACGGCTCCGGCGTCGATCCCCGAATATTGCGAACCCAGCTCGTAATAGCATCGAATACCTCCGCCGCGTCTCAGAGCGTCCTCCACCTTCGGAATCAGGACATTGTCATAGTCCGTCTTTGTCACATGCCCCTTGGCAGCAAAGGCGATGACATTCGGGGGGAAGCCTTCTAGAATCTCGATCATTGTCGTTCCTTCATCGGTCGAACCAAGATATAGCCGGCCAGTCGGTCGGAAAGAAGGAGCCGTCAGCGCCCGCCGGGTCGTTGGCGTCAGGATCTGGCTCGGTGCGCTGAGCCATCTTTCGGTCGAACATTTCCGCGAGCACTTCGACATCGAAGCGCGGGATACGCTCGCCGCCGGCGCGGCATTGGAAATTGAAATGTCGAACGATCCCGACGACCCGCATGCCCAGGCTATCCGGCTAGAGAGCGTCGATCTCGACGAATAAGCGCAAGTCGACTTTATCGGCAAGAACGCGGAAACGCCCTTGAAGCGAGGCGCCGAGGTTCTTTGAGGCACCGTCCGGCAAACGCCGCGAGAAATCCCCCTTGATCAAGCGCCAGCGGGTCGCGAAATCGGCGTCTCCCTCCGGCAATGTCCAAACCGCGTGCAGATGATCCGGCAAGACGACGATGGCGTCGATCGTAAACGGATGCCGCCTTCGCGTTTCCCGGAAGGCGGCGCGCAGCAATTCGACGCCTCGACAAGCATGCGCGAACGGCGCTCGGCGAGATTTACCGTGAAGAAATAGCAACCGCCCGCGATAAAGTTGCGGCGATAGGCCGTCATCGACGCCGCCCTCCGAAACGCGATGGGTGTCGCCGCGCTTTACCCATCTAACGGCTTCCGCAAAATTGCCGCAATCGCATGGCTATCCTGGCCTCTGAATAGCGCAGAGTGAGGAACCCCGGCGCGAGGCCATTTGCTGTAAATTCGTTGCAAATAACAGCAAAAACAGCAAACGCCGCGCCGGCCTGAACCTCTCAGACCCGGCTGAAACGCGCGGCCTTATCTCGGCCCGGACGCATCCCTCATTTGAGGCGATGCGCAACAGCAGTCGCAATTCCATCTACTCCGGTAGGGAGCAATGCGGGCCGCGAGCGTTGAATTGCTGACGTGAAGCACTCCGCCATCGAAACGCGTCGCAGCAGTGGGGCTTTGAGCGATGAAATCTGTAAGCACCATCAGGGCGGCCGCGGTCATGACAGCGCCCGCTGCGTATGTCATGGCCGAAACGCCTCTCAGGGAGGTCGCCAATCTGCTGCTGCGCGAGGGCATCAGCGCCGCACCCGTCCTCGATGAGGGCGGCAATCTTGTCGGCATGGTCAGCGAAGGCGATCTGGATGGCCGAGACGAGAACTGGGGCCGAGGCCGCATTCGACGCCTTCATCAAGGCCTACGAGCTCAGAAGGCTGCCGCGCGCCTGGCCAAGGATCGCGAGGTCCTGCCGGCGTTCTTCGATTTCCCTGCCCGAACACTGGAAACTTAGGACCCCGAACCCGATCGACAGCAGCTTTGTCACCGTGCGTCACCGGACGATCCGCTCGAAGGGCTGCCTCTCGAATAAGAGAGAAAAAGGGATACAAAGCGTCCATCGCCCAGTTTGACCCCGGTTGGTCCGCCGGGTCGGGGAAATCCTGGCGGGATCGCATCAAGGAAAAGCCAGATTCATTCGCCCCAGATCAGGAAAAGTCCGATGTCGCCTGGCCGTCCCTCGGGAAATTCGAGCACTTTGGCCATCAGCCGAAAGCCGCGCGCCTTCAGATCGCGTTCCCACAGCAGGTAAAGCTCAGCCGCCTCGCCGCGCAAGGTCTTTGGCCAGTCGGGCAACGCCGAGTTGATCGCCCGGCCCTGGTCGATGCACAGATCGCTGGGAAAACGAAGCAGCATAAACTCCTTGGCTCCGTGCTCGGCGGCGGCTCTAGCCTGATGCAGCAGCGCCGACCAGCGCTCGTCGACGATATGCTGGTCGATCAGCTCCTTGACCCTCTCCCGCTCGCGTGTGGCGGCGGCGGCGCCGGCCCGATCGTGCTGCGCCGTCTGCCGATGCCTGAATTCTGCGGAAAGCGAGCGGAAATCGACGGCGCGAACGCCTTCCTCGGCTGGTTTTTCGACAGAAAGCGGTCCCGAACGAGGCTGCGTTTCGTGACGAAGAGCAAAATGATGGTCGAGCGCGGTCAGCGCATCGGCCACCAGTTGGCGCGCTCGTGAGACGTGGTTGGGCTGGGCTTGGTTTTGATGCTCGGCCGTCAGCGCCCGCAGCAGGTCGGCGCGGCTGACGATGCCGACCAGGCGGCCCTCCGCCACCACCGGCGCCCGCTTGATCCGATGCGTCGCGAGCAAACGGCTGATTTCCGCGATCTCGGTGTCCTCGGTGACCCTGACGACCGGCGCCGACATCACGTCCCGCGCGGTCAGGCTCTTCTGTTTCAGGCTTGCGAGGAAATCCGGATGAAGCTCTTCGCCTTCGGCGATCAGCGCCAGCCACCAATCGCGCCGCGCCTCCCGCTCGGCCTGGTTGCGGCCCAGCAGATCGCCTTCGCTGACCATGCCGACGACCATCCCCGAGCCATCCACCACGGGGACCGCGCTGATCCCGTGGTGCAGTAGTATGGCCGCGATTTCGGGAGTCGGCGTCTCGGGCGAAACCGAAACCACCTCCCGCGTCATGATGTCTCCAGCCTTCACATTCTCACTCCTTCAAAACTGATGCCGCGACGCCCCCGATCACGGCCCGGCCGCCGATGTCGCGGCGGCAGAAGCCGTCGGGCCAATCGATCCGGTCGATCGCGGCATAGGCGCGCCCGCGGGCCTCGCCGAGATCGCCGCCCGAGGCGGTGACGCCGAGAACCCTGCCGCCATCGGCGAGGAGCCGGTCATTTTCGCGACGGGTGGCGGCGTGAAAGATCTTGAGCTTCGGATCGTTCGCCAAGGCGGCAAGGCCCCGGATCTCGCCACCGCGGGCCGGCTCGTCGGGATAACCTCCGGCGGCCATTACTACGCAGACCGAAGGATCGGGACGCCAGCGCAGATCGACCTGCCGCAATATCCCGTCTTCGACCGCAAGCAGCGCCGGCAACAGATCACTGACGAGGCGCATGACCAGAACCTGCGCCTCCGGATCGCCGAAGCGGACATTGTATTCGAGAAGCTGCGGCCCGGTTTCGGTCAGCATCAGCCCGGCATAGAGCACCCCCTTATAGGGCCGGCCTTCTCGCGCCATCGCGTGAACGGTGGGCAGGATGATGCGCTCCATGACCTGCCCTTCGAGCGCCGGCGTCAATGCGGGGGCGGGCGAATAGGCGCCCATGCCGCCGGTATTGGGGCCGGTGTCGCCGTCGCCAACGCGTTTGTGGTCCTGGGCGGCGGCGAGCGGCAGCGCGTCCTTGCCGTCAACCAATGCGAAAAAACTCACCTCCTCTCCGGCAAGAAAGTCCTCGACGACGATTTCGAGCCCGGCAGCGCTAAAGCGGCGCTCCACCAGGGCGGCGTCGACCGCGCGATAGGCGGTGTCAAGATCGAAGGCGACTGTAACCCCCTTGCCGGCGGCAAGCCCGTCGGCCTTGACCACGATCGGGACGCCACGCGCGGCGATATAGGCCTTGGCCGCCGTAGGATCGCGGAAATGGCGATAGGCGGCGGTCGGGATCCCGGCCTTGGCGCAGAGATCCTTGGCGAAGGATTTCGAGCCTTCAAGCGCGGCAGCGCCTGCAGTGGGACCGAAGGCGCGAACCCCCGCGGCGCCAAGCGCATCGACGAGCCCCAGGACCAGCGGCGCCTCGGGACCCACGACAACGAAATCGACCCGCTCGTTGCGGCAGAATTCGACGAGCCCTTTGATGTCGGTTGCACGGATCGGCACGCATTGCGCCTCCTCGGCGATCCCGGCGTTCCCCGGCGCGCAATAAAGCCGATCGACCAGCGGCGAAGCGGCGATCGCCCAGGCGAGAGCATGCTCGCGGCCGCCCGATCCCACCACGAGCACGCGCATCAGCCGACTCTCCGCGCCTTTGTCGCCATGAACAGAATGGCGTTGATCGGGGCGTCGACCAGCCCGTCGCCAAACCGGGCGGCGAAGGCGGCCGCGACCTTGTCGGTGATCTCGTCGAGCCGGCCGGGGGCAGATTTGTCGATCTCGGCGCGCATGATGCCGCCATGGCAGGTGGCGATCGCGGCGTCGCGGGGCCCGGGGGCGCGGGTGCGTTTGGTTACGGTTTCCGCCTCGACCTGGGAGAACCCCGCCCTGGCGAGCGCGGCCTTGACCATCGGAACATCGTTGTATTCGGGGGCCGACAGGCTCGCTGGCTCGCGGCCCAGGATTTCGCCCGCCACCTGTCGCGCCAGCAGAAAGGCCGTGCCTTGCCTGTCGCCCCAGACGTTGAACAGGAATTGCCCGCCCGGCCGAAGCACCCGCCAGGTTTCGCGAAAACCGGCCTCCTTGTCAGGAAAGAACATAACGCCGAACTGGCAGAGGACGCGGTCGAACGCCTCGTCCGCAAAAGGCAGCGCCATCGCATCCGCCTCCCGCCACTCGACCCGCTCCAATCCTGAGTGCGACTTTGCGTGTTCGAGCATTGCGGGGTTGAGATCGGTCGCGGTGATGCGAACGGCCTGCGGCAATGCCCGAGCGAGCGCACGCGTGACCACACCGGTTCCGGCTGCGATCTCAAGCACCTCGCCGCGTTGCATTTCCCCCAGCCGATCGGCGAGGTCGCGCGCGAACGGCTCGAACTGGAACGGCACCAGGTAGCGATCATAGAACTCGGGCATCGAACCCGAAAACGAACGGTTCATCTCCGACATTGGCGCCTCTCCCTGATGCGAACAGGTCCCGCCATCTTATGCCGGCGACCCCGCCGCATCGCCCCTGCCGCCGTCCTCGGCTATGATATGGGCATGGATGATCTCTTGAGCGCGGCCACCGCCCGCCCTAACCTCGCCGAATATACCGTCTCCGAATTGTCGCAGGCGCTCAAGCGCTCGATCGAGGACAATTTTGCCTATGTCCGGGTGCGCGGCGAGGTTTCGGGCTTCAAGCGGCACAGTTCCGGCCATTGCTATCTGACCCTGAAGGACGCCGAGGCCGCACTCGACGCGGTCTGCTGGCGCATGACCGCGATGCGGCTTGCGGTCCGGCCCGAGGACGGCATGGAAGTCGTCTGCACCGGCCGGCTGACGACCTTTCCCGGGCGCTCGAAATACCAGCTCGTCATCGACACGATCGAGCTTGCCGGCGTCGGCGCATTGCTGAAACTCCTCGAAGAGCGCCGCCAGCGGCTTGCCGCGGAGGGGCTCTTCGCCGAGGAACGCAAAAAGAAACTGCCGTTTATCCCCGATGTGATCGGTGTCGTCACCTCGCCCTCGGGGGCGGTGATTCGCGACATCCTGCACCGTCTCGCCGACCGCTTCCCGCGCCATGTGCTGATCTGGCCGGTCGCAGTCCAGGGCGAGGGCGCGGCGCACCAGATCGCCGCCGCGATCGCCGGGTTCAACCGCCTGCCGGCCCGGGGCGTGGTGCGGCGGCCCGATCTGATCATCGTCGCGCGCGGCGGCGGCAGTCTCGAGGATTTGATGGCGTTCAACGAGGAGATCGTCGTGCGCGCCGCCGCCGCCTCGGCGATCCCGCTGATCTCAGCGGTCGGGCATGAGACCGACACGACACTGATCGACCATGCGAGCGACCGTCGCGCCCCCACCCCCACCGCGGCGGCCGAAATGGCCGTTCCGGTGCGGCTCGATCTTCTCGCCGAACTCGGCGGCAAATCGTCCCGGCTCGCCGGCGGCCTCGCCCGGCTTTTGAGTGAGCGCCGGTTGCACCTCTCGGGGCTCGCCCGAGGGCTTCCCGACCCCCAGGATTTGATCGGTAACGCCGCGCAGCGTCTCGACGACCGCGCCGAGCGGCTGCGGCTCGCGGCCGAGCGGCATCTGCGCGGCGCGCAGCAGCGGCTCGATCTTGCCGCTGCCGGGTTGCGCCCGGCCGTGCTCGCCGCCGATATCGGCCGATTGCGCTCGCGCCTCGCCGAGGTGCGCGACCGGCTCGACAATGCATTGGGCCGCGTCATCGCCCGCAATCGCGAGGCGGTCGACAATTTCGCCGGGCGGCTTGCGACCCATTCCGAGCGGCATGAGAGCCTCCTGGCGCGCGGCTACGTCGTGGTGCGCGATGGCGATGCGCGGGTCGTGACCGAAGCGGCCGCGATCCGCCCGGGGGCGGCACTCGATCTCGAATTCTACGACGGCAAGGTCGGCGCCATCGCCGGCCGCACTCCGCGCCGCCCGGTCCGGCGAACGCCGCCGCCGGCGGAACAGGGTAACCTTTTCTGAACCGCCGATGGCGGACGACCAGCGCGCGGTCATCGCCTTTCTCGGCGATCCCTCCTCCTACGGGCCGAGTGTCGCGCGGGTGGATATCGTCGAGACCCATATTTCGATCGTCTTTCTCGCCGGCGAGCGCGCCTACAAGCTGAAGCGCGCGGTCAAGTTCCCCTATCTAGATTTCTCGACTGAGGCATTGCGGCGCGAAGCCTGCGCCGCCGAACTCGCGCTCAACCGCCGCACCGCACCCGAACTCTATCTCGAACTGCGCCCGATCGGTCGCGACGAGCGCGGCGCCATCGGCTTTGGCGGGGAAGGCCGGGCGGTCGACTGGGTCGTCGTGATGCGCCGCTTCGACCAGGACCAACTGTTCGACGCGCTCGCCGTCGCGGGCAAGCTCGAGCCGCGGCTGATGACGGCGCTCGCCGACCATATCGCCCGTTTTCACGCGGTGGCCGAACCGCGGTTCGAGGCGGGGGGTGCGGCGGCATTGCGGGAGGTCGCCGAAACCAACCACGCCTGCCTGATAGGGGCCGGACGGGCGGGCTTCGACCCCGAGCGCGTCGCATCGATCCGCGCGAAATGGTCGGAGCATCTGACCCGGTTGGCGCCCCGCCTCGACGCGCGGCGCAAGGCCGGCAAGGTGCGCCGCGTTCATGGCGATCTCCATCTGCGCAACATCTGCCTCTTCGACGGCAAGCCGCTTTTGTTCGACTGCCTCGAATTTTCCGACGCGCTCGCCAGCACCGACACCCTCTACGACCTCGCGTTCCTGTTGATGGATCTCGAATTCCGCGGCCTCGGCGCCCTCGCGAACCTGGTGCTGAACCGCTACCTCGACACAAGCGGCGAGGATGATGGGCTTGCCGCATTGCCGCTTTTTCTGTCGCTGCGCGCCGGCATCCGCGCGCATGTCACGGCGACGGCACTCGCCGACATCGCCGGGGCCGAGGCCGAAGCCAAGGCTCGCGAGGCGCGCGCCTATCTCGATCTCGCGCACCGCGTGCTCGAACCCGCCCCCTGCCGCCTTGTCGCGGTGGGCGGCTTCAGCGGCAGCGGCAAATCGACGCTCGCCGCGGCATTGGCGCCGGAACTCGGCCGGCCGCCCGGCGCCCGCCTGCTGCGCAGCGACGTAACCCGCAAACTCTTGCTCGGCGTCGCCCCCGAAACCCCGCTTCCCGAGAGCGCCTATACGAGTACCGTCTCGCGCCGGGTCTACGGCAGCATGCGCGAGAAGGCGGCGGCGACCCTCGCTTCGGGCTATTCGGTCATCCTCGACGCGGTGGCGCTGCGCCACGCCGAGCGGCAGGAATTCGCGGCAATCGCCGCCAGGGCCGGCGTCCCTTTCACCGGCCTCTGGCTCGATGCGCCGGCATCGGCAATGGCCGAGCGCATCCGCACCCGCCGCCACGACGCCTCCGACGCCTCGCCGCAGGTGCTGGCGCAGCAGATGCGGCATGACCCCGGGTCGACTCGATTGGACCCGGATCGACGCCTCGGCCGGCCCGGAAGCGACGCTCGCCGCCGCCCGCGCCGCACTCGCCTGACCCGGCGGCCTATTCCATCGGCAGGCCCGGATGAACGCCGCGGCTGTCGAGCGGGGTGAATTGTGGGGCCAATGCCGGGATCGCGACTTCCGCCAATGTCTCCGGCGTCCAGCCGCCCTGGCGGTGCACCATCCGCACCGGGCGCATATGGCCGTAGAGCGAGAGTTCGCCGGCGCGCTGGTGAAACACCTGGCCGTTGACTCTGGCTCGCCTGCTCCGAGGCGAGATAGACGCAGAGGGGTGCGATCGCGTCCGCCCGGCTGCGCCGCAGCCGCTCCTCGCGCATCGCGGCGGCGGTCGGGTCCTTCGGGGTCGGCACCGAGCGGGTCATGCGGGTGTCGGCCGACGGGCAGATCACGTTGACGGTAATGCCGCGCGAGGCGTTCTCCATCGCGACGATGCGGGCGAGCGCGACGATGCCGAGCTTCGCCGCCCCGTAATTGCACTGCCCGACATTGCCGAGGAGCCCCGAGGTCGACGACACCATGATGATGCGGCCGTAATTCTGCTCGCGGAAGAGGTTGATCGCCGCCCGGTTGACGTTGAAATGGCCGGTCAGATGCACGTCGATGACCGCCTGCCAATCCTCCGGGAACATGTTGTGGAACATCTTGTCGCGCAGGATGCCGGCGGCGTTGAAGACGATATGGAGGCCGCCGAACGTGTCGCGCGCCTGGGCGACCATCGCCAGGCAATCGTCGAATTTCGCGACCGAGCCGTAATTGGCGACCGCCTCGCCGCCCGCCGCCTTGATCTGATCGACGATCTCCTGCGCCGGGGTCGTGTCGGCGCCCTCGCCGCTGCCGCTGGTGCCGGGATCGTTGACGACGACCCTGGCGCCGTTCGCCGCCATCAATTTGGCGACCTCGCCGCCGACCCCGCGCCCCGACCCGGTGCAAATCGCCACCCGCCCGTCGAGCATGCCCATCTTCTTTTCCTCCCGAGACCGGCAAATACCGCCGCCCTTGTCGCGAACCGCGCCGGGTCTTGTCAATCCCGGCCGGCCGCCGGCGCGGCGTTTCGGCAGCGTCGATCCGCGCCCCGTTACGCGAACCGGGCTGCCGCCCGCTGTTTTTGCTGTTATTTGCACCGAATCTACAGCAAACGCCTCCCCACCCTCGGAGACTCGATTATCGCACCATGCGACCAGATTTTGGCAATTTTAGCGTCGCCGCAAACGACAGCTGCGAAAAGATCGCTTCGCCCCGCACCGGCCGCCTGGTTCGATCACAGCGACGACGGTTTATGCCCGAGGCCGTGGGAAAACGCGTCATGTGACGTGAACGGCGGGGCGTGTTTTCCGGCCATGGCGGTCGCGCCGCCGGTAGATCGGCTGGCGCGTGTGGCTTGAGCGAGGCGATCAGGACCTGATCGCCGCCATCAGCGGTCCGACACCGAAGATCGCGATCATTCGCTTCAGGTTATAGGCCAGGACGAGGAGGCTCATCTCGGTTCGGACCTTGTCGAGGGTCCGGGTCAGGAAATGGGCGGCGCCCATCCAGGCTTTGAGGGTCCCGAACGGGTGTTCGGCGGTCTGTCGCCGCACCCCCATGGCCTCGGGCATGCGGTCGAGGCGGTCCTGCATTCTGTCGAGCACCTCCTCATTCTCCCAGCGCTTGATGATCCGCCGCTGGGTCGGCGTGCACCGGGGTCTGAGCGGACAGGTGAAGCAGGCGCTCAGATGGCGGTAGCGGTCGAAGTCTTCGGTGTGATCGGCGCGGCGATGGATTTTGGTGAGTTTTGCGCCCGCCGGGCAGGTGTAGTGGTCGTGCTCGGCGTTGTAGATGAAGTCCTGCCGGGCAAAGAGGCCGCGTTTGGTCCCGCTTGACGCAGGACCTTGGGCACGATCGGCGCGACCCCAGTGCCTTCGCACAACAGAACCTGGCCGCCGCTGAAGTAGCCGCGGTCGGCCAGGGCGGTGATCTGCTCGCAGCCCGTGGCCTGCTGCGCCTGCAGCGCCATGGGTGCGAGCTGGTGGCGATCGTATCCCTGGTTGATCACCTCGTGGGCCACGATCAGATGGTGCTCGGCGTCGACCGCGATCTGCACATTGTAGCCGACAGTCGCGGTGCCTTTGCCGCTGGTCGCCATCGAATGGGCGTCAGGATCGGTCAGCGAGACCTGCTGGTCAGGTGCGTCCTGAACCCTCTGCTCCATCACCTTCAAGGCCTGCATCTGTTGGCGCAGGCGGGCAATCTTCTCTTTCAGCCGGACCGACTTGGCCTCGGCGATATCGCTCTCTTCGCGGTCGGCCCGGTCCAATGCCCTCAGGTAACGCGCGATGCTGGCCTCGACCTGCTCCATCCGCCCGGTGACCTTGGCGACCGTGTAGTTTTGGTCACGGTTGTTCACCGCTTTGAACTTGCTGCCGTCGATCGCAACAACGGCGCGGGTGAACAGGCCCAGCTGGCGGCACAACCCCACAAACTGGGAACACACCGCCCGGATCGCCGCGCCATTGTCCCGGCGGAAGTCGGCAATCGTCTTGAAGTCGGGCGCCAGCCGCCCGGTCAGCCACATCAACTCGATATTGCGCTGCGTTTCGCGCTCCAGCCGCCGGCTCGACTGAACCCGGTTCAAATAACCGTAAAGATAAATCTTCAGCAGCGTCGAGGGATGATAGGCCGGCCGGCCCGTCGTCGCCGGCGTCATCCCCGAAAACCCCAAGGCGGCAAGGTCCAGCTCGTATAAAGACCTCGACCGCCCGAACCGGGTTCTCTTCGCCGACGTAATCCTCCAGGTTGTTCGGTAGCAGCGTCAGTTGCATCCGATCGTCACCGTCAATAAACCGATGCATCGCTAAGCCCCCGAATACCCCACCAAGCTCCGGGATTTTAAAGCAGCTGCGCCCACGGCGGAATTGGCCACGACCGTAATCTCGCGTTCTTTTCACACAGGCTGGGGCCGTAGCGGTCATGTAGAGGTACGCGGGGTTAGGCGCGGGGCTGGCCGAGCACCGCCCGGGGCGGTGGGCTGGCAAGCTGCGTCGCTGCCAAGGGGCCGCCGTAGTGACCCGGATCTGGGCATGAAGGACTTCACGCCGTATTGTGCCACTACAATGTTCGCTTGCTTTCACCAGAGCCGCGCGAATTCTGAAGAGGCTTAAACCCATGCTGTACCGCGGAATGGATCGCGCCCAGCTCGACGCCGCCTACAACAACCTCGCCGCGGTACCATCATCCCCAAAACTCCTTGCCGACTGGGCCGCGCGCAGCGCGCGCTTTCGGGAGCGGCATCACGGGCATCTTGGCCTCGCCTATGGCGAGCGGCCGCGTGAAAGGCTCGACCTATTCCTTGCCGGGAACCCCGCGGCGCCGACCCTGGCTTACATCCACGGCGGCTATTGGCAAATGACCCACCAAACAAAAGAACTGTATAGCGCCTTGGCCGAGGGGGCGGTATCGCACGGTCTCAACGTGGCGGTCGTCGAATACACCCTGGCGCCCGAAGCAAGGATGGACCGGATCGTTGGCGAGGTGCGCCACGCCATCAGCTGGCTCCATGAGCATCTTGGAGATTACGGTGCCGATCCGGGGCGCATCTACGTCGCCGGCCATTCTGCCGGCGGGCATCTGACGGCGATGACAATGCCTCTCGGCGCGGTCAGGGGCGGGATCGCGATCAGCGGCCTCTACGACCTTGAGCCGATCCGCCTTAACTATCTCAATGAGAAGCTCGGGCTCGACGAGGCCGAGGCGCAGCGCAACAGCCCGATGCTCAATTTTCCGCCGATGGCAGGTCCGCTTATCGTGACCTACGGCACCGCGGAATTGCCCGAATTATGCCGCCAGTCAGTTGACTACGCCCAGGCGTGGGTCGAGCGCGGACTGCCGGGGCATCTGCTGCCAATCGACGGGGCCGAACCATTTCACGATCCTCGAAACGATGGCGCGGCCAGACGGCGAGCTGATGCAGGCTTTGCTCACCCTGGTCCGAGGCTGAGGGTCCGTTTCCGGTCGACTACCGCGGTTGCGACCCGGTTCTGCGAACGGTGGGTATCGGCGCCGAGCGGGCGTTGGACTCGCCGCCGGGGAAGTTCGGCTCGCCATCCGCATCCGAAACCCGGGCGGATGTGCGCTTGATGGGTCGGCGATAGCGCGTCGCTTTCGGGCTGCGACAGCACCCGGCCGGCGCGCACGCTCGTATGGCGCAGCGGCAGGACCTGGCGCGAATCCGGAGGCCCCAGAGATGCGAAAGCGCGGCGGGCCGGGGCCGTCAGTTTCCCTTATGCGGCTTTGCGGCGACGGCGGATTGCGCCTAAGCCCATGAGAGCGGTCCCCAAGATCGCAAGCGAGGCCGGTTCTGGAACGGCGGCGCGCAGGGTAAAGTTCACCTGGTACGTCGGATCGTCGGCGACTGTACCGGAGTAGGTGTCGATGACGTAGCTACCGGCCGCGAGACTGCCGTCGTATAAAGTCTTGAGCGCACCGAACACAAATGGCGCCGAAAAATTGATCGAGGCGATGTAGCTCGCCAGAGACCCGGTGGCGTTCAGTGTGTTTGCGGCGAGCCCCAACTCGACATCGACGCCGCCCGTCAGGGTTCCGTTATTGCCGAGCGCCTCTTCGATCTTCAGATTCCCACCGCCCCACTCGAATTGGAAAATCGACGGGGTGGCGGAGGGGCTGACAAAAACGCCGGTATTGCTGACATTGTTCGTGGCGAGGTCGCCAATCTGGCATCCCGCCAGGACGGTTCCGACGTCGGTCCCGGGCAAGGTCTTTGTGCCGTTTGCCTCGGCGCCAGTGCCGAGGCCATGGTAGATGCCCGAGCACGTAGCCGCCGTGGCCGACGCCTGACCGCTGACGCCGACCATAATCGCGAGGCCGACCGCCGCGCCGAGTATTGGCGTGAAGTTCTTCACCATAATGTCTGTCTCCAAAGGGGTTTCGCTACTTTACCGAGCAAATCACGTGCCATTCCCTTAAGCGACTGATCTTAATATCCCTGATAAATTGCTTTAGAGGGAAAGTGTCAAAATCCCCGACACATCGGGGTGCTGCTTACATGCTCGCCGTTTGGCCGCCTTGGTTAACAGCGGCGCTCGATCCCCGCGCCTCAGTGCGACCGGGGTTGGCCCCGCTGTTTTTGCTGTTATTTGCAGCGAATTTACAGCAAAAGGTCTCACCCTCGGGAAGCTCGTTATCGCACGATACAATCCGATTATGGCAATTTTAGCGTTGCCGCAACGCGAATGGGTCGTCTCTAACCCCTGGCCGCATCAGGCGCATCGAAACTCGCGAAAAGATTTCTCAGGTGCAGTCGAAATGGGCGTAGCGTTCGCCCATGCCGAGGCCCTCGAAATAGACCTTGCGCAGCCGCGCCTTTTTGCCACTGGCGGCGCAGGCCTTCTGCGCCAGTCCGGTCGCCTCGTCGAGGCCGTTGACAAGGCCGTCATAGCGAACCGTGACCGCCGTCGGCGAGCGTTCGATGACCTGCAAGGCGTCGCAGCCCGCGAGGCTCGCCAGAACAAGAGCGAGCATCGCCGCGACGCACGTTCGGCGGTCCTTCGCTTTGCGCACCGTTCCCCTGCCGAGAGCGCACTTTTTCTGCATTCGCATTACAGGATATCCTAGAGCCCGTGCAGCAGCGCCTTCCATCTTCGCCGGCGATCGATACGCGGCCGCAGCGGGCCACCGCCTGGAGGCCTCCCGGTATGCGTGCGAGACGGGCATGCGCCTGACCCTGTCGCGCCAAGCGCTGGTGCCGCTCGTCGTCGCCTGCGCGATGTTCATGCAAAACCTCGATTCGACGATCATCGCCACGGCGTTACCGACGATTGCGAGATCGCTCGACGAGAGCCCGCTGCGCCTCAATGTGGCGATCACCTGTTATCTGTTGAGCCTTGCCGTCTTCATCCCGATCAGCGGCTGGACCGCAGACCGGTTCGGCGCGCGGCGCGTCTTCAGCTTGGCGATCGTCGTTTTCACGCTGGGCTCGATCGGCTGCGGCATTTCCGACTCCCTGGCGGCTTTGGTCGCCTCGCGCATCGTCCAGGGCATGGGCGGGGCGCTGATGGTCCCGGTCGGCCGGCTGGTATTGCTCAGAACCGTGGCCAAATCCGATCTCGTCCGGGCGATGTCCTATGTCAGCGTGCCGGCCTTGATCGGGCCGGTAATGGGGCCGCCGTTGGGCGGCTTTATCGTGACCTACTGGTCCTGGCGCTGGATCTTTTTCATCAACATCCCGATCGGCATTCTCGGCATCGTTCTCGTCAATCTGCTGGTCAGTGATTTGAAGGAAACCGGCCGTCGCCCATTCGATCTGCGCGGCTTTGCGCTGACCGGCGTCGGGCTGGCGACATTGGCGTTCGGTTTCGAGAATGTCGGGAGAGGCGCATTGCCGGCCGCCGCCGTGGCCGGTTTGCTTGCGATTGGCGCTGTCTGCGTGCTGTTCTACGTCCGCCATGCTTATCGCGCGGCATATCCGATCATCGACCTCGCTCTGCTGAAGATCCCGACCTATGCCGCGGCGACCACGGGCGGCTTCCTGTTCCGCATGGGGCTGGGGGCATTGCCCTTTCTGCTGCCGCTGATGTTGCAGGTCGGGTTCGGGCTCGATCCGCTGTCGTCGGGTCTGTTGACCTTCGCCAGCGCCGCCGGCGCCATGACGATGAAGATGACCGCCGCCCGGATCATCCGCACCCTGGGTTTCCGAATAGTGCTGGTCGGCGATGCGGTCATCAGCGCGCTGTTTCTGTTCGGCTACAGCTTGTTCCGCCCGGACACGCCGCATTTCGTGATCTTCGTGGCGCTGTTGGCGGGCGGCTTCTTTCGATCGTTGCAGATGACCAGCATCAATACCTTGAGCTATGCGGATGTGCCCCCGGCGATGCTGAGCCGGGCGACCAGCCTGACCAGCATGGCGCAGCAGCTGTCGCAAACCGTCGGCGTCGCCACCGGGGCGCTGCTGCTTCAGCTGGTCCTGGCGATGCGCGGCGGCACGGCGCTGGCCGCCGGCGACTTCTATCCGGCCTTTGTCGGGGTGGCGATGATCTCGCTGACGTCGGTGCCGTTCTTTCTCAAGATGTCGCCCGACGCCGGGGCCGAGGTCAGCGGCCGGGCCCCCGCCGTGCGCTGAGGGCGCCGGTCAAGTTTGCGTAGGTTTGCGGGACGGAGGGCGCATCGGCGCGGGCGGCGCGGTAAACATTTTTAATCAACAGAACGGGGCAGCCTACCAGTAGAATGACGCCGCCGATCAGCGGCGGCTGAGTTGCCAACCCGACCAATATCCCCGAAAGGGCGACCAGCCCGAGAATCTCGAGCGTCATCCGACCATCGGCAAGAAACATCGCTATCAGTTCGGAGCCGATTTCCTTCAGCATCGTCATCGTGCGGCCTCCACGGTCGGTTTGCGCGCGAGGGCGGTGGCGGCGACGCCCGCGCCGAGGAACAGGGCGACAAAGAGGAGGAGCGCCAAATCGTGGCCGGGCCAGTCGAGCCCCAACCCCTCGCCGGTCCAAAAAACGCCGAACGCCGAGAGCATGACGCCGACGCCGAATTTCAAGGTGTTCTCCGGGATCCGGGCCAGTGGTTTGTGGGCGACGACCCCGAGCGACAGGACCAGCGCGCAGGCGGCGAGCGCGCCGAAGCCAGCCGGCAACAGCAACCCGCGTCCGGCGCCGACCGCGATCACGATAAACACGACTTCGAGCCCTTCGAGCACGACCGCCTTGAAGGCGGCGAGGCCGGCCAGCCAGTCGAGAGACCTCGGCTGCCGGCGCGCTTGTTCGCGAAGTTCCGCCGCCTCGGCGGCAAAGATCGCATCCTCGTCGTGGAGCGGGATTACGCCGGCCGCCCGCAAGGACGCCTTTCTGAGCCACCCCATGCCGAACAGCAGAAGCAGGACGCCGATCGAAAGCTGCAAAGCGTGAAGCGGGACGCGGTCGAGGAGCGGCCCCAACAGCAGGACGACGCCGGCCAACGCCGCCAGCCCGGCCGATGTGCCGAGCATCGCCGGCCGCCAGCCGCGAAACGTCGCAACAGCAAGCACGATCGTGAACGCCTCGACCACTTCCACCAGCGATGCCAAGAACGCGGCGCTTACGGCGGGGGCGGCGGTCGACCAGGGCGCCATCATCCTCTCCTTAAGGCCTCAGCGGTTCTCGTCATGAGCATGGAAAACCCGCTGAGCATAAGTCTCCAACAAGCTCTCGCTCCCGCTCAACCGTTCGGCAGCCTGCGCCGACAGCGAACCGCCGCAAAAGTTTACAGGCGACCGGGATCAGTTGCCGGCAGCGCGCAGCATTTGCCGGGCGCCGGCCATCTGGCGGCGGATCAGCCTCGCATAAAGACCGTTGCGCGCCAGGAGTTCCGCGTGGCTGCCAGTCTCGACGACATGCCCATGGTCGAGGACGGCCAGGAGATCGGCATTGCGCACGGTCGACAGCCGGTGGGCGATGACGATCGTCGTGCGGTTGCGCATCAGCGCGTCGAGCGCCTCACGCACCTGCGCTTCGCTGACCGCGTCCAAATGCGAGGTCGCTTCGTCGAGAATCAGGGTCGGGGCGTTCTTCAGAAAGGCGCGGGCGATCGCGACGCGCTGGCGCTGCCCGCCCGACAATTGCACGCCGCGCTCGCCGACCTTGGTGTCGAGCCCGTCGGGCAGGCTGTCGACGAATTCGGCGAGCGCTGCCTGGCCGAGCGCGCGGCGGATTTCGCTTTCGTCGGCCTCGGGTCGCGCCAGCAGCACGTTGGCGCGCAAGGTGTCGTTGAAGAGATACGTGTCCTGCGAGACAAGCGAGATGCGGCGGCGCAGATGGTCGAGTTCGAAGTCGCGCAGATCGACGCCGTCGACCAGGATCCTGCCAACGCTCGGATCCCAAAAGCGCAGCAACAGATTGGCGATCGTGGTCTTGCCGGCGCCCGAAGGCCCGACCACCGCCATCGTGGCCCCGGCCGGGATGTCGAAGCTGACGTTGCTGAGCGCCGGGCGGCGCGCGCCGGGATAGACGAAGCTCGCCGCTTCGAAGCGGATCGCCGAGCCGCCTTCGGGGGCGGGCGGCCGCAGCGGCCCGTCGACAACCGCCGGCTTTTCCTGCTGCACGGCAAAATAGCGCCGGGTCGAGGCGATCGTGTCGGCGAGCTGGCGGGCGACATGGGCGATTTCGGAGATCGGCAGGAACGAGGCCAGCGCCAGAAGAATCAAGAGCGGCAGGGTGGTCGCCGCGAGTTCGTGCTCGGCGGCGAGCCGCGCGCCGACGACCGCGACCGCCAATCCGCCGAGCCCGGTGGCGATTTCGAGCCCGGCCGACTGCGCCGAGAGATCATGCAGCAGACGCAGCCGGATCTGCTGATAGCCGCGAACCAGTTCCATGAAACCTTGGCGGCGGCGGGCTACTGCCTGGAAGGCCACGAGGTCGGAGAGGCCCTGGATCGTCTCGGTGACGTAGGCGCCGAGGAGGCCGAGCGCGTCGCGGGCGGCAGCGCCGAGCCGGTCGACCTGGGCCCGCATCACGACCGGCGCCAGTCCCGCATAGAGGACGAACGGCAGCAGCGCGATCGCGATCGGCCAAGCGACCATGGCGAGCGCCAGCAGCACCGCCGCGGGAACCAGCACCGAGATCAGGGCGGGCGCTACGGTGTGGGCGAAGAAATATTCGATCGTCTCGACATCCTGGTTGGCCAGCGCAACCAGATCGCCCGAGCGGCGGCGCACCAGATAGGCCGGCGCCAAGGCGTCGAGCTTGCGGAAGAGTTCGATCCGCATCTCGGCCAAAAGACGATAGGCGATGTCGTGCGCGAGCCAGGATTCGAGCCAGTGCAAGCAGCCCGGCGAGCGGCGCCGCCAGCGCCAGCAGCAGAAGGAGCCAGCCATAAGGGGAGCCGGTCTTGACCGCTGCGACCGCGAGCGCGCTCAAGACGCCGACGCCGATAAAGGCGGCGACGCGGGCGATCCCGGAGGCGACAACGACGCCGAAGCGGCGGCGCCACGGCCTGATGATCGCCACCAGCGCCCCCAAGGTGGCGCCCCAGCCGACCTGCGACGCGGCGCCGGCCATCGCGTCGGTCGCGGTCTCGCCGGCAACCTCGACGATTTCGCGCGCTGCCTCGCTGGCTGCAGCCGGCGCCTCGTCGAGCAGCGCGAAATCTCCCTCGCGCTCCTCGGCCTGCGCTCCCATCAGCCGCCGGTAGGGGCCGTCGCGGCGGATCAGCTCGGCGTGCCGTCCGGCTTCGACGACCCGGCCGTGATCCAGCACCAGGATGCGGTCGGCGCCGATGACGCTCGACAGCCGATGCGCCAGGACCAGCGTGGTGCGGCCGGCCGAGAGGCGGTCGATCGCCTGCTGGATCACCGCCTCGTTCTCGGCGTCGACCGACGACAACGCCTCGTCGAGGATCAGGATCGGCGCGTCGCGGAGCAGGGCGCGGGCGATCGCCAGACGCTGGCGCTGGCCGCCCGACAAGCGTGACGCCGCGCTCGCCGATCATCGTCCGATAACCCTGCGGCAGCGCCATGATGAAGTCGTGCGCGTTGGCGTCGCGCGCGGCGGCCTCGATCTCCTGCTGGTCTGCCTCGGGCTTGCCGAGCCGCAGGTTCTCCTCGACCGTGCCGTGGAACAGGTAGGTGTCCTGATGCACGACGGCGATCATTCGGCGCACCGCCTCGGGGTCGAGCGTCCGCAGATCATGGCCGCCGATGCGGATCGTTCCGCCCTGCGGATCGAACAGGCGCAACAGCAGCCGCGCCACCGACGATTTCCCGGAGCCGCTCGGCCCGACGATGCCGAGCTTTTCGCCGGCGGCGACGGTGAACGAGAGCCCGTCATGCGCGGCGCCTCGCCCGCCAGGATAAGCGAAGTGGACGTCCTCGAAAGCGATCGTCGGAACGAGCGCGAGGCCGGTCGCGTCAGGCGCCGCCGTCGACCCCACCAGCGGCTCGGCCGCGAGCAGGGCGTTGATGCCGGCAGCGGCCGATTGTCCGACCATGCCCTGATGCAGCACCATCCGCAGATCCCGCAGCGGGCGGAACACTTCGGTGCCGGCCATCAGTACGATCAGCAGCGCCTGCAGGCTCATCTGACCCTGCGATACCCGCCACACGGCAAGCGCCAGCGCCGCTGCGGCGCCGATCGCCACCCCGCAATCGGTGATGCCGCGGGTCATTACCCCGGTCGACAGGACGCGCAGCGTCGTGTCGCAGAGGTCGCGCGCCTTCTGCGCCAGCCGCCGGCCATAGGCGGCGCTTTGGCCGAACGCCTTCAATGTCGGCAAGCCCTGGACGCCGTCGAGAAACTCCGAGCCGAACGCCTTCAAGGCCTGCTGGCGCCCCTGGCTGCTGCGCCGCTCGATCGTGACGAACACGGTCGGCGCGATCAGGGTGACCAGTGCGAAGACCAGCATCACCGCCGCCACCGGCACGTCCCAGAAGGCGATGAAGGCGAAGATCGCGAGCGGGGTCAGCACCGCGATGCAGAGCTGCGGCACGTATTGGCCGAAAAAGGTTTGCAGCTGCTCGACCCCGTCGACGACCGACAGCATCACCCCGCCGGTGCGCTCGCCGGCAAACCAGGCGGGTCCAAGTTCGGCGATCTTGTCGTAGAGCCGGCCGCGCAGCATCTCCTGCACCCGGCCGGCGGTGCGGTGCGAGATCATGACGCGGTGATGGTCGACGAGGCCGCGCAGCACGACAGCCGCGGCGACGCCCAGAGCCGGCAACGCGATCGCGACGAAGCCGGCATCGGCGAAGACATGCGAGAGCAGCACGCCGAGGACCGCAAAGCGGGCGATGCCCAGCACCGCGGCGACGAGGCCCAGAGCTACCGCCGCGGCGATCCAGCCGCGCATGCCGCGGGTCAGGGACCATAACCCTCGATCAAAGTACATGCTCGACCCTTTCGACAGGCAGTTCGTCGCCGCGCGCGCACGATAGCGATACGCAGCGATATCAGGAATCGACAATTTCGAGTAGCCCTGATACGAATGAGTATCATGGCTGCGATCAATGGCGCCGCGCCGATCGATTGGGACGACGCTCGCGTGTTTCTCGGCGTCGCCCGACACGGATCGCTGCGCGCCGCCGGTCGCGCATTGGGCTTGAGCCAGCCGACGATCGGGCGCCGTCTGTCGGCATTCGAGGCGGCTTTCGGCGGGCCCGCGCTGTTCGACAGGCGACCCGAAGGGCTGCGGCTCAACGCCGCCGGTGAGGCGCTGCTGCCGGCCGCCGAACAGCTCGAGGCGGCGGCGCTGGCGCTGGAGCGGCGCCACGCGGCAGCCTCGCCCGCACTGAGCGGCACGGTGCGGGTCTCGGTCGGCGAATGGGCTGCGAGTTTTCTCGCCCGCTCTCTCGGCGGCGCGGCCGGCGTGACACTGCCGCCCGGGATCACTCTCGAACTCGTCGAAACCCAGCAGACCGCCAACCTGGCGCGCCGGGAGGCCGATCTCGCCTTGCGCCATCACCCGCCGGAAGGCGGCGACCTCTACGTCACCAGGGCCGGCGTCTTCGCCTGCGCCGTCTACCGTCGCGCCGGGTCGGCGGCGACGGCCTGGGTCACCTACACCGAGGAGCAGGCGCATTACGCGACCGCGCGCTGGGTGCAGGAACGGGTGCGCGACAAAGGCGCCGGGGTCGCCTTGCGGGCCTCGAACATGCCGATGCAATTGGCCGCGATCCGCGCCGGCGCTGGCCGCGGCGTGCTCCCCTGCTTTATAGGCGACCCCGACCTGTTGCTCGATAGGCTGACGCCGCCGATACCTGAAATCGCCGCCGAATACTGGATCATCGTCCACCGCGACCTGCGCCGCGCCGCCTGCGTGCGCGCGGTGATGGACTGGATCCGACGACTGTTCAATGCCGAGCGCCGAACCCTTGCCGGTGTCGAGCGGCGCAGCACCGGGCCTCTGCCGGAGGCCGCCCGCCGAGCGGAACAAGCAGCGACTGGGTAACCCGTTTTCGGTGGTTTTGTCATAAGGCCGCAACGGTTCCGGGATTAGTTCTACTGGACGGCTGCGCGACTTGCTGCTAATATACTGAGGCGCACTCGGAGCCATCGCCCAAGGCGCAAACCGCCGCAGTGGTTAACTAGTTCTCAGTTGGCGATGCAGCTCAGACTGTTCAGACATTTTGTCCCGGTTTCGGTCGTGCTCCTCGTCTCGTCCGACGCTTTGTTGATTACTGGCGCGTTTTATCACATGTTGTCGCAGGCAGGGGCCGGTTCGAACTCGGTGTTCGGGGTGTCGCGCTTTTCGGCGCAGTTCGCCGCCGGGCTGTCGGTCGCAGCCGTCGCCGCGATGCTTTCGGTCGGGCTCTACCGCCAGGACAGCTTCCTCAGCTTTCGCCTGCTGATCGTCAAGCTTGCCGTCGTGCTCAGGGATCTTGCTCGCGGCGGGCGTCATGGCCGCGGCCTGGTGGCGCGACGGGCTCGCCGACCTTGCCAATGTTGCCGATCTGCCGCTGAAGGCGACGCTGATTTGGCTGGGCTGCATCGCGGTGACCCGCGGCACCTTTCTGATGACGCTCGGCCGGGGGCTGCTGCAGCGGCGCGTCCTCGTCCTCGGCCACGGCCGCCAGGCGGCGCGCATCGAAAGGCTTGTCGACCACGGCGCCAATCAGCACTTCGTCCCGCTGTCGTTCCTGGCGATGCCGGGCGAAGCGGCCGCGGTCCGCTCCCAGTCGCTCGACTGGTCGGCCTCGGGATCCGATGCTCTCGCCGAGATCGGCTATCGCCTGGGCGCCAGCGAAATCGTCGTCGCCACCGACGATCGCCGTGGCCTGCCGGTGCAGCAGTTGCTGCATTGCAAGCTCTCAGGCATCCGGGTGACCGATTTCCTCGATTTCTGGGAACGTGAAACCCGCACCGTCGATCTCGAAGCGCTGCGCCCGAGTTGGCTGTTCTATTCGGACGGGTTCCGCTGCGGCATCCTCAACGAGGTGTTCAAGCGCAGCTTCGATATCGCCGTCAGCCTCGCCGTACTGATCTTCACCCTGCCGCTGCTGCTTGTCACCGCCTGTCTGATCAAGCTCGACAGCCGCGGACCCGTTCTCTACCGCCAGGAGCGGGTTGGGCTTCACGGCCGCATCTTCACGATCCTCAAATTTCGCAGCATGCTGGTCGATGCCGAGCGCGACCTCGGCCCGCGCTGGGCCAGCGAAAGCGACCCGCGCGTCACCCGCATCGGGACCGTCATCCGCAAGCTGCGGATCGACGAACTGGCGCAGATCCTAAACGTGCTGCGCGGCGATATGAGCTTTGTCGGGCCGCGCCCGGAACGACCATTTTTTGTCGCCAAGCTGAGCCAGGAGATCCCCTATTACGACGAGCGCCATTGGGTGCGGCCTGGGATTACCGGTTGGGCGCAGATCAATTTTCCGTATGGCGCCTCGACCGAGGATGCCCGGCGCAAGCTTGCCTACGACCTTTATTATGTAAAGAATCAAAGTGTGTTTCTCGATTTCCTTATCCTGTTGCAGACCGCCCGAGTGATCTTCTGGCACCAGGGCGCCAGGTAGGATCGGTCAGCTGGCCTTCGTCGTCACCGAGACGGTTTATCTGGGCTGCGCGGTCGCCCTCATTCTGGTGATCGGGCTGATAGCACTGCGCGGCCGAACCAGCCGGAACGGTGTGGCCATCATCCTGTGCTGCTTCGCCTCTGCGGTATGGGCCGGCGCCACCGCGGCCGGCGCGCCAATCGCGGTGCAGATGCCGCTCGACAGCCTGCAACTCTCCGCCTGGCTGCTGTTCGGCGTCGCGCTCATCACTGCCCGCGCCAGCGACGGTAGAGGGATCGGGCGCGCCTACCTGATAGGCGCGATCGTCTTCTGCCTCGCCGCGTTCGGCGATGACGCCTGGGTGCTTGCCGCCAGCCCGGACGTGTCGGGCATCTACATGTCGCAACTGCTCGCCCGCGTCGGCTTCGGCGTCTTCGGACTGCTGACGACGGAAAATCTGTGGCGCAACACCGAACCGGCGCGACGCTGGCATGTCTGGCCGATCTGCCTCGCGCTTGGGCTGCTTTTCGCCTACGAGCTGTTCTTGTTCTCCGACGCGTTCATTACCCGCGGCCGGGTCGACCCGGGGCTCGCGGCCGGCCGGGCGATCGCGGCGGCGTTCATGGCGCCACTCCTGGCGCTGGCGATCGCGCGCAATCGCGAGTGGCGGGTCGACATTCACGTCTCCCGCCAGGTCGTGCTGCACACCGCGACCTTGCTGGCGAGCGGCTGCTTTCTCCTCGCCGTCGCGATCGTGGCGATGCTGCTGCGCGGGTTCGGCGGCGATTGGGGGCTGGTGCTGCAATTGGCAATGCTGCTCGGCAGTATCGTGGTCCTCGGCACCGTGCTCTCCTCCGGCAGCCTACGCCAGCGTCTGAAGTTTCTGATTTCGCGCAATTTCTTCAGCCATCGCTACGATTATCGGGTGGAGTGGCTGAAATTCATCGATTTGGTGTCCGAACCGGAGCAGGTCGAGGAGCTGCAGGTTCGGATCATCCGGGCGCTCGCCGGGCTCGTCGACAGCCCGGCAGGTTCGCTATGGTCGCTGCAGCCCGGGATCGGCTACCGTCAGACCTCGGCTTGGCGGTTGGCGCGGCCCAACCCGACGGTCGTAGCCGCCGACGACCTTTTCCTCGCCGGCTTTCGCGACGGCAGCTGGATCCAGACCCGCGCGGCGGACGCCATGGCCGAGGCTTGGCCATTCGCCTCCGGGCGCGCATGGCTGGCAGTCCCGCTACGTCACCGCAAGGAGCTCCACGGCTTTGTCGTGCTCGACCGAGCCGACCATGCCGACGCGCTCGATTGGGAAGCCTTCGACCTGTTGCGCGCCACCGGCCGGCAAGCCGCCAGCTATCTCGCCGAAGAACGTTCGACGCGGGGGTTGCGCGATGCCGAGTTGCTGACCGAATACAGCAAGCGCTTCGCCTTCGTCGTTCACGATATCAAAAATCTCGCCAGCCAGCTGGGCCTCATCGTATCGAATGCCAAACGCTATATCGACAATCCCGAGTTCCAGCGAGACATGCTGCAGACCGTCGAGGACGCGGTGGCGCGAATGAACCACCTTCTAGGCCAGCTCAAGGCCGACGCGGCGCCGCAAGCCGAGCGCCGTCCCAACCCCGGCGGCGTCGCCGCGGCGGTGGCCGCCGAGTTCGCCGCCGGCGCAGTCGCTGTCGAGGTTCAAACCGACGGCGAGGATTATGCGGTGGCGATCGAACCAGACCGGCTGAAATCGGCGCTGACCCACCTCGTCCAGAACGCGGTCGACGTCTCGCGCCCCGGCGACCGGGTTGTCGTCGCCGCGCGACGACTCGGCGCACGTTCGGTGATCGATGTCGTCGATCGCGGCCCCGGCATGGACGAGACCTTTATCCGCGAGGAGCTGTTCCTGCCGTTCCGCTCGACAAAATCGGAGGGCTATGGGATCGGCGCTTTTCAGACCCGCGAACTGATCCGCGCCGCCGGCGGCGAACTCGAAGTCATCTCCGCGCGTGGAGCCGGCACGACGATGCGCATTGTCCTTCCGCTGGCCTCCGAACCTTTGCCTAAGGCGGCGAGACCGGCCACCGCTTCCTCGGCCGCGGCGTAAGACATGCCTACCGCCGTCAAACCGCTGCTGATCGTCGACGACGACCTGGGCCTGCTGCGCCAGCTGCGCTGGGCGTTCGCCGACCACCACGTGTATCCGGCCAACTCGCGTCAGGAAGCGCTCAACATCATCCGCGAACATCCGGTTCCGGTGGCGATCGTCGATCTCGGGCTCCCGCCGGATCCCGACGGGGCGTCGGAGGGGCTGGCGATCCTCGCCCAGATCCGCGAGATCGCGCCAGCGACCAAGGTGATCATCGCCACCGGCAACGAAACGCGCGAGCACGCCCTGCAGGCGATCGCGCTCGGCGCCTACGATTTCTACCAGAAGCCGATCGATATCGAGGTCTTGCAGCTGATCGTCGGCCGCGCCGAGCAGATGTTCGAGCTCGAAGCCGAGAACCGCCGTTTGAGCGCCGCCACCACGGTCGCCTCGCCGGTCGACGGCATCATCGCCACCACCTCGGAAATGCTGGCGGTGATCCGCAACATCGAAAAGATCGCGCCGACCGACGTGGCGGTCCTGTTGCTCGGCGAGAGCGGCACCGGCAAGGAGTTGTTAGCGCACGCGATCCATAATCTCAGCCGGCGCGTCGCAGGCCCCCTTTGTGCCGATAAATTGCGCCGCAATTCCGGAAACGTTGCTCGAAAGCGAGCTCTTTGGTCATGAAAAAGGCGCTTTTACCGGGGCAATTAAGCAATCCATCGGCAAGATCGAAAGCGCTCATCGCGGCACGCTCTTTCTCGATGAGATCGGCGACGTACCGTTGGCCATGCAGGTCAAGCTGTTGCGGTTTTTGCAGGACCAGATCGTCGAGCGGATCGGCGGGCGCAAGCCGTTGCAGGTTGATGTGCGGATAGTCTGCGCCACCAACCAGGATCTCGATCGGATGATGGCCGAGGGACAATTCCGCGAAGATCTGTACTACCGCTTGAACGAGGTGGCGGTGCGGGTGCCGCCGTTGCGCGAACGGCCGGCCGATGCCGTGGTGCTCGCCAGCTTCTATCTGCGGCGGTTTGCCCAGGAATACGACCGCCCGGTGCGCGGGCTCGGCCCGGCGGCGCTCAACGCGATCAAATCCCATCCCTGGCCGGGCAACGTGCGCGAGCTCGAGAACCGGCTCAAGCGCGCCGTCGTCATGACCGACGGACCACTGGTGTCGGCCGCCGACCTCGATCTCGCCGCGCTCGGCGACGACGACGAGACGTCGCTCGACATCCGGCTGGCCCGGGCGCGCGCCGAGCGCGAGGTCATCCAGCTGGCGCTCGCCCAGGCCGGGTCGAACCTGTCGAAGGCGGCCAAGCTGCTCGGCATCAGCCGACCCACCCTCTACGATTTGATGCAACAGCACCAGCTCGGTCTCGATGCATGACTGCCGTCCACCGGAGAAAGGATAGTCGATGAGACGGGCTCCACAGGGTTCCTTTTGGCGCTGCATCATGCTCGCCGCCGGGATCGTCGCCGTCCTCCTCCCGGCCGCAAAGGCCAAGGAATCGCCGGCCTCGGTCAAAAGCGCCGAGCAATACATCGCCAACGGCAACCTCAAGGCGGCCGAAATCGAGCTGCGCAACGCTGTCCGCGAGGCGCCGCAGGATCCCTCCATCCGGGCGCGGCTTGCCGCGGTCTATCTGCAGCTCGGCGAACCAGCCCTGGCCGAGCGCGAGGCGCGCGCGGCGCGGGAACGCAACGGGGATGAGGCCGAGTATCTGCCGGTGCTTGCCGACGCGCTCCTGCGCCAGGGGAAGTTCTCCGACGTGCTCGACATGATTCAGGCCGGCGATCGCGCTCCGGCGCTCGAAAGCAAGGTTCGCCTCGCGATCGGGGCGGCGGCGCTTGGCGTCCAGGACCGCAAGAAGGCCGACGCCATGCTGCGCGACGCGGTGCGGCTCGATCCCAATGCGGTCCAGCCAAAGATCGCGTTGGCGCGGTTCCTCGCGACCAAGGATCCGGCCGAGGCCGATAAGTTGATCGACGCCGCGATCGCGGCCGACCCGCGCTCGATCGAGGCGCTCCAGGTCAAGGGCGAGATGCTGCGCGTTCGCGGCGACGCCGCTGGGGCGATGAAGAGTTTCGAGCAGGCTCTAAAGATCGACCCAAAGAACGTTTCGGTCCGGTTGAGCCGCGCCGATCTCAACATCGCGGAAGGCAAATTCGCCGCCGCCGACGAAGATCTCGTGCCCGATCCTCAAGGCCTCGCCGAACAATTTCTTGGCCAACTACTTGCGCGGGATCGAACTTGCCAAGCAAAAGAACTACGCCGAGGCCGACCGCTTCTTTGACCGGATCAGCCCGGCCTTTTCGCGCGTCGTATTCGGCTATTATCTGCAGGGCGCCACCAAGCTCGCGCTCGGGCAGAACGCCCAGGCCGAGGGCGATACTGGCGAAATACCTTGCCGCCGCGCCAACCGACCTGCGGGCCGCGCGGCTGATCGCGACCGCGGCGCTGCGCCAGCGGGCCGCTGCTCGTGCGATCGATTATCTCAAGCCGGTGATCGACAAGAATCCGCCCGATGCCGCGGCTTTGACCCTTCTTGGCAACGCTTACATGGCGGTCGGTAAGCCGTCCTTGGCCCTGCAGCAATTCGAAAAGGCGGGCGAACTCGAGCCCGACAATCCGCAGATCAAGACGCGGGCCGCGATCTCGGAGATCGACGCAGGCCAGCGCAAGTCCGGTCTTGCCGCTCTCGAACAGGTATTCGACACCGAGGGCGGGGCGACCGTCGCCGGCCCGACCCTGGTGCTGACCCTGCTGCGCACCCAACAGATCGACAAGGCTGCCGAGGTCGCCGCCTCGCTAATCAAGCGGGACCCGAACAACCCGCTCTATCAAACGCTGCTCGGCACCGTCCGCATGGCGCAGAAGGATAATGCCGCCGCCGAAACGGCGTTTCGCGCCGCCTTGGCAAAGGACCCCGACTTCGTCCCGGCGGTCCGCGACCTGGCCCAGCTCTATCAAACCACCGGCCGCGCCGAGGAGGCCAAGAAACTCTACGCCGACCGGCTGGCGAAAAAACCGGACGACGTCGCGGCGCTCCTCGGACTGGCGAACATCGCCGCAGGTGAAAAGAAATGGCCCGAGGCGACGGATTACATCAACCGCGCTCGCACCGCGGCACAGAACGACCCCACGCCAGGCCTCGCCCTCGTCCGTCTTTACCAGCTGCGCCAGGACTGGCCCGACGCAAAGGCGGTGGCGAGCGCGCTCAGCGCGCAATTTCCTTCGGATGTGAATGTCTTAGACGCGCTCGGCCGAAGCCAGCTCGGCGCCGGCGACATCGACGGCGCGATCGCCAGCTACAAGCACGCCTACGAGCTTGCGCCGAACTCGACGGCATTGATGTCGCGCTATCTGAGCTTGCTGAATTCGGCGAAATACTACCGTGAAGCACGAGCGGTGCTGCAAGCGGCGGTCGATCGCAGTCCGCAGAATGTCACGCTGAAGGGCGACCTGATCCGCGTCACCGCCGAACTCGACGGTCTGGACGCCGCTATCTTGAAGGCGCGTGGCTTCGCCAAGGACGATCCCAAGACCGACGTTTACGATCTGATCGCCGCCCAGCTCTACGAGGGGGCCGGGCGGGTCGCAGATGCGATCGCTCTGCTTGAAAAAGCGGCCGCCGCCCGACCGGAAAGCGACAACCTCGCGGTCGCCATCGCGCGCCTTTATATCCGCACAGGCGACTTCTCCAAGGCCGAGGCAGTATTGCAAACCCGCCTCAAAGCCGATCCGAAAAGCGTGGCCGTACGCTCGACGCTGGCGCCGCTTTATTTGGCGACCGGACGCGTCGATGATGCGCGCAAGATCTACGACGATCTGCTGGCGCAAAACCCGAAGGATGTGACGGGTCTGCTCGGCCTTGCCGACATCGCGATCAGCGAGAAGAAATGGAGCGAGGCCGCGGACGACATCAACAAGGCCCGCGCGGCAGCACCCGGCGATCCGCTTGCCGGGCTCAAGCTGGCCAGCCTCTACGCGTTTCGCCAGGACTGGAAGAACGCCATCGCGACCACCAACGAGCTGGTCGCCAAATTCCCGACGAACCTCGACGTGCTCGACGCCCAGGCCCGAGTCCAGATTGCCGCCGGTGACATGCCAGGCGCGGTCGCGACCTACAAGCACGCCTACGAAGTCGCACCGAAATCGCCTCAGACCTTGACGCGTTACCTCTCGATTCTCGGCAGCGCAAAGAATTTTCCCGAGCAGCGAACCGTGCTGCAGCAAGCGCTCGCTGCCGATCCGCAGAGCGCCGCGCTCAAAGCCGACCTGATCCGCGTCGAATACGAGATTTCGGGGTTGGATGCGGCCCTGGGCAAGGCGCGCGAGTTTGCCAAGGCCGACCCGGACAATTCCCTCTATGACGCGGTTGAGGCTGAACTGTTCGATAAGGCCAACCGCCGGCCCGAGGCTCTGGCCTTGCTGGAAAAGGCCGTTTCCGCAAAGCCCGCCGACGATCGCCTGATCGTAGCGCTCGCCCGCCAATACGCCGCGGGCAACGACACGGCCAAGGCGGAGGCCTTGCTGAGCCGGCGCTTGAAGGATGCTCCTGACAATATCGCGGTACGAACCGCGCTGGCGGCGATCTATCTCGGCAGTAAGAACAACGATGCCGCTATCGCCGAATATGACAAACTGATCAAGGCTCGGCCCGGCGACCCCGTCGCTCTCAACAACCTCGCTTGGCTCTATCAGCAAAAAGGCGATCTGGCGAAGGCGCGGGAGTTGGCCGAGCGCGCAATCGCCGCCGCACCCCGCGCGCCGCAGATCGACGATACGATGGGCTGGATCCTGCTGGCCCAAGGCGACGCGGACAAGGCTCTGACCTATCTCTCGGCGGCCAACATCTCGGCCCCGCGCGACCCGTCGATCCAGTACCATCTCGCCGTGGCGCTCAACCGCGTCGGGCGTCCTGCCGACGCCCAGGCGATGCTGGAAAAACTGCTGGGCTCCAACGCCACCTTTGCCGATCGTGCCGAAGCCGAGAAACTGCTGCAGCAGTTGAAGCGGGGCTGACGCAGCGGCCCTTCCGCCCCCCTCGCCCGCGAAAAACCGCTTTCCATTGCGGTTGCCGCGTGGTCCGATGGCCATGCGGTCTTGACTTGGTCGGAGGGGGCCATGGCTGACGGTATCCTTAAACGGGCAGGTTCGAGCGGCCGAACCTCGCGGGCGGCGCAAATGTCGGCCTTGTTCGCGCACGCTTTTCCGCACTGAGCCAGAGGCGGACGCCGGTGTTCTTTCGCGGCAGTCGCTATGAGAATGTGCCGACCGCAGAATTGACGTCCCCGGACGGACGGCTGATCCGCTACGTCCGGATGCGCTTTATCGCGCCGCCGTCCGGCCTGCCGGGCTACACCGTGGCGCAGGGCGACCGGCCGGATCTTGCCGCCTATAAGATCCTCGGCGACCCGGAGCAGTTCTGGCAACTGTGCGACGCCAATCTGGTACGGCAGCCGGCCGATCTGACTGCCTTTCCCGGAGCCCGGCTCCTTGTCCCAGGACCGAGAATGAGCTGAAGCGCGATGCCGCTGTTGCCGTCCTTCTTTGTCGTTCAGGTTGCATTTGCGCCGTTGCCGGCCTCGTTCATGCAGGCGTTGCGCCAGATCGAGATCGAGACCGCGGTCGGGCAGGCCTCGATCCTGCGCCTGCATTTCGACCTCAGCCGCACCTTCATCGGCGACCTAGATGTGATGGCGTTCGACGTCTTTCAGCCGATGTACCCGCTCTCGATCCGGCTGTCGAGCGGACTCGGCGTGCCACAATGCCTGGTCAACGGATATATCAAGGATACCAAGCTTTCCGCCGGCAACGAGCCCGGCCGCTCGACGCTCGAAGTCGTCGCGATCGACGCGCTCGGCACGACGATGAGCCACGTCCAGCAGCCCTCGACCTGGCCCAATATGCCCGACAGCGTCGTCGCCCAGACCCTATTCGCCAAATACGGCATGCTGTCGGTCATCGTTCCGACGCCGCCGACGCGCACGATGCTCGACACGACAACAACGCAGCGCGCGCACGACGCCGCCTTCCTGATGCAATTGGCCCGACGCAACCATTACGAAGTCTACGTGCAGCCCGATCCGGTCAGCGGTCTCGATCTCGGCCATTTCCATCCGCCGCTGACCTTGGCGCCGCCGCAGGGGGTGCTGTCGGTCGATTTCGGCACCGAGACCAATCTGAACCGTTTCGACGTCGCCTACGACATGCTGCGGCCGACCGGTGTGTTGACCGCCGCCTCCGACCCGCGCACCAGGGTCGTGGCGCCGGTCACGGGCGCCTTCTCGCTCGATCCGCCGATGGGGCGCGAGCCGACCTTGGCGCGGATCCTGGCGCCGCCGGTCGAGCGCATGTACGGCACCGACGCCGCCAACTTCGCTGAGGTCTTCACCCAGGCGCTGGCGCGGGCGACAAGTTCGAGCCGCACGATCCATGCTACCGGCGAGGTCGACGGCATCAAATATGCGCGGCCCTTGCTCGCCGGCCTGCCCGTCCTGGTGCGCGGCGCCGGCAGTCAGCACAGCGGCCTCTACTACGTGACCTCGGTCACCCACCGCATCTCGCGCGACGACTATACGCAGAGTTTTTCCGCCTGGCGCAACGCGGTCGGCCTGACCGGGGCCGAGGTGTTCGTCGATCCGCTGGCGGCGGTGGCCTGACATGGCGATTGGCGACGCGTCCTTCGACCTCGGCGGCGAAACCGATCTGCGCGAGCGCATCTATGGCAAGTATCGCGGGATCGTGCTCGCCAATGTCGATCCGCTGGGGCTCGGCCGGCTCCAGGCGAGTGTGGCAGAGGTTTTGGGCGAAGTTCCGACCGGCTGGGCGACGCCGTGCGTTCCCTATGCCGGACCGGGTTCGGGGTTTTTCAGCATCCCGCCGATCGGCGCCGGCGTGTGGATCGAGTTCGAGGCCGGCGACGTGTCGCGCCCGGTCTGGACCGGCTGCTACTGGGGCGCGCTCGAACCGCCGACCGTGCCGCCGACCCCGCCCGGCGCGCAGACCCCGCCGACAACCAAGATCTGGCGCAGCGATTTCGGCCTCACCACCGCCTATGACGACCTCGCGCAGAGCATCACCGTTACAGATGTGTTGGGCGCCAACCGCATTGTCATCGATGTCAAGACCGGCACGGTGACGGTCAAGGGGTTGGCGCGGGTCGTGCTCGACGGCGCGCTCGTCCAGCACGGCAGCCAGGCGGCCGCCCACCCCGCCGTGCTCGGCGATCAGTTGGTCGCGTATTTGACCCAGCTCGTAACCCTGTTCAACGCGCATGTTCACCCGGGCGAATTGGCGCTTGGCGTCCTGCCGGTGACGCCGGCGCCGCCGGTGGCGCCGATGCCGCCGCCGAGCCCTTCACTGCTCTCGCTCAAAGTCGTGCTCGAATGACGGGGATCGTCATATGACAACGCCGCTCAACCCCGGCGACCGCAATACCGAGTTCACCGATCTCGACGGCTCGCTCGCAGACCTGATCGACCACGAACTCGACAATCTGCTCAAGCTCGACGCGCAGCCGGGCCTCTCCTTCGATACCGGCAATGACGAGGTTCGCGCCCGCCGTCGTCTGTTCGTCGCGATCGCGCGTGGGGTTCTCCTCTATCTGGCGCGCAATCCCGACGCCTTCGACATTACGGTGCCGGCGGTCGGGGCGACCGTGCATCCGGTCATTCACGTCGCCGGCGCTTAATGATGCCGCCGGATGGCGCAGCCCTCGCTCTCCCCTTTGCGATAGACGCGCGCGGCCGCGCTGCGACCGCTGGGGCTGACCACCATCTGCGCCAGATGATCGAACTGGTGCTGTTCACGACACCGGGCGAGCGGGCGAACCGTCCCGAATTCGGCTGCGGCGTGCGCCAGTTGGTTTTCGCGCCGAACTCGGACGCGCTCGCCGCCGCGACCGAGCAGCTGATCCACGGGGCGTTGATCCGGTGGCTCGATTCGGTGATGTCGATCCAGCAGGTGCAGGTCAGCGCCGACGATGCGATCTTGACGATCCGCGTCTCCTATACGAGGCGCGACACCGGTGAGCAGCAGCTCGACGCATTCAGCATGCCGATTCCGGCCTAAAGATGGCGATCCTCGACGGCGCGATTTGCTGCGACGACGATCGGCGTTCGGCCGTCCTGCGGGCGCCAAGCCAGCCTTTGAACGGCATCGATTTCGTCGAATATCGCCGCGCGCCGCTCGCGCCGCCCGACAAGCGCCATGTGCTCGAAGTCACCTTTCTGAAGCCGCCGCCCGCGGGACTCGCGTCCTCCGACTTTACGATTATCGGCGGGGTCCGCGTCGTCGGGGTACGGGTGACGGGGCTCGATCCCGATGCGAGCGATCCGCTGCGGCTCTTCGTCTATGCCGATCGCGAGGGGGATTTTTCCTACTACGTCCTGCGCCTCGTCCATGCCGGGATCGACCCGCGGCGCGGCGAGGCGAGTTTCAGCTTCAAGGCCGGATGTCCCTCGCCTTTCGATTGCCGCGTGCCGGTCATCTGCGAACCGCCGGCTCTCAGTGAACCCGCCCTCGATTATCTTGCCAAGGACTATCAAAGCTTGCGCCGGCTGATGGTCGATCTGATCGCGCTGCGCAACCCCTCCTGGCAAGAGCGGCTGCCGGCCGATCTCGGCATGACCTTGGTCGAACTCCTGGCCTATGCCGGCGATTACCTCAGCTACCGTCAGGATGCCGGTCCCGGAACCGAATCCTATCTCGACACCTGCTTGCACCGGATTTCGGCGGCCCACCACGCGCGGCTTGTCGATTACCGCGTGCACAACGGCCGCAACGCTTTCACCTATGTGCATTTGCGCGCCGCCGTCGGGACCGACGGGGTGGTTCCCGCCGGCTGCAAACTCGCCACCCGGATCGGCACGGCGCTGATCGGGGCGACCGTGCCGCCTGGGCCGGTGCTGCCCGCCACCGCCGATTTCGACGCCGATCCGGCGCTCGCCGGCGCCACCGTCTTCGAAACGACGGCGCTGGTCCGGGTCTTCGATCGTCATAACGAGTTGCGCGTCCACGATTGGGGCGACAAGCAGTGCTGCATGGCCATCGGCGCGACGGAGGCTTGGCTCTACGCGTTGAGCGGCGCTTCCGGCGTCGAGAGGGCGCTCGCCCCGGAATTGCAGGCCGGCGATTTTCTGCTGTTCGAGGAGATCAAGAGCCCGGTCACCGGCGCCGAGGCCGATCGCGACCCGACGCGCCGCCAGGTCGTGCGTCTAGTGTTGGCCGAAACCGCGGCCGACGAAGTCTTTACCGACGCCGCACCAAACGGGCAGCTGACGCCGAGAACGAGCGCTGCCGATCCGGTGCTGCCGTTATTGCATGTCGTCTGGCAGGCGGCGGACGCGCTTGTCTTCCCGCTCTGCCTGTCTGCATTGCAGATCGATGGTACGCCGATCGATCCGGTCTCGGTAGCGCGCGGCAATGTCACGCTCGCCGATCACGGTCGCACATTGGTGCAGGATTCGGCCGATAGCGCGATCGCGCTTCCCGATCCTGGATCCGGCCGCTGGCCGTTGGCGAGCCTGGCGCTGCCTGCCGCGCCCTTGACCCAGCAGCCGATGCCGGCCGACCCGGAATACGATGCCGATGGGCGGCTGCTCCTTGGCCGCACCGATCTCACGGCCGACCCCGCCGAAGCGATGCCGGCGGTTGATTTGCTGCTGCGCTTTCCGGGCGGCGTGGAAGAATTGTGGACGCCGGTCCAGGACCTTCTCGACAGCACGCCCTACGACCAGGCCTTCATCGCCGAGATCGACAATCAGGGCCAGGCCACGCTGCGCTTCGGCGACGACGAGTACGGCCGCCGCCCGACCGGCGTCACGGGCTTGCGGGCGCGTTGGCGCATCGGCAACGGCAGCGCCGGCAATCTCGGCGCCGGGGCGCTCGTCCACATCGTCACCCCCGATCCCGCCGACCCGCTCGACCCGGCCAACCCCGGGGCGCCGCTGGTCTTCGCCGACGTGGCCGCGATCTATCAGCCGCTCCCGGCGAAGCTTGGCGTCGATCCACAGAGCATCGAAGAGGTTCGCCAGCTGGCGCCCGAGGCGTTTCGCGCCATCCAGCTTCGCGCCGTGACCGAACAGGATTGGCAGGATGCGGCGATGCGCAACGCCGATGTTGCGGCCGCCAAAGCTCGCTTCCGCTGGACCGGCAGCTGGTACACGGTGTTTGTCGCAATACAGCCGGTCGACCAGAGTAATCTCGTACGGCTTCCGGGCGGGGGTGCGGTGCTGGCGACCAATTTCGCCGCTGCGGTCGAGGCCTATCTGACGCCGTTTCTGCTCGCGGGCTATGAGCTGGCGGTGCAGGCGGCGGTGTATGTGCCGCTCGAGATCGACATCACCTTATGCGTCGCTCGCGAATATTTTGGCGCTGATGTCGAGTTGGCGGTGCGACGCCTGCTGTCGAACCAGGCTCATGCGGACGGCACGCGGGGGTTTTTCGATCCGCTCAATTTCGGCTTCGGCGAGGCGGTTTATCTGTCGCGGCTCTATGCGGCGGTGGCGGGTGTGGACGGGCTCGAACTCGGTGAGCGTCACGGTCTTCAAGCGCTATTGGGAAGTCAGAGCGCGACGAACTCGCCCGCGGCCTGATCACGATGGGCGACATGGAGATCGCGCGCCTCGACAACGACCCGAACTTTCCCGAAAACGGCGTGCTCCACCTGAGCGTCATCGGCGGGCGTTAAGATGACCGGCGCCCTCAATGCCGCCTGCTTTTGCGATTGCTGCGTGGCGCCGGCGCCGCGCGCGCCGATCGACGTGTCGAACCGGCCGGGGCTCTCGCAGATCGGCTTCCGCATCGGCACGTTTGCCACATTCCGAGAGGCGCTGCTCGAACGGATCAACGCCGAACCGACGCTTGCCGCGCTGACGACGCGCGACAGCGACGATTACGCGATCACCTTGTTCGAACTGTCAGCGGCGGTCGGCGACGTCTTGTCGTTCTATAACGAGCGCATCGCCAACGAGATTTACCTTCGCACCGCACAGCAGCGGGATTCGGTCCTGCGCCTGGTGCGGCTGATCGGCTATCGGCTCCGGCCTGGTCTCGCGGCGACAACCTTGCTCGCTTTTACCCTCGATGCTGGGGCGCAGGCGCGCATCCGCCGGGGTCTCAAGGTCATGAGCCTGCCGGCCCAGGATGAGACGCCGCAAACCTTCGAGACGTTGGAGGAGATCGCCGCGCATGGCGATCTGAACGAGGTTCCCGCATTCGCGCCGCCGATCCTGTTCAACGCCTTCCAGACCGGTCGCACCGGCGCGCCGCTAAGGAGTGCGCCTTCGCCGCTGTCGCCCGGCGACCGCATGGTGTTTTTCGGACTGGGCCTCGTCGAGGAAAAGACCGCTACGGCCTTGCCCAGCAATGCGGGCGGCGATCGGCTGCAGTTCGCCCCGCCGGTGCAGACCGCTGCCTGGTGGCCCGATATCGCTTGGGCCGAAAAGACCGAGCGCCGATTGCGGTTCTTCGGCCACAACGCGCCCGACAATTTTCAATCCTACGATCCCTCGCAGCCGCCCTTGACGCGGTGGCGGACGGTGACGGTCGATCCGGGTTTCCCGGCCGGCCAGGATCTCTACGCGCTCGACGCCCGCTACGAGGATTCTGCGGCCGGGGACCCGGCTGCTGCTCGACGCCGGCCCCGGCGCGGCGATGCGGCTCGTCACCGCGGTCGTGGTAGAGACCGTCGAGCATAGCGCCACGCAGGGCAGCCTCACCGACACCGTCACCCATGTCCGCCTGCGCCAGACGATGCGCGGCCGCCCCGCCCCGGTTGCCGTCGGCAGCGTCCACGGCGTGTTGGCGCGCGGCGGTTCGGGCGGCGTCCTCGCCTTCGACGGCGGAGGCGGTTCGGTCGTGCCGTTCAATTTCGGCGCCTTTGTCGGATCGAGCGATGTTGCGGCGGCGGCGCCCGCGCCAAACCGGGTCGATGTCTTTGTCCGCGACGCGGCGGCACTGGTCGCGACCGCGACCTGGACCTCCGGCGGCGGCTGGACGCCGTGGAGCGAACTCGACGGGCCAGTCACCTCAAACCCCGCGCCATTGTCCCTGGCGACCGGCGAACTCCTCGTCTTCGCCCGCGGCCTCGACGGCGGGTTGTGGCAACGCGCGCGGCTGCCGGCCGCCGGGCCGTGGCTCCCACTGGGCGGCGTCATCGGCTCCGACCCAGTGCCGGTAAGCTGGGGTGGTGACCATATCGGCGTGTTCGTCCGCGGCGCCGACCGCGGATTGTGGGTCATTTCGCGCGATGGCGGATCGTGGTCGGGCTGGCAGGGTCTGGGCGGTGTTCTTGCCGGAACGCCAGCTGCCGCATCGACCGCGCCCAGCCGGCTCGACGTGGTGGCGCTTGGCGACGCCGCAACATTGCTCCATCGCCGCTGGGACGGGGCGATGTGGAGCGACTGGCGCGACCTTGGCGGGGGTGGGCAAGGAACGCCGGCGATCGTTGCGACCGGACCCGACCGGGTCGATGTCTTCGTACTCGGCACGGACGGGCAATTGTGGCAGATCGTCCGCACCGGCAACGACTGGTCGGGCTGGACCGCGCTCGGCGGCGCGCTCGGTTCGTCTCCGGCGGCCCTCGCGCTCGGCGGCGAACTCTTCGTCTACGCCTGCGACGCCGACGGCGCCCTTGTCCGCCGGGTTTGGAACGGCGCCGGCTGGCAGCCTTGGGCCGCGATGCCGGCCGGGCTCAACGCGATCCCCGATCGGCGTCAGACCCGCCTCTACCAATTAGCGGCGGAGTCGATCGTGTTCCGCGGCTACGACTACCCGCTTTTGGCGACCGCCGGACGGATCGCTCTGCGGCTGCCGGCGGGCGGCGTCGCCGGCGGGTTTTCGCTGCTGGCGAAAGGCCGCCGCATCGTCCTCGAAACCGATCGCGGCCCACTCTCGGCGACGCTCGCCGCGGCAACTCCCTGGGCCACCGCACTCGGCGATCCGCCCGACCATCTGCTCGTTGATTTCACGCCCGGCTTGACCGCGCCTACAGCGAGCCTGACGCTTGCTGGTAACGTCGCGGCGGCGAGCCAGGGCGAGACCCAGCCCGACGAACCACTCGGCAACGGCGACACCGGTCAATCCTTCGCGCAGTTCCGCCTGTCGCGCTCGCCGTTGACCTATATCGCCAGCCCCGACGACATCGCCGGCAAGGCGGCGCTCCAAATCCGCGTCAGCGGCGAGGCCTGGCGGGAAGTGCCGAGCCTTTACTCCCGCGGGCCGACCGAGCGGGTCTACACCGCGCGGCAGAGCGATTCCGGCGACACCTACGTGACCTTCGGCGATGGCGCGACAGGGGCGCGGCTGCCGTCGGGGGCCATGAACATTGTCGCCAGCTACCGGATCGGATCGGGTCTCGCCGGCGACATGGCGGCGGGGCAATTGTCGATCCTGCTCGAACGGCCAGTCGGTCTGCGCGCCGTCGCCAATCCTTTGGCGGCCGATGGCGGCGCCGATCCCGAGCCGCGCGACGACGCTCGCGGCAATGCGCCCACGACCGTGCGCACTTTCGGCCGTGCTGTCTCGCTCGAAGATTTCGAATGGCTCGCCCAGTCCTCGGGCTTCGTGTCGCGCGCTTATGTCACCTGGGTCTGGCATGCCCTGCAGCGCGCCGTGCATCTGACGGTCGCCGGACCGGGTGGCGCGCCGCTGTCCTCCGCCTCGATGAATATTCTCTACTCGGCCTTGACTGCCGCGCGCGATCCTAACCGTCAGCTGTTCCTCGCCAATCTGGTGCGTGTGCCCCTTGTCTTCGGCGCGCGGCTATTGCGCGACCCGGCCTACACCGCCGACGCCGCACTCGGCAACGCGACGACGGCGCTGATCGAGGCGTTTGCCTTTGCGACCGTGCCGCTCGGCGCCTCGGTCCATGCGAGCCATGTCATGGCGGTGCTGCAATCGGCCGGGGGGGTGGCCGCGGTGGGGCTCGATCTCTTCCAGCTCAAGGGCTTTGCGGCTCTGTCGGCAAGCGAGCGCGCGGTCCGAGCGGTGACCGCCGATCCGGTCCAGGACCACATCCGCATCTTCCCGGCCCGCCCGACCCCCGCTGACACGAGCTTGATCGACCGCTACGCGCGCGCCGGCTTCACCGGCTCGCCGCCGCCGGTGCTGGCCGCCGAGCAGGCCTATGTCGAGAACCCGGCGACCGACATCGGTCTCGTCGTCGTCGAGGCGCTCTGACCATGGCAACCTATTCGACCGCGACCTCGGACAAGCTCTACGGCCTCTTGCCGGCGGTGATCCGAGAGCGGGATTCGTCCGAGGGCGAACCGCTCAGGGCGTTGCTGCGCATCGTCGAGACCCAGTTCGACGCAATCGACGACGATATCGGCCAGCTCGAACGCGACGCTTTTATCGAGACCTGCGAGCCTTGGGTCATTCCCTATATTGGCGATCTCGTCGGCAACATCCCGCTCTTCGACGAGAGTCGCGTGCGGGACGCCGGTACGGCGACTGAACTCTTCCCCGATCTCACCGGGCCCAGCCTGACCGCACCAGTCGCCTTGCGGGCGCGGGCCGATGTCGCCAAGACGATCTATTACCGCCGCCACAAGGGCACGCTCGCGATGCTCGAGGAACTGGCGCGCGATGTCACCGGCTGGTCGGCGCATGCGGTAGCGATGTTCGCGCTCCTCGCCTGGACGCAATGGGTGCGCAACCATCTGCGTCCCCAGTCTGCAGCCACACCCGATCTGCGTTCGGTCGAACGCATCGGGCGGATCGGCGGCCCCTTCGACGGCGCGATGCACACGGTCGATGTGCGCGCCCCGGTTCAGGACGAGGGCTGGCACAACATCCCGAACCTCGTCTTTTTTCTGTGGCGTCTCAATGCGTTTCCGCTGGCGCCCACGAACGCGCGGCGGCTCGGCGCGGCCGGCGATTTCCGCTATCACTTCAGCCCGCTGGGCAATTCCGCCCCGCTCTTCAGCCGGGCGCGCAGCCCGACTGCCGCAGCGCCGCTCGCCGGCGAATTGAGCGTCCCGCAGGCGATCCGGCCGGCGCGGTTCTTCACCGATCTTCAGGCCTATGCGGCACTCGCGGTCAAGCCGGGGTTCAGCGAATTCTACGGGCTCTTCGATGCCTTTCCGGGCTTCAATATCGCTCCCGATCCGAGCCTGATGGTCTATGTCGACGGCAACCCGGTGCCGGCCGATGATGTGCGCTGCCGCAACCTTTCGACCTGGAGCCAGCCCTCGGGCAGCGAGATCGCGATAGATGTGGCGCTCGGCCGACTGGCGCTCGGCCCCGGGCTTGTGCCGGCGACGACGGTCTCGGTCTATTACTATTACGGTTTCCCAGCGGCGCTCGGCGGCGGCCCCTATCCGCGGCGCGCCTGGCTGGTGCAGAGCGCACTGGCCGCCGAAACGCTGATCGTGGACGGCAGCGGCGCCCCTGGAACTTTCGCCACGATCGGCGCTGCGCTCGCGCAATGGGCGGCGGATGGCGGTCCCGACGCGCTGATCCGCATACAGGACAATCGCAGCTATCAGGAGACGATCGCGATCGATGTCGGGCCGGCCGGCGGCAATTTTCTCGCGATCGAGGCCGCCGACAGGTTCCGCCCGCATCTGCGGCTCGATCTTCCGTTGACCGTCGCCGGCAACCGTCCCGATTTCACGGTGACGCTCGGCGGCCTCTTGGTCGAAGGGCGGATCGATCTGCAAGGCTCGCTGCGCGGTCTGAGGCTGATCCATTCGACGCTCTTGCCAGGCGTCTCGATCGCCGAAACCGACCCGCCCTCGCCGCCGCCCCCGGTCGAGCCGAGCATCAGCGTCGCCGCCATCGATGCGGGCGGCAATCTGCTCAATACCGAGTTGACCTTGTCGCTGGCGTTTTCGATCACTGGGCCGTTGCGCGTCCCCGACCACGCCCAAGAAATCTATGTCCTCGACAGCATCGTCGATGGGCTCGGCATTTCCGCCATCGCCGGGACGGGCGCGACGGACGCCCCTTCGCCGGCGCTGCATCTCGAACGCAGCACCTTGCGCGGCGCGGTGCAGGCGCGGCAGATCGACCTCGCCACCGAAATCATCTTCGACGGGCCCGTCACCGCCGAGCGCGTTCAGGTGGGCTGCGTGCGCTTTTCCTATGTCGAGCCGGGCTCGCGCACGCCGCGCCGCTACTGCTGTCAGCCGGATCTGGCCGAGCAGGCCGCCCTCGACCTCGCCGCCGGGCCGCTGACGCCGGCCGAGATCGACCGCATCCGCGGCGAGGTTCGGCTGCGCCTCATCCCGGTCTACACCGATGCGCGGTATGGTCAGCCGGCCTATCTGCAACTGGCGCTGACCGGACCCGGCGAAATCGCGACCGGTGCGGAAGACGGGTCGGAGATCGGCGCCTACTGCCATCTGAAGCAGCCGCAGCGCGAGGCCAATCTGCGCCAGCGCCTCAAGGAATACGCGCCCTTCGGGCTCGATTGCGGCCTGGTCTACGAGACCTGAAGCGGGGGAAAAGCCGGCGATGACGGGGGATTATTCGCGCTTCACCTTCGACCCGCGCAAACGCTTCTCCGGCGTCTTGCAGCAGCAGGGCCGGGTGCAGCTCGACGCCGATTGGAACGAGGCGGTGGCGATCGCCAGGCGCCGGCTGCGGCTGCAGGCGCTCGACACCTTCGGCCCGGTCGGCGTCCCCTATCTGACGACGCCCGACGCCTTTTTCGTCTCGGTCGTGGCCGGGCCGCCGGTCGATTTGGCGCTGAAGCCCGGTCGGATCTATGTCGATGGCCTCCTCGCTGAACTCTTCCCCGACGAGAATGCGAGCTATCTGAAGCAGCCGTTCCTGCCGGACCCGCCGCCGTTGCCGGCCGGCGACGCGGTCGTCTATCTCGACCTCTGGGAGCGCGAGGTCACCTATATCGAGGATCCCGACACTCCTCGAACCGGCGCTCGGCGGCGTTGATACCGCAACGCGCACGCAGTGCGTTTGGCAACTCAAGGTCGACGCGCGGCCGGGCGCTGCCTGCGGCATGCCGGTCGGAGTGCCGGCTTCGGCGGGCCGCCTCTCGACCGCCGCGATCGCGCCGCCCGCACCCGACGATCCTTGCATCCTGCCGCCAGTCGCCGGCTACCGCGGCCTCGAAAACCGGCTCTATCGGATCGAAATCCATACCGGCGGCGCGCTCGGAACCGCGCGGTTCAAATGGTCGCGCGACAACGGCTCGATCGTCTCCGCGATCAGCGACCTTGCCGTCGCCGGCGGCCAGACGACCTTGACTGTCGACCGCTTCGGCCGTGACCAGGTGTTGCGTTTCGTCGTCGGCAATTGGGTGACGGTCACCGACGATTTCCGCGAACTCGCGGGCGAGCCCGGCGAGATGGCGCGCATCCTATCGATCGACGAGGCCAACAACAAGCTGGTGCTCGACCGCGGGCTTCCGACCGGGACTGGCCGACCGTTCGGCGCCAGTGCGGCCGAACTCGCCGGGCGCCACACCAGAGTGCAGCGCTGGGACGAGAGCGCGCCCGCCAATTCGATCGACGGCGACGGGCTGATGCTGACGGGGCCCGGACCCGTTGACATCGAGGATGGCGTCGAGGTCAGTTTTTCGGTCGATCCGGCGGGCGGCCTCTTCAATGACGGCGATTACTGGGTGTTCTGGGCGCGCACCGCCACCGCCTCGGTCGAGATACTGACCAATGCGCCGCCGCGCGGCGTCCATCACCATTATCTGCAGCTGGCCGCAGTAACCGGGCTCGGCGGTCCGTCGCCCACACCGACCGATTGCCGCCCGCCGCCGCCATCCAATAACGAATGCTGCTGCACCTTTGTCGTGGCGCCGGGCGGCGACATCCAAAAGGCAATCGATTCACTGCCGCCCGTCGGCGGCTGCGTCTGCCTGAAGACCGGGCTGCATCTGTTGCGCGACACGCTGACGATCGCGCGCAGCAACATCCGTCTCGTCGGTGAGAGCCCCGGCACGATCGTGCGTCTGCCGACCGCGGCCACGGTATTGCGGATCGGCCTCAAGGGGGCGGTCCAGGATATCGCGGTCGCCGGCATCGCCTTCGAGCGCGGGCAGTCGGGCAATGGCGGCGCTGTCATCGAGATTGGCGATGCGCTCAGGGTGGCGGTCGAGGATTGCGCCGTGCGTTCGCTCGATCCGCCGCTGCTGGTCGGCGTCGCAATCCAGAACGGACAACAGATCACCATCACGCGCTGCCTGATCGAAATGCTCGAAAGCGGCATCTGGGTGACGAACAAGGACAACGCCCAGCTGACCTTCGCCGACAATCTGTTGTCATTGCAGAGCCGGTCGGCGGCGCAGCCGGGCTTCGGCATCCTGGCGCAGGAGGTGCAGCGGCTGTTGCGGATCGAGCGCAACGTCATCGGCGGGGCGCCCAACGGCATCCGCGTCAACGACACGATCGCCGGCGCCCCGAGTTCCTCAACTCAGGGTGCGGAAATCGTCGGCAACTGGGTCCGCGGCGTCGCCGGAGCGGTCGGCGCGGCATTGGCGCCACCGGTTTTCGGCATCGACTCGGCGGCGGACGAGGCGAGGATCGCCGGCAATGTGATAATTCTTCCCGGCAATGCAGCCGGCGCGCAGAGCGGATTGCGCCTGACGGGCACGGCATTGCAGGCGATCGACAATGCCGTCGTGTTGTCCGGCGATCCCGGCGCGCTCCCGACCGCCGGCATCCAGCTCGGCTACTCCGATAGCAGCGACACGGTGTTGACGACCGACGTGTCGGTCACCGGCAACGCCGTGATCCACTGCGCCGTCGGGATCATCGCCGAGGCCGTCAACGGCGCCGACATCTCCGGGAACTCGCTTGAAGGGGCCGCATCGCAGGGGTTTACGGCCGGGATCGCCATGCTGGGTTGCGTCGGTGTTGCCGTGCACGACAACCGCGCCGTCGGCTTTCTGGTGGCGGTCGCCTCCTATATGGGGATCGCCAACCGCTATGCCGGCAACATCATCGCTACCGGCAGCTACGGCATTGCCCTGGCGCAGGAGACAACGCCGATCGTGACCCAGAACCGCATTACCGATATGCGGCTGGCCGCGATCGCCGGGCTCGAACTGGTGGCTCGCGCCGATCTTACCGAGAATCGCATCGCCGCCTGCGGCTACGGCAGCCCGAATGCCGCCTCGATCGCGATCATCCTGGCGCTCGGCGAATTGCGCATCGCCGGCAACGAGATCATCGATACCGGCCTATCGCTCGCCGGCGCGTCGACGGCGCCGGTTTTCGGCATCGCGGCACTCTGGGCCCTCGAAGCCACAATCGATGGCAATCAGGTGACCTACACCGACGTCACCAAGCGCGACGTCACCGCCGAAGACCGCGCATTGCTGATCGGCGGGCTGATCGAAAGCACCGTGACCTTGGGAACGGGTCAGGTTACGCTCGGCTATCCGATCCAGGTCCTCGGCAACAAATTCGTCGGCGCCGGCCGCAGCGCGCTGGTCGAGCTCTTCCAGAGCCAGATCAACGACAACAATTTCCGCCGTTTCGAGCGCGTCATCTTCAGCAACAATTACTGCGCGCATGCGACCGACCAGGCGATCTTCGCCCCGCCGCCGCTCGGCAGCGCCACGGTCCGCCTGACCGGCCGCGGCGCCAGCGTCATCGGCAACCAGGTGAAATCGGTGCGCGGCTTTCCCTCCTTCGACTTCAACAACATGCCAGGCCCCTATATGGGGAATGTGACGAGCGGGGCGGTCACCCGGCACGCCGATCTGCCCGCACCGGTCAGCGCCTTCAACCTCACCCTGTGAACGCGGGAGCGCCAGCATGGACGTCAGCGATATCCTGAAGCAGCAGCAGGCGATGCTGGACACGCTGCAAAAGCAGTTGGCGAAGCCGAACGAGGCCGGTCTTGTGGCGCTGCTCGGCAATCGCGACCAGCAGGCCGCCGCGATCAAGGCCAGGATCGACGAGCTCGTCCGCCAGAAGGCGGCGTCCATGCAGCGCTTCGACACGGCGATCGAGGAGCAGAAAAAGGCGCTTGCCGCCTTGCAGGGCGCGACCGCCGCGACCGGCCAGGTGCTGCAAGGGTCGCCCCCGCCCGCCGGCCCGAAGACCGGCTAGCCGGGTGGGGAGATCACGACGATGCAGATCGGCTTTATCGGGACCGGCACGATGGGGACCCCGATCGCCTCCTGTCTGATCGAGGCGGGGCATCGCTTGACGGTCTACGATATCAGGCCCGAGGCGACATCAGCACTCACCTCGCGCGGCGCGCAGCCTGCCGCAAGCCCCCGAGCCGCGGCGGCGGCGAGCGAGGTCGTATTCACCTCGCTCCCCGGCCCCGACGAGGTCGAAGCGACCGTGCTCGACCCCGAAAACGGAATCCTTAAAGGAATGCGGCCGGGCGGGACCTTTATCGACCTGACGACGAACGCGCCGGCGGTCGCGCGGCGGCTGGCCGAAGAGTGCGCCGCCCGTAATGTCGACATGCTCGATGCGCCTGTCAGCGGCCGCCCGCCCGGGATGACGGTGATGGTCGGCGGCGCGGAAACGGTTTTTGCCCGATGCCGGCCGATTTTCGAGGCGATCGCCGGCCATGTGTTCCATGTCGGCGGGGCGGGTGCGGGCTGCGTCGCCAAGCTCGTCACCCAGTATCTCGGTTACACCAATTTTGTCGCCGCACTCGAAGGCCTCCTGATCGGCGCCAAGGCCGGCGTCGATCCCGGAATCCTGGCGCAGATCGTGCCGTTCAGCGCCGGCGCCAGCCGCACCTTCGACAACATCCCGCGCTCGGTCCTGACCGGCAGCTTCACGGCCGGCGGCACGCTCGACATTGTCGCCAAGGATCTGCGGCTCGCTTGCGAACTCGCCCGCGAGGTCGCCGCCCCGGCGCAATTGGGCCTCCTTGCCCAGGACGTGTTGAGCCGCGGTCAGGCCCAAGGCTGGGGTGGCCAAGGCTACCCGATCGCCGCCCGCATCCTCGAAGCCATGGCCGGCTGCGAACTTCGCTCGTCAATTGGCGAAAATGCCGTAAGTTATCGTCCAGACGATCCGAGACGGGGAGAACGTCGATGACGGCAGCGCGGCAATCGGGCTATCGCAAGGGGCTTGTCGATGCCGACAACGGCTTGATCAGCCGCGAGATTTTCGTCGACGAAGAAATCTACGCGCAGGAGCAGGAGCGGCTTTTTGCCCGCGCCTGGCTCTTTGTCGGGCATGAAAGCCAGATCCCGAACCCGGGCGATTTCTTCGTTTCCTCCATGGGCGAGGAGTCGGTCATTCTCTGCCGCGACCGCGCCGGCGAAATCCATGTCTTCCTGAACTCGTGCCGGCATCGCGGCATGAAGGTGTGCCGCTACGACGAGGGCAACACGCCCGTCTTCACCTGCCCGTATCACGGCTGGAGCTATGCGACTGACGGCAAGCTCGTCGGCGTCCCCTATTTCCGCGAGGCCTACCACTCCCAGCTCGACCGCTCGCAATGGGGTCTCGTCGAGGTCGCGCAGCTCTGCAATTACAAAGGCATGATCTGGGCGACCTGGGATGCCGCCGCACCCTCCTTCCATGAATATCTCGGCGGCTTTTCCCGCTATCTCGATCTCCTGATCGACGGTCGGGACGGGCGAGAGGGCCAGGCCGAGGTGCTGGGCGGCGTCCAGAAATGGCTCATTCCCTGCAACTGGAAATTCCCGGCCGAGAATTTCAGCGGCGACAGCTACCACAACATCAGTCACCGCTCGGTCGATCTCGCCGGCATCGGCCCATCAGGCGCCGGCCGCCGCGACATGGCGGAATTGACGCTCGGCCGCAAATTGCATGTCTGCATCCCCGACCGCGGCCACCAGACGATCGTTTATGTCCTGCCGAAGGATCGGCCGACCCCTTCCTCCTACCAGCACTCGGCGGTGGTCTCGGAATATTTCCGCCATTGCGAGGAGGAGCGGCGGCGCACCCGCGGCGAGGAAGGCCGGCTGATCGGCGCCCCGGGCGAGATCTTCCCGAACGCCGCATTGCTGCCGCGCCAGCCGCGCTCGCTTGCGGTATGGCAGCCGCGCGGCCCGCACCAGACCGAAGTGTGGCGCTGGTTCTTCGTCGATCGCGAGGCGCCGGCCGAGGTCAAGAATTTCCTGCGCGAATACTATATCCGCTATTCGGGGCCGGGCGGGCTGACCGAGCAGGACGACATGGAGAACTGGAACTACGCCCACGCCGCGAGCCGCGGCGCGATCGCCCGGCGCCATCCCTACTGCTACGAGATGGCGCTCGGCTGTGCTGCCGACAATTTCGAATGGGACGGGCTCAAGGTGCCGGGCAACGTCATCGACATCACCGAGGCGCAGGCGAGCGAGGAGCCGATGCGCAACCTCTACCGCCGCTGGGCCCAGTTCATGGAAGCCGAAAACTGGGACGACCTCGCCCTCTGGCGCGCCCCGATGCGCGCCGCCGCGGAATAAGATTGCTCTCGTCCGAACTCGTCCCGCGCACTCTCCCGGCTGTATCTGTGGCCGCTCGCGTTTTGCTGTTTTTGCTGTTATTTGCAACGAAATTATCAGCAAATGCTCCGCTCACACTTCCGTTCCCCGTTGCGCGACCCGTCCGCCACGGCCGCCTACGGGACCATCTCTATCATGCAATTATGGCAATTTTATCGCCGATATTCGTGCAATCATCTGGCAGCGCGGCAATTAGCGGATGGGATGAGAATAGCAAAGCCGATCGTCACCCCTCGATCACAGATCGGAACCGATGGGTTTCACTTCGTTCAAACGATCCTACCCGGCTGAGCCGGTAAAGCGACTGCTCCGCGCGGAAATGGCTAGGCGCGACATGACCTATGAGGATCTCGCAGGGCGTCTATCAGCGATCGGCGTTGACGACACCGCCGTCAATCTACGGAACAAAGTAGCGCGCGGACGATTCTCCGCAACGTTCCTAATTCAATGCCTGACGGCCATGGGGCTGCCCGCCCTCAGGCTAGGCGAAAATGCTAACGGGCAATAGCTTAGCGGCTAGGCCGCACAAGCCTATTCCGATCCCGCCTATTGAGTGGCATATTCCCCGCCGTGGCGGGGTGTCTCACCCTAACCGGGCGACTTGCCACATCGCGCACCTCCCTTCTTGCCTCGCGGGGTGATTGGGAGCCGCGAAGATGGTGGAGCTAGTCGGAATCGAACCGACCGCGGGGCCGTGGCTAAGGGTCCCCATGCGGCAAACCTGCTAGCCCCATATAGAACTATGGACCGAACGGCTCCGCGCCGTTGGCCTTCGGAGCGCCGAACAGTTCGCTGCTGTTCGGCGTTTCCGTGATCGGATCATCGCCGTCCTCTTGAATGCCCGCGGGCGGCCATGGGCGATCCTTAAACCACCACCCCGTACTCTTGCTGATCGATCGGAAGCGACCAGAACCCCAAAGCCGCGCACCGAAATTGCCTTTCGGATCTTTGCCACCGACAACTAGGCCGCGCTTCGTCACTTCATCGTAGAGTTCGCTCAGCCGAACCGGACGTTCCCATTCATTCAGAATGGCTTCCACGGTTTCAATGGTTTTTCCGAGTTCGCTATCGGAAGGAATTTCGTGTTCCGATGGCGCTTTCCGCGCCAAATCTGGTGACTGAGTGTGATCCGGAGCGATGCCAGCCAGCTGCTGATATCGTTTGATGAACGTGTTCCATTCGGCGGCCTCGCGCAACGCGGCATCACGTTTCGCAATCGCCCGTTCAAGGATTGGCTCCATTGATCCCTCGCTTCCGTCTCGGAACGAAAGAAAGGGATTAGCACTGAATCAATTGGCTGGCAACCGACGGCTAAGATCCCGCGCTATCGCTTATTTTTTTCTAACGGGAGACGATTGATCCCGCGAAATCGATGGCCGAGCGATTCGCAGCTAACTGGATTCGGACTTCGTATATCCGAGACGGGCCGGAAGACCTGGGTGGCTATGTACCGCGTGGCAGGCCAGCTCGTTCGAGAGACCATCGGCACCTCTTCTGTAATCGAGAATGTAGCGGATGCCCCGATCGGGCCCGACAGAGCGACGAGGCCGCTTTGGCGGTGCGGGTGGCCGGTTCGTGCAACGCGATCCTGCGCCGGCCGGACGGCTCGCTATACGGCGACCTGTTCGACGGCAGCGGCTTTGTGCGCGGAGCCAAGCGCAAGGGCTTCGACTTCACCGGCGCCGATTGTCTGATCATCGGAGCGGGTGGTGTCGGCGCGGCGATCGCCGCCGCGATTGCCGCAGAGGAGCCGGGTTCAAGGCATCGGGCAACTTCTCAACCTCGGCCGTAATAGCCCGCTCCCGCGTCCGCCGTTCGGTGACTGGGTTCGTCCCCGCTTGGGCCTTCTGCATAATCCTCGGCCCGCGCGCCCATCGGGACCACCACGGCGTTGATGCCGCGCGACGCGAACCACGGATTGTAGATCATCGGCGCGGTGAAGGTCTCGGTTGGGAAGCCGAGATGGGCGATCAGCTCCGTACGACCGTTGATCATCCGCTGTCTCCCGCTTTCCGCCCGGCCGCCGCTGGCGGCGATTCATCCCCACCGGACAAGGAGAATGACGGTCAAGGGCATGCTTGAAAAGGCTGTCTATTGCTCCCAGGAGTCTTGCGGATAGGTTCTGATCCGAGTCGCTTCGCTGTCCCGATAATTTGGATTCTGCCCTTGATTTAAAAATCCCCATTTTTGCGCTGGCGTCATTTCGAAACCCTGAGCGGTTGGCGATGGCCGCGGTCGTGCGGGGAAATGAGCGGCGAAGAGCCCCGCGCAACCTGCCAGACCGCCGATCAGCCGATCGGATAAAAAGCCTTGAGCGCTTCCTTTATCGCAGGGTCGAGGTTTTTCTGGGCCTGCAGAGCTTCGGCGTAACCGGGATCGTCCGCGACGCTCACCGGGTCCAGGGAGACCGGTTCGAGAGGCACCGCGGCAAGAGCGGCGGGCGTCCGGTCGAGAGAGATGTCCGGACCGGTCGGCTGTCCGGCGAACGGCAGTCTCGGCCGCAATGCGAAACCGGTGGGCAGCTGCTCGTCCAGCGCGAGCCGCCACTCCGGCGCGCGAGCCGCCAGAGGCTGTCGACCGACGCCGCGGCCCGCGGCCTCATCGGCCAACAGATGCGGCAATCGCTGCAACGCATCCGCCAGCGCCGCACGCGCCTCGGCGAAGGTTACCGATGGAACCTTCGGGTCCCCGGTGCCATAGTCGATCATCCTCCACTTTCCACCGATCGTCAGTCGTTCGCCGGTTACGCCCAGCGAGCCCATCACGCCCGGCGTGCCGACGACCGCCCGTCCGTTAATCATGACCAGCTGTATGTCGGTCTCTCGCGCCCGGATTAGCCCGGTATAGGCATCGGCCCTCTTCGAGCAACTGACTATGATCAGATCGGCGCGCTTGCCCGGCTCCAGAGAACCGACGAGCCCTCCCCATTTGACAACGGTCGCTGGAGTGCGCGTCGCCATCAAAACAAGTTCGCGGTCGCTGAAGCCCAATCCCCCGACATCACAGATTGTCCTCGCCACCTTTAGCTCGTTCAGTAGGTTTTTGCTTCCCGTCGGCGACCAATCGGACCCCAGGCTGATCGGGATGCCGGCCGAGCGCGCCGCCTCGACATTCGTCGTGCCCCCGTAGAGCAAGAGGTTGCTCAATGGCGACCACACCATCGAGCCGCCATGCTGCGCCAGGACGGCGAAATCTTCGGGGTGCAGACCGGCGCAGTGGATTGCGGCCAGCGCCGGGCTGATCGCCCACTCGCCCTGACTGTTTTGCAATGCCAGAAAGGCGTCGCGCGCCTTGTCGTCCAGGCCCTCGCTGAGATGCAGCAGCAGACAGGTCGCGCGATCAAGCGTCCGCTTAAACTGCGCCCATTGCGAGGCTTCGACATCCGGGATGTGGGTCGAGGCTTTGGGAAACTGGCGTTCGGTCGGGCCCTCGACAACCCGCATCGCGCCGCGATAATACGCGCTCAAATGGTCGCTCTGCAGCGAGATGCCCTGGCTGCTCGTAACTCCTCCAAGCAGACACTTGGTCTCGACATGGCGGACGAGCGAGGCCAGCAGATGCGGATCGCTCGATCTGGCGATCGTGCCCATCGGGCCGGTGACCCGGCGCTTGTACTCGGCATTGTCCTGCCACCGGCCGCGGCCAGCAAACTTGTGCGGCACCGCCCACATCGTCAGCGCATTGTAACTGAGGTGATTGTGCAGCTCGATCAGCCCCGGAAATATGGTTCCGGGCAGTGCTCACGGCGATTGCGTCGTCAAACCCGGGCGGCGGCGGCGCGGCACCCTCCTGCACCCCGGCAATGCTCGGACCATCAATGTAAACCGCACCTGAGCGGAGCACCGTAAAGGCGGCGTCCATCGTGGCGACGCGTCCCTTCAAGATGTATTTCATCTTTAGATCCCCGTCACTTCGCGCGGCAGCGTCAAGGGATGACGCCGGCAGGCACTTGAACCGTAATCGTCCGGCGTTTCTCGGCCGTTGTCGTGCCGGCGCGGACGGCCCACCCGTCGGTGCCGCGCATCCATGCCGGGATCCCCGCAGGGATGTCGAACGCAGGAATGTCGGCGAGTTCGCTCGGCTGGAATTCGACGCCGTAGGGAACGAAAGGGCGAACCGCATCGGGGTGCTGCACCGCCTGACGCAGAGCTTCAAGCGCGGTATTCCATTTGCGCAGCATAGCTGCCGTGGCCTTCTTGATCGCGCTCCGGAGTAGCGCCACCGGATTCCGGCGAGGTCGGATGCGGCACGTGCCGATATGGAATTGCGGCGGCCGTCTCGGAGCTTTTCATGAATTCTCGCCAGGCGACGTCCGCCAACGAGCCGAAGGCAACGACCGCCTCCAACGAGCCGGAGCCCGTCAGCGCTGAAAGCCAGCGGTTTCGATAACCCGCTATCGCCGGATCATTGACGTGCTTCTGGGCACTACTCTGATTATAGACGCTGTAAAGAAACGCGTTGAGCATGACATAGCTGCGTTCGATGCCGAGCTTCGCCAGGAACCCCTGGACGCGATGGCCGGCTACCCCGATCAGGATGCGCCGCACAACAGCCTCGTTTTGCGCGGGGTCCTGGCCGATGCACAATAGTCGTGCCGTTCCGTCCAGCCGTCCGCGATGGAAGATCGGCCCCCACTCGACGCGGAACGAGTTGGACGGAAAGACCGACGGGCCGGGCGCCTCGTCACAGAGCGTCACAAAGGGCTCGTGGCAAATGCCGGGATCGAAAGTTGCTGACATCCCATTCCTCCCCCCATCTGGGCCAAAAGCCGGGCGACTTTCCGATGCTTGGTGCCGCCGCTCGTAGCAGAGTATTCGAGAATGTCCTGATCACGAAGACACAGCCGTGGGTGCCGCCCGCGCCGAGAGGGGGAACCGAAAAAAGGTAAAGTGCGGCATTGATGAAGAAGAGGATTGATGGGGTTTCGGCGCCGCGAGCCAAGTTTAATCGTTTGCTGTCCTACCCCCAACCGGGAGGAGCCATGGAACTCAATGCGGATTTTTCACAGCGGGTCGTCGTGCATGCCGCGCGTCTCGCCTGGGTCCCTTCGCCGATTGCCGGCGTCGAGCGGCGGATGCTGGATCGCATCGGAGACGAGGTGGCGCGCGCCACGTCGATCGTCCGCTACGCGCCGCAGAGCCGTTTCTCCGCGCACACGCACGGCGGCGGGGAGGAGTTCCTTGTCCTCGAGGGCGTCTTCCAGGATGAGCGCGGCGACTACCCGGCGGGATCGTACGTCCGCAATCCGCCGGCTTCGCGCCACACGCCCGGTTCGGCTTCCGGTTGCGTCATTCTCGTCAAGCTTTGGCAGTTCGATGCGGAGGACCGCATGCCGGTCCGACTCGACGCCGGCGCCATGACCTATGCGCCGGCACCCGGCCGCCCCGGGGTCGAGGTAATGCCGCTATTTCGCGACAGTCGCGAGGACGTTCGCCTCGAACGCTGGGCGCCCGGCGCCGTGGTATCTCTCGATGCGCCGGGCGGGGCCGAGGTGCTGGTGCTCGAAGGCGGCTTCGATGACAGCGGGGAAGATCACTTCGAGCCGCAATCTTGGCTTAGACTTCCACCCGGAGCGGCGCTTCAGGCGACAGCTGGCCTGGAAGGCTGCAAAGCCTGGGTCAAGACCGGCCATCTCGTGCATCTGTAAGTGGGTGCCTGCCCGCTGCCGAATGATCGGAAATGGTCGCGGCGGGTCCACCGATTCCGCCAACGCGGGTTTGTCGACGCCGACCGAGTGCAAAGCGCCGCCCTGCGGATCGAGCGCGCACGCCCCCGGAGGAGACGCATTGCGCGCGGACGCCCGCCACCACAGATAGATAAAGGGTGAGCGACATCCGCTCGCCGGCGCTTTGCGCGCGAACATTCTTCAAGGCGGCCCGACGTGTTCGACCTGATCGCGTGGGTAAAGGACCTCGGCAACGAATTCGGCCCGTTTGCCAATCTTGTCTCAATCGGTGTGCCGGCGTTCGCCCTCGGCAGCGTGGCAGTTGGAGCGATCTGCGGCTCGCGGCTGCGGCGTTCTGCTTATGTAATCGCCGCCCATACCGACGACCTCGCTCACCGCGACAAAAGACTGGCGGAACTCGGAGAAGAAAAATCCCGGCTTGAAAAACAGCTGAAAGACGCCTCGGCGCGGCTCCCCGAAGACGCAATCGAGCGCGCCGAGCATTATTGGCGGGACGACAACAGGCAGCGTGGCATACTCGAACTTGAACGATGGTTTGAGGCTACCGGCGAAAGCATCGCGACGATCGCCATGCATCTGGCGAAATTTCACATTTCGCGGAGTGTTCCCGACCCGGGCGATCACCTCGATCGGGCGCGCAACATGCTTCGACTCGCTCGCGGCGCCTCGCCCTCCAATCGCGAAGCGGAGGAGACCGAGCGCGAACTCGACCGGGTTAACGCCGCGCTGCAGGAACAGTTGATCCTCGACGGCGACTTGCAAATCGCCTGGCACTCGACAATGCGGCCGCATTCCAGTGCGCAGGGCGAAGAGCTACGGCCGATCACAAATGTTCTCCGTGAGATCGCCGAATATTATTTTGCGAAGGGGATGTGGCGGCTGGCGCCCATCTTTGCCGATCGCGCCAGCGAGATTGCCTGGACCGGGGGCCGACCGCTCCGGCAACTGTGGCTTTCGGTCGAGGCAGGAGCGGCCTTCTTCAAGATAGGCGCCGGCCACTACGCCGAGGCGCTTGAGCGGGTCGAACGCGCGCTCATGGTTACAGAGGATACCGCAGCACCAGGCCGAATCCAACCGGTGCTATACGCCCGGCTCGTGCGCTCTTACGCCTTGGATGTCGTCGGCCGCTATGGCGAGGCGCTCACCGAGATCGAAACCAACGCCCCGGTCCTGGCGGAAGTACAGGGCGAGCGCCATCCACAGACCCTTGGCACGCGATCGCTGCGCGCGCGTGTGTTGCGCGACCTCGGCCGCTATTCCGACGCGCTCGCCGAGATCGAGGCCTACGCCCCGGTCGAAACCGAAGTCAGGGGCGAACTCCACCCCGAGGCACTTTTGACGCGAGCGCTGCGAGCCAGCGTGTTGCGCGACCTCGGCCGCTATTCCGACGCGCTCGCCGAGATCGAGGCCTACGCCCCGGTCGAAACCGAAGTCAGGGGCGAGCGCCACCCCGACAACCTTGTGACGCGATCGCTGCGGGCGAGCGTGTTGCGCGACCTCGGCCGCTATTCCGACGCGCTCGCCGAGATCGAGGCCTACGCCCCGGTCGAAACCGAAGTCAGGGGCGAGCGCCACCCCCAGACCCTTGTGACGCGATCGCTGCGCGCGAGCGTGTTGCGCGCGACCTCGGCCGCTATTCCGACGCGCTCGCCGAGATCGAGGCCTACGCCCCGGTCCTGACCGAAGTGCGGGGCGAGCGCCACCCCCAGACCCTTGTGACGCGATCGCTGCGGGCGAGCGTGTTGCGCGACCTCGGCCGCTATTCCGACGCGCTCGCCGAGATCGAGGCCTACGCCCCGGTCCTGACCGAAGTGCGGGGCGAGCGCCACCCCGAAACCCTTGGAACCCGGCGCTTGCACGCGGATTGCTCAGCCAACCTCGAGCGGTGGGACGAGGCGCTTGGCGAGCTCGAATTGATCATGCCCGCCGCCGAGGAAATTTATGGAACCGGATATTGGTGGGCGGTCTATCGCTCCTCTCGCGCCGGCATTGAAATCGCGGCAAAACACAGTATCGACAGGTCGGCGAAGTTGGTGGAAATCATTACGAAATTGGCGACAGCGACGAGCCCAGCCGACACGAACACGCTGTTGTCGCGGTATCGCCTTGCCCGATGTTACTTCCAGCGAGGCGAAATCGACAAAGCGCGCACGGAGATCACCGATACGATCGCGCATTTCGATCCGCAGACCGCGCCCGGGCATCGCGTATTACGCGCGGCTAAGGCTTTGCTCGACATGATCGACGGACGGCCGACCGCGGAGAAGCTGATCGTCTAGCCCGCGAGCCTCAAGGCGGTGCTGCGGCTAAATCAGATCAATCGTGTGTGCCGACCGAGCCCGTCCCGCCAATTATGCGCGAGCGGGACACGGAACCGCCAAGTCCGTATGTCCTTTGGCAGCCGGAGGCAGCGGCAGTCGTCCGGCACAATCGTAGCGCCGCGCATCTCGGCGCGTGCATTCGATGCCGGGGGAAACATGCAAAAGACGCTGTACGTCGGTATGGACGTCCACAAGGCGACACTCTCGATTACGGCTGCCGAGGAGGGTCGCGACGGAACGGTACGCTTCATTGGCACGATCCCGAATACGCCACTGGACGTGGCCAAGCTCGCCCAACGGTTGGGCAAGGACGGCTGTCGGCTGGAATTTTGCTACGAGGCCGGCGGTTGCGGATATGGCATCTACCGCCAACTCACCGATCTCGGGCATGGCTGCACCGTCGCGGCCCCGACGCTGATTGCTCGCAAACCGGGCGATCGTATCAAGACTGACCGGCGCGATTCGCAGAAGCTCGCGTTGCAGCACCGCTCGGGCGACCTAACAGCGGTGTGGGTGCCCGACGAGGTCCACGAGGCAACGCGTGATCTCGTACGCGCCAGGATGGACGCTGTGATGCAGCTGATGCGTGCTCGCCAGCAGCTTTTGGCGTTCCTGCTGCGGCACCGTCGCACCTACGAGACCGGCAAGAACTGGACGCTGCGTCACCGCCGATGGCTCGCCGGTCAAGCCTTCGAGCAGGAAGCGCACCGGATCGCCTTCCAGGATTACGTCGAAGCGGTTTGGGCTGCCCAGAACCGGCGCGATCAACTCGAAGCACGGATTATGGAAATCCTTCCGAACTGGTCGATGGCGTCGCTGGTCGATGCCCTGCGGGCGCTGCGCGGGCTCGACTTGATCTCCGCCGTGATTTTCGTCGCCGCAATCGGCGACCCTCGGCCGCTTCGCGACCCCGCGCCAGCTCATGGCCTATCTCGGCCTCGTGCCCTCCGAACAGTCGAGCGGCGAGCGCATCCGCCGCGGCGGCATCACCAAGACCGGCAATCGTGAAGCACGGCGCATGCTGGTCGAGGCAGCCTGGAGCTACCGCTATCCGGCGCGCGTCTCGATGGGCAAGACGGACGTGGTGGCACGCCAGCCAAAGCCGATCCGCGACATTGCATGGAAGGCCCAGGTTCGGCTTTGCGGCCGGTATCGCAAGCTGAACGCCGGCGGCAAGCGGCCGACCGTGGTGGTCGCTGCGATCGCCCGCGAACTCAGTGGTTTCGTCTGGGCCATTGGACAAGCTGTGAAGCCGGCGGCGCCATAGGCGCGCAAAATCCGCCGGCCCGCCTGAGATCGGGGGCGGAGTGGAAGGTCAGGCAACCCTCGAGCGCCCAATGGGCCGGTCTCGACCGACGCCCGAGCTAAGTCCGAGGTAGGCCGCGACGAAAAGCGTTCATGCGGTAACCAACCCGCGCATGGAAGACTGATCGACCGTCGCCATCGCCACTCCGCTCCCGACCCTTCGGGAAATCTGAAATACCGGAAGCGCCGCACCTCAGTGCGGCGAGTGGAGCTTCGCGCCTTCTCACTTGAAAAAGGACATGGAAGGGCGCCCCCGCTCCCACCAGCCCGTTATTCATTGTCGCCCTTCAAACCGTGCGGCGGGCCGAGACCAGAAAGATCGTCGCCGGCAGCCGGATCGGGCCGTCTCTGGCCTCGGCGGCAAACGCCGCCTCGATCTCGCGGGCAATCGTCTGGCGGACCGCCTCGGCAGGCTGCTTCTCCTCGATCAACCTTGCCGTCGGTCCCATCATCAGCGCCTGCCGCGCTTCTTCTTCCGGGCGGCCGCCGATGATGGTCGGGCGCGCTCTTTCGACCGCGATCGCGGTAAACCCGGCCGTCGCGAGGACCGAGTGGATATAGGCTGGATCGCCGAAAGCGAGCGGACCGGGCTGGTGACCAGAGGGCGGCGCCGGCGGCCCCAGATGGCGCACGGCGATATCGTAGGAAATGAGCCAGTGCCGGTTTTCCTCAAGCGGCGCCCAGCAGGCGAAGATCAGGCGGCCGCCCGGCTTCAGCGCGCCGCCAATGTTGTGGAAAGCCGCTGCCGGATCGGCGAAGAACATAACGCCCATCCGCGAGGTGGCGAGATCGAAGGCTGCCGGCTCGAATGCGAACACCTGCGCGTCGCCGAAATGCAATGTGACATTCCGCAGCCCGCGCTCGCCGATCCGCTGCCGTGCGGCTCCTAGCATCGGCTCGGAAATGTCGACCGCGACGACGCGGCCCTGCTCGCCGACTGCCTCGGCGAGGGGTGCTGTCAAAGCGCCGGTGCCACACCCGATTTCGAGCACGTTCTCGCCGCCGGCAATGCCCAACCGCGCCAACAACAACGCGGTGCTTTCCTGGTTACGTCGCTCCCTGAACCCCGGGGCGGCGACCCAGCGCGGCCCGGCGACCGTATTCCAATAACGCCTCTGGGCGGCGTTCGCGTCGAGAGCTTCTTCGGACATTTTTCTATACCCTTTCTTGCCGCAGCGTGTTCAGGCCGAAACCCTTGTCCCGGACCTAAGGCGGCGGCGGAGTTACTCGACCTTTTCGAACTTCTGCAGCGAGCGCAGATTGGCGGGATGAGGCTGGCCGGGATAAATTTGCGGCCATGCGGTCCAGGAGACTTCGCCGACATAGATGTCCCCGTGCCGATCGACGGCGAGACCGTGCGGCGCCAGAAACCTGCCGAGGTCGGTGCCGGCCGGCGTATCGCCAAAGCGGCCGATCAGCCGGCCCCGGTGATCGACGATCGAGACTCGCGGCCCGAGATTGGGGATGTCGCGACTGACCGCGGCGGCGGGACCGACCTCGCCGATATAACAGATCGGCTCGCGCCCATAGGGCATATACATTCCGCAAGGCCGGTGCAGATTGTTCCACTGCGTCTGGTATTTGCCGTTGCCGTCGAATACCTGCACTCGGTGGTTCTCGCGGTCGGCGACATAGACCCAGCCGTCGGCGTCGGTGCAGATGTTGTGCACGATGTTGAACTCGCCCTCGCCGGTGCCAGGCTCGCCCCACGACATCAGCAATTTGCCGTCGGGCGAGTATTTATGGACGCGTGAGTTGCCGTAGCCGTCGGACACGTAGATTTCGCCCTTCGGCGACAAGGCCGTGTGTGTGCAGCGATGGAACGGCTCGCCGCTCATATAAGGGGCGGGCTTGCCGGGGACGCCCAATTCGAGCAGCACCTTGCCGTCGAGGGTGACCTTGCGGACGAAATGCCCGCCATCGTCGGTCAGGAACATCGTGTCGTCGGGCGCCATATGGACGCCATGCGGCCTTGGATATTGGCCTTCGCCCCATGACCGCAGGAAATTGCCGGCGCGGTCGAAGACCATCATCGGATGTTCGCCGCGGTTGAAGACATAAACGTTGTCGTTGCTGTCGACGCCGACCCCGCCGACCTCCTTGAAGGACCAGCCATCGGGCAGTTTCGCCCAGTCGGCATTGACCCGGTATTTGTAGTCGCCGCTGCCGACGATCATCGCAGGCCTCCCTCGTGCTGATCCGCTCGCGGCGGAAGAATTGCAGGTCGGCGATTGTTCGGCAAACGCCTTCCAAATATGCTTGCCGCCGTCGTGAGCCGCGGAGGAACAGAAAATGCCGTATGGAGGAAACGACTGGCTGGCGCTGACCCAGGAGGCGACGCTGGAGCCCGAGATCCCGGTCTGCGACCCGCACCACCATTTCTGGGATTTTCGCCTGGAGCGCATCCCCTACCAGCGTTACCTGCTACACGAGTTGGCCGCCGACGTGAATTGCGGCCATGACGTGCGCTCCACGGTGTTCATCGAAGCGAGATCGATGTACCGGCCGGATGGTCCGGTGGAATTACGCCCGGTGGGCGAGGTGGAGTTCGTCCAGGGTCTCGCCGCCGCCGGCGCCACCGGGCTCTATGGGCGTTGCCGGGCGGCCTCCGCGATCATCGGCCATGCCGATCTGAAGCTCGCCGACCGGGTAGAGCCGGTGTTGGAGGCATTGCAGGCGGCCAGTCCGAACCGGTTCCGCGGCATCCGCCATACAGTTACCTGGGATCCTCACCCGGAAGTGGAAAACCGGGAAAGAGAAGGCGTTCTTGCCAGCGGTGAGTACCGAGCCGGAGCGCGGGTGCTGTCGCGCATGGGACTGTCGCTCGACACCGGGGTTTGCTTCCCGCAACTACCAGAGCTGGCCGATTTCGCCCAGGCGCTTCCCGACCTGACCATCATCCTCAACCATGTCGGAGGCTTGCAGCGGGTCGGACCCTTCGCCGGCCGCGACGACGAGGTCATGGCGACCTGGCGGCGCGGTTTGGCGGCGGTGGCCCAGTGCCCAAACGTCAATTTAAAGCTTGGTGGGATCGGCATGCCGCGGCTCGGGTTCGATTGGCACACCCGGGCCAAACCGATCGGCTCGGAAGAACTGGCCGCGTCGATGGCGCCGATCATCAGTTATTGCATCGAGCAGTTCGGGCCGGAGCGCTGCATGTTCGAGAGCAACTTCCCAGTGGACAAGGTGTCGTTTTCGCACCACGTCCTGTTCAACGCGTTCAAACGCTTCTCGAAAGGCTACTCGGCCCCGGAACGCGCTTCATTGTTCCACGATACTGGCACCCGAGCATATCGGATCAGCGACGCCTGACAATACGTGGGCGGGCAGACAACCGCTCCTTCGCATTTGCCTGACGATTCTTCCGGTCAGCCGCGCGTCCGCCTGCCAGAGGAGCCGGCCGCAAGATTATCGTAGCCTTCTACCGATCGGCAGATGACGCCCCCGGCCCAGGATACGGGCAAGTCCGAATGGCCTAGTCGGGCGAAATTGTCCCTTCGCCGATGCGAGCGCCGACAGCGCGGTCGCGTCTTTGGTTGGCCTTCGGCCACGCCCATCACGGCTATGGATATTTACCGACATCTCTACCGGATCGGCCGCTTGCGGAGACCCCCTATGCCGGCATGAGCAAATGAGTTGAAGTTCGACTCTCGAAGGTCGGTGCGGACGCCATCGCGCAGCAAGCGTCGCGTCTGGAGGATTGTTGGCCTGCCAAGTCCTAGTGGATCGCTTCTAACGCTTGTCTCCCGCGCTGGACGGCGGCGAGGATGGCGTCGGCGGATTTGGTCCAGACGAATGGCGTGGGCGCGCCGTTGGCCTCGGCGATGAAGCGGTTGATGGCGGTCTGCAGCTCGACGATCGAGGTGAAGACACCGCGCTTGAGGCGTTGCCGAGCGAGCTCTCTGATCACCGCCCCCTGGCGCGCGGGCTGGTCCCGCGGGGGTTTCGCGCCGGATCGGCAGACCCCGGAGACGCGCAACCTGTCGCGCGCCCGCAAGCAGCTCGCGCGCGAGCGCGGCAGGCACATCCAGCGGCTCCCGAAGACGTTGGAAAGACACCAATATCAAGCTCGACCCGGTCATCGCCGACATCGTCGGCCTGTCCGGCCGTCGCGTGATCGGAGCGTTGATCGCCGGCGAGACCGACCCCGAGGCTTTGGCGGCATTGGCCTACCGGCGGATCAAGGCCAGCCCGGCCGAACTGGAGGCGGCGTTGCGCGGTCGGGCGAGCGGCCATCATCGGTTCATGCCGCGCCTTCTGCTCCGGCATGTCGACGCGATCGACGCCGCCATCAACCAGATCGATCAGGAGGTCGACGCTCGGGTCGAGCCCTTTCGCGCCGCGGTCCAAATCTCGACCGCCATTCCCAGCGTCAGCGAGTTGAGCGCTGGCGTCATCCTCGCCGAAATCGGCCGCGACATGAGCCGCTTCCCGACCGCCGTGCGCTGCTGCCCGGGCACTGCGGTGCCGCCTGGCAGCACCCCAATGCGCGCACAAGATCGGCTATCCGAACATGCTCGACGACCACTGGATCTCCAACAGCATCACCGCGAGCAGGGTGCCCTACCGCCAGCAGGGCGCCGCGATCATTCATTTGATCTACCTGACGGGCGGCGGCGCCCGCGGCGCGGCAGAGCCGCTGCGCTGAGGGCCGTGCAGCGGCAAAGCTGGGTTCGCCGCCGTCAAAAGTGTGGCAATCTAGGTACAGTAATCGAAGATAATCTTAAACGCCGCTGACGCGTGTCCTGAATGGACGCTTTCTGTTACAGCACAGCGCGGATACGCCTATCGAGCGGTGCCGTCTGCCATTGAAATGCTACACTTAGAAGGAAATATCTATCTTGGATAGTTCACGAATTGTAGATGCCACTTATTACGTGAGCGAATGAGAGGCTGGAAAAGCCTTCCTCGGCCGAACCGGGAGTTGCTAACGTGAAAAGCGCCAATTGGACGGCCGAGTTGCGACGAAATTGGGGAGGAACTCATGCGGGTAATAAAGTATTGGTCCGGGCTGGTCGGGCTTCTTGGGTTCGTCGGCGGAATAGCCGCAATCGCGCCCCCAGCCGATGCCGGATATATATTGAAAACCACAATTGCCGTGCCAGCTAGCGAGGACAACAGCGTTGGCGGCAACTTCAACACCTTCGATATCAGCTTCTTCGACGGATCAACCCAGCTCGATTACGTTGCCGACCGCTCGAACGCCTCGGTTGATATCTTTTCCGCGGCGACCGACACCTTTGTCGGCCGGGTCGGCGGCTCGGGCCAACTGTTCCAGGGCCAGAAGGCCAGCAACGCAGCATCCGGGCCAGACGGGGTTGTGACCACCAACCTCCCCGGTCAGCATCAGCTCTGGGCCGGAGACGGCAACAGCACCCTGAAAGCCTTCGACATCGCCAACGCCTATGCGCCGATTCCGCCTACGACTACTAGCGGGTCGAGCGGGATCAACACCGGCGGAGCGTTCCGCGTCGACGAGATGGCCTTTGACCCGAAAGACAATGTTGTTGCAGCGGCGAACAACGCGGATACGCCGCCGTTTGTCACCCTAGTGAACGCCGCCAACAGCACTATACTAAAGCAGGTAAAATTCGACGGGACCGGCGGGACCCCGAACGCGACCGGCGGCATTGAGCAGCCGGGCTGGGATAAGAACACCCAGCGCTTCTACATCTCGATCGTCCAGGTAGACGGGACCGGGCCCGGCGGTATCGCCCAGATGGACGCGGCGGGAAACGTCACCCATTTCTATGACTTCGCCAATTTCGGCATTACCTCCTGCGGGCCCACCGGACTTGCCGTCGGCAAGAATAGCCTTCTGACCGTCGGCTGCGGCAACGCCGGCACCCAGTCGATCTTGTTCGACCCAACCGCGAATGGCGGCAACGGCATGTTGATCCCGTTCCCCCAGGTGAGTGGCGGCGACGAGGTATGGTTTGATCCAACCAGCGATCTCTCCTTCGTCACGGCACAGAACAATATCGGCGGGCCGGTGCTGGGCATTATCGACGACGCAACCCTTAGCTGGATCCAAAACGTGACGACTTCGCCCGGAGCGCATTCGGTCGCAGTCGACCCGGTCTCGGGCGATGCGTTCGTGCCATTCGGCGGGATCGCCGGCAACACCACATGCGAGACGGGTTGCGTTGCCGTCTTCCGGTCGGTGCCAGAGCCCGGGTCGCTGCCGCTCCTTCTGGCTGCGCTTGCCGGCCTCTTTGGCCTCTCCCGCCGGCGGCCGACCGGCAACGCGTAACGCGATTCCGCCCTCGTGGGGCCGGGGGCGGGAGTTCCCGGCCTTTTTCTTTGGCAGGAGCGCATCGACGCGCCGGGCTTGACAGCCAGCGGCGAAGGGCTAGCGTCCGCTCGCAGACCCCCGCACCGGAGGAGACCCGATGATCATCGAGATGCGCACCTATACGTTGCAGCCGGGAACGGTTGCCACCTTCGAGGACCGGTTCGCACAGGCGTTGCCGGTGCGGGCCAAGGTCTCGCCGCTCGCCGCCTTCTGGCATACCGAGGTCGGCCCGCTCAACCGGGTGATCCATGTCTGGCCCTATCAGGATCTGGCCGAACGCACCAGGTTGCGCGAAGCAGCGACTAAGCTGGAAGGCTGGCCGCCCAACACCCGCGAGTTCGTCGTCGAGCAGCAGAGCGAAATCTTTCTGCCGGCGCCGTTCTCGCCGGCGCTGGAACCCCGCCAACTGGGCAATCTCTATGAAATTCGCATCTACACCTTCAAGCCGGGCGGCATTCCGGGCGTGATCGACCGCTGGAGCGGCCATATCGCCGAGCGGATCAAATTGTCGCCGCTGGTCGGCGCCTGGCATTCGGAACTCGGCGGCCTCAACAAATGGGTTCATATCTGGGCCTATAAGGACGCTGGCGAGCGCTTCCGCATCCGCGAGGAAGCCCGCGCCAAGGGCATCTGGCCGCCGCCTTCGCGAGGTGGGCCCAACATGATGATCAAGCAGGAGAACATGCTGGTCGTGCCGGCGTCGTTCTCGCCGCTGCGCTGAACCCAGCGCGGGTGACGCCGGTTGCTGCCGGCGTCCCCCGACGGCCATACAAACAAAGGGAGGCCGCGATGGAGGTTCGCCCCGAGACGCCGCCGTTTCGCGCCGATCATGTCGGCAGCCTGCTCCGGCCGCCGGAATTGCTGCAGGCTCGCGCCGATCATCGAGCCGGCCGGATTTCGGATGAGGAGTTGCGCCGGCTCGAGAACGAGGCGATCCGCGACGCCGTGCGCATGCAGCAGGAAATCGGTCTCCAAGGCATCACCGACGGCGAATTCCGCCGCGGCTCCTGGCATATGGATTTCCTCTACCGGATCGGCGGCGTGACCAGGGCCGACCGGACCTTGAACATCCAGTTCAGAAACGAGGCGGGCACGGTCGAATTCAGCCCGACGGCGCATCGGGTGAGTGGCCGGCTCAGCCTCGACGAAACCATCTTTGGCGCCGACTTCGCCTTCCTGAAGGCGGCGGCGCCGGCCGGGACAATTGCAAAGCTGACGATCCCGTCGCCCTCGATGCTGCATTACCGCGGCGGCCGGGCGGCGATCGACACGCAAATCTACCCCGACATGGAGGAGTTCTGGGCCGACCTTGCGCGGGTGTATTCACAGGAGATCGCCGCGCTGCACGGGCTCGGCTGCACCTATCTGCAACTCGACGACACCAGCCTGGCCTATCTGAACGACCCGGCGCAGCGCGCCTATGTCGACAGCATCGGCGGCGACGGCGCACATCAGCACCTGACCAACATCAAGGTCATCAACGCGGCACTCGCCGGGCGGCCGGCGGGCATGACGATCTGCACCCATATGTGCCGCGGCAATTTCCGCTCTTCCTGGATGGCCGAGGGCGGCTATGACCACGTCGCCGAGGCGCTGTTCGGCGAACTCGCGGTCGACGGCTTCTTTCTCGAATACGACGACACGCGCTCCGGCGGGTTCGAGCCGTTGCGCTTTGTGCCGAAGGGTAGGAAACGCGTGGTGCTCGGCCTCGTCACAAGCAAACGACCGGAGCTCGAAAGCAAGGACCTGCTGAAGCGCCGGATCGACGAGGCCGCGAAATTTGTGCCGCTCGACCAGCTCTGTCTCAGCCCGCAATGCGGCTTTTCCTCGACCGTCGACGGTAACGCGCTGACGATCGAGCAACAGAAAGCAAAACTGCGGCTTGTCGTCGAAACTGCCCGCGAAGTCTGGGGCTGATCCGTACCGCCTACTTGATCTCGATCATCGGAATCTCGTTGTCTTTTTGCTGCGGCACCTCGATCCGAATCTTGTTCAGGTCGATCTTTTTGCCCTGGTCGAGCGAGGCCAGCACGAACGATGGGAAGGCGATCACCGTGCCGACCATCAGCAGCTGGATGCAGACAAACGGGATGCTGCCCCAATAGATCTGGGCGGTGGTCACCGGCGCCGTCAGCCTGGCGGTAATGCGGTCGATGTATTCGCGCATCGGCGCCACGCTGCGAAAATAGAAGAGGGCGAAACCGAACGGCGGATGCAGGAACGAGGTCTGCATGTTGATTGCGAGCAATACGCCGAACCAGACGAGATCGATCCCCAGCTTCTCGGCGACCGGGCGCAGCAAAGGGACGACGATAAACGCCAGCTCGAAATAATCGAGAAAGAAGGCGAGCACAAAGACCATCAAGTTGACGACGACGAGAAAGCCGACCTGGCCGCCGGGGAGGCTCGTCAACAGGCTCTCGACCCACAAGTCGCCGTTGACGCCGCGGAAAACGAGCGTGAAGACCGAGGAGCCGATCAGGATGAAGATCACAAAGGAGGAGAGCTTCGCCGTCGCGTTCATCGCCTGGCGCAAGAGCGACCGGCTCAGCCTCCGCTTGGCGAGAGCCATGGCAAGAGCTCCGGTGGCGCCCATTGCCCCGCCTTCGGTCGGGGTCGCGATGCCGACGAAGATCGTGCCGAGCACGAGAAAGATCAGCGCCAGGGGCGGCATCATGACGATCACCACCTGCTGAGCCAGCCGGCTCAACAGGCCAAGGCGCAACAGCCGGTCGGCAAACGCTACAGTATAGGCGCTCGCACCCGCCAGCGCCGTGGACCAGATCGGCTGCATCAGCTGCGTCAGGAAGTAGGTCGCGGCCACGGCGAGCGCCACCAAGATGGCAAGGCTAGGATAACCGGCGCGGCCGTTTTCCTCGCGCAGGCTCAACGCCTCGCTCGGCAATGCCGGCGCCGATTTCGGCCGCAGGATCGTCGTGCCGAGGACGAAAAGTGCGTAGAGCAGCGCCAGGGTCAGGCCGGGAATGAAGGCACCCTGATACATGTCGCCGACTGAACGGCCAAGCTGGTCGGCCATGACGATCAGCACGAGGCTCGGCGGGACAATCTGCGCGAGCGTGCCCGAAGCGGTGATGACGCCAGCCGCGAGGCGGCGATCATAGCCGTAGCGCAGCATGATCGGCAGCGAGATCAGCCCCATCGAGATGACCGAAGCCGCGACCACGCCGGTTGTCGCCGCGAGCAATGCGCCGACGAAAACCACCGCGTAGGCGAGCCCGCCTCGTACCGGGCCGAACATCTGCCCGACGGTTTCCAAGAGATCCTCGGCCATGCCGCTGCGTTCGAGGATCAGTCCCATGAAGGTAAAGAACGGGATCGCCAGAAGCGTGTCGTTGCGCATGATGCCGAAGACCCGTTCCGGCAGGGCCTGCAGCAATTCGGGCTTAAGGAGGCCGAGATCGATCGCGATCAGGCCGAAAAAGAGACCATTCGCCGCCAGCGAAAACGCCACCGGATAGCCGAACAGCAAAAATACGACGAGCGCCCCGAACATCAGCGGGCGCCATGTTCGCGACCAGAAAGGCGCTCACGGCGGGGCGGTCTGCGGGCCCGCCTGCGAAGCCGCGCCGCGCCGTTCGGAGGGGTCCGCGATGCGCCCGCGCAGAAATGCGAACCGCTTGATGATCTCCGAGACGCCTTGCAAGATCAGCAGGAAGAACCCGACCGGGATCAGCAATTTGACGGGCCAGCGCAAAAGCCCGCCGGCGTCGGCCGAAACCTCGTTGCGGACCACCGATTCGACGAACATCGGCCAGGACAGAACCATGATCACGATCGCCATCGGCAACAGAAAGAAGATCCCGCCCAGAAGGTCGATCCAGGCGCGCCGGCGCGGCGAGAGATGGCTGTAGACGAGGTCGATCCGGACATGTTCGTTGTGGAGCAGGGTATAGCCGGCGGCGAGCAGGAATACCGCCGAGAACAGATACCATTGCAGTTCGAGCCAGGCGTTCGAACTGGTGTCGAGCGAATATCGGACAATGGCGTTGCCGGCGCTGACCAGCACGGCCGCCAGTATCAGCCAATAGACGAGATGCCCGACCCGCTCATTGAGCGCGTCGATCAAGGCGCTAACCCGCAGGAGCGATGTCACCGGGCGGTCCACCAACCCCGCACAAAACTGGACACTCCGGCAGCAGGGGCGCTGCCGGAGTCCAGTAAACCTTCCGCTAGGGTTGATTCCGGCGCCGACACCCTGATCTGCCGGTCGCCGACCTCGATACGGCTTGCGAGCTGGCGCATATACTCCTTGCTCAACCGGACGTTTTCGTTGCGCAGCCGCGCGCGGGGCGTTGCGGCGAAGCGCTCGATCTTGCGTTTCGCGAGGAGATGGCACGGCACCTCGCGGTGCTTCTCCAGCCGCGTATTCTCCTTCATGGCGCGCAGGACATGCTTGACCGTCTCGCGGCTCTGAGGTTCATCCAACATAGCGACGAGCTGGCGAAACATTCGGCCCGACCGTTTTCAGAAACCGCCCGCTTGATCGAGATCAGCGAGACGCTGTTCTTTTCCAGCGCGCGGCGGTGCATCCCGAACTGGAAGGAGTTCGCGGAAGAAGCGCAACGAGCTATGCACAAGCACAGCGTCGAACGGCCGGTCGTGGCGTCTCGCGTCATCCATCATGCGCTGGAACTGCGAGCGGCGGTTGTCCGTCGCCGATGCTCCCGGCTCGACAGGGTCGGCTACGACGGTCTAGCCAGGGTACTTAGCCCGGCGCTCCAGCTGATGGCGCTGGTCCGGGATCAGGTCCTTCTCCGCCTGCCGTGCCGCCGAGCCTCGGGGATAAAGAGCGACTTTCATATCCGCACCTGTATTTGACGTAACAAATCTTCCTACTTCTTCAGCAGTTCGGCAATGAAATCCGCCGGTTCCGATTCCAGCAGTTCGATCTCGGCTTCCGTGATCGGCATCGGGTCGGGCAGATCGACGATGACGGTGTCATCCTGAGCATGCTGGCGGCTCTTGCGGAACGGCGCAGGGGCGCCGCCGTCTTCCGCCACCTCTTCCGCGGGCAATCCCGGATTTGTTGCGCGATCAGTTGCAGCGGTGTCATCTCGCGGCGCAGTTCGGCCATGGTGTTGGCCGGCGATGATCTCCCTTCCGGCGTCCGCAGCATCTCAAGTCGCGCTGCCGCAGTGCGCAGATGCGGCTTGAACCCGCGGATGCCGAGCCACGCCAGGGTGCTCTCGACGTGGTTGATGATGCGCGTGCGGTCACCGACCAGAGCTTCCCGCTCGCGCCCAGTCGCCTGACGTCCTCCTCTTGCAGGGTGGCGATCGTGACCATGTTGCAGTGGCCCCGCTCGCCGCTGAGCCAGCCGAGAAACGACCGCTTCAGCAGCGCGCGTCGAGCCGGTCAGTCTTCGCCCGGCCCGGCGATGCTCACGCAAGACCGTAACGCTGTTGGGATGGATAACATGGGCTTCTCGCATCGCTATGCGGCAGATCGAGGCCGAAGAAATGCGCTTTCTGCTCGATCCCGCCGATCACCACCAGCGCTTCGCCGAAATCCGCCTGGGCATGGCCAGGGGCGCGGCGCAACGGGACAAACATCTCCCGCCGACGGCGCAGTCGATCGCGCACGTAACCCTTGACGATGGTCTAGCCGCCGGTGAACCCGTGCTCGTCTCCAAGCCGATCAAAGACCCGCTTGGCCGTGTGAGGCTGTTTGCGGTGCTGGCCGTCGTCGTCGACCAACCACGGCTCGACGATCTTGGTCAACCCGTCGAGCTTCGGCCGCTTGACCGGCGCCGTCCGCCGATACCCCGGCGGCACCGAATAGCTTAGCATCTTCTTCACGCTCTCGCGCGAAATAAGGTGGTCCCGCCGGCGGGGCCCACTTTAGATGATCGAGCAGGAGTTGACCGCCACGCCGACCGCGGGTCGGCTGCGCTACGAACGGGGACCGGGCGAGAGGCGATCTGCTTTGGCGGCAGCGGCCGCGTCGACGCCATCGGAGGAGACGCCGGCATCGCCGACATCGGCAGTTGTTTCTATTTTAATAATTGACATTATATATATATTGTGTTATCGGCTCTAACTGAGGAAGGTTCGTTGCGCGTTTCATAATCTCATTCGGCGATGAGCCTATGCGTTCGCCGTAGGTGCCGCGCCGTGGAGTTGCTTGACCAACTTTCGCCTACGAGAGGTATGCCAAATGTCGCAGCAATACCGAATGGAGAGTCCCACAGGATTGTCTTTTCCCGGCAATCAAATACCCGGAAGCATGGTGCCCTCCGGGTCAACATACACCTTGGATGCAGACAATCGGATAACCGCGTCTCAAATCGATATCATTGCCCTTAAGAGAATGGGGTTCGTATTGGTAGATCGGGCTAAACGGTCGGCGGGGCCAACGAGTTGTCGGACCGCAAGCGCAAACGGCGGCATCACCCGGCTAACGGGTGATGTATTAGCTGGTCCCGGATCTGGATCACAGACGGCGACGATTGCTGCAAATGCCGTCAGCAATTCCAAACTTGGCCGGATGGGCGCAAATACGCTCAAAGGAAACAACACTAGCGGCACGGCGAATGCGCTTGACCTGACAGTCAGTCAGGCGACAGCCATGCTGAATCCTATGGTGGGCGATGCCGGTTCAGGCGGAGCCAAGGGGCTCGCTCCTGCACCAAGTGCGGGTGATGCGGCGGCCGGAAAATATCTGAAGGCCGATGGGACGTGGTCAATTCCTCCTGCTGGGGGCATCACACAGCTTACCGGTGACATCGCCGCCGGTCCGGGATCAGGAACCCAATCGACCACTATCGCGACCAATGCAGTCAGCAATTCCAAGCTAGCTCAGATGGCTGCGCACACCTTCAAGGGTAATAATAGTGGTGCTACCGCTGCCCCGTCCGATCTGACGGCCGCCCAATTGACCGCCGCACTCAACCCGATGGTTGGTGATACCGGCGGCGGGGGAACGAAAGGCCTAACCCGGATCATTCACGAGGCGCCCGAGCCTGCGGCCTGACAACGGGCTCTTGACGTAGTTTTTCGTGGCGTCCGGGACGCGGGTGGTCGGGGTTTGAGGTTTCGCCGAGGGGTTCGGTGTGGGGCATACCGCCCCCTTCGTCACGGCGGCAGCTTGGCGAGGCGGCCCGCAAGATCGGCGAAACCGGCCTGATAGGGATAGGCGGTCGGCAGGGCGATCTTGATGCGGGTGACCATCTCGGTGACGCGGCCGGCGACCTTGATCAGGCAGAGGCGGATCGTATCGAACTGTGCATCGCGCCAGAACGATGTGCGGGGCGCCAGCCCGCGCAGGCCCAGCATTAGCCAGTAGGCGGCGGTGTGGATCAACAGGCGGAACTGGTTGGCGGTGGCCTTGGTGCACGAGGTGCGGTCAGAGGCGAGGTGCAGCTTGTGGGCCTTGATCAGGTTTTCGGCCTGTCCTCTCGCGCAGTAGACCTTTTCGTAGAGCGATTTGGGCAGGCCCGCCAGGTTGGTGACGATGAAGCGGCTGTCGGCGCCCTGGGGACCGGCCTCGACGCGGGCGATGACGCGGCGCTCGACTTTCCAGCTTTTGGCGGCGTAGCGGAATTCACTGTAACGGCGGACCTTGTCGCCCTCACCGCCGACCCGGCCCAAGGCGGCGTCCTCGGCCAGATCGCTAACCTGGCGCAGCAGCACCGCATTGCCAGAAAGGCCGAAGATGTAGCCGATGCGCTTGCGCTCGCACCACGCCATCGCCTCCGGCCGGGCGTAATGGCTGTCGCCGCGCACCACGATGTCGACCGCCGGCCAGCGGGCGCGGATGCGGCCGATCACGTGGCGCAGCACCAGGGTCACCTCGGCCCCGTCCGGCGTCTTGCCCGGGCGCAGGATGATCGCCACCGGCTTGGCGGTGATGGCTTCATAGATGTGGATCGGCTGAAAGCAGCGGCTGTCGTAGTAGGCGTTGAACAGCGCGAGTTGCTGGCCGCCATGAACCCGGTCCTCGGTGTCGTCGATGTCGAGCACGATGCGCCGGGGCACCTCCTCGAAGCTGTCGCAGAACAGTTCGACCATCGCCGCCATCATGCGTTTGAGCGCGACCGGACCCGGCAGGTTTTCCAGCCGGCTGATGGTCGGCTGCGAGCACAGATCGGCGCCGCTCTCGGGCAGCCGCCCAACCGCCATCTTGAACGCCGGATCGGCTTTGAGCGCGTCGCAGTCGTTGCCGTCGGGATAGCCCGCCGCGATCAGCAGCGCCCGGTAGCGGATCATCTCGGAGAGGCCGTGCCGCACCCGTTCCGGCGCGCGCGGGTCCTCGATGCAGTTGGCCAGGCGCTCGGCGAGCCCAAGCCGCTGTTCGACCGCCGCCAAGAGCAATATTCCGGCGTCCGAGGTTATCCGGCCGCCGTCAAAAGCGACATGCACCGGCTTGCCCTTCACCGCTGGAAAGCCCGGCAGAATCCCCGTAGAATCGTCCATGGCGGGCGCAAACTCCGTTGTCTTCGGATGATCCGGCTTCAGCAACCAAATCATACACGAATCCAACGGTTTATACCGCTCCCGCCAACCCTTTTGCGTGGCCTGATGAATTATTCAGGCTAACCCCCGTTCCAGCACCGGGAGACGCTGCCGCCGGCAAATTTCTGAAAGCCGATGGGACATGGTCGGCTCCGCCAGCCCCCGGCATTACCCAGCTTACCGGAGACCTCATAGCGGGACCTGGCTCGGGATCGCAAGCCTCTGCGCTCGCCAGCACTGGCGTCGTAGCCGGCTCCTATACCTCGGCCAATATTACCGTCGATGCAAAGGGCCGCATCACCGCCGCTACCAATGGCATCGCTGGCGGCGGCAGCGCCACAAACGTACTCATCCTGCAAGGTAACAAAAACGGCACCTACAGCGCACCAGGAGTGGCACCCTCCACCAAATTGCTGTGCGGTCTTTCGACGCGAGACGATCTGGCCTCCACGAACTTCAATTTCAGCCCAGCGGCATTCGTCCTTGCCTCCAATCAGCTAAACATCTCTAGGGGATGGTATGCGGGCAATGGCCAGATCGTCGATCCGACTGCGGCAGATTGGTCAGGGTTCTACCTGGTCTGGTTCTATTCATGACAGCGCCGTTCTAGCAGCCCGTTGCTGAAGTCGCTCTTTGATCAGCCAGGGTCGGCGGTAACGGCCATGACCAGGACGGCGAACCCGTCGGGAGCGGCGGCGACAAGGATGATCGCCACGGCCTCCCCGGTGTAGACGAACAGGAGATAGGCCAACCCACGGGCAGCCGCCTCTCTCGGGGTTCCGGCCCCGATCAGCAGCCGCATCAGGATACCGAGATTGTGCCCGGCGACGTGCACCAGGTAGCGCTTGTGGACATTCTCGCGTCCGCGCAGCCAGGTCCGCCGCATGCCGCCGCGGTCGAGATTGTGAGCGAAAGATCGCTCGACGATTTCCGCCCTCAGCCGCATTGCATGCTTACCGACCCCCGAACCCAGGCGGGTGCGGTTGGCATAGACCGCCGCACGCGCTTGGTCATCGCCGTGCCAGCGTGAAAACCCCGGCTGCTTGGGCTCAGCAATGCGCGTCTTCCACACCCCGCCGTTGAGGTTCTTCAAGACGGCGCGCGAGTGATACCCTTTGTCGGCGACCAGTTCGCTCGGCTGGTCCTTCGTCGGCGCGGTGCCAACCTGAGCTAGGTTCTTCTCTGCCGCCGCCAGCGTGCCCTCGATTGTCGTGGTGTCGCCTTGGTCGGCGGGATGGAGTGCCGCCGCGACGATGACGCCGGTGTCGAGATCGACCGCGTGCTCGGGCTTGTAGGCAAGATGCGTACGTCCGTCCTTCAGCTTGGCGATCTTGGCCTCTGGGTCGATCTTGCTCGTCCACTCCTCGTTCGACAGCTTCTTGCCCTTGCGGTTGCGGTCGATGCGAACGAGATCATCCGCACTTGGCGTGTCGATGCCGCTCTCCTTGGCCATCTGCGTCAGCATTTCGCGATAGGTTCGGCCATCGTCCCGGCGCACGATCGTGCGCAGCGCGGCGTTGGCCTCCATCGTCGAGGCGTCGACGCCGATCCGCTTGCCTCGGATCAAGCCTTTCTCGGCCACGAGCTTCAACACCCAGCTGAACACCGTCTCGTGGACTTCATGCGGAAGCCGCCCGCGGGTCTTCGACAACCACGAATGATCGGGAACCTCTTCCCGGTTCTCCAGCCGCAGAAAATCCCGCAGCGACATCGAATCCGAACAGCGCCAAGCGATGCCTCGCTCGCTGGCGATCCCCTCGAAATAGCCGACCATGTGCATCCGGAAATAGCGCCCCGGCGGCAACGACGGGGCCCCCAACTTTGGCGCGTAATATGGCTGGCAGGCCGTCTCGATAAACCCGTCAAATCCGCCCGCGATCAGCACTTCCTGAAGCCGGTCGTAAAACACATGCCCCGGTGAGCGTGGCATCTCCGCCCAGGTCACGATCAGATCCCCCTGCCGATCGCCCTCGCGCCCCATCGACATCCCGAAAGCCCCGATCAGTCCCCCCGCTTCACACCGAATCAACCAAAGCCGACTTCGTCAACAGGCTGTTAGGAGTAAGAAAGATGACGTTAAAACGCATTGACAAGTTATTGGTGGCTTGCCTGGTGCTCGCGACCGCGATAGTTGCCTCGATTACCGGGCACGCGCAAATTCCGACGCCAACTGCCAATTGGGTGAACATCAAAGATCCGAAGTTCGGCGCAATGGGTGATGGGAGCCACGACGACACGGCCGCGATCCAGGGGGCGATCGACTATGCCTTTGCGCACGGCCTGAAGGCGGTGTATTGCCCGGCGGGAAATTACAAGACGACGAGCACGATTTATCTGGATCCGCCGGGAAACATGCGGGCTAGCGGTCGGGCAAAGCCTACCATGTTTGCGTTCACGATGGCGTTTTTTGGCGATCCTAGCGGTGGGGGCGACGCGGTTGGCTACTTTTCCTGCCAGCTTCATCCAACCTTCCAGAATGATATCGCTTTGCTTGTCGGGACAGGCCAAGGAATGCGCGTTTCGGATATGGCGGTCATCGGTCCGTCCGGCGCCTATCGTTGCAACCAGAGTAGCAACGGCATCGGTATCGGCCTGTCGGGAGGCGGCGGCGGTTCGCTCGGTAATCTGATAGAGAATACATATGTAGCCAACGAATATGCGTTGTACGAGGTTTCTGCCAATGGGGTGGATGCGTTAGGGGCGCATAATCATTGGCGGCAGCCTACCGGACAAAATGGCTGTTTCGGTTTTCGCATCTTAGGTACTCAGATAGATGTACATGACATCATAGCACCCAATATCATGTCCACAACGGTCGGCGTAGATTCTGAGTACGGCCGTCCCGTGAATGTTTATGGTGGAAATCTTTCAGCCACCGATGCCAAACGCATTTCGTTCACTATTTCGAACGTGTCCACCTTTACCAAGACGCCCAGTGGCAATGGATCCGACTATACCTTCACCGCGAAAATTCTATCACCCGACCTATATATTCCAAATGTCTATAATTCCTACATGATCAATACGGCTCATTTCGGTGTCATCCCGCTTACGATGACGAATTGGAATGCGGGGACAAGCACAGGGACATTCAAGCTTTGGGCGCCCTGGGTTTTCGCTAATTATGGGACAATGGATTTGTCGGCGGGGACGGATGTCCAGGCAGAAATGGCGGCGGTCACGACACTTTACGCCGCGGAGCGCGTCGTTGTCGCGCAAGGCACTGGGATCACACTCGATGGCGTCTGGATCGAGAATCCTGCGGCATGTACGTCCCTTTTGATGCTTCAAGGCGTGTGGGTTACTGCGGAACGAACTGTGGTCAAAGACCCGTATTTCAACGCTGACCCCAGTAATCCCGCCGGAACCGCGAATGTCTACTGCACACGAGCGTTTCCATTCATCGGGCAGGGCTCAGGCGTTGTGGGCGGCTCTGGTAATGGGAACGTGTGGATGAGCGGCGGACTTTATACCTCTTCTTACCCGTTGAATATAGATGTGGGAGCGTTCCCAGACATCCAAGGAACTCAGCTGGTTCGACCACGATTTAACATCCGGGTTTATGATAATGGTGGATACGCGTACAAACAACTGGGTGGTTATGGTCAATTTGCATCCGAAGGCCGTGGAGCTGGTCTTTGGGACAACAACTACTTCATACCGTCAGCTTGGGGATCGTACTCTCCCGGAAAGGTGAACGTACTCACTGGTGAGCTTACCTCTCCCTATTGTGGGTACGAACCCTGTCCATGGACGACCCCCAACCTGAGCCCTACTATCTTTGCGAGTGTGAGCGGCGCTCTCGGCTCCTATCCGCCGATTGCATGTCGGACCGTCTACAAGTCAGTGGATTGGAACACCGGTGCGCTGGCCCATCTCTTCCTGCGATCGGCTTCCTGTCCTGGCTACAGTTGGGGCCAGAACCTCACGGACGCGACAGTAGGCGAAACGGTCACATGGTCGTATAAGGGACAGTCGAATGTGTTGTACCTGGATGCCAAGGTCCTGTCGTATATGTTTCCCGGTCTTGAGATCTCGCTCGATAATGGCGGCGGGCCAGTGACCTATATCATCACGGGCGTCTATCCGGATCTTGGCTACGTCACGGTAATGAATGCGACCAACAACAGCGGCGGACCGTTGGCGGGAACAAAAACTAATGTGTATTCATGCGCGTCGGGTTGCAAAATTGGCCAGACAACTTTCGCGTGGACGGCATATTAAAGCGGCGCATCCGTCGCGCGGACATCGAAGATAGGGCCTAATGCGTTCCATCGGGTTCAGATCAATCGGATCCGATCACTATCGTACTCTCGCCGAAGCACGACATATATAACCCATGAATCGGGAATCTCGATACTAAGACGTAAACGCGCGGGCTAAGCCCGGATTTCTTACAGAGGGCTGCTGTGAGATTTTCGGGCTAAACCCGCGCGCATTCTTTTTGAAATAAAATAATCTCTCGCCATCGGTATTACGCTGTTTGGGCGCGGCGACGATCGCGGCATCGACGATCTGGCCGCTCCCCAACCGAAAACCCCGGCGCCAGAAAGCCGGCCGCCAAGAGCGCCGCATCAAAGCGCTCGAACACAACCTCGATCGCCCGTTGGCCCGCGATTTTGGCCCGCGTCAGCGCTTCGCGGAAGGTCCAGATCGTATTCGCGTCGGGCACGGTGTCAGCCAGCCCCAGACCGAGAAACCGCATGAACGACAGCCGGTCCCGGATCAGATATTCGCTGCGCTCGTCCGACAGATTGTGCTCGTCCGCAGATTGTGCTTGGCCTGCAGAATGAGCGTCTTGAACATCAGCACATGATCAAAAGCCGGCCGACCCCCCTGTTCAGGCCAGGGGCAGGCTCTTCGAGCGGTCCGCGCGCGGCACTGCCCGCTCCAGATCCGCCCGAAACAGTTCGAAATCGATCACCGCGTTCAGCCGTTCCAGGCTGTCGCCTTTGGCCGAGATCCGCCTCAGCCGCTCCTCAACGTCGAAAAACCCCGCCTGACCGCGCATCTCCGCCGCCCAGCGCAGACCCCGCTCATCGAATCACAAACCTGCAAAAACCACCAGGTGGAGACCTCCAAAAACCGGGAGGTCTAGCCGGAAAGAGGCGGGCGTTCGGCTGTGCAGTGGTCGGCGGGTTAGGGCGATGGTGTGGCGCGGCGCGGCCGGCTTCGTTAGCGGATCTTTGGGTCAGGTTGGTGCGGTCTGGGCAGCCAGCCAAACCACCCGCTGCATGGTTGTAGAGAAGGTTAGCGAGACCGACCTTGGTTCTCGCGCGGGCCAAGCCGATGGTGCGGATGAACAGACCCATCGGCCCTTTCTGGCGGGCGAAGACGTGCTCGACCGCCGAACGCACCGCCGATTTGCGGGCATTGGCCCGGGCGGTGCGGCGTGGCATCGGCCTACCCTTGGGTTTCTTGCGGTGGATCTGCGAGCGCAGAAGGCGACCGGCGAGGAATTTTTCGTTGGCCTTTGAGCGGTAGGCGGTGTCGGCCCACACCTCGCTGGCGGTGTTGTTGGTGTCGATCAGCTCGGCCAGCAACGCCCCGTCGTGGCGGGCCGCATCGGTGACCGTCCAGCGGCGGATCAGGCGATGCCGGCGGTCGATGCCGATATGATTTTTGTAACCGAAGGCCGGGACCGCGAGATCAACGCGCGGTGCGCCATCCGCGCTCGGCTTAGCTTTGGTATATTTGACCGTCCAGCGCGCATCGCGATCCTTCTGCCGCAGCTTGGCCGGCTGGCCGCCCACGCTGCCGGGATACGGCCTTGTTTGATGTCACGCCTCTCGCCATCGGTATTGCGCTGTTTCGGCGCGGCGACGATCGAGGCGTCGATGATCTGGCCGCTCATCGCCAGAAACCCGGCCCTTGCCAGCGCCGCGTCAAAGCGCTCAAACAGAACCTCGATCGCCGGCTTGCCCGCGATTTTGGCCCGCGTCAGCGCTTCGCGAAAGGTCCAGATCGTATTCGCGTCGGGCACGGTGTCAGCCAGCCCCAGACCGAGAAACCGCATGAACGACAGCCGGTCCCGGATCAGATATTCGCTGCGCTCGTCCGACAGATTGTGGTTGGCCTGCAGAATGAGCGTCTTGAACATCAGCACATGATCAAAAGCCGGCCGACCCCCCTGTTCAGGCCAGGGGCAGGCTCTTCGAGCGGTCCGCGCGCGGCACTGCCCGCTCCAGATCCGCGCGAAACAGTTCGAAATCGATCACCGCGTTCAGCCGTTCCAAGGCGTCGCCTTTGGCCGAAAGTTCCCTCAGCCGCTCGTCAACGTCGAAAAACCCCGCCTGACCGCGCATCTCCGCCCGCCAGCGCAGACCCCGCTCATCGAATCACGAACCCGCTAAAATTACGAGGTTTTGGGAGGCCTCCAGGTTTTTGCAGGTCTCCAGGTTGTAATGAATCGCGACGGTCGATGGAACAAGCTCGTATTTAGGGCAGACAGGCAAAAGACACGTGGGTGGTACTGCTGTCTACACCCGACAGAAGTCGGCGGCCGGACAGTATGACTACATTCTTCGTACATTTCCCCCACCCCGGAGGTGAGCACAACCCCGGGGCCGTACTGCGGCAACATCCAGCTGCAGCGGGCTGTGCAACTTTTACGGGAAGGCGGCGGACGCGACCGGCGCCGCCCGGCATGGCGCCGGCGGTGAGTTGGTCGTAGGTGATGGTGGCACATTCGACCGCGCGTCGGATCAGATAGCCGTCCAGGCCGTCGGCGAGGTTGCGGCGATTGAAGCGGTAGGACGATTCCCGCAGGTAGCGCGGCAAATGCTTGGCGCTGCCGCCGTGATGGGTGCCGACGAGCCAGGCTTTGATGTTGCTGAACAAGGTATGGATGATCGGGAAGAATTCGCCGGCGTTGGCGCCCTCGCCCTGGACCACCGGGGTGTGCTTCAAATGCCCGGCGAGATCGGCGCCGCGGCCGCGATAGCCGGAAAACGCATCGGTCAGCAGATGCGAATGGGCCGCGATATTGGCCTTGAGAAAGGCGCCGAGTTCGGCACCCGTTGCCGCCGGCGACACGGCGATGCGGGCACCGCCGGCGAAGAAGCCGTGCTGACGCTTGACGGCATGCCCGTGCTTTCCCTTCGCGTTCTTCGGTGCCGGCACCTTTTCGACGGCGGCGACGACCAGGCTCTTGTCGGGGTTCTTCGTGCTGCGGCCGCGACTGCTCGCATCGCCGCGGCCGCCGATCAAGGTCTCGTCCGCCTCGAGAAAGCCGTGGAGCGTGCGCGTCGGATCCTCATTCAGTCCGTGGCGCAGTTTGTGCGCCATGGTCCACGCGGTCTGGTACGCCACCCCCAGCTCCCGCTGCAGAAACTTGGTCGAGACGCCACGCTTGCCGCGGGCCATCAGGTAGGCGGCCAGAAACCACTTCGTCAGATTGGTCCGCGTGCGATGAAACACCGTTCCCGCCGTCACCGATTCCTGGCGGTGGCAGGCCGTGCATTCGTAGACCCGCGGACGCGCCTTCAGCCGCCATGCCTGCCGGCCGCCGCATCCCGCGCAGACGAACCCGCCGGGCCAACGCAGCCCCGACAGGTGCTCGATGCACCGCGCCTCCGTCCCGAACCGCGCCGCAAACTCGGCAAGCCCAGCCATCCGATCCCCCTCGACCGACTGCGGCTACGCTACCTTCAGGCGAGGCCTCTCACAAGAACGTTTAGAGAACCTGTCCTGCCTAGATAGGGATAATGGGGAGAATGGGAAGCACCGGCAGAAGGATTGCTCCCGCAATGGCTCCATGAGCCAGTCTGGGAGCGCCCAACTACTTCGGGAGTACGGCAGAACACAGACCCTTGGGTGTTCGGTGATTACTTTCGGTATAGCAACCGCAAACAACTTAACCCATCCGCGTTACAGAGCCTCACACGGGGCTCGATTATCCTGTTCGGTTCAACTGTCGGCCTGAAGTCGTGCCCGAGGTTCGTCATCGACACTCTTTTTGTTGTGCAGGATTCCGCTCCATTTGTAATCGGAAAAGCCGTCCCGGAAACCGATGAGGCTTTCCATGTTTGCACGGTCGAATCGCTTCAAACAGTCAAACAACACGCAGGCAAGCGCTTCACACTATATCGGGGGGCGACGTATGAGGCTCCGATCAATGGAATGTATTCGTTCGTCCCTTGTCGTCGCGCGGCTGCGGAGAACGCTCGCTTTGCGCGACCGGCCATTTCGTTACCTGCCTGTCACGCGCTCCGCGAGTACGTGAACCCGAGGAGCACACAAACCCCCAAGGTGCGCCCCTTAATGGGGGTTTCCAAACAGTGGGAGTACCTGTGTCAGCAGGTGATCGCTGCGAACTGCCTACTAGTGGTGCGACGCAATCATAGGATGCCATTTTGGGACGGCGCATACGATAATGCGCGATGCGCGAGGGGATCGATATCGAGGTGAGTGCCGCCGACCGCGAGCGACTGGCCGCGGTGGTAGGAGATCGCAACAGCCCGCAAAAGCATGTGTGGCGGGCGCGGATCATTCTGGCCACAGGCGAGGGCTGCGGCACCGCCGAAGTCATGCGCCGCGCCGGGGTCTCAAAGCCTTGTGTGTGGCGCTGGCAGGAGCGGTTTATGCGCGAAGGTGTGGCCGGCCTGCTGCACGAGGAGACGCGGCAACCCGGTCTGCCACCATTGCCGGCAGCGCTGGTCGACCATGTCGTCGCGCTGACCCTGGCGGCGCCGCCGGGGGAGACAACCCATTGGACCGGCCGGGCAATGGCGGCAGCGAGCGGCATCTCGCTGCGCTCGGTGCAGCGCATCTGGGCGGCGCACGGGCTGCAGCCGCATCGGGTGCGACGCTTCAAGCTGTCACAGGACCCGGCCTTTGCCGCCAAGCTGCGCGACGTGGTCGGGCTCCATCGCAACCCGCCGGCCCACAGTCTGGTGCTGTCGGTCGATGAGAAGTCACAAATCCAGGCGCTCGACCGCACCCAGCCCGGCTTGCCGATCAAGAAGGGTCGGGCCGGGACGATGACCCATGATGACATCCGCAATGGCACGACGACGTTGTTCGCGGCGCTCAATGTCCTCGACGGCACGATCATCGGTCAGTGCATGGCGCGCCATCGCCATCAGGAATTCATCCGTTTCCTAAACCGGATCGAAGCGGCGGTTCCGGCCGGCAAACTGGTCCACGCGATCCGCGACAATTACGCCGCCCACAAACATCCCAAAGTGCGCGCCTGGCTCGCGCGGCATCCCAGGTGGGTGTTCCATTTCACCCCCACCTCGTGCTCCTGGGCCAATGCGGTCGAGAGCTTTTTCGCCACGCTGACGCGGCGGCGCTTGCAGCGCGGCGTCTTCCATTCGCTCGTCGACCTACAAGCGGCGATCAACCGCTACCTTGGCGAGCCCAACCGAAAACCCAAACCCTTCGTCTGGACCGCCGATCCCGATCGCATTATCGAAAAGGTCAATCGTGGCCACCAAGCGATCGCGTCACACCCCTAGCCCGGCTCATTCATTGGGGGTGCGGGCTTGCGGCGAGACGGCGGCCTATGGACGTAGTTTTGCGTGGCGCCGATGACGCAGGTGAGCGGGGTTGGAGGTTGCGCCGAGGGGTTCGTTCGGGGGCGAATGGCCCCGTTGTTCACGGCGGCAGTTTGGCGATGGCGCGGGCAAGTGCGGCGAAGCCGGCCTGGTAGGGATAGGCGGTCGGCAGGGCGAGCTTGATGCGGGTGACCATCTCGGTGACGCGGGCGGCGACCTTGATCAGGCAGAGCCGGATCGTGTCGAACTGGGCGTCGCGCCAGAACGAGGTGCGGGGGCGCCAAGTCGCGCAGGCTCAGCAGCAGCCAGTAAGCCGCCGTGTGGATCAGCAGGCGGAACTGGTTGGCGGTCGCTCTGTGGCAGGAGGTTCGGTCGGAGGCGAGGTGCAGCTTGTGCGCCTTGATCAGAGCCTGCCCCGGCGCAGGCCGGGGTTCTCCGCCTGTCCCCTGGCACAATAAACTTTCTCGTAGAGCGCCTTGGGCAGGCCCGGCAGATTGGTGACGATGAAGCGGCTGTCGGCGCCCTGGGGACCGGCCTCGACGCGGGCGACGACGCGGCGCTCGACATTCCAGCTTTTGGCGGCGTAGCGGAAATCGCCGTAGCGCCGAACCTTTTCTCCCTCGCCTGCGAGGCGACCCAGAGCGGCGTTTTCGGCGAGCGGGCCGACCTGGCGCAGCAGCACCGGATTGCCGGCGAGCCCGAAGATGTAGCCGATACCCTTGCGCTCGCACCACGTCATCGCCTCGGGCCGGCCGTAATGGCTGTCGCCGCGCACGATGATCTCGACTGCCGGCCAGCGAGCGCGGACGCGGCCGATGACATGACGCAGCACCAGCGCCACCTCGGCCCCGTCCGGCGTCTTGCCGGGGCGCAGAGCCTGCCCTCGGGCTTGACCCGGGGGATGACCGCCACCGGCTTGCCGGTTGTCGCCTCGTAGATGTGGATCGGCAGGAAACACCGGCTGTCGTAATGGGCGTTCCACAGTGCCAGTTGCTGGCCGCCGTGCACCCGGTCCTCGGTGTCGTCGATGTCGAGCAGGATGCGGCGGGGGTACCTGATCGAAGCTGTCGCAGAACAACTCGACCATCGCCGCCATCATGCGCTTGAGCGCGGTCGCGCCGGGCAGATTTTCGAGCCGGCTGATGGTCGGCGGCGAGCACAGATCCTTGCCGCTCTGCGGCAGCCGACCGACCGCCATCTTGAAGGCCGGATCGGCACGCAGCACATCGCAGTCGTTGCCGTCGGGGATAGCCCGCCGCGATCAGCAAGGCTCGATACCGGATCATCTCCGCAAGCTCGTGCCGCACCCGGTCCGGGTCGCGCGGATCTTCGAGGCAGGCAGCCAGCCGTTCGGCGATCCGAAGCCGCTGCTCGACGGCCGACAGCAACAGGATGCCGGCATCAGAGGTGAGCCGACCGCCGTCGAACCCGACATGCACCGGCTTCCCCGCGACGGCTGGCAAACCCGGCAGAATCCCCGTACTCTCGTCCATGGCGGGTGCGAACTCCGTTGGCCTCGGGTGATCCGGCTTCAGCAGCCAAATTATACAGAAATCCAACGGCTTATACCGATCCCGCCGTCTATTTCAGCCTACCCGGTGAATTTTTCAGGCTAGGGGTCTCGTTTTCGACCCCTAGTTTCGATCACGATCCGACGGTGTAATTTAAGCGGAACAACGCCCCTTTGTCGTCTAGGTGGTGTGCCGGGAAATCGTGCTTTGGCTTACGTCGTAGCTGCGCGCGAGTTCGGCTAGCGTCGCGCCTTGCGCCCGTCGCCGGGGAGCCTCGGCCTTCTGTGCATCGGTCAATCGTGGCGGGCGGCCCATGTGCTGCCCGCGCTTCTGCGCCCGGCTGCGACCCTCGGCGGTGCGGGTACGGATGAGATCGTGCTCCACGTCGGCCAAGCCGCCAAGGACGGCGATCATGAGCCGCCCGGTGCTGGTGCCGGTATCGGCCCACGGCTCGGCCAGCGATTTGAGTTTGGCCCAGACCACGTCCTCGGCGACGTGGCCCATGCCAGCCGGGGTATCGACGCCGCAATCGGCGGCGGCGATGACACGGCGCGGATCGCCCACGACCCTTGCCGCCTGTTCGAGCCGGGCGGCGGCGGCTTTGGGGTGCGCGCCGAAACTGGTCAGGGTGTCGACGACGCCGGCTTTGTAGAACGTCTTGCCGCCTGTGTTCGATGATGGTTACGCGATCACCTCGTCGGCGCGAGCGAGGATCGACAGCGGGATTGTCAGGCCGAGCGCCTTGGCGGTCTTGAGATTGACCACCAGCTCGAATTTTGTCGGCTGCTCGATTGGCAGCTCGCCGGGCGGCGTCCCATGGAGGAGCTTTTTCGCGTAGCCAGCCAGCTGGCGGTAGATCGCGTCGAGATTGGGTCCGTAGGACATCAAGGCGCCGGCAGCGACGTATTCGCGCGCGTCGAACACGGCGGGAAGCCGGTGCTTTTGGCACAGCTCGGCAATCAGCTCGAGGTAGGTGACGACGGTGGGGTTGCGGAAGGTCATGATCCCGTCCGCCTTTTGCGCCGACGCCTCCTCGAACGCCGCCGTGATGTCGTCGCTGGAGCCGACGTTCAAGGCGAGGAGATCGAGATCGAGCCGTCGCGCCGCCACGAGCGCCACTTGCCAATCGTGTTCCGCATTCGACCAATTGGGTTGCAGCAGGACGCCGACGCGACGCAGCGAGGGTGCGGCTTCCTTGAGCAAGGAGAGCCGCTTCGCGTTCAGTTCCTCGGTCATCGCGTAGATGCCGGTGATGTTGCCGCCGGGCCGGGCCAGCGACCGAGCCATGCCGTCGACGACCGGGTCGTCGTTCATGCGCCCGATCACCGGCACGGTCTTGGTCACTCGCGCGCTGGCGACGATCGAAGGTTGGCTCGTCGCCAGGATGATGCTGACGCCCTTGCCCACAAGCTCGGTCGCAAGACCCGGCAGCCGCGCCCTGTCGTTGTCGGCATAACGCTGTTCAAGTATGTAGTCGCGCCCCTCGATCAGGCCGAGCGCGGCCATGCCCTCGCGGAACGCCTTTAATTGATCGGGGCTATGCTGCGGGCCTTGGATTTTGAGCCAGCCGATCCGCGCGGGCGGCCCGTCCGAGGCAGCCCCGGACGTCCTCGCCGCCAGCACTAGCAACGCGGTCAACAGGCAGCGGCGCCCTACCGGCAACGATGACACCGCAGCACCCCGACCGGCCTGGCCGAGAGATTTCGAACGTGGAGCGATGAATCCCTTCATTCTATCGACGCGTTCGGCTCATTCTATCGACGCGTTCGGCCTGGGGAGCCAGCCGGCCAGAGCCGGGCTATGGGCGAATGTAGCTCCAGCCCTGCTCCTCGAGCTGCGTCAAACGCACGATGCCCGCGGGCACTACCGTGGCCTCGGGAATGATCGTGATCGGATGTCCCTCTCGCTTCTGCATGGCCATCTGCGTGTTGTGGCAGGCCGAAAAGTTGATGTCGCCGCCAATGTTCGACAGCTTGATAGCCTTGATACGGTCTTTCACCGGGGAAGTGTCCGCCCGCAGCATGTTGAGGCCCGGCCCGTAGGCGACGATTTCGATCGCGATGCTCTCGCCTTTGTCATTGTAGTACTTGATCGCGTTTTCACTGTTGGTGAGGGCGAGGTTCATCCGTTCCGGATCGTTCTGGCTCACCTGGACCACGATGCGATGGCTCGCCGCTTTCTCGGTCGCAAGCCCCGGCGCGGCAAACAGCGCCAACGCGACAGCGACGAGAGCGCTGCGGAAAATTGCCTTCATTTTAATCCTCCTCCTCTTTTGGGACCCCGGAAGCCTGAGGGGGCAGGCCTAACCCATCCCGAACCGGACCGACGCGATCCGCGCCCCCTCGGCGAGCGAGCGCAGCTTCGCCCAGACGACGTCCTCGGCCACACGGCCCATGCCGGCCGAGGTGTCAAAGCCGCAATCGGTGCCGGCGATGACACGGTGGGGGTCGCCCACCACTTGCGCCACCCGTTCGAGCCGGTCGGCGACGGCTTCGGGGTGCTCGACAAAATTGGTCAGGCTGTCGACGACGCCGGCGATCAGGATCTGGTCGTCCGCCAGCGGCATCTTCTCGAACACCTTGTATTCGTGCGCATGGCGCGGATTGGCGAAGGGCAGAAAGAAGGCGCCGACCTTGGCCCGCTGCAAGATCGGCAGGATGTCGGCGAGCGGCACGTCGCAATCGTGCGGCCCCTCGTAATTGCCCCAGCAGACATGGAGCCGCACCGCCTCGCGCGGGATGTTGGCGAGGGCGCCGTTGATCGTCGCGACGACGCGCTCGACAAAGCCGAGAAAATCGCCGAGCGGCCGGTCCTGATAGGAAAGGTGGCGTTCGAGCGCCAGATCGGGGCAGTCGAGCTGCAACAGAAAGCCGGCGTCGACGATCGCCTCGTATTCCTCGCGCAGTGCCGCTCCCAGAGCGGCGAGATAGGCCGCCTCGCTGTCGTAATATTCGTTCTTCATCGCACCCGCGATGATGCCGGGCGAGGGTGCGGTCACAAACGTCTCGACGAAATGCGCGCCCGTCTCGTCGAGCACGGCGCGGAAATCGGCGCATTCGGCCTCGATCGCGGCCCGGCCGAGATAGCGCACCTCGCCCACGGCCTTGGGCGGTCCCATATTGCTGACCGCCTCGCGGGTGGCGAGCTGCTCCTCCATCAGCTGCTTGAAGACCGGGTAGCGCAGCGCGTCGGCGCGCGGGAAACGCTGCCACGAGCCGCCGAACCCGCTCATCCGGCGCTGGATGTGCAGAAAAAAGCCCTCGCGCTGCTGCTCGCCATTGTTGGCGAGATCGACCGCGGCGGCCTCCTGCTGCCGGACGACATCGCGCAATGCCGCGCGGCCCAGACGGTCGATCTCGGCCGCGTCGACCGATTCGCCGCGGGCGCGCTGGATATAGAGCCGTGTCAATTCGACCGGGCGCGGCAGGCTGCCGGTATGCGTCGTCAAGATGCGGTCTTCACTGCGGCGCATTGTCCCCCCTTGCCGGGAAATCCGGCGGATCCGACGCGAGTTTACCGCGAAACCGCTCGGGCGCCAGATAGGGTGCGCATAAGACCGCTTGCCGCGCCGCGATATGTTCCGTAAATTGCAGGTCTCGTCTCAACAACTGAAAGGAGGTGATCCTGTGTCTAACCATAAACCGCGGTCGTCCGCTGCCGTGACCAGGATCCCCACCACGGAGATCCGCGCCTGACTGAAGGCGACGGCTCGCGGCCGTGATCGGCCGCCGGTGTTAGGGTTTGGAAAGGGTCGCCCCTCGGGGCGGCCCTTTTCGTTTGGCGACGCTTGGCGCGGCTGAGCGCGTGCCCTAAAACACCGTCCTGACCCCGCCGACCCGAGGAGCGCGGCATGCCCGACACCCTGACGACAAATTCGCCGATCATCGCCGCTTATCGTGCCGCAACGCCTGGATCGGCCGCGGATTTCGAGAAGGCGGGCCGTCTGTTCCCGAGCGGCCTGACGCACGACTTCGCGCTATATCGAGCCCTACGGCCTCTACATCGCGCGCGCCAAGGGGCCGCGCAAATGGGATGTCGACGGCAACGAGTACGTCGATTATTTCGGCGGCCACGGCGCCTTGCTGCTCGGCCATTGCCATCCCAAGGTGGTGGCCGCCGTGCACGAACAGATCGAGCGGGGGACCCATTACGGCGCCAGCCACGAACTCGAAATCGCCTGGGCCGAATGGATCATGAAATTGATCCCGACGGCGGAGCGGGTGCGCTTTACCTCGTCCGGCACCGAGGCGACGTTGATGGCGTTGCGCCTCGCCCGTGCTTTTACCGGCAAGACCAAGCTCATTCGCTTCAAACACCATTTCCACGGCTGGCACGACCATATGACCTCGGGCTACGCCAACCATTTCGACGGCAGCCCGACGACGGGCGTGTTGCCGGGGGTGGCCGGCAACGTGCTGCTCGCCGAACAGAACAATGTCGAGGGTCTGGCCCGGCTGCTCGACGAGCATGACGACATCGCCGCCGCGATCCTGGAGCCGACCGGGGCGCACGGCGCGCGGCTGCCGATCGACCCGGCGTTCCTGACCGCATTGCGGGAGCTGACCCGGCAGCACGGCGTGCTGCTGATCTTCGACGAGGTCGTAACCGGTTTCCGCGTGGCGCCGGGCGGCGCGCAATCGGTCTACGGCATTCGGCCCGATCTGACGACGCTGGCCAAGATCGTGGCCGGCGGGCTGCCGGGGGCGGCTGTCACCGGGCGCAAGGACATTCTCGACCTGCTCGATTTCGGCGTCACCAAGGCGGCCGATCGCGAAAAGATCGCGCATCAGGGCACCTTCAACGCCAACCCATTGTCGGCGGCGGCCGGGATTGCGGCGTTGGAAGTGGTCGGCACCACCGACGCTTGCGCCCGCGCCAACCGATATGGCGAGACCTTGCGCCGGCGGCTCAACGAGGTCTTCGAGGAGGAGCGGGTGCCGTGGGCCGCTTACGGCACGTTCTCGATGCTGCAGATTTTTACGAACCCCGACCGGGTCGCGGTGACGCCGACGAGTTTCGACCCGCTGGCGCAGCCGGTTGAGAGCCTGACCGGCAAAAGCCAGGCCGGCCTTGTCCAGAAATTCCGGCTGGCGATGATGGTCAATGGCGTCGATTTCAACGGCAGCCCGGGCGGCCTCGTCTCCGCCACGCACGGCGAGGCCGAACTCGAAGACACCGTCGCCGCGGTGCGCAAGAGCATCCGCATGCTGAAGCAGGACGGCGAGGTCTGAGGCGGGCGGCCGTCACGGGGCGCGTTCGGCCCGGCCGGCGGGGGTAGTCTTGGCCGCAGGCAGGGAGAGCGGCATGCGGTTTGGCATCGGGCAGCCGGTTCCGCGCAAGGAGGACCCGCGGTTCCTGACCGGGCGGGGGCAGTTACGTTGCGGACATCGATCTCGTGCGCCAGGGCCACGCGGTCTTTCTCTATTCGCCGCACGCGCACGCCCATATCCGCGGCATCGACAAGGCGGCGGCGGAGCAGGCGCCGGGGGTGTTCGCCGTCCTGACCGGCGCCGATTGGGCCGCGGACGGTCTCGGCACGCTCGATCCCGAGATGATGGCCGAGGACATGGGCGGGCCCGCCGGCTTCCGCACGCAAACGGCCGCCACTGGCGCAGGACCGGGTGCGCCATGTCGGCGAACGCGTCGCAATCGTGATCGCCGCGAGCGAAGCCGAGGCGCGCGACGCGGCGGAACTGGTTTCGGTCGATTACGAAGTCCTGCCGGCGGTCGTCGGCGCCGAGGACGCGGTCCGCCCCGGCGCCCCGTTGGTCCATGACGGCGCCGCCGGCAACATTTCCTTCACGATGCGCATGGGCAATGCCGAGGCGGTCGAGCGCGGCCTTCGCCCGCGCGCATCACGTCACCCGGCTCCGCCTTGCCAACAACCGCATCACCGCGGTCACGATGGAGCCGCGCGGCTGCCTTGCCGACTACGATCCGGGCAGCGCGCCGCTGGACGCTCTACAGCAGCACGCAGAATGTGCATGGCGTCCGCCAGACCCTCGCGCACCAGATCCTGCATGTTCCGGAGAGCCATATCCGCGTCGTCGCGCGCGATGTCGGCGGCGGCTTTGGCATGAAGGGCAACGTCTACCCCGAGGAGGCGGTGCGTCGTCTGGGCGGCGCGCCGGGTCGGCCGGCCGGTCAAATGGATCCCGACGCGCTCCGAGGCGTTGCTCGGCGACTATGACGGCCGCGACCAGAACGTCGACGGCGGAATTGGCGCTCGACGCCGACGGCAGGTTTCTCGCCCTGCGCTGGACCGGCATGCACAATGTCGGCGCCTATATCGAGGGTGCGGGCGCGATCCCGATCCTCTTCTCGCTGAAGCTCGCCTCGACCGTCTACGACATCCCGGCGGTGGCCGTGACGAGCAGCCTCGTCTTCACCAACACCGCGCCGACCGTGCCCTATCGCGGCGCCGGCCGGCCCGAGGCGGTCTACCTGATGGAGCGGCTCGTCGACCAGGCGGCGCGCGAGATGCAGCATCGACCCGGCCGAATTGCGCAAGAAGAACCTGATCCGCCCCGACGCCTATCCCTACGAGACGCGCACCGGCTGGATCTACGACAGCGGCGACTACGCCGCGGCGATGGCGAAATGCCAGGCTCTGGCCGACTGGGACGGCTATGCCGCGCGGCGCGCGCAGAGCGAGGCCGCCGGCAAATACCGCGGCCGCAGCATCACCTACTATGTCGACAATACCGGCGTGTTCAACGAGCGCATGGAGTTGCGCTTCGACCCCTCGGGCGAAGTGACGATCCTCGCCGGCACGCTGTCGCACGGGCAGGGGCACGAGACGAGCTATGCGCAGATGGTCGCCGACTGGCTCGGCGTGCCCGAGGACAAGATCCATCTCCTGCAGGCCGACACCGACGAGGTCGCGATCGGCCGCGGCACCTACGCCTCGCGCAGCATGATGATCGGCGGCAGCGCGTTGCGCGCCGCGGCCGACGAGGTGATCGAGCGCGGCAAGCGTTTCGCGGCGCATTTCATGGAGGCTGACGCCGCCGACATCGCCTTTGCCGACGGGGCATTCACGATCGCCGGCACCGACCGCGCGATGCCGATCGAGCAGGTGGCGCGGATGTCGTTCATCCCGGTTGGACTGCCCTCGGAGCTCGGGGTCGGATTGCAGGGGCGGGCGCTTTCAACTCAGATCTGCCGAGTTTCCCCAATGGCTGCCACATCTGCGAGGTCGAGATCGACCCCGAGACCGGCGAGGCCGCACTTGACCGCTACACCGTCGTCGACGATTGCGGCACGGTCATCAACCCTCTACTGGCGAAGGGGCAGATCATGGGCGGCATCGCCCAGGGCGCCGGGCAGGCGCTGATCGAAGACGTCGTCTACGACCGCGACAGCGGCCAGCTCGTGACCGGGACGTTGATGGATTACGGCATCCCACGCGCCGACACATTGCCGCGCGATCGCGATCGATTTCAGCCCCGTCCCGAGCCCGACCAACCCATTGGGCGCCAAGGGTGTCGGCGAAGGCGGCACCGTCGCCTCGACGCCCGACCGTGATGAACGCCATCCTCGACGCGCTTTCCCCGCTCGGCGTCACCGACATCCCCATGCCCGCCACCCCCGAACGCATCTGGCGCGCAATACGGGAGCGCGCGAAGAGTTAATAACCAAGACAATCCAATAAATGAGGATCGGGGTGAACCCACCACGTTAAGGGAGAAAACGCCATGCCAGATTTGCTCGGATATCGAGCCAAGATCGGCATTGTCGTTCCATCGACAAACACAACGATGGAACCTGAGATGCATTCAATGTCGCCAGCCGGCGTCACCTTTCACACTGCTCGTTTGTATCTGGCGCAATCCTCTGTTCGCTCGCCGGAAGAAGCACAAAAGGTGGCCGCGGCTTTCCAGGACGCGCTTGAGACCGCCATTCGGGACGTGACGACCGCCGCGATCGATCATCTGATGATCGGGGTTTCGGCCTTGTCCTTCATGGGTGGAGTTGCCGGCAGCGAGCGCTTCGAACAAAGCCTCAGGAACCTAACCAGCGTCCCGGTTACGACAGCCTCGGCGGCAGCGATGGCGGCGCTGCGCCTGTACGATGTCAAACGGCTCGGGATTCTGTCGCCGCACCCCGCAATGTTCGACGAGCACTATATTCGCTTCTTTGTCGAATCCGGATACGAGGTGGTCAAGCTGCACCGCATCGAATGTGAGACGACGCTTGCGATCGCGATGGTCGATGAGGGAACCATTCGGGCGGCCATGCAGGGTCTAATCGAGGCTGGCAGCGAGGCGATCTTGCAGGTGGGAACCGATCTCGTGACGACGCGTCTTGCAGAGGAGGCCGAGCGTTGGCTCGGCAGACCGGTTCTCGCGATAAATGCCGCCATGCTGTGGCACGCGCTGCGAGCTCTTTCGATCGAGGACCGGCTGCCGGGGCTGGGGTCGATTTTGCGCATGCCTGAATGTCAACTACGCGGCGTGGGGCGGACAAACGCGCGTCCACGACAATTTTTCACTCAACGGTAGCTGAGGATCAGAGGGAGGCTCAGCTCGCGGGCGGCGGCTCGAATGAAATCCGCAATCGCGAGCCCGTTGCGGAGGCGAAGCGTTCGAGGGTGCGCGTCGATGGCTTCCCCCGGCCGCCTTCGAGACGCGCGATGACCGCCTGCGTCGTGTGCATGCGCTCGGCCAGTTGCTGTTGCGTGAGGCCGGAGCGGGCGCGCGCCGCGATCATCGCCGCCGCCAGAGCGAACTCCTCCTCAAGGGCATCGTAGGTCTTCGCGTATTCCGGATCCTTGCGCCGCGTGGCAAAGGACTCCTCCGCCAGGATTATCTTTCTACTCATGTCACCCTCAATTCCCGGTGGTCAGCACGACGCGGAAGCGGGCGGCGCCGCCGAGCATGCGGGCGTAGGCTTCGGCGGCGCGTTCCAGCGGGAACACCTCGTTCATCGAGCGCACGCCGGTCATTGCGCTGAACGCCAGCGTCTCTTCGGAGTTGATCGAGGTGCCGGCGTACCAGCCCTTGATCGACCGCCTGCCGAGCAGGAGTTGGAGCGCATCGACGCTCAGCCGGTCGACGGCGCCGATCACCAGCAGCGTACCGTTGATCCCGAGCCCGCCCTGGACCGAGTTCATCGCCTCCGCGCTGGTCGCCGTCGCGAGGATCGCCTTGGCGCCGCCCAATGCCTGCAAGGCCGCGGCTGGGTCCGCGGCTGCGTTGTCGATGTAATGGTGGGCGCCGAGCTGCCGGGCAAGCGGCGCCTTGTCCGCCCCGCGCGCGATTGCGACGGTCCGGAAGCCGAGCTTTGCCGCGAACTGCACCGCGAGATGGCCGAGCCCGCCCAAACCCAGCACCGCCACGGTCTCGCCGGGCCCCGCGCCGCTGTTGCGCAGCGCGTTGAACGTGGTGATGCCGGCGCACATCAGGGGCGACGCCTCGACCGAGGAGAGTTCGTCGGGGACCCGCGCCAGCGCTTCGGAGGGGGCAATCATGTAATCCGCATAGCCGCCGTCCGAAGTGACGCCGGTGATCAATGTCTCGGTCTGGCAGGCGAAGGCATCGCCGCGGCGGCAGGCGCCACAATAGCCGCAATTGCCGCCATGCCAGCCGACACCCACCCGCTGTCCGGCACGCCAACGCGTAACATTGGCGCCGAGCGCATCGACCACTCCGATCATCTCATGTCCCGGCACCCGGGGGTATTGAATGCCAGGGTAGAGGCCGTCCTTGGTGAAGCTGTCGCTGTGGCAAACGCCGCAGGCCTCCACCTTGATCCGGACTTTTCCGGGGCCGGGTTCGGGGATTTCCCGTTCGACAAGCTCCAGGGGTCCGCCCGCCTGCCGCACCTCGACCGCGCGCATCTTCGCCATAATCGCCTCCCATGTTGCACCGCTGCACATATTCGCATTCCCGGCGGGGACAAGCACCCGGTCATCGGACGGTCCCTCGGCGCGGGCCGAGCCCCACGGCGCATGCAGCGACCGATGCCCCGGCTTGCCGGCCTTGGCGCGCGTCTGCTATTCGGTCGGTCGCAATAAGCCTCGGGAGGGCCTGGAATGCGGTTCGGGTTTTCGACCAATTGCCGTGCGCGGAAGGATTTTCCGAGCAGCAGCGCTTCCGCGACATCATCGCGCAGATCGAACTCGGCGATAAGCTCGGGTTCGACGAGGCGTGGCTCGGCGAATTGCATTTCAGCCGCTCGTTCTCGATCCTTGCCGACCCGCTGATGGTTCTGGCCGCGGCCGGGCAGCGGACGAGCCATATCCGGCTCGGCACGGCGGTGACCCTGCTGCCGCTGCACAACCCGGTGAAAATCGCCGAGGAAGCGGCGATCGCCGATATCCTGACTTATGGCCGCCTAGAACTCGGCTGCGGCAGAGGAACGGCGCCCCTGCACTACTCGGGCTACGCCATCCCGCAGGAGGAAAGCCGCGAGCGGTTCGACGAGGCGCTCGACTTCATCCTGCAGGCCTGGACCCAGGACAAGGTCAACTTCACCGGCAAGCATTTCCAAGCAAAGGACCTGCCGGTTGTGCCGAAGCCGCTGCAGCGGCCGCATCCGCCGATCCGGATCGCCGCCAACAGCCCCGACACCTTTCCGATGGCCGCACGGCGCAAATTCCCGATCTTTGCGACACCGCTGATCAACCCGCCCGACAAGCTCAAGGAGGGGCTCGCGGTCTATCGCGACCTGTTGCCGGAAGGGGTCAAGGGCGACACCGCATTGGCGTTTCCGGTGCATGTCGCCGCGAGCCGGGCCGAAGCGCGGGCCGAATGTGAGCGCGGGCTATTACGCTTTCTGGGCGAGGCGGCGGAACGGCTGCGGCCCTTGGGCGACGCCGACGTCAAGAGCTTCGAAGCGTTCCGTCAGGTGCTCGCCCGCATCGAGCGCGTGACCTATGACGACATGGACCGCGAGATGGGCGTCTTCGGCGAGACCGCCTATTGCATCGACCGAGTGCAGGCCTTGAAGCGCGAATACGGCATGGACGAGTTCATCTGCTATTTCAACCAGGGCGGGGTTATGGACCACGCCATGGTGCGGCAGTCGATGACCCGCTTTGCCGAGGAGGTGATGCCCTACTGCCGCTAGCCGATCCGGCCGCGCACAAAGGCGGCGCCGGCCTCGATCGCGCGCTTCCCGGCCGCGAGTTCCGGGTGGAACAGGTGCCAGACATGGATCATCTCCGGCCAGATCTGGAGATCGACCGGGACATCGGCCGCACCCGCGACCTTGGCGAGACGGACCGCGTCGTCGAGCAGGGTTTCGGCGGCGCCGACCTGGATCAATAGCGGCGCGAGGCCCTTGAGGTCGGCGTGGAGCGGGGCCGCCAAGGGCGAACGTGGGTCGGCGCCGTTCAGGTAGAGCCGCGCCATGTCGAGAATGCCGGCGCGCTGCACGGTCGGATCGGCCGCCGCCTTGCTCGCCATCGTTTCGCCCATGGCTTCCATATCGACCCAGGGCGAAATGCACCAGCCGCAAGCCGGCTGCGGCAGGCCCGCTTCGCGGATCGCCAGCATCGCCGCGACGACAAGGCCGCCGCCCGCACTGTCGCCGGCGAGCGCCACCCGTCCCGGCCGGATGCCGCGGCCCAACAGATAGCGATAGCCGGCAAGCGCGTCCTCGACGGCGGCCGGGAACGGGTGCTCGGGCGCCAGGCGATAGTTGAGAGCCAGTGCGGCCAGCTTCGTGGCCCGGCCCATCTCGGCCACCAGATGGCGGTGGCTGTCGAGCGAACCGATGACATAGCCGCCGCCATGAAAATAGAGGAGGGCGGCGTCGCGTTCATCGCCCGGGGTGAAGGTCCACTCCGCCGGGACGCCATTGGCGCTGACCGGCTCTATCCCGAAATCGGTGGCGAGCCCGTATTGCCGGCCGCGCGCGTCGATGTCCTTGCGCCGCTGATGGTAATCGTCGGAACGGGGGCGGCTGGCGATTTTGGCGCGGAGCGCGCCGATCTCGGGATCGCTCATCGAGGGCTCCATCCTGGGCGAAAAGCCGCCCCCACTCTCGCGGGGGCGGCTGGTCGATAACGCGCGATTACGTCCGATGTTACGACGGCATCTGGCCCATGAAGTCACGCTTGCCGATCTCGATGCCGAGGCTGCGCAGGATGTTATAGGCGGTCGTAGTGTGGAAATAAAAGTTCGGCATCGCGAAGTGATAGAGATAGACCTGCGCGCGGAAGGTGCGCGGCTGGCCACCCGCGGTAATCGTCACGTTCGAATCTTCCTTACCGTCGAGCTGGGCCGGCGACAGGCTCTTCAAACAGTCGATCGTCTTGTCGATGCGCGACTGCATCTCGGCAAAGCTGGTGTCGGTGTCGGGGAGTTGCGGCGGGGTGACGCCGGCGACGGTGGCCGCACCTAACGCATGCACGCAGACCTGCCGCACCTGCCGCGCCAGCGGGAACATGTCGGGATAGAGCCGCAGGTTGAGCACCGTGGCGGTGTCCCATTTCTTTTCGGTCGCGTGCTTTTCGGACTTGTCGAGCACGCCCTTCAGCCCGCCGAGCAACTGCAGGAATACTGGCACCGAGGCGTGGTACATGGTGATGGCCATAATGGAGATCCTCCTCGTTTGGTGACGTTGTCGCCGGCCATATCTTAACGGCGGCGCGGGCGGGCGGAAAGGTGCGACCGGCGGAACGGATAGCGGCTATTCCCGCCGGAAGGTCACGACCAGCACGTCGCGATAGGCGGGACGCGCGGGATCGATCGGGGTCACGGCGGTAACGCCGTGATAGACGCGGCTGTCGTCGACCCAAGCGGCGTCGAGCGGATGGGTCAGGGTGAAGCTGCCGAGCGGGCATTTGACGAGAGTCGTAGATCGTGGTCTCGCCGCTTGCCACATTCTCGCGCCGCACCATCAGCACCAGCACCCAATCCACACCGTCGCGATGCAGGCCCTCGGGGGTCGGCTGACCCGCCTCGCCCGGCCGCGCCTCGATGCGGAACTGGTGGATCTCGACATGCCAGGCCTCCGGCCTGACCGCTTCCGGGGTCATCCGGTCGAAGAGCGCGCGGCAGGTGCGCAGAATCGCGGTCAGTGCCGGATGCGCGGCGATCACCTCGGTCACCGGCTCGAACCAGCGCTCGACGCCCGCCGTTCAACGGGTTGTAGTCGCGGCTCTGGTAGTGCGGCTGGTGCGGCTTGCGCAGGATTCCTGCCGGCCCGGCGCGAAAGCCGCGAAGCGGCGGCGGCGGTAGCGGCCGCCATCGGCCATGTAGGCGTCAACGCCGAGATCGTCCCAGCTGTCGGCGAAGCTGCGCCAATCGCGCAGGCCCGCGGCCTCCAACAGCGCCGCCATCTCCGGCGCCTCGACAAAGGCAAAACCGGCGGCGGCAACGCCCGCAGCGATCGGAAGGAGCAATTCCGTCATGCGCAGGTCTGCCTATCGGGCCTCGGTCCAGCTCTCGCACAGTCCGAGCACGCAAGTGCTCGACGCGCTTCCCTCGCGGTCGCGCGGCCAGGGCCGGCCTACCGCCTCGGTGCCGTTGCAGGTAAGCCGCGCGCCCAGTGCGGGGATCAGCACCGTACACATCCCATAGGGCCGCCCGGGGATCGAGTTGGGCTGGGTGTGAACCAGGAACGGCTCACCGAGATCGTACCAGGTCAGCGAAATCTCCTCCGCGCGCTCCCGCAGGCTCTCGGTCCAGAAATCGCGCGCATTGCCCGACCGGTCGAATTGCGCCTCGGCGACCGGGATTGCCGGGTCGCGCAGTTCGGCGTTGATCGCGCCCAACACGCTCGACTGCAGCCAGCGCGTCATCGCGATGTTGTCCGACCAGATGCGCCAATGCCCGCCCGTCAGCTCGCTCTTCATAAAAAGGACATGCCCGGCGCCGCCCGGCGAGGACAGCAGCCGCCAGAAGGTCGCGTTCGTCGTGAAATTGTCGCTGTCGGTCGCGGTCAGGCGGATGACCGAATTCTCGCCGGTCAGGATCACGCGGTTGGGATCGACGGTGCTCATGGTCTGGTCTCCGGGGTCTCGCCGGCCGCCTCAGGAAGCGGCCTCGGCGACAATGCGCATCGCCTCCGGTGTCGCGCCGGCCAGCACGAGCGTCCCGACGCGATGGTCGCGGGCGAGCTCCTTCCACGCCTGCAGACGGTCGCGGATGCGCTCCTTCGGCCCGATCAGCGAGGTCTCGTCGATCAGCGCGTCGGGGACCGCGGTCTCGGCCTCCTGGCGCTTGCCCGAAAGGTAAAGGTTCTGAATTTCCACCGCCGCCGCCTCGTAGCCCATGCGTTTTGCCAGATCGTTGTAATAGTTGCGCGAGCGCGCGCCCATGCCACCGATATAGAGCGCGAAATTGGGCCGGATCATGTCGCGGCAGTTGGCGAGATCGTCGCCGACCGCGACCCGGACATAGGGGGCGGTGTCGAAATCGGCGAAGTCTTGCCGTCGCCGGCCTTGGCGATGCCCTCACGGATCGGCGCGACGATGGCCTCGGCCTTCTCCGGCGACATGAAGAACGGCAAGGTGCCGTCGGCGACCTCGCCCGCGGTGCGCAGCCCGTTCGGCGCCACCGCCGCGGTATAGAATTTGAGGCTCGGATCGCCGTGGATGATGCTGCGCAGCGGCTTGCCGAGCCCGGTCGAACCCGGCCCCGCATAAGGGATCTGGTAATGCTCGCCGTGAAATTCGAGCGGCGCCTTGCGTTCCAGGATCTGGCGGATGATCGCGATGTATTCGCGGGTGCGCGCGAGCGGCTTGCCGAAGGCGACGCCGTGCCAGCCTTCGACCACCTGCGGCCCCGACGGCCCGACCCCGCACAAAAAACGGTTGCCGGAGAGCGCCTGCAACGTCATCGCCGTCATCGCGGCGCAGGCGGGCGTGCGCGCCGGCATCTGCATGATGCTGGTGCCGGCCTTGATGCGCTTTGTCCGGGCCAGGACCCAGGCGACCGGCGAAACCGCGTCGGTGCCGTAGGCCTCGCCGCACCACACCGCCTCGAAGCCCAGCCGCTCCGCCTCCCACACCGCCTCCATGTCGATCCCGGAGGTCGGTGACACCCGCAACGTCATCCCCAGTTTCATCGCGCCGTTTCCTCCCGCCGTTAAGCGCGCAATTGCTCGGTCGCGCGGGCGACGCGCTCGACCGTATGCAGCCAGTCGTCGAGGAGCCGTTCGGCGGGCTCGACCAGGACATGGCCGATGCCGGCCTCGCCATAGGCGGCGATGCGGGCGGCGAGCGCCTTTTCGTCCTTGCCGTCCCAACCGTAACGTAATGACAGCGCGAATTCGGGCTCCGGGCGCTGCTCCCGCAATCGGCCGCGCGATCGGGGCGGCCTGTTCCGGCGTCAGCCGCGAGCCGTGCCAGCCGTCGCCGAGCCGGATCGCGCGGGAAAGGGCAGCTTCTGAGCTGCCGCCGATCCAGACCGGGATCGGCTTCACCGGCTGCGGCAGGATGCGCATCTCCTCGATCACGGCCGGGATATGGCGCGCCTCGAAGCTGACCGGGTCCTCGGACCAGACCGCGCGCATCATCGCGATCCCCTCGTCCATGCGCCGGCCACGCTCGCGGAAGGGCGCGCCCAATGCCTCGAACTCGGCCGCGAGCCAGCCGACCCCGGCCCCGAGGATCAGCCGCCCCTCGGACAAGTTCTGCAACGTCGCCAGTTCCTTGGCGAGCGGCAGCGGGTGCCGCATCGGCAGAACCAGCACGCTGGTGCCGAGCCCGATCCTTTTCGTGTAGGCGGCGGCCCAGGTCAGCGTCAGCACCGGGTCGTAAAAGATCGCCGAGGGCGGGTAGGGGGCGCCCTTCGGCACGATGATGTGCTCGCTCGACCAGGCGTCGGCAAAACCAAGCTCTTCGGCCTGGATCGCCGCCCGCCGGATCGCCTCCGGCCCGGCTTTCCTCCCGATATGCGGCAGATGCACCCCGATCCGCATGCGCTCCCTCCCATTGGACCCGCGCTCGTGTCACGGCAGAGCGGCGGTCGTCAGCCCGAGCCGGCCGGAACCGACCTCGCGCTCAACCTTTGGTCCGCCGTCACCAGGTCACATGACAAATTCTCGGCCAGCGCAAGATATATGCAGTCGTAAGCGGGATGGTCGAGAATAATCGTGAGCCTCGCCGCCGGCTCTAACAGCGCCCGCATCGGCGTCAACTCGACATCGGCGCGCTCGAGCAATCGGGCGGTCAGAAGCGCGTCCTGCCTTGTCATCTCGTTGCGCCGGGCTTTCTTCCACAGGATGTTGGCGCACTCGGCCACCAGGAGATCGGGGGCAAACAAGCTGGAGACTTCCAATGACCGCTCATTTGAGGTGGGATGGTTTGGGTGTTAGGTTATTGAGCCGCGGGTGATCGCCCGCGAGGTCGAGGGGGTTGGCCCTGGGGTGGCTTGGGGCAGCGGACCTTGTCGGTCAGGCTGATACGGCTTGGGCGGTGAGCCAGACCATCGGCTTCATGTTGTAGACGAGGTTGGCGAGGCCGATTTTGGTTCTGGCGCGGGCGATGCCGATGGTCCGGATATAGAGGCCCATCGGGCCCTTCTGCCGGGCATAGACGCGCTCGACCGCCGAGCGGCGGATCAGGCGATGCCGGCGGTCGATGCCGATATGGTTCTTGTAGCCGAAGGCCGGGACCGCCAAGTCGACGCGCGGCATGCCGTCCTTGCTCGGCCTGGCCTTGGTGGATTTGACCGTCCAGCGCGCCTCGCGGTCCTTCTGGCACGATGTGGCGGGCTGGTTCGCCCATTGCGGCGGGACGCGGCCTTGCTTGATGCCGCGCTTCTCGCCCTCGGTGTCGCGCTGCTTTGGCGCGGCGACGATCGCGGCGTCGATGATCCGGCCGCTCCCCAACAGAAACCCCGCCGCCAGAAACCCCGCCGCCAAGAGCGCCGCCTCGAAGCGCTCGAACAGAACCTCGATCGCCGGCCTACCCCCGATCCGGGCCCGCGCCGGTGCCTCGCGGAAGGTCCAGATCGTGTTGGCGTCCGGCGCCGTGTCGGCCAGCCCCAGCCCGAGAAAGCGCATGAACGACAGCCGGGCGCGGATCAGATATTCGCTGCGCTCGTCCGACAGATTGTGGCTCGACTGCGGAACGAGCGTCTTGAACATCAGCACGTGATCGAAAGCCGGCCGGCCACCCCCTGTTCAGGCCGGGGCGGGCTTGTATGGGGTTTAGGTTGTCAAGGGCGATTGCTGCGTGGTTCCCGGTCGCAGCCGCGGGGTGGATGTTTTTCAGGATGATCCGAGGGGAGCTCGCCATTGGGCGGCTCGGCCAACGTACGGGGCGGCAGCGGCGCCCCCGCGGGCGTGTCCAGGCGTTCCAGCCGCTCCGCTGCCGTGCGCAAGGTCGGTTTGAAGCCGCGAATACCGAGGCGCGCGCGTCGCCTTGATCCGGTTGCCGATGCGCGTGCGCTCGTCGACCAGGTTCTCACGCTCGCGGCTCGGCCGTTTGGCGTCCTCCTCTTCAAGGGTCGGGATCGCGGCCATGCCGCAATGGTCGCCTTCCCCGCGAAGCCAGCCGAGAAACGCCCGCTTCAATAGCTCGGTGTCGAGCCGGTCCGTCTTCGCCCGACGATGTTCGCGCGACACGGCAACGCTGTTCGGATGCATCACAAAGGCTTCAAGGCCGCGCCCGCGGAGCCAACGAGCCAGCCAGAAACCGTCGCGCCCAGCCTCGAAGGCCTGCCCCTGGCTCGAACAGGGGGCGACCACAATCCGAGCGATCGTGCCGCCGGCTTTCGTCGCTTTATCCCGCCAGCGCTCCAGCAGACGCAGCAGCGCCTCCTCATCGGGCGCCAGCTTCTTCAGTGGATGACGTTCGGCTCCAGGAACGATACCGGCGACGAGCCAACTCGATTGGCTCATCTCGATCACTGCTATCCTCGTCCAGAGCGGTGAGCGACCTGCTCAAGTCGTTTGGCTGCGGCATGGGGCACCCCCGTCGGTTTCGTTGCAGCGACGATGATGCCGTTTCACTCGCCGCTCGCCCCATAGCATCTCTGCGCGCGGTCCGCGCGCGGCGCGGCTTGTTCAAGGTCGGGGCGGAACAGCTCGAAATCCACCACGGCGTTCAGCCGCTCCAGGGCAACGCCCTTGGCCGAGGGTTGCTTCAGCCGCTCGTCAACGTCGAAAAACCCTGCCTGACCCCGCGTCCCCGCCCCCCAGCGCGGACCCAGCCTATCGAATCACGAACCCGCCAAAACCGCCAGGTTTTGGTGGTCTCCGGCTTGGCCTCGCTGGCAACGAGCGCAACTGGCCCTATGCCGCCTACGAATTGCAGGAATTGACCGAGACGTTCGAAGACATCGCGAGGCTGGTGCCGAAACACGATAACCTGCCGATCCCGGCGATGATCGCCTCGACCGTCAAGCAGCCGATGGCGGCGCTCGACGCCGCGATCAAGCAACAAGACGCTGCCGCCTTTGCCAAGGCCTACGCCGATCTCACCGCCGCGTGCAATGCATGCCATCAGAGCGCCGACCACCCGATGATCATGATCCAGGCTCCGACCACCCCGTCCTTTCCGGATCAGGATTTCCGGCCGTCGAAAAAATGAATGCGGTGCCGCGGGGCTCTTCGAGGAGCCGGGCCCCGCGGCATGCGGTCGCGGGCGGCGCGCACCGGCGGAGGGGCGAGCCATCGAATTCGCGACTGCCAGCCGCGAGCCTAAGGGGGATGCCGGACAGGTGATTTTTTGATATGGATGCTTATAATCACCTTTGGTGCTTTGTTTGGGATCGGTATGGATTTAGACCACAGTTTCGGCTTTCTCGTTCACGATGTCGGCCGCCTGTTCGGGCGGCGGTTCAATCAGCGCGCGCTCTCGCACCTCGGCCTGACCCGCGCGCAATGTCGAGTGCTGGCCTATCTCGCCCGCAACGAGGGGATCAATCAGGCGGGGCTTGCCGATCTCCTCGAGATCAAGCCGATGACATTGGTACGGCAGATCGACCGCATGGAGGAGCAGGGCTGGATCGAACGGCGCCCTGACCCCGGCGATCGCCGGGCGCGCCGGCTGGTGCTGACGGAAAAGGCGCGGCCGATCCTCGACCGCATCCTCGAACTGTCGAATGCGGTAAGCAACGAGGCCTTCGTCGATCTCGACGGCGCCGACGGAGCGTTGCTGATCGGTCTGTTGCGCCGCGTTCACCGCAATCTTTCCGAGCGCGTCATGCCGGCGCCTGTTCCCGAGTTGGCGGTGGTCGACCTGCCGGCCCCGCTTGCGCCCGTCGCCGGGAAGGAACTGTCCGTAGTGGGAGGCGAGGGGTGACGAGTTCGGCCGAAAACGAAGCAACTTCGGCGCTGGGAACGATGCGCGCCACCGGCGACGTGCGGCCGATGATCGCACATCGGCGACGTTCCTGGCGCCAGCGGCTGCGGCTGCCATTGATGCTGCTGGGGCCGATCGTCGTGCTGCTGGGCGCCGGTTACTGGTTCCTGACGACCGGGCGGTACGTCTCGACCGACGACGCCTACGTCCAGGCCGCCCGCGTCTCGATCAGCACCGACGTGGCGGGCCGGGTGGTCGCGATGGAGGTTCGCGACAACCAGAAGGTCGAGGCCGGCCAAGTGCTTTTCCGCCTTGATCCGCGGCCGTTCGAGATCGCCGTCGAGGAAGCCCAGGCCCAGCTAAACGCGGCGCGGCTGCTGGTCGAGGCGATGAAGGCGACCTACAAGCAGAAGCTGGCCGACGCCAAGGCGACCGAAACCACGGTCGCTTTCCGCGATCGCGAGTTCGAGCGGCAGAAGCGGCTTCTCACCTCGGGCACGACGTCGCAAGCGGCGTTCGATCAGGCCAGCCACAATTATGAGCTGGCGCGGCAGCAACTGGCCTCGAACCAGCAGGATCTGGCCAATACGCTGGCCAGCCTCGGCGGCAATCCCGACCTGCCGGCAGATCAGCACCCGACCGTGCAGCGCGCCCAGGCGGCACTCGACCGGGCCAAGCTCAACCTCTCCTATACGACCGTGCGCGCGCCCGAAACCGGTGTGGTGACCAAGGTCGAGCAGCTACAGGTGGGCGACTACGTCAACGCCTCGACACCGCTATTCTCGCTGATGTCGAGCGGCCGGATCTGGGTCGAAGCCAATTTCAAGGAGACCGAGCTGACGCATATGCGCCCCGGTCAGACCGCGACGGTCGAGGTCGATACCTACCCCGACGTGGTCTTCGACGCCAAGGTGCAGAGTTTGAGCCCCGGCACCGGGCTCACCTTCTCGCTATTGCCGGCGGAGAACGCCACCGGCAACTGGGTCAAGGTCGTGCAGCGCCTACCGGTGCGGCTCAGCATCGACCAACTCCACCCGGACGCGCCGCTGCATGCCGGGCTCAGCGCCACGGTCGAAGTCGACACCAGGCATCGCCGGCCGATGCTCGATCGGGTCGACGCCTTTTTTGCCTGGCTCGTCGGCAAGGGGGCGAAGCAGACGGCGGAGCGGTGACGGACGCTTCCCCAGCCCCGGTCGCGAACCGGGGTGCTATCACCGTCTCGATCATGCTGGCGACCTTCATGCAGGGGGTCGACACGACGATCGCCAATGTCGCCCTGCCGCACATGCAGGGCAGCTTCTCCGCCTCGCAAGACCAGGTCGCCTGGGTCATCACGTCCTACATCGTGGCGGCGGCGATCATGACGCCGCTGACCGGCTGGCTCGCCGGGCGGTTCGGCGTCAAATACGTGTTCCTGATCTCGGTCGCCGGCTTCACCCTGACCTCGGCATTATGCGGGTTGGCGACGAGCCTCGCGCAGATCGTGATCTTTCGGCTTCTGCAAGGGATCTGCGGCGCCGCACTCGTGCCGCTGTCGCAATCGGTATTGCTGCAGATCAATCCGCCGCACAGACACGCCCAGGCAATGGCGGTCTGGGGCATGGGGGTAATCCTCGGCCCGATCATCGGCCCGGCACTCGGCGGCTGGCTGACCGAGTACTACAATTGGCGCTGGGTGTTTTACATCAATGTTCCCGTGGGCGTGCTCTCTGCCATCGGGCATCATGATATTCATCCACGGCTCGCGGCACGCCCGCCGCGAGGCGTTCGATTTCTTCGGATTCATCACGCTGAGCGTGGCGATCGGCGCATTGCAGATGATGCTCGACCGCGGCCAGCTGAAAGACTGGTTCGGCTCGACCGAAATCTGGATCGAGGCCACGATCGCGGGTCTGGCCTGCTATCTGTTCGTCGTCCATACCGCGACCGCGACCGACCGGTCGTTCCTCAATCGCGACCTGCTAAAGGACGCCAATTGCATCGTCGGCACCGTGCTGATGTTCCTGATCGGCATCCCGCTCTACGGCACCATGACGCTGTTGCCGACGATGCTGCAGGATCTGCTGAACTACCCGGTGATGACAACCGGGCTCGTGACCGCGCCGCGCGGCATCGGGACGATGGTCGCGATGTTCCTGGTCGCCCGTCTGGTCGGCCGCATCGACACCCGGCTGATCATCCTTACGGGGCTGCTGGTGACCACGGTCGCGATGTGGGAAATGACCGGGTTCTCGCTGACGATGGGAATGGGACCGGTGATCACCACCGGGGTGTTGCAGGGGTTTGGCCTGGGCTTTGTCTTCACCCCGCTCAGCACGGTCACCTTCTCGACCTTGCCGCGCAACTTGCTGACCCAGGGGACCGCGATCTTCAGCCTGATGCGCAATATCGGCGGTAGCGTGGGGATCGCGATCGTCGTGGCATTGCTGGCGCAGAACACCCAGGTCGTGCATTCCCGGCTGATGGAGCATGTCCGGCCCGACAACCCGATGGCCCGCGCCCCGCATCTCGCCGCGCCCTACAGCCTGACCGACCCATCCGGCATTGCCGCCCTCAACGCCGAGGTAACGCGCCAGGCGGCGATGGTCGCCTATATCGACAATTTCAAGCTGATGATGCTAATGGTCGTCGCCGGCCTGCCATTGCTGCTGCTGATGCGCAAGCCGCCGGCGGTGCCGCGCGGCGCCGCCGCGGCGGAATGATTTAGCTTGGCTTGGCGGAAGGCCCATAGAGGGCCGCAAAACGTTCTATGATCTCACGGGTTTCCTCAAAAAGGATGGTGAGCGCTGGTATTAACGACTGTCTCGGAAAAGGGCTATCCTTCGGAAATTTGAATTCCGGACGAACGAAGAACTGTTGTCCAGCCGTGTTAAGAGATGATGCAGGAAGGTCGAATACCCCTTGTCCATCTCGAATTTCGACTTGTGCTCCAAAAAAGGAATTTCCAGATACCATTATGTCGAGATCATGAAGCGCGCGGAGACAGCGCGAACCTCCAGGGTAGGGACCGATAGACTTAAGCAACGCGACTGCTGCGTCTGATGCCCGATCAAAGCGTTTGCCCTTGATCTGGCGATCTAACTGATCAGGTGCGTCCGCCATCGGGAAGTATACCTTGGCAGTGTCTCCACCGTTTAAGCCAACAAGGTTGCAGGCCATCAAGTCAAGAGAAGCACGAAGGTTGTGTACGACGTCCCCTAAGATTGTTCTCAAATCAGGCGGCGCTTGATCAACATGCATCTTCCACAAGTGCCTTCCGGGCCTTTGTTCTTCCTCTCCAGCGTGGCATACCACACGACACGGATTTTGCTGAACATACTGTGCTATGGTCTCATCGATTTCCGCGACGTGGCGCTGAGCCCTAGTCATTTTTAAACGGGGACCGGCGAAGGGGGGATTCGAGTTCAGCATTGAACCCTATCTAACTAATCGGCTTCCTTCTGGACCGTCGCTTCCTCGATGGCGTAATAATCGTCGAGGCCGATCAGGTCCTCGATGTCTTTGCGCAAGGCGGTGAACTGGTTGTCGCCGATCCCGGTGTAGCGCCCGGTCTGCATCATTTCGGCCAATGCCTGCTTCATGAAATGGACGCCGACTCCGAGCAGCAATTGCGCATCGATGCAGGCGCGGTAGCCCATCGACTTGAGCTGGTCGAGGCCGTAGAGTGGGCGGCCGTCGCGGTTGCCGCGGCTCTGCACCCAGACCAGCGGCAATTTCGCAAGGCGCGGCGCCGCCTCGGCTTCGGCGTCGTTGCGCGGGAAGAGGAGGCCGAGATCGGCGCCGACCTCGGCCGCGGCATTGACGCGGGAGAGGGCCTCGTCGAGGCCCAGTTCGCGGCAGGTGTCGGAGCGGGCGATGATCACGAAATCAGGATCGGTGCGGTCGCGCTCGCGGCAGGCCCAGCGGATCTTGTCGACGAATTCGCCGACCGGCACCGCATGGGCGACGTATTTATGGTAATGCGCGCGCTTCGGGAAAAGCTGGTCCTCGATATGGATGCCGGCGATCCCGGCGGCGGCGAACTCGCGCACGGTGCGCATCGTGTGCAACGGCTCGCCGAAACCGGCCCCGGCATCGGCGACGAGCGGGGCCTCGACCGCGCGGGCGACTTCGGCCGCGACGCGCACCTGTTCGTCCATCGTCAACAACGGCTCGGAGATGGCGCGCGAGGCGCCGGTCGCATAGCCGCCGGTGTAGATCACCTTGGCGCCGGCCGCCTCGGCCAAGCGGCCCTCGATCGGCGAGGTCGCCGACGGCATGTAGAGAAACTCGCCCGAGGCGAGCAGCGCGCGGAGTTGCCGGGTCTTGGCAGTCATCGGTCGTTCTCCTCCGGGGTCAGCCGAGCGAGGCGATAATCTCGCGGTAGGCGGCCTCGGGAAACGCCTTCAAGGTTTGGGTGCGGACGGTGCCGAGCATGCCGAGCAGCAGCGTGAACCGGGCCGCCACCGCGTCGTCCGGCGCTTCGTAGACGGCGACCAGGTCATACTCGCCCAGCGTCATGTAGAAGGCCTTGAATTCGCCTCCCATATCGACGAGCGCCTTTTTTGCGCTGTCGACCCGGCGCGGCGAGTCCTTGACCCGGTGGGCGCCCTGCTCGGTCCAGTTGGCGAGCATGATGTAGGTTGGCATGGCGTCTCCTCCCTTGTGCTTATCGGCCGTCGCCGGCGATGCGGTCGAGCTTGGCGGCCATGATGAAATCGTTCTCGTGCAGGCCCTTGATCTTTTTGGTGCGCAGCGAGACCGTGACATAGCCCCAGCCGAAGCTGATGTCGGGATGATGCGCTTCGGCCTCGGCAAGGGCGGCGGCGCATTCGACAAAGCCGAAGGCTTCTTGAAAATTCTTGAAGCGGAAGGTGCGCTCGATCCTGGTGGCGCCATCAGCCAAGGACCATTCGGGCGCCTCGGCGTGCAGTTCGTTCGCTTCGGCTTCGCTGAGCGGCGGGACGCCGCCGCGGCAGGGCGTGCAAGTCTTTTCGGCGAGTGCTATGGCCATCGCGTCATCTCCTCGGAGTGCGGCACGATAGCACGAAACGCGGCGGCGGCATGGAGGGTCGGTAGGATGTGTTTGAAGGCTGCGGGTCTTGCCGCCTGTCTCGCGGCGCTGTCGGCGCTCGGCATTGCCTCTACAAGCGCCGCGCCGCCGCAGACCGTGGCAGGAAACTGGCAGGTGGTGCTCGCCGCCGGGGACGACGCAGAGCCGGTCTTCGACAATGCGACAAGAACGATCGAAACGCGGCTGATCGCGGCGGGGGTCCCATCGAGCAACATCCATCGTCTGAGCGCCAGCGACGCGGCGATCGGCGCCGGCGCCGAGCCCGCGACCGCGAACAACCTGCTGCGGCGGATCGCTGAACTGCCGGCGCAGCCCGGTGACCGCTGCCTCGTCTATTTGACCTCGCACGGCGAGCGCGGCGAGGGTTTGTGGCTCGCCCGCTCCGACGCGGCATTGCGTCCCGACCAGCTTGCCCGAGCGCTGGCCCTCGGCTGCGCCAAAGCGCCGACGGTCGTGGTCGTCTCGGCCTGCTATTCGGGCGGGTTCACCGCCGGCGCCATGGCCAAACCTAACCGCATCATCCTGACCGCGGCGCGGCGCGACCGGCCTTCCTTCGGCTGCCAGGCGCACCGCAACTACAATTTCTTTGACGAGTGCGTGTTGGGCGTGTTGCCGAAATCGCAGACCTGGCGCGGCCTGTTCGACGGCGCCACCCGCTGCGTCGGGCGGATGGAGCAGGCGCTCGGTGTCCGGCCTTCCGAGCCGCAAGCCTTTTTCGGCATCCGCGCCGGCGAGCTCAAAACCGGATTTTAAGGGGCCGCATAGGGCGGCGCTTGAATGCCAGCCGCACGTGACTAAATCGAAGTGGCGCCGGATGCCGTCTGACGGGTCCGGGCAGGAAGGGTCGGACGATCGGTCGGCCGTCCGCGGTCATGTCGCTTCGCAGCGAGGATGTGAACCGTGCCATTGCATTTTCCCCGATTTACGGGCGACGTTCCGCGACAGATATTTTCGGATCCGCCCGAACCTCCGCCTCCCTGCGCGCGGCCCGTCGAAACGTCCGGTTTCGTCTGTTTGGTCATCATGAGGAGGTGAGGTCATGGCGCTTTCCCAGTTTCCGCGGCTGGGGATCGACCCGTTTGTCGAGCTCCGCCGCATGCAGAGCGAAATGAACCGGCTGTTCACCGGTTTTAGCGCGGCGACCGCGCGCGAGTTTCCGCCGATCAACATCTGGCTTGGCGACAACAGCGTCGTCATTACCGCCGAACTACCAGGCGTCACCCGCGACGACATCAACCTCAGTCTGCAGGAGGACGTGCTGACCTTGGAGGGGTCGCGGCCGCTCAAGACGCAGCAACAGGAGGTCAAATGGCACCGCCGCGAGCGCGCCTACGGCACCTTCGCCCGCACCGTGCAGCTGCCGTTCCGCGTCGACGCCGACAAGGTTCAGGCGCGCTTCGACAACGGCATCCTTGAAATCGAACTCGAGCGGCTCGAGGCGGATCGGCCGAAAAAATCCAGATCCGCGCCGCCTGAATTGAAGGGAGGTAACTGCAAATGGCCCAGGAAGTCAGGACCCTCGATCCCCGTTCCCCCACCGCCGCGCAAGGTGCGGAGCAGGCCCCCAGCCGGCCCGTCTTCACGCCGCCTGCCGACATCTACGAGACCGGCGACAGCCTGATCGTGCTTTGCGAGATGCCCGGGGTGTCGCTCGACAATGTCGACATCACGCTCGAAAGGCGGGTGTTGACATTGCGCGGCCGCGGCGGAAATCAGCAGCATGCGGGCTACCGGCGCGTCTATGACGAGTATGCCGACGGCGATTACGAGCGGGTCTTTACCTTGTCAGAGGACATCGACAGCTCGCGCATCGAAGCCACCCACAAGGACGGCGTGCTGCATCTCGTCTTGCCCAAGGCCAGCCCGGCCAAAGCCCGCAAGATCGAGCTTAAATCCGCCTGAGCGAACAAGTTCGAGGCGCTTGGACCGAGGCGGGTCGTTTCCTGCCTCGGTCGTCGCGCGACCGGTCATTCGGCCGGGACCGGCACCGGCTGCACCGCTGCCGTGGCGTGGCGGCCGATGAATAGGACCATCAGCGCCGCGGCGAGACAAAGCAGCCCCGAGAGCATGAAGGCTTCGAGATAGCTGCCGAACTGCACCCGCAGCCAGCCCGCGCCAAAGGCCGCCAACGCCGCGCCCAACTGATGCGCCGCGGCGATCCAGCCGAACATGATCGGTCCGCGCGCCGAACCGAAGATCGCGGCCGGCGAGCCGCACCGTCGGCGGCACGGTCGCGATCCAGTCGAGCCCGTAAAAGACCGCGAAGAGCGGCAGCCCGTAGACCGAAATGCCGAAGGCGAACGGCAGATAGATCAGCGACAATCCGCGCAGCCCGTAATACCAAGCGAGAAGCCCGCGGTTGCTCCATCGGTCGCTGAGCCAGCCGGAGAGCGTGGTTCCGGCGAAATCGAAGACCCCCATCATCGCCAGCAGGCTGGCGCCGGTCACCTCGGGAATGCCGTGATCGACGCAGGCCGGGATCAGATGCGTGCCGATCAGCCCGTTGGTCGAGGCGCCGCAGATGAAAAAGCTGCCGGCCAAGAGCCAGAAATCGCGGCTGCGCAACCCGTCGCCGAGTGCGGCAAGGGCCGTCGCGACCGGATTGCCCCTGGCTGCGATCATGGCCGGCGCGTCGCGGCTCGGCGCCATAAGGCTGGAGCCCGATATCGGAGGGCCGGTCGCGCATCAGCAACCAGACGACCGGCATCATCGCGAGTGCCGCCGCGGCGACAACCAGCGACACGCTGCGCCAGCCTTGGTTGTCGCGAGCCGCGCCAGGATCGGCAGGAAGATCAGTTGTCCTGTGGCGGTACTCGCGGTCAGCACGCCGACGACGAGACCGCGCCGCTTGATAAACCAGCGTGCGGCCACGGTGGCGCCCAGCACCAGCGCGGTGACGCCGCTGCCGCTGCCGACGACGACGCCCCACAACAGCACCAATTGCCAGGGCTCGGTCATCAGCGGCGTCAGCGCGACGCCGAGCGCAATCAGCGCGAGTGCGGCCAGCATCGTGCGGCGCAATCCGAAACGGTCCATAACCGCTGCCGCAAACGGCCCGATCAGCCCGTAGAGGAAGATGTTGACCGCGACCGCGAACGAGATCGTCGCCCGCGACCAGCCGAACTCGGTTTCGAGCGGCACGATCAGCACGCCCGGCGTCGCGCGCAGGCCGGCCGCGGTCAGCAGTGTCAGAAACGTGACGCCGGCGACGACCCAGGCGTAATGCAGCTTCCCTCGGCCGGTCATTGCTCCTACCCTTCGACCCGATGGACCGCTATATAGATAGACAGGTCTGTCTCTTGTAAAGAAGAATATTGCTATGCAGCAATCTCGGATGGACGGGGAGGAACGGCGGCCGGTCCGCCGGCGGATCCTCGATACCGCCGCAGAGATGTTCTATCGCGAGGGTGTCAGGGCGGTCGGCGTCGATGCGGTCATCGCCCGCTCGGGTGTCGCGAAGATGAGCCTCTACCGCCACTTCCCGTCGAAGGATGCGCTCGTCGCCGCCTGGCTCGCCGACCGCAACGAGGCGTTCTGGGAACGCTGGGACAAGGCCGAAGCCAAGGGCGGGGACGACCCGCGACACCGCCTCGAAGCGATCCTCGACATGGTGGCGGCGGCGGCTTCGCATCCGCGGTGGCGCGGCTGCCCGTTCCTGAACACCGGCGCCGAGTTTCCCGAGCCCGATCATCCGGCCCGCGCGGTGATCCTCGCCCATAAGCGCGCGGTCTTCGACCGGCTTTGTTCGCTTGCGCGCGCGGCCGGGGCCCGAGACCCTGACTTGCTGGCGCGGGAATTACAACTTCTGATTGACGGCGCCTACACGATCGGCCAATCCCTCGGACCGGACGGGCCCGCCGGAACCGTCGCTCGCGGCCGGACGGGTGCTGATCGCCGCGCAACTGCCCGCCCGACTCTGCGGAGGTACCGCAAGGAGCCGCCTTATGACGACCATTCGCCTCGCCGACGGCCTGTCGCTCGCCTGCGCCGTCAATGACTATCTGTGGCCTTGGGACGAGGCGGCGGCGGTGCTGATGCTGCACGGCTTCGCGCGCAACGCGACGTTCTGGAACCGCTGGATTCCATCGATCGCCGAGAGCCACCGGGTCTATCGTCCGGACCTTGTCGGTTGCGGCGCCTCCGATCGCCCGCCCGCCGGCTATCGCTACACGCCCGAGACGATCGCCGCGCAGATCCTGGCGGTGCTCGACCAGATGTCCCTGCCAGCGGTGCATTGGGTCGGCGAGTTGTCGGGCGGCCTCGTCGGGCTGCTGCTGGCCGCCGCCCATCCCGAGCGGATCGTGAGCCTCGTCTTGTGCAACACGCCGGTGCGGATTTTGGACGAGATCAAAGGGCATCTACTCCCTCGGCCAGGAGAGCACCTCGGCGGCGATCCGCGCGCACGGCACCGGCGAATGGTGCCGCCGCACCTTGGGCTATCGCCTCGATCTCGACCAGGCGGCAAAGCCGCTGCAGGAATGGTGCATCGCCGAGATGGACAAGACCCCGCGCGAGGTCGCGGCCGCGCTGCACGAATGTTTCGAGAAGGTCGATGTCCGCCCGATCCTGCCACAGGTCGCCGCACCGGTATTGCTCCTGAGCGGCGACAAGAGCCGGATCGCTTCCGAACAGCAGAAGATCCTGGCCGAGGCGCTGCCGCGGGGCCAAATCGAACTGTTCCCTGGATACGGGCACGGCGTCAATCTGCTGCAGCCCGAGCGCTGCGCCCGCGCGGCACTCGATTTCTGGCAAAGCCTGCCCGGCGCGCAATCGTGAAGTTCGGCGTCCTGCAATTTTTCAGTTGGCCCGAGAGGCGCGTTGATCTCGCCACCGTCTATGCCCGCGCGCTCGATCGGATCGAGATCATGGACCGCACCGGCTACGACGCGGTGTGGCTCGCCGAACATCATTTTTCGAGCTTCAGCGTGTGCCCGTCGATCCATATGGTCGGGACGCTGGCGGCGGCGCGCACCAGCAGGCTGCGGATCGGGACCGCGGTGTCGCTCGCCCCGTTCTACCACCCGCTGCGGCTTGCCGAGGAGGTGGCATTGCTCGACGTGCTGTCGGGCGGACGGGTCAATTGGGGTGCGGGGCGAGGGTTCGCCCGCGTCGAGTTCACCGCTTTCGGCGTTCCGCCCGAGGAGAGCGCCGCGCGGTTTCGCGAGACGGTCGAAATCGTGCTCAAGGCATGGACCGAGGAACGGCTCAATTTCGCCGGCGAGTTTTTCCATTTCGAGGATCTCGAGATCCTGCCGCGGCCGACGCAGCGCCCGCATCCGCCGGTCTGGATGGCGGCGAGTTCCGAGGGCGCGATCGATTGGGCGGCGGGCCGCGGCTTTTCGATCCTGATGGACCCGCATTCCTCGCCGGCCGAGATCGGCCGCAAGCGCCGCTATTATGCCGAGAAGCTGCGCCAAGCCGGCTTTTCCGAGACTGGCTGCGACATCCCGATCGCCCGCCTGGTAGCGCTCGGCGACAGCGAGGGCGAGGCGGCGGCGGTGGCGCGCAGCGGTGCGGAATGGATCGTCGATTCCTATCTGCACGCGCGGCATCGCCCGGTCATGCAGTCGGACTTCACCCCGGAAGGGGTCGATCCGGTCGAGCGCTATCTGAACGAGGTGATCCTGCACGGCACACCCGACAGGATCGTCGACGAGATCGAACGGCTGCGCGGCGAGATCGGCCTCGACTACCTGCTCTGCGCGCCCTTGAGCCATCGCTCGTTTGTGCTGCTGACCGAGAAAGTTCTGCCGCGGCTCGGCTGAGGCTCAGGCAAGGTCGACGGCGGTCGATGTCAAGGTGATCTGCTCGCGCCCGGGGACGGCGACGGCGAGACGGATATATGGCGAGGGGGTCAATTCCGCGAGCCGCCACTCGATCGGAATGCCAAGATCCGATGGCAGGCTCGCGGCGTCCTGCCCCGGCTCGACCGCGAACCGCTCGGGCGAAACCCGCAGGCCGCAACCCGCCGCCTTCAGGATCGCCTCCTTCAATGTCCATATGCGGAAGAACAGTTCGGCCTGCTCGGAAATCGGCAAGGCGTCGAGGAGCGCGCATTCGGCGGCGGCGAACCAGCGCTGCGCCACTGCTGCAACCTCGATCGGGCGGCGGATGTCTTCGGCGTCGATGCCGACGGGCGCGCCGCGCAGTATCGCGCATGCCGCGAAGTCCTGCGTATGGGTCAGGTTGAACGTAAGCGGCGGCTGGCCGCGCTGCGCGGCGTCGAGTTCGGGGCGGCCCAATGCACCAGGAACCACCAGCGGCTCCGCGCCGCGCAAGAGCGGACGCAATCCACGACGCAGCAACGCATGCGCCGCGACATACGTCCGCCGGTCGCGGTCGAAGGCGAAGGCCGCGGCCCTGCGTTGCTCGTCCTGCGGCAATTCCCGAGCCAGCCGGGTGACGACGCCCGGGTCGAGATCCGCTGTTGCGGCGAACAGCACCGTGACGGCGGGGTTGATGCCCTCCCCGCCCTGTGCTGGGATGCCGCCACTCGAAACCGTGCGATCCGGAGGATGATCCATGACGATCAAGGTCGGCGACAGGGTGCCATCGGTGACGCTCCGCTATCTCGGCCCGGACGGCCCCCAATCGGTCAGCACCGAAGATTTCTTCCGCGGCAAGAAAGTGGCGCTGTTCGGCGTGCCCGGCGCTTATACGCGAACCTGCTCGGCGCGGCACCTGCCGGGCTACGTCAACCACGCCGACGAGATCAAGGCCAAGGGTGTCGACACGATCGCCTGCATCGCGGTCAACGACCATTTCGTGATGGGCGCCTGGGGCAAGGAGCACAAGGCCGACGGCAAGCTCGTGATGCTCGGCGACGGCAGCGGCGATTTCACCCGGGCGATCGGACTCGAACTCGACCGGATCAAGGAAGGCATGGGCATTCGCACGCAACGCTATTCGATGCTGGTCGATGACGGCGTGGTCAAGGCGCTCAATGTCGAGAAGCCGGGCGAGTTCGACGTCTCCAGCGCCGAAACGATGCTGAAGGCGCTCTGAGCCGCGGCGATGGCGCGGGCCTGGCTGCCGGCGGCGTTTCTCGCGTTCGCCGCCGCCGCCATGCCGGCCTCGGCGCAGCAGGCCACACCGAGCCTGGGGCCGATGTCGCTGTCGCCGCTGCCGCGCCCAGCCGAGACCGGCAAGCCGCTGATCTTCGATCCGCAGGCAGCGGCGAAGGCCGACCGGGACCGGACCGCCGGCTGCGCCCCCGGCTGGTCGTGCCGCGTGCGGCTGCTGGGCGCCATCGAAAAGAATGGCGCCGTCGAACTCAGGGGCACGGCCTTCACCTGGTGAGTTTCGCCGCGGCGACGAAGCGGCGCACCTTGTCGAGATCTTTGCCGTCGCCGTCAGACCGGTCGGTCGCGGTCTTCGAGTTCGACACCCTTGGGCTGGACTGCGGCAATTGCCGCGCCGACATTGTCGGGGCCGAGGCCGCCCGCAAGGATCACGGGGATCGGCGAGGTCTCGACGATCCGCCGGCTGAGGCCCCAGTCATGAGTGCGGCCCTGCGCGCCGATCTGCGCGTCGCCGGGTTCGTGGCTGTCGAGCAGCAGAAAGTCGGCGATCTCGCGATAGGCTTCGGCATGGGCGAGGCTCGTCGCGTCGACAATCGGGATCGAGCGCATGATCTCGACTTGCGGATGGCGCGATTTGAGCGCCAGCGCCATTTCCGGCGTCAGCCGCTCGACCGCCGCACCCAGATGAACGATGTCGGGCCTGGCGTCCTCGATGACCCGTGCGATCGCCGCCGGATCGGCCGAGAGCGACAGCGCCACCCGCCGCGCCGGCGCCGGGACCGCGGCGAAAATCTCTCGGGCCTGATGCGCGGACAGTTCGCGCGGAAAGGCGCCGTCGCCGACCAATACGCCGATATGATCGACGCCGAGCCGCGACGAGCGCCCGCGCCTCTGCCGCCGATCCGACTTCGTAGATCTGCACCAGCATCGCCGCCATTGTAGCCGCCGCAAACGGAAAGACAGGGCATGTCCTCGGGGGCCGATCGCGTTTGCTGTTTTTGCTGTTATTTGCAACGAATTATCAGCAAATTTTCCGACCGTAGTCCCGCTTGCCTTCGAGCAACCTACCGCCACGGCCGCCGAAGGGACCATCGCTACCATGCAAATACGGCAATTTTACCGCCGATGTTCCTGCAATCAACCAGGGCTAGACTAACCGCCGCAAAAGGAAAGATGCAGCATGACGCAACCCTCTTCGATCGCGGTTGTCGGCGCCGGCGCCATCGGCGGTGCGGTCGCCTATTCGCTTGCGGCTGCCGGGTTTGCGCCGAAATTGATCGCGCGCGGCGACATCCTGGCCGCGATCCGCCGCGACGGGCTGCGGGTCGAGAAATGGAATGGCGGCGGCGTCGCCCGGATCGAGGCGACCGACGATCCTGCCGCACTCGGCCCGCAGGATCTGGTGATCGGGACGATGAAGGCGCAGGACTGGCCCGCGGGCCTTCCGGCGATAACGCCGCTGATCGGTCCGCAGACGATCTTGCTGCCGATATTGAACGGCATCCCGTGGTGGTATTTCGACGGTTATGACGGCCCCTATGCCGGAGAGAAGATCGCGGCGGTCGATCCCGACGGCGCGTTGATCGAGGCGTTGCCGGCGCGCATCGTGGTGGGCTCGGTCGTCTATATGGGAGCGGCTCGCGCCGCACCCGGGGTCGTGCGCTGGACGAGCGGCGGCAAGCTCGTGCTGGGCGAGGCCGCCGGGGCACCCCGCGATCGCACCGGCGAGGTTGCCGCCTTGATGCGCCGCGCCGGCTTCGACGCGACGGTCACCGACGACATCCGCAGCGAGGTCTGGGCGAAGCTCCTCGGCAACGCCGCGATGAACCCGCTTTCGGTCATAGCGCGGGCCCGGATCGACGAGATCATGGCGGACGCCGGTCTCGGCCGGATCGCGGTTGCCGCGATGCATGAAGTTGCCGCGGTGGCAAAGGCGGTCGGCGCGCCGCCCGCGATCGAGGTCGAGAAGCGCTATGCGATCAACGCCGAACTCGGCGCCTTCCGCACCTCGATGCTGCAGGATTACGAGGCCGGCCGCGCCCTCGAATTGGGGGCATTGGTCGACGCCGTCGTCGAGATCGGCGGGAAACTCGGCATCGCCACGCCGATGACCGCGGCATTGGGCGCGCTTGCCCGCCGCGCGGCCGCAATCCGGGGCTGAGCCTTCAGCGCGCTGGTCCCTGGCATGCGGCTTCACGTCGAGGCGCGGCGCTCGGCATTGCGTTTGCGCGTTGCCGCCGCTTTTTTCGCCGAGGCCGAACGCACCGCCGCCGGGCGCGAGGCCGAGGCACGTCCGCCGATCCGGCCGCCCTTGCGCGCCGGCGCATGGTTCTCCGGCTTGCCGCGGCCCGAGCCGCTCTTCTTGCCGCCGCCCGTCTCCTTGTTGACCGTCGCCCAGGCGCGCCGCTCGGCTTCCTTCTCCGGCACGCCGCGCTCTTCGTAGCCCTCCTCGATGTGCCGGGCCATACGCTTTTGCCTGTCGGTATAGGATGATTTGTCGCCGCGTGGCATCGTTCGCCTCCGTTGATGGCAAAGCCTAAACCCGCGATTCTCGGAATCGGTTCCACAAGCGAGGCGTTCATGTCGGATCAGGAGATCAATGCGTTTGTGCCCGGTCCCCGCGTCCATATCGAGGGGCGCGCCGGAGGGGCCGCTGTCCGGGCTGACCTTTGCGGCGAAGGATCTCTTCGATGTGGCGGGGCACCCGACGGGCGGCGGCAATCCCGACTGGGAGCGGTGGTATCCAGTGCCGACACGGCATTCCTGGGCGGTGCAGCGGCTGCTAGACGCCGGCGCGACGCTGATCGGCAAGACGATCACCGACGAGGTCTCGCTCGGCATCGTCGGCGAGAACGCGTTTTACGGGACGCCGGTAAACGTCAACGCGCCGGGGCGGGTGCCGGGCGGCTCGTCCTCGGGTTCGGCCGCGGCGGTCGCCGCCGGGCTCTGCGATACGGCACTCGGCACCGACACCGGCGGCTCGGTGCGAGTGCCGGCGAGCTTCTGCGGGCTATACGGCATCCGGCCGACGCACGGGCGGATCGACGTGACCGGGATGCTGCCGCAAGCCCCCACTTCGGACACGACAGGCTGGTTCGCCCGCGATGCGGCGACCTTCGCGCGCGTCTCGGCGGTCATGCTGGGCGAGACGATCCCGACGGCGCTGCCGGAGAGGCTGGTCGTCGCGGTCGACGCCTTCGCCTTCGCCGATCCCGAGGTCGCCGCGGCATTGCAGCCGATGCTCGGCCGCCTGAAGGCGGTCGATCGGCGACAGCCGCGAGGAGATCATGGCGCCCTCCGGCATCGTGCAATGGGCGCGAGCGCAGCGCACCTTGCAGCCCTCGGAGGCGTGGCTGACCTTCAAGGACTGGGTCGAGGAAATGAACCCACGGTTCGCCTACAGCGTCGCGCGCAATATCTTTACCGGCTCGCAGATCCCCGAGACCGAACGGCAATGGGCGAACCTCGTGCGCACCGAGGTTCGTGGCCGGATGCGGCATCTGCTGCCGCCGGGGACGATCATGTGCCTGCCGACGACGCCATTTCCCGCGCCCAAACGCGGCGAAAAGCTGGCGGCCGCCTCGATGCAGCGCGACCGCATCCTGTGCCTCTGCGCCCATGGCGGGCTCGCCGGCATGCCGCAGGTCAATCTGCCGGGATCGCTCGTCGAGGGCCTGCCGGTCGGATTGTCGATCATCGGCGGCCGGGGGACCGACGCGACATTGGTCGCGGTGGCGGCCGCGCTCGCCAAAGCGGCCTAACGCTCAACCTCGAGATGAGAATTCGATTAGCAATTGCGGCGATTATCGCGTGCTGTTGTTTGTCGCAACCGGGGATGTGCGCGTCGGGGCAGATGGAGAGCGATGCGGCCGGTCGGCTCTTCCGGGCCGGCAAGTTTGCCGAAGCCGGCGAGATTTATTCGCGGATTATCGCCCAGAACCCCAAGGACCCCTCCGCCATCCTCCAGCTGGGGCGCATCGCATTGCTGGCGAACCGGCTCGGCGATGCGCAGCAACGGCTGGAAAAGGCCATCGTCCTGCGGCCGGGCGAGACCGACGCCAAGGTCATGCTGGCCGAGGCGTTCTATCGCCGCGATGATTTCCAAAAGGCCGCAGCGGCGCTGGACGGCGTTGATGTCGCCGGGAACAAGCTGATCATCTCGCAGTATCCGACGCTGAACGTTGCGAAATTGCAGAGCTTCAAGGGCGAGACGCCCTACGAAATCGCCGGCGAGGGGATGAGCACTCGGGTCAAGTTTGTCAGGACCGATCCGCTGCCGGTGGTCAATGTCCGCGTCAACGGCGGCGATGAAGTCACATTCTTCATCGATACCGGGGGTTCGGAGGTGGCGCTCGACACGGATTTCGCCAAGGAGCTTGGCGTTCCGCAATTCGGGGGCGTACAGGGCACCTTTTCCGGCGGCCAGCACGCCGAGGTCGAGAACGGGCGGATCGCCTCGCTTGCCATCGGCGACTGGACGATCAAGAACCTGCCCGTTGCAATGCTCCCGTTGCGCCAACTCTCCAAAGATTTGGGGGTGAAGCGCATCGACGGCATCATCGGGACGACTCTCTTCTACCATTTCTTGACGACGATGGATTATCCGCAGGGCGAGCTCGTGTTGCGCCGCAAGACCGCGGAAACTCTGGAGCAGTTCCGCGCCGCGTCATCGGGCAAGAGCGTCGCGGTCCGGTTCTGGATCGCGGGCGACCATTTCATGGTGGGCTGGGGCCGCGTGGACACGCTCCCGCCCTCGCTGCTCTTCGTCGATACGGGGCTGGCAAGCGCCGGGGTCAAGCTGGCGGAGTTGGTGATCAAGCAAGCCGGCATCAAGCTCGAGGAAGACAAAGCTTCGGAAGGGGCCGGGGGAGGCGGAAATCTACGGATCGTGCCCTATACCGTGCGCCGTGTTTCGTTCAGCGGCGTCCGGCAAGAGAACGTCCCGGGTCTCTACGATGGCCCTTTCCCGTGGGAATATAAGTTCGGCTTCTACCTCGCGGGAATGGTCGGCCACGATTTCTTCAAACGCTATGCGGTGACCTTCGACTTCGAGAACATGCAAATTTATCTGCGGTAGAGTTTCGCCTCGGGGCTCACTTGCCGAAGATGTCGAGCGGCAGAAAGGCGCTGACGATCACGTTCGGCACGTCGACGAGTTCGCTCAATTTGAGATCGACCGCGACCGAGCAGATCGCGTAGGCCTGCTGCCGGGTCCAGCCGCGCTCGACGAGAACGTCGATCATCGCCATCAAAGCGTTGCGGGCGCTCAATGTCGTCTCTTCGCTCTCGTTGGTGCCGTCGTCGCGGATCGACATGCCGGTCGTGGCAATAAAGCGGCGGGGAGCGGCGAGTTCGGGCGGAAAATAATAATCGTCGCGGGAAAAGCGCGGGAAGCGGACGCCGCGGCGCGTCGCCTCGCCCTTCAGCAGCGAAAAGCGCACCAGGATCGAGCCCGACATCTCGATCGCCGTGCCGCAGGCCTCGCCGTCGCCCTGCGCGAAATGCGCGTCGCCGACCGAGAAGAGGGCACCCTCGACAAAGACCGGCAGCAGCAGACGCGCGCCCTTCGAGAGCTGCTTGATGTCCATGTTGCCGCCGTTCTCGCGCGGCGGGATCGTGCGCAACGCCTCGGCGGCGATCGGCGGCGAGACTGGCACCGCGCCCAGGGGCTCGGGCGGCAATGCAATGCCGCCGCGGCCAGCGAGTTCGGCCTCGCGACGCGTCACCTTCTCCCGCAGTTCCTTCGACGGGGCGACGCCGATGACGCCGACAAACGAGCCGTCGGGAATGCGCACGCCCGGAAGATCCAGCGACTCGGCAAAGCCGTCCTTGATCGTCCATTTGGCGATGTAGGGGTCGGGGAAGACGTCGCGCAGAAAGCCGAAACCCGGCACCTGCACCGTATAGGCGAAGGGCCCCGGCTTCATGTCGCGGATTTCGACTTCGAGCAGGTCGCCCGGCTGCGCCCCCGTGACGTAGACGGGACCGGTCAGCGGATGGACGAGGTTGAGGTCGCACTGCCGCAGATCGTCGGCCGTGGTCGCCGCTGTGATCTGGCCGTCGAAGGCGTCGCGGGTCTCGATCTCGACTTCCTCGCCGGGTGCGGCCTCGATAACGGGTGCTATCGCCTCGTGCCAGCGGTTGTGGCCCTTCTCCGGTTCCTCGGCGAGCCGCTTGACGTAATCGACGGTGATGCTCTTCATGGTCCCTCCGCTGCCTCGCGTCGCGGCCGATCATATCGGCTGAGCCATCACCGGTGAAGCGGAGGGCTAGCTTCGGGGCCGGCGCCATTGGATTTCCGCCCGAAGCGCCGATCCGGACGGGTATAATGCGGCGGACGGCGGAGGGGTTTGCCGAGGATGCCGGACGGACCACGCTACGACGACGACTTCTACGCCTGGACGCAGTACCAGGCCGACGTGCTGCGCACGTTACGCACGCGCGACAACCGGTTTGACCGCGCGCACCTTGCCGAGGAGATCGAGGATTTGGGCAAGAGCGAGCGCGACGCCGTGCGCGCCCAGGTGCGGCGCATCCTGGTACATCTGTTGAAGCTCGCCTACTCCCCGGCGCGCGATCCGCGCTTCGACTGGATGGATTCGATCATCGAGGCCCGCGGCGAGCTCGACGACAAGTTGACGCCGACACTGCGCCGCGATCTCGATGAGACGATCTCACGGCTCTACGCGATCGCGCGAAAACGGGTGGCGGTCGATCTGGAGAAGTATCAGGAACGCGCGGCGGCCCTCTCTTTGCCAAAGGACTGTCCCTTTACGATCGAGCAGATCCTTGCCGAGGACTGGTATCCCGCCCCGGCTGAAGCCGCAGCAACCGACCGAGACGGATCAGGAGTATCGCAATGAACCAGGCGCTTGCAGGCATCCGTGTTATCGACATGACGCACAACCAGGCGGGGCCGGCTTGCGCCCAGATGCTGGCGTTTCTCGGCGCCGACGTGATTAAGCTCGAAGAACCCAAGGGCGGCGACGTGGCGCGGCGCAACATGCGCGACCTGCCGGACAGCGACAGCCTCTTCTTCCTGCTGTTCAACGCCAACAAGAAGAGCCTGACGCTCAATCTCAAGACCGGCCGCGGCAAGGAACTCTTCAAGGAGTTGATCGCCAAATCCGACGTATTGCTCGAAAATTTCGGGCCGGGCGCGCTCGGCCGGCTGGGGCTCGGCTACGACGAATTGGCCAGGATTAACCCGCGGCTGATCTACGCCACGATCAAAGGTTTCGGCACCTACGGCCCCTATGCCGATTACAAGAGCTTCGAACCGATCGCCCAGGCGATGGGCGGCGCGATGAGCATCACCGGCTTTCCGGAAAACCCGCCGACCTTCGTCGTGCCGGCGATCGGCGATTCCGGCACCGGCATGCATATGGCGATCGGCATCCTGGCGGCATTGCAGCAACGACATAGGACCGGCCGCGGCCAGCATGTCGAGGTCTCGATGCAGGACGCGGTCGTCAACATCATCCGCGTCAGCCTGCGCGACCATCAGCGCTTCGGCGCGCCGATGCCGCGGCGCGGCAACCAGATGGGCCGCGGCGTGCCCAGCACCACCTATCCCTGCGCGCCGGGCGGCCCCAACGATTACGCCTTCATCACCGCGCAGCAGCAGATGTGGCCGGCCTTCTGCCGCGCGATCGGCCGGCCGGAACTGGCCGAGGACCCGCACTTTGCCAATGAAGAGGCACGCTGGGAGAACCGCGACGCGCTAAACGCGATCATCACCGAATGGACGAGCGCGCGCTCGAAGCACGAGGTCATGCTCATTCTCGGTGAGGCGGGCGTGCCGTGCGGCGCCTGCCAGGACACCGGCGAGGTCTTGGCCGACCCGCATCTGAAGGCGCGCGAGATGATCGTCGATGTCGATTATCCGGGCCGCGGCGTCTATCAGACCGTCGGCTGTCCGGTGAAACTGTCGGATTCGCCAGTCGCGGTCAGCCGGCCGCCGCAGCTTGGCGAGCATTCGGCCGAGGTGCTGGAAGACCTATGCGGTCTCGACGCCGCCGAAATCCGCCGATTGAAGGACGACGGGGTTGTCTGAGCTCTAGCGGCGTCAATTAAGAAGCTCGCAGAGTCTCCCCCCGCGCCCCAAAATTCGGCGGCGCGGTTGGCAAGAGCCTGCCCCCGCGAAGGCGGGGGACACCGTCAGCCGGGCCTGGCACAAGGTGCAGTCCGACCGGGAGGCGTGGCAGCAGCGCGACCTGTCGCCGGACGACATCGTGCGCCTGATCCTCGACGGCACGGTGGTCCGGGTTCGCCTCGACAGGAAGGCGGCCAGCCTTTCGCTGTTGGTGGCGCTGGGCGTTCGTCGTGACGGCCAGAAGGCACTGCTCGCCTTGCGCAACATGGGCGGCGAAAGCGAGGCCGCTTGGCGGGCTCTGCTGGATGACCTGCTGACCCGTGGCTTGGCCGCGCCCGAGTTGGTGATCGTCGATGGCGCGGCGGGGTTGGAAAACGCGATCGCCACGCTGTGGAACGAGGCGCCGGTCCAGCGCTGCACCGGGCACAAGCATCGCAACCTGTTGGCGCACGCGCCGAAGAAGCTCTACGACGAGATCAGCGCCGACTATGCCGACATGATCTACGCCGAGACCGCCAAGGAGGTGGAGGCCAAGCGCAAGGCGTTTCTGCGCAAATGGCGGCTGCGCTGCCGTCCGGTCGCCGACAGCCTGGAAGAAGCGGACGAAAAACTCTTCACCTTCCTGCGCTATCCCACCCGAGCAGTGGAAGTCGATCCGAACCACGCAACGCCATCGAGCGCCTGCACGAAGAGTTCAAGCGGCGCATCAAGACCGCAGTGCCTGCTGCCCTGCGCCGATACCGCCTGCATGTTGTTCTGGGCGTTGCTCGCCAGCGCGCAGATCACGCTGCGCAAAATCGACGGCTGGAGGACCCTGAATGTCGCCCCGGCCGAGCAAATCCTTGATCTGCTCGCATGAACCGATAACATCTCTGCCGCAGATCGCCGCCATCGGCAATTTTCCACCTACTGCCGCACCCGCCCTCAAGAAAAAGAAAGCTATTGTGCTGTCCATCTCGCAGCGTCCATAGGCTTGCAGTCGTTTCGGGAAGCAGCGCGTCAATCTCCGCCAAGCCTCCCTCGGGATTCAGTCTGGCTCGAACCGGCTCCCGCTGCCACGACCTCCGGCAATATCTCGGTGCACGACCAATTGAACGGCCGGGGGGTCCAGCAGATGAACCGGAGTGGCACCAGCCGTAGTGTCCAGCGTAACAGAGCGACAATCAACGGCGTCACCATCTCCGATCCGTAATTTCAGGCCACCCTTCATCGCGGCGGTAACGGTGACGGCGATCTTTACCCCCTGCCGCCCGAGGTGTGGGGATGGCGATGTTCAGAGGGCTAGGATCGCCGCCCTCGGCGAACGCCGATGTCCGCACATTCGACACATCCTACGGGGGATGGGGACACCCCGCATGCCCGTCTGATCACACGCTGATTGCCCACCGGAACCGTCGTCGGGTGGGGTTGTTTACTATCGACTAGCGTCGATAGGAGCGGGTCATGGCGAGGACGCGAATGAACAGCCACGAGATCCAGAATACCCGCCCGAATGGAGCGGAAATCCTGGGTGGTCTGTTCTGGTTTCTGGTAATCGGGTTTGTGTTTGCCGTGATCGTCGGCATGATAGGGTCTTAAGCGTCATTGGCCGTAGATTTGGAACAAGTCGCTTATGCGGCATCCTCCGGACTAGACCTCCTGCCACAACTCTAATGCGGCCTGCCGGGCGGCGCAGCCCTGTAGAGCCTCGATCGCCCGTCTGATCCGCGCCCATACGGCCCGGCCGGCGTCGTGGCCCCGGTTCAGAGCCGATAGCGGCATTCGACGGGAAGCGGCACACCGTGAAAATCGCGCCGGTTGGTGTCGCGGTTTTCGAGGTTGATGAAGAGGCACTCGGAGTGGACAAAATGAGGTCCCGCGTGCCAAGTCGCGACGTGCAGTTTGATCAGGCGATCGCCCGGTACCCGGAAGGCGACGATCTCCTCGATCCGCGGGCGGGCGTCATCGCCGAGATCGCCCGGCGGCGCCACGCCGATCAGCCATTCCTTGCCGCCGAGCGAGCCAAGGCATTGTGTCACCCGTCGGTGGCGCGCGATCCGGGAAAAGCCGAGCCCGACATGCGGCAGATGCATGATCCACAGCCGCGGCTCGCCGTTGCTCAGCACGAGCTGCGCCTCGCCGGGCGATGTCTCGGGGTCGTGGTGGGTTTCCGCACCCTGGCCGCCGGTCCGCAGTGGCGCTATGACCTGGCCATAGGGCCGCGAACGCCTCGGCCGTCAACTCCGTGACCTCCAGCATGTGCAGCGGCAGCGCGCCGGCATCGTTCATTGCTCGCCCCTCCGATCGATTTCGCGGTAGATTTTACCACGAGTGCGGCGCGCGATCAGCGTCGTCACGTCAGCCTGCCTCCGGGAGACCTGTCAATGCCCGTCGAAGCCCGCGCCTATCCCCGCCCATTACCCAACCCCGAATGGCTCGGCAAGCTCAGCGAGGACATCCTCGAACCCGACCTGCCGATCGTCGATCCGCATCATCATCTATGGGACCATCCGGGCAGCCGCTATCTGCTCGACGACCTGCTGGCCGATGTCGGTTCCGGGCACAACATCGTCGCGACCGTCTTCATCCAATGCGGCTCGGGCTACCGGACCAGCGGCCCCGAGGAAATGCGATCGATCGGCGAAAGCGAGTTTGTTCGGGCGATTGCGGAAGAAGGCGACCGGCGCGGTGGCAAGACCAGGATTTGCGCCGGCATCGTCAGCTTCGCCGATCTGCGGCTCTCAAATGTCGATGCGGTTCTCGAAGGACAGATCGAGGCGGCGGGCGGGCGGTTCCGCGGTATCCGCCAGATCGCCGCGCACGACCCGGCGATTGTCGGCGCGTCCTCCTATGTGCCGCCGCCGGGGCTGATGGACGACCCTGACTTTCGCCGCGGTCTCAAACGGCTGCCGGCGCATGACCTGACCTTTGAGGCGTGGCTCTACCACCCGCAGATCAAGACGCTGACCGAAGTGGCGCGCGAATGCCCGGAGGTGAAGATCGTGCTCAACCATTTCGGCGGCCCGCTCGGGGTCGGTCCCTATAAGCGCGACGAGGTCTTCCCGCGATGGCGCGCCGACATCAAGGAACTTGCCGGTTGCCCCAATGTCTATGTGAAGCTCGGCGGACTGGCGATGATCGTCAACGCCTTCGATTTCCACCTGGCGCCATTACCGCCGTCCTCGGGTGAGATGGCGAATGCCTGGCGGCCCTATGTCGAAACCTGCATCGAGAGTTTCAGCGCGCGTCGCTGCATGTTCGAGAGCAACTTCCCGGTCGATAAGGGCGCCTGCAGCTATCCGGTGCTGTTCAACGCCTTCAAGCGGCTTGCGAGCGGGGCCTCGGCTTCGGAAAAGGCCGATCTTTTCGCCGGCGCCGCGTCGCGGTTCTACCGGCTGGGGATCTCTTCCGACTGAGGTCGGAGCGCGGTCAGGAGAAAGACATGGCGTACGACATTCCGGCGCCCAAGGAACGCCCCCAACCCGGATTTTATTATCACTTCAAGCACGACCCGGACGGGCCGCTCAACAACTACGCCTACTATATTTATGGGATCGGCCACCACACCGAGGACGACTGCCGAACGCAAGACGCCTTCATGCAGGTATATCGGCCATTATACGAGGAGGCCTACGCCTACCGGAACGGAGGGCTATTCGATCTGCGCCCGCTGCACATGTTTTTCGAACCGGCCGAATGGCAGGGAAGGAGGGTGCCGCGGTTCACCAGGATCGTCGATCCGGAGGTCATTGCTGAACTGGAGGCGATCAGGGCCCGCATGTATCCAAATCCCCAAGGAGAACTGAGATGAAGCCCGAAGCGGTAGGCATGTCGTCAGCGCGGCTGGCGCGGCTCGACGAAGTAATGAAGCGCCGCTATGTCGACAGAGGCTACCTGCCCGGCATGCTGACTTACGTCTATCGCAAGGGCCAACTCGTCCATACCGGCTTGTGCGGCCAGATGGACGTCGAGCGCGGCAAGAAGATGCGCGAGGATGCGATCTTCCGCATCTATTCGATGAGCAAGCCGATCACGGTCGTGGCGCTGATGATGCTGGTCGAGGAGGGGCTGATTGGCCTCGATGACCCGGTCCACGCTCATATTCCCGAGTGGAGGAACCTCGGCGTCTACGCAAGCGGTATGCCGTCGCTCTTGGCCGATGCGCCGCCTAGCTTTATGACAACGCCGTTGCTCAGACCGATGAAGGTCGTGGACCTCGCGACGCACACCTCCGGCCTGACCTACGGCTTCATGATGCGCACTGCCGTGGACGCCGCCTATCGCAGGGCCAAGGTGGCCGACCACCAGACCGAGGGCGGGCTGCCTAAGATGATCGCCCAACTCTCTCAGATCCCGCTCGATTTCTCGCCGGGAACGGCTTGGAACTATTCGGTGTCGATCGACGTGTTGGGCTATCTCGTCGAGAAATTGTCCGGCATCGGCTTCGGCGAGTTCCTGCGCCGGCGCCTGTTCGAGCCGCTCGGCATGAACGACACCGCATTCTGGGTGCCGTCGGACAAGATTGAGCGCTTTACCTCCTGCTACCAGCCCGAAGGCGCCGGCCCCGGGCTCAAATTGCAGGACGGCGCCCGCGAGAGCGCGTATGCGAAGCCTCCGTCACTGGAATTGGGCGGTGGCGGCCTCGTATCGACGGCGCACGACTATCTGCGGTTCTGCCGCATGATGCTGAACGGCGGCGCGCTCGACGGGGTGCAGATTCTGAGCCCCAAGACGGTGGCATTGTTCAGCCTGAACTATCTGCCCGATGGCCGCGAAATCGCGGACATGGCATTGCCGGGAATGTTCAGCGAAGCGGGCTATGCCGGGGTCGGCTTTTCGCTCGGCTGCGGCGTCAATGTCGACGTGGCCAAGACCCGCGTGCCGGGCTCGCTCGGCGAATATTTCTGGGGTGGCGCCGCGGCGACCGCGTTCTGGATCGACCCCAGGGAAGAGCTGACCGTCGTTTTCATGACCCAGGTGATCGGCAGCCCGGCGCGCCTGACCTTGCGCCGCGACTTGCGCACCCTGGTCTATTCGGCGATGACCGAGTTGTTCGCATAAGGAGAACGCAGATGGAGTTGAGGGGCGCCGTGGCGCTGGTGACGGGTGGCAATGGCGGGCTCGGGCAGCGGATCTGTCACGCGCTGGCGAAGGAGGGCGTGCATATTGCGGTCGTGTATGCCAAGAGCCGCGACGAGGCGGAGGGTGTGGCCCGCGAATTGGCCTCGCGACATCAGATCAATGCCGCGGCGTTTTCCTGCGACATCACCGACGGCGCCGCGGTCGAGCGGGTGGTCGGCGAGGTAACCGGGCATTTCGGGCGGCTCGACATTCTCGTCAACGACGCCGCCTACAACATCGCGATCCCGTTCACCGACCTCGACGCATGACGATGGAGGAGTGGGACAAGATTATCGCCGTCAACCTGACCGGGCCGATGCGGCTGATCAAAGCGGCCGCACCGGTCATGAAGGCGCAAGGGCGCGGCCGCATAGTCAACATCTCCTCGGTGTCGGGGATCGGCCCGACCGGCTCGTCGATCGCCTATGCTGTGTCGAAGGCGGGGCTCATTCACCTGACGCGCTGCATGGCGGTGGCCTTGGCGCCCGAGACATTGGTCAACTGCGTGGCGCCGGGCCTCCTGGAAGGCACGCGCGCAACCGCCAACTTGCGGCCCGAGTTTATCGAGCGCTCGGCGTCCACCTCGCTTCTGAAGAAGGCCGCCGACAAGGACGACTGCGCCGACATGGTGGTCACGATGTGCCGCACCGAAACCATGACCGGGCAGACGATCGTCATCGATTCCGGCCGCTACTTTCACTGACGATCCAGAGGGGGCCCGCGAATGGACATCTCCGGCAAGACCGCCATTGTCACCGGCGCCGCTTCCGGCATCGGCCTCGGCATTGCGACCGCGCTCGCCGAGGCCGGCGCCAACGTGGTCATGGCCGACATCCAGAAAGACGCGGTCGAAGCAGGCGGCGCATGCGCCTCTCCGGCACCAACAAGCGGGTCATGCCGGTGCGGATCGACGTGACGCAGGAGCAATCCGTGCTCGATGCGCTGGCGGAGGCCGAGCGCAATTTCGGCAAGCTCCACATCGCCTGCAACAATGCCGGCGTGCCGATGCACGGCACCCGGCTGAGTCGATGTGCCGCGCGGCCGACTGGGAATTCGTCATCGGCGTCAACATCTGGGGCGATCATCCACGGCATCCGCCATTTCGTCCCGGCGATCCTGAAGCACGGCGAGGAGGGGCATGTCGTCAACACCGCCTCGGTCGCCGGCTTCCAGAACCGCCGCGGCACCAACCAGGGGCCGTATTCGATGAGCAAATACGCGGCGCTGTCGCTGTCCGAGGCGCTGGAGCACGAGCTCGAAGGCACCAATGTCGGCGTCTCGGTGCTGTGCCCCGGCCCGATCAACACCAACATCGCGCGCGGCGCCCGCAACCGCCCGGACCACATGGGCGGCCCGCAGATCCGCGCCGACGACGAGGCGGTGCTGGCCGAGCGCCTGGCCACGACCGGCCTCGACCCGAAGAGGGTCGGCGAGCGCGTGGTCGACGCGATCCGCACCAGGACGTTCTACGCCTTTGTCAGCGCCGTTCCGGCCGACGTCATCCGGGCCCGCCACCGCCGCATCGAGGAGGCGCTGGACGAGCCCGTGGGTCACCCATTACTGAGGGAATTCGAACCATGACCGAAGCCAAGCTCGCGCCGAACCTGCCGGATTGGATGGCTGAGCACGCGAACCATTACATCAAAAGCGGCGGCGCCGAGGGGCATCTGTACAAGATGGCCCAGCCGGGCCGGCCCGAGCTGACCGTGCCCTCGCTGCTGCTGACGACGACCGGCCGGAAATCGGGGGAGCGGTTCATCTTCCCGCTGTTCTACGGCAAGCTCGGCGACAGCTATATCGTGGTCGCCTCGAAAGGTGGCGCGCCGCAGCATCCGGGCTGGTACCGCAACATCCTCGCCCACCCCGAGGTCGAGGTGCAGGTCGGCACCGCGAAATTGAAGGCGCGGGCCAGGACCGCCACCGGCGAGGAGCGGGCGCGGCTCTGGCAAAAGGCGCTGGAATTCTGGCCGCCCTATGCTGATTACCAGAAGAAGACCGAGCGCGAGATCCCGGTCGTCGTGCTCGACCCCGTGCAATAACCACCGAGCAAGGAGAGACTGCCATGCCGTTTTACCAGAAAGGCGACGTCCGCATCCGCTACGAGGAGGCGGGCTCCGGCTTCCCGCTCTTGGTCACCCCGGGCGGCGGCCTGAACTCGCGGGTCAGCAATTGGCCGACCGCGGTGATCAACGCGATGGAAGAGTTCAAGAACGATTTCCGCGTTATCACGATGGACCAGAGGAACGCCAATGGCGGCGAATTCGACGGGCCCAGTGCCGGTCGAAAAGGCATGGGACGCCTTCGCCGACGATCAGCTGGGGTTGATGGACCATCTCGGCATCCGCGAATTCTTCTACATGGGCTACTGCATTGGCGGCTGTTTCGCCGGTAAGCTCCTGCAACGCGCGCCCAACCGCGTCGTCGCCGCCGTATTCTGCCAGAGTGTCGGGCATCGGCCCGAAGACCCGGACGTCATGAACCGGCACAGCCGCGATAACTGGCTGGCCGATTTCCGCGCCCGCCGGCCCGAGGTGTCGATGGACGCCGTCGAGAAGTACTTCAATAGCCTGTGGCGGGAGCAGCCTGATTTTCTCTACAGCGTGCCGCGCGACTTCATCAAGAACTGCCGCACGCCGATCCTGGTGCTGCCGGACGACACGCCGTCGCATCCGCTGCAGACCTCGATCGACGTCGCCTCGCTGGCGCCGAACGCCGAGATCACGGTCTTCCCGTGGCGGGCGCCGGAGGAACTGAGGCAACGCACGATCACCCGCGTGCGCAATTTCCTCAAGGCGCACGTGCCGATGCGGGCCGCGGCACAGTAGAAAACGGTTAGGGCGTGGGGCGGCCGACTGATGCGGGACCCGCCCCGCCAATCCTTCATTTGCGCCCCGCTCCTCCGCCAACCACCGCGCCGCCATCGTAGGGGGTGAACCCCGGACGAAATCTATCGATCCACCAGCCAGATGATGGTTTCACTACCATTCAACCATTCAACCCATCCTATGCTTGCTTCTCGGAGGCGCTTTAGCGTGTTGGCTTACGCTCAATCGATACGAAACAGAGTAGTGTCACCTTCATTCCACAATCTTTTCCACGTTTTTGGCGGCGCGTTCACAAACCCTGGCTCCCTATACCCATACGACGCCATGAGAAACTCCATTTTTCCTTTATTCACCAAAACGCATGAACCAGTTCTTATATCATTTATTGTCAGATTCTCGTACGGAATTGTTGTTCTTGTATATGGTAGTAATTTTACCCGTTCGAAAAAATACCAGGCTCGCCGCCGTTCTGAAGTCTGTATAACCCGCATTCGCCGGATGAAGTAGCGATTTTGAGCATCCTTACCTCGGTTTTGATATAAGCGTCAGCATCATAGACGGCGTCGGATGGGGCGGCGATGGTGGACCCGGCGGGTGAATCGAAAAGCGAGGCGCTGAGGCTCGATTTCGACCGCCGTTTGATGCTCCAGTTTCGCGGCAGTGTAATCACCTCCGACGCTGGGATGTTGCCCTATCGCGAGTTGGACGACGTGGTGGGCCTGACCGACACGGGGGCTGAGACGCTTGCCGACGCGCGCACCGGCAAGAACGGTCGCCACCGGTTGGCCGGGTTGCTGCGCCAATCGGTATTCGGGCGGCTGGCCGGCTATGAGGACGTGAACGACGCCGACCGGCTGTGCCGCGATCCGGCGATGCGCTGGGTGGTCGGCGAGGGAGCGATCACGGGGTCCGCTGCTTCGGCGAGCCAGATGGGCCGTTTTGAGACAAGGTGGCTGACCCGGCCTGAGAACCTTGCTGCGCTCGCCGATCTATCGGGCCAGTGGATCGACAAGGTGCACCAGCGGAAACCGCCGAAGACCATTGTGCTCGACATGGATTCGAGCGAGAGCCCGACCTACGGCGCCCAGGAAGGCAGCGCCTATAACGGCCATTTCGCCTGCACCTGCTACCACCCGCTATTCGTGTTCAACCAACTCGGCGATCTGGAGCGATGCGCCCTGCGCTCCGGGAACGTCCACAGCGCCGATGGCTGGCGAACGGTGCTGGAGCCGGTGGTCGCCCGCTACCGGGGCACAGGGAAGCGGTGCTATTTCCGTGGTGACGGGGCTTTCGCCAATCCGGAGATCTACGAGTTCCTCGAAGCCGAGGGCTACGGTTATGCGATCCGGCTGCCGACCAATCCCGTCTTGCAGGGCAAGATCGGATACCTCCTCTCGCGGCCCGTCGGTCGACCGCCGCTTGAGGTGCGCCGCCACTACGCCAGCTTCTCCTATCGGGCCGGCTCATGGACCAAACCCCGGCGGGTGGCGGCCAAGGTTGAATGGCACCCGGGCGAGCTTTGCCCCCGCGTCGGCTTTATCGTCACCAACCTGGCGCGGTCACCCGAGCGGGTCGTGGGCTTCTACAACCATCGCGGCACCTGCGAGCAGTACATCAAAGAGGGAAAGGGCGCGATCAAGTGGACCCGGCTGTCGTGCCGCACCTTCGCCGCCAACGCCGTCCGCCTTCAACTTCATGCGCTCGCCTACAATCTGGGCAACTTCATGCGGACGCTGGCGATACCCGATCCGATCAAGGACTGGTCGCTGACCAGCTTGAAGGAAAAGCTGATCAAGATTGGCGCGAAGGTCGTCAGCCATGGGCGCTACGTGACCTTCCAACTCGCCGAGGTCGCGGTGTCGCGGCAGATGTTCGCGGATATCCTGTCGCTGATCGCCCGGTTGCGGACACCACCCGCCCCGGCATGACCGGCAGACGAAGTCAGATGCGACAGACCACGACGGCAGAGGTGCGTCTTGATGGAGGCAAGCAACGAGTTCCGGCGCCGCGAGCCCACGCTGCCCGCCATTTTTGCTGCCAAACGGCCGGCTGCTATCGAATTTCGTTGCGGCGACGCCGCGATGACGGGAAAATCATACCAACCGAGCCGGGAATCTGGGGAATGTCGGTATAAACAATATCGGACGGGCTCAAATATGTCACCACATCGCGAACATTTTGCTCCGGCCTCGTTCTAAGATGGCTCACACCCTGAGCACAAAAAAGAAAGTATGCCACGCCGAAAGTGACCGCCCAAAATCTCCGTTCTTTCATCAACCCCCATTCCGCGCGTAACTCCAGGAGCGCGGCCAACGTGCCGCTCACCAACACCACAGCGGGGAGAAGTATTGGATAAACGTAGCGTTCGAACAGTGGCAGTGGCCTGTACGATATCACCGATGATGATCCGAAGTTGAACATAACCATCAAGACTAGGAACCAGACACCGGCGGCAAGAAATCGCCGGTCCCTCATTACCGTTGCCCACGCTAACGAGATGATCGCAAACATCGGAAGATTCCCAAATGAACCTAACAACCCTCTAGGCCCGGTTACAAACAACCTCTTCGCCAACGCCTTGGCATAACCGCCCTTATCCCAGCCGAAATACGGCGATGATTGGTCAAAAAACCACACAGCACCCTGCTTGTAGTTCTCCTCTAGGGCATGAAAATGGTAGAGCCAATCTCCCACAACCACTCTATAGAATGCCGCTTCAGCAACGATAACCAACAACACTCCTGCACCCGTATAGAGCAAATGCGACCACGCAACCAGCGGTCCCGGTTTCCAGATCCGTAAATAATAAATGACCACGAACGGGCTTAGGTATACGACTGTTTCCTTACTAAGCCATGAAACACCAAAACATATCCCACTGAGTACCGCAATAGTGGACACATATCTGGCCCTGGCATTATCAGAATTGTACAATATTAAGCAAATACCTACATTAGCAAGAAAAGCCGCGATCGCGTCTGGATATAACGTCGTTGCCATTGCTATGTCGAGGGGAACTATGGCCATTATCCCGATGCTGATCAATCCGGCCAAAGGACCAAAACACCGGCGCGACACCGTGTAGGCGAGCAAACAACCCCCGATACTGATGAGAAATGGGAATGCTGTAAGCGTAATTTCCGAGAGACCAAATGTTTTGATTATCGCCGCAGGTGGCCCGTACACACCAAGGCGGAGCGGAAATATCACCGGACCATCATAATGATCGATGTGAAATTTGCCATTCGATAGGTCGTCCGCGAGTATGGAATATGCACGCGGGTCTAAATCCGAGTACCCTTGAAAACAGATAATTCGTATTATTATGAATGCCATTATAGCGAGCGACAATGCGATCCAATGTGTGCCCGACACTAGCGCGGTATTAGCGGCATTAGGATCAGAATTGTTCTGCTCTGTGTCGGGTACGTTCGAAGAAATTGCCATCGCGGCTAAGTTCCTGCTTCGCTTTGCCTCTGGGCAACTTAAAAGCGCATTCCTCGGTGACACACCTTGCCGTCGTCTCTTCACACCCGATCCAGTATAATGCGCCCCTCTTTCGTGAGCTCGCGCGGCGGCTTGACCTTACCGTCTTCTATGCCCACCGCGCGACTGCGGATGACCAGGCGCGCGCGGGCTTCGGGATCGGCTTCGATTGGGATGTTGATTTGTTCTCTGGCTACGACCATATCTTTTTGCGCAATATCGCAAAGTGGCCAGACCTTAACCAATTCGGCGGCTGCGACACGCCTGAGATCACCGTTCGGCTTGCGCGAGCACGCGTCGACGCCGTGCTCGTTTTGGGCTGGCATCTTAGAACTTACCTTCAGGCCGGGTTTGCCGCTAAGCGCCTAGGACTGCCGCTCCTCGCCCGCGGCGATAGCCAACTCGCGACCCCTCGATCGACTGTCAAGCGGACAGCGAAGGCTATCGCTTATCCTGCCCTGTTGCGCTTTTTCGATGCCGCGCTCTACGTAGGAAAACGTTCTCGCGCCTATTGGACGCATTATCTGTATCCTGAAGGGCGCTTGTTTTTTTCGCCGCATTGCGTGGACACTGAATGGTTTGCGGCCCACGCGACGGAAGCAGCAAGGGTCTCGTTGCGGGCGCGGCTCGGTCTTGCGGATGGGACAAAGGTTGCCCTTTTTGCAGGCAAGTTAGTACCTTTCAAGCGGCCTCTCGACCTTATCTATGCTGCCTGGCGGCTGAAGACCCAAGGACGCGAGCTGACTGTCCTCGTGGCGGGCGCGGGCCCGCTGGAGCGTGAGATGACCGATGCCGGGCGCGAAACGGGGGTCTCGCTTCACCTGCTCGGTTTCTGCAATCAGACCGAGATGCCGGCCGTCTAGGCAGCGGCGGATGTGCTGGTCTTACCCTCGGACGGGAGCGAAACCTGGGGTCTCGTTGCCAACGAGGCGCTCGCTTGCGGCCGGCCCGTCGTCCTTTCGGATGCGGTGGGGGCCTCGCCGGACCTTGCTTTGGACGAGACCGCGGGCGGCGTCTTCCCGGTCGGCGATGTTGCGGCGCTTGCTGGCGTGTTGCATAAACCGACATTCCCCAAATTCCCGGCTCGGTTGGTATGATTTTCCCGTCATCGCGGCGTCGCCGCAACGAAATTCGATAGCAGCCGGCCGTTTGGCAGCAAAAATGGCGGGCAGCGTGGGCTCGCGGCGCCGGAACTCGTTGCTTGCCTCCATCAAGACGCACCTCTGCCGTCGTGGTCTGTCGCATCTGACTTCGTCTGCCGGTCATGCCGGGGCGGGTGGTGTCCGCAACCGGGCGATCAGCGACAGGATATCCGCGAACATCTGCCGCGACACCGCGACCTCGGCGAGTTGGAAGGTCACGTAGCGCCCATGGCTGACGACCTTCGCGCCAATCTTGATCAGCTTTTCCTTCAAGCTGGTCAGCGACCAGTCCTTGATCGGATCGGGTATCGCCAGCGTCCGCATGAAGTTGCCCAGATTGTAGGCGAGCGCATGAAGTTGAAGGCGGACGGCGTTGGCGGCGAAGGTGCGGCACGACAGCCGGGTCCACTTGATCGCGCCCTTTCCCTCTTTGATGTACTGCTCGCAGGTGCCGCGATGGTTGTAGAAGCCCACGACCCGCTCGGGTGACCGCGCCAGGTTGGTGACGATAAAGCCGACGCGGGGGCAAAGCTCGCCCGGGTGCCATTCAACCTTGGCCGCCACCCGCCGGGGTTTGGTCCATGAGCCGGCCCGATAGGAGAAGCTGGCGTAGTGGCGGCGCACCTCAAGCGGCGGTCGACCGACGGGCCGCGAGAGGAGGTATCCGATCTTGCCCTGCAAGACGGGATTGGTCGGCAGCCGGATCGCATAACCGTAGCCCTCGGCTTCGAGGAACTCGTAGATCTCCGGATTGGCGAAAGCCCCGTCACCACGGAAATAGCACCGCTTCCCTGTGCCCCGGTAGCGGGCGACCACCGGCTCCAGCACCGTTCGCCAGCCATCGGCGCTGTGGACGTTCCCGGAGCGCAGGGCGCATCGCTCCAGATCGCCGAGTTGGTTGAACACGAATAGCGGGTGGTAGCAGGTGCAGGCGAAATGGCCGTTATAGGCGCTGCCTTCCTGGGCGCCGTAGGTCGGGCTCTCGCTCGAAATCCATGTCGAGCACAATGGTCTTCGGCGGTTTCCGCTGGTGCACCTTGTCGATCCACTGGCCCGATAGATCGGCGAGCGCAGCAAGGTTCTCAGGCCGGGTCAGCCACCTTGTCTCAAAACGGCCCATCTGGCTCGCCGAAGCAGCGGACCCCGTGATCGCTCCCTCGCCGACCACCCAGCGCATCGCCGGATCGCGGCACAGCCGGTCGGCGTCGTTCACGTCCTCATAGCCGGCCAGCCGCCCGAATACCGATTGGCGCAGCAACCCGGCCAACCGGTGGCGACCGTTCTTGCCGGTGCGCGCGTCGGCAAGCGTCTCAGCCCCCGTGTCGGTCAGGCCCACCACGTCGTCCAACTCGCGATAGGGCAACATCCCAGCGTCGGAGGTGATTACACTGCCGCGAAACTGGAGCATCAAACGGCGGTCGAAATCGAGCCTCAGCGCCTCGCTTTTCAATTCACCCGCCGGGTCCACCATCGCCGCCCCATCCGACGCCGTCTATGATGCTGACGCTTATATCAAAACCGAGGTAAGGATGCTCAAAATCGCTACTTCATCCGGCGAATGCGGGATAAAGTCACGTATCATGTCCTCATCGCCGGCCGAGGACCGCGGCTCCGGCAAGCTAAACGCCGAGCCGAAGAATCTCCAGGAACTATATTATCGCCGGGAACGGCGGAGGTATCTTGGCTACCGCATTCCGTCAGATAGCACGGGTTCGCAGATTGGGATGGCCATCCCGCCACCTCTCGTCATGTTCGTGCGGACGGCGTTCCCGTCGGCCTGACCCGTCCTCAGAGCTTCTCCGCCCTACGGTATTTTGCTACGGCGCCACCCTTTGCCGCGCCGGGCACCTTTGACGCCGCCGCGCTCCTTTTCTGGCGCTCATGATCGTCGGGCGTTCTTTGCTGTTCGGTCGACGTGAAACCGCGGGCGGCGAAACGGCGAGACGATCATCCTGGGTTGGCGCCTTTGTGCGGGGACGTCGGGAGCGCGCGCATTCTGAGCGAAGCCGCGCCCAACGGCCAATTGCCACGATGCTGGAGGGCACAGGGTCGGCAATAGGGTTGGCGCAAGTGCTCGGGGCCGTGGCTATTTCGTCTGTCCGATTCCTTCCAAGTCACGGCAAAAACAGCAAGACCGGCTCCGGGGCGCGCTAGCGGGGCCGGTGCCCTAATCGCGCTCGACGGCTGTCGGCGAGTGCGCGTAACAGCAGCCGCCCCGTCGCCCCGCCAGGCGCTGCCGTGCATGCAGGCGGTCCTAAGCGTCAGTGACTCCGCAGCGCTGCAGCATCACCGGGGGTGGTTTTTCTTTGGGCCAGCGCGGAATATTCGCGAGCTGCCGGCGGGAAGGCCTCGCTCGGCCCCGAGTTTAACGATCGTCAACGAGCTCCAGTTGCTCGGCTCCGCCCTGCGTGATGGGCCGGCGCAAAGAACGATGGTGGGCGCGGCCGTGAGCATCATGACTCCAGGATGGCGGCTCCTTCGCCTATGAGCGCGATTCGATCCGCTGTGCGGCCGATCGTCGCGCGTCTCGCCTCGCCAAGCCCGACTTCGGGGGTCGGCCGGATGTCGCGAGCGAGTACACCGTATCCGCCTCGCCGAGGGCACGACGTCGGCGCGGGCCAAGTGCTCGAGTTCTACGAGCAATTTCGGCATTCCAGGGGCGATGGTCGGCCTTAATTCGGGTTCGGATCCATCGACCTGCGTGTAGCGCGGCGATCTGGATGGGAAAGCGGCGACAATCAGGGTGGGAATCCGGCGTCGCGGCATCCGGATGATTGTCGCTGATTGCGGGCGGCGCAAGGTTTGATTGTCGCTGAGCGTCAATCAGGCGTTGGCTTTGATTGTCGCGGTGACGGGCGGCCGTCCAGGGCCGCGTTTGCGTTCGAGGGCAGCGCGGCGGCGGTAGCTTTCGACGTTCATCTCGAAGATCGTCGCGTGGTGCACGAGGCGGTCGACGACGGCGACGGTCATCGCCGGATCGGGAAAGACCTTGCCCCACTCGCCGAACGGCTGGTTGGCGGTGATCAGCAGCGAGCGGTGCTCGTAGCGGGCGCTGATCAGCTCGAACAGCACGCTGGTCTCGGCCTGGTCCTTGGTGACGTAGGCGAGGTCGTCAAGGATCAGTAGGTGATATTTGTCGAGCCTGGCGATCGCAGCTTCGAGGGCGAGCTCGCGACGAGCGATCTGCAGCCGTTGCACGAGATCGGTGGTGCGGGTGAACAGCACACGCCAGCCGTTTTCGACGAGCGCGAAGCCGAGCGCTGCCGCCAGATCGGCTCTTGCCGCCGCCCGGCGGGCCGAACAGCAAGAGATTGGCGCCCTGGTTGAGCCAAGCGTCGCCGGCGGCGAGCGCCATGACCTGCGCCTTGCTGACCACCGGAACGGCCTCGAAGTCGAAGGTGTCGAGGGTCTTGCCGGGCGGCAGGCGGGCTTCGGCGAGATGACGCTCGATGCGGCGGCGAACGCGTTCGGCCATCTCGTGCTCGGCGAGCGCGGCCAGAAAGCGCGCGGCCGGCCAGCCTTCCTTGTCGGCCTGGGCAGCCAGCGCCGCCCAGACGTGTTTGACGGCCGGTAGGCGCAGCTCGGCGAGCAGCAGCTCGACGCGGGCGGTGTCGATCGGGTCGGCGGCCTTCATACGGCACCGCCCGCCCGGACGATGCCGAGTTCGTCATAGAGATGCAGCGGCGTTAGTTTGACGGTGATGTCTGGAATGGCGGCGGGATCGGGCCCGAAGTGCCGGCCGAGGATGTCCAGATCAGGCAGTCTGCCGGCGTCGAGTTCGGCGTCGATGATGCCGGCGAGTTCGGCCTCGCAGGCGCGGTCGTGCGCCAGCGCCAGCAATCCGACGATGGTGCGGCACGCCCGCTTCTCGCCGTCGGCCGCCAACAGCGCCTCGAACGCGCGCTGGTAGGCGCGGCGTGGAAAGAGCTGCTCGCGATAAACCAGGTTGAGCAAAGCCATCGGCTTGCGCCGCAAGGCGTGAATGACATGCCGATAATCGACGACATGACCGCGCTTGCCGCTGGGATGCGCCCGGCCACGGCGCAGCGTCATCAGCGGGGTGCTGCCGAGAAGGCAGTCGAGCCGGTCGTCGTACAGGCGCACCCGTAGGCGATGGCCGATCAGTCGCGACGGCACCGAATAGAACACCTTCTTGAGCGTGAAGCCGCTCGTCGAGGTGACGATGACGATCGTCTCCTCGTAATCGGTCGTGCGGCGCTCCGGCAGCGACTGCAGTGCCGGGCGCTCGAGTTCCAGCCGCTTCTTCAGTCGGGCGTTGCGGCGGCCGACGATCTCGTCGATGAAGCAGCGGTAGGCATCCAAGCTGTCGAAGTCGCGCGAGCCACGCAGCAACAGCGCGTCCTCAATCGCCTGCTTGAGATGGCCGTGCGGGCTTTCGATCGATCCGTTCTCGTGTGCGATGCCGCGATTGTTGCGGGTCGGCTCCATGCCGTAATGCGCGCACAGCGCCTCGTAGCGGCGGGTCTGATCCTGCCTTAAGTCCTCGTCAAGATTGCGAAAGGCGGCCGACAGGCTGTCGCTGCGGTGCTGCAACGGGGCGCGGCCGAGCGCCCACAGCGCATTCTGCAGGCCCTCGGCCAGCGCCACGAAGCTTTCGCCGCCGAGCACGACACGAGCGTGCTCCCAGCCCGAGAAGGCCAGACGGAAGTGATAGAGCCGGTGATCAAGCGGCACCCCGGCGACGCTGACGCCGCGATCGCGCAAGTCGGTAAAATCGGACAGCCCAAGTCGACCCGGTGGGTGCTCCTGCCGGAAGATGACATCCTGCTCGGTGCCATGCAGAGCCCGCCAGGTACGGATGCGCCGCTCCAACGTGCGGCGGATGCCGGCGCCGATCTCGGGGTGGCGCCGCCGGATCTCGTCGAAAATGGCGACCGGCCGCAAACCGGGGATGCTCTTCAGCAGCGGCACCACCTCGCTGTCCCATACCTCGCCCAGCGGATCGGGCCGCCGCCGGCCGCGCGGGGCTTTCTTTTGCGAGGGCATTCGAGAGTCGTGCTCGAAGCGATAGCCGCTGGAGGTCGCGAACCCGGCCTTGGCGGCGGAAACGGCCGGCGTCTCGGTCTGACGGAAACTCATATACAGCCTCATCTGGCAATCGGTGATGTGGCGGCCGGGCAAGTGCGGTTCCTCATCGGTATGAAGAACCGCTCCATATCCAGCCGGCTGCGATCGCCGGATGCGCGCCCCTCTCCGGGTTCGCGCCGCCGCTGGATTCGCGACTTCGGTCGGGCTACGCCCTCCCTGCGTCACAAACCCAGCGGCGCTTTCTCATCCTGATTGACGTGCCGTTCTCACCCTGATTGCCGCGCGGCACGCTCGACCGGGATCACCCGCGCCACCGCCGCGCTGACCTCCGGGAACAGCCGGCGCATCCCGGTGTGAAACAGCAGCGGCTCGTCGTCGACGACCAGATACTGGTTGAACGAGAATTCCCCCGCCCCTGGTGTGATGACTGGGGTGAAGATCCGGTAGATGCCGTCGGCGATCTCGTCGATCCTGGTCATGCGTTTCTCCCTCCGCCGCGCAACACCCGGCGCGCGATCGACCAGCGGTGCACCTCGGACGGGCCGTCATAGATGCGGAACGGGCGCACCTCGCGGAAGAGCCGGGCGACGATCGTGTCGTCGGTGATGCCGAGCCCGCCCAGGATCTGCATGCTGCGGTCGACGACCCGCCAGATCGCCTCGGAGCATACGACCTTGGCCATGCTCGAATTCATGGCGGCCGCGCTCGCCCTGGTCGAGCACCCAGGCGGTGTGCCAGATGACGAGCCGGCTCGTGTGGATGTCCATCTCGTTGTCGGCCAGCATGAAGCCCACGCCCTCGTGCTCGCCGATCGGCTTGCCAAAGGCGGTGCGGCGGCGGGCGTAGTCGGCGGCGATGTCGTGCGCCCGCTTCGCGGCACCAAGCCAGCGCATGCAATGCGTCAGCCGCGCCGGGGCGAGCCGCACCTGCGCATAGCGGAAGCCCTCGCCGACCCGGCCCAAGACGTCGCTCTCGTGCACCCGGAGCCCGTCGAGCCGGATCACCGCATGCCCGCCCGTCATGTACTGGTCGAGCGTATCGAGCACCCGCTCGATATGGATGCCGGGCGCCTCCATCGGGGTCAGGAACATCGTCGCCCCGGCGGGGCCGCCGGCGTCGCTCTCGTTCCGCGCCATGACGATGCCGAACCCGGCCCCGACCGCACCGGTTATCAGCCATTTATGCCCGTCGATGACGAAGTCCTCGCCGTCGCGCCTTGCCGTCGTCGTCAGCATCGACGGGTCGGCGCCCGCACCCGGGGCGGGCTCGGTCATCATGAAGCAGGAGCGCATCCAGCCCTCGGCGAGCGGGCGCAGCCAGCGCTCCTTCTGGTCGTCGCGGCCGACTTGTTCGAGAAGGTGCATGTTGCCCTCGTCGGGGGCGAAGCAGTTGAGCGCCACCGGCCCCAAGCGGCGAATAGCCCGCCGCCTCGAACACCACCGCCTTGCCGCGATGGTCGAGCCCGAGCCCGCCCCATTCCTTCCCGACATGCGGGCTCAAGAGCCCCGCCCTGCGGCCGAGCGACACCAGGTCGGCGCGCAATTCCTCGCTCGGCCCGTGCGGTGTCTGCCGCGGGTCCTTCTCGTACGGGATGACCGCTTCGCGGACGAAGCGCTCGGTGCGCTCCTGCAACTCGACGAGTTCGGCGGGCAGCGAAAAATCCATCGGCGCACTCCGGGGGCGGGGAGCCAGCATCGTCGCCAATCGCGCCCGCCGCGGTCAAGATTGTGCTATCTTGACAATATTGCGAGTATATGCAATTGTGGGGGTGATGTTCTCGTATCAATCGAGATCGGCGCGACGGGCGGCTCTGTTCGGGTCGGGGTTGTTCCGCGCCGCCTCAAGGGAGAGACCGATGCGTGAGCGCGATGATCCGCAACTCAGCATCCGCTCGGCCTTGCGCCGGCGGCGGCGCGCGCTCGGGCTGACGCAGCACGACGCCGCGGGGCTTCTTGGCATGCCGCGTCTGACCTACCACCGCATCGAATCGGGCTCCCGCCGCATTCGCTTTGCCGAACTGGCGGCGATCGCAGCCGCCTTTCACTGTGCGATCGGCGAGTTCCTGCAGGACGGCGCCCTCGCCGCCGCCTTCAACGAGGCCGCCCGCTCGCTCCTCGGCGAGGATTGACCCTCGGGGATCAGCCGCGCCAGTCGCTGCGCAGGATCGCGAACAGCAGGTGGTCCTGCCATTTGCCTTCGATGCAGAGGTATTCGCGGGCGTAGCCTTCCTGGTGAAAGCCGGCGCGTACCAGCACCGCGCGGCTGGGAATGTTGGTCGGCAGGCAGGCGGCCTCGACCCGGTGCAGCCGCACCCGGTCGAACGCGAAATCGAGCACCAGCGGCAACGCCGCGGTCATGTATCCCTGCCGCGCATAGGGCTCGCCGATCCAATAGCCGAGGCTGCCGGTCTCGGCGACGCCGCGGCGCAGGTTCGATAGGCCGATGCCGCCGACCAGCGTCTCTTCGCGGCTGAAGATGAAGAAATTATAGGCCTGGTCGGTGCGCCAATCCTCGGCGTAGCGCGCGACCCGCGACGCGAAAGCTCGTCGCGACAGCGCGTCGGCCGGCCAGTTCGGCTCCCACGGCGTCAGAAAATGCTGCGAGCGGGCGCGCAGGCTGGCCCAGGCCTCGTAATCGCCGCGGTCGGGCGGGCGCAGAAAGACCCGCTCGCCGACCAGGCGGAACGGCTCCGGGCGGGCGCATGAAAGAGGCGCGGGAAAGGATTTGCGCTGCGGCGCCATCGCTGCCGAGCGGCTTAGGCGCCGAGCCGCGCCCGCACCCGCTCGAAATCTTCGAGCCGGCCGAGCGGCCCGAGCGCCGTCAGGGTCGGCGGCGCCGCCACGCCAGCGCGCCACGACGCGGGCGATCGCGGCGTCGTCGACCGCCTCGATATGGCGACGATCTCGGGCGGATCGAACGGCGTGCCGTGGATCAGAAGATGCTGCGCCATTTGCTCGCAGCGCGCCGAGGTGCTTTCGAGCGACATCAACAGGCCCGCCTTCATCTGCGCCTTGGCGCGGGCGAGCTCGACCGCGCTCAGCCCGTCGGCGAGCCGCATCGTCTCCTCGCACAAGCGCCGGCACGAGTTCCGCGGCCTCGTCCTCGCCGGTGCCGGCGTAGATGCCGAAGAGCCCGCCGTCGCGATAGCTGTGGGCGAAGCAATGGATCGCGTAGACGAGCCCGCGCTTCTCGCGAATCTCCTGGAACAGGCGCGACGACATGCCGCCGCCGAACGCGGTCGACAGCACCGAGGCGGCGTAATAGTCCGGGTCGCCGAGCACCAGCCCGGGGAACCCCAGCACCAGGTGGAGCTGTTCGAGGTCGCGCTCCTCGCGCTGGTCGCCGCCCGAGTAGCGCGCCGGCTCGGTCGCGACCGCTCGCTCGGCCGGCAGCCCGACAGCAGCCTGTCGCCGAGCTCGGCGATGCTGGTCGTGGTCGAGATTGCCGGCCGCCGCCAGCACCATCCGGCGCGCGCCGTAATGGTCGCGCAGATAGGCGATCACCGCGTCGCGGTCGAGCAGGCGGATGATATCGGGGCGCCCCAGCACCGGCCGGCCCATCGCCTGGTCCGGGAAGGCGCACTCCTGGAAATGGTCGAAGATGATGTCGTCGGGCGTGTCGTTGGCCTGGCCGATCTCCTGCAGGATGACGGTCGCGCTCGCGCTCGATCTCCGCGGGCTCGAAGGTCGAGTTCTGCAGGATGTCGGCGAGGATGTCGAGGGCCAGCGGCACATCCTCCTTCAGCACCTTGGCGTAATAGGCGGTGCTTTCGCGCGAGGTGTAGGCGTTGAGATGGCCGCCGACCGCCTCGATCTCCTCGGCGATGGCGAGGGCGCTGCGCCGCTCGGTGCCCTTGAACGCCATGTGTTCGAGAAAATGCGCGACGCCGTTGATCTCGGCCGGCTCGTGCCTGGTGCCGACATCGACCCAGATGCCGAGCGAGACCGTGTCGACCGTGTCGATCCGGTCGGTGACGATCCGCAGCCCGTTCGCCAAGGTCGAGAGTTGTGTCGTCATGCCGCCCTCCCGCCGCGCCGCGCCTGGATGCGCGTGATGAACTGCCGAACGCGCGCCCAGATCGTTGGGCAGCATCGTGATCCGCTCGGCCGGTCGATACGATCGGCGAGGGCCGGCCGGAACGCGCGGGCGGATGCCGGTGGCGCGCTCGACCGCGTCGGGAAATTTCGCTGGATGGGCGCAAGCGAGCGCCACCATCGGCGCGCCGTCGCGATGCGGCCGAGTTCGGCGCGGGCGGCGGCCACAGCGACCGCGGTATGCGGATCGATCAGCATGCCCGCTTGCGGCATAGGTGTCGGCGATCGTCTGCATGGTCGAGAGTGTCGTCGACCCTGTGGGCGGAAAACAAGCCGCGCGCCGCACGCCAGGCCTGATCGTCCTGCGGCAGCCGGCCTTCCTGCGCGAAAGGCGCGCATCGACGCGGCGACGGCGGCGCCGTTGCGGCCCTTCAGCTCGAACAGCAGGCGCTCGAAATTGCTCGACACCTGGATGTCCATGCTCGGGCTGAGGCTCGCGTCGACCGGCGCGATCGTCATCTCGCCCGTCGCCAAATAGCGCGCCAGAATGTCGTTGCGCGTTGGTGCCGATGACCAGCCGCTCGATCGGCAGCCCCAGCGCGCGCGCCATGTGGCCGGCATAGACGTTGCCGAAATTGCCGGTCGGCACGCTGAACGAGACCGCGCCGCTGCCGGCCGCACCGAGCGCCATCGCGGCGGCGAAATAGTAGACGATCTGCGCGGCGATGCGCGCGCAATTGATCGAATTGACCGCCGACAGGTTGAGCGTCGCGGCGCAGTGCCGGTATCGGCGAACAGCGCTTTGACGATGTCCTGGCAATCGTCGAAGGTGCCCTCGATCGCCAGCGCATGGGCGTTCGCCGCTTCGACCGTCGTCATCTGGCGGCGCTGCACCTCGGAGATGCGGCCCTGCGGGTAGAGAATGAAGATGTCGATCGCGGCGCGGTCGCGGCAGGCCGCGATCGCCGCCGAGCCGGTGTCGCCCGAGGTGGCGCCGACGATCGTCACCCGCTCGCCGCGCCGCGCCAGCACCGCGTCGAACAGTTGGCCGACCAGCTGCAGCGCCAGATCCTTGAAGGCCAGGGTCGGGCCGTGGAACAGCTCCAGCAGCCACAGCCGCTCGTCGAGCTGCACCAGCGGCGCCACCGCCCGGTGGCCGAAGCCGCGATAGGCCGCCGCGGTCAGCGCGGGCCAATTCGGCCTCGGTGAAAGTGTCGCCGGCGAAGAGCGCCGATGATCGGGCGGCAAGCTCGGCATAAGGCAGCCCGGCAGCAGCCGCACAGCGTCGCGTCGTCGAGCACCGGCAGACGTTCCGGCACATAGAGCCCGCCATCGGCGGCGAGCCCGGCCAGCAGCACCTCCTCGAACGACAGCCCGCCTCGCGAGAGTCCCGGATCGCGCGTGCTCAGATATGGCGGGGCAAAGGTGCTTTCCCTCATGGGCCGAGCCTATCCCCGCCATCCCTCCGCCGCAACCGTCGCACCGCCGGCGGGCAAGCCGAAAGTGTTGGCGGTCAGGCCCGCCGCACGCGGGTCGCGGCGCTCGCGACCGCCTTCAGCGATGCGGTCACGATGTTGCTGTCGATGCCCACACCATGAAGCGTCGTCTCGCCGCCGTCGCGGACCTGGACATAGGCTGTCGCCTGCGCGTCGGCGCCGCCGCCCATCGCATGCTCGCGATAGTCCACGACGGTGAGGACAACGCCGCATTCGCGACGCAGGGCATCGACAAAGGCGGCGATCGGTCCATTGCCGACCCCCTCGATCTGGCGCTCGGCGCCGTCGATCCTGACGCGGGCGGCGATCCGGCGCTCGCTCGGCGCGCCGGGCTCGGGGAACAGGCTGTAATCGACGAGCGCGATCCCGTCCGCGCGCAGATAGGCCTCCTGGAACAATCCCCAGATGTCGGCGCTGGTCAATTCCTTGCCGGTGCGGTCGGCGACCTCCTGCACGACCTTGCTGAACTCGATCTGCAGGCCGCGCGGCAGGTCGAGCCCGTGGTCGGCCTTCAGCACATAGGCGACGCCACCCTTGCCCGACTGGCTGTTGACCCGGATCACCGCCTCGTAGCTGCGGCCGAGATCCTTCGGGTCGATCGGCAGATAGGGGACCTCCCACAGCTCGTCATTGCGCTTTTCCAGCGCCTCGAAGCCCTTCTTGATCGCGTCCTGATGCGAGCCGGAAAAGGCCGTGTAGACGAGTTCGCCGGCATAGGGGTGGCGCGGGTGGACCGGCAGCTGGTTGCAGTGCTCGACGGTGCGCGACGATCTCGTCGATGTCGGAGATGACCAGCCCGGGATCGATGCCCTGGCTGAACAGGTTCAGCGCCAAGCGTCATGATGTCGACATTGCCGGTGCGCTCGCCATTGCCGAAGAGGGTGCCCTCGACCCGGTCGGCGCCGGCCATCACGCCCAGCTCGGTCGCGGCCACCGCGGTGCCGCGGTCGTTGTGCGGGTGCAGGCTCAGGACGATCGCAGTCGCGGTTGCGGATGTTGCGCCCGAACCATTCGATCTGGTCGGCGTAGATGTTGGGCGTCGCCATCTCGACCGTTGCCGGCAGGTTGAAGATCATCCTCTTTCTCGGGGGTCGGCCGCCAGACATCCATCACCGCCTCGCAGATCTCGACCGCGAAATCGAGTTCGGTGCCGGTGAAGCTTTCGGGCGAATACTGGTAGACGACATCGGTCTCCGGCATCGCCGCGGCGAGGTCGCGGATCAGCCTGCGCCGTTGACCGCGATGTCGACGATGCCCGGCTTGTCGAGGCCGAAAACGACGCGGCGCTGCAGGGTCGAGGTCGAGTTATAAAGATGCATGATCGCGCGCCTGGCGCCGCGGATCGACTCGAAGCTGCGCTCGATCAACTCGGGCCGGGCCTGCGTCAGGACCTGGATCGTCACGTCCTCGGGCACCAGATCCTGTTCGATCAGCTCGCGGATGAAGCTGAAATCGGTCTCCGAGGCCGCCGGGAAGCCGACCTCGATCTCCTTGAAGCCGAGCTTGACCAGAAGATCGAACATGCGGCGCTTGCGGTCGGGCCCCATCGGCTCGACCAGCGCCTGGTTGCCGTCGCGCAGATCGACGCTGCACCACAATGGCGCATGGTCGATAACCCGACCCGGCCATCGCCGGTCGGGCAGATTGATCGGGGCGAACGAACGGTATTTGTGAATCGGCATTGCGGACATCGGAAACTCCTCAATCGGGACCGGCGGCACCGCGCACGGCAATTCTTGGACAGGGAAACTTTGGCCGGCGGGTCAGCGCCACCGACCGGCGGTAAGTCGCCGAAGCCAATGCACCGCGTGCCGCAGAACGGTCACGACCCCTGAAACAGAACGCACAATATATGAGGAACATGGCCTTACCGAGCGATGAAGAGTTCCCTACCGGGAACGGCGGCGCGCAATGTCGGCGTCCCTCAGGACGCCGACCCGATAAGTCGAAGCTCGCGACGCTCGATAGCCATGCAGCGATTGGTTACCAGAACCGCATCGGCCGGTCAATGCCACTCTTGGTCCTCGATCCCGGATGCTCGGGTGGTCAGGGCGGCGGAAGCGCGGGCCAAACCAGAGGTTTCCTGTGTGTCGCCATTTTTGCCACTGTTGCTTTAACGCCACAGCTGACAGAAAAACCGGATCCGCCCTTTTGGTTTGATTGACTCGCCATTGGGGCTCGATAGTCTTGCAGACATCGAATTCTGCCGCGTGCGCTGTATCGATCGAGAGTCGATAAGTAGTGTGCCAATGATCGCCTTTCCGGTTTGTCACTCGGCGAACGAAAGGGGCGCGCACGGCCGAAGCGGTGAAGCGGGGAAGACGGGTCGCGCGCGGCGCGGTCCGAGGAGTGGGGGCAAAGTGGACAAACTGTCCGAAGAAACGAACATCGTGCGTTTTCCCTTGGCGATGGGCTCCGTTAGGGCGCCCTCGCCGAATTTTCCCGATCATGGCAAATACGAGTTCACCGAGGCGGAATTGGCGGCGCTGTGTCGTTGGTTCTCGGCGATGAAATACGCCTTCCCGGGCACCGAAGGGGTGATGATGGTCAGCCATCAGCAGGGTTATTCTGCCGTCGGGCTTTACAATCGCGCCGGCGGCGCCCCCAACTGCCTTGTCGCCAAGCACGAAGTCGGCGGCCGCGCCCGGTTCTTCTGGTCGACCGAGTTCGACCCGCCGCGGCCGATCGGCGATCTGTCGGACATCACCGACGCCCATATCAGGGCGATCCGTCCGCCGCGCAACGAGAAGGGCTGGCTCGATCCGGCCGGCTGGATGGGGGTCTACGCCTCGCGGATGATCGCCACCCAACTACAGATCGTCTGAGGCTGCCGCTATCGTTCGGCTGCCGCGACGACCTCGCTTTGGCATCGGCCGCCGGCGCGCAATAATTCCGCTCGACTATAAATTCTTCGACGGAGATCGCATCAAATGTCGGGGTTCGTGGGCGTCTTGGCGGGACGGACTGGTCCTCGTGCGACCGGCGGCGCGGGCTTCATCGGCTCGCCATATCGCTGCTGATCTCGCGCCGAAGGTCGCCGCGTCGTCATCGCCGACCGGCTGCGCACCGGCGACAAATGGCGCAACCTCGCCGCGCGTCCAGCTGCACGATCTTATCCGCCCCGAAGCGACCTTCGAATGGCTCGATCGGCATCGTGGCGAACTCGCGGCGGTCGTTCACATGGCCGCGGTCTCGGCCACCAACGAGCCCGACATCGACCGGTATGTCGCCAACAACATCCGCCTTAGCCTCGATTTGTGGAATTGGTGCGCGGCATATGCGACGCGGCTGATCTACGCCTCCTCGGCGGCCACCTACGGCGACGGCGCCACCGGCTTTTGCGACGACGAAACGCCTGCGGCACTCGCCCGGCTGCGCCCGCTCAACGCCTATGGCTGGAGCAAGCATGTCGTCGATCGCCGCGCTGTCGACGACGCCTTCCGCAGCCGGCCGATACCGCCGCAATGGGCAGGCCTCAAATTCTTCAACGTTTACGGCGGCCACGAGGCCCATAAGGGCGACATGCAGTCGATGGTCAGCAAGCTCGCGCCGATTGTTCGGGCAGGCGGCCGGGTAACCCTGTTCAAATCGCACCACCCTCGCTATGCCGATGGCGGTCAGCTGCGTGATTTTGTCTATGTCAAGGATTGCGCGGCCGTGGTGCGCTGGCTGCTGGCCAACCCCGCCGTCAACGGCCTCTACAATGTCGGCAGCGGCGTGGCGCGCAGCTTTCGCGATCTGGTGCAGGCCGTGGGCGATGCGGTCGGCCGCGACCCCGAGATCGGATTTATCGACACGCCTGTCTCGCTGCGCGCCCAATACCAGTATTTCACACAAGCCGATCTGACCAAACTGCGCGCCGCCGGCTTTAGGGGCGCATTCCATTCGCTCGAAGCCGGGGTTCGCGATTTTGTCGAGAGCCTGGCCTGACCCTTTCCTTGCGGCCCGGCGGGCGGCGGCGTGATCGCGCTCGATGTGTCGCGCCTGGTGTCGCGGGCGGCGCGTCCGGTTCCGACCGGGATCGACCGGGTCGAACTCGCCTATGCCGAGCATCTCTTGGGGCGGACGCGACGCATTCTTCGCAGCCCCGGCGCCTTGGGGCCCCCTGGGGCTCGTCTCACGGCACACCGCCGCCGCATTCGTCGCAACACTCGGCGCGATCTGGCGGCGGGGCGATGCGCGGTCCGGCGAGGCTAGGCTGCTTGCCCATCGGCTGCGCATCGAGGCCGCGATCGGCGGCGCCGGCCGGCTCCATGCGCGGCTGCGGTCATGCGGCGGCCGGGCGGTCTATCTGCACGTCTCCCATCTTCGCCTCGAACGCCGGCGCCGGCTCGCCGCCGTCAAGTCGCGCGGCGCCGCCCGCCTCGTCTGCCTGATCCACGATCTGATCCCGATCGAGTTTCCGCAATATGCCCGGCCGGGCCAGGATGAGCGACACCGCCGCCGGATTGCGACCGTGGCCGCACTCGCCGATGCGGTGATCGTCAATTCGCTGGCCACCCGCCGGGCGCTCAACCCCTATCTCGACCGCGCCGACCGCTCGCCGCCGCTGCTCGTGGCGCCGTTCGGGATCGATCGGCCGGAGCCGACGCCTGCTGGAGCCACCCCTTACGAGGCGCCCTACTTTGTCTGCGTGGGCACGATCGAGCCGCGCAAGAACCAGCTCATGCTGCTCGAAATCTGGCGCGATCTCCTCGCCGAATTCGGCAGTGCCGCACCCCGCCTGGCGCTTGTCGGGCAACTCGGTTGGGAGAGCCGCGGCACCCTCCAGATGCTCGAAAGCCGCCCCGAGTTGCGCGCCGTCGCAACCATCAATGACCGCCTGCCCGATGCAGAGGTGACGCGCCTGCTGCGGGGCGCCCGGGCATTGCTGCTGCCGTCCTTTGCCGAGGGCTTCGGTCTGCCGCTGGCCGAGGCGCTTGCCCTCGGCGTGCCCGTGCTGTGCGGCGATCTCCCGGCCTTGCGCGAAATTGGCGGTGTGGCTCCGGAATATCTCGATCCGCTCGACCGACCGGGCTGGCTCGCCGCGATCCGTGATTATATGGCGCCTTCCTCGGCACGACGGGCGGCGCAGCTGGCTCGGCTGGCGGGCTGGGACGCCCCCTGCTGGCAGGATCACTTCGCCGCCGTCGACCGGCTGATCGCCGGTTTGGCGCCGGCCCGGCACGTCACGGCCGCCGGCTTCGGCCGCGGCCGCCGGTCCCGCCCTCTAAAAGAAAGGATACGGCGATGCCCGTAACAGTGCTCTACCCCGAAGACCGGCAGATCCCGGACGAGACGCTCGAACGCGATATCTTCGAGCCTGAAGTACGCATTCTGCGGCGTACGAAAAAGGCGCTCGCCGAACTGGCGCCCGAGGATTGCGCCGAGGTCGACGGGCTGATGATCATGCGCCACGCCGTCTCGGCCGAGGACATCGACCGCTTTCCACGGCTGCGCGTCATCGTGCGCATGGGGGTGGGCTACGACAAGATCGCCCGCCCGGCGGCGGCGGCGCGCAACATTCTCGTCTGCAACGTCCCCGATTACGGCACGACCGAAGTCGCCGACCATGCGATGGCGCTGGCGCTGTCGTTGCGCCGCGGCGTCCTTCTTTATCACGAGCGGATGCGGGCGAGCCCGCCCGCCCCCTGGGGTGCGGTCAAGAACGAACTGATCCGGCGTCTCGGGGTCCAGACCTTCGGCATCATCGGGCTCGGCCGGATCGGCACTGCCGTAGCGCTGCGCGCCCGCGCCTTCGGCTTTCGCGTCGTGTTCTTCGACCCGTATCTGCCGAACGGAGCGGAACTGGCGCTCGGCATCGGCCGCGCGCCAAGCCTCGAGGACCTGTTGCGCCAGACCGACACCCTGTCGATCCACACGCCGCTGACCCCCGAGACGACGCGGCTCTCGGCCGGGACCAGCTTGCGCTGCTGCGTCCGTGGCGCGGTCGTCGTCAATACCGCGCGCGGCCCGATCATCGATCTCGACGCGCTGCTGGCGTTGCTGCGCAGCGGACACATCGCTGCCGCCGGGCTCGACGTGCTGCCGGTCGAGCCGCCGGTCGAGCCCATCCCGGAAATCCTGCGCGCCTATCGCGAACGCGAGCCTGATCTTGAAGGCCGGCTCGTGATCACGCCGCATGCCGCCTGGTTCACCCCGCAATCGGAGCACGACACGCGGCGTCAAATCGGCCGAAACGATGCGCGCGGCCCTGTTGACCAACCGGCCGCAGAATGTGATCACGCCGGAGATGTATTAGGGCGTCAGCGCGCTACGCGCTCCTGTTGACGGCGACGCCCCGGGCCATGGCCTAATAATCGAGGACACGCCCCAGGCTGGCGCCTACTTTTTCGGCGGCGACAGCGCGATCCCCTGCCGCTTCATCTGCTCGACGACCTTCTTGGCGCCCTCGTCGCCGTCTCGCGCCAGTTCCGCCGTCTCGCCGGCCAGCCCTTCGAGCTGGCGGCGCAGCTTCAGCGCTTCCTGGACCGCGGGCTCCTGCGAACGGCGCAACTCGGCGAGGCTGCCGCGGTCGTGCACCATCTCAATCGTCTCGTACGCCATCAGCACGAAGAGCGACAGGACGACCAGCACGACCGGGATTGACGGCGGCGCCTTCGCCCCGGAGGCGTCGTTGGGCGGGAGCCCGCTCATTGCGGCTTATCCGGCGTCGGCGCCGGGCTTGCCTCCGGGTTGATCGTGATCCCGTTGCGCGTCAGAAGGTCCCGCAGCTTGTCGTCCTGGCGCTCGGTCGCCGCCGCCGCCAGTGCGCGGGCCAGCGCTTCGTTGATCCGGCCGAGTTGGATGCTCTGGTTGATGAATTGCTGGCGCTGGTTGACCTCGGCCTGCACCCTGCGATTGTCCTGCGCCAGCACGATATAGGCGACGACCAGCGCCAGGGTCAGCGCCGACAGAACCACCGTCGCCCAATAGACCGATCGGCCCGCGCGCATCGGGTATGCCCGCTATCCGGCCCTGTCGCCGCCGATCGGCACGGACGAGCTTCTCAGACCGCCGGCGCGCGCAGCAGACAAAGGTCGGGGGCGCGGTGCAATCGCGCCTCGGTCTTCGCCTGCAGCGCGTCGAAATCGATGTCCTCGACCATCTCGCGGACGACAAAGCCGCGCTCGGTCACGTCGATGACGGCAAGATCGGTGTAGACGCGGCGGACCACGCGCGCCGCGGTCAGCGGATATTCGCAGAGCTTGCGTAGCCGCGGCGAGCCGTCGCGCGTCGTATGCTCGAGCAGCACGCGGATCTCCTTGGCGCCGACCGCGAGATCCATGGCGCCGCCGACCCCGGGCGGGAATTTCGGGTCGTCCGTCGTCCAGTTGGCGAGGTCGCCGTTCTCGGCCACCTCGAACGCCCCGAGAAGCGCCAAGTCGAGATGGCCGCCGCGGATCATCAGGAACGAATTGGTGTGATGGACGTAGCTGCCGCCGGTCAGGAGCGTCACCGGCTGCTTGCCGGCGTTGACGAGGTCCATGTCGATCTCGTTGGCGCCGGGCGCCGGCCCGACCCCGAGCACGCCGTTCTCGCTCTGCAGCACGATCTCGCGGCCTTCGGGCAGCACGTCGGCGACCAATGTCGGCAGGCCGATGCCGAGATTGACGTAGACGCCGTCCTGGAGGTCTTGCGCGGCGCGCCAGGCGATCTGCTTGCGGCTGAGGGGCATCGGTAAGGCTCCCTAATTCAGCGCCACGACCATGCGGTCGATGAAAATGCCCGGGGTGATCACGTGCTCGGGATCGATGTCGCCGAGCTCGACGAACTGGCGGATTTGCACGATCGACAGATCGGCCGCCTGCGCCATCGTCGGGTTGAAGTTGCGCGCGGATTTGTTGTAGGTGAGATTGCCCCAGCGGTCGCCGCGGTCGGCCTTGAGTAGCGCCACGTGGCCTCTGAGCGGCTTTTCCAGCACATAGCGCTTGCCGTCGATCTCGCGCTCTTCCTTACCCTCCGCCAGCCGCGTCCCGACGCCGGTCGGCGACCAGAATCCGCCGAGCCCCGCCGCCGCGCAGCGCATCCGCTCGGACAGAATGCCCTGCGGCACCAGTTCCAGCTCGATCCTGCCCTCCTTGTATAATTCCTCGAACACGACGGAGCCGGAGCTGCGCGGGAACGAACAGATGATCTTGCGCACCCGCCCGGCGTCCATCAGCCCGGCGAGACCGGTGCGCCCGGTGCCGGCGTTGTTGTTGACGATGATCAGATCGCGGGCGCCCTGCTCCAGCAGCGCGCCGTAGAGCGCCTCCGGCGATCCGGCGCCGCCGAACCCGCCGGTCAGCACGATGGCACCGTCCTTGATGCCGGCGACCGCCTCGGCGAGGCTCCTCACCCGCTTGTCGATCATCCCCGTCCACCCCGGTCAGAAGCCGACATCGTCGCCACCCTTCAACCCCAAGCCGCGAGCGCGCCTCGTCCGGGGTCGCGATCTCGAGCGACAGGTTCTCGAGGATCGTGCGGATGCGACGCACCTGGTCGGCGTTGCCCTGGGCCAATTGCCCACGCCCGAGCCACAGCGAATCCTCAAGGCCGACGCGGACGTTGCCGCCCATGATGGCGCCCATCGTCACGAACGGCATCTGGTGCCGCCCGGCCGCGAGGATCGACCAGGCATAATCGTCGCCGAACAATTTATCGGCGATGCGCTTCATATGGACGAGGTTTTCATGATCGGCGCCGATACCGCCGAGGATGCCGAAAATCGTCTGAACAAAGAGCGGCGGCTTGACCAGCCCGCGGTCGACGAAATGCGCCAGATTGTAGAGGTGCCCGACATCGTAGCATTCGAATTCGAAGCGCGTGCCGCAACCCTCGCCGAGATCCTTCAGCATGCGCTCGATGTCGGCGAAAGTGTTGCGGAAGATGAAGTCGCGCGTCATCCCGAGATGCTGCGGCTCCCACTCGTATTTCCATTCCTTGTAGCGGTCGAGCATCGGGTAGAGCCCGAAATTCATCGAGCCCATATTGCACGAGCACATCTCGGGCTTGGCGCGCAGCGGCGCCGCGAGCCGCTCCTCCAGCGTCATGCCGTGGCCGCCGCCGGTCGTGATGTTGACGACGGCGTTGGTCGCCTGCTTGATCCGCGGCAGGAATTGCATGAAGACCGCGGGATCGGGGGTCGGCCGCCCGTCCTTCGGGTCGCGCGCATGCAGATGCAGGATCGACGCCCCGGCCTCGGCCGCGGCGATCGCGTCGCGCGCGATCTCGTCCGGCGTCAGCGGCAGATAGGGGCTCATCGTCGGGGTGTGGATCGACCCAGTGACGGCGCAAGTAATGATGACCTTGCCACCCAGAGCCATGCTTCTCCTCCCGTCAACTCGCCGGTCCGCCAGCAGGGGCGGACCCGCTGCTCTCTAGCCTTGCGCCCGGATGAAGGCCTTGACCTTGGGGTAGGTCTCGTTCTGCCACCGGCGGCCATGGAACACTCCATAATGGCCGACTTTGAGCTGCAGGTGGTGCGTCTTTTTCGCCGGCGGAATGCCGCTGCAGAGCTGATGGGCGGCGACCGTCTGGCCGACGCCGCAAACATCGTCGCGTTCACCCTCGACGGTCATCAATGCGGTGCGCTCGATCGCGGCGGGCTCCACCGGCTCGCCATGCACCCGCATCAGGCCGCGCGGCAGATCGTGATCGTGAAATACCCGCTTCACCGTCTCCAGATAGAAATCCGCCGGCAGATCCATGACCGCGCTGTATTCCTTGTAGAAGGCGCGGGTCGCCGCGGCGCTCTCGGCGTCGCCGTGCACCAGGTCCTGAAGCATCCGCCAATGCGCCGAGACGTGCCGGTCGAGGTTCATGCTCAGAAAGCCGGCGAGCTGTAGAAACCCCGGATAGACTCGGCGAAACGCTCCCGCATAGCGCGCCGGCACGGTCGTGATCACCGTGCGGTCGAACCATTCGATCGAATGCGCCTCGGCGAAGCGGTTGACCTCGGTGGGGTTCGCCCGGGTGTCGATCGGCCCGCCCATCAGCACCATCGAGGCGGGCTGACACGGGTCGCCCGCCGCCGCAAGCAGCGCCACCGCCGCCAGTACCGGAACCGAGGGCTGACAGACCGCGATGACGTGGGTCTGCGGTCCGAGGTGGCGGATGAATCCGATCACCAAGTCGGCGAAATCGTCGAGATCGAACCGGCCGAACAGCAGCGGCACGTTGCGCGCGTTGCGCCAGTCGGTCAGGTAGACGTCGTGGTCCGGCAGCAAGCTTTCGATGGTGCCGCGCAGCAGGGTCGGAAAGTGGCCGGACAGCGGCGCCACCACCAGCACGGTCGGCTCCTCGCGCACGCTGTCCTTGCGGAAATGCAAGAGATCGCAGAACGGATGCGAGGCGACGACCTCCTCGCTGATCCCGATCTCGTTGCCGCCGATCGCGACTGTCCGGATGCCGAAATCCGGCCGTTCATGCGACATGCCGGCATGCGCCAGCAACTCCATTGCGGCGGCGGCGCCGCGCACCAGCGGCGTGTCCCCGATCAGCGGCCAGGGATGGCCGAGCCAGCCCAGCCAGCCCCGCGCCGTTTCGGCCATCAGCCGAATTGGTCCCAGGACGTCGCTGTGTGCTTGGTATGCATCGTAAAGCATGATTCTCTTCCATGTGCGCCCCTCTCTCGGTCGAGGGGATATTGAGATACCGCCAATCGAAACGGCCGGCCGCCTCGTTCGATTTACAGGCGAGACCATCCCATCGCAAAAACTTCATATTTTCAATGATATATTTGTCTTGACAAAGCTTTGGGCAATGGTCCGCATGGTCGCATTGCCCAGCCGTCCGGAAAAAGCGCGGTGTTCCGCGATTGTTCCTTATTTCACGCACGGCAATGCCCCGAGAAGAGGCGATCGCCGATTTTATGTGCGGCGGAGCTCAGCGCGGTGGTGCTACGACGCCGCCCCGAACCTCATGCACGACGACGCCAGACAGCCGCGACGGCGGCGCCAGCCAGCGCGGATGCGCGAGGCTCGTAGCCACGTCGCTCTCGCCGGCGGCCCAGCGCCGGGTCACCGTGGCGGCCGAAAAATCGGCCATCTTGGCCGCCAGATCGACGGCGTTGCCCTCATGCACCAGATGCAGGATCGTCACCGTCGCGTTGCTTGCCTCGGACAGGCAGCGGCGGATATCGACCTCGCCGCGCGTCGCCGGCGGCAGACGCTCACCCAATAGCGCGATCCGGCGGCGCAAATCGCAGGTGCGGCGCATCGCGGCGATCTCGCGCGCCGTCCGGCTGACCCCGCCATGGCTGCCCGGCAGCGGGTCGAACCCGTCGATGGCAAAGCACAGCGTGTCGGCCGGCCGCGCCTCGTCGAGCGCCGAGACCGAAACCGCGCTCCCCGCGAAGAACTGCTGGCCGATCGCGATCGGCGGCAGTCCAGGGAGTGGCGTGCCGGCCAGCACATGGTCGGGCCCGAGCACATGGCGGTCGTTGTCGAAGAAGGTTTCCGCCCCAGTCGCCAGATTGACCGCACCCAGAACGACCCGGACCGCGCCCGAATTGACCCGGTCGAAATCGACGGTCTCGGAGAGGAGCACGCGCAACTTTGCGGCGGAAACAAGCGCGGGCTCGACCCCCGGCGGCAGGGCAGCGCCGCTCCGCGCCCTTGCCAGCGCACGGGCGAAGGCCGTCTTGAGCCGGCGCAGCGCCAGCGGCGGCTTCGGCAACGCCGCGCGTCGGCTCAACTCGCGCCAGAACTGGCGCAGTTTCGGCGCGCGCTCGTGGGGCAGATTGCCGGCGATGATGACGGCGTTGATCGCGCCGACCCCGGCGCCGGCGATCCAATTCGGCCGCACCCCGCACTTTTCGAGCGCGGCATACGCCCCGGCCTGATAGGCGCCCAAGGCGCCGCCGCCCGACAGCACCAGGGCTATTCGCTCGAAACGAGCCAGGCTCTTATCCGGTCGCCCTCGGGCCAATATGTGCTCCTACCGCCGGCACCGCCGAACCGTCGATTGCGCGTCATCATAGGTAGTCTCGAGCGAGCGTCCAGCGTCGAAAATCGGGCTCACGGTTTCCGCTTTGGCGAGGCGACGGCGGGCAGCGACTTCAGGTAGACGGCGATCGCGCGCCGGTCGGCGTCGTCGAGGCGCCCGGTGTTGCGCACGATTTCCGCCATCTCGCCGCCAACGAAATCGAGATCGGGAGTCTGCCCGTCCTTCAGCAGCGTCACGATGTCGTCTTCGCTCCAGTCGCCGATCCCGGCGTCGCGGTCGGGGGTGATGTTGGGTGCGGCCTTGCGGCCCCATCCGGCCGGCGAACCGGCAAGCGCCCGGTCGGGATCGGGAGCGCCGAATACATTGCGCGGCGTGTGGCAATCGCCGCAACGGCCGACCGCGGCGACGAGATAGGCGCCCCGATTCCATGCCGCGCCGAGCCTCGGGTCGGGTCGCCAGGGCCCGGAGAAAGGTGTTGCCGCGATCGCCACAGCACCTCGGGTCGCAGCAAAGACCATCCGATCGCCGGCGCGGTTCGCTGCAGCGACCGCGGGCAGGCTGTCGAGAAAGGCTTTCAGATCGCCAAAATCCCTCTCGCTCAACCGGTTGTAGAAGGCATAGGGAAACGCAGGCAGATAATGCGAGTCGTCGGGGGCGATGCCCCAGCGCAGCGCGCGGGCGAAATCGGCGACGTTCCAGCGGCCGATGCCGGTCTCCTCGTCGGGCGTGATGTTCGGCGTCACAATCGCGCCGAATGGGGTCTGCAGAACCCTGCCGCCGGCGTAAGGCCGGCCGCCATGCGCCGTGTTGGTATGGCATTGGTCGCATCCGGCGGCAGCGGCGAGATAGGCGCCGCGGGCCGCCGCCTCGCTTGGCTCTGCCGCGCTCGCGGGCAGTGCCGCCAGCAACAGCAACGCCGCGGCGGCCGCCCTCAGGGCTTCAGTTTTTCGCGGAACGTGGTGTGACAGGCGCCACAGCCGTTCTTGCCCAGATCCGCGAAGGCGGTCTGGATCGCCGGCTTGTCGCCGCCCTTGACGGCGGCGAGAAGCGCCTCGGCCTTGGCGACGGCAGTCTTCTGCACGTCGAGAAACTTGTTCCAATCGCTCCAGATTTCGGGCTTGGCGGCCCAGTCGCCGGTCGGATCAGGACCGGCCGTGCCGGGCGGGAATGCGTCGGGTATCTTCTTGATGTCGCCGACCAGGCTGGCCGCCCCCGCCTGCGCCCCGGCGAGATCGCCCTTGTCGTCGAGAAAGTCTTTGACCGCGCGCAGATTCTTGCCTTGGTCCTTCATCAGCGCCGCGCGGTTCTTGATCACCGCATCCTTGTCCTGCGCCAGCGCCGCGCCGCCGAAGCCAAGCGCCGCGCAAACCAGCGCTGCTCCCAATATCCGCAATGTCAAAAATGATCTCATCTCGTCTCCCCTCCCCCTGATTTTAGCCAGCCCCAACCGCGGCGGCGCGGGACCAACTCAGACTAGCCCGCGCTGGCGGCAAAGCAACCGTCGCCGACGCGGTCTCACGATCACGTGATTGGAATTTCGATATGAGTCCTGAAGCCCGGGCGTTCGCGCATCCGATCGTACCAGGCCTTCAGATTCTTCAGGACCGGACGCTCGATCGAAAACGCGTGCCAGCGATAGACGAGCGTACCAAGCACCACCTCGGCGAGCGACAGTTCGGAGCCGGCGAGATAGGGGCGGCCTTCAAGCTCGTCCTCGACGATCGTCCACGCCGCGAGCGCCCGCCGCCGCGCCGCCTCGATCGCCGCCTGATCGCGTTGCTTCGGGCTTGGCGCGAATCAGCCCGAAGAGCAGCGCCCCCATCGGCGGCCCGACGGTCGAGAGCTGCCAATCCATCCACCGCTCGACCAGAGCGCGCGCGGCGGGCGGCTGCGGATAGAGCCGCTCCCCCGAATGCAAGGTGCACAGATAACGGCAGATTGTGTTCGATTCCCATAGCACCAGATCGCCGTCCTTGACCGTCGGCACCAGACCGTTCGGGTTCAGCGCCAGGTATTCCGGATCCTGGTTGCCACCGAACGGGCCGCCGAGATCGACCCGCTCGTATTCGAGGCCGAGTTCGGCGCAGCACCACAGCACCTTCTGCACGTTCGACGACGTGCTCCGTCCCCATATCTTCAGCATCGCGTCCTCAGCATTTGCGCCCTCTGGGCTGGCGTTGGCGTCAATGGAGCCTTAGTTTGTCCCCGGGCGCAACAGCGGGGCTGCGGAATTGCCGATGACAGAAGGATACGGGCGCGCCGCCTTTTGCGGACCAATGGAGGGCGCCCGACGGCGCATGTTGCCGCGCGCGACGCTGATCGCCTTGATAGCTCTTGGCTCGATCACCCTTGGCGGCGGCGCCGAAGCGACGCAGCAGGGGGTGACGGCGGCGGCGAATTGGAAGCTGATGGACAAGTGCGCGAGGCAGGCGCAGACGGCCTTCCCCGACAACAGCGCCGAGGCGCTTGGCAAACGCGATGCCAAGCTGAAGGACTGCCTTAACCTCAACAATCTGCCGCCGCGCGCGCCCTTTCCGGCACAACAAGCCCGCTGAACCGGGCCGTCCGCTTCATCCGCCCGGACCTTCCCCCCAGCCCTCGGCCATCGGTGGCAGCGCCGGCAGCCGGGACCGCGCCTCGGCCGCAAGACGCGAGCGCGCGTTTTCGATCAAAACCAGTTGCGCACCCCGATCGACGTTCCGGCTGGACGTGATCTCCAGGCGGTGGTCCTCGAACACATTCGTCCGCCGCTGCCGTCGCCAAGCCAGCGCCTTGGTGTCGCGCTCCCGCAGCAGGGCGGCGATCTGCGGGCGAAAGAGCGCGACCGCAGCGCCGACCCAACCGCTGAGCATGGGCGCGCGCCCGCTATCGGAAAGGCTGAACCCGTCGAGCATGCGGATCACATCCTCGGCGCGATACCAGGTTTCGCCGGTGACCCATCGGTTGGTGGTAAAGAGCCGGATCGGCTCGCCGCGGCGATCGACGGCGATCGCGATCAGATGGCAGACCTCTTCACGGACGCCGCGCCGAAGCGGGGCGCCTTGCGGCGGCGGCGTTTGAACATTCGCCACGGCGGCTTCGGGGAGATGAAAGGGCGCCACACCGGGCGGCATTCCCTCGGCCCGCAGAAAGACATGAAAGTGGCCATATTCGACGGCCGGCCGCCCATCCGGCGGGTGGACGTGGAAGAAATATTGGGCGTGGGTATGCGGGTCGTAGATTTCCTCTTCCGGATAGTGACGCCACGAGGCGAGCCCGCAGCCCGCAGGTGCTATCTCGGCGAGTATCCCGCCCCGCCCGTCGACGAGGGCGCGGCGATACTCCTCGAGAGCCGCGGCCGCCCTTTCGATCCGTCCGATCTCGGCCGCGCTTAACCGTATCCCGGCCGCTTCTTCCGCCTGGGCCAATCGTCACCTCTGCGAACGAAACGGGTCCATCATACCTGCCGCCGAAACCGCGATAAAGCCGGATTGGCGAGGGTCCACAGCACGGTCTCTTTCATCACGCCACCCAAGGCCTCGTCGAAGGCAGCGACGATCGCCGGTAGATCGTTCGCCGCCGCCGCCACCTGCCGCTCGAACGAAGCCTGGGCGATGATCAGGCGCTCGGGCATCTTGACCAGCTTGACGTCGATCGCGACCCGGATTTTCGGCGGCATGTCGCCCGCTGTCGTATTCGGCCTCGAAATGTCGGAATCTCGGGCTTGAGCACAAAATCGGCGCGCAGGCCGATCAATTCGCGGTCGATCGCAACGATCGCCCCGCTTTTGGCGAAGGACAGGACCAGCGCCGACTGCACCATCGGCGGAACCCGGTCGGTCCATTCCGAATCGGCGAAATAATCCAGCGATACGGGCGACCGGATCAGCGCGATGCGCGTGGTGTCGAGCCCCGCCGGCGCGATCGGCATATCGACCAGAAGCTGGGCCGTCACATGCGGCAGGTTTGGCGGAAAAGTGCTCTTGAGCGTCAAACGGTAGAGGTGGGCGGGCGGCGGGGCGACCAGCCACCGGGCGCAGCCCGAAAGCCCAAGCAAGACGGCGCCGACAAGCAGCCGGCGCGGCGGCGCAGCGGTCGGCGCGGTCATCGCGGCCGATAGCCCTCGCGCCGTTCGCCGTAGAGCAGCCGCGTCGGGTCGCGCTCGATTTCGGCGACGAACCGCGTCACGTCCTCGACAAGACGCTGGACCCCGCTGACGAGATCGCCGACATCGGGCAGGGTGCGCTGCGTGAAATCTCTGATCCCCCGCCGGTTCTCGTCGATCACCGATTGGAGCTGGCGGGTTGTCTCGCTGAGGTTCTTCGCGACCCGGTCGTAATCGGCGAGGGTTTGCGAGGCCTGATCCTTGAGCCCGCCGCGCGCGCTGTAGCTCTCGTCGAGATCGCGCAGCAAGGCAGTCAGTTGCAGAATCGAGGCGCTGGCGTTGCTGAGAATCTCATTCACCTCCTTGCTCTGCTTGGCGGCGGTAGCGGTGACGGTGCGGACATTTGCTATGGTCTCGGTAATCGCCTCCCGATTCTGCGCGTTCAGCATCGTGTCCAGGCTGTGCGCCGCGTCCTTGAGGCTGCCAAGTAATTCCGGCAGCGTGGCCTTGACCCGCTCCAGTTCCGATTGCCCCGCCTCGATCACGGGGTATTTATGACCTGCCTCCGGCGTCAAGTCGGCCGCCTCCGTGGTGCCCCCGCGGATTTGAATGGTTGAGACGCCGCTGAGGATGTTGGTTTCGAGATAGGCGCGGGCGTCGGATTTGATCGTCGACCAGGCTTTGGTCGATTTCCACCGTGACCTGGATCTGCTCGACATTATCCGGGTCGACGCGGATGTCGATCACCCGGCCGACCGGGATGCCCTTGTATTGCACGGTCGAGCCCTTGCTCGAGCCCGGCCACCGAGCCCCGAAAGAAGATGTAGTACTTGGCGAAATCCTGCGACAATTCGACCCGCCCGAGCCAGAGCACCGCGCCGAAGGCGAGAAATACGATTGCGACGACAAAAGCGCCCACAGCGATGTAATGGGCTCGCGTCTCCATCGCCCTCCTCCAAAATTTCCAGAGTCAGACGGACGCCGCCGCGCGCGCCGCTTGCGGCGCCCGGCGGGGGGTCTGCGAGGCCAGCGCCGCACGTCCGCGCGGGCCGCGAAAGTAGGCGCGGATCCAGGGATGATCGTCGCGCAGCATTTCCTCGATCGTGCCGACGCGCATCTTCTTGTCGACGAGGACCGCCACCCGGTCGCTAACCGCATAGAGGCTGTCGAGGTCGTGCGTCACCATGAACACCGTCAGACCGAGGCTGCTGCGCAAGTCGCGGATCAGCGCGTCGAACTCCGCCGCCGCGATCGGATCGAGCCCGGAAGTCGGTTCGTCGAGAAATACGATCTCCGGGTCGACCGCCAGCGCGCGGGCGAGGCCGGCGCGCTTGCGCATGCCGCCCGAGAGCTGTGCCGGGTATTTGGTCGCAGTCTCCTCGGGCAGTCCGACGAGCCCGACCTTGCAGGCGGCGATCTCGTCCATCAGCCGCGGCTCCATGTCGTAGAATTCGCGCAGCGGCACCTCGATGTTTTCCGCGACGGTCAGCGAGCTGAACAGCGCGCCGTCCTGAAACAGGACGCCCCAGCGCTTCTCGATCTCCCGCAGATCGTCCTCCGAGAGCGCGGTCAGAATCCTCGCCAAACACCTCGATGCTGCCTGCGGCCGGCCGGTTCAACCCGACGATCGTGCGCAGCAGCACCGATTTACCCGAGCCGGAACCGCCGACGACGCCGAGAACCTCCCCGCGCAATACGTCGAGATCGAGACCGTCATGAACCGTCTCGGCGCCGAACCGCGTGACGAGGCCGCGGACGCGAATGATCGGTTCGCCCGCAGGCGCCATCGCGCTCATATCCGAAGCATCGAAAACAGCACCGAGAACGCCGCGTCGGCAACGATCACCAGAAAGATCGACTCGACCACCGACAAGGTGGTCAGCCGCCCGACGCTTTCGGCGCTGCGCGCCACTTGAAAGCCCTCATAGCAGCCGACGAGCGCGATGACGCCGGCAAAAAACGGCGCCTTGGAGACGCCAATCCAGAAGGTCTGTGGGCTGACGCACCGATTGCAGCTGGTGCAGGAATTGCGGGATGGTAATGCCCAGCGCCCCCCAGGCCATCAGGCAACCGCCCAAGAGCCCCATACAATTGGCGAACAGCGTCAGCATCGGCAATGTTATCAGCAATCCGATCAAGCGCGGCAGCACGAGGACTTCTACGGGATCGAGGCCGAGAGTGCGCAGAGCGTCGATCTCCTCGTTGACCCGCATCGTGCCGATCTGTGCGGTGAAGGCGCTGCCCGAGCGGCCGGCGATGATGATCGCCGTCATCAACACCCCCAACTCGCGCAAAATTCCGACGCCGAGCAGATTGACCGTATAAATTTCGGCGCCGAATCGGCGCAGCTGGTCGGCGCCCTGATAGGCGATGACCACACCGATCAGAAACGACAGCAGCCCGACAATCGGCATCGCATCGACGCCAGTTTGCTCGATTTGCGTAGCGAGCGCGGTCAGCCGCCAGTGCCGCGGCTGGCGCAGCCGCCTTAGAACCGAGACAGCGACCAGCCCGACGAAGCCGAGGATGCGGAGGAAGCGCCCGGCCACCCCCAGGGAAGTCTCGCCGACCCAGGCAAGAAAACTCCCGAAAGAGTGGTATCGGGGCCGCGGATGATGGATCGGCGCCGCGATGCCGCAGCCCCGCACCTGGTTGAACAGCGGCGCAAAGCTCGGCGGCAAACCCAAAAGCTCGACCTGATGGCCGCGCTCGTCGAGCTCGTGCGCGGTGCGCAGCAACAGCCAAGCCCCGGCAGTGTCGAGCCGTTCGATCGCCGCCATATCGATCCGCACCCTCGCCCCAGGCTTCACTTTGAGCGGCGCGCAACCGTCGGTCGAGCTCGCCAGCCGTCGCCACCAGCCACCGGCCGGCGGCGTGCAGCACCAGGGCGCCGGCCTCCTCCCCCTCGACAAGGCTCACCGCCGCCGGCGTCATGTCATTGCCAAACGTGGACGGGGTGGGGCCGGCCGGGGCCTTTCCAACCTCGGCAAAAGCAGCTATGCCGCGACAAGGACAACTCTGACGGCCGCCGGCCGATCGGCGGGGATGGCGAGAATGGACCTGAAAGAGCACATCCGTTCGATACCTGATTTCCCAAAACCGGGGATCCTGTTCTACGACATTTCCACCCTGCTCGCGCATCCGTTGGCTTGGCGCACCACGGTCGAGCGCATGGCCGAGGCGCTGCAGCCCGCACCGACCCGATCTCTTAGTCGGCATCGAATCGCGCGGCTTCCTCGTCGCGGCGCCGCTCGCCTACGAACTCGGCCACGGCTTCGCGATGATCCGCAAGCGCGGGAAACTGCCGGGCCCCACGGTCCGTTTCACCTACGACCTCGAATATGGCTCCGATACCATCGAGATCCAGGAGGACGCCGTTCTTCCCGGCCAGCGGGTCGTGGTGCTCGACGATCTGGTGGCGACCGGCGGCACGATGCAGGCGGCGATCGATCTCGTTCGCCGGCGGGGCGGCATCGTCGCCGGCGCCGGGTGCATCATCGAACTGACGTTTCTGCAGGGCCGCGAACGAATCGACGTGCCGTTCACGTCGATGGTTGCCTACGAATCCTAGTCGTGGCCGATTGTCGAAACCGATCCCAAGCTGCGGCCGATGACGGCATATACCGGATCGCCGCCGCCCGGCGGGGTGCGGTCGAGGCACCGAATGTCGCCCCAATTGCCGGCCGCGGCGAAATGCTGTGCTACAAGGCACAATTGTCCGGTGTCGTCGAGCAGCCGCCAGCAGGCAATCGGCCGAGCCGGTCGGCAGCGTTCGGAAAAGGTGACGACCAGCGGCGCGCCCGGCTTTAACACGCGTCCGACTTCGCGGATGACCTCGCCGGGCCGCGTCAAATGCTGGATCGCGACGCATATCGTCGCCCCGTCGAAATCGCCGGCGGCAAAAGGCAGCACCGGGTCGCGGTTCAAATCCTGCACCCGCCAATCGTCGAGAAACGGGTTCTCGGCCAGTTCGCAGGCGTTCGGGCCAACACCCACGACCCGCGCATAGGGCACTTCGGGCGGCAGATGACCAACCCAGCCCGACATCAGGTCGAGGATGGCACCCCCTTCGGGCAAGATTTCGCGGTGCAGTTTGGTGATCGCCGCCATCGCCGCGGCATCGATGCGTCCGGCGTCGAGGCGCCGGGCCGGGGTGAATTCGAGGCCCGCCGACAATTCGAGCGGCTCGTCGACACGCGCCGGCACGTTCGTGGTAGGCAGCGCCATCTTCCCCGTCTCGAACCTGTTTGACCTCAAATAGGAAGGAACGCGGCGGCGGTCCATAGGTCGTCTGCCTACAAACGGACCACGACACCGTCTTATTCAATCGGCCAACACGTCTTCCGCCGGGGTCAGAGCGAGGCCGAGTTCGCCCGCCACCGCCGGATGCGTCACCTGCCCGCGACAGATGTTGAGCCCCCGGCGCAGATGCGGATCGTCGCGCAGCGCCTTTCGCCAGCCGCGATCGGCGATCGCCAGCACGAAAGGCAGGGTGGCGTTGTTGAGTGCCACCGTCGAGGTGCGCGCGACCGCCCCAGGCATGTTGGTGACGCAATAATGCACCACCCCCTCCTCGATATAGGTCGGGGCGGCGTGCGTCGTCGGCCGGCTCGTCTCGAAGCAGCCTCCCTGATCGATCGAGATGTCGACGATAACGGTGCCCGGGCGCATCGCCCGGACCATCTCGCGCCCCACGAGCCGGGGTGCGGCCGCACCCGGGATCAGCACCGCGCCAATGACGAGATCGGCGGCCGTGACCTCGCGCTCGATGTTCTCCATCGTCGAGAACAAGGTGTGCAGCTGCGCGCCGAACTGCAGGTCGAGTTCGTAAAGCCGCGGCAGGGAACGGTCGATGACCGTGACGTAGGCCTCCATCCCCATCGCCATCCGCGCCGCGTTGGTGCCGGCGACCCCGCCGCCGAGGATCACGACCTTGGCGGCCGGCACGCCCGGAACGCCGCCCAGGAGCACGCCGATCCCGCCCTGTTCCTTTTCGAGGCAGTGCGCGCCGACCTGCACCGCCATGCGGCCGGCGACCTCGCTCATCGGCGCCAGGAGGGGCAGCCCACCGCGCGCGTCGGTGACGGTTTCGTAGGCGATCGCTATGACCCCCGACCGCAGCAATCCCTCGGTCAGCGCCCGGTCGGCGGCGAGATGCAGATAGGTGAACAGGATTTGGTCCGGGCGCAGCATCGCCACTTCCGACTGCTGCGGTTCCTTGACCTTGACGATGAGGTCAGCGGCGGAGAAGACAGCCGCGGCGTTCGGTCGAATCTCGGCGCCGGCCGCGGCATAGGCAGCGTCGTCGAAACCGATGCCGGCGCCGGCCCCCGTCTCGATCAGCACGCGGTGTCCGCGATGCGCCAATTCGCGGACACTGCCGGGGACGAGGCCGACCCGGTATTCGTGCGTCTTCACCTCTTTCGTCACACCGACCAGCATCGAAGCCTCCCTTGCTCACAGGCTACCGATCGAGCCGCGCCGCTACCTCGTCGGCGAGTGGCAATGACGCGGTCAGCCCTGGCAATTCGATGCCGTAAAGGTTGACGACGCCCGGCACGCCGTGCGCTTCGGGTCCCTGCACGACAAAATCGGCCGCCGGCTCACCGGGCCCGCTGATCTTCGGCCGAATGCCGGCGTAGCCCGGCTGCAAGGCGCCCTCGCGCAGCCCCGGCCAGTAATTGCGCACCGCCGCGTAGAACGCCTCGCCGCGGCCGGGATCGACGTCGTAATCGACATCCGCGATCCATTCGACGTCGGGGCCGAAGCGCGCCTGCCCGGCCAGATCGAGCGTGATGTGCACGCCGAGCCCGCCCGGCACGGGCGCTGGATAGACGAGGCGGCGGAAGGGTGCCCGTCCGGCAAGGGTGAAATAGACGCCGCGGCAGAAATAGGCGGGCGGGATCGTCGCCTCCGGCACGCCCGGCGATCGCCCGCGCCAGTGCCGGCGCATGGAGCCCGGCGGCGTTGACTAGCATGCGACAGTGCACCCGGCTCGGCTCGAGGCCGCCGATCTCGAGGACAAACCCGTCATTGCGCACACGGCCCCCCAGCACCGGCGTGCGCAGGACAATCGCCGCCCCGGCCGCTTCGGCCTCGCCCTCGAAGGCCAGCATCAGCGCGTGGCTGTCGACGATGCCGGTGACCGGCGACAGCAATGCGGCCACACAGCGCAATTCCGGTTCGAGCCGCTGCGCCTCTTCGGCGCTCAGCCATTCGAGTTCGTCGACGCCGTTCGCTCGCGCCGTCGCGTGGATCTTTTCGAGCTCCGGGATCTCGGCCTCGTTGGCGGCGACGATCAGCTTGCCGAGAGGGGCGTGCGGCACCCCGTGCTCGCGGCAGTAGTCATATAGCCGCCGCCTGCCCTCGACGCAGGTCTTCGCCTTGAGGCTCCCGGGCGGGTAGTAGAGCCCGCCATGGATGACCTCGCTGTTGCGCGAGGAGGTCTCGAACCCGATCGTGTAGGCGCTTTTCCAGCACCGCCACCTCGCGGCCCGCCAGCGCCAGAGCCCGCGCCACCGCCAGCCCCACCACCCCGGCGCCGACGACGACGCATTCGATCTCGTCCACCCGCACCTCTCCGGCCAAGGAGCACGCGACAATGCCACGCTTTGTCACCCCATGACAGCCGGCCGATCGCTCCCGCCCTCGCCTTGCCAACCGTGCCGCCGGGTCATACCTTTGCTTTAATCCCCTGTGCAGCGAGGTGCGCGATGAAGCTCAGGGACCCGAAGCTCTTCCGCCAGCAGTGCTACATCGACGGCGAGTGGGTCGACGCCTTGAACCGCGGCACGATCCCGGTCACCAACCCGGCGACCGGCGAGGCGCTCGGCACGGTGCCGCGGATGGGCGCCGAAGAGACCCGCCGGGCGATCGAGGCGGCGGACAACGCCTGCCCGGCTGGCGCGCCAAGACCGCCAAGGAGCGCGCGCAGATCCTGCGCAAATGGTTCGACCTGATGATGGCGAACCAGGAGGATCTCGCCGCCCTGATGACCGCCGAGCAGGGCAAGCCGCTGGCCGAGTCGAAGCGGCGAGATCGCCTATGCCGCGTCCTTCATCGAATGGTTCGCCGAGGAAGGCAAGCGCGTCTACGGCGACACGATCCCGGCGCACGCCGCCGACAAGCGCATCGTCGTCATCAAGGAGCCGATCGGCGTCGTGCGCCGCGATCACGCCGTGGAACTTCCCGGCGGCGATGATCACCCGCAAAGCCGGCCCCGCGCTGGCCGCCGGCTGCACGATGGTGTTCAAGCCGGCGACCGCGACGCCGTTCTCGGCGCTGGCGCTGTGCGAGCTGGCCGAGCGCGCCGGCGTGCCCAAGGGCGTCTTCTCCTGCGTCACCGGCCCGTCGAACGAGATCGGCGGCGAGCTGACCTCGAACCCGACCGTGCGCAAGCTCACCTTCACCGGCTCGACCGAGGTCGGCAAGTTGCTGATGCAGCAATGCGCCGCGACGGTGAAGAAGATCTCGCTGGAGCTGGGCGGCAACGCGCCCTTCATCGTGTTCGACGACGCCGATCTCGAGATGGCGGTCGAGGGCGCGATCGCGTCGAAATACCGCAACGCCGGCCAGACCTGCGTGTGCGCCAACCGCATGCTGGTGCAGGACGGCGTCTATGACGCCTTCGCCAAGCGGCTCGCCGAGACCGCAGGCGCCATGAAGGTCGGCGACGGCTTCGAGCCGGGCGCGGTGATCGGGCCGCTGATCGACATGAAGGCGGTCGAGAAGGTCGAGGCGCACATCGCCGACGCCGTCAAGAAGGGCGCCAAGATCGTCACCGGCGGCAAGCGCGCGGCGCAGGGCGGCAGCTTCTTCGAGCCGACCGTACTGACCGACGTGACGACCGACATGGTGATCACCAGGGAGGAGACCTTCGGCCCGGTCGCCCCGCTCTTCCGCTTCAAGACCGAGGACGAAGCGATCCAGCATGGCCAACGACACCGAATTCGGCCTCGCCGCCTATTTCTACGCCGCGACATCGGCCGCATCTGGCGCGTCGCCGAGGCGCTCGAGTACGGCATCGTCGGCATCAACGAGGGCATCATCTCGACCGAGGTCGCGCCGTTCGGCGGCATGAAGGAAAGCGGCATCGGCCGCGAAGGCTCCAAATACGGCATCGAGGAATTCCTCGAGGTCAAATACCTCTGCATGGGCGGCATCGACCACTAACACCCGGGGAGTCCATAACTTGGTAGGGTTGGTTAAGCGAGCGAGCGAAACCCACCCTACCGGGTCTATCAGGAAGTATATGCCTCCAAGAGCGAGAGGATATCCGCTGGCACCGTTTCGCCAGTTTTTCGGAGTGCGTTGATAACCAACTCTATCTCTCGTTTCAGCCCTCTGTGGCAGCGGTAGAAATGCGGCGTGATAAGGTCGAGCGCTGCTCGGGCAAGTCTTGCCTGGCTCTAAGCCGAGGCTAGCCCCACGTCTATCGTTGACAAACTACCTCTTCTATGCGCGGATTCTACTCCCTACGGTCATCTCATAAAATGCCGGGGGGGCTAAACAATGCCAGTCAGATCCGGGTTCGGCTCAGAAACGTTCGAAGACGAGAAGGGCAAGTGGTTCACTTTTATTTTGGTAGGGACTCGGCACTACTCGTAGATTAATTCAAGTAACAGACGATTTAATTACTTACAACGAAATGATGTCACAAGAAAAACTCCAGGATAAAGGAGGACAAACGCAACGTAGGCCGGGATTTATACGATCTGTTTGCTATGGCTCAGACCAGACGCAAGGAGGATCTGATTGGAAGAGAATTGCCAACACTGAGTTAGGAAGGGACCCTGTTATACACGATGGGACCCTGAACGTGAGACTTGAATATGTGTCAGATCCTGACGAAGATATTGCAAAAGTAATATCATGGGCTCGCTTTCATACTCCGCCGGACCCGGGCGATGTCGATGCCGTCGAGAGCGTTGGAATTTTTCTGCCATTTGCTCTCTTTGTGAAAGTTATAGACGCTGTCCATACCACGGATGCGATTTCCCATTTTATTCGGACCACGTCTGTACGTTCCACACGAAACGAGCTCGCCACGATATACAACACTATCACCGCACAATTCTGAACCAATTCCGCGGAAAGGGATCACTTGATGGCACAATCCAGACAACTGACCAGCTTCTTTGTAACAGCTCGTGTGACGTCTGATACTCAAGCTGACATATCAGACATCGATGATACGACATCGGGACCGAACTCACCTTATCGTACTTGAAAATACGACGACAGTTCGTCGAGACGGTCAGGTGGTCGGCTTTTTACCAGGTGGCACGACATACATAGCCTTTAACGACGGCAGCGGAAAAACAGACAAGTGGTCCTGCGATGACCCGAACTATAAAGATATGTTGCACAAGGAAACACGCAGCGGCCAATGCGGGCTAGAACACGTACAGGCAGCCCCAGTTTCGCAGTCCATTCGGATCAACGAGGTGAATACAAGAAGAGCTAATGGAAACTGGGTCTCAGATAAGAGTGGTAAGCTTCCGTTCGGAATACCTATTGACATTAAATAACTGACTGCGCGTGAGATGTCATTCTGGTCAGGATTGCTTGGCCTTTTGACCCGCGCGGATTTCATTCTTGCAATTCTTCCGCCGGCAGGCGCCATACTAGTTGAAAGTGTTGATATATTGGGTTTGACGTATTTAATAGCAGACGCGGACAGGACATTGCAAGATGAGTCGTGGGCAAAAGAGAAGATATCTAAAGATGATACTGACGTGATTAAGGAGTTGATTGCTTATACTAGTTCGGGCGCGAGCGAAATCGCTGGACTAGCACCGACATTTGTGAGTGCTATCACGAGTGGATTTGCGAGTTTAAAGGAAATACAAACGTGGTTATGGCCAACAGTAACGTATATAAGTTCTATCATGGTTCTTACGTTGATTGTGATAAAAATCGCTTCGCGGAGCTACCTGTTATGACATCGCGCAACAGGAAATCCCAATCCTCCTTTTTGGCGTGGGCGGATATTCAAGAAGGGAATAATGCGCACACGTAAGCAGATCGCCTCTGGTATTATTTATTTTGTGAACTTGTTGCTTATCGGTTTAGCTATAGTCGTATATGCTGGTCTGGGTGGTCTTGTACCGCATACTGCGGGATGAGCCGAGTGCAAACGCGGGGGCTGTTGTAACGCAGGTGTGCCGGCGGGCAAGAATCCTAGCGCATCTGGTCATATGTGAACGTCGGAAGCCTCCCACCCGCGAACCGACAGGCGACTGTCCTGCCGCCGGACGCTGAGCCACACTTTGGGCACCACCCTCATTCCTCATTCGGAGCGATCCATAGGTGTACCAAGAGCTTTCGACCAATCGATATTTGCGCTCGGTGGCTTTAACCCCTCGCTTGCGGGGGGAGAGGGGAGGGGTGATCGCCGAGACCGCCGGTGCAATGAAGGTCGCCGACGGGTTCGAGCCGGGTGCGGTGATCGGGCCGCTGATCGAAATGAAGGCGGTCGAGAAGGTCGAGGCGCACATCGCCGATGCGATCGAGAAAGGCGCCAAGGTCGTCACCGGCGGCAAGCGCGCCGCGCAGGGCGGCAGCTTCTTCGAGCCGACGGTGCTGACCGACGTGACGACCGACATGGTCATCACCAAGGAGGAGACCTTCGGGCCCGTCGCCCCGCTCTACCGCTTCAAGAGCGAAGACGACGCGGTCAAGATGGCCAACGACACCGAATTCGGCCTCGCCGCCTATTTCTACAGCCGCGACATCGGCCGCATCTGGCGCGTCGCCGAGGCGCTGGAATACGGCATCGTCGGCATCAACGAGGGCATCATCTCGCCAAAACCGCCCGTGGCGAGATCGCCCCTTCGGCGGCATGAAGGAGAGCGGCATGGGCCCCATTTGGTCGACCCCGCTGCAACCTTGTCAGGCCTCGAGGCCGCTGACGTATCCGCTCGCGCCGTGCCGTCGCACGGAAGTGAAGCGCTCGTGCCGCTTGCGAATGTCGCCCAGGTCGGGCGGCGTGCTAATGTTTCGTTCGGCGTCACCCAGCACCAGGTCGGCATGGCGCCGCAGCGCCGCCACTCGCGTCGCGTCGTGCTCGCAACTGACGACCGAAGTCAGCACCTCCAACAGCCGGATCAGCACGGCGGGGCTGCGTGCTGCGTTCTGCCGGATCATGTGGAACATCGCGTCGGTCAGCCCATCATACTCGATGCCGGGGACCACCAGCGCGGGCCAGCCGTCGCGCAACCAAACACCGGTCGGCAGGTACAGGGGCGCGACATCGCATAGCGCCGCGCCCAACCTATCCAGCACGCTCATCGCGGTGTGGGGGTCGTTGATCCCCGGTGACAATGCCCGGACCGCCACCTCGACCAGCTGACGGACCGCGAATTCGAGGTCGACCGAGCCCACCTGCTGCGGTCCCAAAGCCGTCGCGTTGCGAATGGCGGAGCCGGCACCTTCCGCCGGCGGGGTCATCAGGGCAATCGGTGCGCCGGGGAATACGTAATTCCCCGGCCGGACCAGCAGGCGGATGGCGGTTTCGTGCTCGGCTGCCCAATTGGCTAGGCCGTTCTCGTCGAGCTGCTGCAGATAGCCGCGCCGAGGATCGGCCACCGGCACGGCATTGTGCCAGAAGTCCGCCGGTGGCGGTGCAGGAGGCTGCGCGTCGGTCGTCAGCCGCTGAACCGCCGAACGCACATCCTCGCTCACCAGTTCGATCACCGTGTCGACGTTGATGCGACCGGCCATGTGACCGACGAAGAACACAAGTGTCGCGACGCAGACAAAGGCCAGGAGGATGCCGACGCTGAGCGAGAGATGCGGGACGAACTCTCCCTCGGCCGGGGTGCGCACGCTGCGCAGCACCATCAGCGCATAGGAGAAGGTGCCGAGGAAGGCGCCGAGCGTGATCTGGTTGCCTCGGTCCCGCGTGAAGTTGCGGAGCAGCCGCGGTCCCATCTGCCCGGCTGCCAGGGACAAAGCGGCAATGGTAATCGAGAACACGGTGCCTGCGACCCCGATGGTGGACGATGCCACCGCGCCCAACAGTGTGCGGGCGCCGGTAGCTCCGCCGCCATAGAGCCACGCACTGTCGATCAACCATTGCGGGACGATCCCACTGCGATCGAGGCTGACGAAGCCCACTGCCGCCAGTACGCCGCCTACAACCAGGAGCCCGGGAACCAGCCAAAACGTCTCGCTCAGATCGCTGAGCAGCTTGCGAATACGTGCGGTCATAGTCGGTCAGATCAGCGCGCCGTCTGGTTCTTGTGCCTCGGAAGTGCGGACATTGTAACCCCCATTCTCGATCTCGCTCGGCGGAATAGCGCCAGGACTGGTCAATCTCGTCCGCTTGCCGTGATCGGGCCGCTGATCGACATGAAGGCGGTCGAGAAGGTCGAGGCGCACATCGCCGACGCCGTCAAGAAGGGCGCCCAGGTGGTCACCGGCGGCAAGCGCTCCGCACAAGGGGGCATCTGGAGACCAGCAAAACCTGGCGGTTTTGGCGGGTTCGTGATTTGATAGGCTGGGTCCGCGCTGGGGGGCGGGGCGCGGGGTCAGGCGGGGTTTTTCGACGTTGACGAGCGGCTGAAGCAACCCTCGGCCAAGGGCGTTGCCCTGGAGCGGCTGAACGCCGTGGTGGATTTCGAGCTGTTCCGCCCCGACCTTGAACAAGCCGCGCCGCGCGCGGACCGCGCGCAGAGATGCTATGGGGCGAGCGGCGAGTGAAACGGCATCATCGTCGCTGCAACGAAACCGACGCGGTGCCCCATGCCGCAGCCAAACGACTTGAGCAGGTCGCTCACCGCTCTGGACGAGGATAGCAGTGATCGAGATGAGCCAATCGAGTTGGCTCGTCGCCGGTATCGTTCCTGGAGCCGAACGTCATCCACTGAAGAAGCTGGCGCCCGATGAGGAGGCGCTGCTGCGTCTGCTGGAGCGCTGGCGGGATGAAGCGACGAAAGCCGGCGGCACGATCGCTCGGATTGTGGTCGCCCCCTGTTCGAGCCAGGGGCAGGCCTTCGAGGCTGGGCGCGACGGTTTCTGGCTGGCTCGTTGGCTCCGCGGGCGCGGCCTTGAAGCCTTTGTGATGCATCCGAACAGCGTTGCCGTGTCGCGCGAACATCGTCGGGCGAAGACGGACCGGCTCGACACCGAGCTATTGAAGCGGGCGTTTCTCGGCTGGCTTCGCGGGGAAGGCGACCATTGCGGCATGGCCGCGATCCCGACCCTTGAAGAGGAGGACGCCAAACGGCCGAGCCGCGAGCGTGAGAACCTGGTCGACGAGCGCACGCGCATCGGCAACCGGATCAAGGCGACGCGCGCGCGCCTCGGTATTCGCGGCTTCAAACCGACCTTGCGCACGGCAGCGGAGCGGCTGGAACGCCTGGACACGCCCGAGGGGGCGCCGCTGCCGCCCCGTACGTTGGCCGAGCCGCGGCGTGAGATGGCACGGCTGCGCCTGCTTGCCGAGCAGATCCGCGAGATCGAGGCAGCACGCTGTGAGCGCTTGCGGCAGCACCCGGACAAAGGCGCTCATCCGATGGTCCGCCTGCTGGCGCAGATCGTCGGTGTTGGCCTCGCGACCGCCGACCTGCTTGTCCAGGAGGTCCTGTCGCGTAATCTGCGCGACCGCCGAGCGGTTGCGCGGTACCGCGGGCTGACCGGAACGCCGGATGAGAGCGGCGCGCGCCGGCGGGAGAAGGGACTGGCTCGATCGGGGAACGCGCGGGTGCGCCGCAGCATGCGGCAATTGGCCTGGCGCTTCCTGATGTTCCAAAAGAACAGCGCCTTGGCCCAGTGGTACCGAGCGCGCACCGCAGATGCTCGCGGCGCCACCCGCAAGACCATGATTGTCGCGCTGGCGCGCAAGCTGCTCGTCGCGCTCTGGCGTCTGGTGACGACCGGCGAGGTTCCCGAGGGCATCATCCTGCGTCCAGCGCTGGGCGCGGCCGGTCGACATCAAAGCTATCCCACGGAATTCGGCGCCCGTCGCCAGGGTCGGCCGGGCGTTGATGACGATCCGAGCGGCGGTGACCCGAGGCAGGCATGGCTTGCCCGCCGCCCTAGAGAATGGGCCTGCCGTCTCGGAGCCTTGTCACCGATGCGCATGACTGCATCATGGTTCGGATCCCACCGGTCCACCGAATACAGGTGTGTCGGCGCAATGTTCGCGCCCAATGGCGAGCTCCCCTCGGATCATCCTGAAAAACATCCACCCCGCGGCTGCGACCGGGAACCACGCAGCAATCGCCCTTGACAACCTAAACCCCATACAAGCCCGCCCCGGCCTGAACAGGGGGTGGCCGGCCGGCTTTCGATCACGTGCTGATGTTCAAGACGCTCGTTCCGCAGTCGAGCCACAATCTGTCGGACGAGCGCAGCGAATATCTGATCCGCGCCCGGCTGTCGTTCATGCGCTTTCTCGGGCTGGGGCTGGCCGACACGGCGCCGGACGCCAACACGATCTGGACCTTCCGCGAGGCACCGGCGCGGGCCCGGATCGGGGGTAGGCCGGCGATCGAGGTTCTGTTCGAGCGCTTCGAGGCGGCGCTCTTGGCGGCGGGGTTTCTGGCGGCGGGGTTTCTGTTGGGGAGCGGCCGGATCATCGACGCCGCGATCGTCGCCGCGCCAAAGCAGCGCGACACCGAGGGCGAGAAGCGCGGCATCAAGCAAGGCCGCGTCCCGCCGCAATGGGCGAACCAGCCCGCCACATCGTGCCAGAAGGACCGCGAGGCGCGCTGGACGGTCAAATCCACCAAGGCCAGGCCGGGCAAGGACGGCATGCCGCGCGTCGACTTGGCGGTCCCGGCCTTCGGCTACAAGAACCATCTCGGCATCGACCGCCGGCATCGCCTGATCCGCCGCTCGGCGGTCGAGCGCGTCTTCGCCCGAGAGAAAGGACCAATGGGCCTCTATATCCGGACCATCGGCATCGCCCGCGCCAGAACCAAGATCGGCCTCGCCAACCTCGTCTCCAACATGAAGCCGATGGTCTGGCTCGCCACGCAGGCCGCGCCAGCGTGACCAAAACCACCTCGACCAAGGCCGACGGGTTCGCTGCCAGCGCTCGATCAAACCGCGCCCCTACCACCCCCGCCGATTGCCCTGGTCAGGCCGCCCAGAAAACACGGTTCTTGGAGGTCTCCAGATCGAAGACACCTTGCCTGCCTGCTGATTTTGAATGATCCCGAGCACCCTGATCCAGGACTTCGCCAGTGGGATCTGTACGGCGAGCGCCGCAGCACGCGCATTGTTCCGCGCGACGGTGGCTGCCTCCGCTCCATGCACCTCGATCATGTCGCGGGCGAGCGCCGGTTCGTCGGGACCATCGGTGATGACGATCGGCTCGTCGATTGCCGCATCCGCCGAGACTGAGGCTCTCCCGGGCGGGCTCAATGGAACGCTCGAAAAGCGATGAATGCCGCCCAGCCCAGGCCAATCAGGATTGGAATGACAATTGGCGGAACGATCCAGGCTCTCATCACGCTAATCCTCCCTGGGGCATTTCCAGCTGATCCGACGTTGCTGCGATAGTCTTCGCCTTCGGCTTCCAGCCCTGCACGAAACGCCTGCTCTCTGCGATTTGAGACGGCGTCAATCCAGACGAGGTGCGCTCGAAGGCAGACCGAGCCTTCTGGAGATGGGCGCCACGCAGGCCCGTCGTCGCCAACAGGTACCACCCGCAGGCCCTTACCAAGTTCTCTGGTGTCTCGGACTCGGCGGCGTACATTTCTGCGAGTTTGATCTGCGCGCGGGGCAAGCCCTGTTCGGCGGCGGCCAGCAGCCATCGCACTGCCTCGGGCCTATTCCCTTCGACGGCGTACCGGCTATCGTCCAACCCGTTTTCGTAAATGATTGCGAGATTGAACTGCGCCTCGGCATCGCCGCGTTCGGCCGCTTGAAGCAAATGCTTTTTCATACAGATAGCTCCTCGACTCTGGGTTTTCGCCTGGTCGCCAGGTAGGGCAACACCTCTCCCGTCGTCGGAAGGCGATGCCCTTTCCGGGGGCGAGCGACAGCTGGAGGCTTAGAAATCCATGCCGTCCATATCACCCATGCCACCGCCGGGCATAACCGGCGCGCCCTTCCGCGGCCGGTCGGCGACCATGACCTCGGTGGTGACGAGCAGGCCGGCGACGGAGGCCGCGCCCTGTAAGGCCAGGCGCACAACCTTGGTCGGATCGATGATGCCGGCCTTGACCATATCGACATAGGCGCCGCTCTGGGCGTCGAAACCGTGATTGGCGTCACCCTTCTCCAGCAGCTTGCCGACGATGATCGAGCCATCTTCTCCGGCGTTGGCAAAGATCTGCTTGGCCGGCGCTTGCAAGGCCCGGCGCACGATGTCGATGCCGACTTTCTGGTCGTCGTTCTCAGGGTTCAACCCACCCAGCCGCTGGCTGGCGTAAAGAAGAGTGACGCCGCCACCGGCGACAACGCCTTCTTCGACCGCCGCCCGGGTCGCATGCATCGCATCATCGACCCGATCCTTGCGCTCCTTGACCTCGATTTCGGTCGCGCCGCCGACCCGGATGATGGCAACGCCGCCGGCCAGTTTGGCCAGCCGCTCCTGCAATTTCTCCTTGTCGTAATCCGAGGTCGTCTCCTCGATCTGCGCGCGCAATTGGGTGCAGCGCCCCTCGATGTCCGCCTTCTTGCCGGCGCCATCGATAATCGTGGTGGTTTCCTTCTCGATGCGGACCCTCTTGGCCCGGCCGAGCATGTCGAGGTTGACGTTTTCGAGCTTGATGCCGAGATCCTCGCTGATCACCTGGCCGCCAGTCAGGATCGCGATGTCCTCTAGCATGGACTTGCGCCGGTCACCGAAGCCCGGAGCCTTGACCGCCGCGACCTTGAGCCCGCCGCGCAATTTGTTGACGACGAGTGTCGCCAGTGCGTCGCCCTCGATTTCCTCGGCAACGATCAGCAGCGGGTTGCCGCTCTGGACGACCGCTTCGAGCAGGGGAAGGATCAGCCTGGAGGCCGGACAGCTTCTTTTCGAATAAGAGGACGTGCGGGCTTTCAAGCTCGCAGATCATCTTTTCGGCATTTGTCACGAAGTAGGGCGAGAGGTAGCCGCGATCGAACTGCATGCCCTCGACGATGTCCAGCTCGGTCTCGAGGCCCTTTGCTTCCTCGACGGTGATGACGCCCTCATTGCCGACCTTGTCCATCGCGTTCGCGATCATCTCGCCGATCTCGCGATCGTCATTGGCGGAAATCGTTCCGATTTGTGCGATCTCCGAATTGGTCGAGACCTTTTTGGAAACCTTCTTGATGTCGCTGACCACCGATTCGACGGCCATGTCGATACCACGCTTCAAATCCATCGGGTTCATCCCGGCGGCAACGGCCTTCGATCCCTCGCGCACGATCGCTTGGGCGAGCACCGTTGCGGTTGTCGTGCCGTCGCCAGCCTGATCGCTGGTGCGGGTGGCGACCTCCTTGACCATCTGCGCACCCATATTCTCGAACCGGTCGGAAAGTTCGATCTCCTTGGCGACTGTCACCCCATCCTTGGTGATGCGCGGGGCACCGTAGGATTTGTCGAGGACGACGTTGCGGCCCTTCGGGCCGAGCGTCACCCTGACCGCATTGGCGAGAACGTCGATGCCGCGCAGCATTCGGTCTCGCGCGTCACCATTAAATCTGACTTCCTTGGCAGCCATGTTCGATATCCCTTGGTTAAGCGGCTTTCTTCGTTGCGACGGCCTGATCGAGCACGCCCATGATGTCGGCTTCCTTCATGATCATCAGATCCTCGCCATCGACCTTGATCTCGGTGCCCGACCATTTCCCGAACAGCACGTGGTCGCCGCTCTTGACGTCGAGCGGCTGCACTTTGCCGTTCTCGTCGCGAGCGCCGGGTCCGACGGCGACGACTTCGCCTTCCATCGGCTTTTCCTGGGCTGTATCGGGAATGAAGATGCCGCCAGCGGTTTTTGCCTCCGGGTCGACACGACGGATTAGGACGCGGTCCTGCAATGGGCGCAGTTTCATTGATGGTCTCCTCGGACCGGAATTTGTGAGTCTGGCACTGTCGGCACGCGAGTGCCAACGCGTATTCCAGCAGGTGGGGCGTCAGTCTGCGAATTACAATCGGAAATGACTCAGGGGTGAATAAATTAAATTATCGGTGACGGCGAGGACAGAAAACTTTTCCACGTTATCTTTATGCGAGTCTGACCTTATATTTCAGTCTCTGTATTTTGGATATTATAGTAACGCATTCCGCGTGCGCCCTCCATGACGGTCTTCTCCGGCGCTTCACCTTGCCCGGCTTTGTTCCCGCGCTTCACTTTCCAGTTACCGTCGAAGCGGACCGCTTTTGCCGGCTGAGCTGGCCTCAGATGCGAGGAAACCCGCTCATATCCCGACCGAGATTGATGGCGGTGGCGGCAAACCATGAGGTGCTTGTTCAAGTTACTTTACATCAGATCATCCCATCTCCGGAAAGTTTTCTAGCCTGAAAAATTCACCGGGGAGGCTGAAATAGACGGCGGGATCGGTATAAGCCGTTGGATTTCTGTATAATTTGGCTGCTGAAGCCGGATCACCCGAGGCCAACGGAGTTCGCACCCGCCATGGACGAGAGTACGGGGATTCTGCCGGGTTTGCCAGCCGTCGCGGGTAAGCCGGTGCATGTCGGGTTCGACGGCGGTCGGCTCACCTCTGATGCCGGCATCCTGTTGCTGTCGGCCGTCGAGCGGCGGCTTCGGATCGCCGAACGGCTGGCTGCCTGCCTCGAAGATCCGCGCGACCCGGACCGGGTGCGGCACGAGCTTGCGGAGATGATCCGATATCGAGCCTTGCTGATCGCGGCGGGCTATCCCGACGGCAACGACTGCGATGTGCTGCGGGCGGATCGCCGCCTTCAAGATGGCGGTCGGGCGGCCGCCGGAGAGCGGCGAGGACCTGTGCTCGCCGCCGACCATCAGCCGGCTGGAGAACCTCCCCGGCGTGACCGCGCTCAAACGTGGCGGCGATGGTCGAGCTGTTCTGCGACAGCTTCGATCAGGTACCCCGCCGCATCCTGCTCGACATCGACGACACCGAGGACCGGGTGCACGGCGGCCAGCAACTGGCACTGTGGAACGCCCATTACGACAGCCGGTGTTTCCTGCCGATCCACATCTACGAGGCGACAACCGGCAAGCCGGTGGCGATCATCTCCCGGGTCAAGCCCGAGGGCAGGCTCTGCGCCCCGGCAAGACGCCGGACGGGGCCGAGGTGGCGCTGGTGCTGCGTCATGTCATCGGCCGCGTCCGCGCTCGCTGGCCGGCAGTCGAGATCATCGTGCGCGGCGACAGCCATTACGGCCGGCCCGAGGCGATGACGTGGTGCGAGCGCAAGGGTATCGGCTACATCTTCGGGCTCGCCGGCAATCCGGTGCTGCTGCGCCAGGTCGGCCCGCTCGCCGAAAACGCCGCTCTGGGTCGCCTCGCAGGCGAGGGAGAAAAGGTTCGGCGCTACGGCGATTTCCGCTACGCCGCCAAAAGCTGGAACAAGGTCGAGCGCCGCGTCGTCGCCCGCGTCGAGGCCGGTCCCCAGGGCGCCGACAGCCGCTTCATCGTCACCAATCTGCCGGGCCTGCCCAAGGCGCTCCACGAGAAAGTTTATTGTGCCAGGGGACAAGCCGAAAACCTGATCAAGGCGCACAAGCTGCACCTCGCCTCCGACCGAACCTCCTGCCACAGAGCGACCGCCAACCAGTTCCGCCTGCTGATCCACACGGCGGCTTACTGGCTGCTGCTGAGCCTGCGCGACTTGGCGCCCCGCACCTCGTTCTGGCGCGACGCCCAGTTCGACACGATCCGGCTCTGCCTGATCAAGGTCGCCGCCCGCGTCACCGAGATGGTCACCCGCATCAAGCTCGCCCTGCCGACCGCCTATCCCTACCAGGCCGGCTTCGCCGCACTTGCCCGCGCCATCGCCAAACTGCCGCCGTGAACAACGGGGCCATTCGCCCCCGAACGAACCCCTCGGCGCAACCTCCAACCCCGCTCACCTGCGTCATCGGCGCCACGCAAAACTACGTCCATAGGCCGCCGTCTCGCCGCAAGCCCGCACCCCCAATGAATGAGCCGTGCTAAGGAAACACTGAAAAATCCGGCTGTTGGGGCTGGCATCGGGTAGGATCTTTCAGTCCGGGGGCACTGAGGACGGGGCGATGCAGCGACAGGGTAGTTTTTCGCGGGCGGAATACGCCGGGAAGAAGAAACAGACACGGCGCGGCAGGTTTTTGGCCGAGATGGAGCGGGTGGTGCCGTGGGAGCGGCTGGTTGAACGTCTGCGGCCGTTTTACCCGAAGGGCGAACGCGGTCGGCCGTCGATTGGGCTGGAACGGATGCTGCGGCTGTACTTTCTGCAGCAATGGTACGGGTTGGCCGACGAGGCCCTTGAGGACGCGCTTTACGACAGCCAGGCGCTGCGCGGCTTTGCCGGCATCGATCTGTCGGTGGCGGTGGTTCCGGACGCGACGACGGTACTGAACTTCCGCCATTGGCTGGAGCAGCACGACCTGACCCGGGCGCTGTTCGATGAGGTGGGTGCGATGCTGGAGGAGCGCGGCCTGCTGATGCGCCAGGGCACCATTGTCGATGCCACGATCATCGCCGCGCCGCCTTCGACGAAGAACAAGAGCAAGGCGCGCGACCCGGAGATGCACCAGACCAAGAAGGGCAATCAGTGGTACTTCGGGATGAAGGCGCATATCGGGGTGGATGTCGCCGCGGGGGTGGTGCACACGGTCACCGGCACCGCCGCCAACGAAGCCGACATCAACCAGACAGCTTCGCTGCTGCACGGTCGGGAGGAGGCAGTCTTCGCCGATGCCGGCTATACCGGGGCGGACAAGCGGCCCGAACTTGAAGATCGCGATGTCGACTGGAACATCGCGGTCAAGCGCAGCATCATCAAGGCGTTGCCCAAGGCTCTGCGAGATTGGGCCGAGGTGGTGGAACGCGCGCTGTCGCCGGTGCGGGCCTGGGTCGAGCACCCGTTCCACATCGTCAAGAACCCCGGCCTGCGCCGGGGCAGGCTCTGTTCCGCCATAAGAAGCTGCGCTATCGCGGCCTCTTCAAGAACACCGCGCAACTGCGCACCCTGTTCGCGCTGGCCAACCTGGTGATCGTCAAGAAAACGCTGCTCGCGCAGGGCCGTGCCTGATCGCGCCCGGACTCTGTCTTGACCCCGAAAACAGCACAGGAAAACCCCAATACAAACCTGATTTCTACCAAACGCAGACTGTTCCAGGAATGCCGCCGTCACAAACTATGCCATGGCCGCCATCACGCCAGCTATGCCAGCATTGTTCGGCGTTTCCCTAGCTGTGGAAGCTATGAAGGGTTGTTCATCCGGGGTAGGACTGGGAAGCTGTGGTTGCCAGACCGAACAACTGCAGCCCCACGAGGTCCCGGATGAACGTGCACAAGAATGCGCGCCTGACGCCGCAAGGTCAACTCCTGATGGTTCGACGGATTGAAGAGCAAGGCTGGCGGGTTGCGGACGCTGCGGCGGCGGCCGGGCTGTCCGAGCGACGTGCCTATGAGTGGCTGAAGCGGTATCGCGCGGGCGGCGAGATCGACCTTCGCGATCGCCGCTCGACGCCCGCGCGATACCGCCGCCCGACGGCGCACCCGCGTGCCGAGGAGATCGAGCAACTGCGCCGGCAGCGGATGACCGGCAACCGGATCGCCCGGGAACTCAGCCTGCCGCGCTCGACCGTGGGGGCGGTGCTGCGCCGGCTGGGGCTCGGCCGCCTCAAGGCGCTCGACCCGCCGGCGCCGGTGGTGCGCTACCAGCGCGAGCGGCCGGGCGAACTGTTGCACCTCGACACCAAGAAGCTCGGCCGTATCGACGGCGTCGGCCACCGCATCACCGGTTATCATCAGGGCGTCCACCGCAAGCGCGGCATCGGCTGGGAGGTGCTCCACGTGGCGATCGACGACGCCTCGCGGCTTGCCTACACCGAGCTGTTGCCCGACGAGAAGAAAGAGAGCGCCATCGCCTTTCTCGACCGGGCGCTGGCCTGGTTCGCCGGCCTCGGCGTCAGCGTCGAGCGCATCATGACCGACAACGGCTCGGCCTACCGCAGCCACGCCTTGCGGGCCCGCCTCAAAGAGGCCGCGATCAGACACATCCGCACCCGGCCCTATACCCCGAAGACCAACGGCAAGGCCGAACGCTTCATCCAGACCAGCCTGCGCGAATGGGCCTACGCCCGCGCCTACCAGTCCTCCGCCGAGCGAGGCCACGCCATGACCCCCTGGATTGCCAACTACAATCACCGCCGTCCACACTCAGCCCTCGGCGGTAAACCACCCGCCGCAACGCTGAACAACGTTCTTGGCTTCGACAACCTAGCCGACCTTGGCGGCCTTAGGACGAACGTTGGATGATGGAGCTGGCACCGGACCTCTCCCCTACAAAGTTGTGTTCGACCCGAAACCGACCGTCGCTCGGGTATCGAAGCCCGCCCCCACGATCAAAACAGGACGCGTTTACTCGGCATTTCCCGGCAGCACTCGGATCGGCACCACATTCGCGGTCCCCGGCATCCAGTATCGCGCCCATGCCTCGGCGAGATCGCGGCGTTTTCGAAACGAATCCCCTCGACGATAGGCCGCCTCGACCTTGCCGCCGACCGCCTGGGCGAACGCCATTTCGGCAACTTCGCTCGAGAAGCCGGGCCGGTACGGTCCACAGACTGGCGGCGAGGTCGAACTCATCCCAGCGGGCACCGATGACCTCGCCGGTGCGCGCCGCGGTCAGGATCGCGAATTGCAGCGCGCAGGTGGCTATACCCCGCTGTTGCCGCAGCTCAGCCATAAACCCGCCGATCTCGGCATAGGGTAGAGCCGCATGGTGTTCGACGTGGCGCACCTTCGCTTTTTTTGGCAGCAGGTTTTCGAGATGACCGCGCCAGCGCGCCGGGTTCTCGCCGTGGCGAAAGCCGCGAGCCGTCGCCCAATCCAAAATACTCTCGATCCGACCGCGCACCCGGCCCGCGCCAACCGGCCTTGTGTGCGGCGATGTAGCGCGCCGCGCATTCTTGAAAGCTCATCGCCTTGGCGGCATCCAACTTGGCCTGCCGGCGTATCGCCCGGCGCCGCTCGATCGGGTCGAGGCCGTCGAGCCGCAGCTTGCGGCTTTCGAGCGCCTTCTGACGCGCCTCGGCGAGGCTGACGGTGTACGTCGGCCCGAGCCCGATATTGTTGAAAAAGGTGGCGGTGGCCGCGGTATAATCTCGCATCGCGACAGCTGGGGGGCAGTCGATGATGGGGGCGCGGCAAGTCCAGCAGGACGCGCTGTTTTACGAGTTTTCGCTCGAACGGCATGTGCCGGAAAGACACTTGCTGCGGTCAATTGATCGGTTTGTTGAACTCGGCGAGCTGAGGCGCCAATTGGCGCCGTTTTACAGCGCCATTGGCCGGCCCTCGATTGATCCGGAGCTGATGATCCGGATGCTGATCGTCGGCTACTGCTTCGGCATCCGCTCGGAGCGGCGGCGGTGCGAGGAGGTGCACCTCAACCTGGCCTACCGGTGGTTCTGCCGGCTCGGGCTCAACGGCGCGGTGCCCGACCACTCGACCTTCTCGAAGAACCGCCACGGCCGCTTTCGCGAGAGCGACCTGTTGCGGCGTCTGTTCGAGAGCGTGCTGCAGCGCTGCATCGCCGAGGGGCTGGTCGGTGGCGAAGGGTTCGCCGTCGACGCCAGCCTGATCCAGGCCGATGCCAGCGACCGCACCCGTGTTCAGGGTGCCGCGGGTCTGCCGCCTGGCGCGGCCGGCCGCGCCGTCGAAGAATATCTCGCCGTCCTCGATGATGCCGCGTTTGGTGCTGCAAGCGAGGTGACGCCCAAGTTCATCGCACCGGCCGATCCGCCGACGCGGTGGACCGCGGCGCACCGCGGGCCCGCGTTCTTTGCCTATTCGGCCAATTAGCTGATCGATACCGACCACGCGATCATCGTCGATGTCGAAGCGACGACGGCGATCCGTCAGGCCGAGGTACTGGCGGCAAAGCGCATGGTCGAGCGCTCGCTGGAAAGCTTCGATCTCTATCCAGCCAAGCTGATCGGTGACACTGCCTATGGAACGGCCGAGATGCTGAACTGGCTGGTCAATGAGCAAGGGATCGAGCCGCACATCCCGGTGTTCGACAAATCCCAGCATGCCGACGGCACCTACTCCCGCGACGACTTCGCCTATGACCACAAGCGCAACTGCTATGTCTGCCCGGCTGGGAAGGAACTCAGGCAGCGGCATGATGCGCTATCGCGCGAGCAAGCCGGATTGGCAAAACTGTTCCCTGAAGCCGAAGTGCTGTCCGAACGCGCCAGCCCGGAAGATCCTGCGCTCGATCCATGAGGGCGCTCGCGATATGGCGCGCGACATCGCCAAGACCGAGGCCTATCAGACGTCGCGGCGCCAGCGCAAAAAGGTCGAGATGCTGTTCGCCCTCCTCAAGCCCATCCTGAAGCTCGATCGGCTGCGATTACGCGGGCCGAACGGCGCCCGCGACGAATTCCACCTCGCTGCTGCCGCCCAAAACCTGCGCAAGCTCGCCAAGCTGATCCCGGCGCCGGCGTCTATTGCCGCGACCTGAGGCGAGGCGGCCCGCACCGGCACGCCCGCCACCGCCGATCCGCGCCGCCGCGATTACTTCAAACCAGACTTCTTCAACGGTATCGCCTGAGTACGGCCCTCGCGAATGTAAGCAGCGATTATGACACCGGCGCGATCGTCGATGCGGCGATCATCGCCGCGCCGTCCGAGGAGGCTCAGTTCGGACCTTGTCGAGGGTCCGGGTCAGGAAATGGGTGGCGCCCATCCAGGCTTTGAGGGTCCCGAACGGGTGTTCGGCGGTCTGTCGCCGCACCCCCATGGCCTCGGGCATGCGGTCGAGGCGGTCCTGCATTCTGTCGAGCACCTCCTCATTCTCCCAGCGCTTGATGATCCGCCGCTGGGTCGGCGTGCACCGGGGTCTGAGCGGACAGGTGAAGCAGGCGCTCAGATGGCGGTAGCGGTCGAAGTCTTCGGTGTGATCGGCGCGGCGATGGATTTTGGTGAGTTTTGCGCCCGCCGGGCAGGTGTAGTGGTCGTGCTCGGCGTCGTAGATGAAGTCCTGCCGGGCAAAGAGGCCGCGTTTGGTCCCGCTTGACGCAGGACCTTGGGCACGATCGGCGCGACCCCAGTGCCTTCGCACAACAGAACCTGGCCGCCGCTGAAGTAGCCGCGGTCGGCCAGGGCGGTGACCTGCTCGCAGCCCGTGGCCTGCTGCGCCTGCTGCGCCATGGGTGCGAGCTGGTGGCGATCGTATCCCTGGTTGATCACCTCGTGGGCCACGATCAGATGGTGCTCGGCGTCGACCGCGATCTGCACATTGTAGCCGACAGTCGCGGTGCCTTTGCCGCTGGTCGCCATCGAATGGGCGTCAGGATCGGTCAGCGAGACCTGCTGGTCAGGTGCGTCCTGAACCCTCTGCTCCATCACCTTCAAGGCCTGCATCTGTTGGCGCAGGCGGGCAATCTTCTCTTTCAGCCGGACCGACTTGGCCTCGGCGATATCGCTCTCTTCGCGGTCGGCCCGGTCCAATGCCCTCAGGTAACGCGCGATGCTGGCCTCGACCTGCTCCATCCGCCCGGTGACCTTGGCGACCGTGTAGTTTTGGTCACGGTTGTTCACCGCTTTGAACTTGCTGCCGTCGATCGCAACAACGGCGCGGGTGAACAGGCCCAGCTGGCGGCACAACCCCACAAACTGGGAACACACCGCCCGGATCGCCGCGCCATTGTCCCGGCGGAAGTCGGCAATCGTCTTGAAGTCGGGCGCCAGCCGCCCGGTCAGCCACATCAACTCGATATTGCGCTGCGTTTCGCGCTCCAGCCGCCGGCTCGACTGAACCCGGTTCAAATAACCGTAGAGATAAATCTTCAGCAGCGTCGAGGGATGATAGGCCGGCCGGCCCGTCGTCGCCGGCGTCATCCCCGAAAACCCCAAGGCGGCAAGGTCCAGCTCGATAAAGACCTCGACCGCCCGAACCGGGTTCTCTTCGCCGACGTAATCCTCCAGGTTGTTCGGTAGCAGCGTCAGTTGCATCCGATCGTCACCGTCAATAAACCGATGCATCGCTAAGCCCCCGAATACCCCACCAAGCTCCGGGATTCTAAAGCAGCTGCGCCCACGGCGGAATCGGCCACGACCGTAATCTCGCGTTCTTTTCACACAGGCTGGCCCCAATTCCGTCGCTCGCCAACCTTGCACTCTATGTCAAGGGAACCGGGGAAAGCCGTCAAACGAACAGGCGGCGCTCCTGCACGCATCCCTCCCCATGCTCTCATCCCTGATCGACGAAGGCGCGCAGCGGTTCCGGGAAGCAAATGATTTTCCCTCGATGGCCGAGTTCGATGGATCCGCACTCGGCCAATCGTTTCAGCATCGTGCCGGTGGAATTCAGCGACAGGTTGGTCGCGCCAGCCAAATCGTCTTGCATGATCAAAACGTCGGCCGGCTCCGAGTTCGTCGGGGCCAGCGAAACGGCGCCCGCTCAGCCGCAGCAGCACCGCCGCGCAGCGCCGCTCATTGTCGCGGATCAGGAGATCGGCGGCGACGTTGAGGGCGATGTCGCCATAGAAGAAGGCGGGCTGGAGAAAATATTGCCACCACGGGGGATGTTTGGACAAAAGCTTTTTCACCTCGGCCTGGGGGATGCGCGCCAGAAAGACTTCCGTCTTGGCGCAGGCTTCGACCTTGTGCGGCCGGTGCCGGACGACGATCGGACTATAACCGATCCAAAAAACGGGACGCGCGAAATGCATGACCGGCGTGTCCGCGCGGCCGAGAACGGACCGCAATTTCCATGATTCCGCTGGCAAGCCCGGTCATTTCGCCATGCTGTCCGCCGCCGACCTGGATGGGAGCGCCCGGCTCGAGCCGCTCCCATCGGCCGCGCGACAGGATGGCTTGCCGGAAATCCTCTGGCGTGGCGCCGAGCCAGCCCTCGCTGGCCAGGATTCGCAGGCCTTCTTCCTGTTCCATGTCAAAAATCCCTTTTGCAACGTCATTTTTTGTGCGGGGGGTCATCTAACACCCAAATGTAGCGCGGCGATCTGGATGGGAAAGCGGCGACAATCAGGGTGGGAATCCGGCGTCGCGGCATCCGGATGATTGTCGCTGATTGCGGGCGGCGCAAGGTTTGATTGTCGCTGAGCGTCAATCAGGCGTTGGCTTTGATTGTCGCGGTGACGGGCGGCCGTCCAGGGCCGCGTTTGCGTTCGAGGGCAGCGCGGCGGCGGTAGCTTTCGACGTTCATCTCGAAGATCGTCGCGTGGTGCACGAGGCGGTCGACGACGGCGACGGTCATCGCCGGATCGGGAAAGACCTTGCCCCACTCGCCGAACGGCTGGTTGGCGGTGATCAGCAGCGAGCGGTGCTCGTAGCGGGCGCTGATCAGCTCGAACAGCACGCTGGTCTCGGCCTGGTCCTTGGTGACGTAGGCGAGGTCGTCAAGGATCAGTAGGTGATATTTGTCGAGCCTGGCGATCGCAGCTTCGAGGGCGAGCTCGCGACGAGCGATCTGCAGCCGTTGCACGAGATCGGTGGTGCGGGTGAACAGCACACGCCAGCCGTTTTCGACGAGCGCGAAGCCGAGCGCTGCCGCCAGATGGCTCTTGCCGCCGCCCGGCGGGCCGAACAGCAAGAGATTGGCGCCCTGGTTGAGCCAAGCGTCGCCGGCGGCGAGCGCCATGACCTGCGCCTTGCTGACCACCGGAACGGCCTCGAAGTCGAAGGTGTCGAGGGTCTTGCCGGGCGGCAGGCGGGCTTCGGCGAGATGACGCTCGATGCGGCGGCGAACGCGTTCGGCCATCTCGTGCTCGGCGAGCGCGGCCAGAAAGCGCGCGGCCGGCCAGCCTTCCTTGTCGGCCTGGGCAGCCAGCGCCGCCCAGACGTGTTTGACGGCCGGTAGGCGCAGCTCGGCGAGCAGCAGCTCGACGCGGGCGGTGTCGATCGGGTCGGCGGCCTTCATACGGCACCGCCCGCCCGGACGATGCCGAGTTCGTCATAGAGATGCAGCGGCGTTAGTTTGACGGTGATGTCTGGAATGGCGGCGGGATCGGGCCCGAAGTGCCGGCCGAGGATGTCCAGATCAGGCAGTCTGCCGGCGTCGAGTTCGGCGTCGATGATGCCGGCGAGTTCGGCCTCGCAGGCGCGGTCGTGCGCCAGCGCCAGCAATCCGACGATGGTGCGGCACGCCCGCTTCTCGCCGTCGGCCGCCAACAGCGCCTCGAACGCGCGCTGGTAGGCGCGGCGTGGAAAGAGCTGCTCGCGATAAACCAGGTTGAGCAAAGCCATCGGCTTGCGCCGCAAGGCGTGAATGACATGCCGATAATCGACGACATGACCGCGCTTGCCGCTGGGATGCGCCCGGCCACGGCGCAGCGTCATCAGCGGGGTGCTGCCGAGAAGGCAGTCGAGCCGGTCGTCGTACAGGCGCACCCGTAGGCGATGGCCGATCAGTCGCGACGGCACCGAATAGAACACCTTCTTGAGCGTGAAGCCGCTCGTCGAGGTGACGATGACGATCGTCTCCTCGTAATCGGTCGTGCGGCGCTCCGGCAGCGACTGCAGTGCCGGGCGCTCGAGTTCCAGCCGCTTCTTCAGTCGGGCGTTGCGGCGGCCGACGATCTCGTCGATGAAGCAGCGGTAGGCATCCAAGCTGTCGAAGTCGCGCGAGCCACGCAGCAACAGCGCGTCCTCAATCGCCTGCTTGAGATGGCCGTGCGGGCTTTCGATCGATCCGTTCTCGTGTGCGATGCCGCGATTGTTGCGGGTCGGCTCCATGCCGTAATGCGCGCACAGCGCCTCGTAGCGGCGGGTCTGATCCTGCCTTGAGTCCTCGTCAAGATTGCGAAAGGCGGCCGACAGGCTGTCGCTGCGGTGCTGCAACGGGGCGCGGCCGAGCGCCCACAGCGCATTCTGCAGGCCCTCGGCCAGCGCCACGAAGCTTTCGCCGCCGAGCACGACACGAGCGTGCTCCCAGCCCGAGAAGGCCAGACGGAAGTGATAGAGCCGGTGATCAAGCGGCACCCCGGCGACGCTGACGCCGCGATCGCGCAAGTCGGTAAAATCGGACAGCCCAAGTCGACCCGGTGGGTGCTCCTGCCGGAAGATGACATCCTGCTCGGTGCCATGCAGAGCCCGCCAGGTACGGATGCGCCGCTCCAACGTGCGGCGGATGCCGGCGCCGATCTCGGGGTGGCGCCGCCGGATCTCGTCGAAAATGGCGACCGGCCGCAAACCGGGGATGCTCTTCAGCAGCGGCACCACCTCGCTGTCCCATACCTCGCCCAGCGGATCGGGCCGCCGCCGGCCGCGCGGGGCTTTCTTTTGCGAGGGCATTCGAGAGTCGTGCTCGAAGCGATAGCCGCTGGAGGTCGCGAACCCGGCCTTGGCGGCGGAAACGGCCGGCGTCTCGGTCTGACGGAAACTCATATACAGCCTCATCTGGCAATCGGTGATGTGGCGGCCGGGCAAGTGCGGTTCCTCATCGGTATGAAGAACCGCTCCATATCCAGCCGGCTGCGATCGCCGGATGCGCGCCCCTCTCCGGGTTCGCGCCGCCGCTGGATTCGCGACTTCGGTCGGGCTACGCCCTCCCTGCGTCACAAACCCAGCGGCGCTTTCTCATCCTGATTGACGTGCCGTTCTCACCCTGATTGCCGCGCGGCACCCAAACTTGGGGACAGGGAAAATCGGCCGCGTGCTAGCATCCGCCGAAATTTCAAAAAGGGAGGGCTGACGGTCCGGCGGCAAGGACTTTTGATCGCATTCCCGATCGACCTCATTTCGACGGGCCAATAAAAGCCGTCCAGGCGACAGGCTTTCCGCGCCCAACCAAGAGAGAACCTCATGCCTTCACGCAAATACGTTTCCGGCCTTCTCGGCGCTCTTTCCCTCGCGCCGCTCCTGATCGCGCCGGCGCTGGCGCAAAAGGCGCCGATGGTCACCCTACAACACGGAAGTGTTCGACCACTGGCACCTGACGGCGGAGAATTGGAAATTGCCGCCGAAGCAGGCCAAGGCGACTCACGACTACGTTTATTCGCTCGCCTTGCAAGCCGCCATTTGGGGGCTCCCCCTCACGACTTTCTACACGCTGCGCTACCGCGACGCCATGGGCCCGCATCCGAAGGCTCCGGTCGGCGATATCTGGCGGATGTCCAACATCTCGACGCCGAAGCTGTCCGAGGAATCCGGCTATGTGACGCCGAACGTGAACACGGTTTACGGTTTCGGTTTCATGGACCTCAAACAGGAACCAATCGTCCTGACGCTGCCCAATTCCCATGGCCGCTACTACATGGTTGAAGTTCTGGACGCCTATTCCAATGCATTTGCCTATCCCGCCGGAACGGATAACGGCTACGACGGAGGCACGTGGCTGATTGTCGGACCCGGCTGGAAGGGAACAGTACCGGCCGGCGTGCGGGCATCGAATCGCCGACGCGCTGGGTGCTGTTGCAGCCGCGCGTGCACATGGCGATCCCGACGACCTGGCGGGCGCCAAGGAAGTCCTGAGCCAGATCACCACCCAGCCGCGCTCGAAATACCTCGGCAAGCCGTCCCCGGCCCCGATTGCTTATGACGACCCGGCGCCCGTCTTCAGCAATCCAAAGCTCAACGCCAGCGCCAATGATTTCAAGGACCCGTTGCAATTCTGGGAAATTCTTTCCAGCATGATCAACGAAAACCCGCCGCCGCAGGACCAGATCACCGCCCTGCTGCCTATATTCGCGCCGCTCGGAATCAAATTGGGCAAGCAATGGGATCGAACGAAGGTGCCCGCCCCGATCCTCGACGCCATGCGGGAAGCCGCGGCTGACGCCGGCATGGGGATAATGTACGGCCTGATCCCGGGCCAGTTCTACAACGGCTGGGTTTTTTGCTGGCTTTCGACCGGCAATTTCCGTACCGATTACCTGAACCGGGCGATGATCACCCGCCTGGGCTACACCGCCAACACGCTCGAGGAGGCGGTCTACACCTCGCCGCAGATCGACAGCGAGGACAAGCTATTGATGGCCCAAAACAAATACACCATGACCTTCGTGCCGTCGCCGCACAAGACGCCCGGCTTTTGGTCGGTCACCATGTACGATTACAAGACACAATATCCGGTCGAAAATCCGATCAATCGCCTCCAGAGCACCAGTCCGGGCAAGGACAAGGAGTCCAACTGGCTGTCGACCGCGTCGGTTCCCGGACGCTTCGCCATCCTGGCGCGTTCCTACGCCCCCGGTCGGGGACGTCGGCGAATCGGATATCGCCAAGGAAGCGGAAAATCCGATCGGCAATCTCACCATCCTGCCGTTCGAGAACTACACCAATTTCGATGTCGGGCCCCATGACGGCACGCAGAACATCCTCCAGTTCGAGCCGGTGGTCCCGGTCCACGTCACCGACGACTGGACCCTCATCAACCGCGCGATCATTCCGGCGATGTGGAGCCCGCTGGCCCATGTCGCGCCGCAGGCGCTCGCTCCGACCAATTTCTCCTCGTTCCTGTCGCCCAGCCACTCGGTCGACGGCTGGACCTGGGGCGTCGGCCCGATCGTCCAGATCCCGACCGCCACCAGCCCCACCATCGGCTCCAGCGTCTGGGGCCTCGGCCCGACCGCCGTGGTGGTCAAGACCACGGAGCACATCGTCGCCGGCGTGCTGATCAACAATCTGTTCTCGCTTGGCGGCACGTCGGGGCCGCTCGGCACGCGCTACGCGCAATTCCTGGTCGAACCCTTCTTCAACTATAATTTCGGCCACGGCTGGTTCCTCAGCACCGCCCCGATCATCACCGCCAACGAATATGGCTCCGGAAAGAAATGGACGGTGCCGGTCGGCCTGGAGGGCGGCCAAATCATCAAGGTGATAGGCAAGCTGCCGGTCAAAATGTCGGTCGGCGCCTATTACAATGTCGTGACCCCGCAAAACGGCGGCACATGGCAAATCAAATCGGTTCTGGCGGTTATTTTTTGAGTTTCGGGGGGAGCCGGGCTTTATTGAAGTTTGGGTCGGTCTTGCGCGCACTTGCCACAGTGATTGGAGACCTGCAAAAACCTGGTGGTTTTTGCAGGTTTGTGATTCGATGCGCGCGGTCTGCGCTGGGCGGCGGAGATGCGCGGTCAGGCGGGGTTTTTCGACGTTGACGAGCGGCTGAGGCAGATCTCGGCCAAAGGCGACAGCCTGGAACGGCTGAACGCGGTGAACGATTTCGAACTGTTTCGGGCGGATCTGGAGCGGGCAGTGCCGCGCGCGGACCGCTCGAAGAGCCTGCCCCTGGCCTGAACAGGGGTGGCCGGCCGGCTTTTGATCATGTGCTGATGTTCAAGACGCTCATTCTGCAGGCCAAGCACAATCTGTCGGACGAGCACAATCTGTCGGACGAGCACAATCTGTCGGCCAACCACAATCTGTCGGACGAGCGCAGCGAATATCTGATCCGGGACCGGCTGTCGTTCATGCGGTTTCTCGGTCTGGGGCTGGCTGACACCGTGCCCGACGCGAATACGATCTGGACCTTCCGCGAAGCGCTGACGCGGGCCAAAATCGCGGGCCAAAATCGCGGGCCGGCGGGCGATCGAGGTTGTGTTCGAGCGCTTTGATGCGGCGCTCTTGGCGGCCGGCTTTCTGGCGCCGGGGTTTTCGGTTGGGGAGCGGCCAGATCGTCGATGCCGCGATCGTCGCCGCGCCCAAACAGCGTAATACCGATGGCGAGAGATTATTTTATTTCAAAAAGAATGCGCGCGGGTTTAGCCCGAAAATCTCACAGCAGCCCTCTGTAAGAAATCCGGGCTTAGCCCGCGCGTTTACGTCTTAGTATCGAGATTCCCGATTCATGGGTTATATATGTCGTGCTTCGGCGAGAGTACGATAGTGATCGGATCCGATTGATCTGAACCCGATGGAACGCATTAGGCCCTATCTTCGATGTCCGCGCGACGGATGCGCCGCTTTAATATGCCGTCCACGCGAAAGTTGTCTGGCCAATTTTGCAACCCGACGCGCATGAATACACATTAGTTTTTGTTCCCGCCAACGGTCCGCCGCTGTTGTTGGTCGCATTCATTACCGTGACGTAGCCAAGATCCGGATAGACGCCCGTGATGATATAGGTCACTGGCCCGCCGCCATTATCGAGCGAGATTCCAAGACCGGGAAACATATACGACAGGACCTTGGCATCCAGGTACAACACATTCGACTGTCCCTTATACGACCATGTGACCGTTTCGCCTACTGTCGCGTCCGTGAGGTTCTGGCCCCAACTGTAGCCAGGACAGGAAGCCGATCGCAGGAAGAGATGGGCCAGCGCACCGGTGTTCCAATCCACTGACTTGTAGACGGTCCGACATGCAATCGGCGGATAGGAGCCGAGAGCGCCGAGAGCGCCGCTCACACTCGCAAAGATAGTAGGGCTCAGGTTGGGGGTCGTCCATGGACAGGGTTCGTACCCACAATAGGGAGAGGTAAGCTCACCAGTGAGTACGTTCACCTTTCCGGGAGAGTACGATCCCCAAGCTGACGGTATGAAGTAGTTGTTGTCCCAAAGACCAGCTCCACGGCCTTCGGATGCAAATTGACCATAACCACCCAGTTGTTTGTACGCGTATCCACCATTATCATAAACCCGGATGTTAAATCGTGGTCGAACCAGCTGAGTTCCTTGGATGTCTGGGAACGCTCCCACATCTATATTCAACGGGTAAGAAGAGGTATAAAGTCCGCCGCTCAACCACACGTTCCCATTATCAGAGCCGCCCACAACGCCTGAGCCCTGCCCGATGAATGGAAACGCTCGTGTGCAGTAGACATTCGCGGTTCCGGCGGGATTACTGGGGTCAGCGTTGAAATACGGGTCTTTGACCACAGTTCGTTCCGCAGTAACCCACACGCCTTGAAGCATCAAAAGCGACGTACATGCCGCAGGATTCTCGACCCAGACGCCATCGAGTGTGATCCCAGTGCCTTGCGCGACAACGACGCGCTCCGCGGCGTAAAGTGTCGTGACCGCCGCCATTTCTGCCTGGACATCCGTCCCCGCCGATAAATCCATTGTCCCATAATTAGCGAAAACCCAGGGCGCCCAAAGCTTGAATGTTCCTGTGCTTGTCCCCGCATTCCAATTCGTCATCGTAAGTGGGATGACACCGAAATGAGCCGTGTTTACCATGTAAGAATTATAGACATTCGGAATATATAGGTCGGGCGCCTGAATTTGTGCAGTGAAGGAATATTCGGATCCATTGCCACTGGGCGTCTTGCTGAAAGCCGATACGTTCGAAATTGTGAACGAATTGCTTTGCGCATTGGTAGATGAAAGATTTCCACCATAAAGGTTCACCGGGCGGCCGTATTCAGAATCTACGCCGACCGTTGTGGACATAATATTGGGCGCGATGATGTCGTGGACATCTATCTGAGTACCTAAGATACGAAAACCGAAACAGCCATTTTGTCCGGTAGGCTGCCGCCAATGATTATGCGACCCTAACGTATCCGCCCCATTGGCAGAAACCTCGTACAACGCATATTCGTTGGCTACATATGTATTCTCTATCAGATTACCGAGCGAACCGCCGCCGCCTCCCGACAGGCCGATACCGATGCCGTTGCTACTGTGGTTGCAACGATAGACGCCGGACGGACCGATGACCGCCATATCCGAAACGCGCATTCCTTGGCCTGTCCCGACAAGCAAAGCGATATCATTCTGGAAGGTTGGATGAAGCTGGCAGGAAAAGTAGCCAACCGCATCGCCCCCACCGCTAGGATCGCCAAAAAACGCCATTGTGAAAGCAAACATGGTGGGATGCGCCCGAGCGCTAGCCCGCATATTCCCCGGCGGATCCAGATATATCGTGCTCGTCGTCTTATAATTTCCCGCCGGACAATAAACCGCCTTTAGGCCGTGCGCAAAGGCATAGTCGATCGCCCCCTGGATCGCGGCCGTGTCGTCGTGGTTCCCATCGCCCATTGCGCCGAACTTCGGATCTTTGATGTTCACCCAATTGGCGGTTGGCGTCGGAATTTGCGCGTGCCCGGTAATCGAGGCGACTATCGCGGTCGCGAGCACCAGGCAAGCCACCAATAACTTGTCAATGCGTTTTAACGTCATCTTTCTTTCTCCTAGAACGGCGCTGTCATGAATAGAACCAGACCAGGTAGAACCCTGACCAATCTGCTGCAGTCGGATCAACGATCTGGCCATTGCCCGCGTACCATCCCCTTGCAATATTCAGCTGATTGGAGGCAAGGACGAATGCCGCTGGGCTGAAATTGAAGTTCGTGGAGGCCAGATCGTCTCGCGTCGAAAGACCGCACAGCAATTTGTTGGAGGGTGCCACTCCTGGTGCGCTGTAGGTGCCGTTTTTGTTACCTTGCAGGATGAGTACGTTTGTGGCGCTGCCGCCGCCAGCGATGCCATTGGTAGCGGCGGTGATGCGGCCCTTTGCATCGACGGTAATATTGGCCGAGGTATAGGAGCCGGCTACGACGCCAGTGCTGGCGAGCGCGGAGGCTTGCGATCCCGAGCCAGGTCCTGCTATGAGGTCTCCGGTAAGCTGGGTAATGCCGGGGGCTGGCGGAGCCGACCATGTCCCATCGGCTTTCAGAAATTTGCCGGCAGCAGCGTCTCCCGGTGCTGGAGCGGGGGTTAGGCCTTTCGTTCCCCCGCCGCCGGTATCGCCAACCATCGGGTTGAGTGCGGCGGTCAATTGGGCGGCCGTCAGATCGGACGGGGCAGCGGTAGCACCACTATTATTACCCTTGAAGGTGTGCGCAGCCATCTGAGCTAGCTTGGAATTGCTGACTGCATTGGTCGCGATAGTGGTCGATTGGGTTCCTGATCCCGGACCGGCGGCGACGTCACCGGTAAGCTGTGTGATGCCCCCAGCAGGAGGAATTGACCACGTCCCATCGGCCTTCAGATATTTTCCGGCTGCCGCATCACCCGCACTTGGTGCAGGAGCGAGCCCCTTGGCTCCGCCTGAACCGGCATCGCCCACCATAGGATTCAGCATGGCTGTCGCCCGACTGACTGTCAGGTCAAGCGCATTCGCCGTGCCGCTAGTGTTGTTTCCTTTGAGCGTATTTGCGCCCATCCGGCCAAGTTTGGAATTGCTGACGGCATTTGCAGCAATCGTCGCCGTCTGTGATCCAGATCCGGGACCAGCTAATACATCACCCGTTAGCCGGGTGATGCCGCCGTTTGCGCTTGCGGTCCAACGACTCGTTGGCCCCGCCGACCGTTTAGCCCGATCTACCAATACGAACCCCATTCTCTTAAGGGCAATGATATCGATTTGAGACGCGGTTATCCGATTGTCTGCATCCAAGGTGTATGTTGACCCGGAGGGCACCATGCTTCCGGGTATTTGATTGCCGGGAAAAGACAATCCTGTGGGACTCTCCATTCGGTATTGCTGCGACATTTGGCATACCTCTCGTAGGCGAAAGTCGGTCAAGCAACTCCACGGCGCGGCACCTACGGCGAACGCATAGGCTCATCGCCGAATGAGATTATGAAACGCGCAACGAACCTTCCTCAGTTAGAACCGATAACACAATATATATATAATGTCAATTATTAAGATAGAAACAACTGCCGATGTCGGCGATGCCGGCGTCTCCTCCGATGGCGTCGACGCGGCCGCTGCCGCCAAAGCAGATCGCCTCTCGCCCGGTCCCCGTTCGTAGCGCAGCCGACCCGCGGTCGGCGTGGCGGTCAACTCCTGCTCGATCATCTAAAGTGGGCCCCGCCGGCGGGACCACCTTATTTCGCGCGAGAGCGTGAAGAAGATGCTAAGCTTTTCGGTGCCGCCGGGGTATCGGCGGACGGCGCCTGCCGCGCGGCAATCAGGGTGAGAACGGCACGTCAATCAGGATGAGAAAGCGCCGCTGGGTTTGTGACGCAGGGAGGGCGTAGCCCGACCGAAGTCGCGAAATCCAGCGGCGGCGCGAACCCGGAGAGGGGCGCGCATCCGGCGATCGCAGCCGGCTGGATATGGAGCGGTTCTTCATACCGATGAGGAACCGCACTTGCCCGGCCGCCACATCACCGATTGCCAGATGAGGCTGTATATGAGTTTCCGTCAGACCGAGACGCCGGCCGTTTCCGCCGCCAAGGCCGGGTTCGCGACCTCCAGCGGCTATCGCTTCGAGCACAACTCTCGAATGCCCTCGCAAAAGAAAGCCCCGCGCGGCCGGCGGCGGCCCGATCCGCTGGGCGAGGTATGGGACAGCGAGGTGGTGCCGCTGCTGAAGAGCATCCCCGGTTTGCGGCCGGTCGCCATTTTCGACGAGATCCGGCGGCGCCACCCCGAGATCGGCGCCGGCATCCGCCGCACGTTGGAGCGGCGCATCCGTACCTGGCGGGCTCTGCATGGCACCGAGCAGGATGTCATCTTCCGGCAGGAGCACCCACCGGGTCGACTTGGGCTGTCCGATTTTACCGACTTGCGCGATCGCGGCGTCAGCGTCGCCGGGGTGCCGCTTGATCACCGGCTCTATCACTTCCGTCTGGCCTTCTCGGGCTGGGAGCACGCTCGTGTCGTGCTCGGCGGCGAAAGCTTCGTGGCGCTGGCCGAGGGCCTGCAGAATGCGCTGTGGGCGCTCGGCCGCGCCCCGTTGCAGCACCGCAGCGACAGCCTGTCGGCCGCCTTTCGCAATCTTGACGAGGAACTCAAGGCAGGATCAGACCCGCCGCTACGAGGCGCTGTGCGCGCATTACGGCATGGAGCCGACCCGCAACAATCGCGGCATCGCACACGAGAACGGATCGATCGAAAGCCCGCACGGCCATCTCAAGCAGGCGATTGAGGACGCGCTGTTGCTGCGTGGCTCGCGCGACTTCGACAGCTTGGATGCCTACCGCTGCTTCATCGACGAGATCGTCGGCCGCCGCAACGCCCGACTGAAGAAGCGGCTGGAACTCGAGCGCCCGGCACTGCAGTCGCTGCCGGAGCGCCGCACGACCGATTACGAGGAGACGATCGTCATCGTCACCTCGACGAGCGGCTTCACGCTCAAGAAGGTGTTCTATTCGGTGCCGTCGCGACTGATCGGCCATCGCCTACGGGTGCGCCTGTACGACGACCGGCTCGACTGCCTTCTCGGCAGCACCCCGCTGATGACGCTGCGCCGTGGCCGGGCGCATCCCAGCGGCAAGCGCGGTCATGTCGTCGATTATCGGCATGTCATTCACGCCTTGCGGCGCAAGCCGATGGCTTTGCTCAACCTGGTTTATCGCGAGCAGCTCTTTCCACGCCGCGCCTACCAGCGCGCGTTCGAGGCGCTGTTGGCGGCCGACGGCGAGAAGCGGGCGTGCCGCACCATCGTCGGATTGCTGGCGCTGGCGCACGACCGCGCCTGCGAGGCCGAACTCGCCGGCATCATCGACGCCGAACTCGACGCCGGCAGACTGCCTGATCTGGACATCCTCGGCCGGCACTTCGGGCCCGATCCCGCCGCCATTCCAGACATCACCGTCAAACTAACGCCGCTGCATCTCTATGACGAACTCGGCATCGTCCGGGCGGGCGGTGCCGTATGAAGGCCGCCGACCCGATCGACACCGCCCGCGTCGAGCTGCTGCTCGCCGAGCTGCGCCTACCGGCCGTCAAACACGTCTGGGCGGCGCTGGCTGCCCAGGCCGACAAGGAAGGCTGGCCGGCCGCGCGCTTTCTGGCCGCGCTCGCCGAGCACGAGATGGCCGAACGCGTTCGCCGCCGCATCGAGCGTCATCTCGCCGAAGCCCGCCTGCCGCCCGGCAAGACCCTCGACACCTTCGACTTCGAGGCCGTTCCGGTGGTCAGCAAGGCGCAGGTCATGGCGCTCGCCGCCGGCGACGCTTGGCTCAACCAGGGCGCCAATCTCTTGCTGTTCGGCCCGCCGGGCGGCGGCAAGAGCCATCTGGCGGCAGCGCTCGGCTTCGCGCTCGTCGAAAACGGCTGGCGTGTGCTGTTCACCCGCACCACCGATCTCGTGCAACGGCTGCAGATCGCTCGTCGCGAGCTCGCCCTCGAAGCTGCGATCGCCAGGCTCGACAAATATCACCTACTGATCCTTGACGACCTCGCCTACGTCACCAAGGACCAGGCCGAGACCAGCGTGCTGTTCGAGCTGATCAGCGCCCGCTACGAGCACCGCTCGCTGCTGATCACCGCCAACCAGCCGTTCGGCGAGTGGGGCAAGGTCTTTCCCGATCCGGCGATGACCGTCGCCGTCGTCGACCGCCTCGTGCACCACGCGACGATCTTCGAGATGAACGTCGAAAGCTACCGCCGCCGCGCTGCCCTCGAACGCAAACGCGGCCCTGGACGGCCGCCCGTCACCGCGACAATCAAAGCCAACGCCTGATTGACGCTCAGCGACAATCAAACCTTGCGCCGCCCGCAATCAGCGACAATCATCCGGATGCCGCGACGCCGGATTCCCACCCTGATTGTCGCCGCTTTCCCATCCAGATCGCCGCGCTACAGTCGTCTACGCCAAGCGCCCCTTCGCCGGGCCAGAAGCCATCCTCGCCTATCTATCGCGCTACACCCATCGCGTGGCGATCTCCAACAGCCGTCCCCTCGGCTTCGACGGCGGGAAGGTGACCTTTCGCTGGAAGGATTATCGCGCCAGCGGCAAAGCGCCGAGCAGAAGCTGGATCAAGTCCATGACGCTGCCGGCGGAAGAGTTCATCCGCCGCTTTCTCATGCACGTCCTGCCAAACGGCTTCCACCGCATTCGCCACCACGGGCTGTTCGCCAGCCAGAAACGCGCCGCAAACATCGCCCACCTACGCGAACTCATTCCTCAGGCCGAGGACTCCGAGAAGACCCAACTCGATATCGACGCGGCATCCGAAGAGCCGCAAACAACAGTTCCCCCGGAGACGTCCGCGCCGGCCAAAGCCTGCCCCTGCTGTGCTGGACGCATGCGTCTCATCGAGACTTTTGCGCGCGGTGCGACGCCGCGCAGCTTCAAAGCCGAATGCGCCGGGTTCGACACCTCATGACAAAAGCCACAGACCACATTCATGCCGCCGACATTCCGTCGACGCCGAAAGGCGCCGGCCATGAACTTCTTGTCGCATCAGAGCGCAGGGCATAGAAAACCGAGGGCCTCACAGATCCCAACGCCACTCCAGGCGCCATTGTACGCCGTCAAATCGCGCCACGCCCAAGCTTTCCGACGCTCCCCAATATCGAGATCGTGCCCAGAACCGCGACGTCGTTCTCCAAATCCCCATAGATCGCCGACTGCAACATCCAGCCTAACCGTCCCGCGGTTTCCTTCCCTGGAGGCTTTCGGTCGCCGACCCGACGATCAATCGCCGCGTCCGTGCACGGGGCCGGCGACGGAAGCCCTTCACAGAATCGGACGATCGACGTTGGTTGGACCAATTGGCTTTTTCGACCGGAAAGCGGTCATTACCATTGTTTTATCGACAAAACCGGATGCGCCATCACATCCTGCTTGGCGCGCCTAAAACTCCGGCGGCCGGACCTCAGTGGAGCCCGGTCATGCCATGCATCTCCAGAGCTTCGATGACGCCGTCGAAGGTCATGCCGATGCCCATCGAGGCGACGAAGAAGCCGACGATGCGTGTGGCTGCGTCGATCCCGCGCGGTCCAAGCCGCTTTTGCAGCCGCTTGCCGCCGACCAGGAAAAGAAAAGTCGCGGCCATGGTCGCCACCAGCGCCGCCGAGACCTCGATGAAGCCCGCGATTTGCGTGGCCGAGTGCTTGATCTGGGAGGTCATGCCCAGGATCGTCGCCATGGCGCCCGGTCCGAACATGATCGGCATGGCCAGCGGGACGAAGGCCGCGTCGCTGGCGGCGACGCTCCCCTTTTCGCCCGAGGACGGGCCGCCGCCGGCGACAGAGGATGGCGACGAGAATAGCTGGAATCCCAACCGGGTGAGGATGATGCCGCCGGCGATCCTGACCATGGCCAGTGGCACGCCGAACATCTTCAGCAACAGGGTTCCGAAGATCAGGAAAAAGAACATCTAAATGAGCGCGTAAAGGCACGATCGCAAGGCGAGCGAAAAGCGCGCCTAGTCGTCAAGGCCCGCTGCAAAGCCCAGATAAACCGGGAGCGCCTCGAAGGGATTGATGATCGCCAGCAGGGTGGTAAAGGTGGCGAGGAAAAGGGTCATGAGACACGATCCTGATTGCGAGGGCGGGATAACGAACGCTGCTGTTCCGGAATGCGAACCGCCGTCCGCCTTAATGGGCCTGATCCGAACCGATCTGCCGCACGGATTGGCTAAGCTGGTCGATCGGGTCTCCGAAATGATTCCGCGTTTCCGGATCGACGACCGAGATGGGGGCCGAAATCACGAGACCGGCGGCGCTCCCAACCGAACCGTCGACGCCCGCCGTGCCCATCATGATCTTGTCGCCAAGGCCGACGCGCTGGTCGGTCAGCACCTGCCCGGCAGCGAGTCGGCGGCCGATCAATTCGACAATTCTCGGGTCCTCGGCGAACTTGCCGTGATTGAAAAAGTCGTGGGATGACAAACGGGTCATGTTGATGACCGATAGCTCTTCCTGTTGGAGCATGCTCCGGTAAGGCTCAACATTGGGATCGATCGCCCCCAGTCGCGGCGCCTCCCAAAGGTCCCGCGAGGCCGCCAGCGCGCGATTGTTCTCGGACACGAACAGCACGATATGCGGGCGTTCGGGACCGAGCGTCGTGATCTGTTCCCGCGCGAAATCGACGTCGACGTCGGCGTCCGCGAGTATGACCAGCTTGATCTTCGGGGCGATGCGACCGTCACGGATCGCCATTTGCTGCAGCGCCTCAAGCGTCACCCAATTGCCCATCGAATGAGCCAGGACGGTGATCGTCTTGACCTGGGGATCGTCCTGTAAGAAACGCAAAAGCTTTTCGAGCGCGTCGCGCGAGTAATTGGCGCTGTCGCGGTCGTAATTATAGGCGTAGATCTTGCCCTTCGACGGCTAGGTAAATAGGATCGGGGCGACATCGGCGGCGGCGCTGGAATCATGTACGATCTGCGCGAAACGATAGACGGCGTCCTCATACAGATTGTTGAAGCCATGCACGAAGACGAAAGCCTCCTTCTCGCGCGACTGGTCGATCAGGCGCGAGAGCGTGGCTTTGGCCTGATCCCTGGTGATGATTTCGGATTTGAGGGTGACGAAATCTTTTTCGGGATTGCCGGGCGGTTGCTGCGGAAACTCGACCTCGCCGATCTTGCGGTTGGCGTCGGGCGGGATCGAAACCACCACGTCGGCGAAGGAGGCCTCAGGCGCCCGGCCGCCGCCAAACATGAAGGCAGGCGACTCCGCTTTCGTTCGCGTCGTCGCCACCACCATTTCGACATGGCTGGTCCCGGGCGCATTGGCGTCGGACGGCGCGGGAACGAGAAACCTCTCGGAAGCGCCGCAGCCGGCCAGTCCCGAGGCCGGCTTTTCCCGAAGGGTCGGTCGGGCATCCCGCAAGCTGGAGACCTCCAATAACCGCGCGTTTTTAAGGAAAGAGCCGGGCATTGGCTGTGCCGTGACCGGTTTGGTTAGGGCGATCGGTGTGCCGGCGCGCGGCCGGCTGTGTTAGCGGATTTTCGGATCAGGTTGGTGCGGTCTGGGCCGCCAGCCAGACCACCGGCTGCCTGTTGTAGACGAGGTTGGCAAGGCCGATCTTGGTGCTCGCTCGGGCGAGGCCGATGGTGCCGATGAACAGGCCCATCGCCCCTTTCTGGCGGGCGAAGACGTGTTCGACGGCCGAACGCACTGCCGACTTGCGGGCATTGGCGCGGGCGGTGCGGCGCGGCATTGGTTTGCCCTTGGGCTTCTTGCGGTGGATCTGCGAGCGCAGGACACGGCCGGCGAGGAATTTTTCGTTGGCCTTTGAGCGGTAAGCGGTGTCGGCCCACACCTCGCTGGCGGTGTTGTTGGTGTCGATCAGCTCGGGCAGCAACGCCACCGTCGTGTCAGCTTGGGCAGCAACGCCCCATCGTGGCGGGCCGCATCGGTGACCGTCCAGCGGCGGATCAGGCGATGCCGGCGGTCGATGCCGATGTGATTTTTGTAACCGAAGGCCGGGATCGCGAGATCAACGCGCGGTGCGCCATCCGCGCTCGGCTTAGCTTTGGTGTATTTGACCGTCCAGCGCGCCTCGCGGTCCTTCTGCCGCAGCTTGGCCGGCTGGCCTGCCCACGCTGCCGGGATACGGCCTTGTTTGATGTCACGCCTCTCGCCATCGGTATTACGCTGTTTGGGCGCGGCGACGATCGCGGCATCGACGATCTGGCCGCTCCCCAACCGAAAACCCCGGCGCCAGAAAGCCGGCCGCCAAGAGCGCCGCATCAAAGCGCTCGAACACAACCTCGATCGCCCGCCGGCCCGCGATTTTGGCCCGCGATTTTGGCCCGCGTCAGCGCTTCGCGGAAGGTCCAGATCGTATTCGCGTCGGGCACGGTGTCAGCCAGCCCCAGACCGAGAAACCGCATGAACGACAGCCGGTCCCGGATCAGATATTCGCTGCGCTCGTCCGACAGATTGTGGTTGGCCGACAGATTGTGCTCGTCCGACAGATTGTGCTCGTCCGACAGATTGTGCTTGGCCTGCAGAATGAGCGTCTTGAACATCAGCACATGATCAAAAGCCGGCCGGCCACCCCTGTTCAGGCCAGGGGCAGGCTCTTCGAGCGGTCCGCGCGCGGCACTGCCCGCTCCAGATCCGCCCGAAACAGTTCGAAATCGTTCACCGCGTTCAGCCGTTCCAGGCTGTCGCCTTTGGCCGAGATCTGCCTCAGCCGCTCGTCAACGTCGAAAAACCCCGCCTGACCGCGCATCTCCGCCGCCCAGCGCAGACCGCGCGCATCGAATCACAAACCTGCAAAAACCACCAGGTGGAGACCTCCAAAAACCGGGAGGTCTAGCCGGAAAGAGGCGGGCGTTCGGCTGTGCAGTGGTCGGCGGGTTAGGGCGATCGGTGTGCCGGCGCGCGACCGGCTTCGTTAGCGGATCTTTGGGTCAGGTTGGTGCGGTCTGGGCAGCCAGCCAAACCACCCGCTGCATGTTGTAGAGAAGGTTAGCGAGACCGACCTTGGTTCTCGCGCGGGCCAAGCCGATGGTGCGGATGAACAGACCCATCGGCCCTTTCTGGCGGGCGAAGACGTGCTCGACCGCCGAGCGCACCGCCGATTTGCGGGCATTGGCCCGGGCGGTGCGGCGTGGCATCGGCCTACCCTTGGGTTTCTTGCGGTGGATCTGCGAGCGCAGCAGGCGACCGGCCAGGAACTTCTCATTGGCCTTTGAGCGGTAGGCGGTGTCGGCCCAGACATCGCCGGCGGTATTGTTGGTGTCGATCAGTTCGGGCAGCAACGCCCCGTCGTGGCGGGCCGCATCGGTGACCCGCCAGCGACGGATCAGGCGATGCCGCCGGTCGATGCCGATATGGTTTTTGTAACCGAAGGCCGGGACCGCGAGATCGACGCGCGGTGCGCCGTCCGGGCTCGGCTTAGCTTTGGTGTATTTGACCGTCCAGCGCGCATCGCGATCCTTCTGGCGCAGCTTGGCGGGCTTGTTCGCCCATTCGGGCGGGATGCGGCCTTCTTTGATGTCGCGCTTCTCGCCGTCGGTGTTGCGCTGCTTGGGTGCGGCGACGATCGAAGCGTCGATGATCTGGCCGCTCATCGCCAGAAACCCGGCCCTTGCCAGCGCCGCGTCAAAGCGCTCAAACAGAACCTCGATCGCCGGCTTGCCCGCGATCTTGGCCCGGGTCAGCGCTTCGCGAAAGGTCCAGATCGTATTGGCATCGGGCACTGTGTCAGCCAGCCCCAGCCCGAGAAACCGCATGAACGACAGCCGGTCGCGGATCAGATACTCGGTGCGCTCGTCCGACAGATTGTGGCTGGCCTGCAGAACAAGGGCTTTGAACATCAGCACGTGATCGAACGGCGGCCGCCCGCCTTTCGCACGCTCTGAGCGCGGCGCCGCCCCCTCCAGATCCGCCCGAAACAGTTCGAAATCGATCACCGCGCTCAGCCGCTCCAAGGCGTCGCCTTTGGCCGAAAGTTCCCTCAGCCGCTCGTCAACGTCGAAAAACCCCGCCTGACCGCGCATCTCCGCCCGCCAGCGCAGACCCCGACCTATCAAATCACGAACCCGCTAAAATTACGAGGTTTTTGGAGGCCTCCAGGTTTTTGCAGGTCTCCAGGTTGTGATAAATCGCGACGGTCGATCGAACAAGCTCGTATTTAGGGCAGACAGGCAAAAGACACGTGGGTGGTACTGCTGTCTACACCCGACAGAAGTCGGCGGCCGGACAGTATGACTACATTCTTCGTACATTTCCCCCACCCCGGAGGTGAGCACAACCCCGGGGCCGTACTGCGGCAACATCCAGCTGCAGCGGGCTGTGCAACTTTTACGGGAAGGCGGCGGACGCGACCGGCGCCGCCCGGCATGGCGCCGGCGGTGAGTTGGTCGTAGGTGATGGTGGCACATTCGACCGCGCGTCGGATCAGATAGCCGTCCAGGCCGTCGGCGAGGTTGCGGCGATTGAAGCGGTAGGACAATTCCCGCAGGTAGCGCGGCAAATGCTTGGCGCTGCCGCCGTGATGGGTGCCGACGAGCCAGGCTTTGATGTTGCTGAACAAGGTATGGATGATCGGGAAGAATTCGCCGGCGTTGGCGC
>CAWCWA010000008.1:0-191293 GCA_963799085.1 uncultured Alphaproteobacteria bacterium | reverse complement strand
ACCTCTACGGCATCGGGTTTGCGATCCCTTACGTGGAGTTCAGCCCTGTTTCAGCAAAGCAGGGTAACAGCCCGGATTTCGTTGTATTCGGTGCGCCATGCGAGGACGAACCCGCGAGCGAGCTGGGCGCGGCCTGGACCAAGACCAGCAAGGCCGGCAAAGCATATCTGTCGGTAAAGCTCGACAGCCCAGTGCTGACAACGCCGATCAACGGTGCACTGACCCGCCAGCAGGATGGCTCCTACGCCCTGGTGTGGAACCGCAAGGAGGTAAAGGCTGGTGAATTGCCGGCTGAAGCTGAAATAGCCGCCTAACTGCGAGAGCCCCGCCGGGTCACGCTCGGCGGGGTTTTTTCTGATCTCATCATCCTTCATAAACCTCCTGCCTGAGACACGCCGCCGCGGAGCGGTGGCATTACCGGGGAATTCGCCGACCATGACAAGCGAGACCACACCATTGTCGATAAGGTCGATGTCGTATCCGTGCATTATCGTGATCTGGAAAGCGTGAAGGCCGAACGTATTTCACGCTTCGGCCTTCCGGTTCATCACCGTTGGCAATCTCAGGCACCACCCTTCGACTGCAAATATATTATAGCATTAAGCAAGTGCCGCGCAAAGGGCGATCCTTTCGAGACGGGCGGGGACATCGTGCATGAAGCGGCAATCGCTGGATTTCGCTTACGGCATCGCGGTCCGGGGTTGGCGCTGTGGTCTGATATTTGGTGTTCTAACCTTCCTGCATTGGTTGTCGGACGAAGCGGAGACAGTGGCGTGCGACAAGAAGAATGCGACCTAATGATGCTGTTCGATGCCAGTGAGGTCGCGCGCTGGACGGTTGAAACTGAATATCCGCCGAGATCATCGTTGTTATAAACACCCCGCCGGAGGTCTCGCGCTGCCCGAGCCCGCGACAGCGGGGGAGGGCGGTGCATGACAACCGGCCGCGTCAGCGGCGCCGCATCCCGCGCTCTCACCGAAAGGCGCGACTCGGCGACAAAAAGCTAGTCCTGCATCGGCTTCCGGTTTAGAACGGAGGGGCCGGATCTGGCGGAACCTGCGGGAGGGCAAGCGGTGTGTTGTACAACAACACGCTTGGCAAGGGAGGGCAGGGCCCTCCCGTTGCATCCCTCCCTTTTGCCGCAGCTGCGGCAATCGCCGGGCTGTCCGCCCCGGCACCCCGACGAGGGCTTGGCACCCTCGACCCGCCTTACGTGTCGTGCCCGAAATGACCACGTCGCCTGACATCACCGCTTCCGAGCAAGTGCCTCACGGCGAAGCGCCACCTGCCGCACGGACGCCGGCCATTATCGAACTGCCGTACCTGCCACCGACGGCACCGCCAACGCCGCAAAAACGCGGACGGCATTTCGGGCCGCGGCCTGTTGCTAATCCGCGTAGCGCCCGGCTCGATATCCGATGTACGCCGGCCGTGCGGGCCAAAGCCGAGGCGGTGGCGAAGGCACAAGGTCTCTCGGTTGCAGGATATGTGGCATCGCTGATCGATGACCATCCGGGGCCGCGTGTGCATCGCAGTCCGAGCGAGGCAACTAAGCTTTTGGCGCAAATTCTCGGACAAATGGGAAAGCGTGGCAGCAACCTGAACCAGGCGGCACGGTCGCTAAACGAAATCAACCTTATATCTCAAGATGGCGAGGGGAGGGACCGGCTAGCCAATCTCATTGAAGACATGATGGAATTACACCGGCAGGCGATTGCCGAGCATCGCGAGTGTGTTGCTGCGATCATGCGGGCTTTGGGGTTGCGCCCGGATGCCGATCATTATTGAAGGCGGCAGCCGCAGTGCCGGCTGGTGGTGGGCGCGGCATCTGCAAAATACCGAGGCGAACGAGCGTGCCGAATTGGTCGCGGTCAAAGGGTTGAGCGCCGAGACCATGCCGGAAATGTTTCGTGAAATGCACGCTCTAGCGCAGGGCACGAAATGCCAGAACTATTTCTATCAAGCGAATATCAACCCACGGGCCGACGAGCATTTGACGCCGGCACAGTGGCGCGAAGCAGTGGAAACGCTTGGCCGCAATCTCGGGCTTGAAGACCAGCCTTATTTTGTCATCGAGCACGAGAAGGAAGGCCGCACGCATCGACATGTTGTATGGTCACGTATTGATCAAGAGAAGCAGGTGGCGATCTCAGACTCATTGACTGCCCGCATTCACGAACAGACATCAAGACAGCTGGAAGCGAAATTCGATCTTGAAGCCGGGAAAAGCATTCTGGTTCCGAACCGCGAATTCGAGCGGCCGGAGCGTCGCGCGAAGAAGCAAGAACGGTTCCGCGGCGCGCAGAATGGTATCGATCCGCATGCTGTCGCCGATGAATTAAAAGCGCTTCGGGAACGCAGTGATAGCGGGCAGAGTTTTCGGTCTTCCATGGAGTTTGCCGGTTATTTACTGGCGCGCGGCGACCGGCGCGATTTTGTTGTGATCGATCGGGCTGGCGGCGATCACAGCCTTTCCCGCGGGCTCGGTATGAAAGCGGCCGAACTTCGCAGTTTTATGAAGGATATTGATACTGCCAGCTTGCCAAGCGTAGCGGAGGCCAAAGCGCAGCAGGAGTTTCGCCAAGCGACACGTGAAACTCAAGCACAACAGGGAATTGCATCCGAGCAGGCAAACACTTCGATCAACGGCCCGCAACAGGAGCGAGAAGGGAAGGCCAACTCCAAACCGGAGAAACCTCTCAATGCGACGCAGGCTGCAATCCGCATAGCCTGGGCGTTGAGTTCAACCGGAGAGCAGTTGACCGAGGCGCTGGCAGCCCGCGGCATCGGCCTGGCGCAGGTCACGGCCGAAGAGGCGCGCGCCAATCACCGGGCGCGTGCATTCGCCCGGGAGGTGCATCGCTACATCCGCCCACTGCGCGAGAGCGAGATCGTCGCCATTAATGAGCGCGGCCACGTCTACAGCTTCGATCCACGGACGTTTGGTGTCGAGCGCGGCGAGATTTCGAAGCGCCTGGCCGGCATCGATGCTGCTGGGCTGATGAGCGTCAGCGACACCAAGGAAGCGATGCGGGAGGCCGGACGTGCAGCCGCCGCCCAAGAGCGGCGGGAGGCCCGCGAGAGAGCCCGGCCGCCAACCCGGATCGAGGAGCGCATCATCGCCTGCCAGCAGCAGGCCGAACGCGGCCTCGATGTCGAGCGCGACGGCGAGCATGTCCACTTGACCGGCCGGGAGGCGTTTGCGGAGGCGCTCGATCAGGCCGGCATCGCCGTGGTGCGCGTTACCGACCGCGACACCGGCGCACTTGAAGCGTTGCGCCGAGACGAGGAGCTGGCGCGCCTGGCGGCCGAGACCAATCTCGAAGCGCGACGATCCGGCCGGTTTGCGGTGTTGGACGCCGGTGACATCGCCGCCGTCGACCGTGCCGGCAACGTGCATCGGCTCAATCCGTACAAGCTCGATCTCAACAAGATCGAGAGCCAGCTGCTCGAAGCGGGAATCGGGCGCCTCGCGAGCGTCACCGAAGCGCGTGCGGAATTCGAGACGGAACCGATCGCCCTTGTCGCATTTCGCGAGGAAATGACGCAGGCGCGGATGGAACGCGCTGTCGATGTCTCGCACGAGCCGGCGGCTGCCGGCCGGGACGTGGGCGAGCCGGATATACAGGAGCCGGAGAGCGTGCTCGGCAACATGATGGACAAAGCAATTGGTGCCGCGCTCGATTTCGCGGCCGATTTTCTTGCGCCGCCGCCACCGCCCACCCCGGACCAGGCCGAGAGAATGGTGCGCGGCGCCGAAGAAAAGCAGGTCGAGGCCGAAGCCCGACGCGAACGCGATACGCGTCTCGCCGACACCGTCGAGATGGCGCGCGCCGCCACTCGCGGGAAGCCGAGCGGCAGGAACAGGAACACGCGCGCACCCGGCAACGAGCGCGACGAGGAGCTCGGCCGAGAGCGATAGCACCCGTACCGTCCGCGACACGGTACGGGGTAGCAGGCAGCAGCCGAAAGCGGATGCGGGAGGGACACTGCGGCGATTGTTCCGGCAGGCCGTCAAGGCGCTTACCCAGCCGGCTCCGGCGCCGAAGAAGTCTCGTCGTCGCGATGGCGATACAGCCGCCAATTCACCAAGGCCGCCAGCAGGCTCACCCGGTTTCGCACGCGGGCGTTCATGGCCATCCCATGGCTCGCGGATATGGAAAACAGCGTGGAAGAGTGACCCGGCTTTGGGGGTGATCAGCGTCGAATAGCGACCCACCCCCGGATCATCGAATGCTTCCCTTGGTTGTGCTTGGGGAGCGTGGCCGGGGATGGTGACGGTGGAAACGATTGGCCGGATCAGGCGGGCGTTTTTGGTTGATAAGAAGCCGATCCGCCAGATCGTTCGCGAGTTGCGGATCTCGCGGCAGACGGTGCGAAAGGCGGTCCGGAGTTCGTCGACCGAGTTTTGCTACGAACGCCAGGTTCAGCCGCAGCCCCGGCTCGGGGCATTTGTCGCGTGGCTCGACGCGATGCTGGAGGCGAACAGCAAGCGGCCGGCGCGCGAGCGGTTGACGGCGCGGCGCCTGTTCGAGCTGCTGCGCGCCGAGGGCTACGAGGGCGCCTACGACAGCGTGCAGCGTCACGTCCGCGAGTGGCGCCGCCAGCAATCACAGCAAGGGCCCGTCTTCATCCCGCTGTGGTTTGCGCCGGGCGAGGCCTACCAGTTCGACTGGTCGCACGAGGTGGTGGTTCTCGGCGGCGTGACGACGACGGTTAAGGTCGCGCATATCCGGCTCTGCCACAGCCGGATGTTCCTGGTGCGCGCCTATCCGCGCGAGAGCCAGGAAATGGTGTTCGACGCGCACGATCATGCCTTTCGCCTGTTCGGCGGGGCGTGTCGGCGCGGCATCTACGACAACATGGCGACGGCGGTCGACACCGTGTTCGTCGGCAAAGAGCGGCGCTTCAACCGCCGCTTCTTACGGATGTGCTCGCATTATCTGGTCGAGCCGACCGCGTGCACGCCAGCGGCGGGCTGGGAGAAGGGGCAGGTCGAGAACCAGGTCGGCAACGTACGCGAGCACCTGTTCACGCCGCGGCTGCACTTTGCCAGTTACGCCGAGCTGAACGGCTGGCTGGAGGCGCGCTGCCTCGCCCAGGCGCGCGCGAGCGCGCATCCCGAGCAAGCCGACAAGACCGTGTGGGAGGTTTTCCAGGCGGAGCGAGCCAGCCTGATCGACTATTGCGGCCCGTTCGACGGCTTTCGCGAGATCGAGGTTGCGGTATCGAAGAGCAGCCTGGTGCGCTTCGACCACAATCGCTACAGCGTCGCGGTCAAGGCGGCGCGCCGCGCCGCGCAATTGCGCGTCTACGCCGAGCGTGTCGTGGTCTGGTGCGACGGCGAGATCGTCGGCGAGCATGCCCGCCGCTTCGGCCGGGGCCAGACCGCCTACGATCCGTGGCACTACCTGCCGGTGCTGGCTAGAAAGCCCGGCGCGCTCAGGAACGGCGACCCATTCCGCAACTGGGACCTGCCGCCAGCCCTGGCGCAGGTCCGGCGGCGGCTTGCCGGCCATGACGACGGCGATCGCCAATTCGTTGACATCCTGACGGCGGTTGCCGAGGCCGGGCTCGATGCCGTCGAGACGGCCTGCACCGAGGCGCTGTCGGCCAAGCTGTGCGGCCGCGACGTCATTCTCAACATCCTGGCGCGGCAGCGTGACGCCGCCCCGCCCGGGGCGGTAGCAACCCCGACCGCTTTGGCGCTGTCAATCGAGCCGGCGGCCGACTGCGCCCGTTACGACCGGCTGCGCCATCTGTCGCCGGCTGAGGAAGCGTACCGTGGAGCGGCATGAGATCATGGAGCTGCTGGGCCAGTTGAAGCTGGCCGGCATGCGCGCCGCATACGATGAGGTGGTCGCAGCGGGGGTGCGCGCGCAGCATCCCTTTCAGCGCATCTTCGGGGATCTGTTGCTCGCCCAGCTGGCCGATCATCGCGCCCGCTCGACCGCCTACCGTATGGGGGTGGCGCGCTTCCCGGTGATGAAGAACCTCGCCGAGTTCGACTTCGCGGTCTCGCCGGTCAACCCGGGGCTGGTGCGCGAGCTGCACGAGGGCGGCTTTCTCGCCACCCAGCGTAACGCCGTCCTGATCGGCGGCACCGGCACCGGAAAATCGCATATCGCCATAGCAATCGGCGCCAATTGTGTGCGCAACGGCGCCCGCGTGCGCTTCTTCACCGCGATCGATCTGGTCAACCAGCTCGAGGCCGAAGCGCGCGCCGGCAAGGCCGGGAAACTCGCCGACCAGCTCGTCCGCGTCGATCTCGTTATCCTTGACGAGCTCGGCTATCTGCCATTCCCGGTTAGCGGCGGACAGATGCTGTTCCACCTGATCAGCCGGCTCTACGAGCGCACCTCGATCGTCCTGTCGACCAATCTCGCCTTCGCCGAATGGCCAACCGTCTTCGCCGACGCGAAGATGACCACGGCGTTGCTCGACCGGCTGACCCACCACTGCGACATCCTCGAAACCGGCAACGAGAGCTGGCGGTTTAAGAACCGCACCTGAGCTCTCGGGCCCGCGGATCGCCCCCGGGGGTCCACAGCGCCTCCCCACGCGCGCCGCTCCGTCGCTCGTGAGGGCACTCGCGACGCGCGCGGGTCCCCTCCGTGGACTCCGGGGACGACCGCTACTCAACTGCCGGTGTGGGTCGCAATTGGGCGCTGATCCCGGGTCGCGCTTCCGCGCTGATTGACAGCCCGAGCTGATCGACCCCAACAACACCGCCAGCGATGTCTGGGCCGACACCGCCTATCGCTCAAAGGCCAATGAGAAGTTTCTCGCCGGGCGTACTCCTGCACTCACGAATCCACCGCAAAAAGCCTGAGGGCAAACCAATGCCACGCCGCACCGCCCGCGCCAATTCCCGCAAATCGGCCGTGCGCGCGGCGGTCGAGCACGTCTTTCGCCCGCCAGAAAGGGCCAATGGGTCTGTTCATCCGCACCATTGGCCTCGCCCGCGCGAGAACCAAGATCGGCCTCGCCAACCTCCTCTACAACATGCAGCGGATGGTTTGGCTGACTGACCAGATTGCGCCCATCTGAGCTGAGCTGAGCAGCTGAACAACCCCGGCCGCTGCTCAAAGCCGCCCAAGCCCTCACACCGTCGCGCCGATATCAACAAATCACCCACGCGGTCAAATAGTCGGTCCTCGCCCGCACGAAAACACGGTTATTGGAGGTCTCCAGTTTTTTCCACAAAGGTACCAAATTCATTGAGTGCCGTGCTGGACGAAGTCCGGAGGCATCTTGCTGCACAAAGCTCGCCGACCTTACCAAATCAATGAAAAGAAAGTAAGATTTTCTTCTAAGAAGCGACGGGTTAGGATTACCGGTCTCGTTATCGACTGCAAAAACGATATTTCCATCGGACGCAGCAAAAAACGGGAGATCAAGGCGTTAATACACAAATTCCGAATAACTGGCCTCGATACCCAACAGACTAGTTACCTCAAGGGATACATTTCCTACATAAACGGCGTTGAACCTAAGTTCGTTAGAGCGTTGGAGGACAAATACGGGAAGGAATTACTTAACACCATATTGCAGGCCTAGCGGCCTTCGAAGAAGGAGCGCCGGGAGGATAGAGAAGATAATAGGCGGCGTCGACGGAGGAACTCGCCGCGGCCTTCTCTGAGAGGCGCGTGCGGCGGGATGATCCACTGTATTTCGCCTCCCGCATCATGTATTGCACGACGCGCCGCTCGCAAGCCCACCGTATCTCCCTCCCTCTCCGTTTGCGGGGAGAAGGAGGGGATCCGCCCTTGATCGGAGGCCAGAGGCGATGCCGCCGTTATGCGTTATGGGCGTGCCAGTAGCTGTTGCGGAGGACGTGGCCGGGGAGGGCGCCGGTGTGCTTGCCGCCCTCGTAGAGCGGCTGGCCGTTGACGATCGTGGCGAAGATGCCCTCGGCCGGCTCCTTGATGCGCCAGGCGCCCTTCGGGAAGTCGCGCACGACCTCTCGTGGCCGCATTTGACCGTCGCCGGATCGAAGATCACGACATCGGCCGCCATGCCGGGGCGCAACAGCCCGCGGTCGTAGATCCCGAAGGTCGAGGCCGAGTCGAAGGTCAGCCGGCGCACCGCCTGCTCGAGGCTCATCACCTGCTTCTCGCGCACCCATTCGCCCAAGAGCTTCGTCAGGTAGCCGTAGCCGCCGTGGAACTGCACATGGGCGCCGCCGTCGCCGAGCCCGATGATCGCGTTCGGGATGGGTCAGGATCTTGGTCAGCGCCTCGTCATCGACATTGTTCTCGGCCTGCAGGAAGCGGGTTTCGAGCTTTTCCTCGATGGCGAGATCGAGGAAGGCGTCGATGACGCGCTTGCCCTGCTTCTCGGCGATCTGGCCGATCGACTTGAACTGCATCCACTTGTTCTTTTCGAGCACCGGCTCGTTGACCCACATGTAGTTCCACCAGGTCTTGGAGAAGCCGACCGCACTCTCGGGCTTGTTGACGACCGCCTCCTCGTGGAGCTTGGCGCGGATCTCGGGGTCGGCGTAGAGCCGCATCTTCTCCTCGTCCGACGATCAGCAGGATCGGATGCCAGGTCGGCAGGCCGCGGAACACCTGGCAGTTCTTCATCGTGAAGTCCTGCGTGACCCGGTTCGGGCTGCACATCGGATAGGCGCGGATGCCGAGGGCCGCGGTCTCCTCGACCCGCGCCATGTGCACCTTCCACTCGTCGGGCTTGCGCATGGTCTGGCGACAGGCTGTTGTAGACGACGGTGCGGCCGGTCGCCTCGGCGAGACGCCGGATCATGCCGTCCTTCAGCTCGACATACTGGCCGCCGCCGGCCTGGATCGTGCCGGTGCTCATTTCGCGCAATACGTCGCCGAGCGCGAAGATCTCCTTTTCGTCGGCCCACAGGGCGGGGATGTGGCACGCCCTGCGGGTCGTAATGGCCCTTCTCGCGCGACACCGAGAGGCCGAGGGCGCCGGCCTTCATGCCGTCGCGCACGACGTCCTGCATCGCCTTGATCTGGTTGTCGGAGGCGCCGGGCTTCTGGCACTCGTCGCCCATCACGTAATGGCGCACCGCGGTGTGGCCGATCAGATTGCCGACATTGATGCCGAGGCATTTGTCGAGCTTGTCCATGTATTGCCCGGTCGTCTCCCAATCGAAATCGACGGTGCGCAATACGTCCATCGGGATCGCTTCGACATAGGAGAGGAATTCGGCGAGCCGCTCCTCGGTGCCCTTGCGCACCGGCGCCAACGACAACGAGCAATTGCCGAAGATCACGGTCGTGGCGCCGTGCTCGGGCGAGAAGGTGCAGAGCGGATCCCAGGTGACCTGCGCGTCGTAATGGCAGTGGTTGTCGATAAAGCCGGGGGCGACGGCGCGGCCCTCGGCGTCGATCGTGCGCGCCGGCCGGGCCGCTCAATTTGCCGATCTCGACGATCTTGCCGTCCTTGACGCCGACATCGCCGCGAAACGCCGGCATCCCCGAGCCGTCGACGATCAGCCCGTTCTTGATCAACAGATCATACGCCATCGTTTTTCCTTTCTGCGGAGCGGGCCGCCGGTCGCGGCCCCGCAGAACTCGAGGGTCGAAGTGTACGCGCTCGGGCAGCGGACACAACGGCCCGGCCATGCTTTCGCCGGGGTTCAGCCATGTTCTCAGCGCGGGGGTGCCCAGCACAAATGCAAGGGAAGCCGCTTCCGGGCAAATGGTCGGCCCGCCCGGCTTCGTGCTAAAGCGCTGTTTCCGCCCGCCGCACCGGCGCCGATACCAACGGAGTGTCCGACCGATGAGCTTGTCCAGCGAAGAATATCGCGATCACCTGAAATCGACTTCGAGGCGCGCCGGCTTCGACTTCGCCGATGTCGTTCTGCCGGAAGAGCGCCGGGTGGCGGTGGGCGACATGCGCTTTCGCTATCTCGATTGGGGCGCGCGAAGGCGGCCGGCCGATCCTCTTTCTGCATGGCGGCGCCTTGACCGCGCACACCTGGGATTTGTGCTGTCTCGCGCTTGCGCGACGATTACCATTGTATGGCGCTCGACCAGCGCGGCCACGGCGACAGCGACTGGGCGCCCGACGCCGATTATTCGATCGCCGCCCAGCGCGAGGATGTGAAGGGCTTTGCCGAAGCCGTCGGGCTCGAGAATTTCGTACTGGTCGGCATGTCGATGGGCGCCATCAACGGTTTGGCATATGCGATCGAATACCCGGAAACGCTGTCGGCGCTGGTGCTGATCGACGCCGGCCCCAATGTGCGCCGGCCGGGCTCGACCCGCATCCGCGACTTTGTCAATGGCGGCGCCAAGCCCGAGACATTGGAGGCGATCATCGAGCGCGCGCTCGCCGTTCAACCCGCGCCGCGATCCGCTGATCCTGCGGCGCAGCCTGATGCACAATCTGCGCCGCCAGGAGGACGGCAACTGGGTGTGGAAATACGACCGGCGGCGCTTTCAGGGGATGGGCGGCGAGAAGCACGCGCGAGGAGCGCCGCAGCCTCGCCGACGGGTTGGCGCGGGTGACCTGCCCGACCCTGATCGTGCGCGGCAGCGAGAGCGATGTGTTCCACGACGAGGACGCCGAGCGGCTGGCGTCGGGTTTGCCAAACGGACGCTGGATCAAGATCCCGCGGGCCGGCCACACCGTGCAGGGCGACAACCCGAAGGATCTGGTGGCGGCATTGCGCGAATTCTTGGGTCCGTAGAGGCCGGCGCAGCGCCGGGGCGGCGGTCAATCGGCGGCGGCGCTCATGCCGCGGCCTCGGTTGTTGTTGGCGCATTGCGGGCGCGGGGGAGGTGGATGGCGAACTCGGTGTATTCGGCGGGGCAGCTATCGACGGTAATCGCGCCGGCGTGCTGCTGGGTCACGATGTCGTAGCTGATCGAGAGACCGAGCCCGGTGCCCTCGCCGCTGGGCTTGGTGGTGAAGAACGGCTGGAACAGTTTGTCCCTGATCTCGGGCGAGATGCCGGTTCCGTTGTCGCGGACACGGATTTCCACCGCGTCGCCGAGGTCGCGCGTCGCCACCTTCAGCATGGGGCGGAAACCGGGCTCCGCACCATCGCGCAGACGCCTTGTGGCGGCGTAGAAGCCGTTGCCGACGAGGTTCAGCAGCACGCGGGTGATCTCCTGCGGCGCCAGTTCGATCGGGGCGATTGCCGGGGCGAAGTCGCGTTCGAGGGTGATGTTGAAATTCTGGTCCTGGGCGCGGGCGCCGTGATAGGCGAGGTTGAGCGCCTCCTCGACCAGGCGTTGAGGTCGACCTCGCGGCGCTCGCCGGTCACGCCGCGCGAGTGCTCCAGCATGCTCTTGACGATGCCGTCGGCGCGCCTGCCGTGCTCGGCGATCTTGTCGAGATTGCCGGTCAGCATCTCGATCGTCTCGTCGATTTCGGCGCGCTCGTCGTCGGCCAGACCGGCGAGCGCCGGCGCGACCGTCTCCTTCAGCTCGTCGAGCAACTCGACCGAGAGGCCGGCGAAATTGTTGACGAAGTTGAGCGGGTTCTTGATCTCGTGGGCGATGCCGGCGGTCAATTGGCCCAATGAGGCCATCTTCTCGGCCTGGATCAGCCGCGCCTGGGCCGCCTTCAGCTCCTGATATGCCGCCTCGATCGTGCGGCTCGCCGCTTCCGCCGCATCGCGCGCCGCGCGGATCTCCGCCTCGGCGCGCTTCCTCTCGGTGATGTCGCCATAGATCAGCACCATGCCGCCGCCGGGCACCGGGTTGTTGCGCACCTCGATGACCCGCCCGTCCGGGCGCGTCCGCTCGGTCGACCACTGCGTGCCGACAGCGTCGGACAGCCGGCGCACCTCGGCTTCGACATCGACCGCGCCATACTCACCGTGGGTGGCGAGATAGCGCACAAAATCGGGGACGTCCGGGCGCTCGGCCAGCAGCGCGTCGGGGAGGTCGAGGATCCTCTGGAAATTCATGTTCCACGCCGCCAGCCGCAGTTCGGCGTCGAACATCGCCACCCCGTCGCCCATATTGTCGAAGGTGACGCGCAACTCGGCCTGGCGCTGGCGGATTTCGTCGAGCAGCCGGGCATTGTCCATCGCGATCACCGCTTGCGCGGCGAAGCTTTCCAGCAGCGCGATCTCCTTCTCGGAGAACGGTCTCACCTCCAGCCGGTTTGCGGCAATCCAGCCGACGACGTTCTCCTCCTTGCGCAACGGCACGAACAGCATCGTACGAACGCCGCTTTCGAGGGTGGCAATTCGCCTCGGATAGTCCGGTGCCCATTCGGCATCGGCCGTCAGATCGGGGATGTGGATCACGGAACGCTCGCGAACGAGCCTGCCAAGGGGGCCGCTCGGCAGCGGGCGGAACGGCTTGCGCAATAACCCAGCCAACGGCTCGGCAACTCCGTGCGTCGCCACCGCTTGCGCATGCTCGCCGTCATAGATCACCAATGTGCCGTGTGCGGCCCCGCAGAGGCTGTGCGCCTTCCCCAGTATCGCATCGAACACGGGGGCCAGATCGCCGGGCGAGGAATTGATGACGCCCAGCACCTCTGCGATCGCCTGCTGCTGTTCGAGGCTCTCGCGCAGTTGGGTCAGCAGCCGCGTGTTCTCGATCGCGATCACCGCCTGGTCGGCGAAGGTGCGCAGCAGCTCGATCTGCCGTTCAGTGAAGGGTTCCACGCGCCTGCGGGAGAGCACCATGACGCCGATAGGCTCGCCTTCGCGTATCAGCGGCACAGCGATCACCGTGCGGGTGCCTCGCCACGTTTATTGCACTGGGAACGCCGTACTCGGGATCGGCCGCAAGGTCGGCGACGTGGACGATCTGACGCTCGAGCAACGTGCGCCCGATCACGGTGTCGCGTCCGGGCACAAAGATCCGACTGCGCAGACCGGGATCGTGCTCTGCGCGTACGCCGCAGGTCGCCACGGCGCGGTAGCCCTCGCCCTGGCGGATCGCAAGGTGGCCGGAATCGGCTGTACACAACCGCACCGAGGTCTCGGTCATGGCATCGAGCACCGGCTGCAGGTCGAAGGTCGAGCGGCTGATGACCTTGAGCACATCGCTCGTCGCGGTCTGATATTCGAGCGACTCCTGGAGATCCCGCGTGCGGTCCTGTAATTCGTTGAGCAGCCGCGCGTTCTCCATCGCGATCACGGCTTGTGCCGCGAAGTTCTGCAGCAACGCGATCTGCTTGTCGGTGAAGGGCCGGACGTCCTGGCGAAAAATTCGGATGGCGCCAAGAACACCGCTGTCGTTGCGCAACGCGACAATCACCCCGGCCCGGCCGCCGCCCAGGCGGAGGAAGGCATCATTCAGCGCCGGGTTGGCGGAGGGACCTTCCGCATGATCGGCCTGGTAGACGACATCCTCGCCTTGGAGGAGCCGCCACAAATCGCTGCCGGGCGGCGGACGCTGCGGATTGCTGCGAAGGAAATCGGCAAATTCCGCGGCACCGTGCACCGTCGCGGCGTGAAACAGCCCCCCGCTATACCGCCAGAAAATCCCCAAACTCGCATCGCACAGCCGGGCCGCCTTTTCCAATATCGCGTCGAACACCGGCGTCAGATCGCCGGGCGAGGAATTGATGACCTGGAGAACCTCGGCGGTGGCGGTCTGCCGCTCCAGGGCCTCGCGCAGCTCCTGTTCCTGTTGCTTGCGCTCGGTGACATCGCTGACTGCGCCGACGAGGCGGACCGCCCAGCCGCGTTCGTCGCGCACCGGCACGGCGTGGTCCTCGACCCAGCGATATTCTGCGCTGCTGAGCCGGATGCGGTATTCGCAGTGCAGCCGCGCGGTCTCGCCCTTCAAGGTTGCCCGCAGCGCCGCACGGTAGCTCGCGAAATCTTCCGGGTGCACCCGGGCGTTCCAATCCTGGCTCGGGCGCTCGCCGATGCCCTCGCCCGCTTCCCAGCCAAACAACTCGATCAGCCGCGGCGACACCCACAGCCGATTGTGTGCGATGTCCCAGTCGTAGATGCCCTCGGCCACGGCTCGGATGTCGAGCGCATAGCGTTCCTTGTTTTCGTGCAACTCGGCGGTGCGGGCCGCGAGTTCACGGCGGAGGTCGGCGATGATTTGCTGGGGATCGGCTGTCGTCATGTCGAACGCCGCGGTCATGCGGCAACGCCGACGGGCGGTCGGACATCGTCCAAAACGAGAATATGCGGCATGGTTCTCCCGGGCCGAGGCGTCGCGCCGATCGAGGAGCTACAAACTCCTGCGGGCAACGATATACCTCCGCCGTTCAGCCTGCCAGTAGTTGGGCGGCAAAGGGCGTTACGCGCCGCGCCGCGCGAATTTGTCGGCCTAAGGTTGAGCTTCTATCGCTGCGGCCTTGACCGGCGTCGGCGCCCGCCCCGTGACGGCGGCGTCGAGTTCCTCGATCGTGCGGCCGCAGGTCTCGATGCCGATAAACAGGAAAACCACGACCGCCAGAAAATACCAGAAGGCGAAGTAGTTGAAACCGGGCACCATCGCGTCGAGGGTCGCCTGCGGCCGGACATAGTTGGATGCGCCGGCAATGACCGCGAGCCCGGCCGGCCCGATGAACTTGCCCAGATTGCTCATTCCGTAGACGAGGCCAAAGCCGCTTGCCCGCAACGCATGATCGAAAACACACATGCCGTGAAGATCTTCCATTGATTTACGGTCAGCGATTGCTGCTGATCGAGCAACTCGAGCATGAGTTCCTCCCGTTCATGTAATTGTAAGATTTGCCGTTGCAGGTCAGCAAAGCAGCGTTATTACCTGATCAGTAGCTCAACAAGGACGGCTCGTCAAATCACGAGAATCGCCAGGAGGCGGCGGCCGGCTTCCTTTGCGGCTCAAGAAAAGCGCGCACCTCGGCCTGGGTTACCCCTTGGGCCGAAAGTCGCTGCCGCCCGCCCGGACGGCTGCGGTCAACGGTTTTGTCAGCGGCGGACGAGTTTGCGGATGCGATGGTTTTCGGTGTCGCCGATATAGATCGCGCCATCGGGGCCGACGACGGCGCCATGCGGGCGTCCGAGCCCGGCGGCGGTCGCGGGGCCACCGTCGCCTTCGGGCCCTTTGTGCCCGCCGGCGATCGTCTCGACGATGCCGCTATCGGCGTAGATGCGGCGGATCGCATGACTTTCGGTGTCGACGATCAGGATGTCGCCGCCGGGATCGAGCGCGAATTCCTTGGGCGCGTCGAAGACCGCATCCCTGGCGGGGCCGCCGTCGCCCGAATAGCCGCGCGCTCCGGTGCCGGCCACCGTCCTGATGACGCCCGTCGCGGGATCGACGGCGCGCAATGTGCTGCCCTGGCGCTCGAGGATGTAGACCGTGCCATCGGCCGCCGCCTTGACCGCGCGGGCGCCGAAAACGCCGGCTGCCGCCGCCGGGCCGCCATCGCCCGAATGCGCCGCCTCGCCGGTCCCGGCGAAGGTCGAAATCATGCCGGTCGCGAACTCGACGACGCGGACGCGGTGGCCGCCGACATCGGCGATGAAGAGCCGGCGCTGTTGTGGGTCGAAGCCGAGCCCGTTTGGTTCGACCATCCGGGCGCGCGCGGCCGGGCCGCCATCGCCGCCATACCCGGCCTCGCCATTGCCGGCGAAGGTCGTGACGACGCCCGAGCCGGCGTCGATCCGCCGCACACAGTGATTGTGCCGGTCGGCGACGTAGATGTTGCCGCCGCGATCGACGGCGATGCCGTAGGGCTCGTTGAACGACGCTGCGAGCGCGGGTCCCCCGTCGCCCGAATAACCGGCTTCGCCATTGCCGGCGACGGTGGCGATAACGCCGGTGCGGGCATCGACGCGGCGGATGCCGTGGTTGAAGGTGTCGGAGAAATAGAGGTTGCCGGAAGGGTCAAACGCGACATCGAAGGGTCCGTTGAGCAATGCCTCGGCCGCCGGCCCGCCGTCACCGGCAGAGCCGCGCTCGCCGGTTCCAACGGCCGTCGTGATCGTCCAGGACTGCTGGGCCATCGCTCTTTCCCCATTTACCGCCGCGGCCGATCTTAGCACCGCTTCCCCGGCCGGCGATGGCCGATGTAAGCTCGGTCATGCCCGAGCGTTTCCCCGCGAGCCTGCGCGCGCTCGCCGTCATTCTTGCGTTGTTGCTGGCGATGTTGCTGCCCGGCGTCGGGGCGGGTATCGCCGACGAGGCACAATCGCTTGCCGGGCAATTGCTGATCGCCGCGCCGACGATCGGCGATCCACGGTTTTCGCATACCGTGATCCTCGTCGTGCGGCACGACGAGAAGGGCGCCTTCGGCATCGTCATCAACCGGCCGCTCGGCGAACGCTCGATCGCCGAATTGCTGGCAGCGACCGGCGAAAAGGACTCCGCGGCCGAGGACAAGGTTCAGATCTTCGCCGGCGGCCCGGTGCAGCCTGAACTCGCCTTTGTCGTGCACAGTGCCGAATACCAGGGCGAGGGCACCCAGATCGTCGATAAGCATGTGGCGATGACCGCGAACCGGCAGATCCTGCGCGACATCGGAGAGCGCCGCGGGCCGCAGAAGGCGCTCTTCGCCTTCGGCTATGCCGGCTGGGCGGCGGGCCAACTCGAAGCCGAACTGGCGCGCCACGACTGGTTCACCGCGCCCGAGGAGCCCAAGCTGATCTTCGACGACGACCGGGCCAATCTCTGGGACGAGGCGATGGCCCGCCGCACTCGCGAATTGTAGCTGCAGCCTACGAGAGCGCGCGCAGATCGGCGCGCAGCGTCTCGGGGTCGGCGCCGGGCAGAAGGGCGTCGATGCCGGCATGGGTATCCCGCCAGACCGGAACCGCGGCGGCGAGGAGATCGCGGCCGGCCGAGGTGAGCGCCAGGCGGCGGCTCGCGCCTGTCGGCGGGATCGACACTCACCTGCACCAGGCCGCGGCGTTCGAGCGGCTTGAGCGCCGCTGTCAGCGTCGTGCGGTCCATCGCCAAGAGATGGGCGACGGCACCGATCATCGGCGGGTCGGGTCGGTTCAGCGACATCAATAGCGAGAACTGCCCGCTCGTCAGCCCGAGCGGCCGAAAGGCGGCGTCGAAGCGGCGCGCCACCGCGCGGGCCGCGCGCTGCAGATGCAGACAGAGGCAGGCGTCGCGAACTTCGAGCGTGGTGGCGAAAGGTATGTCGTCAGCCGGGGTTGACATGCCCTATTTTATGTTGATATCAACTCTTCATGTCAAGGAGCAATGCCGTGCCGACGATACACTTCACCCGCGCTCTGGCTCGCTTTGTCGAGGCTCCCTCGGCGACGGTCGAGGCCGCCACCCTGGGCGAAGCGCTGATGGCGGTGTTTGCGGCGCGACCGGGGCTGCGCGGCTATGTGCTCGACGACCAGGGCGCGCTGCGCCGCCATGTCGCCGTCTATGTAAATGGCGAGGCGGTGCGGGATCGCGTCGGGCTCGGCGACAGGCTCGGGCCCGATGACGAGGTGCATGTGTTCCAGGCGCTGACCGGCGGCTGACGGAGGAGAGGATGACGGAACGGCTCTATGTCGGAACCCGCAAGGGCTTGTTCGAGATCGCGCGCGAGCGCGGCGAATGGGAGGTCGCCGCGGCGCATTTCCTCGGCGATCCGGTATCGGCAGTGCTCGCCGAGCCCGATGGCCGCCTTTACGCCGCTCTCGACCTTGGCCATTTCGGCGCGAAATTATGGCGCCGCGACGGTGACGGGCGCATGGCGCGAAACCGCCGTCCCGGCCTTTCCGCCAAAGCCCGAAACCGCCACGGACGACCCGCATCCGTGGTCGCTCGGCCGGATCTGGGTATTGGAGCCGGGCGGCCTGCCCGGCCGGCTGTGGGCCGGCACGATGCCGGGCGGGCTCTTCCGATCCGAGGATGGCGGCGAGAGCTGGACCTTGAACGAGGCGCTGTGGCTGACGCCCGAGCGCCGGCAGTGGGGCGGCGTGGCGGGCGGCGAGCAGCCCGGCATCTCTTCGGTACTGATCGACCCGCGCGACCCCGCCGACATCCGCGTCGGCGTCTCGACCGGCGGCGTCTGGGCCAGCACCGACAGCGGCGCCTCGTGGCAGATCATCAACCGCGGCATGCGCGCCGATTACATGCCGCCGGAACTGGCGGGCGAGCCGATCGCCCAGGACGTGCATCAGCTGGCGCATTGCGCGGCATATCCCGAGATCGTCTGGTGCCAGCACCATAACGGCGTCTTCCGCTCAGAGGACGCCGGCGAAAGCCTGGGCCGAGCTCGCTGCGATCCGGCCGGCGAAATTCGGCTTTGCCGTCGCCGCCCATCCGCGCGACCCGAACATTGCCTGGTTCGTGCCCGCGGTCAAGGACGAGCGGCGCATCCCGGTCGACGGCAAGCTCGTCGTCGCCCGCACCAGGGACGGCGGCCGCAGCTTCGAGGTGCTGCGGCGTGGTCTGCCGCAACGCCACGCCTATGACCTCGTCTGGCGGCACGCGCTCGCGGTCGATCGGACCGGCGAGACCCTGGCGTTCGGCTCGACGAGCGGCGGGCTGTGGATTTCCGAAGATGGCGGCGACAGCTGGGCGACGCCCGAGGCGCGGCTCCCGCCGATCTCGGTCGTGCACTTTGCCGCGGCCTGACCCTCGGGTCCCGCCGCCCCCGCAACGACGAGGATGATCGAAAATGCGTTTCATGATGATCGTCAGGGCCGACCGCGACACCGAGGCCGGCAAGATGCCGATCACCGAGCTCTTGGCAGCGATGACCAAATTCAACGAAGAGATGGTCAACGCCGGCGTGATGCAGTCAGGCGAAGGGCTGCAGCCGAGCGCCAAGGGCGCCCGCGTGTCGTTCTCCGCGAGCGGGCCTCAGGTGACGGACGGCCCGTTTCCGGTCAACGAACTCATAGCCGGCTTCTGGATGATCGAGGCGAAATCGCGCGACGAGGCGATCGGCTGGGCCAGGCGCGCGCCGTTCGAGCAGGGCGGGGTCATCGAAATCCGCCAGGTGTTCGAGGCCGCGGATTTCGGCGCCGAATTCACCCCGGAATTGCGCGAGGCCGAAGAGCGCATGCGCGGCAAGATCGCCGAGCGAAAATAGGCGTGGCGCGGGCCGCGGCCGGAAACCCCGGAGTGACGCGAATGCCGAAGATCAGGCCGTTCTTGTGGTTCGACAATCAAGCCGAAGAGGCGATGAATTTCTATACCTCGATTTTCGAGAACTCGCGGGTTCTTGGGCTCACGCGCTACGGCGCTGCGGGGTCGGGGCCGGCAAACGCGGTCATGACCGCCAGTTTCGAGCTCGACGGCCAGGAATTCATCGCATTGAACGGCGGCCCGCATTTCACCTTCAACGAAGCGGTCTCGTTTTTCGTCGATTGCGAAACGCAGAGCGAGATCGACGAATTGTGGACCAAGCTCGCGGTCGGCGGGCAAGGCGGCCGATGCGGCTGGCTGAAGGACAAATTTGGATTGTGGTGGCAGATCGTTCCCGCGGCCCTAGGCGGGATGCTGCGGGACCCGGACCCAGCGAAGTCAAGCCGGGTCATGCAGGCGATGCTGCGGATGGAAAAGCTCGACATCCAAGCGCTGCGGCAGGCTTACGAGCAGGAATAGCTGGCAGGCAACTCACCGACCCGGACATGAAAGGAAACCCGATGCAAGTCCAACCCTATCTGTTCTTCGACGGCAGTTGCGAGGCGGCGATCGAGTTCTACAAGAACAAGCTCGGGGCCGCGGAAGTCATGCTGCTGCGCTACAAGGACAGCCCCGAACCGCCGCCGCCCGGCATGGTCCCGCCTGGCAGCGAGAACAAGATCATGCATGCGAGCTTCAGGATCGGCGACACCGAGGTCATGGCCTCGGACGGCTGCTGCCAGGGCAAGCCGAGCTTCCAGGGCTTTTCGCTGTCGTTGACAGTGCCCGACCCGGCCGCCGCCGACCACGCCTTTGCGGCACTCGCCGAGGGTGGCGAGGTGCGGATGCCGCTCGGCCAGACGTTTTTCTCGCCGCGCTTCGGTATGGTGCAGGATCGGTTCGGGGTATCCTGGATGGTCTACGTGCCGTCTGCCGCCTGAATCCCGGCGCGCCGGCGGGCGGCGCCATTGGAGCCGAGACATGAGCCTGCCCGCATCGAGCCGCACGGCACTGGCGCCCGACCTGACGATCTGCCGCATCCTGAAAGGGATGTGGCAGGTCTCGGGCGGTCATGGCCGGATCGACCGCGAACGCGCGGTCGAGGAGATGTTCGCCTACCACGACGCCGGGTTCACGACCTGGGATCTGGCTGACCACTATGGTCCGGCCGAGGATCTGGTCGGCGAGTTCCGCCGCCGTTTCGCCTTGCGCTTTGGGGCAGATCGGCTCGGCGAAATCCAGGCCTTCACCAAATGGGTCCCGCATCCCGGCCCGATGACGCGGCGCGTGGTCGAGGAGGCGATCGGCGTCTCGTTGCGGCGGATGGGCGTCGATCGCCTCGATCTGCTGCAATTCCATTGGTGGGATTACGACGACGGACGCTATCTCGATGCGCTCAAGCACCTCGCCGATCTGCGCGAGGAGGGCCGGATCCGCCATCTGGCGCTGACCAATTTCGACACCGAGCATCTGCGCGTGATCGTCGAGCACGGCGTCCCGATCCTGTCGAACCAGGTGCAGTTCTCGCTGGTCGACCGCCGGCCCGAAATGCGGATGGCGGCGTTCTGCGCCGAGCGCGGCATCGGCTTATTGACCTATGGCACGCTGCTGGGTGGCTTGTTATCGGAGAAATGGCTCGGCCGCTCGGAGCCGGGTCGCGCCGAACTGACGACCGTCTCACAGCAGAAATACAAGAACATGATCGATGCCTGGGGCGGCTGGGTCCTGTTCCAGGAATTGCTCGCGGCGTTGCAGCTCGTAGCCGCCAGGCACGGCGTCGGCATCGCCAATATTGCGGCGCGTTACGTGCTGGACCGGCCCGCCGTCGCCGGGCGTCATCGTCGGCGCGCGGCTCGGGCTGGCGCAGCACATCGCCGACAACGCCCGCGTCTTCGATCTGGCGCTCGATCCCGAGGACCACGCCGCGATCGCCCCGATCCTCGCCAAATCCCGCGACCTGATGCGGCTGATCGGCGATTGCGGCGACGAATACCGGTAAGCGGAGCCGGTGGCGGTTGCGATCGGCGGCCGGCGTCACGCATGCTGCGCCGAGGAGCGGCGGGGGCGCAGCGTGGAAAAGGAACGGCTGACCGCGTTCAGTGACGGCGTGATCGCGATCATCATCACGATCATGGTGCTGGAATTGAAGGTGCCGCATGAGGCGAGCCTTGAGCGCTGGCCGCGGTCGGCCCGGTCTTTCTCAGCTATGTATTGAGCTTCATATACATCTCGATTTATTGGAACAATCATCATCACTTCTTTCACTTGGTGCGCCATGTCGACGGCGTCATCCTGTGGGCCAACTTGCATCTGCTGTTCTGGCTGTCACTGGTGCCGTTCGCCACCGGCTGGATGGGCGAGAACCATTTCGCACCGCTTCCGACCGCGATCTACGGCGTCTCGCTGCTGTTCCCGGCACTGGCCTGGTACGGATTGCAGCGCGCGCTGATCCGCGCCCAAGGCGATGACTCGCCGCTCGCCCGCGCCCTCGGCCGCGACGTGAAGGGCAAGATTTCCCCTTCCTCTATGTCTGCGGCGTCGCGCTGGCCTTTCTCGACCCGCGCATCGCTCAGGCAGTCTATGTGCTTGTCGCGCTGTTCTGGTTCATTCCCGACCGTCGCATCGCGAGAATCGTCCAGCGGCTTTAACAGCCTGTTGACGAAGTCGGCTTTGGTTGATTTGGTGTGAAGCGGGGGGACTGATCGGGGCTTTCGGGATGTCGATGGGGCGCGAGGGCGATCGGCAGGGGGATCTGATCGTGACCTGGGCGGAGATGCCACGCTCACCGGGGCATGTGTTTTACGACCGGCTTCAGGAAGTGCTGATCGCGGGCGGATTTGACGGGTTTATCGAGACGGCCTGCCAGCCATATTACGCGCCAAAGTTGGGGGCCCCGTCGTTGCCGCCGGGGCGCTATTTCCGGATGCACATGGTCGGCTATTTCGAGGGGATCGCCAGCGAGCGAGGCATCGCTTGGCGCTGTTCGGATTCGATGTCGCTGCGGGATTTTCTGCGGCTGGAGAACCGGGAAGAGGTTCCCGATCATTCGTGGTTGTCGAAGACCCGCGGGCGGCTTCCGCATGAAGTCCACGAGACGGTGTTCAGCTGGGTGTTGAAGCTCGTGGCCGAGAAAGGCTTGATCCGAGGCAAGCGGATCGGCGTCGACGCCTCGACGATGGAGGCCAACGCCGCGCTGCGCACGATCGTGCGCCGGGACGATGGCCGAACCTATCGCGAAATGCTGACGCAGATGGCCAAGGAGAGCGGCATCGACACGCCAAGTGCGGATGATCTCGTTCGCATCGACCGCAACCGCAAGGGCAAGAAGCTGTCGAACGAGGAGTGGACGAGCAAGATCGACCCAGAGGCCAAGATCGCCAAGCTGAAGGACGGACGTACGCATCTTGCCTACAAGCCCGAGCACGCGGTCGATCTCGACACCGGCGTCATCGTCGCGGCGGCACTCCATCCCGCCGACCAAGGCGACACCACGACAATCGAGGGCACGCTGGCGGCGGCAGAGAAGAACCTAGCTCAGGTTGGCACCGCGCCGACGAAGGACCAGCCGAGCGAACTGGTCGCCGACAAAGGGTATCACTCGCGCGCCGTCTTGAAGAACCTCAACGGCGGGGTGTGGAAGACGCGCATTGCTGAGCCCAAGCAGCCGGGGTTTTCACGCTGGCACGGCGATGACCAAGCGCGTGCGGCGGTCTATGCCAACCGCACCCGCCTGGGTTCGGGGGTCGGTAAGCATGCAATGCGGCTGAGGGCGGAAATCGTCGAGCGATCTTTCGCTCACAATCTCGACCGCGGCGGCATGCGGCGGACCTGGCTGCGCGGACGCGAGAATGTCCACAAGCGCTACCTGGTGCACGTCGCCGGGCACAATCTCGGTATCCTGATGCGGCTGCTGATCGGGGCCGGAACCCCGAGAGAGGCGGCTGCCCGTGGGTTGGCCTATCTCCTGTTCGTCTACACCGGGGAGGCCGTGGCGATCATCCTTGTCGCCGCCGCTCCCGACGGGTTCGCCGTCCTGGTCATGGCCGTTACCGCCGACCCTGGCTGATCAAAGAGCGACTTCAGCAACGGGCTGTTAAGGTTGCCGCAGGCGGCCCGAATCGCCGACAATTTCCCTCTCGCAACCCACCGCCGCATCGTTGAGCCGCGGAAGTCCTCGGGAGGAGCCCCATGCACGCGTTGTCCCGCCGTTCGTTTATCGCATCGCTCGCCGCCGCGCCCTCGGTTCTGGGCGCCGCGCACGCCTATGCCGCCGAACCCGCGGGAAAGGCGGTGATCGCTTGGCACGTGACGATCTCGCCCTCCTGGTTCGACCCGTCGACCGCACCGCCGCAGATCACCCCCTTCGGCATGCTCTACGCGATCCACGACGCGCTGGTGCGCGCCTATCCCGGACAGAAGATGGGCCCCAGCCTCGCCGAAATCCTGGGACGAGAGCGAGGACGGGCTGACCTATGAGTTCAAGCTGCGGCCGAACCTGACATTCCACAACGGCGATCCGATAACGACCGAGGACGTGAAGTTCAGCTTCGACCGCTATCAGGGCGCCGGGGCGACGGAACTAAAGGGGCGCGTCAAGTCGGTCGAGATCGTCGATCCGCGGGTCGTGCGCTTCCATCTGAAGGAGCCGTGGCCCGATTTCATGACCTTCTTCGGCACGACCGCCAGCGCCGTCGGCATCGTCGCTCCCAAAAAATACCTGACCGAGGTCGGCGATGAAGGCTTCAAGAAACACCCGATCGGCGCCGGCCCATACAAATTTGTCAGCAGCAAGCCTGGGATCGAGGTCGTCCTGGAGGCCTTTCCCGGCTATTGGCGCCACGTTCCGAATATCAAGACACTGGTCATGCGCAGCGTCCCCGAAGCGACGACCCGGGCGCTGATGGTGAAAACCGGCGAGGCCGATATCGCCTACGCGCTCGACGGCATCGACGCCGAAGGCATCCAGAACGCACCCGGCGTTCAGGTCGTCGCAACAAAGCACGCGTCGATCATGTGGGTCGAGTTCCCCGACCAGTGGGACCCGAAATCGCCATGGCACGACAAACGGCTGCGGTTGGCGGTCAACTATGCGCTCGACCGGGAGGGGATCAACAAGGCGGCCTGCCTGGGCTTCTGCCCGCCGGCCGGGGTAATCGTCCCTCGGGTCATGGATTTCGCGCTGCAGGCCAAGCCGCTGCCCTACGATCCGGAGAAGGCGAAGCAGCTCCTCGCCGAAGCCGGCTATCCTAACGGGATCGACGCCGGCGAGTTTCCCGCGATTCCGGGCTTTCCGACCGCCGCGCAAGCGGTGGCCAATGATCTCATCGCGGTCGGTATCCGCGTCAGCCTGAAGCAGATGGAGCGCGCGGCGTTCTACGCCGACTGGCAGGCGCACAAGTTCCACGGGCTGTTCATGACCGGGTCCGGGAGTGCTGGCAACGCCGCCAGCCGCGTCGAATCGTTCATTCAGTCGAAGGGCGCCTACGCCGACGGCGGCTATCCCGACATCGACGCTCTCTTCCAGCAACAGGCGGGCGAGCGCGACCGCAAGAAGCGCGAGGAGCTTCTGTTCAAGATCCAGCAATTGACGATCGACCGGGTCATGTTCGCGCCGGTCTACGATTTCCGCGCCCTGATGGGGGTCGGCCCGCGGATCGCCAAGCACACGATCGGCGATGTTTATCTCGACCCGTTCCCGTCATACGAGGACATGGAACTGAAGGGATAGCGCCGGCGCCGCATATCATTGCCCTGCGCTTGTGCGCCGGGTGCGGCCCCCTATAATGCGGCGCGGCGCGTCGTAATCGGAAAGGAGCCCCATGAGCGAAGCCGGACCGGCGGTAGGCATCATCATGGGCAGCCAATCCGATTGGGAAACGATGCAGCACGCCGCCGGCACGCTCGATCGGCTCGGCATCGGCTGCGAGACGCGGATCGTTTCCGCCCATCGCACGCCCGACCGGCTCTACGGTTACGCGAAAGGTGCGCGCGAGCGCGGCTTGCGGGTGATCATTGCCGGCGCCGGCGGGGCCGCCCACCTGCCGGGCATGGCGGCGGCGCTGACGCCGTTGCCGGTGCTGGGCGTGCCGATCGAAAGCCGCGTGCTGAAGGGCGTCGACAGCCTGCTGTCGATCGTCCAGATGCCGGCCGGGGTACCGGTCGCCACCTTCGCGATCGGCGAGGCGGGCGCGGTCAATGCCGCGCTTTTTGCCGCCGCGATCCTCGGCCTTGCCGATCCGGCGCGCGGCCCAGGCTCTCGACGCCTGGCGGCAGCGGCAGACCGAGGCCGTCGTCGAGCGCCCGGAGCGGCGCTGATGGCCGCCACCGTCGCTTGCCCCCGGCGGCACGATCGGCATTCTGGGCGGCGGCCAGCTCGGCCGGATGACAGCGCTCGCGGCGGCGCGCCTCGGCTACCGCTGCCATGTCTTTGCCAGCGAGCCCGACAGCCCGGCCGCCCAGGTCTGCGCGACGGCGACGGTCGCCGATTTCGCCGACGAGGCGGCACTCGACCGGTTTGCCGCCGCGGTCGATCTCGCGACCTTCGAATTCGAGAACATCCCGGCCGCCTCGGTCCGCCGGGTCGCGGCGCTGAAACCGGTGGCGCCCCGCCCCGAGATTCTGGAGATCGCCCAGGACCGGTTGCGGGAAAAGGATTTTTTGCGCTCGATCGACGTCGACACCGCCGCCTACCGCGAAGTCTCCGACGCGGCCTCACTGGTGCGCGCGATGCGCGACTTCGGCTATCCGGCGGTGCTGAAAAGCGTGCGCTGGGGTTATGACGGCAAGGGCCAGGTGACCTTGACGCCCGAAACCCGACCCGAGGAGGCATGGCAGCGCATGGGCGCCGACATCGGCATCCTCGAAAGCTTTGTCGATTTCAGCTGCGAGATTTCGGTCATCGTCGCGCGCGCACGCAACGGCGCGTGCTCGACCTATCCGCCGGTCGAGAACCAGCATGTCGACCACATTCTCGACACCACGATCGCACCCGCGCGGATCGCCGCCGAGACAGCGATGCGGGCCGAGGCGATCGCCCGCCATGTCGCCGAAAAAGTCGACCTCGTGGGCGTGCTCGCGGTCGAGATGTTCGTCACGCAAACAGGCGATATCCTGGTCAACGAACTGGCGCCGCGGCCGCACAATTCCGGCCATTGGACCATCGACGCCTGCGTCACCAGCCAGTTCGAACAATTGGTCCGGGCGCTCTGCGGGCTGCCGCTGGGCTCGGTCGCGCACCATTCCGACGCCATCATGAAGAACCTGATCGGCGCCGACGTCGAGAAATGGCGCGACGCGCTGAACGACCCGCTCGCCCGGCTGCACCTCTACGGCAAGAGCGAGGTCAAGCCCCGCCGCAAGATGGGCCATGTGACGCGCCTCATCCCGCACCGCTGAGCGGGGGTGTTCAGGCCAGCGGGCGAAACAGGCGGAACGGGTTCGGCAGCCGCTGGGCGAGACCTTCGAGATCACGCCGCGCGCGGCCGAGGCGGGCATTGTCGGCAAGCCGCCGGGCGAGGAAGGCGCGCGTGTCGGCGAAACCTTCGGAGCGGTCTTCGAGCCAATATAGGAGAGCCGCACTGTAGATCGCAGCGAGGCTCAGCCGTTTTGTATAAAAGCTGAAATCGGTCGCGGCGTCGCCTGCCCCGTACCAGATGCCGTCGACCGTCTCGTAGAGGAGCCGGGTCGCGAGTGCGGCGCGCGGCGGCATGATCAGGACCGCGAACGCCCGGCGCACCGCCTCGCGCCACGGTTCGACGATGGCGAGGCGGGTCTCGATCGCGAACGCCACGCGCTCCGACACCCGCAACCCGTCGAGCCCGGCGGCCTCGATCCGGTCGAGCATCCCGCGGTCGGCCCAGCGGCTGAATTCGGCGACGAGATCGGCGGCGCCGCCGGGAAACAGCGCCTCCGCTTCGGGGAACGAGATTCCGGCCCGCCTTGCCGCCGCGCGCAACGCCGGACGCGACCAGCCGTCGAACGCGACATCGGGCAGTATCCCCTCGATCAATTGCGCGCGCAGCGCCTCGGCGAGCGGGCTTCTCATCAGCGCGGTCCTCGCGGCGAGGAATTCCGCGAGGTCGATCGGGTGGCGCTGCAATTCCTCGAGAAAGACGAGAAGACGATGGTCGGTCATCCGCTGCGGGTAGAGGACGCCGTCCAAATGGTCGCATTCGTGCTGCACAACACGGGCGTGAAAGCCCTCGACCTCGCGTTCGATCCGATCGCCGGCAAGATCCGATCCCGCGATAGCGGACGCGCAGATGGCGCGGCACCACGCCGCGCAGCCCCGGCACCGAGAGGCAGCCCTCCCAGCCGAGTGCGCGCTCCTGGCCCACGGGCTCGACGACGGGATTGACCAGGACGGTCAGACCCTGCGCGGTGTCGCCCGGCATGTCGGTCGTCCGGTCGTCGGGCACGATGAAGATCACGAGCCGGTGCGGCATGTGGACCTGGGGTGCCGCGAGCCCGGCGCCGCCCGCGTCCTCCATCGTCTCGATCATGTCCAGGGCGAGCCGCGCGACCCAGGGGGCGGTCGGGTCGTCGATCTCGGCCGAACGGCCACGCAATATCGGATGCCCCATGCGGGCGATCTTGAGCAAAGCCATGAGGCGATATATGCGATCGACCGCCCCTTCGGTAAAGCATCGGCTTCACACCCCGGCACCCGGGTGCTAAGCTCGCGACAGGTACAGATCCCCTACGGAGCGGCGCGCCCGTGCAAGTCCTCGTCCGCGACAACAATGTCGATCAGGCTCTCCGGGCCTTGAAGAAAAAAATGCAGCGCGAGGGCGTGTTCCGGGAGATGAAGTTGCGGCGCAACTACGAAAAGCCCTCCGAGCGCCGCGCCCGCGAAAAAGCCGAAGCCGTCCGCCGCTACCGCAAACTCCTGCGCAAACGCCTGGAGCGCGAGGGCTACTGACCCCGCCGAGCGAACCGACTGGCGGTGAACCGCATCTCCGATGGGCGGGCAGAGATCCCAGGCTGGTTAGGATCTTTCAACCCACTGCCTCCGAATGGGGGTTGTGTAACCCGCTCTGTCGGTAAATTTAACATAATGTGGGTGCAAGCCATAATCCACGCCCATATCCAAAAAACGTGCGGATAAATATCATAAGATTAAGTACGGCTTAAGATAATGCTATGGCCGATGTAATAAATGATCGGCTGCTGTTGGCAGAATTTACATATGGCACGTCCTGGCGACAGCCAAGACATTGTGGCTAAATAGATAATTAGTGCGGCATGATTCTTGCCCGGACGCGAATAAGCATTTTGGGGAGGAGACACCATGCGCACTTTCGCGCTCCTGTTTACAGCGCTGATCGCCTGGACGAGTTTTGCGAGCAACGGCCAGGCCGCCGCCATCACCATCAATAACCCGTATATCTTTCGTGCCACGAGGGGCGTGAACGATGTCGGTATTGGGCAGGGAGACCGACGAGCATTTGGCACCGACGTCATCGGGGGCTCCGCCGGGACGAATATTGCCGGCTTCTTTACACCGACGGGTTCGACCGCACCGACTTTCTCGCAGCCCTTTTCGCCTTGTGCGCCGACGAGTACCGACCTGAACCTCTGCGGCAGCAGCGTAGGGTTTTCGCCAAGCTGGCTCAACGGCGTGTGGCAGATTGAGCTCCAACAGGGGAGCACGACTGCGACATTCGCGCTGCCATCGGTGACCGGGATTCCGCTTACTCCAGTGCCGTCCCCGACGCAAGTAACAATCGTCGAAAATGGGATAAATCCGACAATAAATTGGGCTCTGCCGTCGGCATATATACCGAATGGTTTACGAATTCAGATTTATGATCGATCTTCGTCTCCCCTATTAAATGGAAGCGCTAATATAATCCATGTAGTCAATGTTTCCCCTGGAACCTCCAGCTACACGGTCCCAACGAACCTTAGCTCGTCCAAGCCCGGCCAGCCTGTGAGCCTGATCGCTGGTCATCTAAAGAAAGGGATCAGTTCGAACCAAATCAAGCGCGAGCTTGGCATTTCCTGCTAGGCCGCATGGCTCCTGACGCACCGCATCCGTCTCGCGATGACGGTCGATCCACTGGCTTCGATGCTCGGCCAGGGCGGCGGCGGCGTCGAGATCGACAGACGCTCGTCGGCGGTAAGGTCGCCAACAACATGCACCGCGACAGGACGGAAGCCGCCGGGCGCAAGACGATCGTCATGACGCTGGTTGATCGTGAAGGCGATGCCGTCGGCGTTGTCATCCCCGACTGCGTGTTCCGGTCGATTGTGATCACGGATTCCGGTGGAAGATGATCACTCAATCCGGCGGAACGTGATCACGGATTACGGTCGATCGTGATCACCCGATCCGCTGATCGTGATCGGCTCGGCGCACTGGTGTAGCGCTCCGCGGCGCTGACGGTTCTCAACCAAAGGTAGCCTCGTCCTCTTTGTCGAAAGGGGGGACGGGATGCCGGCCTAGAGACTGTCGATGCGCCGGATCCGGGAAGTTTTGCGACTGTTGTCAACGCCGGAGAGAAGATGCATCGGCGGGCCGGAGTAAGAATGCATCACCGGGGGGCGCCGAGCAGCGCCACAGCAAACTCCGCTTTCCCGTTCGATTGATGAGCCTGCTTTCCCGTCCCGACCTGGGGACCGGTGGCCGCGGCGCGCCACGTCGGGGATGGGAGGAGCGGACCCACGCGCACCCCGGACTTGATCCGGGGCATCTGGTGCTGTGCCGGATCGAGCGCCGGCCGCCGCGGCTCGACCTGACGGTCTATCCCTACCTGACGTCTATCCCTACCTGCCGCGGGCAAGGGTGGCGATGACCTCGGCCAAGGCCTATCGCGACCTGCTCGCCGGGGCGCCATGAGCGATACGCCGCAGCTGCTGCTCGCCCATCACCTCAAGGCGCTCAAGCTGCCGACCTTCTTGCGCGAATACGACAAGCTCGCCCAGCAATGCGCCGCCGAGGGCGTCGACCATCCCCGCTATTTGCTGCGCCTGGCCGAACTCGAGCTGATCGAGCGGGAACGCCGGATGGTCGAGCGCCGCATCAAGGAGGCACGGTTCCCGACAGCGAAAAGCCTCGACAGTTTCGACCTCACGGCGATCCCCTCGCTCAATAAGACATTGGTTCTCGAGCTCGCCCGCTGTGAATACATTGCTCGCCGAGAGAACGTCATCGCGGTCGGTAACAGCGGCACCGGGAAGCTGGAAAGCAGCGTGGAAGAGTGACCCGGCTTTGGGGGTGATCAGCGTCGAATGCTGATTCCGACGGAAGTCGCCCGGCATTCCGGGATGATCTCGCGCACCATTCCGATTTGATGTCGCTCGGCGTTCCGAGATGATTTCGCCCGGCATTCCGGGATGAAGTCGCCCGGGTAGAGGGCGTCTCTGCTGGCCCGCGTAGCGTCCGTTCCTTTGGCTTTTGCTGCGGGAGGGGACGATGCCAGCAGAGAGGATCGCGATGCGCCAAGTGCGCGACGTGCTTCGGTTGAATGCCGCCGGGGTTTCCGGCAACGAGATCGCCCGCCGGGTCGGGGTGGCGCCGTCGACCGTGCGGCTGACGTTGAAGCGGCTCGCCGTCGCCGGGCTGAACTGGCCGTTGCCGACCGAGATGACCGACGCGGCGCTAGAGGCGCAGCTCTTTACCGCGGTCGGTACCAAGCAAGGCCATCGCCGCCGCATCGAGCCCGACTGGGCGGCGATCCACCGCGAGCTGAAGCGCAAGCACGTTACGCTGCAGATCCTGTGGGACGAGTACATCGAGCGACATCCCGACGGGTATCGCTATTCGCGGTTCTGCGAGCTGTACCGAGGCTGGGCGGCGCGGATCTCAGTCACGATGCGGCAGACCCATGCCGGCGGCGACAAGCTGTTTGTCGATTACGCCGGCGACACGGTGCCCGTGATCGTCGACCGGCTGACCGGCAAGACCCGGCCGGCGCAGCTCTTTGTCGCCGTCCTCGGCGCCTCCAACTTCACCTACGCTGAGGCAAGCTGGACGCAGGGGCTCGCGGACTGGATCGGCGCTCACACGCGCGCGTTCGAGGTGATCGGCGGCGTGCCGAACCTGCTGGTGCCGGACAATACCAAGGTCGCGGTGATCAAGGCCTGCCTCTACGAACCGCAGCTCAACCGCACCTACGCCGAGATGGCAGCCCATTACGATACGGCGATCCTGCCGGCCCGGCCGCGGCGGCCACGCGACAAAGCGAAGGTTGAAGCCGCGGTGCTGATCGTCGAGCGCTGGCTGCTCGGTCGGCTGCGGCACCGCCGCTTCTACAGCCTGGCCGAACTCAACGCGACGATCGGGGAGGTGCTACGGCAGCTCAACGAGGAGCGTCCGATCCGGCGGCTCGGGGTTACCCGCCGCGCCCTGCTCGAGGAACTCGACCGGCCGCATCTCAAAGGCTTGCCAAGCGAGCCCTATGCCTTTGCCGAATGGCGCTTGCGGCGAGTCGGCATCGATTATCACGTTGAGGTCGAGGCGCACTTCTATAGCGTCCCGTACCGTTTCGCCCGACGCGAGGTCGAGGTGCGGCTGACGCCTCGCACCGTCGAGGTCTTCCTCAGGGGCGAGCGGATTGCCGCGCATCTGCGCTCCAGCGGCAATCACGGCCATGCGACGGTGCCGGCGCACATGCCGTCGAGCCACCGGCGTTACGCGGATTGGACCGTCGAGCGGATCCGCCAGGAAGCCGCCGCGATCGGCCCCGCCACGGCAGCCTTGTGCGAGCTGATCCTGGAGCGCCGGCCGCACCCCGAACAGGGCTTCCGCTCCTGCCTCGGCATCGTGCGCCTGGTCCGGCCGTTCGGCGCCGAGCGTCTGGAAGCCGCGGCGGCGCGCGCCATCGAGATCGGCACGCTGACCTACGGCTCGGTGCGCTCGATCCTCGACAACAAGCTCGACCGCCAGGCCGCGCAGCCACGGCCGGCCGAGGCCGTCCCGGTGCTCCACCCCAATATCCGCGGCCCCCGCTACTACCATTAACTGGTTAGGAGAATGGAAGTGCTGACCCATCCAATGCTCGACCAACTCGCCAAGCTCGGGCTCTCCGGCATGGCCCAGGCCTTCGCCGAACTGGAAGCCTCCGGCGAAGGCGCCACCCTCACCCATGCCGATTGGCTCGGTCTGCTCGTCGATCGCGAGGTGACCCATCGCCGCGACAAGCGCCTTGCCGCTCGATTGCGTTACGCCCGGTTGCGCCACCACGCCGTCGTCGAGGACGTCGATTACCGCGCGCCACGGGGTCTCGACCGTGCCCTGTTCCACCAGCTCGCCGCCGGCAATTGGATCGATGCGCACGACAATCTGATCCTTTGCGGCCCGACCGGCGTCGGCAAGAGTTGGCTTGCTTGTGCTCTCGGCCACAAGGCCTGCCGCGACAACCGTTCGGTGCTCTATCAGCGCGTCCCAAAACTGTTCGCCGATCTCGCGCTGGCCCGCGGCGATGGGCGCTATGCCCGCATCATGCGCAGCCTGGGCGGCACCCAGCTCCTCATCCTCGACGATTGGGGGCTCGATCCGCTCGATGCCGGCGCCCGCCGCGATCTCTACGAAATCCTCGAAGAACGCTATGGCCGCCGCTCGACCATCCTGACCAGCCAGGTCCCGGTCGACAAATGGCACGAGGTGATTGGCGACCCGACCTATGCCGACGCCATCCTCGATCGCCTCGTCCACAACGCCCACCGCATCGATCTCGCCGGCGACAGCCTGCGACGGACCCGACCGAAACCGGCCACAAAGGATTGACCCACAGCTCGCTTCTCGCCAAAAACCAACCCGCCAGCAGGACGCCTCAAGCGGGCGACATCATGTCGGAACAGCGAGCGACATGATCTCGGAATGGCCGGGCGACATCGTCGGAATCCGCAGCGTCGAATAGCGACCCAGCCCCGAATCGTCGAATGCTCCCCCTGGTTGTGCTTGGGGGGCGTGGCCGGGGATGATGACGGTGGAAACGATTGGCCGGATCAGGCGGGCGTTTTTGGTGGAGAAGAAGCCGATCCGCCAGATCGTGCGCGAGCTGCGGATCTCGCGGCAGACGGTTCGCAAGGCGATCCGGGGTTCGTCGACCGAGTTTCGCTACGAGCGCCAGGTTCAGCCGCAGCCGCGGCTCGGGGCGTTTGTCGCGCGGCTCGACGCGATGCTGGAGGCGAACGGCAAGCGGCCGGCACGCGAGCGGCTGACGGCGCGGCGGCTGTTCGAGCTGTTGCGCGCCGAGGGCTACGAGGGCGCCTACGACAGCGTGCAGCGTCACGTCCGCGAGTGGCGCCGCCGGCAATCGCAGCTGGGCCCGGTCTTTATCCCGCTGTGGTTCGCGCCGGGCGAGGCCTACCAGTTCGACTGGTCGCACGAGGTGGTGGTGCTCGGCGGCGTGACCACCACGGTCAAGGTCGCCCACGTCCGGCTCTGCCACAGCCGGATGTTCCTGGTGCGGGCCTATCCGCGCGAGAGCCAGGAGATGGTGTTCGACGCGCACGACCGCGCCTTCCGCCTGTTCGGCGGGATGTGCCGGCGCGGCATCTACGACAATATGGCGACGGCGGTCGACGCGGTGTTCGTCGGCAAGGAGCGCCGCTTCAACCGCCGCTTTTTGCCGATGTGCTCGCATTACCTGGTCGAGCCGACCGCATGCACGCCGGCGGCGGGCTGGGAGAAGGGTCAGGTCGAGAACCAGGTCGGCAATGCGCGCGAGCACCTGTTCACGCCGCGGCTGCACTTTGCCAGCTACGCCGAGCTCAACGCCTGGCTGGAGGCGCGCTGCCTCGCCCAGGCGCGCGAGAGCGCGCATCCCGAGCAGAGCGACAAGACGGTCTGGGAGGTCTTCGAGGCCGAGCGAGCCAGCCTGATCGAGTATCGCGGTCCGTTCGACGGCTTCCGCGAGATCGAGGTCGCGGTGTCGAAGAGCAGCCTGGTGCGCTTCGACCACAACCGCTACAGCGTCGCGGTCAAGGCGGCGCGGCGCACCGCGCAATTGCGGGTTTACGCCGAGCGTGTCGTCGTCTGGTGCGACGGCGAGATCGTCGGCGAGCACCCCCGCCGCTTCGGCCGCGGCCAGACCGCCTACGATCCCTGGCACTACCTGCCGGTGCTGGCCAGAAAGCCCGGCGCGCTGCGGAACGGCGACCCGTTCCGCAACTGGGACCTGCCGCCGGCTCTGGCGCAGGTCCGCCGGCGGCTCGCCGGCCATGACGACGGCGATCGCCAGTTCGTCGATATCCTGACGGCGGTCGCCGAGGCCGGGCTCGATGCCGTCGAGGCGGCCTGCGCCGAGGCGCTGTCGGCCAAGCTGTGCGGCCGCGACGTCGTGCTCAACATCCTGGCCCGGCAACGCGACGCCGACGCCGCCCGGGCCGGTGGCGACCCCGGCGGCCCTGACCCTGGCGATCGAGCCGGCGGCCGATTGCGCCCGCTACGACCGGCTGCGCCATCCGCCGCTGGCCGAGGAAGCGTGACCGTGGAGCGGCATGAGATCATGGAGCTGCTGGGCCAGCTTGAAGCTGGCCGGAATGCGCGCGGCTTACGACGAGGTGGTCGCCGCCGGCGTGCGCGCGCAGCACCCCTTTCAGCGCATCTTCGGCGAGCTGCTGCTCGCCCAGATGGCCGATCATCGCGCCCGCTCGACCGCCTACCGCATGGGGGTGGCGCGCTTCCCGGTGATGAAGAACCTCGCCGAGTTCGACTTCGCGGTCTCGCCGGTCAATCAGGGGCTGGTGCGCGAGCTGCACGAGGGCGGCTTTCTCGCCACCCAGCGCAACGCCGTGCTGATCGGCGGAACCGGCACCGGCAAGAGCCATATCGCCATAGCGATCGGCGCCAACTGCGTGCGCAACGGCGCCCGCGTGCGCTTCTTTACCGCCGTCGATCTGGTCAACCAGCTCGAGGCCGAGGCGCGCGCCGGCAAGGCCGGAAAACTCGCCGACCAGCTCGTCCGCGTCGATCTCGTCATCCTCGACGAGCTCGGCTATCTGCCGTTCCCGGTCAGCGGCGGGCAGATGCTGTTCCATCTGATCAGCCGGCTCTACGAGCGCACCTCGATCGTCCTCTCGACCAATCTCGCCTTCGCCGAATGGCCGACCGTCTTCGCCGACGCCAAGATGACCACCGCGCTGCTCGACCGCCTTACGCACCACTGCGACATCCTCGAAACCGGCAACGAGAGCTGGCGCTTCAAGAACCGAACCTGAGGCTGGCGCCCGTGGCCCGCGGATCGCCCCCGGGGGCCCACAGCGCCTCCCCACGCGCGCCGCTCCGTCGCTCGTGAGGGCACTGCGCGACGCGCGCGGGTCCCCTCCGTGGACTCCGGGGACGACCGCTACTCAACCGCCGGTATGGGTCGCGATTGGGCGCTGATCCCGGGTCGCGCTTCCGCGCTGATTGACAATAACAGACCTTCAAGCTTGACGAGCGCCCCCGCACGTCGATGCCGAGGGCTTTCCACGAAAACGGATGCTGAAAAATGCGCTGGCCGATATCGCCGGCGAAAAACAGCGCGTCCTCGCCCGGCGGCGCGATGGCGGCGAGCAAGGAAAGCTCGGCCGGCCCAAGATCCTGCGCTTCGTCGACGATGATATGGTCGAACGGCTTGCGCTCGCGCTCCGCCATAATGCGCGCGCAACCTCGCGACAGACCTCGGCAGCGGGTGAAGAGCACCCTGCTCGCGCAAGACCGGCGGCGACCGGCCCGAACACCGACCACAGCCGCTCGCGCTGGCGCGGCCCGAGCGGCGAGCGCCGGCCCAGCCGCGGCACGCTCGCATAGTGCTCCAGCCCGTCGATGCCCCAGGCATCGACAACGTTGGTCCACTCCGAGAGCAGAAAGCGCGGGGTAAAGCCTCTTCACCCCGGCCGCTTCCGCCGCCTTCGCGATCATCGTGCGCAGCGTGTCGGCGGCGACGATCCGCGGGCGGCGGCCATGGATCAGCTGGAACAACTCGTCTGCGGCGCCGTGCCAATCCGACGACGGTGATCCGCGGCACGATGCCGCCGGTCTCGGGCGCGAGCACCGCGAGCTTGGCCGGCAAGCGAACGGGCCAACGGCTCCGAGAACGTCGTCAGCAGCAGCCGCGCCTGCGGGTTCTTGCGGGCCAGCGCGACAGCGCGATGCAGTGCGACGACGGTCTTGCCGGTCCCGGCCGAGCCGGCCACCCGGGCAGGGCCGCGCGAACCGCCGCTCGACCACGGCGCGCTGCGAGGGATGCAGAAAGACGCCCCAGCGCTCCCACGGATATTCGAGCGCCTGCCGCAACTCCTCCTCATCGACGATCAGCCGGATGCGGCGCTGCGCATCGGGATGGGCATAGGGATCGGCGACAGGAGGCGGCGCCGATATCGGCAATGTGCCGTCGGTCGCGTAGTGCAGCAGCGCTTCCGCCGCCTCGGCCGGCAGGTGCGTCGGCCACGTCGAAGAAAGTGTCCTCGGTTGCGGCGCGCAACATCGCCGAGCCAGTCGGCCGGCACCCCGACCGACAGCAGCGCCGTATCGTCGAGCCCGGCAAAGGAAAGCTGGGTGGCGGCCTCGGACAGTGCGTCCGCCGCGACGGCAGGCCCGATTGAGGGCTCGGTGGCGGCAGCGACTTCCTCGACCCTCTCGCGCACCTCGACGATCTGAACCGCGCCGGTCGTCGGGTGCGCCTCGATCCGCCGCCGCTCGGCCCAGGCATAGGCCTTGTCGTGGTGATCGACATAGGCGACGAGCAGGCTGTCCGCCGTCTTGTGCACGATCAGCCGCAAATCGCGGCCGACCCGCACCGACCAGAAATTCGGGTCCTTTGACTTGTCGATGCGATGGAATGACAGCCCCTTGCCGCCGGGATCGATCTGCAGATCGACGACCGTGGTCTTGACCGCCTTCGCTTCCGGCCGCGGGCAGTCGGGCGAGCGCGCCGGTGAAGCTGTCGGCGAGCAGAAAGCGCATGCGCGCCTAGACCCGGTAGACCTTCATCACCTCGTCGCCGAAGTGGTTGATGACCTTGACCGCGATCACCCCGTCGCGCGGGCGCGGAAAGGGGCGGCTGGTCGCGCTGTAGAGGGTCGCCCACGCCTCCTCGTCGATCTCGGCGCGCAGCGCGGTCTTCAATGCCTTGTATGGATCGTTCGCGCCGAGGAAATAGGCGTGGCGGACGAAAAAGCTCTCTTCGTTGTAGTCGGTGTCGATGAACCAGGCGGCGATGTCGCGCACGTCGTTCGAGCGGATGTCGCCGGTATTGGGGTCGTAGACATCGATGCCCTTGACCGTCACCTGCAGCTCGCCGCCATCGAGCGTCTCGACATCGATGTCGGGCTCGCCGAACATGACGAACAGATTGCCCTTGCCGGTGTTCTTCAATTCGCCGGCCATGTGCAGGTCGGGGTTCATCCGCGCCTTGAGGATGCGCAGCGGGCCGAGCCGGTCGAGCTCCGAGGAATGGGCGTCGAAATTGAAGGCGCAGGCGATCAGCATGTCGAAACCGGTTTCGTTGGCCTCGCGCGCCGCGGCGGTCAGGTCCGGTCGCGACACGGTGCCGTATTCCGGACCGATCAGGATCGCGGCGCGGCGCATCTCGTCGCGCTCCAGAAAGCGGCCCTCGGCGCCGATCCAATGGCCCGGCCACGGCGTCACGCTGTCGAAATCGATCTTGCCGCTTTTATCAGATTGGTGGATGCCGGCGCTTTTCAGATAGTCGATGACGATCTGCGAGAAATCGACCTGCGGCGCCCGGTGCGGCGGACGTTTTCCCTCGGCGGCGTCGAGGTCGTCGGCCAGTTCGCTCTCGTCGGTCGCGGCGATGCGGTGCGGCGACAGGCTCTCGACTGTGAACGGGCCGGCGACCCTGACACGGCCGGGATCGGCGTAGGGGCGGTCGTAGAGCTTTTCGACATCGGCTGCCTGGGCGATCGCCGCGTCGATCTCCTGCTGGCGGGCGATGCGCGCCTGCCACCACGCGGCATGATCGGCAAGCGCCGCTTCGGGCCATCCGGCGCCGGCCTCGCGCGGGATTTCCCAGTCCTCCCACGACTTGCCGAGCGCGGCGTTGAGCGCGGCGCGCAGCGTTTCGAGCGTCGCCTGCCATTTCTCCTAGATGTCGTCGATGCGCGAATTGTTGGCGATCGACTTCAACGTGATGTGCGGCACCCGCTCATAGACAAAGCCCTGGCGCAGATCGTTGCGGGTCGGGCCCGCGCATCGTCAGCGGCGGCTTGCCGGTCAGTTCGGCCTCCTTGCGTCGGCCTTCCGGGCTGTCGGCGAGCAGATACCATGGATAGCGCGCCGCCATCAGCCGCGTCCGGGCCAAGGCCAGCGCGACCCGGCTGGTGTCGATCGTGATCCACCGCCGCCCCCACTGCTCGGCGACATAGGCCGTCGTGCCAGACCCGCAGGTCGGATCGAGCACGAGGTCACCGGGATCGGTGGCCATCAGGATGCAGCGTTCAATGATCCGCGGCGTGGTTTGAACCACGTAGACCATATCTGGGCTGCCACCCATTGTCTGCCCATATGTTACTTATCTCCTGTACAGGGAAATCTTCGAAGAATTTCTTCATTCGCAGACTTCTGTTCAATCGGTGACAAGTCGGTCGGCTTTCTGCAACCGGTCGAGCCCGCTCTTCATCACCTTCCAATGTTCGTTGCTCGCGCACGGAAATTGTCTGCCCATAGTACATTATAGTCAAACGTAGTACCTGTGCGGCTTCCACTGGATCATTGAGCGGATCAGCAGAGAACTCGACCGCTATCCTCATTTGTTCTCTCGTCGAAGATTTTCCGAAACTTGACCTGTTCGAATGTCTCGCGAGCTACCGCAGGACATTGTCTGTCACCGATGAAATCTAGATTTCCTGTGAGGCTCCCCGTCTTCTGTAACTGTTATCTCGGCGACAAAATTCTCCGCTCTAAACACCTCATCCATAACTGCTCGCACTCGGTGCACATTTTCGTCGCCGATCTGCACGAAAATCGAGCCGCTGTCGGTCAACAGATCGCGGGCGACCGTCAGGCGATCTCGCAGATAGGTCAGGTAGGAGTGGATGCCATCCTTCCAGGTGTCGCGGAACGCTTTGACCTGCTCGGGCTCGCGGCTGATGTCGGTCTGGCGGCCGTCCTTGACGTCGCGGGTGCGGGTCGAGACCTGCCAGTTCGAGTTGAAGCGGATGCCGTAGGGCGGGTCGAAATAGATGCACTGGACCTTGCCCTTGAACCGCTCGCGCTCGGCGAGGCTCGCCATCACCGCGAGGCTGTCGCCCGATGATCATGCGGTTCGACCAGTGCGCCTCGTGCTGGTAGAACTCGGCCGCGACATCCCTCGGCACGCCGTTGAAATCGGCGAACAGGCTCGGCTGCGTCCGCCGCGGCCTCGTCGGCCGCGGCGCTGCGCCGGCGCAGATCGTCGATGATCGCCTTCGGGTGGATCTTTTCCTGGATGTAGAGCGGCGGCGTGCTGGACGATCAGGTCGGACCAGTCCTGATTGTCCTTGCCGCGCCACACGAGCTGCGCCTCGCCGATCTCGATCTCGCCGGTCTCGGCGAGCTGTCGGCGCTGCGCCTCGGTCAAGGTGATGCGCATGCCGTTCCACAACAGCTGCGGGTCGCGGTCGGGGTCGCGCTCGCGCCGCTCGCCCTCGGCCAGCGGCAGTTGCCGCTCGTAGTGCTTCGGCGGCAGCGGCGAATGATCTTCCTCGCGCTGGAAGAAGCTCTGCATCTCCGCGGTCGGAATGTTGACCCGCTTGTCGCCGTGGCGCAGCGCCCCGACCTGCTTCGGCCCTGCGATGCCCGCGCCATCAGCAGCCATTAGCTAGCTCCTTCACCAGCAGCCGTTCGACGAGGCGGGCGAACTCCTCCTGGATCGCGAAGACCTCGCGGAACTCCGCGAACGCCCACCTGCCATAGGCGCCGAGCCCGTTGACGCCGGGTATCCACAAAGTGCGCATCGCATCCGCCTTCAATTGCGCGTCGAGCCCGCGATAGCCCTTGGTTTCGAGCACGAGGTTGACGATCTCCCTGCCGCCGACATCGAGGCGGACCAGAAAATCCGGAGTGTAACGCCGCGCCACCCGCCCGATGCGGTAAGGCACCTCGAACTGCATGCCCTGGTTCTTGGCATAGCTGACGACGCGCGGATGCGTCCTCCAGCACGCGGGCAAGCTCGGCCTCCCACTCGCTGTCGAGCACGACGTGGCTGACATGGCTCTTGCGGTGGTCGGTCGCATAGACCGCTCGCGTCGTCTGGAAATTCACCGACGCGGTCGAGCCGGTCGGCTGGTAGGGATCGAGCACGGCGCGGGCCGGCCGCTCCTCGCCGGTCGATTTGACGATCGCGTTGGCGATCAGCTCGACGACGGTGTCGGCGATTTCGAGATAGAGCACCGCGCCGATCGGCACGCCTTGCATGACCAGATATCCCTCGTCGAGCCAGCGCTTGCAGATGCGCTGGATCTGCGGAAACAGATGCTGCCGCGGAAAGCCGTCCTCGTCGCGGAACTCCCGATAGAGCAAATGCTTCGCCAGTCGAAAGCTGATCTCCGACGGGCGGAACGCGGCGATGACCTCCGGGGTCAGGGTGATGCCCTCGCCGACGATGCCCTGCATCAGCACCTCGCACGGGCCGACCTCGCGCGGCGTCAGCACCAGCCGCGAATTCTCGTCGAACGCCGCGCGCAAATTCTCGGACGGCAGATCGACGCGAAACCCCTCGACGCGCGGGAAGGTGATTTCCAATTCCGCCCGCTGCGGCACGGCATGCACATGCGTCGCGATCTTCGGCTCGGTCGGGCGGGCCTCGACCGCGCCGCCGGTGAAGGCGAACGGAATGCCCATGACCTGGGCATACTCGACATCGAACAGTTCGCCGTCCTCGCCCGGCTCATAGGACAGTCGGCGCAGGCCGCGGCCAACCACCTGCTCGCACAACAGCTGCGTGCCGAAGGCGCGGACGCCGAGGATGTGAGTGACGGTATTGGCGTCCCAGCCCTCGGTCAGCATCGACACCGAGACGACGCAGCGGATCTGCTCGCCGAGGCGCCCCTTGCGGCCGACCGTGTTCATGACCTCGCGCAGTAATTCGCCATCGGTCGGCTCGGCCGTATCGCCGGCGCCGCGTTCGCGGGCGCGCTGCTCCTTGAAGGCCTGAATTTCGGGCGCGGCCGCGGCGCGGAATTCTCCTTCCAGCGTGTCGCCCGCTTCGATCTGAGTGCTGTCGATCAGCAGCGTGTTGGGCCGCGTCAGCCGCTGGCCATGCTCGTCGTAATTGGCGAACAGCTTCAGCGCGCCAGGGTGGAAATTGCCGGCTTTCGTCGATCGTCTCGCCATCCTCCTGGTCCGGCGCTCGAAGCCGGCGATCCACTCGTAGACGAGGCGCGAGATCGCGGTATTCTGGCACACCACGATGAACACCGGCGGCACGCCGACGCCGGCCCTTCTCCCACTCGGCATAATAGGTTTCGTAATTCGAATAGAGCGCGTAGAGCGCGGTTTGCAGCATTGCCGGCAGGTCGAGCGGATGGCGGGTGCGCAGCAGCTCGCGGCCGACGTGCTGCCACAAATTGCGGTAGACCGGGTCGTCTGCGGCAGCGAAATTATCCGCGACCGGGATGCGCGGCAATTTGACGATGCCGCACTCGATCGCATCCATCAGGCTGAAATCGGAGACGACCCAGGGAAACAGGGTTCCCTCTCGATAGCCCGAGCCACGCAGGAAAAACGGCGTCGCCGACAGATCGTAGACCGCGCGCAGCCCGATCTTGCGCTTCAGCGCCTCGATGCCGCTGATCCACAGCCGCGCCGCCTCGTTGTTCTCCCTGGCCTCGGCCTGGGCCTCGCGGTCGAGCCTCTCCTCTTCGGAGAGCGCCCGTTGCCGGTAGCAATGATGCGCCTCGTCATTGATGACGACGACGTTCTTGAATGACAGCAGCTTGCCGCAGGCGCGGTCGAGCATCTGCCCATCGGTCTCGCGGGTTTCGATCGGCTCGGGAGCATTGCCGGTCAGGAAGGCGCGCCCGACCCGCGACAGCGCCATCGTCTCGCGATGTTGAAAGGCGTGGTAGTTGATGATGACGAGCGTCGCCTTGGCGATATCGCCGAGCATGTCGTTGGGCAACAGCTCTCGCGACCGATAATAGCTCTCGGGATGCTCGGGGTAGAGCACCTGGAGCCGATCGCTGGATCGTGATGCCGGGAGTGACGATCAGGAAAGCGCGCGAGAAGCGGTCGGAGCCCGGCATGCGGACGGCATTGAGCGTCTGCCAGGCGATGATCATCGCCATGACTGTGGTCTTGCCGGCGCCCGTCGCCATCTTCAGAGCGAGGCGGAACAGTTCGGGGTTGGCCTCGGCATTCGCCGCCTCGATCGCGCGCCACAGGTTGGCATATTGCCGTCTGCTGCGGGCGACCTCGGTCAGCCAGATCAGCGTCTCGACGGCCTCGATCTGGCAGAAGAACGGCCGATGGCCGGAGAAATTCGGACTGCGCCAATGCTCTAGCAGACGCTGGGTGGTCGGCGTTACGCCCCAATCGGCCGCCGCCGGGCAGGTCGCGCCAAGCGTCGACATGACCCCGGATCTCGTTGATGATCGCGCTGTCGCTATAGGTCTCAAGAGGCAGCGCCCCCTGGCGCCGCAGCTCCCCTCGCCTCGCCGCCGGCACCGGAACGATGAACTTTGACGGCCGGCGGCCTTCAACCGGCGGAAGCCCGAGCGGCTGTCCATGCTCGTCAAGCGGATGGTGGAACCGCGGCTTGGCATAGGGCGAGTTGAGGATGGGCCGTTCGTAAAAGCTCTCCGTCATCGGAAGATTTCTCTCTATCGCCCGTCAATCTAGCGCCCCACACTCTCATCAGAGTGAGCGGGCAGCTATCGCTTAGCGCGCCGGTCGATGCGCCTATTCGGAGCAGCCTTCTACGGCTTTAAGAATTGCCAGATGATTGCGGCGAGGTCGCCGCCGCATTGTGCCAGATGCGCGTCATACCGCGAGGTAGTGGCCTCCGGCCGCGACGGCCGGGGCCTCACACGTGCCTTCTCTTCGATAGCCGCGCGCGCCCGCAAGGGCGATCGAGTCCGAGTGGCGAGCCTTCGATGCGCCTTCAGCGGCCAAATCCCTTTCGGGGATACCTTGGGGATACCTCGAAAGGGGACTTGATCCTAATTTCCCTATTCAAAGCTTTGATTTTATTGGTGAGCCCGTCGGGATTCGAACCCGAGACCTACTGATTAAAAGTCAGTTGCTCTACCGGCTGAGCTACGGGCTCTATCTATATCTTAGATCGTGTTCGTCTTCCTCTCTGGCTACAGCCGGGCTAAAGGATGCCGGTCGGCGCTGCGGCCCGGCTAGAAGATACCGGGCCGGCGCGCTCGGGACAACAGATGGGAAGCAATCACGGATCGACGGATCGGCGTCGGTGGCATTCTCTCTATGTTTCAGACCGAAGCGAGGTCGCGAATGGGACGGTGCGCTGGAAGTCACGTTCGAGCCGACGGGACCTTCGGTCAACAAGGCACCACTAAAGTTGGCCCCGGCAGCGGGAGCACGGGGATGGTGTCTTAATTGGAAGCGCCGCCCTCCGACCTCCTGAAACCGTCAAGCCGCGAGAGCTTGCTGTTGCTGCGGCTGTGGTATGTGGGCAACGCGGCAGGGTTGTCCCAAGCGCGGCGTCATATCCCGAGCCTCTGCCGCGAGCGCGCCGCCGGTCGCGTCGCGTCACGCCGCCATCGGCGTCCGGTTGGAGAGCGCCTGGCGCGGCCGCCGGTGATTGTAAAAGGCCAGCCATTCGGCGGATCCCGGCTCTGGCCTCGCGGCCCTCGGCGTGGCCTTCGAGGTAGATGTCCTGGTATTTCAGGCGGCGCCACACTCGCTCGATAAACAGGCTGTCGATCCAGCCGCCGCGCCCGTCCATCCATCGAGATGCGCCCGCCGGCCGCCGCCAGCATGCCGGTGAAGTCGCCGCTGGTGAATTGGCTGGCCCGATCGGCATTGAAGATCTCCGGCTTGCCGAACCGAGCCAGCGCCTCCTCCAGCGCGGCGAGGCGGAACGCGATGTCCATTGTGGTCGACAGCCGCCACGCCAGGACGACCCGGCTGGCCCCGTCGATGATCGCCACCAGATAGAGGAAGCCCCGCCCGATCGGGAGGTAGGCGATGTCGGCCGCCCAGACATGGCTCGGCCGCGCGATCGCCAGGTTGCGCAGCGGATAGGGAAAAATCTTGTGGCCCGGCGCGGGCTTGTCCGCGCGCAGGTTCCGCCCCAGGGCGAGGATGCCGAGCCGCGAGCAATGACAACGGGTCCGCTGGAGCCGCGTTCCGGCAATTCCGCGGTCGCGAGGACCGTCCACCCGGGGCCGGTGACGAATTGGCCCTCGATCCCGGCGTTACACCACATCGGCAGCCCGTTCAGCGACACTCGCTCTCCAGCATCCCGATTGCGGACGTATTCTACGGGATATCGCAATTCAAGCGATGACTCTCCTTTCCAGAACAGGGTAGCCGTCGTCGCCTTCCAGTCGCACGTTTCGACCCCAAGAGACCGGGCCAACTCTTGGTCGAGAGGGCCCTCGTAGAACCGAGGGACGACGCGACCGATCGCAGACGCAACGTCAGTTCCGTCTCCCCTTGTAACAATCGCCGGACCCACGACTGATGGTGCGGGTGGCGTAATGGTCAAGACCGAAAGAATGCCGCGTCCTCTCAGCAGTATTTATGCTGCAGCACCCCAATAATATTTTTACTCCTGTTCTTGTATTTTTCGGATTCTTTTTGGGGATGACGTGATAATCTACATGCTTAGACCCCAAACTAGCTTGGCTAGCGCACTTGATTGCTGCCACGCACGAGCACGCGAGAGGCGACGCCGCCATTGTCGGGGCAGCCGGGCTGGGTTTCCGGCACCGACACATAGGCCAGTTGCGGCGCCTTCCCGCCTCCGGCTTCGACCGCATTGTGGCCGAACACATTAACGCCAGGAGGGACATTCGAGGGTCGGCTTGGTGCAGGTGCTTTTCCGCGTCCGGCTACAGTATTCCTCGCGCATGATGGCTCTGGTCTGCTGGCGCCGAAAGGTGTTGCCCTCGATGACATTGTCGTTGGAGTTGTCGCGGGCGCTGATCGTGTCGCCGCAGCCGCCGTTGAAGAGATTGTTGCGGATGATGTTTCCGGGAGATCCATTTGCCATGTATATCGAATGAAGCTCGGTGCACCGCTTGGTGCTGACGATGTCGCGGAACTCGTTGCCTTCGATCAGGTTCGAGCGCGAATTGCCGAGGCCGATGGCGGAGGCGGAATAGGTATTGCCGCTGGGGTCCCTCGATCCGATCGACACAAAACGGTTGTTGCGGATGACGTTGTTGCCGGTCCATCTGTCGTCCTGGCGGATCCGGTCGCCGTGGAACCAGATCGCAGAGAGATAGTTGCGGATCTCCAAGCCTTCGATGGCGATGTTGGTCAGACTCGCCGGAGCCGCCACGCAGTTCGAACCAGATCGTGGAATTATCCACACCATCGAACACGGGCTTACGCGCTGGGTCTGCGCCGTGAATATCTATACGGGTGCCGGGCGGGATCCAGTTCCAGATCACGCTCTGACCGCTGTAGATGCCAGGGGCAATCCGAATTTCGGCTGCCCTAGGCACCGGACGGGCTGCTTTCAGGATCTCCTGCGCGCGCGCCAGAGATTGAACGGGGTGGTCAGGATCAGTGCCCGTAGAGCTGTCTTTACCGTTCGGCGCCAAATAGACCACGAGTTGGCCCCGCCGCCGAGTGCAGCGATGTCCCGGTGCGGTGCCAGTCAGCAGCCCGAGAAGAGCTGCCGCCACCAGCATGCGACATCGACACAACATGACCGTCGTGGATCCCTCCTCACTCATAAAACTGTGGATGCAGCAGCACCAGAGTATTAGTTTGCTTGAAAATTGATCTCGCTTCGGCTTGGAAGCTTTCATCGAGATCGAGTTTGGCTGAGGCGAGCCGACGGTCGGGAAGAAATGGTCAGCGCCGACGAGTTATCCGTGACGTAGGTGACACGCGGGGATCAGGCGGCCAGCGTCGTTGGGCTGCGAGTTCGAGCCAGTAGCGCAGGCCGAAGCGGTCGCGGATTTCGGCGAAGGAATAGGCGCCGACATGACTGCCGAAGGCTGCGTCGCCGCGGGGCGCCTTGGCGCGACAGGTCTCGGCGAAGAAGTCGTAGCTCGTCAGCCCAGTTCCGGCGTAATTGGTGTTGCCGTGGCAGTTGACGGCATCGATCACGATGCTCTCGGCGGCGAATTTCCGAAGCATCGTCTCCATGCCGGAATAGAGGTCGCCGTCGAGCGCGAGATCGTGTCCATCACATCGACATGATAGCCGATCGCATGACCCATGTCGCCGATATGGCGGATCGCCTCCCAGCTATAGGGCAGGTCGAACCAGGCCGCGTTGTGCGGGCTCGGCCCCATCATGAAATAGACGCCGAAGACGCCGTGCTCGGCCTCGGCCGCCGCCATCCGGCACCGCGCGGCGCAGATCGTGATGGATGTCGTGCTTCAGCAGCGATACCGGCGCCCCGCCCGACTTCGAGCCGCGCAAAGTAATCCGCCGGCCGGCAGAAACCGCCGATGTCGCGGTCGAATCTCGCCCAGCCATGAGACGACTTCGTCGAGGCGAAAGGCCTCGCCCCGCGGCAGCTTGTAGACGAACGTGGCGGAAATCGGCGGAAGGACTGCTCGCCTGCGCAGAACCACCCAGGCCCGCCCGCTTAGCGCGCGCAGCCCTGACGAAGCACATGCGTCCGGCGCCACAGCGCTTCGCGGCCGCCACCGTCTGGGCAGAAGGCGGCGCAATGAGGTCAACCATGGCCGCGGAAACCGAGCCGGCACGACGGCGACAATCTCATAGCCGCTCGCCTCGAGCGGGTTAAGCAGAGCCGCCGGGTCCGGCTCCGATGTCCCGCAATTCTCTTGCAAGAAGCGCTCGACCGGTTGCCGCGACGAAGGAGGGACATCGCGCAGTGCGTTGCCGTCGGCGCGGCTGCGACACGCGAGCCGAGCCACCAACCAGCCTCCGGGCCTCATCAGTGCGGGACGGTTTCAGCGATCAGCGACAAGGTTTCGTATACCTGATCCAGATCGAGATCGAGACAGACGAGGTCGAACCTTTCGCGGTCCCGATAGTAGGCCGCGTCGGCATGACGGATCTCGGCGCTCGGAGGCCGAGCTTCGCTAGGTTCGATCCGCGCCGCATTTCTTTCCAGGCCGATGACCTCACCGGGGGCGAGATCGACGAGAGCGCGCAACGTCGACGTCCGGCCGAGCGTGCCGCAGCCGATGTCGAGAGCGCGGGCCTCCGGCGGCAAAGCCAATGCCCCGACGATTGCGCGAAAGACGCCGATCCCCGACTTCGGCGAGGCCGCCAGCGCATGACTCAACGCGATGCGAACCGCTTCGGTAAGGCCAGTTCCTCCCGCCGGCGACTTATGTGGCTCGCTGGCGTATCTCGCCTCGCCCATGCCTCGGTCGAGCCTCACGGCAGCCGCGCTGCCTCGCGCAATGCCGCCGCATCGAAATTCTCGACCCCATCGAAGAGTGCGCCCGCGAGATTGGCGCTATGAAAGCGGACACCGGCCAGCGATGCGCCGCGCAGATTGGCTCCCGAGAGGTTGGCGAAGCTGAAGTCCGTGTGGTCCAGATTGGCGTTCAAAAACAAGGCGCCGCGAGCATCGGCCTCGAAGAAGTTGCCGCCGGTGAACGCACAGGCCGAGAAATCGGTCCCCTGCATGGAGGCCCCGGGAAAGGATACCCCCGCAAAGCTACACCCCAGAAAGACGCTGGCGTTGACCGAGGAATTTTCCAGGCTCGCACGGTCGAAGCGGCAATCGGCGAATTGAATGCCTTCCAGCCGCAACCGTCGCAGCGTCAGCTGCGAAAAGTCGACGCCGACGAACTCGATCGGCTGCACTCGCACGGTGCGACTGATGGCGCGCTGCGCGATCCGCAGGATCCGAGGGATAATGTAACGATCCTCCGGTGCTTGCGGATCGTCACGCAGTATCCGACGCGACAGGTCGGTGACGAGCTGTCGCACGATCATCGTCTTCACGCTCGGACTGAGCCAGGCGCGGGCGAAGTGTGCTTCGAATTCAAGCGTGGCGCGCATCCGCCGATGCGATGGCGCCTCCACGACTGCCTGCGCTAGCGCATCTAGGCTCGCCAGCGCGCCCGGCGCCGCGAATCGTTGCGTGAAACCCAGCGCCACCATCAGGCCGCCGCCTTGTCCTCGCGTTCGGCCAAGACCTTAGGCTCGCGAACCGCCTCTTGCACCTTCCGGTCTGTTCCCGTCAACTCGTCGTACATGTGCACTAGGCGATCGCCGTAGACCGTCCAATTGTCCTTCCGGATGAACCCGTCGCAATTGGCCTTACAGGCGGCAATCTCCTCGGCGCTGATCTTGCCGACGGTCGCGGCGATGCCTTCGGGCGTCAGCCGCAACGGCAGCAACCACCCCACGCCGTAACCCTCGATGATCTTGCGCATTTCGGGAAACGGGCTCGCCAGGATCGGCACCCCGGCATTGGGGTATTCCCAAAGCTTGTTGGGCGTGCAGAACCAGTGGTTGAGGCCGAAATTCTCATAGGGGATGACGCCGATCGTCGCACCGGCGCTCCATCTTGCCAACTCTTCCTGCGGCGCTCTCCCGACAAAACGCACGCGGCTGAGGGGGCTCTCGACGCGGTGATATCGGCTGAGCTGCGTCCTTCTCGCCTGCGTCGCGCCGGTCCGGGCAATGCGTAGCAGGTCCGTCTCGAACCGCCCCCAGCCCATCATCACCAGGGTCCAGCCTTCGGGCAGCATCGGCGCACACTGAACCAACTGGACCAGCCCCCGATGACGCGCGAACCCGCCTTGATAGAGCAGGATCTTGTCGCCGGCCGTCAGCCCGGCCGCCTCATGCAGTCGACCATCGTACTCGAAAGGCTCCGATCGGTGGACCGCGTTGCGGATCACCACGGGGATCGGCAGGAATGGGAAATTGCGACGGTAATAGGTTGCGATGCTGTCGTTGATCGTGACGAAGGCATCCGCTTTGTCGCCGTAGAGTCGCGCGACATGTCGGTTCAGCGCACGCTCGGCCGCGCTCGTCTGCGCCAGTTGATCGTAGATTTCGTGGGCATCGAAGACGAGCCGCGAACCAATCGCTTCCTTTACCAGAACCCCGACCGGAAGCGCCCCGATGTCGTGGCAATGAACGATATCCGGGCTGAGCGCCACGCACAGGTCGGCAATCGCGCGTTCGCGCTCGATCATCGTCGCCTGCCGCGAAATCAGATCGAAGTTGAGGGGAAGCTGAAACAGAAGAAATAATCGCCGCGGCAGGCGAAATAACGGTCTTCCGGTCGCCGCCGGTGGTTCCTCGGTCGCGGCCAGCGGCAATTGGACAGACACCTCGCGCTCTCGCAGGTTCGCAAAGGTTGCGCGTCGCGAGCGATGCTGCTTGTAGCTTTGCCAAGCGAGATAGGCCAAGCCCGCGCTGATCAACAGCTGAAGCGCCAGCAGAGCAGGGGCATCGCCGACGCGGCGCGCAAACAGGGCCGCCAAATCGCGGATGAAGTTCCACGACCAAGTAACGACATTTGGCGGCAAACTCCATAGCCCCACCGCCGCCACGACCAACACGGCCACCCCGATCAGATATTGGTAATATCGCGGTCGCGCGGTGCGCGCCTGCCAGGCGGTGCGATAAACCTTTATTCCGTTCTCCAGCTCCTCGAACGGCGCGTTCTCGTTGGCGTCCTGAATCCCGACCACCGATACGTCATATCCCGCGCGCGCCAGGGATGCTGCTTCCTTCAGCACTCGCGCATCATGCGAGACCGAGTTGATGACGACGGCGCATACTTTGATCGTCATTTGCCTTCCGAGCGAAGGGTTTGGTGAGGATCTTGAGAAGAAGCGACGGTAGCGACCGCGCGTTGGGCTAGGAGACCACGAGGCAGGAGGTGCGATAGGGTGCTCTCGTCGCAGTCAGATGCCGATGCAGACCCGACCGATCCACCATCGACAGAGCACAGCTCGGCGATAGGCTCGAACCACATCCAACGCGCCAATCTGTTTCGCCCCCGGCAAATTCCGAAACGCGATCCAATCCGCTACACCTCGTCGACAGATAGCATAGAGCATGTTGCGCCGGAACTGTTTCCTCGTCGCCCGCGATTTGATCGTAACGAAGCGAGCCGAACTCACCCTTCGACCAGGTTTGAAATGGCCTCGCGGGAACGTTAAGATCGAGCTCCGGATACGGTACCGGTAGGCGCCGTGCTACCCCTTCCGACAATTCCGACCGGCTCAAATAGAACAGCAGCGGGAAGGCGCAAATGCATCGGGGTACGATCTTTTCTCAACTCCTTCGGTCGGGGATGCACACCGCGGTTTCTTGGGGCAAGTCGGCTGCGCCGCGGTTATCGCAGACGATTCTGAATCTCGCGCAACGAGGACCAGGTCGGGTTCGACATTGCCAAGGGCAAGGGCCGCCCGCGGTTGTCGTTGGTTCTTCAGGGCGGCGCGGTCGACGGCGACGACCGGCCACAGAATTTTTTCGACGTGCTCGACGACGCGGAAATCTGGGAGCCGCGATCGCCGATTGTCATCGGCGCGTCGGTAGCTCAAGGCCTGCACCCTGTCTTGGTAGACGCACTCGCCGGACTGGTTCTGCAACAAAGCCGTAATCGTGTCCGGCTGCAGCGGGCAACGGGGTGGACCGGCGCCGGACCTATTTCGCCGACGGCGCGTCATCTCGCCGGCTGGATCGAAAACCGCGCCCGTGATGTTGGCGCCGAAGATGCCGGGGATCTATCGATCCAGGCCGAAGAGCTCTCCTATTTTCTCGCCAGCAGCGGATGGCGCGCACGCGGGCTGTCGAGGACCCTCGACGCCGCTCGGCAGCAGCACGAGTGCCTCGATATCGTCGATATCGGCGGCGCGTTTGGCCTTATCCCGTGGCTCATCGCCGCCGAACCCCTACGACGCGTGCGGCATGTCACGGTTGTCGATCCGAACACACGGTACTACCCCGCAGCCGAGAGCCTGTGGCCCGCCGGCCGGCACCCCGGCGAAGCCGCCGCTTTCCGCATCGTACCCACGACGGCGGACCGATATCGGATCGACCGGGAAGCTGACCTCGTGCTGATCTGTCAGACGATGCACCACGTCCCGGCCCCTGCGCGGCTGGATGTGTTGCGGCGCAGTTGGGATGCGTTGAAGCCGGGCGGGCTGCTCGCCATTAACGAAGTCATCGTGGATGACGACGCCCCTGATGACGAAATCGTGCGACGCGCCTACCGAGAGTCGTTACGGCAGAGCGAGATCTCGGCCTGCTTTCGCGCCTGGCGCCGCCATTGCTTTTCCGCAACGCGAAAGAGTGGGGCCGCGCGGAGGATCCGCTGACGCTGCCGGCGCGCGACTACGCCTCCGACAGCTTTCTTGTGTGCGCAAACCCGCCGGTCGAGAATCACGCCGACCGTACACCTCGGCGACGGTAAAATTGCCTCAATAGCATGATAGGCGTCAGATCGTCGCCAGCGAGCCAGCGGCCCGACGGAGGGGATGATAGGCCAGGGGGCTTGCTGATAATTCGCTGCAAATAACAGCAAAGACAGCAAAACGCGGAAACCCGCGGTGACGGCGATCGCTACCGAAGCGACCTCCGCTTCGCTGCCCGAACGCCGCACGAAGGCCCAGAAGCTCTCGTCCATCGCCACGGTCTTGCTCGTCAGATAGGGAAAATGGCCGTAGACGAGAGAGAGTTCCTGATCGGCCTCGGCCGCTGGGGCGCGCTCCTCGACCAGGCGAAAGAGGGCCGATACGAGCCCCGAACGGTCGGCGCCCGATTTGCAGTGGACGAGCAGCGGCTTTGGCGCCTCGCGCAGGATGCGCAACACCGCGCCGAGTTGCGCCTCGCTCGGCTGCCGTCGCGCCGACAGGGCCAGATCGTAATGCCTGACCCCTGCTTCATCGGCCGCCGCGACTTCGTTGTCATACCAGGCGTCGCCGGGATGCGCGCCGCGCAGGTTGAGGATCGACCTGATGCGATACTCCCTTATCGCGTCAGCGAATTGCTCCTTGCTCAGTTGCGCCGAGCGGTAAAGCGCGCCCTCCGAGACGGCATGGATGTTCCCGGTATAGAGCAGCACGCCGCTATAGCCGCCAACCGACGCGATCGCCAACCCGAGCGACACGACCAACGCCTTAAGCCCGAGCCGCAGTTTTCCGCCCTTCATCGATCCGGTTCGCATTTCCAGGGAGCGACATCATCGCACGAAAGCGGTATCTGCGAAACGCCACGGTGCGCACGCCAAACCGCTGCCGCTAGCCGCTGTTGCGCAGACCGGCGGCGATGCCGTTGATCGTCAGATGGATGCCGGCGACGACATCCTCCGCAATGTCGCCGGCGCGATAGCGCTTCAACAGCTCGATCTGCATGTGGTTGAGCGGATCGAGATAGGGAAAGCGATTGCGGATCGAGCGGGCGAGCGACGGGTTTCCTTCGAGCAGGCTCTGCTGATCGAGGATTGTCAGCACGGCGTCGACCGCACTCTGCCATTCCGCGCGCAGACGGGAAAAGACCCGCTCCCGCAATGCGGCGTCGGCCACCAATTCGGCATAGCGCGAGGCGATCGCGATGTCGCTCTTGGCCAGCACCATGTCCATGTTCGACAGCAGCATCTGAAAGAACGGCCACTCCCGATACATCTTTTGCAGCGTCACCATGCCGCGGTGCGGCTCCTTCTTCAGCCACGCCTCGACGGCGCTGCCGAAACCGTACCAGCCGGGCAGCATCAGCCGGCACTGCGCCCAGCTGAAAACCCATGGGATCGCCCGAAGATCCTCGATCCCGGCCGACGCCTTGCGCGACGAAGGGCGGCTGCCGATGTTGAGGTTGGCGATCTCGCCGATGACCGTCGATTCGCGAAAGAAGCGGTCGAAACCGTCCGTCTCGTAAACGAGGTCGCGATAGGCGCGATAAGCTTCGGCCGAAAGAAACTCCATCGCCGCCAGATATTCGGGCTTGGGCTCGATCGTTTGCGGCTGCACCAGGGTGGCTTCGAGGGTCGCGGCGGCGAGTATTTCAAGATTGCGGCGGCCGAGTTCCGGGTTCGAGTATTTGCTGGCGATGACCTCGCCCTGCTCGGTGATGCGGATCGTCCCCTGCACCGCACCGATCGGCTGGGCCAGGATCGCCTGATAGCTGGGCCCGCCGCCGCGGCCGACCGACCCGCCGCGCCCGTGGAACAGCCGCAACCCGATCTCGTGCCGGCGGAAGACGTCGACCAGCGCGATCTCGGCCTTGTAGAGTTCCCAGCCCGAGGTCAGAAAACCGCCATCCTTGTTGCTGTCCGAATAGCCGAGCATGACCTCCTGAACGCCGCCGCGACTGGCGACGAGGAGGCGATATTCCGGCAGCGCCAACAGAGCATCCATGACGCGCGCCGCAATTGCGCAGGTCGTCGATCGTCTCGAACAGCGGCACGATGTCGAGGTCGAGCGCATCCTCGCGCGGGCGCAAGAGCCCCGCCTCCTTCAACATGACCGCGACTTCGAGGATGTCGGAAACCCCGGTGTCTTGGAGATCACGTAATGCGGTACCGATGCGGCGCCGTACCGGCGATGACCCTCGGCTGTCGCTCGCAGAATCGCAAGTTCGCCCGCCGTCTCCTCGCAATAGGGCAGGAACGGCGGAAGCCAGCGGCCGCGGCGAGCGCAGTTCGGCCAGCAACAGCGCGATCCGCCGGTCCTCCGGGAGATCGGCGTAGCTCGTGCCCGGTTGCGCCAATTCGAACAATTCGGCGACTGCGCGCTCGTGGACTTCCGAATTCTGCCGCAGATCGAGCGCCGCCAGGTGAAAGCCGAAAATGTCGACCGCGCGGCGCAGATCCTTAAGGCGGCCGCTCGCCAGCAACTCCGAACCGTTGGCGTTCAGCGATTGATCGAGAACGTCGAGGTCGGCCAACAACTCGGCGTTGTCGTGGTAAGGCGGCGGCTCGCTTTCCGCGGCCGGTATCGGATCGGCAGCGTCGAGCGCCCGGAAGGTCGCCGCAAGCCGTGCGCGAATAGTGGTCACCGCCCCGCGATAGGGCTCATGGAGACGATTCGGCGAGCGGTCCGGCGACCGCTCGGCTAAGGCCGCCAGCGTCGGCGAGACGCGGACGAGACGGCTGTCGAGCGACAGTTCGCTGCCGAGGAGGCGCAGTTCGGCGAGATAGATGGCCGAGCGCCTTCCTGCCTTGCGCGCGCAAGGCCTCGCGCAACACCGCGGCGGTGACGAACGGATTGCCGTCACGATCGCCGCCGATCCAGCTGCCGACGCGCAGAAAGGAGGGCAGGAAGGCCGCGGGGCCCCACCCGCCCTTGCCAGCTCGGCCTCGAGGTCGCGGTAGAACTGCGGCAGCTCGCGCAGAAAAGAATGATCGTAATAGGCAAGCCCGTTATTGACCTCGTCGATGACCCGAAGCCGGGTCTGGCGCAGCGGGTTGGTCTGCCACAAGGTCAAGACGGCGCGGCGCATTGCGGTTTCGTTGGCGGCGTCTTCGCTCGCCGTCAGCGGTCCGCGGTCGCGCTCGGCCAACAGCCCGGCAACCTCCATTTCGCGGTCGATCGCGCTCTTGCGGCGGACTTCGGTCGGGTGCGCCGTCAGCACCGGAACAACCATCGCGCTGGCAAAGAACGCGCGCAGCCGGTCGGGCGAGACACCGGCCCGCCGCGCCCGCGCCAATGCGCGGACCATCGAGCCCTCGCGCGGCAGAGACGGCGTCAGCGCGTGCGCGCGCGAGCGGCGGATATGGTGCTGATCTTCGGCGATGTTGGCCAGATGCGAGAAGAAGCCAAAGGCGCGGATGATCTGCAACGCCTCGGCGTGCGGCAATCCGTTCAGTGTTTCTTCGAGTTCCCGGCGCGCCGCGCCATCCTCGTCGCGGCGGAAACGGATCGAGCTCTGGCGGATGCGCTCGACCGTCTCGAAGCCCGCCTCGCCGTTCTGCTCACGGATCGTGTCGCCGAGGATTCGGCCCAGCAGCCGGATGTCCTCGCGCAGCGGCAGGTCCTTGTCCTCGCCGGAGTTCACCGGGGCAATCGGCTTTGGGATCGGCATCGGCGGGGTCCGCGGTCTGACAGAAGTTGGTCGGTCAATGCAGGATTCGTACCCTATCCGACAGGCTGTCCGCCCGCTTCTGCGTACGGCCGGCGCCCGGCCGGCGATGCTGCCTCGAGGGCAATTGCCTCGTCTGGGGGCAAGGCCGGCTGCCGTTCGCCGCGTTTGCGGCGCATCACGCAGTCTTTCGTCGCGCCAACAGATCGATCTCGACAAGCGCGCCGCGGGCGAGCGCCGTCACGCCGATACAGGTCCTCGCCGGCAATTTGCCGGGCGCGAAATACGATTGATAGACCGCGTTCATCGCAGCGTAATCGCGTTCGAATCGGGTCAGATAGACGCGCGCGAAGACGACCTCGTCGAGCCCGCTTTGCGCCCCGGCCAGAACCAGTTGCAGGTTGTCCAGGACACGGCGCGTCTGCGCCTCGATGCCGGCCGGCAGGGGTGCTGCATCGTCTTGCGGGTCGGTCGGCATCTGCCCGGTAACGAACAGCCAGCCATCGGTCGCCGTCGCATGGCTGAACGGCGCCACCGGCGTCGGCGCCCCGCCTATCATCAGAAATTCGATCATCGCAAGCCCTCTTCGCCGGTCTGGCACAGGCGTTGCTGTGCAATTTCCATGATGCCCAACGACGCTCTATCGCCAGATCTCATCGCGAGCGACAGGTTTGCCCGTGACATGGCGCCGGAGAGAAGCCGTGGCGCAAGCCTTCTCGCTCGCTTCGGCGCGCGCTGGCGCATCCTGTTCGCGCCGCCGAGCCATTCCCTTGCCGAGACCGACGAGACCGGAGGAGAGGCGGCGTTCGTGATAGAGCCGCTGTTTTGGCCGATGTATTAAGGCTCACAATCGGCACAAATCCTGCAGTAAAAGGGTCGGCCTTCTCGAAACCGCAGACGAGGAGCGGCCGAGATGCAGAGTGTCGCCGTTGCATGGCTTTTGCCGGGAATATCTTCGCCGTGTGAAGAAACCGCCGGCTGCGATGCCGCGGCGACCCGGTCGCCGTGAAGCCGAGCGTCGAGATCGCCGGCGGCGGCATCGCCGGGCTGACCGCGGGGTTGGCCTTTGCCCAGAAAGGCTGGCAGGTCCGCGTTCACGACGCAGCGCTGCGCATTCCGGGCGCCGGAATCTACATCTGGGAAAATGGCCTGCGCGTGTTGGAGGCACTCGGCGTGCTGCCGCGCGTCATCGCCGACGCCATCCCGGCAACGCGACACGAAAAGCGCAATCACGACAACAGCGTCTTTGCGAGAAGCCGGATCGGCCGCGACTTTCGCCTTTACGTGCCGCTGCGCCGAAGCCTGCTGACATCGCTTTACGAGGCGCTGATCGCGACCGGCGGCGAGGTCGCCCTCAATTCCCGCGCGATCGCCGCCGAACCCGACGGCCGCCTGCATTTCGCCGGCGGCGGCACGCGCAGAGCCGACCTGGTCATCGCCGCCGACGGCGTCAATTCGCCGGTGCGCGACAGCCTTGGTCTCTTAAAATGGCGCCGGCCCGCCCGGCAATTCGGCTACCGCACAATGATACGCCGCGAGCCGGCGGAGCTCGCAACCGCGGCCGGGGTAACGCATTGCGAGCACTGGAACGGGTCGCGCCGCCTGCTCTACGCGCCATGCACGGCGACGGAAGCTTATATACAGCTGACCTCGGTCGCTGGCGACGAGGCTGGAAACGCCATTCCGCTCGATCGGGATTATTGGCTCGCGCTCTTTCCGCATCTGGCCTGGATCGTCGAGCGGATCCCGGATGACGGGCGCGGCGACTGGTTCGAAATGATCCGGCTCCACGATTGGTCGAGCGGCCGGGTCGCGGTCGTCGGCGACGCCGCCAGCGGGCAGCCGCCCTTTCTCGGCCAAGGCGGCGGCTGCGCCATGATGTCGGCTTTCGCGCTCGCGCATACGATCGACTGCATCGGCGACGTGCTCGAGGGGCTTGCCGTCTGGGAATGGCGGCACCGCCCGTTCATCGAGTGGGTGCAGCGGGTCTCGTGGTGGTACGGCCGCTCTGCGTTTCTCCCGGCGCCGGCCCGCACCGCGCTGTTCAAAGCCGTCGGCCGCAACGCCTGGCTCGCGCAGCCGCACGCTCTTCGTCGCCGCGCGTCGCGACGTCACGGCCGAACCAGCGCGAGTTGCCGATCCCGGCGCAAACACTGCCGATCTACCCGCTGATGCATTAACGGCGTCGATCAGCGGGGAAACCCCAATCGGCCGATCGCCGGCAGTTTCAACGCCGGCGCCATGGCGTCGACGCCGACATTGAACCCGAGAATATTGAGTTCGAACCCTTCCTTGACGGCGAGAAGGACGCCGGCGAGACCGTAGAGCGAGACCTGGAACCCCGAGCCGCTGGGCGCTGCGGCAAAGAGCGCGCCGCCCGGCAGAAAGTCCTTGCCCACCGCGTTCGACGGCAGGTCGAGGCCAAGCCCGGGGACCTCGCGGGCGACATAGGCGGTGAACGTGTTGCTGTTGGGGCCGGGCCAGGCGCGGTATTTGTGCGGATAGGGGTACCGGGCGACGGCTTCGCGGATGTTGTCGATCATCGCATCCACACCCGGCCCGCGCCGTTCGGCGATGATCTCGGGCCGTGCGCCGAACCAGTAATTGTCGGGGCCCATCCGGTCGACGCGGACCGCCGGCGCGCCGTTCGCGACGCCGAAGCCCAGCACCTCGTAGCGCGTGTAACGTGGCGCGCCGGACGGCTTGACCGCAATCCAGGTGTGCACGGCGAAGACGCCACGCCACGCGACAGCGCGGGCCGCATAGACCTGCACGACGGCCTCGGAGCGTCGTCATCGGATCGGGGGCAAGCCCGGTCGGATCGCGCCTCGCCTCGTACCAAGGGACGCCATTCTTGCCGTCCGGCAGGCAGCCGCTCACCAACACCGGCAACGCGAAGAGGCCAAGGAACGCCAGACCGATCGGGACCGCAAAACTCACGGGCGCTCGATGTCGGCTATCGAGCTCCCGCTCAGCGCGCCATGCCCGGCGCCCCGGCGGGTACGTCGTAAAAGGCCAAAGTCATCGAAACCGCGGAGTAGTAGCCCATCAACGTGATCGCGTCGGTGATCCCGACATGGCCGAGCGCCTTGACGGCGCGGTTGTAGAGCCCCTGCGAGACCCAGCGCGAATTGGCGAGTGCTGTCGCCATCTCATAGATCACCTGCTCGCGCTCGTCGGAGAACGACGAAGGCAGGCCGGCGAGCAGCGCCTCGACCTTGTCTGCGGGCAGCCCGACCTCCTTGCCGCGCCGCTCATGCGCGCCCGTCGGATAGGCTGAATGCCATTTGCTGGTGATGACGCAGACCGCGATCTCGCGCTCCCGCTCGCCGAGCGAATAGCCGCCGGGATGGAAATGGGCGCCGAGCGGCGCCGCCGCCTTCGCCAATTTCGGGTTGTGCACCCAGATCTTGCTCGGACCCCCGACGGCGCCGCGGGTCTCGACGACAAAGCGATACCCCTCCTGCTGTTCCGGCGTCATCTCGTCGTAGGGAATCTCGGCGTAGCGGCCGAAGGTCGGCGTAGCGGACATCTCGAAGCTCCTTTTCGGATTGGTTGAATGGATATGGCGCCGGACGAACCCTTCAGCCTCGCCGCGGCGGTTCGATCGGCATCGTCGCGATCTCGGTCCAGGCTACGGGTGCTCCGGCCTTTGCCGCGGCTTCTTCGGGCGGCAGGCCCGGATCCCAATGCACCGCGAGGAAGCGCCGGCCGCTGACGCCGGCCGCGGCATCCGACACCAGCCAGTTGAGCGGCGGCGCCATCACCGCCGGCTGGATCATCTCGGCGCGTTCGTAGCCGGCTTCGAGCGGCACCATGCCGGTATTGGTGACCCCACCCGGCACCAGCACATTGACGGTGACGCCGGTACCGGCGAGATCCTTCGCCATGATCGCCGAAAACGCTTCCAGCGCCGCCTTCGACGGGCCGTAGGTCGGCGACCCCTCGCGGATCATCGTGCCGAGGCTCGTCGTCACGTTGACGATGCGGCCCCATTTCCGGGCGATCATGTCGTGGACGAGAGCCCGCGACAGCGCCATCGGCGCGTTGGTGTGGACCGCGACGAAAAGCTTCCACTGCTCCGGCGTCACCTCCCAGAACTTGATCGGCTGCTGCCGGTTGTCGCGGCGGATCGTCGCCTGGCCGACGCCGGCATTGTTGACAAGGATGTCGATGGCACCGAAGCGGCCGCGCGCCTTGGCGACGATCTCCTCGACCGCCTCGTCGCGCGCGAGGTCGGCCTCGATCGTCATCAGATTGGCGCCCTGCTGCCGCTCCTGCGCCGCCCGGGCGAGTTCCGCCAGACCTTCGGCGGCGCGGTCGACCGCCGCAACCCTGACTCCCTTGCCGAGAAGGCCCAGCACCAGTTCCCGACCGATGCCGCCGGCGGCACCAGTCACGATCGCCGCGCGCTGCTGTTCGCTCATCCGCTCCTCCCTATCTCTCATTCGTTAGGCACTCTCCCGGACCACACGCCTTTCCTGATCGGTCTTCCCAAAGGGGCGCTCGATGATTCTGCCTTACAGGGAAGCCGGACTCACCCGAGGACCGTCAGGCCGGGCCCGTGCCGACATCGTGCTGATTGCGAGGTTGACCGCCTGTCGTTTCCACATACCTTTCCACCGCCGACAACGTTCCGGTCGCCCTTGAAACCAACGGATATCAGGCGTGTCTCTCTTCAATGTCGGCTTTGTCATCTTCCCGGAGATGACCCAGCTCGACTTCACCACTTCAGGTCCTGGCGCGGTTACCTCAGTCGGCGACATATATCGTTGCCAAGTCCGAAGCTCCCGTGCCCACCGACTGTGGTCTGAGCGCCTTGCCCACGCACACATTCGCGACCTGCCCACCCTTGGATTTGATCTGCGTACCCGGTGGCAGCAGCGGTGTTGTTGAAGCGATGAACGATGGCGACACCATACAGTTCGTTCGTCGGCAAGCCCAAGCGGTGAAGTACGTGATCTCGGTGTGCACCGGCGCCTTTGTGCTTGGCGACGCTGGATTGCTCAAGGGGCGCCGCGCAACCACACATTGGGCGTTTACCGAACTATTGCCATTGGTCGGCGCCACACATGAAAAGGCCCGCGTCGTCAAGGATGGCAATGTGATCACGGCGGGCGGCGTTCAGGGATCGACTTTGGCCTCCGCGTGGTAGCTGAGATTGCCGGCGAGTCAGTGGCTCAGGCGATCCAATTGGGGATTGAATACGATCCTGATCCGCCATTTGATTCCGGCCATCCCGATCGTGCGTCCGACGCTGTCAAAGCCGCGGTTTTCCCCCGCTATGAAAAGGCTAGAACGGCATTTCGCGACGGTATCGCTCGGTTACCGACAGTGTGAGCCGCTGGTCCTCGGACGTAATCGGATCGTCTGCCCAGGGTAATCCTACTTCGTCCATGCCCGGCCCCTTATTCGGCGGCCGCGCGTAATGGCGGGTCGAGTGTCTGCATGAACTCGATCAGATAGGGCTTCCACAGCTCGGCGTAATAATGGCTGAAGTGGCCGTGGGTGTTAGGTCCGGCCGGGATCAGCACATAGCGGCCGTGTTTGACCCGCCTCATCGCCCGCTCGACGGTGCCGAGTTCGGGCGGGTTGGCGTGGTCCTCAGCGTCGTTGATCAGCATCACCTTGGCCTTGATCTTGTCGAGGTCGGGCTCGGGGTTGTAGTCCTCGATCGCCTCGATCGCCCAGAGCTGGTTGTTGGCGTCGCCTTTGGCCGCCTCCGCCAGCCGGCGCTCGTAGAGCGCGTTCGCGGCGGCGAGCGTGGGCGCCATTTCCTGGATGCGGGTCGGGCTTTCGGTCCCGAAATTTCCGGCTGCGGCGTAGATGTAGTGGCGCGGGTTCGTCTCGTAGAAGCCGTTGTTCCAGTCCGGATCGTGCCGGATCGCCTCGGCCTGGGCGCGGCGGCCGAGCCAGTTGCGACCGCTGATCTCGACCGGCTGGCACGAGATCGGCACCACCCCATCCATCAGATCGGGGTATATCTCGGCCCACATCCAGGCATGCATGCCGCCCATCGAGCTGCCGATGACGAGCCGCAGATGCCCCACGCCGAGCCCCTCGGTGATCAGCCGATAACCGCTCTCGACCATGTCGCGGTAGCGGTAATGGGGGAATTTCCCCCTGAGCCCGTCCGAGGGCTTGCTCGAGCCGCCGCGCCCGAGCGCGTCCTGCATGATCATGAAATATTCGTTCGCATCGAGCGGCTGGCCGGGGCCGAACAGCTCGTCGGCAAGGCTCGGCCGCAGCCAGTTGGCGCCGGTCCCGGTGTTGCCCTGCAGCAGCAAGACGCCGTTGATATCTTGCCCGCGGCGTCGCGTTTCGCCGTCCCGAGCGTGCGGTAGTGCAGCTTCAGCTCCGGCAAAACCTCGCCGCTGCGGAACCGATAGTTCCCGATGACGAAATCGCCCTCCCGGTAATTGGGCCATTCTGGCCGGCGAGAGCCGCATCGGCAGGCATCGGGCGGCTCCTCCAGATGGGCTTCCAGCGATGATAAAGCCTGGCGACGCCGGGAGAAAGCCATGGGTTGCGGGCTAGCCGTCCTTGCCGAGGAGACGGCGTCGGCGCGTTCGGAAAGTCTGATATCATGAGCGGATGTCTGCCTCGCCCGCCGCGGACCCGATCCTGAAGCGCTTTCGCGCCGGGCTCGACATGCTCTACGGCGACCGCATCGAACGGGTTGTGCTGTTCGGCTCGCGGGCGCGCGGCGACGCGCGGGACAACTCCGATTACGACGTGGCCGTGTTTCCTGAAGCTCTCGCAGACCGCTGGCGGGAGGTCGACCGCATCGCGCCACTCGTCACCGAGATTCTCTATGAAGACGGCGCGTTTATCCATGCCTTGCCCTACCGGGCCGGGGCCTATGAAGATCGCACCTCGCTGATGCGTGAAATCCGACGCGAAGGCATCGATCTGTGACGCCTGAAGCGAAGGAGCATTTCGACAAAGCCCGCCAATGCTTGGCTTGACCCGCGCGCGAGCCATTCTCGCTGCCGGAATAGGCGAAGATGCCGGCCGCAATGCCTACCTCGCAGCCTTTCACGCGCGCAGGCCTTGATCGCCGAGCGCACCGGCAAAGATGCCAGAACCCACAAAGGCGTCCACACTCAATTTGCCCGGCTAACACGAAACGAGCCCCGCTTCGACCCCGAGTTGCGCCAATTCCTGGCCCAGTCCTACGACATCAAGTCGATCGCCGATTACGGCCTCGGGCCCGATACCGACGTGCCGCTCGACCGCGCCGGCGCCGCGATCGACACCGCCGCACAATCGTCGATCGGGTCATGGAAATCTTGATTTAGCCGACCCGTGAGGTGAGCGCCGTTCTCTACAGGTATTTCGCCGGCCGGATCATCGCGCGCCACATATGCGCGACCGGGCTGTTGTCGAAGCCGAGGCCCTGTTCCGGCTGGCGGAAATTGCGGCCGATCACGTCCTCGAATTCCTCGAGTTCGACATGCACGTTGGGGTCGAACGAGTAGATGTCATGGACCGTGATCATCCGGCCCGACATGTACCATTTATGGTTCCGCATCCGCTTGTAGTCTTCCTCGATATAGGGGTCGGGCCGGTACTCCTGGCCGAACGAGGTGATGTAGGACTGCGGATAGTCGTAGCCGACCGACTCGTCGGGATAGAAGCGCAACACCTGATGCGCCCGGATCGCCCAGGTCACTTCCTCGTCGACATAGGGCTCGACCAGCTGCGCACCCCAATAGCCGTGGTCGCCGCGGATGAACCCGATTGTCGAGATGTCGTGCAGCAGGCAGGCCAGCACCATCTTCTCGGGCAGACCGGCCTTGACGGCATGCCGCGCGCTCTGCAGCAGATGCATGCAGGGGCCGAAACGGTATTTGAAGAAATCGACGAGTGTCGGCTTTTCCGGCATCGCCGGCAGCCGCGGGTCGTCGCCCATCAGGACGCGGGCATTCGGATTTTCCTTCATCAACGCGCCGGCGTTGGGCGGCGGACCCATATCCCCTTCGGCCATGCTGTAGAGCCGCGACTTGATGACGATGTAGTCGAGTTCGCGGCTCATCTTCTCTTCGAGCGCGTCGGCGCGCTCAGACAGCGTCATCGTGTCGTTCATCAGGTTTCTCCTCGACGGGCCGGTGTCGCGCAAACCTTAGCAGATCGGACGCGACGGCGTCGCTTGTTTATGGCGCGGCAGTTCGGATTAGTATCCGGTTTTTGGTCTATCGAGCCGGTCGCTGCATGACATCCGCCCCGCCCCGCATCGGCATGCCCGCGCATTTCGGCATCCGCATCGCCAGCGCCGAAAAAGACCGGCTCGTCGGCGAGATCGACGCCGATGAGCGGCATCTGAACGGGGTCGGCATCGTCCATGGCGGCGCGCTCTTGGCCTTCGCCGACGATCTCGGCGGCACCGCGGCCGGGCTCAACATCGCGCCGGGCTTCCGCACGACAACGATCGAGTCGAAATGCAACTTCTTCCGCGCCTGTCCGCCGGGCCGGCTTACCGGCGTGGCCGTGCCGCTCCATGTCGGCCGGCGCACCGTGGTCGTGCAGGTCTCGATCTATGGTGCGGACGGCAAGCTCGCGGCGCTCGTTACCCAGACCCAGCTGGTGCTGCCCCAAGAGCCGGTCAAGCCGGCGGGGTGACGGCCGGCCTCCGCGGCGCTAACATCCGCTCCGAGTGAAATTCGGAGGGCGAAGCGATGATTGTCGAACAGATCTGGACCGCTAATGCCGGTCGCAACTTCAATTATCTGATCGCCTGCGCCGAAACCGGCGAGGCGCTGGCGATCGACCCGCTCGACCACGAGAAATGCCTGGCCGCCGCCAAGGCGCGCGGCTGGACGATCTCCCAGATCCTCAACACCCACGAGCATCGCGACCATACGGGCGGCAACGCCGAGATGGTGGCGGCCACCGGCGCCAAGGTGCTGGCGCACGTCAACGCCAAGGACAAGATCGCCGAGATGTCGCAGGGGCTGCGCGCCGGCGATGTGATCAAGATCGGCCGCACGGTCGAACTCGAATGCCTCGACACGCCGGGCCATACGATGTCGCATATCTGCGTGCGAGCCCATGGCGACACGTCGGCGCTCTTCTGCGGCGACACGCTCTTCAACGCCGGCGCCGGCAATTGCCACAATGGCGGCCATCCGAACGAGCTCTACAACACCTTCGCCAGCCAGCTCGCCAAACTGTCGGACGAGACGCTGGTTTATCCGGGTCACGACTATATCGCCCGCAACCTCGCCTTCACCCTCGATCGCGAGCCCGACAACGCCAAGGCGAAGGCTCTGCTGCCATCGGTCGAGCGGCAGGACACCAACAGGGCGCTGGTCACGACCCTGGCGCAGGAGAAGGAGATCAACACCTTCTTCCGCCTGTCGAGCCCCTCGGTGATCCGCCGGCTGCGCGAGGCCTTCCCGGACCTCCCCGACAACCCGGATCAGAAGACCGTCTTCCTGAGGCTGCGCGAACTGCGGAACAAATGGTAGCGCCGCCGGGCCGCGCTCAGGGCCAGTAGGGTCCCCAGGGCGGGCCCCAATAGGGTCCATAGGGGAGTGGCGGCACGGCATAGCGGCGCGCCAGGCTCTCGCGTTGCAGGCAGGCGGCAAATTCGTTCGTGCCGGGACGAAACCCGTAGCCGGCGCAGGTCGCCTCGTCCTGCCGGCGCAGCTCCTCCGGGCTGACGCAGCCGTCGAGCAGCGGCAGCAGCGCCGCCATTACCGCCAGCGCCAGCAGCCGGGCGTTGCTATTTTTCCGGCGTTTCGCGCAGGATCGCTCGCTTCTGTCGGATGCCGCGGGCATCGGGCTTGAACTCCCAGCCGACAAATTCATAGCGACGCGGTTTTGCCGGCTTGGCGCGCGCCGCGCGGCCGACCGTGCCGCCGCCCGTATCCATCGGCGGCGATTTGGCCGAACCTTCGAGCAAACGCAGGCGCTGGGTCGCGGGGTCCGGGCCGAGATAGGTGTAGCCCGATTTGTGGCTCGAGGGAGCGATCATCCGGGCGCGGCGCGCGGTCTCGGCCGCGGCCGCCCTGGCGCCGCAATCGAGGCAGCAATCAAAGCCTAGCGCGGCGCGGGCTTCGGAAAATTCGGCGCCGCACTTGCAGATAGGCATCGATATGCGACGCTCCCGCTTGCCTCAGAGCGGGCCGTTTGGCAACACCAGCACCTTGCCGTTGCGGTGTCCCTCCTGCGCCCGCGCCAAGGCGGCCTTGATCTCCTCGATTCCGAAGAACGCATCGATCGGCGCCTTCAGCACGCCGTCGCGGATTTTGCCGGCGAGATTGGCGTAAAGTGCCCGCACCTGTCCCGGCGTCCGCTTGGCGAGACCGCGGCCGAGATTGAACCCGGTCAGGCTGACGCCCCGCATATTGAGCGCCGGGCGCGAAATCGCCGCATCCTCGCCACTCATCGAGCCGTAATTGACCAGCACGCCGCCTTCGTCGACGCAGTCGCCAAGCCGCCGGCAGGCTGCACCCGAAACCGCATCGATGCCGAGCCGGATCGGCGCGCCGCCCGCCGCGGCACGCGCCCGCTCCGGCAGGTCGGGCCCATCCTGCAGCACGACATCGGCGCCGAGCGCGGTCAATTCCGCCGCCACGTCCTCGCGGCGAACGACGTTGAAAGTGTGCAGCCCGCGCTCCTTGGCGAGCACGATGATGTGCCGTCCGACCGCCGAGTTGGCGACGTCCTGGATCAGCCAGTCGCCTGGCTTAAGCGCGACATGGTCCTCGATCAGCAATTGCGCCGTCGGCGGGTTGATGCGCAGCATCGCGGCCTGCGCCAAGTCGAGCCCCGCCGGGATCGGCACCGCGTCCTCGCCCCGCACCCGCCGCCGCTGCGCCCAGTTCTCGCGCTGCATGTTGACGACGAGATCGCCCGGCCGCAGATGGCCGACCCCGGCGCCGACAGCGCGTGATCCGCCCGACGCATTCCGCCCCCGGCGTCGCCGGCAATTCCGGCCGCAGCCGGTAGTTGCCGCGGCAGAACGAGACATCGGCCGGATTGATCGGAAAGGCCACCACGTCGAAGACGCCTTCGCCCGCACCCGGCATCCGACATCCGGAACCTCGACGCAGGCGGCGACCTCCTGTGGCGCGCCATAGGCGCCGATATCGACCCGTTTCATGTCACCACCCTCCGTCGATGCCGATCGCCTGGCCGGTAACAAAGGCGGCCTGGTCGGAGGCGAGAAAGGCGATCATCGCCGCGACCTCCTCGGGGCTTCCGAAACGGCCGACCGGGATCGCCTTCGCCCGCTCGCGAAAGCCGATCTCGATGTCGTCGCCATATTCGCGGCGATTGGTGCTGATCGCCCGCGAGGTGCGGATCGGGCCGGGGCAGACGGCGTTGACCGTGATCCCGCAGGGCGCCAGATCGAGCGCCAGCGACTTGGTGAAGCCGACGATCGCGGCCTTCGAGGCGGCATAGGTCGCGCGGCGATGACCCGGCCGGAAGGCGGCTTTCGACGAAACGCTGACGATGCGGCCCCAGCCGGCCTTGCGCATCGCCGGCACGGCGGCGCGCGACATCAGGAAGCAGCCGCGGGCGTTGACGCCGAAAGTGCGGTCCCAGGCCTCGACCGGCACGTCCTCGATCTCGTTGCGGTCCGCGCCCTGCGGCGCGCCCGCATTGTTGACCAGATATGTCGAGCCGGCCATGGCGGGCGAGGACTTCTTCGACCATGCGCCCGGCGTCGGCCTCGACGCTGACGTCGCCCAAGGTCGAGGACGCGGCGCCGCCATGCCGGGCGATCTCTTCGACCAGGCTGTCGAACTCCGGCCCAGGATGTGTCGAGATCGCCTTCGACATTGTGCTCGTTGGCCACACCGCTCGAGACGACATCGGACACGACAACCGCCACACCTGCGGCGGCAAGCGCGCGGGCCGTTGAATTGCCGATGCCGACCGGCTTGCCGCAGCCGGTAATCAGCGCCACCCGTGCGGAACTCGGCATTCTCTATCCTCCCATGGAATTTGCGCCCTCCAGCCTAATGCCCGCGCCGGCAACAGGGCAACGACCCCGCGCCGCGACATGTCCCACCCGCGCGGTTGACCGCCGCAGCCGGCGTTTCCGCCTTGACCCCCGGGCGGGGGCTTGGTCGACTGGCGCGCCGCTCGCCGAGGGTGGCCGACCGCCGGAGCGACCGGCAGAGCGCGAGGCCCCTATGGCGAAATTGACGGCGATCGTCTTCTCCCTGCTGGTCCTCCTCACCCCGGCCGGCCTGCGCGCCGAGGACAAGCCAGCGGCCGAACTTCCGGCGCGGGTGACGACGCACCACGAGATCACGATTGGGGGGCAGAGCCTCGCATATGACGCCACCGCCGAAACCTTCGAACTGACCGACGCCAAGGGGGCGGCGACCGCGTCGGTCTTCACCGTCTCCTATCTGGCAGCCGCAGCGGGCGGCGGCGAGCGGCCTGTGACCTTCGCCTTCAACGGCGGTCCGGGCGCGGCCTCGGTCTTCCTGCATCTGGGGGCGCTCGGCCCGCGCATCATGGAGACGCCGGACAACGGCGCCGCACCCGCCCCTCCGGTGCGGCTGATCGACAATCCGGCGACCTGGCTGGCGTTCACCGATCTCGTCTTTGTCGATCCGGTCGGCACCGGCTTCAGCCATGGCGTTGGCAAGGAGGATAACCCGGATAAGCCGTTCTGGGACGTGCATGCCGACCTCACCTCGCTCGGCGCGGTGATCCGGCTGTGGCTGACCCGGCATCAGCGCTGGGCGACGCCCGTCTATCTCGTCGGCGAGAGCTACGGCGGGTTTCGCGCCGCGGCGTTGGCGCAGGCATTGCCGCGCAATGTGAACGTCACGCCGAGCGGGCTGGTGCTGGTCTCGCCGGCGCTCGACCTCTCCGCATTGCGCCAGGACGAGCGCGACCTCCTCGCCGCCGCCTTCCTGCTGCCGACCTATGCCGCGACCGCCAATGCCTTTCGACCCGCACCCGGGCGGGACCTCGCGGCGGTCGAACGGTTTGCGTTGTCGGATTATCTGGTCGGGCTGGCCGCTCTAAAGGGCCGGGTTTCCGCCGGCGATCGGTTCATCACCGAAGTCGCCGGCCTGACCGGGCTCCGCGAAGAAGTTGTCCGCCGTCACCGCGGACGCATCCCCCGCCATGTCTTCGCCCGCGAAATCCGCCGCACCGAGGGCGAGGTCGTCAGCCTTTACGACGCCACAATCGCCCGCCCCGCCGTCGCCGACGAGGACCGCGAGAACGAGGCCGATCCGGTCTTGCAGCCTGCGGTCGCCGCGTATGGCGCGGCCTTCAACGCGTACCTCGCGGATGCGCTCGGCTATCGCACCGATCGCCGCTATCGCGTGCTGGCGCGCGACGTGTCGCGGCACTGGGATTGGCAGGGCACGCGTCAGGAGGGGGGACCGGGCCTGGCGCTGTCCTCGCTCGAAGCCGCCCTTCTCCAGCATCCGCAAACCAAAGTGCTGATCGCCAATGGCCGCTACGACCTGGTGACGCCTTATTTCTCCTCCCGTTGGCTGGTCGACCAGCTGGACGTGCCGCCGGCGGTGCGCGCCCAGATTCGAGTCGATGTCTATGACGGGGGGCACATGATGTATATGCGGCCGAAGTCACGCGCTGCACTTGCGCATGACGCCGCCCAACTCTATGCCGCACCCGCCGTCCCCCCGCCCTCGCAATAGCGCGGGGACCGATCCGCCTTCCCGACGGCGCGAACCGGACCTCCTGCGAATCTGCGGCTTCTCGGCCGTGGCGGCGGTTTTCGGCCGCGCCCCAGACCGCGTCGAGCGGCTCTTTTTCGACGAAGAGACGATGCCGGTGGTCGGCGAATTCTGTCGCGCGCTGGCGCTCGCCCATAAACCCTACCGCCGGGTCGGCGACGCGGAACTCGCGCGGGTCGCCGGCACCATATTGCATGGCGGCGTCGTGGCGATCGCGCGGCCACGGCCGGTCGAGGCGTTCGATCCAGCCAAGGCGCGGGGTTGGGCAGTCGGCGGCAAGCCGCTATTGGTCCTCGACGGCGTTGGCAACCCGCACAATCTTGGCGCCATCGTCCGCACCGCCGCCTTCTTCGGGGTGGAACGCATCCTGCTCGCCGAGCGCCCCGATCAGGCGCTGCCCTCCGACGCGAGCTACCGCATCGCCGAGGGCGGTTTCGAATATCTCGATCTTTACCGCACCCGGCTGCCGCCGGCGCTCGCCGCGTTGCGGCCGTCGTATCGGATCATCGGCGCCGCGCTCGACCCGCGGGCGAAGCCTTGGCGGCCCGCCGCGCGTCCCGCGGCACTGGTTCTCGGCAACGAGGAGACGGGGATCGACCGCGCGACCCTCGCCGCCTGCGACGAGATCGTCGCGATCCCCGGCTCGGGAAATCTGCAGTCACTTAATGTCTCGGCCGCGGCGGCGATTTTGATCTACGAGCTGTCCTGCCGCTGACCCCCTATCCGCAGTCGATCGCGGCGTCTGGAGCCGGCGGGCGCGCGCCAGGATTGCCGTTGCTCGCCCGAAAATCGCCGCATTGGCGCGGTATCTTGTCTTCGAACCGGTAGCAACGCAGTCGTCCCTTGATGACATTCTCTCTCAGTGATATCGAAAGATTGCCGCGCGTATTTACAGTAATATTCTGCTGTTCTTGGTCGCGGCTCCTCGCTGTTATTTTCGCCGCCGGTGGGAAGAAACCAAGGATTTGTGCGCCCGTGGCCGGCTCTTTGCTGTTTTTTCGCTGTATTTATCAGCAAGATCAGCGGCGGCCGGTCAAGGGGTGCGAGGGCTTCGGCGGCGCGGAGGCCCCGAGCGCGCAGCGGCGGCGCGCCGGAATCTACCGAAGCCGGGGGCGGAGCGCCGAACCTGGTCACTGGCAGGATCCGCCTCGGCGAGGATGCGATCGAGGGCGGCGAGAAGTTTCGCTTCGGCTTCCACACCGCCGTCGAATTGCCTCAACAGCAGTGCGATCGCTTCGAGGGTCGAGAGCGCCTCGCGCCGGGGTTCCTGGCGCAGCCTGCCATAGCGCGACGGCCGCTGCGGGTCGAGCGCCAGCCGGCGCAGCTTGAGCAGCCACGGGTTGCGCCACCACAGCGCCTTTGCCTCGCTCCAGCTGCCGTCGAGCAACACCGCGCCGTCGAGACCCGCGAGCGCCGCCCGCTGATCCGCGTCTGGCTCGCCCCGGCGGTCGAGGGCGATGACCTCGATCGCGTCGCCGGCCTTTTGTGGCCGCCACGAGCCGAGATAGAGCACTGCCCATCGCCTGGGATCGGCCGGCTGGCCGAGAGCGGCCGACAGGTTCGGCCAGGAGAGCCCGACCGCCAAGCGTAGGCGGCGCAAGATTGCGGCGGCGGCCGGCGCCGTGGCCAGCGCCTCCCTTTTCTCCCGCGGATGCTGCAGGATCAGGATAAAGAGCCCGTTGTCGATCGCCGACGGCTCACCTCGCGCGATTTCCGCCACGCCAATACCATCCATTTCTGCGTTGGTCTCGTCGAAGTTCTGGATTTATCATCGGCCCCGGGCCGTTTGTAACGCGAGACTAACTTAGAACCTTGCACATTAATGGTCGTACCGAGGAGTTCATGCGCAAGCCTATTCGCAAAGCCGTCTTTCCCGTCGCCGGGCTTGGCACCCGGTTTCTGCCCGCGACGAAGGCGATGCCGAAGGAAATGTTGCCGATTGTCGACAAGCCTCTGATCCATTATGCGGTCGAGGAGGCGAAGGCGGCCGGCATCGAGGAGTTCTTTTTTGTCACCGGTCGGGCGAAGAGTGCGATCGAGGACCATTTCGACCGCGCCTTCGAACTCGAAGCCACGTTGCGCGAGCGCGGCAAGACCGATCTCCTCGCGGAACTCGAAGCTGGACTGCCCGAACCCGGCCAGATCGCCTATACCCGGCAGCAGACCCCGCTCGGTCTGGGGCATGCGGTATGGTGTGCGCGCTCGCTGATCGGCGACGAGCCCTTCGCCGTGTTGCTCGCGGACGATCTGATGGTGTGCCCCACACCCTGCTTGGCGCAGATGGTCGAGGCCTATCGCGAGATTGGCGGCAATCTCGCCGCGGTCATGGAGGTGCCGCGCGAGCACACCAATCGCTATGGCGTTCTCGACGTGATCAGCGACGACGGCAGGCTGGTGCGGGCGCGAGAGGTGGTGGAAAAGCCCGACCCGGCGGCGGCGCCTTCGACCCTGACGATCATCGGCCGCTATATCATCCAGCCCGAAGTGTTCGGGCATCTCGGGCGCGGCGATCGGGGCAGCGGCGGCGAGATCCAGCTGACCGACGCCCTGGGACGGCTGATCGAGGAGGGCCAGGCGTTTCACGGGCTGCGTTTTGCCGGCAAACGCTATGATTGCGGCGACAAGCTCGGATTTCTCGAAGCAACTATTGCTCTGGGCCTGAAGCATCCGGAACTCGGAGCCGGTCTGCGCCGCATTGTCGCCTCCTACCTCTGAATCGGACGATGTCACACCGTTTCGACCCGACGATCCTGCGCGAATACGACATTCGCGGGATCGTCGGCGAAACCCTCTCGACCGCCGATGTGCTGGCGATCGGCCGCGCCTATGCGCAGACCCTCGCGGCTGCCGGCGGCCGCCGCGTCGCGACCGGCTATGACGGGCGGATTTCCTCGCCCGATCTCGAGGCCGCCTTGGTCGAGGGCTTGTCGGTCGAGGGTCTCGATGTCATGCGGATCGGCCTCGGGCCGACCCCGATGCTTTATTACGCCGCGGCGACGCTGGGCGTGGATGGCGGCGTCATGATCACCGGCTCGCACAACCCGCCCGACTACAACGGCTGCAAGTTTGTCTTTCGCGGCGGGCCCTTCTTCGGCGATGCCATCCGCCGCCTCGGCGCGACCGCGCTAGCTCTCGGCGAGCCCGACGGGGCCGCGCGGCAAGGTCGAAGCGCATTCCGTTCGGCGAGGCTTATGTCGCGCGGCTGGCGTCCGATTACGACGGCGCCCGGCCGCTGACGGTCGCCTGGGATCCCGGCAACGGCGCCACCGGCGAGGTGGTGCAGGCTCTGACCGCCCGGCTGCCCGGCCGGCATGTGCTGTTGAACGAGACGATCGACGGAACCTTCCCGGCGCATCATCCCGATCCGACGATCCCGGAAAATCTGGTGCAGCTGCAGCAGCCGTGGCGCGCGAGCGCTGCGACCTCGGCATCGCCTTCGACGGAGACGGCGACCGCATAGGGGTGGTCGACGCGCAAGGCCGCATCCTGTGGGGCGACCAGCTGATGATCGTCCTGGCGCGTGATGTGCTGGCGCGGCACCCCGGCGCTCCGATCATCGCCGACGTCAAGGCGAGCCAGGTCCTCTTCGACGAGATCGCCCGCATGGGCGGCAAGCCCGTGATGGCGGCGACCGGCCATTCGCTGATCAAGGCCAGGCTCGCCGAGACCGGGGCGCCGCTCGCCGGCGAGATGAGCGGCCATATCTTCTATGCGGACGGCTATTACGGCTTCGACGACGCGGTCTATGTCGCGGTGCGGCTGCTCGGCATTCTCGGCCGCTCCTCAGAAAGCCTCGCCGAGATGCTCGATCGCCTGCCGGCCGTCGTCAATACCCCGGAACTGCGCTTCCCCTGCGCCGAGGAGCGCAAGTTCGCGGTCGTGCGCGAGGTCGAGGCGCGGCTGCGCCGGGCCAACGCCGACCTGATCGACATCGACGGCGTGCGCGTGCGCACGGATCGACGGCTGGTGGCTGTTGCGCGCCTCGAATACGCAGGCCGTGCTGGTCGCCCGCGCGGAGGCGCCCAACGAAGCGGCGTTGGCGCGCCTGAAGAGCGAACTCGGCGGCCGAGCTCGCCGCCAGCGGCGTCGCCCTGCCGGAGGGCTGACAAAAGCCGCCGCTAACGGTCGGCGACGCGCATTCCGGAGGGCGGAACCACCGAGCAATCGATCTTCTTCTTGCGCAACGCGGTGCAAGCGGCGTGCGCCTCGGCCGGCGGTGAAGTTCAACAGCCGGGCGCGGTAGAGCCGTGCCTTGCCGGACTTGCCCGGCTGCACGATCTGCGCCGGCTTGCCTTTGGCGACCGATAGGCCGGCGGCGGACCGCGCCACCTTCTCGGCGGCGTTCTCGGCGCGGAAGGCGCCGAGCTGGATGCTCCAGCGCTCGCCTCGAAGCAGCACCACGCGGTTCGTGCGACAGCACCGCCGCCTCCGCCTTGGCCACCGGGGTCAGACGCGAGCCCACCCGCGCCGCCGCCTTGGTCAGGAGGCCCGGCTTCTCATGCGCAGCGGGGCGCGGCTCGGCCGCGGCGACGCGTTGCGGCGATTCGCGTCGAGCGACCATGGTGCCGGCGACGCCGACCTCCTCGAAGCCACGATCGAGCAGACCTACCATCTCGCGATCGCGGGCGCCGGCCGACGGACCGCCCATTATGACGCCGATCAGACGGTGTCCGTCGCGCACCGCCGAGGCGGCGAGATTGAAACCTGAGGCGCGGATATAGCCGGTCTTGATGCCGTCAGCGCCATCATAGGTCTGCAGCAGATGGTTATGGTTCGGGATCGTCCTGCCGCGGAAATCGAATTCCCGGACAGAGAAATAGCGGTATTCTTGTGGATAGTCGCGATAGAGCGCCAGCGCCAGTTGCGCGACGTCGCGCGCCGTCGTCACCTGCGCCGGGTCGGGCAGCCCGGAGGCGTTGCGGTAGACGGTGCGGGTCATCCCGATCTGGCGCGCCTTGTTGGTCATTTGGCCGGCAAAGGCCCATTCGCTGCCGGCCATGCCCTCGGCGAGCACCGATGCCGCGTCGTTGGCCGAGCGCGTCACCAACCCGAGGATCAGGTCCTGCACTTGGATCTGGTCGCCGGGATGCAGGCCGAGCTTGGTCGGCGCCCGGCTTGCCGCATCGGCCGAGACCGGCAGATATTGGTCGAGACGCAGCCGCCCGGAATGCAGCGCCTCGAAGGTCAGATAGAGGGTCATCATCTTGGTCAACGAGGCCGGATAGGTGATCTCGTCGGCGTTGACCTCGCTCAGTACCCGGCCGGTATCGACGTCGATTACGATCGATTCGCTGACCAGATTGCGCGCCACCGGTGCGGCATGGCGCGCCAGATGCTTGACGTGCCGGCCTGCCTGCGCCTCGATCGGGACGAAGATCAAGCATCCGACAAACGCCGCCGCCAGTCCGCCAATAACAATCCGCGACCCGGCAACTTTCATCGCGCGGTGGCGCCCGAGGCGCGCGTCTCTGAGCAAATCCAATGCAGCCCCCATTTCCCCAACTAATCGCAATCGCATCGCCGATGCGTCGCAACCCCCGCGCTCACCTTAGGAAAAAGCTCGGAGCCTGTCTACGCCCCCCGGCGTTGCAATTCGGTTGTCGCCGCCGGCGACGCCGCAGGTTTCGATTTAGACGGAAATGGCGCGGAATGTTAAACTAATGGGTTTACACCTCTTGACAGATCAATTTGGCCGGGAGACCAATGCTATGATCAGCCCTTTCACGCTTTTCGTCATTCTCGTCGTTGTTTTTGCCGTTATTTTTGTCGCGGTCGCGGTCAAATCAGTGCCGCAGGGCTATGAATGGACCGTTGAGCGGTTCGGCCGCTATGTTCGCACACTGGAGCCGGGTCTGGCCTTGCTGATCCCGGTCGTCGACCGGGTCGGCGCGCGCATGAACATGATGGAGACCGTCATCGAAGTCCCCTCGCAGAGCGTCATCACGCGCGACAACGCGCTGGTCACGGTCGATGCGATTGTATTCTACCAGGTTTTGGATGCGGCCAAGGCGGCCTATGAGGTCAGCAATCTGCAGCAGGCCATCCTCAACCTCGCGATGACCAATATTCGCACGGTCATGGGTTCGATGAACCTCGACGAACTCCTCTCCGAGCGCGACCGCATCAATACCCAACTTCTCACCGTGGTCGACGCGGCGACCACGCCATGGGGCGTCAAGGTGCAGCGGGTGGAAATCAAGGACATAGCGCCGCCGCCCGAACTGGTCGCCGCGATGGCGCGGCAGATGAAGGCGGAGCGCGAAAAGCGCGCCAACGTGCTCGACGCCGAAGGTTTCAAACAGGCTGCCGTGCTGAAGGCCGAGGGCGAAAAGCAGGCCGTCATTCTCGCCGCCGAGGGGCAGCGCGAGGCCGCCTTTCGCGAATCCGAGGCGCGCGAGCGGCAGGCCGAGGCTGAGGCCAAGGCGACGACCTTCGTCTCCGACGCGATCGGCCGCGGCAACATCCAGGCGATCAATTACTTCGTCGCCCAGCGCTACATCGACGCGCTCGGGCGCATCGCGGCAACACCGAACCAGAAGCTGATCCTGATGCCGCTCGACAGCGCATCGATGATCGGCTCTCTGGCAGGGATCGCCGAAGTCGCCCGCGAAACCTTCGCCGGCTCCCGCCCGCCGGCGGCCGCCGCACCGGGCGAGAATCCCTGATGGAGTTCTGGCACTGGCTGGTTCTGGCGGCGCTCTTCGCCGTTATCGAACTGGCCAGTCCAGCGATGCTGTGCATCTGGCTCTCTGCTGCCGCGCTCGGTGTTGCCGTCGTCGCCTGGTTCGCGCCCGATCTCGACTGGGAATACCAGGCTCTGATCTTCGCCGCGTTCGCCGTCGCCAGCGTCGCAATTGGCCGCATGGTCTTCGCCCGCACGCGGCAAAAGCAAAGCCAAACCCACCTCAATCGGCGGGCCGAAAGCTATGTCGGCCGGGCATTCACACTCGATCAGGCGATCGTCAATGGCCGCGGCTGGCTGAGGGTCGACGACACGGTATGGCGGGTCGAAGGACCCGATCTGCCGGCCGGGACGCAAGTGCGGGTGACCGGCGCCGACAATACGATCCTGCGCGTCGAATTCCGCCTAGCCCCTTTGTGCGACGCACAATTGCTCTTGCGCGCGCTCGATGCCCACTATATCTTCGACATTGTGCGACGCAACAGAGCGCGCTCCGCACCAGACGAAGGATGGGATCATGGAAGCAAGAGGAAGGCGCGGCCCGCGCGCACTCGAACCGTCCGAAAAACCAGCCGCTTCGACCGACGCGGCGACGCCAACCGCCGAGCCCCAGGCGTTGGCGGCGATGGCCGCGGCCGAACCGGCCGTTCCGCCTGCCGCCTTGCCGCAATTGCCGCGCCCTCGCCCGCCGCCGACATGGTCGTCGGCTTCGAGGAGGAGGCCCTGGCGGCATTGACCGAATTGCAGGCGGCACTGGCGCGCGGATTGGAAGCGCTGAGCAACCAGATGGCCGGGTTCGCCCGTTTGGAGATCGACGCCGCCGCCCGCACCGCGGCCAAGATGCTGAACGTCCGCACCTTTGCCGACGCGATCGAGGTCAACACCCTTTACGCCCGCAGCAGCTTCGACGCTTGGCTCGAAGCCTCGGCCAAGCTGTCGGAACTCGGCGTCAAATTCGCCGCCGAGGCCTCGCATCCGCTGCTGTCGCATTTGAACAAGAGCTGGATCAAGGCGGCGCGCTACGCCTCGTGAGCCTCACTCGATTTTCACCAGGAACGCCCGGATGCGCTGGTCGATGAATTGTCCTTCCGGGGTCTCCGGTGTAGCGCCGATGGCGCGGTGGCCGAGATCGGAGGGAATCTCGGCGTAGCTCGCCTGCCGGATCCCGTCGCGCAGGCGGCGCGGGCCGTCGAGCCCGATCAAACGGTCGCTGGCGCTGACCAGGATCAGGGCAGGAGCCGAGATTTGCCCCAAGGCCGCCTTGAGATCTCCGCCAAACGAGGCGGCAACGTCATGCGCGCGGCCCGCGGCATAGCGCAGCACGAGCGAATTGGCGTCCCATTCGCCGAACGATCGTGCGCTGTCTTCAAGTTCGGCGGCCTGCTGCCGTGCCGGGATGCGGTCGAGGTAGGCTGCCGACACCGACCAAGGATAGTAGAGCATGCCGGCAAGCCGCAGCCCTTCGACCGGGTTATGGGTGTAGCGGCCGCCCTGCCACTCGGGATCGAGCGCGATGACCGAGGTCAATAGGTCGATCGTGAGCTGCAAATGGGGCTCGGTCCGGGGCGTCGGCGCCAACAGGATCAGGCTGCGGACCATCTCGGGGTGATGAATCCCCCATTCGAGCGCGACAAAGGACCCGATCCCGCTGCCGGCGATAGCGCGCAACGTCGCCAGTTCGAGCCCGCGGCTGACGAGGGCATGTTGTGCGGCCATCATGTCGCGGATCGAATAACGCGGAAAATCCTGGCCGAGCCCGTCCTTGGGCGAGGACGAGGCGCCGCAGCCGATCGGATCGGCCGTGATGACGAAGTAGCGTGTGCTATCGAATGTCTTGCCCGGCCCGATCAGGGCGTCGAACGAATGCGAGCCGCCGTTGCGCCCGCCGATCAGCAGGATGGCGTTGTCGCGGCCCGGGTTGAGTTTGCCCGCCGTCTCGTAGGCGATCCGCAGCTCGGGAAGAATGCGCCCGCTCTCGAATTCGAAGTCGAACAGCGAAAATATCTGCCTTTCGGCATGCGCGGTTCCGGCGACGCACATCGCCACCATCAAAGCAGCCAGTAGTCGCACCCGTCTCCTCCTGCCGTCCCGCCGTCGTTCGATGCGTCGGGATGCCGTTATCAATAATTAAGGAAACCGTTCGACAGAAGCGGCAAAGCGTGACTAGGCTGTTTTTGTCGGATCGCCGAGGAGGAGCGCCATGGCAAGATTAAGATCAGCCGGCGTTGCGCGCGCGACGCCCGGGTCAAGCCGGATGCATACGCTTCTCGCCCTGCTGCTGTGGGGCGGGGTCACCCTTTTCATCCTTGGCATCCTTGTCGACATGATCCGGTGATCGCGGTCTCGGCGCGCCTCATAACGCGATCGGATTGCGGCGACAACGTGTCGGCGACGGCGGCGTCGCGGAAGATGGCCTCATGGCGAGGATGACGGGCGGTTGTCTGTGCGGCGGCGTTCGCTACGAATCAACCGGCGAGCCCGGGTTTGCGCTCCTATGCCACTGCCGGGATTGTCAGCGCCAGAGCGGCAGTGCCTACGCCGCCGGTTGGCGCCTCCCCGCCGCCGGCTTTCGCGTCACCCGCGGCGAACCCAAGCTCTACGTGAAGAAGGCCGACAGCGGCAACGACATCACCCGCGCCTTCTGCCCGGAGTGCGGCACGATGCTGTTTCTGCGGGTCTCGGCCCGGCCGGACCTCGTGGCGATCCGGGTCGGCACGCTCGACGATCCGAGCCTATTTCGACCCGAGGCCAACATCTTCGTCGCCAGCGCCCAGCCTTGGGACCATATGGACCCGGAGATCCCAAAATACCCGGCCTATCCGCCCGGCCGCGCTTATGAGGCCGGCTCCTGACCTGCGGTTACAGTTGCGCGACGCCGGCGCGGGCGCAGTCCTCATCCTGTTGCGAGGTGCCGCCGCCAACACCGCAAGCTCCTTCGACAACGCCGTTGCGGATAATCGGCACGGCGCCCTGGCCCATGATCATGTGCCCGCCTTCGGCCGCGGCGATGCCGCGCGGGGTCGGCTGATCGGCGCGCTCGGCCATCTCGCCGCTTGGCCGGCCGAAAGCGGCCGACGCCACCGCTTTGCCCTGGCAGCCATAGGCGCTGGCCCAGATCGCGTTGTCCATCCGCTGCAAGGCAATCAGCCGGCCGCCGGCATCACAGACCGCGGCACTGATCCTGATGTTGAGTTCCTGCGCCTTGGCGACGGCGCCGCGGACGATGCGATTAGCTTCTTCCAAGGTCAGAGTCATCGGCTTCTCCCCTTCGCTCTACTTTCCGACTATAGCGCAAGACACGCCGTATGCGGCGGGCAAATCCGATGTGCCTTATCCTGGCCGGCGGTCGACGAACAGCGTCGGGGTGAAACGTCTGGACCGATTTCGTCGTGCTGGTTGAGCGTCGTCATCCGGAACTTGATGACCCCTTGGGCCGGGCGCGAGCGCGACGGCGCGGGTCTCGACGATTTCGACCTCGACATGCAGGCTGTCGCCCGGCCGCACCGGTTTCAGCCAGATCAGTTCGCCGCCGACCCCGATGATGCCGCCGGCCGGTCGGAAATCGCTCGTCACGCAGAGCCGCATCGTGAGTGCCGCGGTGTGCCAACCGCTCGCCGCCAGCCCGCCGAACAGGCTCGCGCGCGCCGCCTCGTCGTCGAGATGAAAGGGCTGCGGGTCGAATTCGGCGGCGAACGCCTTGATCGCCTCGGCATCGACCCGCAGATTGGCCGAGGCAAATTTCTGCCCGACGGCAAGATCTTCGAAATATTGCACGGTCATCTCGCTGCCTTTTCCACCCGTTGCCGCGGCCAGCGCGCCCGGACGATCAAGGACGGCGCGCCGGCCGAAACCAGGCGCCGGAGGCGACCGCCGCCGATAATGTCAGACCGTAGAGGACAAGCGCCAGGCTCAGCGCGGCGAACACGCCAGCCGAGCGAGCCCGTGAGACGCCAGCGCGAGCGCAGCCGCCGCCGACCGCGACGACCAGCCGCAACAGCCCGCCGAGCAGCGGCCAGAACAGCCGCCCGGCACCCTGCGAGGCGAAGTAGAGCGACAGGCCGAGGCCGAAGAAGCCGTAGACCGGCCCGACCTGCGCAGATACGGCGGTGCCGGCCGCGAGCATCTGCGGGTCGTCGCCGAACAGGCCGAGCCAGGCCCTCGGCCACGATGCGCGGCGGCCAGCCCGATCGCCTCGGTCAGGCCGAAGGCGATCGCCGCCGCCGATCAACGCGACGCGCAACGCCCGCTGCGCGCTGGCCGGCGCCGATATTGGTGCCGACCAGCGCCACCAGCGGCGCGCCGAGCCCGAACACCAGCGGCACCAGCAGATATTCGAGCCGGCCGCCGGTGCCGTAGCCGGCGATCGCGTCGCGGCCCCGCGGCGGCGCCCGACCAGCGCCGTCGTCAGCACCACGGTCAAGCGTGGTCTGCAACGTGCTGAAATCGAGGCCACGCCGCCGACCCGCAGGATGTCGGCAAACAGCGCCACGCGCAGCCGCGCCCAGGCGAAACGCACGACACTGCGGCCGGCGAGGATGTACCAGGCCCAGCACCAGGCGGTCAGCGCCGTCGTCGAACACCACCGCGATCGCCGGCGCCGGCGATGCCGAGCGCGGGAAGCGGCCCAGACCCGAAGATCAGGCAGCGGCGACAGCGGCACCAGCAGCACGACGCCGAGGCAGACGGCGAGCGACGGGACAAGCATGTTGCCGGTGCCGCGGATCACGCTGGCCAGCGCGTTCATCAGCCAGACCAGCGGCGTTGCCGGCGAACACCACGTTCGAATAGGGCAGCGCCGCGCTCGAGCGAGGCGCCCTCGCCGCCGAGCGCGCGGTAGAGCGGCCGGCCGAACACCAGCACCAGGCGCCGAGAAGACGAGCGCCGATCACCAGATTGATGACGATCGCGTGCAGCACCAGCGCATCGGCGTCGTCGCGCCGGCCGCCGCCGAGCGCGCGGGCGATCGCCGAGGAGATGCCGCCGCCCATCGCTCCGGCCGACAGCATCTGCATCATCATGAAGCCGGGAAACACCAGCGCCATGCCGGCCAGCGCATCGAGTCCCGAGACGCGAGACCCACCAGGTCTCGATCAGCCCGGTCGACGCTTGCGCCAGCATGACGACGACGTTCGGCCAGGCCAGCCGCAGCAGCGTCCGCGACGATCGGCGCTTCGAGCAGCAGCCGGGTGCGCGGATCGAGCAGACGGTTTCCGGCATCGGGCGCGGCGCCGAGCGAACAACGGGCGGCATCGGCTGATCCAGCGGCATGCTATTCTCCGGCGCGACAGGACTGGCAGTTACGCGTATATGCGCCTATATAAGTGCGCATATACGCCTTTGTCCAGGCCGCGGACCGATCTTTTTTCGAGGTGCCGCGATGACCGCGAAGCACGGCCCAGCTTTCAGGATTGCAATTGCCTGGCGATCCGCCAGGCGGCGCGGCATGTGTCGCCATTTCTACGACCAGCTGTTTGCGCCGGTCGGGATGCGCGCCACGCAATTCGCGATCCTCAGCCGGCTCGGCCGCGACGGGCCGATGACGATCAACGCGCTGGCGGCCGCCTTGGTCATGGACCGCACGACGCTGGGCCGCAACATCCTGCCGTTGCAGCGCGACGGGCTGATCGAGGTGGTCGCCTCCCCGGCCGACCGCCGGCGCCGCGAATTGCGCCTTAGCGCGGCCGGCGTCGAAAACAGAGCGCCGCCGGCGCCTGCTGGGCGGTCGCGCAGGCGCGCTTCGACGAGGTCTTCGGCAGTGAGCGCGCCGCGCGGTTGCGGGACCTGTTGCGCGAGGTCGTCGCCAGCGACTTCACGGCGGCGGACTGACCGCGGCGGCGGGACGGCCAGCGCCGCCCGCGCTTCGCGATCTTAACGGAACATGCGGCCCTGCGGCGGCAGGCCGAGCAGCATCTGGCCGACCGTCTCGAAATGGACCGGGCGGCCCTGGCCCTGCTGGCTGCCGGCATGCATGTCGCGAAAGCGCCGCTCGAACGGGTTCTCGTTGAAGATCGCGGTGGCGCCGGCCGCACTATAGACTTCGGCGACGACGTCGCGCGCCTGGTTGATTGCCCAGGTCGTCGAGAGCCGCAGCCGCGGATGCTGTTCGGCGGCGAAGTCGCCGGTGCGCTCAGCGGTGTCCCACATCTCGCGCAGCGTCTGATGGATGAGCGCGCGCGACGAACGCAGCCGCGCGTCGCACTGCGCGACCATCGACTGGATCACTTATTTTCGCGCAGCGGGTTACGGGCGCCGCGGGGGATTTTGTCGCGCGCCAGTTCGACAAAGGCATCGAGGGCGCCGCGGGAAATGCCGAGCGATACGTTCGAGAACCCCATGGCGTAGACCATGCCGCTAGTAAAGCGATAGAGCACGCCCGGCTCGCGGCATTCGGCCTGATTGTCGCGGGACAGCGTATACTTCTGCGGCACAAACAAATCCTCGACCGCATAGCTGTCGCTGCCGGTGCCGCGCAGCCCGATGACATGCCAATTATCGATGATCCGGGCGCTCGATTTCGGGAACAGCACGGTGCGAACGAACGGCCTTCCGTTGGGATTGAGCCGCGGCGACCCGTCGGGCTCGAAGACCGGCACGTGCGCGCCGAGCCAAGTCGCATGCCGGCTGCCGGTAGCGAAGCCCCAGCGGCCGGTGACCCGGATGCCGCCCTCGACGGCGACACCCTTGCCGGCATTCGGCAGATCGGGCCCCCAGGCGAGGATGCCCCGCCGGCCGCCAAAGACTTCGCGCGCCACCTCTGGGTCGAGATAGGGAGCCGACATCGAGCATCCCGAATTCTGCCCGAGCGACCAGGCCACACTCGGCTCGGCCTTGGCGAGCTCTTCCATCACCTGCACGTAGACGAGCGGATGAAGTTCGGCGCCGCCCAGCGAGCGCGGCAGCAGCATGCGGAAGAAGCCGCCGTCGATCAGCGCCTCGACGACCCGCTCGGGGAGTTGCCGATGCTCTTCTATCTCGTCGGCCGCTTCCCGCAACAGCGGCGCCAGCGCCCGCGCGCGCTCGACGTAATCGAGACTGTCGGCGGGGTCGAAGTGCAGGTGCAACGAGGTCGACGGCATTCTTCTTCTCCCGCGGCGGCGCGTTATCCAAAAGAATACATCGCCGCAGCAATTTGTTGCGACGATTTCCGCGCGATGCCGATCCTCGTGGCCGCCCTCATGCAGAACCGCCTATCGCGCGCCAGTAACGCCGCGTCAGCAACATCGCCGCCAGACCCTCGATCCCGGAGACGACGATCGCCCACGGCGCCCCGATCAGTCCGGCGAGCAGCCCGATATGGATGAACCCGACCATACCCGACCCCGATGCAGACCGAGAGCACGCCGTAAATGCGGCTGCGCATTTCGGCCGGCGCCGACAGATAGACGAGTGTGGCCTGCATGATGCTGAACCCCGCATTGGCAAGCCCGGTCGTCAGCAAAACCGCGCCCGCCAGCGCCGGATAGGGCGACAGCGCAAAGACCGGCAGCATCACGAGATAGACAAGCACGCCGCCCGTATAGAGGCGTGCGAACACCCGCGGCTTTGCCCAGAGCGCGATCGCGACCGCGCCGCAAAAAGCGCCGACGCCGTCCATGCTGGCGAGAATGCCGATGCCGACCGCGCCGAGCTGCAGATTGTCCTGACCCACGACCGGGATCATGCTGGTGAAGGGCCAGCCGAAAGTGTTGTAGATCACGGTGATGACGAGGGTGCCGATCAGTCGCCGGTCGCGGCGGACCAGCACCAGCCCCTCGACGATGCGGGCCAGCACCCCGGCCCCGCCGGACGGCTTTGCCTCGTTCCGATGACGCACCTTGAGCGCGGCGGCGAGCGCAATCATGTAGCAGAGCACGCTGACGGCGAACGCGCCGCCGATGCCGAAGCCGGCGAGCAGCACGCCGCCCAGGGTCGGGCCGAGGATGCGGCTGGCGTTGTTGGCGCCGACATCGATCGACATCGCCCTGCTCATCCGCTCCGGACCGACGACCTCGCCGATCATCGTGCGCCGCACCGGATTGTCGGTCGTCCAGGCAACGCCATTGACAAAGCTCGCGACCGCCAGATGCCAAACCGCGAGCGCCCCGGTCCAGGCGAGCGTCATCAGGGTCAGCGAGGTCGCCAGCATCGAGATGACGACCAGGACGAGGGCGATGCGCCGTTCGAGGCGGTCGGCGAGCGCGCCGATGACGGCGCCGAAGAGCGCCATCGGCAGCATCCGCAGCATCGTCAGGGAGGCGACGATGAAGGGCGAACCGGTATGCTGATAGGCGAACACCGCGACCGCCAGCATTTCCAGCCAGCGCACCGCGAAGGTGACGACGCCGACGATCCACAACCGGCGAAAATCTGGCTCGTCGAAAAGCCAAACCGAGGGGGTGAATGCCTTCAACCGACGCCGGCCAGCGGCGAGCGCCGGCAGTGTGCGCCGCACGACCTGCAAATCGGCATCCTCCTCGCGCGATCGCCTGCCCAATCTTGTAGCAGTTCGCTCGGTAATCGTGCACGATTGCTGCTGCAAGGCTGGGCCGCGCCCTTCGACACGGATTTGCGTTGACGTGGCCGTCCGATCTATTGTGACGGCCTCGGCCCGGAGAATCCTCTATCGCGACCGAAATTGAACTCAAGCTCTCGGCGCGGCCCGATGACTTGGCGCCGATCGAGGAGGCCTTGCGGCGCATGGCGCCGGCGGCGAACGGCGTTGCGAAGGCCTTGGTGAGCACATATTTCGAAACGCCGGATCAGGCGCTGCGCCGTGCCGGGCTGGTGGTGCGTGTCCGCGAAGAGGACGGCCGTTTCGTTCAGACCGTCAAGTCGGACGCTGCCGCGACGGAGAACCCGCTCGCGCGCGGCGAATGGGAGGACGCGGTCGCCGACAACCTCCCCGACCCCGATGCGCCGCACAGCGGCCGCCTGCTGCCGCGCGAGGCCGTCGCCGAACTGCGCCCGCTCTTCGTCACCGAGGTGTCGCGTACCGCTATAAATCTTGAACCCTCTCGCGGGATCCTGATCGAGGCCGCGATCGACCGCGGCAACATCCGCAGCGGCGACGGGACCCGGGTCGATCCGGTCTGCGAGGTCGAATTCGAACTGAAGGAGGGCCAGCCGGCGGCGCTTTACGATCTTGCGCTGAGGCTCTTGAAGACCGCGCCGCTGCGCCTCGAACTGCGAAGCAAGGCGGAGCGGGGCTACCGCCTCGTCGAGGCGGACGGCGCCGAGCCGCCCTCGCCGTATTTCGGCTGCGCCGGTGGATCTCGACCGGCGGATAAGCATCGACGATGCGTTGCAGCGGATCGGCCGCACCTGTCTCGCCCATTTCATGCGCAACGAGGCCGCTGTACTGGCGGCCGCTCCTGAGGGCGTCCATCAGATGCGGGTGGCATTGCGGCGTTTGCGCGCGGCGCTCCTCGCCTTCAAGGGCGCGATTGCGCCGTATGAGCGCCGCAGGATCGCGGAGGACCTGGCTTGGCTCAACGAACCGCTCGGCGCCGCCCGCAATCTGGACGTCTTCGCAACGCAATTGCTGCGTCCCGCGGACGCTGATCTAGATCTGCACGATCTTCGCTTGGCCCCCGAAGAGGCGCGGCGCGCGGCCTACGAGCGAGTGCGCGAGCGGATCATGGCGCCGCGATATACCGCAATCCTGCTGCGGTTGATGCGCTGGTTCGAGACCTGTGGCTGGCGCGCGGACCCGGGAGAGGGGCAAGATTTGGCGATGCCGCTCGGCAAGCTGGCGCCCGAGGTGCTGGATCGCCGCCGCCGCAAAGTCCGCCGTCGCGGGAAGGGATTTCGCCGGTTGGCACCAAGAGAGCGGCATAAATTGCGTATCGCTGTCAAGAACCTGCGCTACGCGATCGAGCTTCTCGCCAGCCTCTTCGCTCCGTCAGAGGTGGAGCAGTATGTCAGACGGTTGAAGCGCTTGCAGGACGATCTGGGCTACGCCAACGACGTTCGCGTCGCCCATGATCTGGTCGCACATTTGTGCCCGCCCGAGGACCCGCATTGTGCTACGGCGGATGCCGCGAGGAGGTTGCTTGAACAGCACGACCGCGCGCTCGCGCGGGGCGAACCCGAGTTATGCGACCATTTGCGCCGGCTCAACCGCGCCGACCCGTTCTGGCGCGATTAGCCGGTCCTGCGTGCTATTCGGCCGCGGCCTTGGCCGGTATCGGGCACGACACGCCGGTGCCGCCGAGACCGCAATAGCCGTGAGGGTTCTTGGCGAGGTACTGCTGGTGGTAGTCCTCGGCGAAATAGAACGGCGGGGCGTCGGCGATCTCGGTCGAGATCGCGCCCATGCCGGCCGCCTCGAGCTGGCGCTGATATGCCTCGCACGTCATCTCGGCGGCGCGGCGCTGTTCGGGCGAAAAGGTGTAGATCGCCGAGCGGTATTGCGTCCCGACATCGTTGCCCTGTCGCATGCCCTGGGTCGGGTCGTGGCTCTCCCAGAACAGCTTCAGCAGCGCCTCGTAACTCGTCGCCTTGGGGTCGAAGACGACGAGCACCGCCTCGGTGTGCCCGGTGCGGCCGCTGCACACTTCTTCATAGGTCGGGTTGGGCGTCGAGCCGCCAGCATAGCCGACCGCGGTCACCCAGACGCCCGGGGCCTGCCAGAATACGCGCTCCGCTCCCCAGAAGCAGCCGAGCCCGAAAATCGCCTTCTCCATGCCGTCGCGATAGGGACCCGCGAGCGCATGGCCGTTGACGTAATGCCGCTCGGCGACCGGCATCTTGACCGCCCGTCCCGGCAAACAATCCTCGGGCGCCGGAACCACCAGCTTGTCGCGCATGAATCGCCACATTTCACGGACCCCTTGTCGCTATTCCGGCACCGCCGCGCCAGCCTCGATGTAGGCAATCGGCCGGCTGTCGCCAACTCTGCTTACACCTTATCGACAAAACCCACCGCGTCGTGGAAGAATCGGCGCATCGAGGGGTTTGCGGTGTCGGACACCATCGTCGTTCTGTGTTTGGGGGGATCGTCGTGACATCACGCCGTTGGTTCTTGACTGCCTTGCCGATCATGGCGGCGTTCGGATCGCTCTGCGCCCGCTCGGCGTTCGCCGCGCGCGATGCGATCGATTTCATGAACCAGTTGTGGACGCGCGCCGTCGATGTCCTGAGCGACAAGGTGCCGCCGGCCGAGCGGCAGGCGCGCTTCCGCGAATTGTTTCAAACGAGCTTTGACGGCCCCGGCATCGCACGGTTCGTCCTCGGCCGCTATTGGCGCACCGCGAGCGAGGAGGAAAAGCAGGAATTCGTGAGACTTTTCCAGGAGTATATCGTGGTTGTCTACGCCACCCGCCTGGCAGGCTTCGGCGGCGAGACGTTCAAGATTCGCGCCAGCCGTCCGGAGGACGGCGCCACCATCGTCTCAACCGATATTCTAAGCCCCAACGCGACGACGCCGCTCAAGGTCGACTGGCGGCTCGTCAGCGAGGATGGCAAATACAAGATCAGCGACGTGGTCGTCGAAGGCGTCAGCATGCTGGTGACGCAGCGCTCGGAATTTGCATCGGTAATCCAGCGTCACGGCGGCCAGGTGCGCGGCCTCTTGACGCTAATGCGTCAAAAAACCGCCAGCGCTGCGCAATAGGCGGTGCGCCGCGCTTCAGCCGAAGTGCTGGAGAAGCCAGCGCAGAGTCTCATCGGGCGCTTCTTCCGGCACATAATGGCCGCAGGGAATGGCGCCGCCCCGCGCGTCGGTGGCGTAATCGCGTTGCCAGACCGACAGCACGTCGCCGTGGACGCCCTCGGTGTGGCTTTTGGCGCCCCAGATCACCAGCAGCGGCTCCGTGATTTTACGCCCGGCCTCGAAATCGGCCTTGTCCATCTCGAAATCGCAGGTGGCGCAGGCGCGGTAATCGGCGCATGAACCTTTGATCGTTTTCCAGTTGAAGCAGCGGACATATTCGGCGAACGCCTCGGGATCGAAACAGCCCAGACCGATGCCGGGCTTCGACAGTTTCTTCTCCATGAACCACTGCGCCGGGATCCGGCCAGCATCCGCTCGGGGAAGTCGTAGGGCTGCGCCATCAACGCCCAGTGCCACGACCGCAACGCCCATTCCTTGGAAGTGTGGGTCCAGATGTGGTGGTTGGGCAGGATGTCGATCAGCGCCGCGCGCTTTACCCGCTCGGGATGGTCGAGGCACATGCGCGCCGTGGTGCGGGCGCCGCGGTCGTGCCCGGCGACAAAGAATTCGCGATAGCCGAGCTTCTCCATCACCTCGACCTGGTCCTGCGCCATCGCCCGAAACGAATAATTGATGCTGTTTTCGCCGCCATCGTCGGGGCCCACGCTGTCGCCATAGCCGCGCAGATCGGCGGCAACGACATGGAAATGCTCGGCAAGCCGCGGCGCGATCTTGTGCCCACGAGGCATGGGTCAGCGGATTGCCGTGCAGCAGCAACAGAGGCGGCCCGTCGCCGCCATGCCGCAGATTGATCCGCGCGCCGCTTGTCTCGATTTCGGTCCGCGTAAAGCCTTCGAACACCCGCCGCCTCCTCTGATCCGCGCTGATGCAGGTTAGCCGTTCCGGGGTGCGGTTGCGAGGGGTGGCGTGCAGTCGTAAACTCAGCGCTGGTTGAGCCTGTCGGGGCGAGGGGGAGTTGGGGGACCGCCGGTTCGTTGTCGAGCTAGTGAAGCCGTCGCATTACGACGATGACGGCTATGTGATCCAGTGGTGGAAATCCTGGATCCCGTCGAATTCGCTCGCCTGCCTTTACGGCATCGCGACCGACCTCGCCCACCGCCGCGCGCTTGGCTCCGATGTCGCGGTCGAGATCCACGCTTATGACGAATGCCACACGGTCATTCCGATTCGCCGCATGGCCCGGCGGATCAAGGCGGCCGATGCCGGGCTTGTTTGCCTTGTCGGCGTTCAGTCGAACCAGTTTCCCCGCGCGATGGACATCGCCCGGCAGTTCCGCGAGGACGGCATCGCGGTTGCAGTCGGCGGCTTTCACGTCTCCGGGCTCCTGGCGATGCTGCCGGAGTTGCCGGCCGATCCGACGCCGCCCTGGGGCTCGGCGTCACCCTCTTTGCCGGCGAGGCCGAGGGGCGGCTCGACGGGCTCTTTGCCGACGCGCTCGCCGCCGGCTCGAGCCGATCTATAACTACATGGACGACCTGCCGGCGCTGCAGCAGCAGGTCACACCCTTTCTGCCAGCGAGATCGTCGAGCGTTACGGCGAGAGCCTCGGTGCCTTTGACGCCGGCCGCGGCTGTCCGTTCCAGTGCAGCTTCTGCACGATTATCAATGTCCAGGGCCGCAAATCACGCTGGCGCGACGCCGACGACGTCGAGCGCCTGGTACGGGCCAATCTGGAGCAGGGCGTCTTTCGCTTCTTCATCACCGATGACAATTTCGCGCGCAACCGCAATTGGGAGGCGATCTTCGATCGGTTGATCACGATGCGCGAAGAGGAGGGGCTCGGCCTGCAATTCATCATCCAGGTCGACACGCTCTGCCACCGCATCCCGAACTTCGTCGAGAAGGCGGCCCGGGCGGGCTGCAAGCGGGTCTTCATCGGGCTCGAAAATATCAACCCCGACAATCTCTTACAGGCCAAGAAGAAGCAGAACCGGGTGCACGAATACCGCCAGATGTTTCTCGCCTGGCGGGCGCAGCGGGTCATCACCTATGCGGGCTATATCCTGGGTTTCCCGAACGACACGCCAGAGCGGATCGCCGAGGATATCCGCACCGTGCAGCGGGAGTTGCCAGTCGATCTCCTCGAATTCTTTATCCTGACGCCGTTGCCAGGGTCGGCCGACCATAAGGCGCTCTATACCAACCGGGTCTGGATGGACCCCGACATGAACAAATACGATCTCGAGCACGTCACTACCGGCCATCAGATGATGACGCCCGACGAGTGGCAGGAGATCTATCGCCGCGCCTGGGATCTTTATTACTCGCCCGAGCACATCGAAACAATGTTTCGCCGCGCCAAGGCGTCGGGCATCAAGCCGGTGCGGCTTCTCAACCATGTCGTGCAGTTCTATTTCACCTTCATCCAGGAGAACGTGCATCCGCTGCAAGGCGGCTATTTCCGGCGCAAACTGCGCAGCCAGCGCCGCGCCGGCCTGCCGCGCGAGAACCTGCTGATCTTCTGGCCGCGGCGGGTTCGTGAAGTCGCCGATACGCATCTGCGGCTCGCGGCCTTCTACATGCGGCTGCACCGTATCCGCCGCCGCGTCGAGCGTGATCCCTCACCCTACAACGACGCGGCGCTGATCCCGATCGAGAACGGCAGCCTCGTTCCGGCCTTGCCGCGCGCCGGCAAGGTTGCCGCCTGAGCCCATGCGCGGCATCGTCGGCCTCTATCTCGCGATCGGTATCGTCCTGCTGATCATCGGCTTCGTGCTGCCCGAGCCCTGTCCGAGCCGCAACACCGATGTCGTCAGCCATGTGGTGTTCGTGCTGACTTGGCCAGTCGGCCTTTATTCCGAAGTCTATAAAGGCCAGTTGTCCGCCCGCGAATGGCTGCACAACCAAGCCTGCGAAGGCGGCGGGCTCGGAACCAAAAAGACCTGAAGCTAGCCCGCGTCGGATACCCCGTTGGCAGCGATCGAATTCTACGTCAGCAACCCCTTCAATGCGCACCAAGGTGGAACTTGCGCAGCAGCGTCTCTCGCACCTGGGCGAATTCAGCGCCACTGCGGTCTCTGGGACGTGGCAGCGGGACCGGTATCACTTCACTGATGCCGTCATGTCCGCTGGACATAACGACAATCTTGTCGGCCAGATAGACCGCCTCCTCAATATCGTGTGTCACCATGACGGTCGTAACTTGCCGCTCCTGCCAAATTCTTTCCAACTCGAGCTGCATCCGCATCCGGGTTATCGCATCGAGGGCGCCTAGGGGCTCGTCCAGCAGCAAGATTTTTGGGTTGATCGCAAGCGCGCGGGCGATGCCGACGCGCTGCGCCATGCCTCCTGATAATTGGCTGGGGTATGCCGACGCAAATCCCCCGAGACCAACCAGGTCGAGGAATTCCGCGACCGTCCGGTCGATGACCGCCCGCGGCAATTTGCGAAGTTCGAGGCCGAGGCTGACATTTTTCCGCACAATCAGCCACGGCAGCAGGCGGGGCTCCTGAAACACCACGCCGCACTCGGCGCCGACGCCATCGACGTCCTTGCCGCTTACGGCGACCGACCCGGCATCGGCGGTTTCGAGACCCGCGATGATCCGCAAGAGCGTCGTCTTGCCCGATCCGCTCTCGCCAACGATCACCACAAACTCCCCCCGATCGATCGTCAGATCGAGCCCGCTGAATACGGGATGCCGGTTGCCATTGATAATGAAGGATTTCGCCAGATCTCTGATTTCAAGATCGTGCGTCGTCCCTTGAACCGCACTCATGCCGTCCTCTTTACCTCATCGCTGCGCCGGCGTAGCGATCGCGGCAGCGGTTGCACCGTGATCGCACCCCTCGTTCGCTCATTTCGCCGCAAGGTGGGCGAGATCGTTATACTTGTTGGTCACGACATCTGCCGGAGTGACCTGACCGGGCTTGAGCTTGCCTTCTTCAACCAGGGCATCGATCCAGAACTGGGCATCATTGTCGGTGTACAAGGCATGCGGCCGCAGGCCGAAGCCCGTCCAATACTTCGCCAGCTCGGGTTTATCGCCGCGGTTTTTGAGGATTTCGGCAAGGAGCCTTCTCGCCTGCTCCGGATGCGCATCATCCCAGTCAACCGCCTTGGCGGAGGTGGTCACAAAATCCTTGACGAGATGCGGATGCTTCTCGACAAACGACTTGTTCATGATGGTGTTGCCGAGCCCGATGGAGCCCAGTACTTCGTAGTCGTTGAACAACACGCGGACACCGCCCTCGGCCTCGATCTTGCCGGCAAACGTGTCTTGCCACACCGCCCCGGTCGCGACCACATCGGCCTGCTTGTGCCGCAGGATCTGGTCGAGCTGTGGCCCAGGCACCACGATCAGCTGCACGTCCGAAGCCTTCATGCCATGCTTTTTCAGATAGACCCGAACGGTATAATCCAGATGCGCGCCGAGCGTGTTGACCGCGATGGATTTGCCTTTCAGGTCCTGTACGGTCTTGATGTCGCTGTCCGCGAGAACAAAGAACTTGCTGTTGGTTGTCTTGCTCACCCCGATATTGGGCATGATCCCGATGATCTGGGAACCGCCGACGACGGCATTGATGAGGCCGGCCGTGGCCGAGTCGGCAATATCCACCGAACCGTTATTCAGCCCGAAGATGCTTTCCTGCCCGCCCTGCGCGAAGCCGACCGATTTGACCTCGATGCCCTTGTCTTTCAGCCAGCCCAGCGCGCCGGCGAGCTCATAGGCGCTGGCCCAACCGTGATTGCTGAAAAATTTCAGGACCGTGACGGGTGGGGAATCTTTCCCAGCCTCCGCCAAGGCTGAAGCGGAGAACAAGGCAACCAGCATTGCGGCGACGGCCGCGCAGCGAAGACAAGACTTGCTCATATTTCGTGCCTCCCCACGTTGGCATATTGGTGTTCCGTGGGTCGTTTCTTGCGCCCGGGTTAGCGTAACGAGCTCAGGATGGCGGAGCGTCAGGCCCGTTCATCTGTCGGATCACGGTCCATATCCGACCTTATTGCTGCGCGAGGTGGGAGAAGTCGTTGTACTTGTTGGTCTCGACTTCCGCCGGGGTGAGCTGACCGGGTTTGAGCTTGCCTTCTTGCACCAGCGTATCGATCCAGAACTGGGGGTCATGGTCCGTGTACAAGCTATGTTCCCGCAAGCCGAAACCAAGAAAGTACTTTGCCAGCTCGGGATTATCGTCACGCTTCTGGTAGATTTCAGCCATCAGCTGCTTTGCCTGCTCCAGGTGGCCCTCGGTCCAGTCGCCGGCTTTGGCGGAGACGGTCACAAAATCCCTGACAGCCTGAGGGTGCTCCGCGATGAACGACTTTTTCATCACATCCCCATCGAGCATGATGGTGCCGAGTACATCGTAGGCGGTTAATAGGACGCGGACGCCGCCTCCGGCTGCCATCTTGCCGGCGAAGACGGTTTGCCATGCGCCGACCGCGGCCACGTCGACCTGCTTGTGCCTTAATACCTGTTCAAGTTGCGGCCCGGGGACCGCCACCAACTGCACGTCCGAGAGGCTCATGCCGTTTTTCTTCAGGTATAGCCGAACGACATAATCCAGTTGCGCGCCAAGCGTGTTCACGGCAATGGATTTGCCTTTCAGGTCCTGGGCGGTCTTGATCGGGCTGTCGGCGAGGACAAAGAACGTGCTGTGATTGGTCTTGCTTTCCCCGAGATTGGGCATAACCCCAATGATCGGGGCGCCCCCGGCAATGGCGTTGATCAGGCCAGGCGTGGCGATACCGCCGACATCCGACGAACCGGTGTTCACTCCGAAGACATTTTCCGGCCCGCCCTGGGAAAAGCCGACCGAGCTGAGCTCGATGCCCTTGGCTTTCAGCCATCCGAGCGCACCGGCAATCTCGAAGGGCGCGATAAAGCCACGGTTGCTGAAATATCGGATGACCGTGACGGGTTGGGAATCTTTCCCGGCCTGCGCCAAAGCGGAGGCGGAAGGCAAGGCGATCAGCGATGCGACGAAGGCGACGGCGCCATAATGCAGAAGCTTTCCCATCTTGCGATCCTCCGATGTTCCCGTTTTTGCTCGGCTGTTTTGCCGTGACTTTAGAAGTTTCTCCCAGTCCCAGCAGCAATATGAAAATCGGATAAATGGCCAGAGCCGAAGTCTGGCGGAACGTTTGGATCAGCGGGTCGATGAACGCCTCGAACCGGCGGAACGACCCCATGAACAGACCGAGCGGAATCGCGACGGCAACCGCAATGCCGAAGGCGGCCCCGGCTCGCGCCATGCTGATCTCCAGGTCCGGGAGCAGCCCGCCGCCGGTGAAGCCGTGCACCAGCGCCGCGACCACCTGGGTGAAGGACGGGATCACCGACGGGTCTACTACTTTGAATTGTGACGCCAGCTGCCAAACCAGCAGGAACGCCGCGACCGCGCCATAGCTCCAGAGAAGCCTGCCGGTCGCCCCTACCACTGCGGCGGGCAACACACCGAACCAGCCAGCTCCGCCGGCCAATTCCGGCTCGCTCGGCGCGGGCAGATCGCTCGTCCTGGATGTCGTTTGCGAGATGTCTGCCACGTTTCGCCTCCGTGATGACGGCGCGAGTTAACGTTACCCAGGGGCAAACGTGCTCCGCGAACCATATTTCCCGGGTTCACGGCATTTTCAGTGAGATTTTTTGCCTCATCTGCTCAACGCGCAACGAGATTCGATAACCGGTCGCCCCGAAACGTTTGGACACCCGACTCGTGCGGCTGGTGTCAATCAAGCCCGAAATCTGGCCCGGCGTATCCCCGCAACTCGTGCCCGAGAGCGGCGCCGATCGCGGCGGCGTCCGCCGCTTCGCCGGCGCGCCGAACGCGGATCTCGGCGTTACCCTCGGGGGTCAGCAGCAGACCTTCGATGGTCAGGCGATCGCCTTGGATCAGGGCGAGTCCGGCGATCGGGGTGCGGCAACTGCCGTCGAGAGCGGCCAGCATCGCGCGCTCTGCGGTGACGCAAGCCGCACTCGCCGGGTCGTGCAATGGCGCGAGACGGCGGCGCATTGCCTCACCGCCCGCCCGCGCGGTGACGACAAGCGCTCCCTGACCCACCGCGGGCAGCATGATTTCGGGCGGCAGGATTTCGCTTGCCCGCGCCGCGAGGCCGAGCCGTTCGAGGCCGCAGAGCGCTAGCAGCGTGGCCTCGACCTCGCCATTATCGAGCTTGCGGATGCGGCTGTCGGCGTTGCCGCGAAACGGCACGACTTTCAGATCGGGGCGGTGGCGCAGCAACTGCGCCTGGCGCCGCAGCGACGCCGTGCCGACGACCGCCCCCGCCCGCAAACCCGCGATGCTCACCCCGCCCCTCGACAGCAGCGCGTCGCGCGGGTCGTCACGCGGCAGCACGCAGGCGATTTCGATCCCGTCGGGCAACCGGGTTTCGAGATCCTTCAGACGAGTGGACGGCGAGGTCGATCCGGCCGTCGAGCAACGCCTGATCGATCTCCTTGGCGAAGAGGCCCTTGCCGCCAATCTCGGCCAGCGGCCGGTCCTGCACCCGGTCGCCGGTGGTGCGGATGGTCACGATCTCGATGGCGTCGCCGCCGCAAGATCCGGGATATGCGGCGACCAGCCGGTCGCGCACCCGCGCGGTCTGCCGCAGCGCCATCGGGCTGCCGCGGGTTCCGATGCGAAGGGGAGAGGGTGGTGTCACCTGTCCCCTTCTAGACCGCGCCGGGCGCGCTTCCAACCCCGCACCGCTCGCCGGAGTTTGCGATCCTGCATCTTCGCCTCGGTCTTGCTATATCATGGAGACGCATGCCCGATCCCGCCGTCCTCGCCCGCACCGCCAGACCGCAGGCCCGCCTATCTCGACGGCCTCAACGAGGCGCAGCGCCGCGCCGTCGATTTCGGTCGAGGGCCCGGTGCTGGTGCTGGCCGGCGCCGGCACCGGCAAGACCCGCGTGCTGACGACCCGGCTCGCGCATATCCTCGCCACCGCGCCGCGCCTGTCCCTGCCGAATTGCTCGCCGTCACCTTCACCAACAAGGCGGCGCGCGAGATGCGCGAGCGGGTCGAGCGCGATCGATCGGCCGCGCCGCCGAGGGCATGCTGGCTCGGCACGTTTCACGCGATCGCCGCGCGCATCCTGCGCCGCCACGCCGAGCTGGTCGGGCTCAAATCGAACTTCACGATCCTCGACACCGACGACCAGTTCCGCCTGCTGAAGCAGATCCTGCAGGCCGAGAACATCGACGAGAAGCGCTGGCCGGCGCGCGCTGCTGCTGGCGTTGATCCAGCGCTGGAAGGATCGCGGGCTCGACCCCGACAAGGTCCCGGCCGACGACGCCGCGACTTCGCCAACGGCCGCGCGATCGAGCTCTACCGCGCACTACCAGGAGCGGCTGCGCGACCGTGAACGCCGTCGATTTCGGCGATCTCGCTGCTGCACATTCTGACGCTCTTCACCGAGCAACCCGAAATGCTCGCCGAATACCAGCGCCGCTTCCGCTACATCCTGGTCGACGAATACCAGGACACCAACGTCGCCCAGTATCTGTGGCTGCGGCTTCTGGCGCAGGCGCGCACGCAACCTCTGCTGCGTCGGCGACGACGACCAGTCGATCTACAGCTGGCGCGGCGCCGAAATCGGGAACATCCTGCGCTTCGAGAAGCGATTTCCCGGGCGCCAATGATCATCCGCCTCGAAGAGAATTACCGCTCGACCCCGCATATCCTGGGCGCCGCGGCCGGGCTGATCGCCAAGAACCGCGGCCGCCTCGGCAAGACCTTGTGGACCCGCACCGACGGCGGCGACAAGGTCGTGCGTGCGCGCGTTGTGGGACGCCGAGGAGGAGGCGCGCTGGGTCGGCGAAGAGATCGAGGCGCTGCAGCGCGGCGGCCACTCGCTCGGCGAAATCGCGATCCTGGTGCGCGCCGGCTTTCAGACCCGCGAATTCGAGGAGCGGTTCATCGCGCTGGCGCTGCCTTACCGCGTGATCGGCGGGCCGCGCTTCTACGAGCGCCAGGAGATCCGCGACGCGCTCGCCTATCTGCGGCTCGTCAATCAGCCGGCCGACGATCTCGCCTTCGAGCGCATCGTGAACACGCCGCGGCGCGGCATCGGCAGCGCCACCTTGCAGCAACTGCACGCGCTCGCCCGGCAGCGGCGACTGCCGCTTGTCGAGGCGGCGCGGGCGCTGATCGCCGGCGACCGAGCTGACGATCCGCCGCGCGCAACGCGCTCGCCGCGTTCATCGCGGCGCTCGACCGCTGGCGCAGCCAGGCCGAAACCGCATGTCGCACACCGATCTGGCGCAGATCGTGCTCGACGAATCCGGCTACACCGCGATGTGGCAGGCCGACCGCTCGCCCGACGCCGCCGGGCCGGCTCGAAAACCTAAAGGAGCTGGTCGTGGCGATGGCCGAGTTCGAAAACCTCGGCGGCTTCCTCGAACATGTCAGCCTGGTCATGGACAACGCCGCCGAGGCGAGCGGCGACAAGGTCAATCTGATGACCCTGCACAGCGCCAAGGGGCTCGAATTCGACACCGTCTTCCTGCCGGGCTGGGAGGAGGGGCTGTTTCCGAGCCAGCGGGCGATCGAGGAAAGCGGCCTGCTGGCGCTCGAGGAGGAGCGCCGGCTCGCCTATGTCGGGCTGACCCGCGCGCGCCGCCGCGCCTCGATCTCCTTCGCCGCCAACCGGCGCATCCACGGCCAGTGGCAGAACGCGATCCGCTCGCGCTTCGTCGACGAATTGCCGTCCGAACATATCGAGGTCGTCGCCGAACTGGGTCTGCCTTCTGGCAACGCCTGGGGTGCGGCCGTCTGGGGCACGGATTGGGGGACGGCCGCTGCCGAATTTCCGCCGCGCCGGCCGCTCGTCCTCGACGGTGCGCCGTCGCCGCGCCGCGGCGAGGAGATCCGCAAGATCGGCGGCTTTGCCGTCGGCGACCGCATCTTCAACCAGAAATTCGGCTACGGGACGATCATCGAGGTCGAGGACAACCGTCTCGCTGTCAGCTTCGACCTCGCCGGCGACAAGAAGGTCCTCGACGCCTATGTCGAGCGCGTCTGAGCTGCCGCTCTGGCGGTTGGCGGCGACGGTTCGCGGCGCCGCGGCGGCGGACGCGGTGCTCGCGGTGATCGATGATCGCGCGGAGGCCGTCGCGGGCTTCGAAATTTCAGGCGAAGAATGGCGAATCGAGGCCTGGCCGCGCGCGATTGCTGAACCCCGAACTGACGGCGCAGCGCCGCGCTCGCCGCGGCGGCGGCGGGCGGTAGATTGCTCGACATTGCGGAGGAGCGGTTGCCCGCAACGCGACTGGCTCGCCGAGAACCAGCTTTCGTTTCCGCCGCAGCGGATCGGCCGGTTCTTCATCTACGGTTCGCATTATTCAGGCCGCGTCCCGACCGGCGCCATCGGCGTTCTGGTGGATGCCGCGACAGCCTTCGGCACCGGCGAACACCCGTCGACCCGCGGCTGTCTGCTGGCGATCGAGCTTCTGATCTGCAGCCAGCCCTGTCGCCGGCCGCTCGATATCGGCGCCGGAACCGGCATTCTGGCGATCGCCGCCGCGAAACGCCTGCGCCGCCCGGTCATCGCGCGCGACATCGATCCGGGCTCGGTCGCTGTCGCCAGACGCAACATCGCGGTCAACCGTGTGGGCAGACTGGTCAAGGTCGCCGCCGCCGCGGGCTACCGCGGTCGCGGGCTTCGCCGACAGAGCTTCGACCTCGTGCTGTCGAATATTCTGGCGCGACCGCTGGCCTTGCTCGCGGCCGACCTCGCCCGAGTGATCGCGCCCAGCGGGCGGGCGGTCTTATCCGGGCTGTTGCGGCGGCAGGAGCCGATCGTGCTCGCCCCCCACCGCCACCTCGGTCTCGTATTGGAGCGTCGGATCGTTCTCGACGGCTGGTCGACCTTGATCCTTCGCGCGCCGCAGGCGCCGGACGTGAAGATGGGGGCCGCAGCCCCCATCTATCGTTCTGTCAGGCCGGCCGGTGCCGCGCGAGACTGGGCTGCCGGGTCGTCGCCGGTGCGGCGACGCGCTCCGGCGACGGCTCGTCATAGACGAGAGACCGGATCTGCGAACGCGCGATCCCGATATCAGCCAGCGCGTGATCGCTCAGGCCCATCAATTCGTTATAGGCGCGCTCCCGGCGGCGCCTTTCGGCGAACGCGGTGCCGATCGAAATCAAGAGGTTCGTCAGGAACATGATGATAGTCTCCAATGCGTCGCTTTTGCTGCGCTGCACAACATTTGGCGATATGAGGCGCAAAGACCAACGACATCGTTGCATCCCAGCCATGCCAAGGCGTTAGCATCCGTGGGCGCTATGAAAGGAGGGTTTGAGATCGTGATGGCGGATCGAGGCGAGCTGGCGCGGCTGCTGCGCGAGGCGGGATCGCGCTATGACCCGGATAGCGTCGAGGCCCTGCTGAAGGGGGTGCTCGGCGCGCCCGAAGAAGTCGGGAATTCCTGGCACATGCTGGTCGCCGAACCGACGCCGCCAGCTCTGGCGAACGCGCTTGAGGCGCTACGGGCGCAGATGGCGGCCGGCTATCGCGACGGTCTGGCGCCGGCGGATTTCAGCCGAGTGTCGAGGGCCGAGCGGCTGGCGGCGCTGCGTGCCGAACTCCGCGCACAATCCATCGACGGCTTTGTCGTGCCGCGCGGTGACGAGCATCAGGGCGAATACGTGCCGCCGCGCGGCCAGCGCCTCGCCTGGCTAACCGGCTTTACCGGCTCGGCCGGAACCGCGATCGTCCTTCGCGAGGAGGCCGCGCTTTTTGTCGACGGCCGCTACACGTTGCAGGCGGCAGCACAGGCCGACACCACGCTGTTCTTGGTCCGTCACCTGATCGACGAGCCTCCGTCGCGCTGGGTCGGCGCCCATCTGCGGCCCGGCATGGTGCTCGGCTACGACCCCTGGCTGCACACTCCCCAGGAGTTCGAGCGGCTGCGGCTCGCGGCGGAAAAGGCGGGCGCTACCTTGCGCGCTATCACCGACAACCCACTCGACCGGGTCTGGACCGACCAACCGGCGCCGCCGCTCGCCCCCGTGGTGCCGCATCCCGAGCATTTCGCGGGCGAGAGCGCGCAGTCGAAGCGGGAGCGGATCGGCCACGGACTCGCCGATGACGGGGTAGCTGCGGTGGTTCTGACGATGCCCGAATCAATCGCCTGGCTCCTCAATATCCGCGGCGGCGACGTGCCGCACACGCCATTGCCGTTGTCCTTCGCGATCCTGCGCCGGGACGGCTCGGTCAGCCTCTTCATCGACGAGCGCAAGCTCGCCCCGGGCCTCGACCGTCATCTCGGCAATGCGGTCGCGATCATGCCGCGCGACGGGCTCGGTCGCGCCCTCGATGCGATCGCCGCCGAGGGCGGTCCGGTGCAGGTCGATCCCGCGAGCGCCGCCGCCTGGGTCTTCGACCGCCTGGAACATGCGGGCGCCAGGATTCACCGCGCCGCCGATCCGTGTTCGCTGCCGAAGGCGCTTAAAAATCCGGTCGAGATCGAGGGCACGCGCGCCGCGCACCGTCGCGACGGCGCCGCACTGACGCGCTTTCTCGCCTGGCTCTCTGCCGAGGCCCCGAAGGGCGGCTTGCGCGAAATCGGCGCCAGCGACCGGCTCGAAGCCTTCCGCCGCGAGAACCAGTATTTCCGCGATCTGAGCTTCCCGACGATCTCGGGTGCGGGGTCGAACGGCGCCATCGTGCATTACCGCGCGATGCCCGAGACCGAGAAGCCGCTCGAACCGGGCAACCTCTATCTGCTCGATTCGGGCGCCCAATATCTCGACGGCACCACCGACGTGACGCGCACGATCGCCGTCGGCGAGCCGACGGCCGAGATGCGCGACCGCTTCACGCGCGTGCTGAAGGGCCATATCGCCTTGGCGCTGGCGCGCTTCCCGAAGGGCACCACCGGAACCCAGCTCGATGCCTTCGCGCGCCGCGGGCTATGGCAGGCCGGGCTCGATTACGACCATGGCACCGGCCACGGGGTCGGCAGCTACCTCGGGGTCCATGAAGGGCCGCAGCGCATCTCCAAGGCGCCGAGCACGCAGCCTTTGCTCCCCGGCATGATCGTCTCCAACGAGCCCGGCTATTACAAGACCGGCGGCTACGGCATCCGCATCGAGAACCTGGTGCTGGTGCAGCCTTCGGACGGGGCCGCCGAGCGCGAGATGCTGGGTTTCGAGACGCTGACGCTGGCGCCGATCGATCGCAACCTTATCGACCTGTCACTGCTCGACGACGAGGAGATCGCCTGGCTCGACGCTTATCATGCGCGCGTCCGCGAAAGCTCTGACGCCGCTCGTCGATCCGGCCACCGCGCAGTGGCTCGGCGAAGCGACGGTGCCGATCGAGCGGGGCTAGCCGCCTTCCTCCGCGCGCCGCTTTTGCGCCGCCTCTTCCCAGTTGCGGCCGTCGAAATGCCGCGGGCGCAGCGCCGATAGATCGACGCCGTCGAGGCAGCGGGCGTTGACGCTGATCCGGTCGGGATGCAGCCGCGGCCGGTTGAAGGCGTGAATACCGCAATGCCTGCAGAAGATGTGCTGTGCCGTGCCGGTATTGAAGCGATAGATGCTGAGTGCCTCCTCGCCCGAGAGCAGTGTGAAATCCTCTTCGGCGACGGTCAGGTGCAAAATCCCCTTCTTGGCGCAGATCGAGCAGTTGCATTCGGAAACCCGGTCGAGATCGCCGCGCGCCCGAAACCGCACCGCGCCGCAATGGCAGCCGCCCTCGTAGGTCTTAATCAAGGCCTGGCCCTCGCTCGCTATGCGCCGGCGCGGGCGTGCTGGTCGGCCAGCACCTGCGCAATGACCAGCGACACCCGCTTTCCGGTCGGGATGTGCAGGAATTCGTTCGGGCCGTGCGCGTTCGCATGCGGACCCAACACGCCGGTCACGACAAATTGCGCCTGCGGGAATTTCTCGCCGAGCATCGCCATGAACGGGATCGTGCCGCCCTCGCCCATATAGGCGGGAGGCGCCCCGAAGGCGGCCTCGGATGCGGCGGCGAGCGAGCGTTCGAGCCACGGCGCCAAGGCCGGGGCGTTCCAGCCGCTGGCGCTCGGTTCGAGGTCGAGTTTGACCTGCGCGCCGTAGGGCGGGTCCTTTTCCAATACCGCGCGGAGGAGCGCGCCGGCGCTTTCGGCGTCAAGGGTCGGGGGCAGCCGCAGGCTCAATTTGGCCTCGGTGAAAGGCAGCAGCACATTGCCGGCATTCGTCGTCGGCGGCAGCCCGTCGATGCCGATGACCGCCAATTGCGGCCGCCAAGTGCGGTTGAGGAGGAGTTCGGTCAGGTCGTCGCCCATCGGGGCGACACCCGGCGCGAACGGGTATTCGGTATAGACGGCATCGCCGAGCGCCGCTGCGGCTTGGCGCGCTTGCGCCACTCGCTCGGCCGGGATCTGGGTATAGAACTCAGCCTGACGGACCGCGCCCGTCGCCTCGTCCTCGAGGCGCGAGAGCAACTGGCGCATGATGCGAAAGCTCGACGGCACCACGCCCGAGGCGTGACCGGAATGTACGCCCTCGGTCAGCACGCGGATTTTGAGCGTGCCCGCGGCGATGCCCCGCAACGATGTCGTCATCCACAACTGGTCGTAATTGCCGCAGCCGGAATCGAGGCAGACCACCAGCGAAACGGCGCCGAGCCGCGCCGCCAGGTGATCGACGTAGTAGGGCAGGTCGTAGCTGCCCGATTCCTCGCAAGCCTCGATCAGCACCACGCAGTGCGCATGCGGCGCGCCCTGTTCGGCCAACGCCGTCAATGCCGAGAGCGCGCCGAACATGGCATAGCCGTCGTCGGCGCCGCCGCGGCCATAAAGCTTGTCGCCGTCGAGCCGCGGGGTCCAGGGCCCGAAACCCTCGGCCCAGCCGGTCATCTCCGGCTGCTTGTCGAGATGGCCGTAGAGCAGCACCGTGTCTTTGCCCTCGCCGGGCACGTCGATGACGATAACCGGCGTGCGCCCTGGCAGGCGAAGGGTTTCGAGTGTCGCGCCCGGCAATGCCGAAAGCTTTTTCCGCGCCCAGGCTTCGAACATCGCGACGGCTTCGTCCATATAGCCGTGGGCCGCCCAGTCCGGGTCGAAGGCCGGCGATTTGTTCGGGATCTTGATGTACTCGAAGAGTGTCGGGACGATCTCGTCGCCCCAGCACTGGTCGATGAATTTCCGCGTCCTGGCAATGTCGATCATCCGCGCAACCCCGACCGTAAGACGTTCATCGACATCCTAGTGTCGCCGCCGCCCCGGCACAAAGGCGAACGCGGGCGCAATCGAGCGGTTTGAGGGGCGGCGCGCGATATGCTGAAATCGAGCCCGACACTCGAACCCGGAGCGCCGAATGCCATCGAGCCAAACCGAAAAAGCAGCCCGTTTTCGCCGACTGCACGACGATCCTGGATTTTTCGTCATCGCCAACGCCTGGGACGCTGGCTCGGCGAAAATACTGGCCGGGCTCGGCTTTGCAGCACTGGCGACATCGAGCGGCGCGCAAGCGGGCGTGCTTGGCCGCCGCGACGGCATGGTGAGCCGCGAGGAGGCGCTCGCCCATTGCCGCACCGTCGTCGAGGCGGTTGATCTGCCGGTGTCGGCCGACCTTGAAAAGGGCTTCGACGACCTCCCCGAAGGCTGCGCTGAGACCATCCGCCTTGCCGCCGCGACCGGACTTGTGGGCGGCTCGATCGAGGATTTCAGCGGCGACCCGCAACGCCCGCTCTATGATCCCGCGCATGCGACCGAGCGGGTGGCAGCGGCCGTCGAGGCGGCGGGCAGCCTGCCGTTCCCGTTCACCCTGACCGCCCGGGCCGAAAATTTCCTGCGCGGCAATCCCGATCTCGACGACACGATCAAGCGCCTGCAGGCCTTCGAAAAGGCCGGCGCAGACGTGCTGATGGCGCCGGGCCTGCCCGATCTTGCCGCCGTGCGCAGTGTGTGCGCCGCACTCTCCAAGCCGTTCAACTTCATGGCCGGCGTGCGCGGCCGCTCGTTTACGGTGCCCGAACTCGTCGCTTCCGGCGTCAAGCGCATCAGCCTCGCGACCTCGCTCTATCGCGCCGCGATGAGCGGCCTCGCCGCCGCCGCCACGGAAGTGAGGGAAAAGGGCACCTTCGGCTACGTCGAAACGACGATGGCGACCCCCGAGCTCAACCGCTTCATGAGCTGAGCCTTACCCCCGCAACTTCCCGCCGGTCGCCTTCTCGACCTGCGCGACGAGGCGCTCGGAGAAGGTCTCGATCTCCGCATCGGTCAGGGTCCGTTCGCGGGGCTGCAGCACGACGGTGATCGCGAGCGACTTCTTGCCTTCGGGGATTCCGGCCCCTTCGTAGACGTCGAAGAGGCGGATCTCGGTCACCAGCTTGCGGTCGACGCTGCGGGCGGCGCGCAGCAATGTCTCGGCCGGCAGGTCGCGATCGACGACAAAGGCGAAATCGCGCTCGATCGGCTGGAACACCGACAGTTCCAACGGCGGCTTGCCCGCGCCCGGCGCGGGGCTCGGGGACCGCGTCGAGCAGGACCTCGAAACCCGCCATCGGCGCGCGGCCGTCGAGTTCTTGGATGACCGCCGGATGCAGTTCGCCGAAGGCGCCCAGCACCTTCGGCCCGAGCCGCAAAATTCCGGCGCGGCCCGGATGATACCAGGCGGGCGGCTCGCCGGCGCTCTGCACGTTCTCGACCGGGGCGCCCATCGCCGCCAACGCGGCGAGCGCATCGGCCTTGGCGTCGTAGAGATCGACCTCGCGCGCCGGCTGGCGCCAATGTTTCGGGCCCGCTCCGCCCGGCGCGCAAGCCGGCGGCGACGAGCAGCTGGCCCTCCGGGCGTGTCGTCGCGATAGGCGGGTCCCAGTTCGAAGAGGGCCGCATTCGGAAAACCGCGATCGGCGTTGCGCCGGGCGGCGGCGACCAGTCCCGGCAGCAGGGAGGGCCGCATCGCGTCGAGATCGGCGCTGATCGGGTTGACGAGGCGAAGCTCGGGCTTGCCGCCGCCGAACAGCTCGGCTTCCCGAGAAGAAATGAACGAAAACGCGACAGTCTCGTTGAGCCCGCGCGCGGCAAGGGTGCGGCGGACCAGTTCCGAGCGCCGCCGGGCGAGGGCCAGCGCCGGGCGCGGCAACGCCGCCTCGCGGGCGAGCGGCACCGCCGGGATTGCGTCGTAGCCCTTGACGCGCAGCACTTCCTCGACGAGGTCGGCCTCGCCCTCGACATCGCCTCGCCAGGAGGGCGGCTCGACCGAAAGCGCGCCATCCGCCTGCGGCTCCACCGTAAAGCCCAGCGAGTTCAGGATTGCCGCGCTCTCCGCCGGCGCCACATCGAGCCCGCCCAAGGTCGCCGGCCGCTCGGGACGCAGCACGTAACGCCGCCGCCATTCCGGCACAGCGCCCGCGACGACGATTTCCGAGGGTTCGCCGCCGCAGAGTTCAAGCACCAGCCGGGTGGCGATCTCGAGCCCGTCACGGACGAATTCCGGGTCGAGCCCGCGCTCGAAGCGATAGCGCGCGTCGCTCGCGATGTTGAGCCGGCGGCCGGTCGCGGCGGTGCGCACCGGGTCGAAGAGCGCCGCTTCGATAAAGACTTCCGTGGTCGCCTCGGTGCACCCGGTGGCCTCGCCGCCGATGACGCCGCCGAGGCTCTGCACGCCGCGCTCATCGGCGATCGCCGTGATCTCCGGGTCGAGCGCATAGTTCTGGCCGTTGAGCGCAAGCAGGGTTTCGCCGTCCCGAGCGAAGCGCACCGTCAGATCGCCCGCGATCCGGCCGGCGTCGAAGACATGCAATGGCCGGTTGACGTCGAAGGTCAGGAAATTGGTGATGTCGACCAGTGCGGAGATCGGCCGCAATCCGATCGCCTCCAGCCGGGAGCGCAGCCAGTCCGGGCTCGGCCCGTTGCGCAACCCGCGGATGTGGCGGCCGAGAAACAGCGGGCAGGCTGAACGGTCCTCGATATGGACCGCGATCGGCGAATGGAAGCGGCCTGCGACCGGGCTTACGTCGAGCGGTCTTAGGCGGCCGAGCCCGGCAGCGGCGAGATCGCGGGCGATGCCGCGCACGCCCAGGCAATCGGCACGGTTCGGCGTCACCTTGATGTCGATGACCGGATCGCCGAGGCCGAGGAGATCGGCGTAGCGGGCGCCCACCGGCGCGTCGGCAGGCAAATCGATGATGCCCTCATGATCGTCGCCAAGCCCCAATTCGTAGGCCGAGCACAGCATGCCGCGAGAGGCGACGCCGCGGATGGCGCTTTCCCTCAAGACCGCACCGGTGCGCGGGATGACGGTGCCGGCCGGCGCGAAGACACCCTTCATCCCGGTGCGCGCGTTGGGCGCGCCGCAGACGACCTGAACCTCTCCTTCACCCGTGTCGACAATGCAGAGCTTGAGCCGGTCGGCGTTGGGGTGGCGCTCTGCCGAGACGACGGCCGCGACCGTGAAGGGGGCGAGGGCGGCGGCGCGGTTTTCGACGCTCTCGACATCGTGGCCGAGCATCACCAGCCGCTCGACGAGGTCGGTCAGGGAGGCTTCGGTGTCGAGATGCGTCTTCAGCCAGGCGAGGGTCGTCTTCATGCCGGCGCCCCGGCCGAGAGCGCGCCGCGCACCAGCGAGGGAATGTCGAGCGGCGGAAACCCGTAATGGCGCAGCCAGCGCAAATCGGAATCGTAGAACGTCCTGAGGTCGGGAATGCCGTATTTCAGCATTGCGATGCGCTCGATCCCCATGCCGAAGGCGAAGCCCTGATATTCGCCGGGGTCGATCCCGCAATTCTGCAATACGCGCGGATGGACCATGCCGCTGCCGAGAATTTCGAGCCAGTCGGCGCCGGCGCCGATCTGCAGCCTGCCGCCGGCGCGCGAACAGCCGATATCGACCTCGGCCGAAGGCTCGGTGAACGGGAAATAGCTCGGGCGGAAGCGCACCGGCAGATCGTCGAGCCCGAAAAAGGCGCGGCAGAACTCGATCAGGCAGCCCTTCAGATGGCCCATATGGGTCGACCGGTCGACGACCAGCCCCTCGACCTGGTGGAACATCGGCGAGTGTGTCGCGTCATGGTCGCAGCGAAAGGTGCGGCCCGGGACGATGATCCGGATCGGCGGCTGCTGCGCCAGCATCGTGCGGATCTGCACCGGCGAGGTATGGGTGCGCAGCACGAGCCGGCTGCCGTCGGCGCGTTCGGGCAGATAGAAGGTGTCGTGCTCCTGCCGCGCCGGGTGCTCGGGCGGGATGTTGAGTGCGGTGAAATTGTAGAAATCCTCCTCGATATGCGGCCCCTCGGCGACGGCAAATCCCATCTCGCCGAAGATCGCGACGATCTCGTCGATCGTCTGGCTGATCGGATGGATGTGGCCTTCGGCGCCGGCGGGCATCGGCAATGTGACGTCGGCGCGCTCGGCGGTAAGCCGCGCTTCGAGTGCGGCACGGTTGAGGCGCTGTCCGGCCTCGGCAAGCGCGTCGGTGATGCGGTCCTTCAGCGCGTTGAGTTCGGCGCCGGCGCTTCGCCGCGCTTCGGGTTCGAGACCGCCCAGTTCGCGCATCGCCGCCGTCAACGAGCCGCGGCGGCCGAGGACGCGGATGCGGATCTCCTCGAGCGCCTCGGGCGAAGCCGCGGCCGCTATCTCATCGAGAACCGCGCCACCCGTCGGATCGAACTCTGCCATGACCTCATTCCCAAACAAAAAGGGGCCGCTCCTTCGGCCCCCTTGCTGCTGATCGCCGGCATTCCGGCGGCGGCTTGCGCCCGAGGCCTCAGCGATCGCCGGCCTCGGTAAATCGACGCGGGCGCCGCACCGTCGTCACGCCGCCTTCGGCTGCGAGCGGTCGAGGGCGGCCTGCGCGGTCGCCGCGATTGCCTGAAACGCCTCGGGTTCGCGAACCGCGATGTCCGACAGGATCTTGCGGTCGAGGTCGAGCCCAGCGAGCTTGACGCCATGCATGAATTGCGAATAGGTCAGCCCGTGCAGGCGCGCCCCGGCGTTGATCCGCTGGATCCACAGCGCACGGAAATCGCGCTTGCGGTTGCGTCGGTCGCGATAGGCGTATTGCAGACCCTTTTCGACCTTCTCGATTGCGACGCGGAAGGCGGTCGAGCTGCGGCCGCGATAACCTTTGGCGAGCCCGAGGATTTTCTTGTGCCGGGCGTGGGTGGTAACCCCGCGTTTGACGCGCGCCATCGCTCAGCCCCTCAGATACGGCATGTAGGTCAGGACGAGAGCGGCGTCACCCTTGGTCAGGGTCGTCGTGCCGCGCCGCTTGCGCTTACCCTGCTTGTCCTTGTTGATCAGGAGGTGGCGCTTATAGGCGAAGTTATGCTTGATCTTGCCGGTGCCGGTGCGGCCGAACCGCTTCTTGGCGCCGCTCTTGGTCTTCAGCTTGGGCATTTCCTGGTCCAAAACGATCGGATCGGCGGCCGGCCCGAACGCGCGCGGCCGCCACCGCCAAAGCCGCGCGTTATAGCGACGGGTCCCGGCAAAGGCAAGCGCCGCCGCGCAAAGCTGCCCGCAGCGATTTATTTGGGCGACATGACCATCGTCATCTGACGGCCTTCCATGCGCGGCATCTGCTCGACCTTGGCGATTTCCTGCAGATTGTCGCGAACCCGGATCAGCACGTCCATGCCCAATTCCTGGTGCGCCAGCTCCCGCCCGCGGAACCGCATCGTCACCTTGACCTTATCGCCTTCTTCCAGGAATTTTAGCATACTGCGCATCTTCACGTCGTAATCGTGATCGTCGATGCTGGGGCGCAGCTTGATTTCCTTGACCTCTATGATTTTCTGTTTCTTGCGGGCTTCGTTCTTCTTTTTCTGTTCTTCATATTTATATTTGCCGAAGTCCAGGATCTTGCAGACAGGCGGATCAGCATTCGGAGCGATCTCGACGAGATCCATTCCCGCGTCGGCAGCCATGGTGAGCGCTTCGTTGCGCCCGACAATCCCCACCATGTTCCCCCGCTCATCCACGAGACGCAGGCGCATGACGCCGATCTCTTCGTTGATGCGGGGTCCCTCCCGGGTGGGAGTGAAGTTTATCGGTGGCCTGGGTATTTACACCCTCCTCTCATAGGTTGAAATCGGCCGCCCGGAATGCATCCGAGCGGCTAGGTCGACGACGGTATCGCCGCCTCGCTAACCAATCTAGCAACCGCCTCGCCGAGCGCAAGTACTTCCTGTTCCTGCCCGCCGAGGCGGCGCAGCGCCACGGAGCGGTTCGCCGCCTCCCGGCGTCCGACGACAAGCATGATCGGGGTCTTGGCGAGGCTGTGTTCGCGCACCTTGTACGCGATTTTCTCGTTGCCGATATCGACGGCCACGCGCAATCCGGCCGCCCGGCACTGCGCCGCGACCTCTTCGGCATAGGACGCGGCGTCGTCCGGTGATCGAGGCGACGACGATCTGCACCGGCATCAGCCACAGCGGCAGCCGGCCGCCGTAATGCTCGATCAGGATGCCGATGAAGCGCTCCATCGAGCCGAATATCGCGCGGTGCAGCATGACCGGGACGTGCCGCGCGCCGTCCTCGCCGACATAGGAGGCGCCGAGCCGCTCCGGCATGTTGAAGTCGAGCTGCAAGGTGCCGCATTGCCAGTCCCGGGCGAGCGCGTCGCGCAGATGAAATTCGAGCTTGGGGCCGTAGAAGGCGCCCTCGCCCGGGTTGAGGGTGTAGTCGAGCCCGGCCATCTCAACCGCATCGCGCAGGCTCTTCTCGGCGTGGTCCCAAGTAGCGTCGCTGCCGGTGCGCACCGCCGGCCGGTCGGCGAATTTGATCGCGACATCCTCAAAGCCGAAATCGCGATAGACCGACAGCAGCAGCCGGCAAAACGCGATCGACTTGCTGGTGATCTGGTCCTCGGTGCAGAAGATGTGGGCGTCGTCCTGGGTAAAGGCGCGCACCCGCATGATGCCGTGCAAGGCGCCCGACGGCTCGTTCCGGTGGCAGCTGCCGAATTCGGCCAGACGCAGCGGCAATTCGCGGTAGCTCCTGAGCCGATGCCGGAAGATCAGCACGTGGCCCGGGCAGTTCATCGGCTTCAGCGCCAGGAGCTTCTCGTCGCGGCTCTCGGCGATGAACATGTTTTCGCGGAATTTTTCCCAGTGCCCCGAGGCCTCCCACAGACTGCGGTCGAGGAGCTGCGGCCCCTTGACCTCGAGGTAGCCGGCGGCGTTGAGACGCTGGCGCAGATAGCTTTCGATGGTGCGGAACAGCGTCCAGCCCTTCGGATGCCAGAAAACGCTGCCGACCGCCTCCTCACCCATATGGAAGAGATCGAGTTCGCGCCCGAGCCGGCGGTGGTCGCGCCGCTCGGCTTCTTCGAGGCGGAAGAGATACTGGTCGAGATCCTTCTGGCTGGCCCAGGCGGTGCCGTAGACGCGCTGCAGTTGCGCATTCTTCGGATCGCCGCGCCAGTAGGCGCCGGCCACGTTCGTCAGTTTGAAGGCCTGGCCGAGCCGGCCCGTCGAAGGCAGGTGCGGGCCGACGCAGAGGTCGACGAAATCACCCTGGCGGTAGAGGCTCAATTCCTCATCCGCCGGGATCTCGCCGATGTATTCGGCCTTGTACTCCTCGCCGATGCCGCGGAAGAAGGCGATCGCGGCATCGCGCTCCCACACCTCGCGGACAATTTTCTCGTCGCGATCGACGATCTCGCGCATGCGCGCCTCGATCCGTTCCAGATCCTCGGGCGTGAAAGGCTGGGCGCGGGCGAAATCGTAGTAGAAGCCGGTCTCGGTCGCGGGACCGAAGGTAACCTGGGTCTCGGGATAAAGCTCCTTTACCGCCTCGGCCATGACATGGGCCGCGTCGTGCCGCAGTATCTGGAGCCCCTCCGGGCTGTCGCGGGTGACGACCGCGACCGCGGCGGCATGATCGACCATCGTCGCCAGGTCGCGCAAACGGCCGTCGATCCGGACGGCGATCGCGGCCTTGGCGAGCCCCGGGCCGATTGCCGCGGCGACCTGCGCGCCGCTGACCGGTCCGGGAAACTCGCGGCGGTTGCCGTCCGGCAGGGTCACGACGATCCGGTCGGGTGATGTTTGCCCACCCGGCGCGGCGGCCGGCGTCTGCTGCATGCGTCCTGCTCTGGGGAAGATTGACAAGCCATTCTTTTAGCGCAAGCGCCGAATTTGGGCAATCCAATCGGGCGTCGATGCGAGTTGATCGCATTATCGTTGACTAGCATTCTCATTCGCATTTAACCTCCGGACGAATGCCGCGCCCGTGCGGAGCTGTCTTGGAACGATTGATGATGCCTAGGCGCTTTCACCATCGCTCGCGAAGAAGCCACCTCCCCATGCGACAGGCGCTCGGCCTTTGTGCGGCGGCGCTGTCGCTTGGCGGCGCCATTGTCGCCGAACCGGCCAAGGCGGCGCCGCCGCCGCTTGCGATCCCGAGCGAACCGGAGGCGTTCGAGACCGGCCTAACGCCGGGCGGCGCGGGCGCGGGGCCCTTCGCCTTCGTGCAGGGGCTCGAAAAGAGCGACTCTCTGTTCGGCGACATGTGGGGGCTGCGAAGCGGCCTCAGCAGGTTCGGGATCTCCTTGACCCTTTCCGAGACGAGCGAGGTGCTAGGCAACGTAACGGGCGGGGTCAAGACCGGGTTTGCCTATGACGGTCTGACCCAGGCGGTGCTGCAGCTCGACACCGAGCGCGCTTTCGGTTGGCATGGCGGGCTCTTCAACGTCAGCGGGCTGCAGATCCACGGCAGCAATCTGAGCGCCAATAATCTGCTGACGTTGGAGACCGCCAGCGGCATCGAGGCCAATCGCGCCTGGCGGCTTTGGGAATTGTGGTACCAGCAGAAAATCCTCGACGAGGATCGGCTCGACATCCGGGTCGGACAAATGAGCCTCGACAATGAATTCATGATCAGCCAGGAGGCGCTGCTTTTCGTGAACACCGCTGACGGGTGGCCGGTCGTGCCGTCGGTCGACCTGCCGGGCGGCGGCCCCGCCTATCCTCTTTCCGCCTTGGGCGTGCGCGCCCGCGGTCGGGCTACCGACGCGCTGACCTGGCTGTTGGCAGTCCTGAACGGCAGCCCGGTGCGCAACAATATCGGCGATCCGCAGGTGCAGAACCCCTCCGGCACCAGCTTTCCGCTGAATGGCGGAGAGCTCGTCATCGGCGAGCTGCAATATTCCTATCCGGCCCTCGGCGCCATGGTTTCGCCCGGCCAGGGGGAGCCACTGTCGGGCACCTACAGGATCGGGTTCTGGTACAACAGCGAAGAGTTTGCCGACCTGCAATTCGACAACACCGGACTTTCGCTTGCCAACCCGGCCAGCACCGGGACGCCGCAGAAGCATCGCGGCAACTACAGCTTTTACGGCGTCGTCGATCAGACCGTCTGGCGGTCGCCGGAAGACGGCCGCACGCTCAACGTCTTCGGCCGCGCCATGGGAACGCCGTTGGGCGACCGCAACCTTGTCGTCTTCGGCCTGAATGCAGGGCTCGCGCTGCACGCACCCTTCGCCAGCCGGGGCGACGACGTCTTTGGCATCGGCATGGGCTATGCCAGGGTCAGCGGCTCGGCCTCGGCCCTCGATCGCGCGACCGGGTTTTACACCGGGACCTTTCAGCGCGTGCGCAGCGGCGAAACTTTCATCGAGGTCATGTATCGCTATCAGCTGATCCCGTCGGTGGTTCTCCAGCCAGACCTGCAATACGTCCTCAATCCGGGTGCGGGCATCGTCAACCCCGACATCCCGACGCAGACGGTCAAGAACGAAGTGGTTCTTGGGGTGCGCGTCTCCGTGACGTTTTGACCGCCCGCCACAAAGCGTTCTGCCTTGACAACTTTCGAAAGCGCCAGTAAATGAAACTGCGAATGATCCGCATTAGCCCCTCAATGAAGCCAACCCCTCTGTTTTGCTCCTGGAAAGGTGCCTTGAGCCTCGCGCTGCCGTTGACCTTGGCCGCGCTACCGTCGTTCGCAGCCGACTCGGAGGGTTTCCTGCCGACGCTGCGCCATCACCACACGCGCGCCTCGACCGTCACCGCCAATGGGGATCTGAACCCCTACGCAGTCGTCGTCGCCCCGGTTTCCGCCGGCAAGATCCAGAAGGACGACGTGCTGGTCGACAATTTCAACGACGTGTCAAACCTGCAGGGAACCGGCACGACGATCATCGCCTACTCACCTTCCACCCAGAAGACCACGCTCGTCGCCAACTTGCCGCGCGAACTCGCGCAATGCCCAGGCGGCATCGGTCTGACCACGGCGATGACGATGCTCAAGACCGGCTGGATCATCGTCGGCAGCACGCCCAGCAAGGATGGCACGACCCGAACCAAGGGTCAGGGCTGCCTCCTGGTGCTCGACCCCAACGGCCAGTTGGCGGCGGTATGGACCGGACCCAACATCAACGGCCCTTGGAGCAACATGTCGCGCGATCGACAACGGCGCGACGGCGACCGTCTTTGTCAGCATGGCCGGCTTCGACGTGCCCGGCCCCGATGTTAAGGACCCCAAGACCGACGCGCCGGTCATCGTCGACAAGGGTACGGTGCTGCGGCTGCAGCTTGCGATTCAACCGGGCAAACCGCCAGTCATCGTCAATCAGACCGTGATTGCCAGCGGGTTCGGTGAAAACGCCGATGAGGGCGTCTTCATGGTTGGTCCGACTGGTTTGGCGCTCGCCCCGGACGGCACGCTTTACGTCTCCGACTCGGTCAGGAACCGTATCGTCGCCATTCCCGACGCCGCGACGCGGACGACGAACGCCGGCACCGGACACGAGGTCACCGAAGGCGGGCTCCTGAAACGGCCTTTGACCCTGGTAATGACCCCGGCCGGCACGCTCTTGGCCTGCAACGGGCTCAACGGGCAGGTCGTCGAGATCGACCCGAAGACCGGCAACCAGCTGCACGCCAAATGGATCAACACCAACCAGGCGCAATCGCCGCCGGGCAGCGGCAACCTCTTCGGCCTTGCCGTGTCGGCCGACGGCAGGAGCATCTATTACGTCCACGACGACGTGAACGCGCTTGTCGAGGCGACGCCGTGAATGACCGCGCGGCGCGAGGGCCAACCCGCCGCCGCCTGTTTCGCGCCGGCGCCGGGCTCGCGCTGGCGGCGGGCTCCAGCGTCGCCGCCCGTCCTGCCGCCGCCAAGACCGATCCCGCGGCGGCGCCAGCCGCCGATCCAACACTCGAGACCGAGCCGTTCTGGGGTCGCTTTCAGGGCGGCATCGTCACCCCGCAGCAGCGCCATAGCTATTTTGCGGCACTCGATCTCACTGCCGACAAACGCGACGACCTGATCGTCCTGTTGCGCGACTGGACGGTCGCCGCCGCCGCGATGGCGGTCGGCCATCCGGCAAAACCGTTGGGCGACGACCTCGCCACTCCGGGCGCCGACACCGGCGAAGCGCTGGGCCTGCCGCCGTCGCGGTTGACCTTGACTTTCGGCTTCGGCCCGGACCTCTTCGTCAAGGACGGGCGGGACCGCTATGGCCTCGCGACGGAGCGGCCGGCGGCCCTGATCGACATGCCGCGCTTTGCCGGCGACCAACTCGTCGAGACGCGCAGCGGCGGCGACCTCTCGCTGCAGGCTTGCGCCGACGAGCCGCAGGTTGCCTTTCATGCCGTGCGGCAATTAGCCCGCCTCGCCTATGGCCGCGCCAAGGTGCGCTGGGCGCAGACCGGGTTCCTGCCGGCCTACAAGCCCGGCGAGACGCCGCGCAACCTGATGGGCTTTCGCGACGGCACCAACAATCCCGCTGCCGACGACCCGGAATTGATGCGCCGGATCGTCTGGGTCGGCGCCGAGGGGCCTGAGTGGATGCGCGACGGCAGCTATCTCGTCGCCCGCCGCATCCGCATCGCGCTCGAACATTGGGACCGGATGAAGGTCGCCTTTCAGGAAGAAACCGTCGGCCGCCACAAATATTCGGGTGCGCCGATCGGCAAGAAGAACGAGTTCGATCCGCTCGATCTCACAGCCATGGACGATGACGGCAATCCCGTCATCGCCGAAAACTCGCATGTCCGGCTTGCCGCCGCCGAGAGTAATGACGGCGCCCGGCTTCTGCGGCGCGCCTACTCCTACAATGACGGCGTCAATTTCATCGCCGAACGCTGGCCGCCCTGGCGGCAGGGCATGGAATATGACGCCGGCCTCTTTTTCCTCTGCTATCAGCGCGACCCTCGCACCGGCTTTGTCAGGATTTTCGACCGCATGGCCCGCTTCGACATGCTGAACCAGTTCGTCACCCATACCGGGGGCGGTCTCTTCGCCTGCCCGGGCGGCGTCGCCGAGGGCGAGTTCATCGGCCAGCGCCTGTTCGACAAAAGCTGAGCCCACGGAGCAAGCATTCGATGCGTTATCTTTTGTCGGCCCTGACCGCGGCGGCGCTCTTCGCCTCCGCCGGAGCCTTCGCCGCCGACCCGCCGGCCTTCGAACTGGTCCTGAAGGACCATAAGTTCGCCCCGGCGGAATTGACGGTCCCGGCCGGTCAACGGGTCAAGCTCACGATCAAGAACCAGGACGCGACCGCGGCCGAATTCGAGAGCCACGACTTCAAGGCGGAAAAAGTGATCCCGCCCGGCGGCGAAGCCAGCGTGCTGATCGGCCCGCTCAAACCCGGAAACTACCGCTTCTACGACGAATTCCACGAGAAATCGGCGCAGGGTAGATTGGTCATCAAATAATCGGTGGTATCGGTAGCCGCATGCTAGCCACCCTGATCATCGTCTTTCGCGAAGTCATCGAAGCCGGCCTGATCGTCGGCATCGTGCTGGCAGCAACTACGCGGGTGCCGCGGCGCGGGCGCTGGATCGCCTACGGGGTCGGCGCTGAAATCATCGGCGCCTGCCTCGTGGCGGCTTTCGCCGGCGAGTTGGCGCAGTTGTTCGAAGGTTCGGGCCAGGAACTCTTCAATGCGAGCATCCTGCTCTTCGCGGTGACGATGCTCGCCTGGCACAACATCTGGATGGCGAGCCATGGCCGGGAAATCGCCTCCGAAATGCGCCGGGTCGGCGCCGCGGTCACCGAGGGCGAGCGGCCATTGGCGGCGTTGGCCATCGTCGTCGGCGTCGCGGTGCTGCGCGAGGGCTCGGAGATCGTGCTGTTCCTCTACGGCATCGCGGCGGCGGGCGGCGCTTCCTCTGCGGCAATGATGGTAGGGGGCGCCGTTGGCGTCCTCGGCGGTGCGCTGCTCTCCGCACTCCTCTATTTCGGGTTGCTGGCGGTGCCGGCACGCAGGCTCTTCGCGGTCACGACCGGGCTTATCACGCTTCTCGCCGCCGGGCTTGCCGCCCAGGCGGTCGCGCTGCTGCAGCAGGCGGGCTACATCGACGCCTTTGCCGCCACCGTCTGGAACACGTCGTGGCTGCTGTCCGATCAAAGCCTGATCGGCCGGCTGATGCACACGCTGATCGGCTACACCGACCAGCCGACCGGCGCGCAGCTGATCGTCTATCTGACGACGATTGGGGTGATTATCGCATTGATGCGGCTCTTCCGCCCGCGCAGCGTACCCGGGCGGGCCGCAGCCGCGCACTAGGCGGAGAGGCTTAAGCCGCCCTGCGGGCGTCTTCGAGGATCAGGTCGGAGGCTTTTTCGCCGATCATGATCGTCGGCGCGTTGGTGTTGCCGGCCGGGACCGAAGGCATGACCGAGGCGTCGACGACGCGCAGCCCGCCCACGTCGCGCACCCGCAACTGCGGATCGAGCACGGCAGCCTCGTCCGCACCCATGCGGCAGGTGCCGACCGGATGCAGGTTCGAGACGCCGAACTTGCGGATCGCCGCCTCGAACTCGGCGTCGCTCTCGACCTCGCGGCCCGGCACCAGTTCCTCGGCGACATAGTCCTGCATCGCCGGCTGCGCGACGATCTTGCGCGCGAGCCGCATGCCCGCCGTCAACGCCTCGACATCGTACCGCGTCTTCAAGAAATTGAAGCGGATCGCGGGCGGCGCCGACGGGTCGGCGGCTCTTGATCCGCACCTCGCCGCGCGCGTCGGGGCGCAGATGCACCGCGCTAACCGTAAAGCCAGGGAAAGGGTGGGGGTTGACGCCGATGCGGGTGCGCTCGGCAAAGCTCCACAGGCTGAAATTGAACTGCAGATCGGGGCGTTCGAGCCGGCGGTCGCTGCGCGCGAAACCGCCGGCGCAGATGCCGTTGGTGGCGAGCGGTCCGGAACGGAACAGCAGGTATTGCAGGCCGGCCGCGGCCTTCCGCACCGAGCTGTTGGCGACGTCGTTGAGCGTGATGGGCTTCGTGCAGCGAAACGCCATGCGGACATAGAAATGGTCCTGCAAATCGGCGCCGACCGCCGGCATGTCGCGCACCACCGGAATGCCGAGACGCTGCAATAATTCGCCCGGCCCGAGCCCCGACAGCTGCAGCAACTGCGGCGAATTGTAGACGCCGCCGGAGATGATGATTTCGCCCCGCGCCCGCGCCTTCCGGGGCGTCCCATTCTGCACATATTCGACGCCGGCTGCCCTACCGTCTTCGAACAGGACGCGCGTCGCCAGCGCGCCCGTCGCGATCGTCAAATTCCGCCGATTACGGGCCGGGCGCAGATAGGCCGCGGCGGTGCTCCAGCGGCGGCGCCCCTTGGTCGTGCTCTGGAACGGACCCGCGCCCTCCTGCTCGCCATTGTTGAAGTCGTTGTTGGCCGGAAACCCGGCCTCGATCGCGGCGGCGATCCAGCGCTCTGCAAGCTCGAACCGGGCCGGCTGGTCGGAGACGCGCAATGGGCCGCCGACCCCGTGAAACCAGATCGGCGCCGCGTTCCTGGTCCTCGGCCTTCTTGAAATAGGGCAGCACGCTGTCCCAGTCCCAGCCGGCGCAGCCGCGCTGGCGCCAGCCGTCGTAATCGCCTGGGTTGCCGCGCATATAGACCATGCCATTGATCGAACTCGTGCCGCCCAAGACCTTGCCGCGCGGCTGGTACATCGTACGGCCTTCGAGTTCGGGCTCGGGCTCGCTCTCATACATCCAGTTGACGCGCGGGTTGCTGAAGAGCCGGCCGTAGCCCATCGGTACGTGGATCCACGGATAGCGGTCGCGGTCGCCGGCTTCGAGCAGCAGCACGCGGTAGCGCCCGATTTCGCTGAGCCTTGCGGCGACCACGCACCCCGCCGACCCCGCCCCCGTCACGATATAGTCGAAGCGTTCCTCTCCTTCGGCCATTTCCCCCTCATGGGTTTCTTATCGTTCCGCCGGATAGTTCGGCGCCTCGCGGGTGATCGCGATGTCGTGGACATGGCTTTCGCGCAAGCCCGAAGGCGTGATGCGGACAAAGGTGCAGTTCTGCTGCATCTCGCGCGATCGTGGCGTTGCCGGTGTAACCCATCGCCGCGCGCAGCCCGCCGATCAGCTGGTGGATGATGTTGGCGACCGGCCCCTTGTGCGCCACCCGTCCCTCCACACCCTCCGGCACCAGCTTCAGCGTGTTCGTCACCTCCTGCTGGAAATAGCGGTCGGCCGAGCCCCGCGCCATCGCCCCGACCGAGCCCATGCCGCGGTAATATTTGTAGCTGCGGCCCTGGTACAGGAACACCTCGCCCGGGCTCTCGTCGGTGCCGGCGAAGAGCGAACCCAGCATCGCGCTGTCGGCGCCGGCGGCGATCGCCTTGGCAAGATCGCCGGAGAATTTGATGCCGCCGTCGGCGATGACCGGCACGCCGTGCTTGCGGCATTCCGCTACCGTGTCGGCGATTGCGGTGAATTGCGGCACGCCGACGCCCGCGACCATGCGCGTCGTGCAGATCGAGGCGGGGCCGACGCCCACCTTGACCGCGTCGGCCCCCGCTTCGATAAGCGCCGCGGCGCCGGCGGCGGTCACGACATTGCCGGCGATCATCTGGGTGTAGTTGGAGAGCCGGCAAATTTGCCGCACGGTCTGCAACACGCGCTCCGAATGCCCGTGCGCGGTGTCGACGACGATCACATCGAGCCCGGCCGCGAAGAGCGCCTCGGCCCGCTCGATCCCGTCGGCGCCGCTGCCGGTCGCGGCCGCGACCCGCAGCCTGCCGTGCTCGTCCTTGCAGGCCATCGGATAGCGCTGCGCCTTCTCGATGTCCTTGACCGTGATCAGCCCGATGCAGCGATAGGCGTCGTCGACCACCACCAGCTTCTCGATGCGGTGCTGGTGCAGGAGCCGCTTTGCTTCGTCGCGCGCGACGTTCTCGCGCACCGTGACCAGCTCGTCACAGGTCATCAGTTCCGCCACCGGCTGGCGCGGGTCGTCGGCAAAGCGCACGTCGCGGTTGGTCAGAATTCCGACCAGCCGACGCGAGCCGCGCTCGACGACGGGGATCCCCGAAATGCGATGGTCGGCCATCAGCTTGAGCGCGTCGGCGAGTGTGGCGTCCGGGTGGATCGTGACCGGGTTGACCACCATCCCGGCCTCGAATTTCTTAACCTTGCGGACCTCGTCGGCCTGCTCGCCGACCGGCATGTTGCGGTGAATGACGCCGATGCCGCCGGCCTGCGCCATCGCGATTGCGAGCGCCCCTTCGGTCACCGTGTCCATCGCCGCCGAAATCAGCGGGATGCCGAGTTCGATATCGCGCGTCAGCCGGGTGCGAGTGTCCGTCTCACCGGGCATGATCCCGGACGCCGCCGGGACAAGCATCACGTCGTCAAAGGTCAGCGCTTGTCGGATTTCCATCGGCGGCTCCTTTCCGATGGCGCGGCACTATACATCAGCGCCGCGGGGACACCAGATATTGTGGTCAGCTGGCCGTCATGCAGGCGTTGAAATCTTCGACGGCGGTCGCTCGACTCCGAATTCCTTATGGATGAACCGAGATCAGCCTCACTAGCGCGACGATCGCCGCCGTCTGGGCCAGCATCAGGCCAATCACCCATTTCAGCACCTCGGATTTCAGATCCGCCAGATCAGCCTTGGTAGCGAGCCGCAGCTGCTCCAGATCGGTTTTCGTTGCGAGCCGCAGCTGGTCCAGATCCGTTTTGGTAGCGAGCCGCAGCTGTTCCATATCGGCCTTGGTAGCGAGTCGCAGCTGTTCCACATCGGCCTTGGTTGCGAGCCGCAGCTGTTCCACATCGGCCTTGGTTGCGAGCCGCAGCTGGTCCAAATCCGTTTTCGTTGCGAGCCGCAGCTGGTCCAGATCCATTTTGGTAGCGAGCCGCAGCTGCTCCAGATCCGTTTTGGTCGCGAGCTGGGAAAAGTCGAGTTCCCGGCTCTCTCGCAAAACCTCGGCGATCGCCTCAGCTACGGGCTCGGATGCTCCGGCCTCCTTGAGGCGCCGGGCCGCACGCAAAGTATCAAACGTGCCGGCCACCGCGCGTGCGCCTCCGTTGATTGATTACGATCACGATCCCAACCGTGTGCAAGCTCCCGGCACAGCAGCCCCCGAAAGGCTGACCGCACGGCAAAGTCAGGAAACGATGAATGCGCACGTTGCGGCAAGGATTCTCTTTTTGCCGCCGCAGACGGCCGCGCCGCGCTCTGCAGACGCCCCCGCCCGGCTTTGAAATCTGATCGTCTGCCGGCCGGCGTAGACAAACGAACTCCCCACCCCGCAAGACGCGTCAACCGCGAAAGCCGCGGGCGACGACATAGGTCTCGGCCAATTCGGCGCGGCTCGCGGGCGGCTTGGCGTGCCGCACTTCGGAAAAGGAGCGCTTGAGCTCGGCCAGCAATTCGCCTTCCGCACCACCCTGGAACACCTTGGCGACAAAACCGCCACCCGGCTTCAAGACCGCCGCGGCGATCTCGAAGGCCGCTTCCGCCAGCGCCACGATGCGCAGGTGGTCGGTCGCCGCGTGACCGGTCGCCGCCGGCGCGATGTCGCTCAAGACGAGATCGGCAAGCCCGCCTATGGCCTCGGCGATCGTCGCCGCCATGTCCGGGTCGCGCACGTCACCCTCAAGGATCGTGGCGCCAGCGGGCGGCGGAATCTCGGCGAGATCGATGCCGAGAACGATCCCCCGCCCCGGCCGCGGCCGGACGCGTTCGACCGCGACCTGGGTCCAACCGCCGGGCGCGCAGCCGAGATCGACGACCCGCATTCCCGGCCGCAGCAACCGGAAGCGCTCGTCCAGCTCTATCAGCTTGAAGGCGGCGCGGGAACGGTAGCCCTGCCGCCGCGCCTCGGCGACATAGGGGTCGTTGAGCTGCCGCGACAGCCACGTGGTCGAGGAGGGTTTGCGCCGGCGCGCCTTGCGCACCCGCACCGTTTCCGGCCGGCCGGGGGGCGGACCCCTACTTGCCATCATCCTCGCCCGCGGCGCGCAGTTCGAGGACGGCGCCGCCAGCGAGGCGGAACATCCGCCCTTGTTGCACCGACAGGGTCAATGTCGCGGCGCGCGGCAGCCCGGCATAAAGCCCGCGCAGCATCCGGCTGACAAGCCCGTGGGTCACGACGATCACGGTTTGCGCCTCGTTTGTCGTCGAGAGCCAATCGGCGATGCGCGCGGTGAAGGCCTCCTCACGTTCGCCGTCCGGGGCGCGGAAGTACCATTCATGCCGGCCCTCGCCGTCAAAGATGCCAGGCATCGCCGCCGCGATTTCGTCGAAGGTCAGCCCGTCCCAGGAGCCGAGCGTCAATTCGCTTAGCCTCGTGTCGATCGCCGGCAGGCCGCGGCCGAGTTCGCGCGCGATCAGCGCCGCGGTCCGCCGCGCTCGGGCCTGCGGGCTGGCGACAAACCGCGCGCCTACCGCTTCCGGCAGTCCCGCCAGCAGCCGGCCGATCGCCCGCGCCTGCGCGGCGCCCGCCTCGGTCAGCGGCGAATCGAGGCGGCCCTGATAACGCCGTTCGAGGTTCCATTCAGTTTCGCCGTGCCGCACCAGCAGGATCGTCACCGCAGCGCTCCTTGATTGCGCGAACGGTAGAGGACATGACGCTTGAGGGGCTCGTCCGGGACCCGCGGATGGTCGAAATCCCCGTCCGGATCGTGCGTCATGCTGAGCCGCTCCATGACGCGGCGCGAGCGTGAATTGGCCGGCACGGTCACCGCCACGATTTGACCCAGACCGAGTTCGCCAAAGCCGTAATCGAGTGCTGCCCGCGCCGCCTCGGTGGCGTAACCCCGGCCCCAATAGGCGCTGGCGAGCCGCCAGGCGATCTCGACCGCCGGGGCGAATGCCGCCTCGTACCCGACCGAGTTGAGCCCGACGACGCCGATGAACGCCGCGTGGCCCGGCAGTTCGACGACCCACTGCCCGAAACCGTGCCGCTCCCAATGTGCGCACGTCCGCGCCGCCCAATCGGGCCGCGGCGGCAGCAGGAACTCCATGACCTTGGGGTCCGCGGCAAGTGCTGCGAATGCCGCCGCGTCCGCCTCGCGCCACGGCCGCAGCAGCAGCCGCGCGGTCGCCAGCGAGACCGGCACCGGCTATTTCGGCTTGCTGCCGCCGGCGAGCCGCGACAGGAACATTTCCTGCAATTGCTCGAAGCCCTTGAGTGTGGCCGGCAGCCAGGTCCGCAGCATCGTCTCGGCGTCCATCGCCTTGATGTTGGCGCTCAACCGCTGCTCCACCTCCTTCAATAGCGCATCCTGCAGCGTCTTGACCTCGGGAAGGCCGAAAAACGCCCGCGCCTCGTCCGGTCTGACATCGATATCGAGCTTGATCTTCATCGCCACCGCTCCTTGCCCTGGCGAACATCGATACCACGCCCGGCGCAACGCCGCGCAGGCAAACCTCCGACAGTTGCGCAACTCCCGAGACCCGGATACTTTGCTTAAAATTAGCTGAAAAAGATGCTCAGGGAGGTCGGAAAATGCCGCAATTCCCATGTCGTCCGTTGCAGTTGTCGCCCCGACCGCGGGCTTGGCTGATCGGATTAGGCTTCGCTCTTGCCGCATGCGTGCCGCTGCAATCAGGCGTCAATCAGGTTCCCGATATCAACATCAACCTGAACGCGCTCAAGGATGCGAATTTCGTCGGCATGCCGGCGGCTGTCGACACGATCATGGCCGAACTTCTCGCCGGCTCCGGCCGGTTTGCCGCGTCGAGCCCAATTCCCGGCTGCGCTCTCGGCGTCATGGAAGGCAATATCGTCAGCCACCTAAAAGGCTATGGCGTCGCCGACCTCGACGACAACCGGCCCTTTACGCACGAGACGCCCTCGGTCGTCGGTTCGGTGTCGAAGACTTGGACCGCGCTCGCCGCGCTGCGGCTGGTTGAACTCGGACTGCTCGGTCTCGAAGACACTGTCGGCGACCATCTCCCGGGCGCGCCGGCGGCCTGGCAGAACGAGACTCTGCGCCAGCTGCTGTCGCACACTTCGGGCCTCGCCTATATGCCGACCTTCAACCCGGCGCTCAACGACGAGGCCGAACTCGGCGCCTATTGGGGCGGACTCGGCGGTCCCAATCCGGGGATCAACCCCCGGCTCGTCTGGGTGAGCTACACCCAGACGCCGGTCGAAGGCTTCGCTCCCGGCGAGACGGCGAAATATTCGAACGTCGGCTATCTCCTGGTCGGCGCCATCATCGACCAGTTCGTCAGCGACAACCCGGCGGTGGTCGGCAACGACTTTGCCGCCTACGAGCGATTCGTCTGGCGCCAGGTCGGCGTTTTCGACGGCAATCTGAGCAACGGCGCGCAGATGTTCTCGCAGAGCCTCAACGAATACTGGCGCCAGAACGACATCCCTAAACTCGCCAAGGGATATCTGTACGACGTCGATACAAACTCGTTTCAGCAGCTGACCTTCGCCAATTCTTCGCTGCTGAACGTCGGGCCCGCCGGCTGGGAGGGGCCGGCCGGCGGCTGGAGCATGACGATCGGCGATCTGGTCCGTCTGATGTCGGCGATCCAGCACGACGACATCATCGCCCAGGGCACCAAGAACGACGAGATGATGCAGGTCTACGGCAGCGACGAGGCACGGCAATTGGGGGTTGGGGGTCAACCAGATCCAGAAGCTCGGGCGCTCGGTCTACATGCATGACGGCAAATATGCCGGATACCGCGCCCGCTACACCGTATGGCCCGGGGAGAATTTCGGCGTCGCGGTCATGTGCAACGCCGACGCCGCCGATATGCGTCAGGTCACCGACGAGGTCGCCAAAGCTCTTCATCGGCGCGGGCCCCGGCGGTGTGGGAGCTGGTGTCGCCGCACTGTCGTTGCCCGAGGTGGACGAGAACGACCCGCCGCTTGCCGGTCAGGTCAGCGCCGACCCGACCCTGCCCAGGCTCGACGAGCGCGAACGCCGGCGCATCGCCAAGCGGTTGCAACAGGACTTGGCGTGGCAGGCGGCCGAGGCGAAGTCCCGCAGCCGCAGTCGAGCGGCACGCCGATCTGCTGCATTGTCCGGCATTTGCCGAAGTCATTGATCGAACGCTACGGCGCTGGCCATCTTCGCTCCGGTGCTGCAATGCTCGAACGACGTCAAGGGCGAGGGCCGCTTTACCGCCTGCGTCGCCAAAGCCGCCTCCGAGCTGATGCGGCGCGGCGTTCTGAGCGGTCCGGAGCATGGGCGGCTGGCGGCTTGCGCCGCGGTCCTCGACGCCGGGTCGCTTAAGCGCCTGGCGCAGAACTAAAGCGAACCCGCGCGCCCGCGCGGGCGATTGTTTGGCCGCGTCGGAATTGTCGTATAAACTTGCGGTCATGCCAGTCGAAATCCCGTTCCGCCGCGAGTTTTCGTTCGAATATGGCCGGCTCGAACCGGTCGCGCCGGGATTGCGCCGCATCGTCGCCCGCAATCCGAGCCCGTTCACCTTTCGCGGCACCGGCACCTATGTCGTGGCGAAGGTGCGGTCGCGGTGATCGATCCCGGCCCGGACCTCGCCGAGCATGTCGCGGCGCTCCTCGCCGGCCTCGCAGGCGAGCGGGTAACGCCACATCCTCGTCACCCACACCCATAGCGACCATTCGCCCGCCGCGGCGGCGTTACAGGCGGCGACCGGCGCCCCGACCTACGGCTTTGGTCCGCATGCCGGCGGCCGGCGCGGCGAACCCGGCGTCGAGGAAGGCGGCGACTGGAATTTCGTCGCCCGATGTGAGAGTGCATGACGGCGACGTGATCGCCGGCGAGGGCTGGCGTTTCGAGGCCGTGCACACGCCGGGCCACACCTCGAACCATCTCTGTTTCGCACTGCCCGACGCGCGGCATCCTGTTCAGCGGCGACCATGTCATGGGCTGGTCGACGAGCGTCATCTCGCCGCCCGACGGCGACATGACCGCCTATATGGCCTCGCTCGACAAATTGCTGCAGCGCCGCGACGCGGTCTATTGGCCGACGCACGGCCCGGCGATCGCCGAGCCGCATGCCCACGTCCGCGCCTTCATCGCCCATCGCCGCGAGCGCGAAGCCGGCATCCTCGACTGTCTCTCCGGCGGCGCCGAGCACATCGACGCGATCGTCGAACGGCTCTATGTCGGCCTTCAGCCCGGATTGCGCCGCGCCGCGGGGCGCTCGGTGTTGGCGCATCTGATCGATCTGGTCGGCCGCGGCATGGTCGAAAGCGACGGCCCGGCGACCCTAAATAGCCATTACCGTCTCGTCCGCGGCTAACTCGATACAGGACTTCAAACTCGTCAAGGATCTGCTTCCAGGCGAGTTCAGTGCAGAGTTCAACCTGAACCTGTGGCGATCGCGGACCAGCGCCTAGATCGCTGCCGAGACATGCAATCCCTTGCCCCTGGATCTCGATCTCGCTGCTCGGCTCGCATGCGTCCGCATCGGGCTTAATGCCCCCACCGGCGGCGCAAGGCCAATCCGCCCAAGACGAGATAAGCGCCGACCATCATCGCCAAGGAGGACGGCTCGGGAACCACCTGGAAGGGCGCGACGATCTGATAACCATTACCTGCGGCGTCCAGCAGCGAAATCCGATACTCATAATCACCCGTGACGGGTTGCATGGCGAGTTCGAAATTGTCGGCGAAAAAGAAGGGAATGTGGCTGTGCCCCTCTAGATCGCTGAATCCCGGGACTTGGTCGATCGCTGGAACCTGGAACTGGCCCAGGCTGTCGTTCAACGTTCCGTTGGTGAAGGTTTCACCGTCAATCGTCAGCGGAAATAACGCGTTAGGGATGATCGGGCCCGACGCGAAATCCGGCGACGAGCCTGTCGAACTACCCGGGCCGGGAACCAGCATGAAGGCCAAAAATACACCGGCGCCGTTAGAATAATCGGTCGTTGGGAACGTCGTCGCTTCCACAAACCCGTTCGCCGCGACGCCCTGGCCGATCTCCTGGTCATACGGGCCAGCGTGCGGCGCGCCCGGCCCAATCCCCAGAATAGGGTTGGACACATGGTTGGGCGGCGGCAGGATAGCCTGCATGGTTTGACCAAATTCCGCATAGTCGGTGGCCTCTGTGCCGATGGGGGCCGCGAACATGTGGAAGTCAGTCGGTACGAAGGTCGGGGCGCCAACCGTCGTGACGATCACGCTCGCCCGAGCGACGGCGCTGGCTCCGATCACACACCAGCTAGCCAGAAAGAGCACTAGCGCACGGCGATTTAAGAGAAAAAATCTCACAGCGAACCTCCCCCAGGATTATTTACCAACGTTCATCACCAAGCGGCGTTGTCGATCGTTGGTTTAGGCGTTGTCTTTACCCGGTTCGCCTCCCTGCGAGCAAGCGTTGGAGGTCGACCAACACCGACGCTCGACGCCGTCTATCGCGCGCCCGCAGGTGACACCCACTCTCGATCGTCGAGAGACCGAACGCTCAATGCCGCCATTCGTTGGCGGGTTTGCCGCCTTCGTTCAGGGGATATGCGGCGGCCGGTGGGGCGAGAGCGGAAGTTGTCTCTGCCGGTTCGCCCCGGCGGGCCTCCGCGGCGCGCCGAAGTCGATGATACGAACGGATCGTCAGCGGGATCGACCCGACATAGACGACCCCGACCGCGGTCAATGTCGGCCACGGCGCCGTGGTAAAGAATGCGGTCAGGATCCCGACCCCCAACAATGTCGGGATGACCCAGTCGTGCGGGATGCGGATCCTCTTCAGCGACACGGTCGGAACCTTGCTGACCATCAGCAACGCGATGCCGGTCATCGTCACCGCGTTCAGATAGGGGGAACGGAACAGCCAGTCGCCCCATTCGAAGCTGAGGAACATCGGCACCATGACGAGCCCGGCGCCGGCCGGAGCCGCCACCCCGGTAAAAAAGGGTGCGGCATAGGGGGGCAGTTCGGCCCCCGCCTCGGTGTTGAACCGCGCCAGCCGCAGCGCGCAGCACACGGCAAAGAACAGGACGATCGCCCAGCCGAGGCCATTCAGCGCCGCCATCGTCCATAGATAGAGCACCGCCGCCGGCGCCACGCCAAAGCTGACGAAATCCGACAGGCTGTCCAACTCAGCGCCAAAGCTGGAGGTCGATTTGAGGAGCCGCGCGATGCGCCCGTCGAGGCCGTCGAAGATGCCGGCGACGATGATCGCGAATACCGCCCCCTGGAAATTTCCGTTCATCGCAAAGCGGATCGCCGTCATTCCGGCGCACAGCGCCAGGAGCGTCAGGATGTTCGGCACCATGCGGTTGAGCGAGAGGTGGGAGAGCCGGCGGACCCGCACCCGCGGCCGCCGCATCCGCGCCGAGCGCGTCCTCAATTCGCACCTCCTCTCAAACCCGGCCTCATTGCGCAACTCCCCGACGCGGCTCCTCGCGGGCCAGCCGGTCGGCAAGCACCGTCTCGCCGCCGACCGCGCGCTGCCCCACCGCGACGAGCGGCACATAGGGCGGCGGACAGTAAACGTCGACCCGCGAGCCGAAGCGGATGATGCCGATCCGCTGCCCGACCGCAACCTCCTGGCCTTCGCGCAGATCGCACACGATGCGCCGGGCGATCAGGCCCGCGATCTGGACAAAGGCGATCTCGGGCCCTTCGGCGGGCGCGACGCGGATCGCCATCCGTTCGTTATGCTCGCTCGCCTCGTCGCGACGCGCGTCGACAAAACGCCCCTTCGTGTAGCGCAACGCCGCGATTCGGCCGGCGATCGGCGCGCGATTGACGTGCACGTCGAAGATGCTGAGGAAGATGCTGATCCGCACCGTCTCGGCGGCGGGCATCTGCAGTTCGGCGGGCGGCCTTGCCGGGGCGATCGCCGCCACCACACCGTCGCCGGGGCTGACGAGAAGGCCCGGCCGGACCGGCGTCACGCGCCAGGGGTCGCGGAAGAAATAGGCGATCCACAGCGTGACGACGGCGCCGATCCAGCCGATCGGAGCCCACAGCAAGAACAAGAGCACCGTCGCGAGCGCCGCGGCCGCGACGAACTTGATGCCGTCCGGGTGCAGCGGTGCGAGCGCCTTCCTCAGCACGAAAACTCACCACCGGTAACGACCCTTCGCGGGCTCAGCTTCCCTCCCGCCGCCACGCCGCGAGCAGCCCGCCGACGATCAGAACCAGTGCCGCGATCCCCGGCAGCAGCGGGGTTTGGCTGAGCCCGGCGACGGTATACTCGCCATTCTCGCGAAAGCCCATCCAGTCGCGACCAAAGCTCGCGCGGCCGGGCTCGACCCGGCGCACCTCCGGAACCCCGCCGGTCCCGACCCAGAAGACGCCGCCGCCGGTCGCCGCCGAAACCGGCGCCAGCTTCTCCGGGGTGGTCCGCACATCGGCGAATTCGATCGGGTTGAGCGGCCCCGCCGCGGCAAGTGCGGTGCGGGCGCCGTCGGTCACGCGGTAGAGCCCCATCTCGGAGATCGCGATATTGCCGCTGCTGCGCCCGCCACCTTCGGGCGTCAAGGCCAGGCTGCGGCTCGAACCGTCGGGAAAGGTGACGCTGACCGGTCGGTCGTCGGGTTCGAGCGACTGACGCCGCACAACGAGTTTGTCGCCGTCGATCGCCGCGCGCAGATCGTTTTCCTCGAGATCGGGCTCCTTCATCAGCCAGTAGGCGAGGCGCCGCAGCAATTCGGCCTGCGGCCCGCCGCCCTCGAAGCCGCGCGCCCAGAGCCACATCTGGTCCGACAGCAATTGCGCGACCCGCCCCTGGCCGACGCGGTCGAGGACGAGCAGCGGGTCGCCGCGGTCGCCGCTCATCACCGTCACGCCATGATGCACCCGCGCGTCGACCTGGCGGAACCAGCGACCCCAGCTCGGCTGCCCGTTCTTCGGGCCGGCGCCGGAAAGCCCCTCGGTCACCGGATGGCGGCGGCCGAGATCGGTGAGTTCCGGCTTGAACCCCTCCTCGAACACATTGCCGGTCGGCTCGGTCGGCAGGATCGCGCCGAGCGGCGTGCGGGAGAGGCTCAACGGCGTGCCGAAATTCGGCCCCGCGGCTTCGAGAAAGGCGCCGCCGTTGCGGACATAGCGCACGACGTTTTCGAGATAAGTCTGCGGGATCATGCCGCGCCGGCTGTAGCGGTCGAAGATGATCAGGTCGAAATCGTCGAGCTTGGCGTCGAACAATTCGCGGATCGGGAAGGCGATCAGCGACAATTCGCGGATCGGCGTGCCGTCCTGCTTTTCCGGCGGCCGCAGGATCGTGAAATGCACCAGATCGACCGACGGATCGGATTTGAGGATGTTGCGCCAGACCCGTTCGCCGGCATGCGGCTCGCCCGAGACCAGCAGCACGCGCAGCCGGTCGCGCACGCCGTTGACGACGACGACGGCGCGGTTGTTGTCGAGCGTCAATTCGCCGGGACCGGGCTCGACCTCGAGTTCGAGAACGTTCGGCCCGCCATGGTCGATCGGGATCTGCAGGGTCACGTCGCGCCCGACCGGAGCCATCGCCTGCCGTGGCGCGCCGCCATCCTTGCGCCAGGTCAGCCGCGCCTGACCGGCGTTTTCCGCCTCCTTGCCCTTCGCCGTCGGCAGATCCTCGACGCGAACGGTCAGCGGCAGGTCCTTGCCGACGAGGCCGAAGCTCGGCGCCTTGGCGACGATCAGGCGGCGGTCGCGCTCGTCGCGTCGGCCCGACAGCAGCACGTGCAGCGGCGCCCCGACCGCTTCGACGAGCGATTTTGCGTCGCCGGTCGGGACGTCGTGCACCTGACCGTCGGTGATCATGACGACACCGGCCAGACGCTGGCGCGGGACCTCGGTCATCGCCCGGTTGAGCGCCTCGAACAACCGGGTGCCGTCGTCGCCGGCGCCGGGTTGCGGCTTGCCGGCGCTGACGATGCGCACATCGAGATTGTCCGCCCGGCCGAGCCGGTCCTTGACCGTCGCGAGGGCGGCTTCGGTCGCCTGGCGGCGGTTGCCGATGGTCTGGCTCGGCGAATCGTCGACGACGACGACCGCGACATCGCGCTGCGGCGTGCGCTTTTCTTCGATCAGCGACGGGTTGACGAGGGCGACGAGCAGGAGTCGCTACCGCGAGCCCGCGCCACCACAATCCGACCGACCGCCGCCAGACGCCAAAGCCGAGCACAATCGTCGCCGCGGCGGCGAGGACCGCAATCGCCACCCAGGGCAGCAATGGCGCGGCGGCGATCGTATAGGCGTCGGCGCTCATTGGCCGAGGCGCTCGAGGATCGCCGGCACGTGCACCTGGTCGGACTTGTAGTTGCCGGTCAGCACGTACATCACGAGGTTGACGCCGAACCGCATCGCCATCTCGCGCTGCGCCTCGCCGCCCGGAACGACGGCGAAGGCCGGCCGGCCCTCGCCGTCGACCGCCCAGGCGGCGGCCCAGTCGTTGCCCCGACGATGACGCTCGACACGCCGTCGTTGACGCGGTCCTCGACCGGCTCGACCCACAGCGTTCCGACATTCCAGCGGCCGGGAAATTCGTGCAGCAGGTAAAAGGATTTGGTCAGCACGTGATCGGGCGGCACCGGCGCCAGCGGCGGCATCTTGATGCCCGCCGTCAGCCGGCGCAGCCGCTGCGTCGAAACGGCGGCGCCGCCGAAGGCGCCCGGCGTCTGGTCGATCGCGTCGCGAGTGTCGAACAGGATCGTGCCGCCGGTTTCGAGATAGCGGTTGATCCGCTCGACGGCCTTGGCCGAGGGCTGCGGCTGGTCGGCGACCACCGGCCAATAGAGCAGCGGGAAGAAGATCAATTCGTCGCGCTCGATGTCGAGGCCGATCGGCGCGGCGGTCTCGACCGCGGTTCGCCGGTTTAACGTCGCGGTCAGCCCGACAAGCCCGGCGCGGCTCGTCGCGTCGACCGCGGCGTCGCCGGTCACGACATAGGCGAGACGCAGTTCCGAGGCGGCCTTGACGACAAACGCGTCATCGGCATGCGCCACGGGAGGGAAGCCCGCCCCCGCGAAGCTCGCCCCCATCAGGAGGGCAAGGCCGGCGAGCCGGGCCGGCCGCCGCAACAGCAAACCGCGCAGCGCATAGGCAATCACCAAATCGATCAGCGCCAGGATCAGCGCCGCCGTCAGCAATACCGGCCGCAGATCGATCTCGCCGCCGGCGGCGAAGCTTTCCTGCACGGCATCGGATGGCAGATCGCTCTGCGCCTCCAATTGGCGCACTCCCGAGGAGAGGTTGAGCGCGCGCCGCGCATCGGCCGTGCCGTAAAAGCCAGGCGGGTGCCGCGGCGAGGCGATCGCGGCGGCGATGTCATCGCCCGAGACCGCCCGCGTGGTGGACGGCGCGCGCTGCAGTCGGCCGAGCCCGTCGAGGGTCTCGATCGGCGGCAACAAGCCGCCGCCGGCCTCGCTGACGCCCTGGCTGATCGCCACCACCCGCCGCAGCATCTCGACAAAAAGCCCCGAAAGAGCCAGGTTCGACCAGTCGGCGTTGGCCGTGGTGTGGACCAGCACGATCCAGCCGCGGCCGTGCTTTTCCGCGGTGACGAGCGGCGTGCCGTCGGCGAGCCGCGCCCAGGTCTTGGCCGCGAGGTCGAGATCGGGCTCGGCCAGGACCTGCCGCGACACGGTCACGTCGGCCGGGATCGGGATCGCGGCGAACGGGCTGTCGGCGGCGAAGCGGCGCCAGTTTCGCCGGCCGCTCCCAGGACATCGCCCCGCCGATCGTGCGGCCGCCGTGGCGCAGCCGAACCGGCAGCAATTTGTCGCCCTGCTCGGCAAGGTGCGGACCGGCAAAGCGCAGCAGCAGACCGCCGTTCTCGATCCATTTGTCGACGGTTGCCTCCTCGGCCGGCGAGTCGGGGCCGGTGTCGGAGAAGATCAGCACCGCGAGTTCGCGCTTTAGGAGGTCGCCGACCCGGCCGCGGCGGATTTCGGAGAATGGGCTCAGCGCGCGCTCGAGATAGAAATTTTCGCTCAAGAGCGGCTGGCCGGCGCCGTTCGCCGGGGCCGCGATCCCGACCGGCCGCCGCCGCCAGCGTTCGTCGATCAGCAACACCGCACCCGCGGATTGCTCGCCCTCGACCTCGACGCGGGTCATGCGGTTTCTGAGTTCGCTCGGCATCGGCAGCCGGACCTGCGCCGAGGTCTCTCCGGCATCGAGGTTGGCCGCCTGCCGGGCCAGAAGCCGGCCGTTCTCGTCGCTGGCGCGGATCTCGAAAAGCCGCGGCGTCGAAGCCGGCAACGAGCGCAGGACGACGGCGACATCCTTGCCAGCGGCATCGCCCGCGGCGAGCAGCAATGGCGCCTTGTCGGGCTCGGCGGCGAAATAGCGCAGCGGGCCGCGCTTGACGAGATAAGCGGCGAGTGCCGTGCCACCGTCGCCATCGGCGATCCCGTCGCTGATCCAGACCGCCGAGGCCGCATCCGGCAGCCCGGCCGCTTCGAGCCGCTGCAACGCCGCCTTGCGGTCGTCGGGCCAGGGCTTCGGCTGCATCGCCTGGACCACGGCGCGGGCGTCGGCGGCGCGGATCGGCGCCAGAGCGGGCGGCGCCCCCTCGCCGGCCGGCGGGGCGGTCGTCAGGAGCACGATCTGGCGGTCCTCGCGCTCGGCCTCGGCCAGGAGACGGATCGAGTGCCGCCTGGCGCACCGGCCAGTCATGCGCCGCCGCCCAGCCGTCGTCGAGGATGACGATGATCGGCCCGCTTCCCGCCAGCCGCGACTGCGGGTTGAGGAGCGGATGGGCCAGCGCCAGAATCACCAGCGCTGCGAGGGTCATGCGCAACAGGATCAGCCATAATGGCGTGCGCGCCGGGGTCTCCTCGCGCGGCGTCAGGCCGAGCAATAGCCGGATCGCCGGAAACGCGATCCGACGCGGCGCCGGCGGCGTCACCCGCAAGAGCCACCAGATGACCGGCAGCCCAGCCAGCGCCAGCAACAGCCAGGGTGCGGCAAAGGCGAGGGACCCCAGCGCCAGCATCCTCAGAATATCCTGTGCGTGAGCTTGCTGGCGCGGCGTCCCGACATCGCTACCGCCGGCGGTCGGCCGAGAGCGCGCCGTAAAGCGCCAGCAGTGCGAGCTGCGGTGGTCGATCGGTGCGATGCACGCCGAACGTCCAGCCAAGTGCGGCAGCAATTGCCGCCAGACCGTCCCGGTGTCGCCGGAAGCGCTCGGCGTAGTCGGCGCGCACGCTCTCGACGCGGCTGAGGACGATCTCCTCGCGCTCCTCGAGGCCGGTGAAGCGCACCCGACCCTCGAACGGCAAATCCTCCTCGGCCGGATCGACGATCTGCAACAGGTGGCCCTTGAGCCCGGCGGCGGCAAAGCGCGAGAGTGCGGCGTTGACCTCTTCGAGCGGCGCCAGAAAATCGCCGATCGCGACAAGCTGGGCGGACCGCGGCAGGGCCTCGAATTGCGGCAGGCTTTGCGGCGTGTCCGGTTCGCGGCCGATCATCGCCGCGATCCGCGACAGCGCGATCCGCCCGCTCACCGGCGCCGCGCCGCTGCCGAGCAGGGCGAGGCGCTCGCCGCCGCGCACCAGCAGGCTCGCCAGCGCCAACAGCAGCAGTTCGGCGCGGTCGCGCTTCGCCGGCCAGTCGCCGCCCGCGACATATTGCGCCGAGGAGTAGGCCATCGAGGCCGAAGCGTCGCGCCACAGCCAGACACTCTGCGCCGCGTCCCATTCGGTCTCGCGGATAAAAAGCCGTTGCGATTTGGCGCTTTCGCGCCAGTCGATGAGGCTGGCGGCGTCGCCCGGCTGATACTGACGGAATTGCCAAAAGGTCTCGCCCTGACCGACCCGGCGGCGGCCGTGCACGCCTTGTGCCACCGTAACGGCGACGCGCTCGGCGGCCACCAGCAGCGGCGGCAGTGCGGCGCCCGCCTCTTCCGCCCGATTGAGCAGCGTTCTGGGCGCCGCACGCGGCGACTGCCGCAGACCGGCCGGCGAACGCAACCCGGCGGCGTTCACCGGAAGGGCGCCGCCATCTGGTCGATCACCTGGCTCACCGTCACTCCTTCCGCCCGTCCGGCAAAGCTGACCGCCATGCGGTGCCGCAGCACCGGCGCCGCCAACGCGACGACATCATCGACCGACGGGCTGAAGCGGCCGTCGATCAGCGCCCGCGCGCGGCAGGCCAGCATCAGGGCCTGGCTTGCCCGCGGCCCCGGCCCCCAGGAGACATGGCGCCGCGCGGCGTCGCCGCCGGGACCGTCCGGACGGCCGGAGCGGACCAGCGCCAGGATCGCCTCGACGACGCTTTCGCCGACCGGGATCCGCCGCACCAGGCGTTGCGCCGCCATCAATTCGGCGACGTTCATCGCCGGCCGCGGCTTGTCCTCGGCAAGCCCGGTCGTGGCGATCAGCATCTGCCGCTCGGCGTCGAGATCGGGATAGTCGACATCGATCTGCAGCAGAAAGCGGTCGAGCTGCGCCTCGGGAAGCGGGTAGGTTCCCTCCTGCTCCAAGGGGTTCTGCGTCGCCAGCACGTGGAACGGCCGGGGCAGCGGATGGTACTGGCCGGCGATCGACACGCGGCCTTCCTGCATCGCCTGCAGCAACGCCGATTGCGTGCGCGGGCTGGCGCGGTTGATCTCGTCGGCCATCAGGAGCTGGCAGAAAACCGGCCCCTCGATAAAGCGGAACGAACGCCGTCCGCTTTCGCTTTCCTCGAGAACCTCGGAACCCAGGATGTCGGCCGGCATCAAATCGGGGGTGCATTGCACCCGCTTCTCGTCGAGCCCGAGGATCAGGCCCAATGTCTCGACGAGCCGCGTCTTGGCGAGCCCCGGCACGCCGATCAGCAGCGCGTGGCCGCCGCACAGGAGCGTGATCAAGGCTTGCTCGACCACCTCCGCCTGACCGAAAATAATCTCGCCGATGCGGGCGCGTACGAGACCGAGGCTGCGGCCCAACGCATCGATCTCAGCGGCGAGATCGGAGGAGGGGCTGATGGATGCGGCGGAAGAAGACAAGCGGTCCGATCCTTCTTCAAACAAGAGTGCGCTCGATGCGAGCCTGATCGAAAACCCCGGCGACGGCAATTCTCCCGACGGCGGCCGGCAGGCGCCCTCGCCTGACCAGCGGCGCGCGCCCTTCGATTGCGGCGATCTCGACATGCGCATCGCCCGGGACGGAACCTGGTTTTATCGAGGGTCTCCTATCCGTCGTCCGCCGCTCGTCAAACTGTTCGCCTCGGTGCTGCGCCGCGAAGAGGACGGCGGTTACTGGCTGGTCACCCCGGCCGAACGCGGCCGCGTCGAAGTCGAGGACGCGCCGTTTCTCGCCGTGGCGCTCGATGTCGAAGGCGCGGGCCGTCGACAGCGGCTGATCTTCCGCACCAATCTCGACGAATTTGTGACGGCCGGCGCCGATCATCCGTTGCGCTTCGAAATCGCTGCCGACGGCGAGCCCGCACCCTATATCTTGTTGCGCGAGCGGCTCGAGGCGAAGCTCGCACGGCCGGTCTTCTACGATCTGGTCGAGCTCGGCGTCGAGGAGCCGGTCAGGGACAATACCCTGTTCGGCGTTTGGAGCGAGGGCAGCTTCTTTGTCCTCGGCGAACCGGGGCCCGATTGGGAATGAACTGCAAGAACGGCAACGAGAAGAGGCGGTTTGGTGACGCGGGAAGGGGCGATCGCGCGTTTCGCGCGGCTCGGGCAACCGGGCAGACGGGGCTTCGGCGGAGCGGCGGACGCGGCCGAGGCGGCGGCGTTGCGGGAGGCGATCCGCGGCGACCATGACCTCAATCCGGGGACGAGCGCGCCCAGCGCCGAATTGCGGCCGGCCGCCGTCCTGGTGCCGCTGATCGACCGCGCCGAGGGGATGTCGGTGTTGTTGACCGAGCGCACCGCGCATCTGAGAAAACACGCAGGACAGATCGCCTTTCCGGGCGGCAGCATCGACGCCGATGACGGCGACCCGGTCGCGACCGCGCTGCGCGAGACCGAGGAGGAAGTCGGGCTGCCGCGCGACCATGTGACCTTGATCGGCCGGCTCGACACCTACGTCACCGGCACCGGCTTCGAGATCACGCCGCTTGTCGGCATCGTCCGCGTGCCGTTTCCGCTCGCCGCCAATCCCTACGAGGTGGCCGACGTCTTCGAGGTGCCGCTCGCCTTTGTTCTCGACCCGCGCAACCACCAGCGCACCGACCGCGTCGTCGAGAACCGCACGCGCACCTTCTTCGTGCTGCCGTTCGAGAACCGCTTCATCTGGGGCGCCACGGCCGGGATGCTGGTCAATCTGGCCGAGGTGCTCGGCGGCTGAGCCCAACATGCTGCGCGTTAGCCTGACCGTCATTCTGCCGCTCGTCCTGCCGCTGGCGCTCTATCTGGGCTGGGTCGTCTGCTGGGGAGCAGCGCATGAGGGGGCCGGCGTTTCCTGGTCGGCGGTGCCGTGGTTGTGGCTCGCCTTCGCCGGGCTCGGATTGCTCGCGATGGTGCTGGTCGTCGTGACGGTGGGCTTCGGCACGCCGCAACAGGGCGTCTATGTGCCACCGCATCTCGAAAACGGCCGGATCGTCCCCGGCCATATCGTGCCGAAAAGCAGCCGATGACGGAGCCCTCCGCATCTGGGCGGATCGCGCCGCAGGCGTGGATGACCGAGCCCGCGACCCGGGCCGTGCTCGCCGCCCTCGCCGCGGGCGGCGTCGAGGCGCGTTTTGTCGGCGGTTCGGTCCGCGACGCGCTTTTGGGCCTGCCGCTCTGGGACATCGACATCGCGACCCCGGCGCCGCCCGAGCGCGTCATCGAACTCCTGCAGGCGGCCGGCGTCAAAGTGGTCCCGACCGGGCTCGCGCACGGCACCGTCACCGCGATCGTGCCGCCGCGCCATTTCGAGATCACGACATTGCGCCGCGATATCGAGACCTTCGGCCGCCGCGCGCGGGTCGCCTTCGACGCCGACTGGGCCGCCGACGCCGCGCGCCGCGACTTCACGATCAACGCGATCTTTCTCTCGCCCGATGGCGCCATCGACGATCCGGTCGGTGGGCTCGACGATCTGCGCGCCCGCCGCGTGCGCTTTGTCGGTGATCCGGCGACCCGCATCGCCGAGGATGTGTTGCGCCTCCTGCGATACTACCGCTTCGAGGCGCGCTTCGGAACGGGGGCCGGCGATCCGGAAGCGCGGGCCGCCTGCCGCACCGCGGCATATCTCTTGCCGTCGCTTTCGGCCGAGCGCGTCGCCCAGGAACTGACCAAGCTCCTGGCCGCCCTGGACCCGGTTCCGGCCCTGCAAATGATGCAGACGGACGGCGTTCTCGCCGCGGTGCTGCCCGAGGCGCCCCGGCTCGACCGCCTGCGGCGGCTGATCGAGCTCGAGCCCGACCGCGACCCGCTGCGTCGCCTCGCCGCTCTTGTCGATATCGACGCCGCGACGCGCGGCCGCGCTCGCCGAGCGCCTGCGGCTTTCGAACGTCTGGCGCGACCGGCTGATGGGCCTTGCCCGTCCGTGGCCGCTCGACCCGCGGGGCGACGCCCGCGCGCAGCGCCGCGCGCTCTACGATCTCGGCGCCGAGCGCTATCGCGACCTCGTCTTGCTGCTCGCTGCGGAAGGCCAGATCAGCGCCGGCCGGCTCGCCGAACTCCTTGCCTTCTCGCATGACTGGAAGCCACCGCGCCTTCCCGCTCGCCGGCCGCGACGTCGTCGCCCTCGGGATTGCCCCCGGCGAACCGGTCGGCCGGCTCCTCGAAGCGGTCCGCCACTGGTGGGAGGACGCCGACTTCGCTCCCGACCGCGCGCAATGTCTGGTCCGGCTGCGAGAAATGGCGGCGTGTCCGCTGCGGGCGTAATCTCGGCCGGACCAGCCTGCCAGGAGCCCCGAAATGACCGCTCCCGACTATGCCCCCCTCGACGTCGCACTCGACAGCATCGTCGAGAGCGGCATCGCGCTCAAAAACGGCAACAGCAACCACGCGCCGATGGCAATCGAGGCATTGTGCGCGCTCGGCCGGCCGCAGGCGGTGATGCCCTGGCTCGACCGCTACCGGGAACGGCTGTTGCCCCGTCCACCGGCGATTTCCACTATTAGCGGCGAGGCTTGGCGCACCGCGCTCGGCGCCCGCGACCGCTTTGCTGATTGGTCGGCTTTCTTTGCCGCGGAACTCGAGGCCGCACCGTGGCGTCCTGTCCTAGACCGCTGGGTCGAAAGGCTGGCGCCCGGCTTTTGTGCCGCGGCGACGCACGGCGTCATTCGCGTCGGGCACGCGGCGCGCAGCCTCGCGGCGGACGAGACTCCCGCCCGCCGCCGCGAACTTGCCGATGCGCTCGCCAGCTGGGCCGCCACATATCTGGAGTTGCCCGTCCGCCGCGACCCCTCCGGCAGGACATTGCCGCCGCGCGAGGCGATCGCGGCGATCGCTGTCAGTCCGACAATCGGGCGGGGAACCGGCAACATCACCGCCGCTCTGGCAAGCCTCGCCGAAGAAGGCTTCGCCCCGCCCCTCATCGACTTCTCGGGAGACGCAGCAAATCGGCTCACCGAACTCAGCGAGCTCTTCGCGCGGGTCTACCTCGCCAACGCCCACGACATCCGCACCGCCATCGCCTTCATCCACGGCGTCACCAGCCTCGCGGCACTCGCCAATCTCTCGCCGCATATCAGCGAGGCTGCGACGCGCGCGGCGCTGCCCTATGCCTGGGTGACGGGCTGTGCGCTCTACGCCTGCTTCGGCGGCGGAAGAGCCTTCGCCGAAGATGTCGCGCCCGCAGCCGAAGACCCCGATTCCCTGATCGATCGCGCGCTCGCCAACGGCGACGAGCACGTCATCAAATTCACCGAGGCCTGCCTCGCCCGAAACGCTGCATCGCCATCCCCCGCCTACCCCGCCGCGGCTTTTCATGTGAGCGAAATTATTCGCCGCAACTGACACCGCCGCCAAATCACCGCAATGTGAACAAAGCCCGCCGCGGCCGAGTTTAAGTTTGATATTGTGCGGCAAGCGCAGACATATCCGCCGGCCGGGCGCCAGGGCGTACGCCGCCAGAAGGGGGTTAAAATGAAGTGCATATCATTGGCGTTCCTTCTGCTGTTGGTCCCGGCGCTGGCGCCGGCTGCCCGCGCAGCACCGATTACCTACGTCGCCGATCTTACGGGAGCGCTTGAGGTTCCGCCGAGCGGTTCGCCGGGAACCGGCTTGGCCACGGTGGTGATCGATGCTGCGGCGCAGATGATGCACGTCGGCATAACCTTCAGCGGGCTCTTGGGAAACACCACGGCGTCGCACATCCATTGTTGCCTCTCCTCACCGTTTCTAACGGGCGTCAGTGTTGGTATCGCCACCACTACGCCGACCTTTCCCGGCTTTCCCTTGGGGGTCACCTCTGGGACCTATTCCCATGATTTCGACCTGACAGATCCGGGCAGCTATAATCCGGCCTTTGTTACCGCACATGGCGGGACAGCCGCGGGGGCCGAAGCGGCGCTGATAGCGGGGATAACGGCGGGAGAGAGTTACCTGAACATCCATACAGACCTGTTTCCGGGCGGAGAGATCCGTGGCTTCCTGGTGCCGGAGCCCGCAAGTTTGGTTCTCCTCGCATCAGCACTTTTTGGTATCGGCTTCATTAGGCGCGCCAGGCCGGTCCTGCGCTCCTAAGGGGCAGCAAGCCCGCCGCGTCCTGTACCACGCCACGGGTCTCCGACCTGGCTGCGCCCCTCGCTGCGTACCGTCAGGGTGACGATAAAATTGCCATAATTGCATGATAGCAATCGTACCAGCGAGCAGGAATAGCCGCGGGACGATTTGCTGATAATTCGCTGCAAATAACAGCAAAAACAGCAAAACGCGCCGCAGTTTCTAAGGCAGATCGGCACTCATCTCTGCGCGCTCCTCGCTGATCAGGGTCAGCACCAGCGAGCGGCGGTGGTGTGAGGCGCGGTGTTCGAGCAGGAAAATCCCCTGCCAAGTGCCAAGCTGCATCCGGCCCTCGGCGACCGGGATCGTCAGCTGCGTCTGGGTCAAGGCACTCCTGATGTGCGCCGGCATGTCGTCGGGGCCTTCGTCGTTGTGCCGATAGAGGCTCGTATCTTCGAGCGCGATCCGGCGGAAGAAATGCGTCGAGATCGCGCCGCACGTCGGGCGAAGCGTTCTCCTGGATCAGGAGCGAGGCCGAGGTGTGCATAATGAAGACGCTGAGGAGACCCGCCGAAACCCGCTGCTCCGCAACCCAGGCTTCGACCTCGCGCGTAATTTCCCGGATTTCGCGGGGCTCGGTGTCGATCGTGAGCCGGGTCTGGCGGATGCGCATGACGGGTTCTCCTCGCCCCAGCATATGGCGATCCTCGGCTCCCGCGGCGATGCGCTTCCGCACTGCGCCCGCCCGCCCTATCCTGCCACCGACGCGATAGGGATCACTCGATGAAAGCCGTCCTTGCCGCCGCGACGCTGCTGCTGGCGTTTGCCGCAGGCGCGCACGCCCAGAACGCCGATCTGCTGCTGGTGCTCGCCGCCGACGTGTCGCGCAGCGTCGACCGGCCCGAATTCGAGCTGCAGCGCAAGGGCTATGCCGCGGCCGTGACCGATCCGCGCGTCATCACCGCGATCCGCGGCGGCGCCATAGGCGCCATTGCGGTCTCGTTCATCGAATGGTCGGGGGCGGGCGAGCAGAACGTCGTCGCCGATTGGACATTGATCCATGACGAGGAGGATGCCGGCGGGTTCGCCGCCCAGATCCTGGCGGCACCCCGCTCGTTTGTCGGCCGCACCTCGATCAGCGGCGCTATCGATTTCGCGATGGAGCGGCTCGCCGCCGCGGCGCCGAAGAGCGAGCGCCATGTCATCGACATCTCCGGCGACGGCACCAACAATTCGGGACGCCCGGTGACCGACGCACGCGACCAGGCGGTGGCGCAAGGGGTGACGATCAACGGGCTCGCGATCATCAACGAGCGGGCAAATACGACCTACGCCTTCCATACCCGGCCGCCCGGCGGTTTGCCCGAATGGTACCGGCAGAATGTGATCGGCGGCCCGGGCGCCTTCCTCCGCGTCGTCGAGAACTCCGAATCCTTCGCCGACGCGATGACCAGCAAGCTCGTCAGCGAAATCGCCGCCCTGACCCAAGGCCGCGCCGCCGCCCTCCCCTAGATTCCCTCAGCTCAGGCGTGCTGCGGCAGCGATCGGGCGAGTGCCGGGCGTTCGCGGTGGAACGGGGTCGCCTGCTCGAAGGCGTGGCCGACGCGCATCACCCCGGCCTCGTCGAAGGGCTTGCCGGCGATCTGAAAGGCCAATGGCAGCCCGTTCTCGAGACCGATCGGCACCGACAGGGCGGGGCTGCCGGTCAGGTTGTAGGGGCCGGTATAGGACGCGCGCTCGAAGGTCGAATAGACATCGACAGCGTCGATGCGCGGCGCCGGTCCGGTGGCGTTCGCCGACACGACGGCATCAACCGGGCGCTACCGCGCGGGCAAATTCGACGGCGAGTTCGCGCCGCTGCCTGACCGCCTCGACATAGTCGGCCGCACTCAGAAACGCGCCGAGGCCGATGCGGGCGAACATGTGCCGGCCGAAATCCTGCGGACGCTCGCGAAAATCCTTCTCGTGCAACGCATAGGCCTCGGCCACCATGATCAGCCGGTTGGCGTCGATATAGTCGATCAGCGGCGAGAGCCGGATGTCGACAAGGCGGGCGCCCAGCCCTTCCAATGTCCGGCACGCCTGGTCGAAAGCGGCGACATAGGCGGAGGACGGCGTGTTCTCGGCGCCAAAGCAGGCGGCCGCGTCCTCTTCGTGGAAATGCCGGATCACGCCGATCACGATCCCGTCGAGCCGAGGGGTCAGTGCTGCGCAGTAGTCGGGAACGGGTACGTCGGCCGAGGCCGGGTCCTGCGGATCGTAGCCGGCGAGCGCCTGCATCATGATCGCGCAGTCCTCGACCGTGCGGGTCAGCGGGCCGCAATGGTCGAGCGTGTAGGACAAGGGAAAGACGCCGCGGCGGCTGACCCGCCCGTAGGTCGGCTTCAGCCCGGCGATGCCGCAGAACGCCGCGGGCCCCCGGATCGAGCCGCCGGTGTCCGACCCCATCGCCGCCGCGCACAGACCGGCCGCGACCGCGGCGGCCGACCCGCTCGACGAGCCCGCCGGATAGTGTGCGGTGTTCCACGGGTTGCGCGCCGGTTCGAACGGCAATGTGAAATCCGGGCCGCCGATCGCGAACTCGTGCGTCTCGTTCTTGCCGAGGAGGATGGCGCCGGCCTCGCGCAGCCGCTGCCAGGTCGCGGCGTCCTCGTCCGGCACATGGTCGAGATAGCGCCGCGAGCCGGCGGTCGTGCGGATGCCGCGCGTCTTGTAGATGTCCTTGAGCGCGATCGGGATGCCGTGCAGCGATCCCCGAGCCGGCCGCGAGGCGGGGGCCCGGGCGGCGGCCATTGCCTCGTCGCGCAGGACCAGCACAAAACTGTGCAACTCGCCGTCGAGCGCGGCGATCCGGTCAAGATAGGCCTCGGTCAAAGCCGCAGGGGAGAGCCGTCCGCCGGCAATCTCGCGGCTCGCTTCGGCGATCGTCAGCTGCGTCGGGTCCATCGCCGCCTCACGCCCGGGGATGAACGAAGATATGCGCCGGTTCCGCCGCCCGGTCGCGCTCCCGCCGCACACTCTGCTTTCATCCGCGCGACAAACCGATAGCCCTGCCGCAACTCCTCGAACTGCCCCGGCGTCAGCCGCAATCCCGCCTCTTCGACGAGAACGGCAAATCGCTCGGGTGTCGGCGGGTCGGCCATCGCAGCACCTACTCCGCCGCTTGCGCCGTCGGCATCGCGCGGAAATTCTTCGGCAGGCCCGCCTTGGCGATGGCGCCGTATTGCACGATGCCGGGCAGCGCCCGGTGCACCTCTTCGCGCACCGCCATCAACCGGTCGAGATCGACGCCGGTGTCGAAGCCCATCGCCTCAAGCATAAACACCAGATCTTCCATGACGATGTTGCCGGTGGCGCCCGGCGCATAAGGGCAGCCGCCCAGCCCGCCGAGCGAGGCGTCGAAGGCCCGCGCCCCGGCGTTCATCGCCGCCAGCACATTGGCAAGGCCGAGCCCTCTTGTGTCGTGGAAATGGCCGTGCACCCGCAGCGGCGCGACATCGGCCATGACCCGCCGGAAGACGCGCTCGACCGCCGCCGGCTGGCCGTAGCCGACCGTGTCGGCGAGAATGATCGCATCGGCCCCGGCCTCGGCCACCGCGAGTGCTATGCGCCGGACCCGGTCCTCGGCGACCGCCCCTTCGATCGTGCAGCCGAACGCCGTCGCAAGCCCGCAGGCGACGCGCGGCCGCCGCGCCGCCGGCGCGGTATGGCAGAGCGCGACGACGCGGCGGAAATCCTCGATCGACTCGGCGGTGCTGCGGCGGACATTGGCGCGGTTGTGCCCGTCGCTGACCGACAGCACGAAGTTCAGCTCGTGTACGCCCAACGCCAGCCCGCGTTCCGCCCCCTTGAGGTTCGGGATCAGCGCCGACACGGTGAGCCCCGGCAGGGTCAGCGCATGGCGCACGACCGCCGCGGCGTCGGCCAGTTGCGGCAACAGTTTCGGCGGGACGAACGAACTGACTTCGATCTCGCGCATGCCGGCGGCGTGTTCGGCGTCGAGCCAAGCGATCTTGTCCTCGGTCGGCATGATCTCGGCGAGGCTCTGCAGCCCGTCACGGAGCCCGACCTCGCGGACATAGGCGCGTTCGCTCATTCTTCTCTCCTCCCGAAAATATCCTCGAAGGCTAGCCCCGGCCACGCCGCGGGGCAACCGCTCTTAGACGACGTGCTCGGGCGTCAGCACGCATACCTCGTCAGTGTCGGCGAGCTCGATCTGGATCGTCGCATGCTGGATGCCGAAGCGGTCGTGCAATTGCTGCGCGACGCCGTTCAGGACCGCGTCGCCGGGGTGGCCCATCGGCATCACAAGATGACAGGTCAGCGCCGTCTCGGTCGTGCTCATGCCCCAAATGTGCAGATCGTGCAGGGCGGCCACGCCGGGGAGCGCTTCGAGATGCGCCCGCACCGCCTCGGCGTCGACACTCTCGGGCACCGCGTCGAGCGCGAGGTGCATCGCACTCTTCAAGAGGCCCCAGGTGCCGATCACGATGACGGCGGAGACGATCAGGCTGACCGCCGGGTCGAGCCACAGCCATCCGGTCAGGCTGATCATGATCCCGACGACGACGACCGCTGCGGTGACGAGCGCGTCCGCGGCCATGTGCAGGAAGGCGCTCTTGACGTTGAGGTCGCGGCCCCGGCCGGAGGCGAACAAGAGCGCCGTCCCGCCATTGACGAGGATCCCGGCGGCTGCCACCCACACCATGATCCCGGTGGCGACCGGCACCGGGTGGCGCAACCGGCCGACCGCCTCCGACGCGATGGCGCCTGTGGCGACCAGCAGGATCACCGCGTTGGCGAGTGCGGCGAGGATCGAACTCGACCGCAACCCGTAGGTAAAGCGGCTGCTCGGCTGACGCCGGGCCAACACCGCTGCTCCCCAGGAGAGGCCAAGGCCCAGCACGTCGCCGAGATTGTGCCCGGCATCGGCGAGGAGCGCGAGCGACCCCGAGGCCAGCCCCGCCGCCGCCTCGGCGATGATGTAGGCAAGGTTGAGGCCGATGCCGATCGCGAACACGCGGCCGTAATCGGTCGGCGAACCGGCGTGGGAATGATGCGAGTGACCGGAATGGTCGTGCGCCATAGACTGCGTCCGACTAGCGTGCTCCCGATGCGGCAACGTCTCCGACTATAGCGGCAACTCGCCGCGCGCCCAAAACCCGCCGAGCCGCGCCGGCAAATGCCGCGTTTCGCTACTTAACGTCGAGCAGCTGCACGTCGAACATCAAGCGTCGCGTTCGGCGGAATGACGCCGCCGGCGCCGCGCGCGCCATAGCCCAGTTCCGGCGGAATGATCAGCGTGCGCTCGCCGCCGACCTTCATGCCGGCCACCCCTTCGTCCCAGCCGGCGATGACCTGGCGCGCGCCGAGCGTGAATTCGAAGGGCTGGCCACGGTCGAGCGAGCTGTCGAATTTGGCGCCCTTGGCGCCGTCCTTGTAGAGCCAGCCCGTATAGTGCACCGACACCTTCCTGCCCGCCGCCGCCGCGGCGCCGGTGCCGGTCTTGTTGTCGGTGTATTTCAATCCATCCGGCATCTCGATCACCTTATTGTCGGCCGCGAGCGATGGCCCGAGCGGGATCGCCGCGGCAAGGAAGGCGAGCGCCACCGCGGCGCCAACCGTTCGAAGCGGTATCATGGCTTGTCTCTCTCCCGATAGCCGAAGCCCGCGCCCGGCCTTGTAGACGATGCCAGGCCGGGAGGAAACCGGCGATCTGGGCTTGACAGGCGCCGCCCGCGGCGCGGAGATGCGAAAAGGACGAGGAGGAAACCGCCGATGCTCGACGCCTATCTCTATAACGGTTTGCGCACCCCCTTCGGCCGCCATGCCGGGGCGCTCGCCCGGATGCGGCCCGACGACATGCTGGCCGCGGTCATCTCCGAAGTCGTCAAACAGAGCCCGTTCGCCCCGGAAAAGATCGAGGACGTGGTCGTCGGCTGCGCCAACCAGGCGGGCGAGGACAGCCGCTGCGTCGGGCGCCATGCCGGGCTCCTCGCCGGGCTGCCGATCGAGGTCGCAGGCTCGGTCCTGCAGCGCAATTGCGGCAGCGGCTTGAACGCCATCGTCATGGCGGCGCAGGCCGTCACCTGCGGCGAGGGCGACGTCTTCGTCGCCGGCGGGGTCGAGAGCATGAGCCGCGCCCCCTACGTCATGAACAAGGCCGAGAGCGCCTTCGGCCGCGACGGACGGGTCTTCGAATTCGACGATCGGCGCACGCTTTCCGAACCCGAAGATCGAGCGCCAGTTCGGCGCCGACACGATGCCCGAGACCGCCGACAATCTCGCCCGCGACTACCAGATCACGCGCGAAGCCTGCGATGTCTTCGCCGCGGCATCGCAGCAGAAATACGCCGCCGGCAAGGCTGCCGGCTTCTTCGCCGGCGAACTCACCCCCGTCGAAGTGCCGGCGGGCCGTGCCGGACCCGTCAAGGTCGCCGAAGACGAGCATCCCCGGCCGCAGACCGATCTCGCGGCACTCGCGAAATTGCGCCCATTGCAGGAGGGCGGCGTCACCACCGCCGGCAACGCCTCCGGGATCAACGATGGTGCCGTCGCGATGATCGTCGCCAGCCGCAAGGCCGGGGAGGCCGCCGGCGCTGAACCGATTGCCCGAATCCTGTCGAGCGGGGTCGCCGGAGTGGCGCCCCGCATCATGGGGATCGGCCCGGTCGAGGCCTCGAAAAAGGCTTTGGCCCGTGCCGGCCTCAACCTATCCGACATCGACGTCATCGAAATCAACGAGGCCTTTGCTGCCCAGGTGTTGTCCTGCCTGCGCGGCCTCGAACTGCCATTCGACGACAGCCGGGTCAACATGAACGGCGGCGCCATCGCGATCGGTCATCCCTTGGGCGCCTCGGGGCCGCGCATCGCTTTGACCGCGGCCCGCCAGTTGCAGCGCACCGGCGGGCGTTACGCGCTCGTCACGATGTGCGTCGGTGTGGGCCAGGGCATCGCCGCGGTCCTCGAGCGGGTGAACTAGCGACCGGCGTCTCAAAAAGGGGCCGACATCCGGCGACGCTCGAAATGCCATAATTGCGTAGCATGCTCCCCGTTTCGCCGCGGGTTGCGGCGCGCCGCAGCTCGGCTCGCCTGTAGATTCCAAGCGGAAACAGGCGAAGCGAGGGTTCGATGAAGGGAGTGCCGCCTTTACGCCCGCGAGCGGACGCGAAGCTGGCAACGCGTATCCGCTCAGACCGCGTGAGGCAGAAAGATGTCCCGCATCCTCTTCACCAACGCCAATCTCGTTCTCGACGGATACCCGCAGCTGCAGACATCTCTCTATGTGCTCGTCCAGGATAATCGCATAGAGGCTGTCTCTTCGACGCCGATCGATTGCGAAGACGCTACGGTCATCGATGTTTCCGGCAAGACATTGATGCCGGGTTTGATCGATGCACACGCCCACATAACCGGACTGTCGCTGAGCCCAAAGAATGTGTCTTATTCGGCCTCGGATATCACCGTGGCCGCTGCGGATTACTTGCACCAAAGTCTGCTCGACGGATTCACGACGATCCGGGAAGCGGGCGGCGCGGATTATTCGATTGCTCGGCTGCTGGCGCAGGGCGCCATCGTCGGGCCGCGGCTCTTCTATTCCGGAAGGGCGCTGACCCAGACGGGCGGCGGCGCTGATTTCCGCACGCCGAATGAATTGATCGATCCGTGCGGCCATGTCAGCCCGTTCTCGGTCATGTCTGTCATCGCCGATGGTGTCGAGGAGGTGCGCAAGGCCGCCCGCGAGGAATTGCGGAGAGGGGCGAGCCAAATCAAATTGTTCGCCTCCGGAGGCGTCGTATTTCCATCGGAATCGCATGCCACCTTGTACGAATATTCGGATGCGGAATTAGTTGCTGTGGTCGAAGAGGCGAGGTCCCGGGGCACTTACGTAATGGCGCATGTCTACACCGACGAGGGCATTCGGCGGTGCCTCCGGGCCGGCGTGCGCTCGATCGAGCACGCCAATTTCGCCGGCGAGGAAACGGTGGCGATGATGGCCGAATACGGGGCCTTCTTGGACCCCACCTTCATCTCGCTCGCGCAACGGATCGAAACCGCGGGCGAGACCGGACTAGCATCCTCGATCGTGGACAACCTCAAACGGACGCTTGCCCGCGGTCGGCAAGTCTACAAGTGGGCGCAGAAATACAATGTGCCGATCGCCTTCGGCACCGATCTTTGGGGACCCGACGCGCGCAAATCGCAGCTCAGGGAACTCGAAATGAGAATGGAACTGGATTCACCCGCCAACGTCATCCGCTCGGCCACGACGGTCAACGCCGAACTTCTTATGCAACCGGGAAAACTCGGGACGATCGCACCGGGTGCTTACGCCGATCTCTTGGTGGTGGAGGGCGATCCGCTCAGCGACCTCAAGGTCATGCTCGACCCGCGAAACAATCTGAAGCTGATCATGAAAGATGGGGTAATCTACAGGAATAAGTTGAGCTGAAGCCGGGCGAATGATCGCCCAACCGGGCGATATCTAGTGAACTCTGACGGAACTTTACTGCATATTGATATGTGAGACTTTTCTACCCAGATATCGCCGATGAGCTCCGTCCCGACCTTTGCGATCCGGCCGACTTTTCTCGGCCTTGAATCCACGAGCCCCGACGCCGCGATCTGTGTCGCCGGCATTCCGTTCGACCTCGGGACCTCGAACCGACCGGGCGCCCGGTTCGGGCCGGCCGCTATCCGGGCGGCGAGCCGGATGCTGGTCGACGGCGATCACCCGGTTAATTGGCGCGATCCGGCCGTGCTCGACCTCGCCGACATCGGCGATTTCGCGATCGCCCATGGCGACATTCCGGGGAGCCTGGCGCGGATCGAGCAGCAGGCAGCGCCACTTGGCCATCTCGTCGCATTGGGCGGCGACCACACCGTGACGCTGGCGCTGTTGCGGGCTTTGGCGCGCCGCACAGGTCCGCTGGCGCTCGTCCATTTCGACGCGCACGTCGACACTTGGCCCGAGAGTTTCGGCCTCGTTTGGGGCCACGGCTCGCCGTTCTATCACGCGATCGAAGAGGGTCTGATCAACCCGCGGCGCACAGTGCAGATCGGCATCCGCTCGCCGATGCATAAGGACGTGCACGACTGGACTGTCGGCAAGGGGGTGACGGTCCTCTTCGCCGAGGAGGTGCACGAGGCGGGCCCCGCCGCCATTGCCGAGCGCATCCGAACGGTCGTCGGCGACGACCTCGCCTATCTGACCTTCGATGTCGACGCGCTCGATCCGGCCTTCGCGCCCGGCACCGGCACGCCCGAGGTGGGCGGGCTTGCGACCTGGCAGGTGCGGGCGATCCTGCGCCGCCTTATTGGGCTGCGCTTCGCCGGGATGGATGTCGTCGAGGTGTCGCCGCCCTATGACGTGGCCGAGATTACGGCACTCGCCGCCGCGACGATCGCCTGGGATTACATCACCCTGCTGGCGCCGCGCGCGGGCGGCGGAAGCTTGCGGTCCGGGAACGCGGCCCCTAAGGTGCGGCCCGAAGATTAGCGGCCCGCCGCCGAAGTCGGGGACGGTCAGAAGGGGGGAACGATGCTGGCGGTAAACGGGATGCGCGTCCTTGCGATGGCCACTCTCACTGGCCCTGGCGTCGGCGGCCGAGGGCGCCTTCGCCGCGGAGCGCCACTTCAGCTTCGGCTATGATCAGCCGCACACCACCGCCTACGGTTTTGCTGCCGATACCTTCGCTAACAAGCTGAAGGAGTTGAGTGGCGGATCGATGATCATCGATCAGTTCCCCGGCGGGCAGCTCGGGCAGGAGCCGCAGATGCTGCAGAAGATCCGCACCGGCGACATCGATTTCATTCTCTCCGCCACCGCCAACGCCGCGACCGTCTCGCCGGAGGCGGGCGTCTTCTCGATCCATTTCATCTTCCGCGGCGAGGATCACCTTAAGAAGGCGATCAGCGATCCCAAGGTAGTCGGCGCCTTCCGCAAGATGATCAAGGACACCGTGCAGGGTTCCCAGGTATTGACCTTGCTAACCCTCGGATTTCGCGACTTCTACAGCAAGAAAGAGATTCACAACATCGGCGACATCAAGGGTCTTAAGATCCGCGTGCAGGCGACGCCGACCGAGGACACTTTCTTCACCGCTTACGGCGCGCAGGTCGTGCATATGCCGTTTGGCGAGGTCTACACCTCGCTGCAGACCGGGGTGGTCGACGCCGCCGAGAACGGCATCAATGTCTATCTCTCGAACAAGCACTACGAGGTGGCGCCGGTGATGTCGTTGTCCGAGCACGAGGCCAACGACAATTGCCTTTGGGTCAGCGACAAGGTCTGGAACAGCCTCAACGACAACGAGAAGAAATGGGTGCAGGCGGCAGCCGACGAGGTCAATCGCCTGGAGCCGGCCCACGCGCTCGAACTCGAGCATCAGTCGATGGCCAAACTCCAGAAAATGGGCGTTAAATTCGTCACCGACGTCGACAAATCCGGCTTCGTCAAGATCGCCGAGCCGATCCAGGACAAGACCGCGGCCTCCCTCGGCCCGCACGCCGTCGAGATCCTCTCCCTGGTCCGCGAAGTGAAGTAGCCGCGCCGGCCGGCGACCCGAAATTGCTCCGACCAATCCCAAATTCCCTCTCCGCCTTAGGGGGAGAGGGAGGGGCCCGCGCCAAAGGCGTGGGAGGGTGAGGTGGGTGCCGGCTAGCGCTCTGGAATCCCCCACCTCACCCCGGCCCTCTCCGCCCCCAGGGACGGCGAGCGGGTTCGGCGGATCCCGAACCGCATGAAAACGCCGAGCCGCCTCGTCCTGCAGACGCAGCGCCACCTGAAATGGCGCGCGCTCGATGGTCTCGAAATCATCACGATGGCGCTGTGCGGCGTCTGTCTCGCGGGCTTCAGCACCTCTGTCTTCTTCGACGTGCTTACGCGTACCCTTGGCGCCCCCTGGCTCTGGCTGCAGGAAGTCACCAGCACCTTTTTTGTTTACGGGATTTTCATTGGGGCCGCCGCGGCGACGCGGCGCAACGATCACCTCTATCTCTCGGCGATAGCTGAGACGATGACCGGGACGCCCCGCCTCGCGCTCGAAACCTTCAACCGGCTTGTGGTCCTCGCGGTGGCGCTGTCCATGGTCTATTTCGGCTATATCAATTTCCTGCAAGGTTTCGGCAGCTTCCGCATGCCGTCGATGACGCCGATCGCCTCGCTCTATGCGGCGATCCCGATCTCGGGCGCCCTGATCGCGCTTTTCACGGTCGAGCAGCTCGTCAACGGCTGGCGCCACGGCTTCGAATCGGCCGAGCCGGCGCACGAAGAGCTCTATATCCAATAATGGCCGGCCGGGCGTGAGCAACGGCGGGATCCTGATCCTGATGGGGGCGCTCTTCCTGGCGCTCGGCTATGTCGGCGTGCCGGTGGCGTTCAGCCTGACCGCCGGCGTGCTGGTCGCGACCCTCCTGACCCCGATCAGCCTCCCCTCGATCATCGGCCAACTCTTCAACGGCGTCGACACCGAGGCATTGCTGGCGGTGCCGTTCTTTCTGCTGGTCGGCGAGTTGATGACCTCGGCCAATGTGGTCGAGCGGATGATCAACCTCTCGCAGACCATGATCGGCCACGTTCGTGGCGGCCTCGCGCAGGTCGTGACCCTGTTCAGCATGTTCTTCTCCGGGATCTCCGGCTCCTCCTCGGCCGATGTCGCGGTGCTGTCGCGCACGCTTGCCCCGTCCATGGCGAGAGAGGGCTACGATCCGGGTTTCACCGCGGCGCTGATCGCCTCGGCCTCGACAATGGCGAACCTGATCCCGCCGAGCATCATGGCGGTCGTCTACGGCGCCACCGGAAACGTCTCGATCGGCGGGCTCTTTCTCGGCGGCGTGGTGCCGGGCGTGCTGGTCGGACTCGGCTTGATGATCTACAGCTATTTCTTCGGCCCGCTCGGCTTCACGAAAAAGCGCGCCTCGTTCTTCGAGTTCGCCGGCGCGGCACGGAAGGCGTCCATTCCGCTGGTCATTCCGATCATCATCATGGGCGGCATCCTGACCGGCTGGTTCACCCCGACCGAGGCGGGCCTCGTCGCGGTCGTCTACATTCTCGCGGTGGCGATCCCGGCGCTCAATCGGCGCCATATCCGCGAGCTGCCGCTAGACTTCGCCAAGGCCGGGCTCCTCTATTCGATCCCGCTGATCACCGTGGCGGCGGCCTCGGCCTTCGGCTGGATGCTGGCCTATCTGCGCGGGCCGGACCTGGTCTCGGACTGGATCACGGCTCGCGCCGGCGCCGATCCGGTCATCATCATGTTCCTCCTGGTCGGCGCCTTTGTGATCATCGGCGACTTCATCGACGCGATCCCGGCGATCATCATCTTCATGCCGATCATCAACAAGCTGACCGAGATCGGCAACATCAACCCGGTGCATATGGGTGTCGTGATCATCGTGACATTGGCCTTCGGCCTGATCACGCCGCCCTACGGCATTGCGCTGTTGATGGCGGCGAAATTCGTCGACGTCAAATTCTCGACCGCACTGGTGCGCTCATTGCCGCTCTACGCGGTCTTCTTCGCGGTCATCGCCTTCTGCATCTTCTTCCCGGACGTGGTGCTGTGGCTCCCGAAGCACGTGCTGCCGGAATCCGTCGGCTGCTTCAAGAGCCCGACCGGGACGGGCTACATCTGCCCGGCCTGACGTTTGCGCGCCGCACGGACAAAGAAAAGCCTTGAAATCGAGCGGCGTTTTTCCCATTTCACGCCGTGACGCAATCGCACGTGCCTAGAACCCTCTGTTGGGGTGCCGCTACGACGTAACGCGTCCTTTTCGGTCGAGTCGGTCACCCGTGGGCCGGCGTCCTTAAGGGAAACGGATATGCTCCGGCACGCGATGCGAAGTCCTCGCACCATCGTCTGACGCTTTCGGGGGCGCGTTCCCCCGGCGACGTCTCACCCTGATCGGTCATTTCAGCCGGCGCCGCTCCCGCCGGCTGAAGATGTCGCCTCCGCATTATGGAGGATCGTGCGATGGCAAAGTCCCGCCTTCTTGCTTCCCGCCCGGCGCCGCGGATTGTTCTCCCCACCGTTGATGCCGTCGTCGCCGCGATGCGGCCGGCGGAACCTCTGGTCTGCCTCCGCCCGGCGGCGATAGTCGACGCGGCGCGGCATTTCGTCGCCGCCTTTCCGGGCGATGTCCTTTATGCCGTCAAGTGCAATCCCGATCCGCGCGTGCTGCGGGCGGTCTGGGCGGGCGGCGTGCGCCATTTCGACTGCGCCTCGCTCGCCGAGATCGAGCTGGTCCACAAGCTCTTCCCCGCCGCCGCCATCCATTTCATGCACCCGGTCAAGACCCGACCGGCGATCCACGACCGCCTACCATCGCCACGGCGTTGTCGATTTCGCCTTCGACAGCGCCGAGGAATTGGCGAAGATCCTGCAGGAGACGGTGCCGCTCGGGCTTGTTGGCGCGGCACCCACCCTGGGTCTTTTCGTCCGCCTTGCCCTGCCGAAAGGCTCGGCCGCGCTCGACCTTTCGGGAAAGTTCGGGGCCGGCGTCGCCGAGACGGCGGAATTGCTGCGCACCGCCCGGCCGCATGCGGCGCGGCTCGGGATCGCCTTCCATGTCGGCTCACAATGCCTCGACCCCGCCGCCTATGCCCGCGCGATGGCGCTCGCCGCCGAGGCGATCGAGGCCGCCGGCGTCATGGTCGACATTGTCGATGTCGGCGGGGGTTTTCCGGTCAGCTATCCGGAGGTGACGCCGCCACCGCTCGCCTCCTTTGTCGCCGCGCTTGCCGCCGCCGCTCGCCGACTGCCCGCTCCGATGAGGCTCTGGGCGGAGCCCGGCCGCGCGCTCGTCGCCGGCGGCGGATCGGTCGTCGTGCAGGTGCTGCGCCGCCGGACCAGGGCGCTCTACGTCACCGATGGCGTCTACGGCAATCTGAGCGACGCCGGCGTCCTCGGGTGGCGCTTTCCGGCGCGCCGCATCCGGCTCGGCGACGCCGGCGACGGGGATGCGGATAACGCCGATTTCGCGCTCTACGGGCCGACCTGCGACAGCGCCGACCATATGCGCGGCCCGTTTCGTCTGCCGGCCGACACCGGCGAGGGCGACTGGCTTGAACTCGGCCAGCTCGGCGCCTACAGCGCCTGCCTTGCGACCGCCTTCAACGGCTTCGGCCGCGGCGAGACGGTGGAGGTCGCCGATCCGCCGATGCTGTCGACCCCCGGAGACGCAACGGCGTGAGAACGTCGGGTCAGGCCTCGTCCCAGATCTTGTCGGTCAGCGGCAGCCCGCGAATGTCGTCGGGACCGAGCGGCCGGTCGGGGACGAGGCCCGCCTGTTCCAGCAACGCGGCTATCTGACGGGTATGCTGGGCCGAATGCCACACCGTGCGCTCGAACATCTCGTGCCGCGAGGTGTCGCCGAAATAGGTCGGGACCGGCCGCGCGAAGTCCTCGTCCGCCACACGCCGCCACCACTGGGCGAACCGGACCCGCACGGTTTCGCCGAAATCGGCAATCGCGGCGCTCGTTCGCATCGCCTCGGACGGCCGCACGCCGAGCCGCTCGCGGGTCAAAGCGCCGCCCTCTTCTTCCATGTCGAGATAGGCGGTCGGGATCTGAAAGATATGGTGCATCAGCATGCGCCACGAGCGCGGCCGGTTCGGCAGCAGAATTTCGAGCCGGTCGTCCGGCATCTGGCGCACCAGGCGGATCGCGATTTCGAGTACATGATCGTAGCGCGCCGCCAGTTCGGCGGGCGACAACGCTGGCCCGGTGTTTTCGTCGAGCTGCAGAAATTCGACGACGTCGCGGATCACCTGGGCGAAGACGAAGCGATCGCCGCGCGAGACGACGGGGACCGAGCGCGCGCCCAAGCGCCGCAGCTCCTCGAGCCCGCCTTCGTCGGCCAATACGTTGATGGATTCGAACTCGATCCCACGGACCGAGAGGTATTCCTTAACCCTGAGGCAACTCGTTCAATGAGGCTGCCAAAAGACCTTGATCGGTTCGTTCATCGCTGCCCATCGTCAGGTATCGCGGTGCGACAATGCTACGCCGACGCGGCGCTGGCGGCAACCCGGCTGAAACCTTCACCCGGCCATAAGCCCGGTGTTATGCTCGTCCGATACGTCGTTGGGAGGAGAGCAGGATGGCGAATATCCCCGGTGCGGTCAGCGACCCCAGCCGTGTGCGCGGCGAAAATATCCAGGTCAAGAGCGGCGGCGACACGATCCAAGCCTACCTCGCGCGGCCGAGCCAGGTCGGCAATTATCCCGGCATTGTCGTCATCCACGAAGCCTTCGGCCTCGTCGAGCACATACGCGACCTCGCCCGGCGCTTCGCCAACATCGGCTACCACGCGGTGGCGCCCGATCTCTACACCCGCACCGGCTCGCCCGATCCGAACGACATGGCCTCGGTGTTTCCGGTGATGTTCGGCCTGCCCGACTCGCAGGCGGTGCAGGACCTCGACGCTTCGGCCGCGCATTTGCGCACGCTGCCCGGCGCCACCGGCAAGGTCGGGGCCATCGGCTTCTGCTCGGGCGGCCGGCAGACATTGCTCTTTGCTTGCAGCAGCAACAAGGTCGACGTCGCGGTCGATTGCTGGGGCGGCTTCATCCATCGCGCCACCCCGGATGCGGAGACCACACCGTCGCGGCCAAAGCCGATCCTCGACCTCGTCGGCGGTTTGTCCTGCCCGCTCTTCGCGGTGTTCGGCGAGGAGGACCAGAACCCCTCGGTCGAACAATCCGAAGAGCTGCGGCGGCGCGCCGCCGGCAAGGACGTGACGATCAAGGTCTACAAGAACGCCGGCCACGCCTTTCTCGCCGACTACCGGCCGAGCTACCGCGAGGGGCCGGCGGCCGAACTCTGGGCCGACGCCGTCGCCTTCTTCAACAAGCGCCTGAAGGGCTGAGGCGAGCGGGCGATGAGGGAGCCCGCGCCGGCCGGGCTCTTTCCAGCGCCCGAGGCGGGCGAGCCGTCGCGAACCGGGCTGCTGCCCTCGCAATTATTGCGCGAGGCGGTCGCGACGCGGCGCGAAATCCTGTCGCCGCAGCCGATCGGCGACGATCAAATCCAGCCGGCAAGCCTTGACCTGCGACTGGGCGAGGTCGCCTATCGGGTGCGGGCGAGCTTCTTGCCGGGTCCCCGCGCCACCGTGCGCGACAAGCTCGACGCCTTGTCGATGCACCGGATCGACCTCACCGCCGGCGCCGTCCTGGAGAAGGACTGCGTCTATATCGTGCCTCTCTTCGAGTACCTCTCGTTGCGCAAGCGTACCCAGGCGCTCGCCAACCCGAAGAGCTCGATCGGCCGGCTCGACGCCTTCGCCCGGGTCATCACCGATCACGGAACCGAGTTCGACCGCATTCGCGAAGGCTACAAGGGGCCGCTCTACGCCGAGATTTCGCCGCGCTCGTTCAGCATCCTGGCGCGCACCGGCTCCCGCCTGGTGCAATTGCGCGTCCGGCGCGGCTCGCCGTCCTTCAGCGATACGGCCTTGCGGCGTCTGCACGAGGAGGTAGGGCTCGTCGAATTGCCGCCGGGCGCTCCACCGGCCCGCGACGCGATCCGAGACGGCCTCGCCTTTACCGTCGATGTCCGGGGCGACCGGAAAAGCGGCATCGTCGGCTACAAGGCTCGGCGCTACACCGGCCTCGTCGACGTGGACCTCGTCCATCATTACGACCCGCGCGATTTCTGGGAGCCGGTCTACAGCCATCGCGGCGAGGGGATCGTCCTCGACCCGCACGATTTCTACATCCTGGCCTCGCGCGAAGCCGTTGTCGTCCCGCCCGACCACGCCGCCGAAATGCTGCCCTACCACACCGTCGTCGGCGAGTTCCGGGTGCACTTCGCCGGGTTCTTCGATCCGGGCTTCGGCGCCGCGGAGACCGGTGGGAGCGGCAGCCGCGCTGTCCTCGAAGTCCGCTCGCACGAGGTACCGTTTCTGATCGAGGACGGCCAGATCGTCGGACGTCTTGTCTATGAGCGGCTGATCGCGCCACCCGACAAGCTCTACGGCAGGGCGATCGGCTCGTCGTACCAGAGCCAGGGCCTGGCGCTCTCAAAGCATTTTAAAGAGTTCGCTCCGCGTTGAGCGGCCATTCCCGGCGCAGGCGTTCGCGGTGGCGCAAGAGCCAATAAAGCGCGATCAGCGTGTGCCCGCTTTCGATCGCGCCGGCGTCAAGCAATGCCTCGATCTCAGCGATGCTCTTGACGACGACGCGGATGTCCTCGCCCTCCTCGGGCAGGCCGTGAACACCACCGGCGGCCCCGGCGTCGACGCGGGCGCAGAACAGCATGACGCTCTCGTCCGAACCGCCGGAGGACGGCAGATAGCTCTGGATCGGGATCGGCGCGCCGGTGAGGGCGATCCCGGCCTCCTCCTGCGTCTCGCGGACCGCGACCGCCTCGGCCCTCTCATCCCTATCGACGAGCCCGGCGACCGTCTCCAATTGCCATGGCGAACTGCCGGCGAGCAGGGCCGGCAGGCGGAACTGTTCGACCAGCACGACGCAGTCGCGATCGGGGTCGTAGAGCAGCACCGCGACCGCCCGGCCGCGCCGCAGCACGTCGTACTGCCGCGGCGAACCCCATTCGCCGGAGAACAGCCGATGGCGGAACCGATAGGTGTCGATCCGCAGGAAGCGCTCGAAAACCCGCGTCGCCTCGGCGATCTCGACATCGAAATGAAATGGCGGCGTTTCGCTCACGCGGCGGCCCCGGTCGTTACAGGGGCGGCGACGGCATCGGGCCGTCGCGGCAGGCGGACGACGAACTCGGTGAATGCGCCCTCGCGGCTTTCGACCCCGATCGTGCCGCCATGCTGCTGCACGACGATGTCATAGCTAATCGACAGGCCGAGCCCGGTACCCTCGCCGGTCGGCTTCGTCGTGAAGAACGGCTGGAACAGCTTGTCGCGGGTCTCGGGGGACATCCCGATGCCGTTATCGCGGACCCTGATCTCGATCGCCCCGTCGAGGTTTCGCGTCGTCACCTTGAGCGTCGGGTGATAGCCGGGATCTCCGCCGTCCTGCCGCCGCTTGCCGACGGCATAAAAGCCGTTGGCGAAGAGGTTCAGGAAGACCCGGGTCATGTCCTGCGGCACCAGTTCGAGGGCTCCGATCGCGGCATCGAAATCGCGTTCGAGCGTGACGTTGAAGCCCTGGTCGCGAGCGCGCGCCCCGTGATAGGCGAGGTTGAGCGCGGCTTCCGCCAGCGCGTTCAGATCGGTGCTGCGCCGCTCGCCGCTGCCGCCGCGCGAATGCAGCAGCATGCCGGTGACGATGCCGTCGGCGCGTCGGCCGTGCTCGACGATCTTGCCGAGATTTCCGGTCAAGGTCTCGATCAGTTCGTCGATCTCGCCACGGGTGGCGGCCTCTTCAGCGCCCATGAGTTCCCTCACCTCCCCGATCAGCTCGCGCGACAGCTCGGCGAAATTATTGATGAAGTTCAGGGGATTCTTGATTTCATGCGCGATCCCGGCGGTAAGCTGGCCAAGCGAGGCCATCTTCTCGGCCTGGATCAGATTGGCCTGCGTCGCCTTGAGCTGCTCATGGGCGACGCGCAATTCGCGCTCGCGCCGGGCCAGCGCCTCGAACGCCTTGGCGTTGCGCACTGCAAGGGCCGATTGCGTCGCGAAGGCTTCAACGAGCCCGACGATCTCCTTGGAAAAACTGCCCGCCTCGCGACGAACCACAACCAGCCCGCCAAGGATATGCCCCTCGTCGAGGAGCGGTGCGGCGAGCAGCGAATGATAACCGAGCCGCCTTACGGCATCGCCCAATTCCGGGGGCGCTGCCTGCTGCGCGTCGGCGAGGTCGGCAATCTGGACCGGCGCGCCGGCCAGCGCGGCCCGGCCGATGGCGCCCTCGCCGAGCCGGATCGAACGCGTCTTCAGGACTTCGTTCAGCTCTGCCTCGGAGCCGTGGCTCATGCGGAAATGAAAGATCCGGGCCGTCTCGTCGTATTCGTAAATGACGCCGGCCGCAGCATGGGAAAACTCGACCGCCCGGGCAACGACGACCCGCAATACGGTTTCGAGATCGAGCGTCGACCCCACGACGCGTCCGACTGCACGCAAGGCTTCAAGCTGCGCCAACGTCTCGTGCAATTCGCCCAGAGTGTCACGAAACGCCGCCAGGGTGCGCGCCATGGCGCCGATCTCGTCCGCCCCCGGCGGCGGGATCGCCACGCCGACATCGCCGGCGTTGAGCCCGTTCATCGCCACCACGAGCTGCCGCAGCGGCCGGGCGATCGAGCGCACGACGAGAAACGTCAGCAGCGCACCGAGCAATACCGCACTGAAGACGACGAGCTGCGACACCCGCATCGCCGTCGCCGCCTCGGCCACGACGCGTTCCCGCGCGGCGTTCGCCTCGTCGGTCAGTTCGGCCACGATCGCCGCGAGCAGCCGATCGACGGCGACGCTGTGAAGGCGCGCCTGCGCGAGAAAGGTGTTGCCGATTACCCGGCGATCGTCGGTATAGGCGTCGACCGCTTTGTTGGCGGCTTCCTCGTATTGGGCCAATTCGCTGCGGACGATGGCGATTTGCTCGGGCTTTGACTGCGCCAGCACATCGAGGTGGCGTTCCATGCGTCGGCGGGCGGTGGCGGCGTTTTTTTCCGACAGGGTCAAAAGGCTTACGGCAAGATCGGTCATCCAATAGCGCAGTTCGCCAAATGCAAGCTGCGCGTCGTTCGCCTGCTCGATCAGACCCAGCAATTGGGACGCCTTGACCATGCCGGCGGAATTGTCCGATAGCTTTCGCGTCAGATAGGCGTTGGTGGCGATCAGCACGACCAGCCCCAACGCCGTCAGCACCATCAGCCGCGCCCGGATTGTCAGCCGGCCCATCATCGCGTCCAGCCTTGGCCCTGCCTTATCAGTGGAAAAGGGTGATGCTGACGACGCCGCCCAGATCGTTCAGCTTGCCGCCCTCCTTCGGATAGCCGGTGATGTCCATCTCACCCTTGGGAGAGCCGTGGCAGGCGAGGCAGGACGACGAATAATATTCCGGAACCATGAAGCGGTAGGCAGGCCGGCCGTGAACATCCACGACGGCGGAATATGCCTGACCTTTCGGCCAGCTAGCAGCGAGCAGCTTATCGGCGATGATTTCGGCCTCCCAGGCGTCCGGCCGCGCCTTGCGGTTGCGCACCAAATCCGGCGGCGCCGTAACCTTGATCTCGGCCTCGCCCTTGGCCAGCTGCGCGAACTCCTCGGCGACAAGCCGCGCGAACACGGCCGGGATAAAAGCCTTAAAGCCCACCCCCTGGACGTTGATGCTGGCCTGGTTGTCATCGGTTGCCTGAACGATCGCTGCCATCAACGCTCGCAGCAGCCTGCCTTGGCGCGACGCAGGATCGATCGTCCGCGGATCCGTTCCCGTCGCCTCGATGTAGGCTTTGACGGCCTGGTCGAGCACCACCTCGCCGGTGAGATGCTTGTCCCCGATGTCGGAATTGTTGATTAGATCCTGGTTGTTCGAGATGACGGCCCGGGCGTCCTGCAGCAACCGCGCCAAGCTCTGAGCGATGGCCGCGTCCTGCTCCGCCGGATCGGCTGCCATCGCCAGGCACGGAACAACAATGGCGAAGACGAGCGCAAACAGCCTTGCGCGCATCGGTCGAGACCCGTTGCGAGCACTGCTCATCCCGGCGGCGCGTCCGGGACGAATTCGAGCAGCCGCTTCTTCAACCGGTCGAAATCGATCGGCTTGGCGAGAAACGCCGCTGCGCCGAGTTCGCCCGCCCGTCGCTCCCGCTCGGCATCGCCGTAGGCGGTGACCATCAGCACCGGCAACTCCCGCCGGCGGGTTTTGATCTCGCTTAGCAATTGCAGCCCGTCCATCCCCGGCATGTTGATGTCGGACAGAATGACGATCAATTCCGGCCGGATTTCGGTAAGCTGTTGCAGCGCCTCCTCGCCCGAAGCAGCGAAATGCAGGACATAGCGGCGCTCGCGGATTTCTCGGCGAAAGCGCTGGCGAAACAGATCGACGACATCGGGTTCGTCGTCGACGATCATGATGCTGAAAGCCATGCCGTTCTGCTCTTAAGGTTGGATGAAGGGCCCGTCGACGACGCGGTCCGCTGCGGCACATTCGATTTCGACAACCCAAAGATCGGGGTCGCGCCGACGCTGACGGGCAATGTAGGCGTCGGCGTCGGTTTCGGCGATCGGCGCGGGACCGGTGACGCGCATCCAGGCGAGCGTGCCGTCCGGCCCCGGCGCCCGGCCCAGCACCGAGCATCCTTCTTCGCGGCCATTGAATTTTAGCAGAACCGCGCCGGCGTCGCCGTCGCCGCGGGCCAGAACCGCGACCCCGATCGCGGCCAGATCGCAGCGCCGGATCAGCGCCTTGATCCACAGCCCGGTCTTGAGTCTCGGCTCCATCTGGTATCGAGCCCCGTCAGCCGCGGACTGGCGCCAGGGGCAGACGAACATGCATCGTCAGCCCGTGCGGCTCGCGGTTCTCGGCATCAATCGTCCCGCCCATCGCCTCGACATTATGCCGCGCGATCGACAGGCCGATGCCGAAATAGGTGGCGCTGGCCTCGCTCGCCTCATCGTCGCGGCGCTCGGAATAATAGCGATCGAAAATGTGCTCGATCTGTCCTTCCGGAACGCCCGGACCGCGATCCGAGACGGTCAAGTGGGCAAAATCGTGCTCGCGGGTCAGGTGGATCAGGATTTCGCTACGCGGCGGCGAGAACGAGGCGGCGTTGTCGATCAGGTTCTCCAAAACCGTCTCGATCATGTCTTCGCTGCCGAGAACGTAAAGGCCGGGCAGCAGGTCGGCGGTGATCGTCAGATCGCGGCTGGCCAGAACGATCGTCAGGTCGCGGCTGGCGAGAATGTCAGAACGACTCTGGATCAGCCGGCCGATGACTCGACCGAGGTCAACGGGCGCACGCCGCCCGGCGAGCAGGTCGGCGGTGGCCTCGTCGAGCCGGCGCGCCGAGGCGACCAGCCCGTCGAGGCGGTCGACGGCGTGCTCCACCACGCCGATCGCCCGCTGCGCCCGCTGGTTGTCCTCGGGCAGCGCGCGCTTCAGCGGTTCGAGCGATTGCCGGATGACCGCGATCGGCGTCTTGAAGGCGTGCGCGTTGTCCTCGGCGGTTTGCCGGATATCGGCGGCGGAACGGTGCAGCGCCTCCACCATGCGATCAAACTCGGCCGCGACGTCGCTGAGTTCTGGCAGACTGTCCCGCCCGGCGAACGAGCCCGCATCGGGTCCCTCGTCGCGGATCCGCCGCGCCCGGCGGGCAAAGCGGGCGAGCCCGCCGCGAACGCCGAAGAGGGTGGAAAAAGTCAGCGCCGCCATCGTCAGATAGATCACAGCGGCGACACGCACGGTTGGCGTCGCCCAATAGGGCTGGCCGAGATGGGCCGAGGGGAAGGCGTCGGCTGAAAAAGACGCGACTACCGCCCAGCACCCGACCGCGGTCGACAGCGGCGTCACCGCAGTAACGATCTCCGCGCCGCCGGTCGGTCGGTGGTAGATCAACGAAAACGGTATTTCCTCGCGACAGTTTTCGGCAAGCCGGTCGAGTACGCCCTGCTGCGCCAGGGTGACCCGTTCGGCCTCCAGATTGCGCGGCTCGATCGTCGGCCAGGAGGCGACGTAGTAGAAGCCGCGATTGCCGGTGTCGGCGTCGGCCGGCGACAGCAGCAGCTTGATCGTCGTCACCTTGCCGGCGAATCGGGATAGCGACCGCCCAAGCTCCGGCAGCGAGCTCAGATCGGCGGTTTCGAGCAGCGGCAGCAACGATTGGCTGATCACCCTGCCTTCGTCGCGCACGCTGCGCAGCAGCAGATCCTGGCTCTGCTCGTAGGCGCTGCGGAACTCGATATAAAGAAAGACCGGGACGAGAATGAAAACGACGGCAAGGAACCCGATCTTGGCGGCCAGCGAGCGCGCCCAGCGAGTTCCGCGCCATGGCTCACTCTTGCGCGATCCAGCGGTAGCCGAAGCCGGCATAGTTTTGGATGCCGTCGAACTCGGGATCGCACTCGCGGAACTTTTTGCGGATACGCTTGATGAAGGTACGAACATTGGCGCGATATCCTTCCGCACCGTGACCCGCGACGAAGTCCTTGCCGTGGACAAGATCATATATGTCGCGGTACCCGACGTCCTGCCCGGCACGTTCCGCGAGCAATGCCAGGATCTTGAATTCCGTCAAGGTCAGATCGACCGCCCGGCCGCCCCACAAGGCCCGGCCGGTGGCGAAACGCAGTTCGAGCGCGCCGATACATAGCGCGGCCGATCGCGCCGGCTCGGTCTCGGGAGTTGGGCGGACCCCTTCGCTAATCAGCCGGAGGCGCTGCAGCAGGATCGACGGTCGACGGGATTTGTCGACGAAATCGACCGCACCCCCGGCGAGCGCCGCTTCCTCGTAGATGTCGTCGGACAGCACGGTCAGAAAGATTACGGGGATCGCGACGCCAGCCCGGCGCAGCCGGCGCAGGACTTCGAGACCGGTGATCCCCGGCATGCGCCAATCGAGCAGCATCACATCGCCGCCGCCGCCCTTTTCGAGATAATCTAATGCCTCGTGACCGTCGCCGAAGCTCGTGACGTAATAGCCCTCGTCGATCAGGTTGAGGCCAAGCGATTCGCGAAACAATTCGTCGTCGTCGACCAGCAGAAGATGCGGCATCGATCGTCGGATCTAGGTTCCGCGGGCGACGGCGAGCGATTTGAGGCAGTTCTGCCGGCCCGCCGCGTCACCGCCATCGCCCTTCATTGTGTAATGCAGGGTCCGCATGCGGCCGCTGCGCAAATCGAGATAGAAATAAAGGTCGAGCTGGCACGCGGTGCCCTTATATCGCCAGACCGTCGCCGGCGGTTTCTCGAACTGCTCGGCCGCGGCGCCGAACAGCCGCTTCGCCGCCACCTGATCGAGCCCAACGAGATTGTGCGGCTCGGGCGGCGGAGGCGGTTGCGGCGCGGCTTCGGGCGCGGCCATCGCCAATGTCTCGCTCTCTCCGGGCGGCGTCTCTTCGGGCGGCGGTGCGGGTTTGTGCCCGGGGTGCCGGATCGCCCGGCGGGGTCGTGGCGGCGGCGGCGGCGGCGCGGGCGGCGCTGCCACGGCCTGCTTTGGCGGCGGCGGTGGCGGCTCGTGGGCGCAGCCGGCAACGAGCGCCACGCCGAGGCTGATCAGCGCGGGATAGACAAGCCCAACTCGCCACCCGGCCCTCTTCACCCTAAGACGCTCCGTCAGCACCCGCTCCGATCGGCGGCACTGTAGCACAGGTTAACGGCGCGCCAGACGCTCGATCGCGCCGATATCGCCGTCGCGATAGATCGCGACCAGCTCACGATCGTTCAGCAGAACATAAGTCTGATCGCCCTGATCGCACTCGAGTGCCGCCACCTGGTAGTTCGGATCGACCAGAATCTCGGACAGCTTCTTGCGCAATTCGGGTTGTCGCGGCACCAGGTCGGTGAGCGTCTGTCGCGATTTGGTGGCGTAGGCAAAGCGGAAGACGCCGCGGCAGGCGGCCTTGTCGAGCACCACGCTATGCCCGTCGGGCTGGCTTTGCACGATCGTGTCATCGCGGATCGTGACCGCATTGTTGTCGGCGGTTGCCCAGGTGCCGATGAACGGGTTTCCGGACAGCGGCGTCGGGCCGACGCACGCAAATAACAGCAGCGCCGGGACCGCCAGCATCGCGGCCTGCCTTACCAGACGGCGATGTTGTGATGTCACCCGCTCGGCCCCGTCAATTAACGCCGGCGCTACTATAGCGTGAAAACACGGCGTTAACGAATCGTTTAGGCCGGTCGGCATAGCTTCTGTGGCAGAGCGCAAACCGGGAAAGGGTCGGTCGAAATGTTCCGCGGGACAAGGCGTGACGAACGCGGCGTCATCAGCATCCTCGGCGCGTTGCTGCTGGTCGCAGTCATCGGGTTTTCGGCGCTCGCCGTCGAGTATGGCCACGGCCTGCTGCAGAAGGTGGAGAACCAGCGCATCGCCGATCTGGCTGCTTATGGCGCCGCCCTCGTCTACAACGCAACCGGATCGACGGACAGCGCCAGCAGCGCGGCCGGCAACATCGTTACTCTCAACGGACTGCCAAACAGCAGCGCCAGCACCGCCCTTGTCACCTCGCCGGCAAACAGCGCCAACCAGGCGATGCAGGTGACCGTGACCACTTCTCTGCCGCTGCTCTTGGCGCGCGTCGCCACCAATAATACGAGTTTGCCGGTCAGCGCCACCGCATATGCCGAGCTCCGCGCGAGCGCGCCCGGCTGCATAATCGCGCTCAGCAATAGCGGCTCCGGGCATCACCTTGACCGGCGGCACCACATTGTCGGCTCCCGCCTGCGCCGTCGCGTCGAACAGTGTCGTAACCGCGCCACGCGTGCAGCAACACGATTACGACCAAAACCATCAGCTACAACGCGTCGACCGCGCCGACCCCGACCTGCGCCTTTGTCAACCCATCGGGTGGCACCTCCAAAATCACCAAGGCCGCGACCAGCGACCCGCTCGCCGGCAATTCCGAGGTCGCTTCCGCCACCAGCCGGATCGCCACCGTGGCGAGCACAACCTCGCCGAGCGCTCCTAGCGTAACCGCCGGCACGGCGTTGACATTGGCGTCGAGCAAGATCACGGGGTCACTGCCCGCGGGATGCAGCACGACCTCGAGCAAATCTCCCTGGGCGATCACATGTACCGGCGCCGGGCCATTCAATTTCGGCAGTTTGACGCTGGGTGGCGGGTGGACCGCCACCTTCACCAATACCTCGTCAGGCGCAACTTACAATTTCAGCGGGCTGATCGACAGCGGCTCGTCGAACGGCATGACGTTCAACGGCGGCAGCAATGCCACCTTCAACATGGCGGGCGGGATCTACGCTCATGGCTCCGCACCGATGAGCTTCAGTGCGGGGACCTTCAACATCGGCACGACCACGTGCAGCGGTACCGCCGGCTACAGCATCTGCCTCGCCGGCAGCGCCAGCATTACTTTCGCCGGACCAAGCACTTTCGTTCTTGCGGGCGGCATCTCCCAGGGCGCCAGCGGGATGCCGCCGACCGCCGCCCTTAACCTCGGCTATGGCACCTCGACCAACAGTTTCAGGATCGGCAAATCGAGCAACGGCTATTCGCTGAACGAGTCGAACGGCGCTTCCCTCTTCGGCGACGCCAGCGCCGGTCTGTTCCAGATGGCCGGCAACCTGACGACCACTGGTGGCACTTGCATCGCCCTGCCCGCCGCTGCCCAGCACGATATCAACGGCTATCTCGCCGGCGCCGGCGGCATCGTGCTTGGTTCCGGCATCTACACCGTGAACGGCTACGTCGCCCTCGGTAACGGCGGTGGGGGCGACGTCAGCAACTGCCCGACGGGCGGAACCACCACCGGGTTGACCGGGCTGGAGGTCACTCTGGTCATCTCCGGCGCCAGCAACACTAGTTGTGGTGGGACGACCTCGACCTTCTGCCTCGGCGCCGGCTACAGCACGGTTCAGTTGACCGCGCCGACCTCGTCCTCGACATTTGGCAGCGGCACCGCCAATCTCGCCGTGATCGGACCCACCGCGAACAGCGCCGCCGGCGCCGTCTTCACCGCCGGGGCGACGAACACACGGATCTCCGGGGCCTTCTATTTCCCGATCGGCCCGGTGACGATGAGCGGTGCCGCCGCCCTGCACGACACCGTCGACGCAAACGCCTGCCTGCAATTGATCGGCTCGCAGGTCACGCTGTCCGGCGGCGCAGTCGCCGGCAGCACCTGCACCGGGCTCGGCGGTGGCGGCAGCGGCACCACGGTCGCACTCGTGCAATGAAAGCGTTGGGGCATATCGGCAAGGTCCTGTCGCGCGGTGAAGACAAAGGGGTCGCCGCGCTCGAATTCGCGATCTGCGCCACCTTGTTTCTGACTATTCTGGCCGGTGCGATCGATGTTGGCCGGATGCTCTGGACCGCCTCCCAGCTCGACGCGGCGGTCAGCGCCGGGGCGCAATTCGCGGCCAACAATGCCGCCCGGGTGGCGAGCGATCCGAGCGGTCTTGCCTCGGACACCTCCAGCATCGTAGCCAATCTGAACGGTAGCGCCTGGGCCACCGCCACGGTCGCGGTCAACAACAGCAACGACAAGACCGGCTGTTATTGTCCGACCGGCTCCCCCGGCAATTGGAGCTGGGGCGCAACCAAGATATGCGCCAGCGCGTGCGGCGGTGGCGGCGTCGCCGGCCAGTTCGTGACGATCACGGCGAGCCGCAGCATCTCGCCGATTTTCTCCAGCTTCGGGTTCGCTCCCAGCGGGTCGATCAGCCGCAGCGCCTTGATCGAAACCCAATGATACCGCTGCGCGCCCTGCGTCGCGCCTGCCGCGGTACGGCGGCGATCGAATTTGCGTTCCTCGCGCTGCCGTTCTTTGGGCTGATTTTCGGCACGATCGAATATGCAAGGCTGTTGTGGACAACGCAGGCCTTGCAGGAGACCGCCACCACCGCCGCGCGCTGCATGGCGATTACGCAATCTTCGTGCAGTACGAGCGGCAGCTTCAGCGACACGAAAACGAAAACCTATGTGCAGCAGATCGCCGCGCAATGGGGGCTCAACATCGCCACCGGCAACATCACCCTGGCGTCGAGCGCCAGCTGCGGCGGGGTCGCCGGCTACTCGCAGGCGACGCTCTCCTACACCTTTAACAGCGTGGTCCCGGCGATGGTGCTCCTCCCGGTCGGCGGCAAATCCCTAACCGCCACCGCTTGCTTCCCAAACAACCCCTCTTCGTGACGCGGCAGGGTGCCGGGCGTCGCTTGACTAGCCGCATAGCCGGCCCTACGGTTCAAGGAAACCCGAGTCAAGCATTCATTTTGGCGCAGCCCGCTGAACCTGATCGGCGATACACGGAGGAGGTCATCCAATGGCGTCGTACAAGTTGATCTCGGCGGATTCCCACATCGTCGAGCCGCCGGATATGTATACAAGCCGCTTCGACCCGAAGCTGCGCGACCGGGCGCCGCGCATGGAGCGGCGCAAGACGCCGACCGGCCGCGACTACGACGCCTGGGTGTTGAACGGCATGCAGGTCGGGACCCTGGGTGCGGTCATGCAGGCCGGGCAGCGTTTCGAGGACCCCTCGCAGATCGACTTTCTCGGGCTGTGGGAGGATGTCCGCAAGGGCGCCTATGACGCCGACGCGATGATCGTCGAGAACGAGGAGGACGGGATCTGGGGTTCGGTGCTGCAGCCGAGCCAGGGCCTGTTTTGGTACCGCATCCCCGACAGCGAACTCTTGACCGAAATCTGCCGCGTCTACAACGACTGGATGGCTGATTTCTGCAAGCCGCACGCGCGCCGGCTCAAGGGAATCTCGATGCTGAACGTCGACGACCCCGACGCCGCCGCGAAAGAGCTCGAACGCTGCATAAAGATGGGATTGGTCGGCTCTTTCATCCCGGTGGCGCCGCGTCCGGACAAGCCCTACAGCAGCCCCGTCTACGACCGCTTATGGGCGGTCGCCGAGGAGCACAAGCACCCGCTGTTGCTGCATATCGCCACCCCGCGCGACGGCATTCCGGCGAACGAGTTCACGATGGACGTGACGCAGATGACCGGCGCCGGCCGTTCGACCACGGATTACTGGGTGCGTTACTCGCTCGGCTCGATGGTGTTCGCCGGCGTGTTCGACAAGTTCCCCGGACTGAAGATCGGCTCGGTCGAGCACGAGGCGGCGTGGATACCGCATTGGCTGAAGCAGATGGATTTCACCTATCTCGAACGCCCGGTCTTCACCAAAGGCTGGCGTTCGAAGGACGGCCTGATGCCGAGCGATTATTGGCAGCGCAACATGTTCGTCGAGTTCATGGAAGACGATATCGGCGTCAAGTTGCGCGACTATATCGGCGTCGAGACCATGCTGTGGGGCAGCGATTATCCGCATGCCGAGGCGACGTTTCCGCGCTCGCAGCAATTCCTGTCGCGCATGTTCGAAGGCGTGCCGGAGGGCGATTTGCGCAAGATCACCTCGGAGAACGCGGCCAAGATGTTCCACTTCGAGATCAACTGACGCCGGCCGCGGACGGGCTTCAGCCGCAGCTTCCTCTCCTCGCCTGCGGGGAGAGGAGTGGGCGGTAATGCAATCTGCTGAGGTGAGTGCCATCGAGGACAGCTTTATCGCCGTCGCCAAGACCGGCGATCTGGCGCCGGGCGACATGAAGTTCGTCGCGGTCGATGGCGAGCGTCGGGTGCTGGCGAATGTCGCGGGCGCGTTCTTCGTGCTCAAGGATGTCTGCGGCCACCGCAACGCGCCGTTGTCGCGCGGCAGGCTCGAGGGTTTCGCCATCGAGTGCCCGCTGCATTTCGCGCGTTTCGACGTGCGCACCGGCGAATTGATCGACGGGCCGATCTCGACCGCGGTGCCGGTCTACGAGGTCCGAGTCGAGGGCGAGATGGTCTACACAAAGCGCTAGAGCCGATCGCGGAAAAGCGACATCGATCGACGACCGCCTAGCGATCAACGATCGCGACAGAAAAGCCTCAAAGCCTCACCAGCACGCCGACGCCGACCGCGATCTGATAGATGATCTGCGTGATATCCTTGATGAATGGCAAGGTCCAGTTGTCGGCCGAGGGCAGCACGATGATCCGATCGCCGGGCTGAACCGGCGGGTGCGAGCCGACGATTGTCTGGCCGCTCGGCCGAATCACCAAGAGCTTTCCCTGGTCGGCGCGTTCGGTAAATCCGCCGGCCGTCTCGATGTACTGCTCGATCGGCGCGCCCTGGATCCAGACCAGCGACTGCGGCACCCTGACCTCGCCGCTGACCAGCACCAGGTCGGTGCGCGAGGGCACGACAATGACGTCGCCGTCTTCGAGCCGTACGTTCGAAATCTGACCGTCGTAGGAGACGACAAGTCGGCCCTCGGGCTGGACGTTGGCCAATTGCTGGCCGAACTGGAAGATGATCTGCGCCTCCTGCTGCCGCATCGTGGCCTGCTCGGCGGTCACCGTCGGCGAGGTGACGACGGTGTTCTGTAATCGGCGCCAAGCGTCGTCGATCGCCTTCTTCTGCGCCTGCGCCACACTCAGGCGGCGGACATATACGGCCGACGTGTCGGCGAAATAGGTGTCCACCGGCAGATAGGCGAGCACGTCGAGGAGGCGCGCGGTGCGCGTCACGACAAGTGTCGTCGGCCCATCGATTCGGCCGTCCACCTTGACCGTCATCACGCCGGTCGGCACGTCCGGCGAAAACGTGATGACATCGCCATCGCGCAGCGTCGTGCCACGAAACTCGTCCAGCGAGTAATAAATCGATTCCGGTCGGCCGCCGCGGACTCCGACCAGGCTGACGTGGGTCGCATCGAGATAGGGCCGCGCCAGCGCGATCAGTTGCGCGCCGGTATAGGGCTTCTGGATCTCGTAGCGAAAAACGCCCCGGACGTCGCCGAGTGCTGCGACCGTCGGGCCCTGCTGCCTTACGAGGATCGTGTCGCGGTCGCGCAACCGCACCGGCGGCAGTGTCCCTTTCAGCAGGAAATCGTAGAGATCGACGGTCGCGATCGGCCGGCCGTCCCGCAGGATCTGGATGTCGCGATAGCTGCCTCGGGCCGGGTTGATGCCGCCTGCCGCCTGCAAAAACGTGATGACACTCGCGGTCGAGGGCAGCGAATACTGGCTCGGGGACATCACCGCACCGGTGACGAATACGTTGATCGGCACCGCGCTCGATAAGGTCACGTAAACTTGCGAATTCTTCTGATAAATCGCGGCGACCGCGCCGGACACCACCGATTGAAGATCGCCCGCGGTGACGCCCGCGACATGCACGGGACCGACCGAGGGCAGGAAGATCTCGCCATTGCCGTCGACCGTCGCCTGCTGGTCGAGCGAGGTCGCGCCGTAGATGTGGACCTGCAGCACATCACCGGGCGCGATGACGTGGTTGGGGTCGAAAGCGGCCACCCCGGCCGGGGGCTGCACCGCCGTCGCGGCGACCGACGGCGTTTGCTGGCTCTGCTGGATCGCGCCGGCCGCAGCCGCCGCAGCGCCTTGCCTGCCGGGGGCGGCGCCAGCGCCAGGAAGGGCAATGCCCGGCGCCGGCATCGTGCCGGTTGCAGCCGTCCCGACGGGCGGCGTCACGCCCAAGAGCCTGAGGTTGACGGGCGCATTGAACAGATCGGCGCCGAACATCGGCGGCAGCTGCGCCTTACTCGGCAGGCCGCGAGTGTCGGACCCACCGATCGGCACTTGCGGCTGACTCTCGATCGCGGTCTGCGCCCCGCCGAAAGCCGTCGTTGCGAGCCAGATCAACAAGGCGAATGCAAAGAATTTCATCGCATCAATACCCGCTGACGACGACCGGCCGCATCTCATACCAACGATTGTCGATGCGGCAGAACGGGTAGCTTGTCGGCGCGGCCACGCCCGGTTCCATACGATCGAGGCGTCCGAGGCGACACGGCACGCCGCGGGCCGAGGAATAGACCGGGCCAAGCGCCAACGAAACCAGGCGGCCGTCCGAGGTGCGGTATTGTAGCCGTTCGCCCGCGATTCCATGTTCGAGGACTTGCGCAACGGTTTCATCCACCGGCGAAGCGTCCTGCGGCGCCCCGCCTGGCACCGGCGGCGGCAGCACAGCAGCCGGGCCGGCACAGCCGCAAACCGCGGCGGCGACCGCGAAACCGAGCGCGTGCCCAAACCACCGCCCCAGGAACCGGCCTGGAAACCATCCTGTCACGCCCGCACTTCCGCCCCCGTGCCCCGGCACGCGCATACCATGCCTTTCCGCATGCCGACCGACCGCTCGACTTCCCTTATTCCCCCAAACCCATCGCCGAATGTGCCGTGTCGGAGCCAAGCGGCGTCGCACCGGGGCATCCCCTTTGCCCAGAGCAACATACTATAGGGGCTCGCGGCGGCAAAAGCGGCAATATATCCTTGATACCGGACCATGAATGTCGCGCTTTTCGCTGAAGTTGACCCGAACCTGGTCGAGGGACCGGCGATCTGGCTGACCGAAGTCACGCGGCTGTTGGCGAGCCTCGACTCCCGGGTGACCGTGCTGTTGCGCGAGCCGAGGGCGCGGGACGAGGTGCTGGGCGTCCTCGACCCCTTGCCAGGGATCGAAATCGTTGGTCCCGAAGTCGGCGGTCGGCGGCGAGGACCACTGCTGCGGCCGCGTCTTTCGCCGCGGCAAGCCGTGCGTGCGGCTGGAGCGGCTCGACGCGACTGACCGCTTCGATGTTGTGCTGGTACGCGGCCAGCGGACCGCGCGGCTTGCTGCTCTAAGTCCGGCGCTGCGCGACAGGCTCGCCTGCTACATCACCGATCTGCCGGATTTCTCGGGCCCTTTGGGCGCATTCTGGCGGCGGCGCCTCGGCCGATCGCTGCGGAGAGCGCCTCTGCTGCTGTGCCAGACACCCGAGATCGCCGCTTCGATACGCCGATGTCTGCCCGGCCTCGGGCATCCAAAGATTGCATTGTTGCCCCCGATCGCGGCGGACGAGGCCTTCGAGATCTCCGGCGCCAGCCCTCCGGCCCGCGGCGAACGCTTGCGTCTCGTCTACATCGGCAAATTCGCCCGCGCTTGGAATACGGTCGAGATGATCGAGTTTCCGGAGTTGTTGAAGAATGTCGGGATCCCCGCCGAGCTTCATGTCGCCGGCAACAAATTCCTGACGTCCCGCGATCGCGGATTTCCGGCGCGGATGCGGCGGGCGCTGCGGCGAGTCGGGCGTGGTGTGGCATGGCGGGCTGACGCGCCGCGACGCGTTGCGGCTGGCGGCGACGGGTCACATCGGATTGTCATGGCGCTCACCGAGCCTCGACGGCTCGCCCGAATTGTCGACCAAGCTGCTCGATTACGGCGCTCTCGGCCTGCCGGTGCTGTGCAACCCGACCCCGATGCATCGCCGCCTCCTCGGCGAGGATTATCCGTTGTTCGCGGCGCGCGCCGACGAGGCACTGATGGCGCTTGGCCGCTGCGCTCGTGATCGCAACCTGTGGCAAAGGGCGAGTAACGCGGTGGCGCGCCTCGCCGCGCAACATCGCTCGGGGCCGATCGGCGATGGGCTCAGTGCCGCCCTCGCCGAGGCTTTCGGGGCGCCTTCTCAGCGACGCTCGGAGGGCGATGCCGCGGCGGCCCCGTAAACCCCGAGCAAGGGCTTTACGACGCTTTGCCAGCTGCGCTGCTCAACGATCCAACAGCGCGCTGCTGCGGCCATCCGCGCCGCGGCAGTGCGGTCGCCGTGGAGGCGCAGCAAAGCCTCCGCTAGCGCCGCGCTGCCTTCACCGAAGACCAACCCGGTGCGTCCATCCTCGACGCATTCCACCAGCGGCGGCAGATCGGCGACCGCGACCGGCACGCCGCAGGCCATCGCCTCGCCGAGTTTCAGCGGCGGCACGAGCATCGTCACATCGGCGCGGCGGCGCGGAAATGGCAGCGCGTCGCAGGCGTTCAGATAGGCCGGCACCGATGCGAAGGGCACCCGCCCGGCGAAGACCGCTGGCACCCCGAGCCGGCGGGCAAGGGCGCGCAGCCGGGCCTCTTCCTCACCATCGCCGACCAGCGCGGCGGCAGCGTCGATCCCGCGGCGGCGCAGCAGCGCCACTGCTTCCAGCATCGCGTCAAGCCCTTCATAAGGCGCGAAGGTACCGACAAAACCCACCAGAAACGTATCATCCCCGGCCCCGAGCATCGCGCGGACCGCCGGGTCGCGTCTCCCCGGCCGGAAGGTCTCGGCATCAACGCCGTTCGGGACGATCGTGATGCGCTCGTCGGCCACTCCCCATTTGCGGACGTGATCGGCGAGGAAAGGGCTCAGCACGACGACGTGATCGGCGCGCAGCGCCGCCTGACGCTCGAGCGCCTCGTGTAGCGCGAACCGGTCGCTATGTTCCCAGCCGATCCGGCGCGTCGCGGTGCTGCGGTGCCACAATCCACGGATTTCATAAACGCAGCGCGCGCCGGTCCGCTCGGCGGCGAGGCAGGCTGCGAGGCCGACCAGGTGGTTCGAGGCGGCATGAACGATGCTTGCGCCATTCGAGCGGACTATCGCGGCAAGTCCGTCAGCAAAAGTCTCGACATAATCGGTCGGCGGACCGCGCATCATGTCCGCTGCCGCCGCAAGCCGCCGGTAACGGACACCGTCGATTTCCTCCTCGTCTCGTTCGGGTGTTGCGCGCCCGGTGGCGGTATCCTGTGGAAAGTTGGGCCGGGTGACCGGGACGCAGCACACGCCCGCTTCCGATAGAGCGGTCAGCAGACAATGCGAGCGGACCGAATAGCCGTTAGCGATCCATGGCGTCGAACCATAAAGCGCCATCACGACCCGGCCGTTGAAAGGCGCGATCAGACGTTCCCCCGCGGCCGCCGGCAGCGGCAGGCCCCCCTCTTCGAGCGCCGAGGCCAGCTGCGTCAACCGGCCGGCGTAGCTCGACCGGTTCCCTTGCGCGAGGCGGGCGGCGGCGCGCACCCGCCCGGCCCCTTCGTGCAGCCGGGCGCCCGCCATGCGCAGCAGCGGCAGCCGCCCGATCGCCTCGGCCAGCCATGACGGCGCTATCGGGTCGAACCGCCCGCGCATCAGGCCCATCTGGACGGCTTCTCGACAACCCATCGATCGCTCCCTACGATCGACGCGAAATGATCGTTTCCCACATCGATCATGTGCTGTCGACGCAGCTTGTACGAAGTACGATCTTCGACGATCTGATCCGCCGCAGCGCCGCCGCCGCTCCCACCAGCGTGCGCGTCACCCGATCGCTGCGCCCGAGCCGGACGGCCGAGGTACGCCATTATCATCGCGCCAATTTCGAACGGCGTCTCCTGCCCCCTGCGGTGGCCACGATTCATCATGATCCACTCGATCCGAGACCTTCGCTAGGGCTCAACACATTCCTGCCGCGCTATCGTGAAGCGCGCATCGTGCACTGCCTCAACAGTGCGCAGGCGGCTGTGCTGGCCGCCCATGGCATCCATCATACCCGCATCATTCCGCATGGCATCGATCGCCGCGTGCTGCCGTTGCCCCTGCGGCCGCGCGTTTGGCGCGGCAGCCGGCTGCGCCTCGGTCTGCTCTCGCGGCGATATGCCGAGGGCGCCAAGGGCGAAGCCCTGTTCCCGGCCTTGCTTGCGCATCTCGATCCGCGGCAGGTGTCGTTCGTCATGGTAGGCGAGGGCCGACGGCATGAGGCGCGGGCCGCCCGATCGCGTGGCTTTGCCGTCGATTGCTGGGAATACCTGCCCTACCGGTTGATGCGGGAGATTATCGCCGCGATCGACGCGCTGCTGATCATCAGCCGTTTCGAGGGCGGACCCGCATCGCTGCCCGAAGCGCTCGGCAGCGGTGTCCCGATTTTGAGCACCCCTGTCGGCATGTGCTGCGACTTTGCCCGCGATGGCGAAAATTCCCTGTTGTTGACCGGCGATCCGGTTGCCGACGGCGCCCGCATCATGGAGCTTCTCGCCGCGGGGGGGCGCGCCATCTGCGCTCTGGCAGAGGGCGCCTTCGCCGGCGCCGCTGGCATTCCCGATTGGGATCAAGTAATGGCCGCATGGCACCGGCTCTACGCCGAAGCGGCGGCATGAGGCGGCTGAAGGTCCCCTACATCCTCGTCGCCGACGACGCTCAACTCGGCTGCCGCAGCTTCCCGCCGCTGCATGCTCTTGCCGCCAAGGGCGCCGTGCGGCTGCACACCGAGCCTCGATGGAGCTGGCGCAAGTACGGCCGCGACCAGCACGCGCTCCGCAACGCGCTCGACCCATATCTGCGCCCCCTGACCACGATGCGGCCTGCCGAGTTGGCTCATTACCGGCATCGCGACGTCGAGGTGTTCGCCTGCGCCCGCAGCGAGCTGCTGCAGCGGCTCCTCCTCCGCTGGACCGACCCGGTCGGCCCCAATAGTGATCGGGAAATCTTCGACCGCGCCTTTGCCGCGCCGCAGGACCGCGAGGACTTGCTGTTGTGTATGGCTGCCGCCTGCGATCGGCTCGACTTCTGGCACCGCACCTTGGACCGCGACGGGTCATTTTCACATGCCGTCGTCCACCGCGGCAGCAAAATCGCCGCCCGCGCCTTGCAGGAAGCAGGCCGCAGCCGCGGATTGCGCCTCTTTGCCGTCGAACGCTGTTCCATCGGCAGCGGCTTCCTCTTCGAGGAGCGCGCCACGCCGCTGTCCAATCACTCGCTACTCTCGAACCCCGACTGGTATTCCTCACTCCGTCTTCCCAAGCAAGGCCCTCGATATGAAAATTTTCGCGCCGAGGCGCACCAGCGGTTTCTGCTGCGGCGCGACAGCAATCAGGCTCGCCGCTCGCAAACGCTGTCCCCACCGCCCTTTGCCCGGCCGGGCCCGGAGGTGGTGGCGGTGTTGGGCCAGGCGGCGGACGATTTCGCCCTGATCGAGACGCCGCTCCCCGAACTCTCCGCGGTCGCGGTCTACCGCCGGCTGATCGGCGGCATCCTCGAACACACCGATCGCCGCATCGTCTTCACGGTTGAAGCGCGCGCCATGCCGCGGGGCGACGGCGGCGCAGCGGCGACGATGCAGCACCTTAGAGCGTGGCGCAAGGCTTTGCCGGCAGCGTATCAGGCGCGGCTGCGGCTGATCGAAGAGGTGCCGATCGAGGAACTCCTGCGCTACGCCGATTGGGCGGTATCACTGTCTTCGCCCGAGATGCTGTTGGCCTGCGCTGCCGGGCTCAAACCGGTACAGATCGGCCGGGCATTTTTCGGGGGAAAGGGCTTCACGCATGACTTCTCCGGCGAGGATGGTTTCTTGTCGGCGCTGTGCGACGGCCGTATCGAGCCGCAATTGTCGCTCGACGAATATCGCCGCTTCGAAGATTTCCTGATCCGCGCCCTGGTCCTGCACCTAGTTCCCGATCGATCGCGAGGGCGAAGAAAAGATCGCCGCTCGTCTAGCCGAGCCGAACCATGTGCCGGGTCACGACAAGGTCCGGCTTGGCGCATGGCCGCAAGCTTCCCTCTCGCGTATGGCGGGTGCTGCGATCGCCAATCCGCTTGCCGCACTGCGCCTTAGTCGCGACCGGGAATAGCCGAGGAGCATGATCGAAGACGGCTTCGGCCGCGGCCTTGACAGTTGCTGCGGAAAGGCTTTTTCGTGAAGCCGATTGGCGTCCGAGCGATGGTTCCGGCAGGCGAAGGCCGGCTTGTCTCGGCGCCGTTTGACCCCAGCGATGGAACCCAGTGATGTCCGAGACCGATAAAGTGATGGCGCTGCTGAAGGAGCACGAGGTCAAGTATGTCGACTTCCGGTTTACCGACCCGCGCGGCAAGTGGCAGCATCTGGCGCATCACCTGCGCACGATCAGCGCCGATTTTCTCTCCGAGGGGGTGATGTTCGACGGCTCGTCGATTGCCGGGTGGAAGGCGATCAACGATTCCGACATGATGCTGGTACCCGATTGCGCGACCGCGGTGTTGGACCCGTTTGCCGCCCAGCCCTCGCTGATCATCTTTTGCGACGTGCACGAGCCGATGAGCGGCCAGCCCTACGGCCGCGACCCGCGCTCGACGGCGAAGAAGGCCGAGCAGTACCTGATTTCGACCGGGATCGGCGACAAGGCGTTTTTCGGGCCGGAGGCGGAGTTCTTCATCTTCGACGACGTGCGCTATGCGGCCGGCATGAACGGCGCGATGTACGCGATCGACAGCGAGGAGGGGCCGTGGGTCTCGGGCAAGGAGGTGGCCGACGGCAATCCCGGCCACCGGCCGCCGATCAAGGGCGGCTATTTCCCGGTGCCGCCGGTCGACGGCCAATCCGATCTCCGGGCCGAGATGCTCTCGGTCATGTTCGACATGGGGCTCAAGGTGGAAAAGCACCACCATGAAGTGGCGCCCTCCCAGGCCGAGCTCGGCTTCGAGTTCTCGACCCTGGTCGACACCGCCGACAACATGCAGATCTACAAATACGTCGTGCACAACGTGGCCCAGCAATACGGCAAGACCGCCACCTTCATGCCCAAGCCGATCATGGGCGACAACGGCTCGGGCATGCATGTCCACCAGTCCTTGTGGAAGGGCGAGAACACCGCCTTTGCCGGCAACCTCTACGCCGATCTCAGCGAGACCGCGCTCTACTACATCGGCGGCATCATCCGTCACGCCAAGGCGATCAACGCCTTCACCAATCCCACGACGAACAGCTACAAAAGGCTGATCCCGGGCTTCGAGGCGCCGGTGCTCTTGGCCTATTCCTCGCGCAACCGCTCGGCCTCCTGCCGCATCCCCTACACCGCCAGCCCCAAGGGCAAACGCGTCGAGGTGCGCTATCCCGACCCCGCCGCCAACCCCTATCTCGGCTTTGCCGCCATGCTGATGGCCGGGCTCGACGGCATCCAGAACAAGATCCACCCGGGCGACCCGATGGACAAGAACCTCTACGATCTGCCGCCCGAGGAATTGAAGGACGTGCCCACCGTGTGCGGCTCGTTGCGCGAGGCCTTGGGCGAACTCGCCGCCGACCACGCCTTCCTGTTGAAGGGCGACGTCTTCAACCGCGACCAGATCGAGGCCTATCTCGAACTCAAATGGGAGGAGGTCTACCACTTCGAACACACCCCCCACCCGGTCGAATTCCAGATGTACTACTCCGTCTGAGACGCGTCTGCTGACTGCAAAGCCCACAAGCGGCCGAGGCAGCTGAGGGCTCCGAGTTCACGCCAAGCTCCCACTATATCGACGGTCGGCGCGCTTGAAGTCGTTGTATTGTCATTGAGATTGTGCTCGATAGCTTATCTGTAAGGCTTGCGCTGTCGGCGTTTCCTCCTATCCGACTGGGATTCGGTGGGAGGGCATCAGCGCCTCACCAGGCGCGAAATCCGGTGCACGATGCGACGCGCTTTGAGAACGGCTTTTTTGCCTTTATCGCTGCTGGCGCTTCTATGCGTACCCCGGTCTCCGTTGTTTGCACAGGCGCTCAGCGATACCGAGATCAGAGCCGGTTACTGTCTTGGAGCGCTAGACTATGAGTTGGAGTATGCCAAAGCCCACCCGCCACCCCATTATGGAGAGGCTGCAAAGTGGATGTCGTCGATTACGGAAAAGGCACGGAGTGATCGTGAGCGCATTTTTTCCTACCTGATGGCGAAGGGCTTATTCTCTCCTATTCGCACCGTGGACTTTTCTCAATTGCTCACAGTTATGAATAGAGGCAAAGCCGACCTCCAACTTTGCACTGCCGAAAGCCGAATCGAATCCGTGCGGGCCTGCGAATGGAATTGCACCTTCGCGCATAGTAACGACAGAACGGCTAATTCGGCTTGCTATAGAGGTTGTCTGCCTGCTTCCTGCAAGAGGATGGAGCCATGCGAGACGTTAACGTGGCTCCCGTTGTGAAAATCGACAGTGGAGTTTTTTGCAGCACTTTTCGCCTCTTGCCCGTGCTAAAGTTCGGCTGCCAACAAACGAGTAGCGGCGGAAATGTCAGACGGTCCTGCGAAGGAATTGGAGGCGCGGCTCGAGAGAACCCGCTTTAAGGTAGTCAACGCGAAGCAATTCGGGATCGATACGGCCCTTCTAACTAGGCTCACTTTTGCTTCGTACGACGCTTGGACAGAACTCCAGGAATATCGTCAATCGCGCCGACAGCGTAGATGATGGGGTATGCGCTTGTCGTCCTCGGACCATGATCCACGCGAGATCAGCCGAGAGGCGCTTGATGCGTCTCTGGCCCGGTCAAGCCGAGAGGCCATTCGGGACACGGCGCGGATCCAGGGAGATTTTGCGCGGATCGCCGCCCAAGCTGCGATGGTGCAAGCGACTGCCACACAGGAAGCGGCAAGGGCTGCGAAGTTTGCTGCATGGGCAGCCGCGGCTGCTGCGCTTGGGGCGATCGGCCAGATGATAGTCGCAGCTTTGAAATAGCAAAGACTCTGGGCCTTGCGACCGGATTTCTCGATCTCCTTGACCAAAGCGTGCTTCGATCCGTTTTCGGCTCGCTGCGCGAGGCCTATCGAATTGAAATGGGAGGAGGTGTACAATTTCGAGCACACCCCCCACCCGGTCGAATTCCAGATGTACTACTCCGTCTGAACCCTTCCTGCCGCAGCGAAGGCGTGAGCCGGCAGCACGCCTTCGCTTCCGGGGGACGCCGAAGCCGGCATCGGGATGATGGCCCGCTTCAACTCCTTGATACTGTCTTCGTCCAGCGTCTCGGTTTCGAGCAAGTTTGCGGCGGTCCGGTCCAGCAGTGCGCGGTTGCGCTGCAGGATGGCGTAGGCCTGGGCGAACGCTCGATCTACAAGACCGCGCACGGCGTCGTCTACGGCATGCGCGGTCTCGTCGCTGTAGACCCGCTCCTGCGGGACGGGGTAGCTCGGCTGCAGAAAGGGCGAACGGTCGCGATCATAGGCGACATTGCCGAGAGCCTCGCTCATCCCGTAACGTAGGACCATCGCGCGGGCGATGTCCGTCGTGCGCGCCAGATCGTCGGCCGCCCCGGTCGAAATCTCGGCGAACACCAGCTGCTCGGAGGCGCGGCCGCCGAGGAGCGCCGACATCTTGCGCTCGAGTTCGGCGCGGGTCATCAGGTAGCGGTCTTCAATCGGCCGCTGGATCGTATAACCAAGCGCGCCGACGCCGCGCGGTATGATCGACACCTTGTGCACGGTGTCGGTGCCCGGCAGAGCGAGCGCAACGATCGTATGGCCCAGCTCGTGATAGGCGACGACCCGCCGTTCCATCGGATTGAGCAGGCGGTTGCGTTTTTCGAGGCCGGCGACGATGCGCTCGATGGCGTTGGTGAAGTCGTCCATCGTTACCGCGTCGGCGTTGCGCCGGGTGGCGAGCAAGGTCGCCTCGTTGACCAAATTCGCCAGATCGGCGCCGGTGAAGCCCGGCGTCAGCGCGGCGATCTCCTCCGGCATCGACGTCGGCGGCGAGCTTGCGCCTTCTTCAAATGCACCGCGAGGATCTGCTCGCGGCCCCGCTTGTCCGGGCGGTCGACCAGCACTTGGCGGTCGAAGCGGCCGGCCCGCAGCAATGCGGGATCGAGGATTTCCGGCCGGTTGGTGGCGGCGAGCAGCACCAGGCCGCTAGACGGGTCGAAGCCGTCGAGCTCCGCCAGAAGCTGGTTCAAGCGTCTGGTCCTTTTCGTCCTGGCCGCCGACGCCATAGGCGCCGCGGACGCGGCCGAGCGCGTCGAGTTCGTCGATGAAGATGATCGCCGGGGCATGCTGGCGCGCCTGATCAAAGAGATCGCGCACCCGCGCCGCGCCGACGCCGACAAACATCTCGACGAATTCCGAGCCCGAAATCGAAAAGAACGGCACCCCGGCCTCGCCGGCGACGGCGCGGGCGAGCAAGGTCTTGCCGGTTCCCGGCGGGCCGACCAGCAACACGCCTTTTGGCGGTCGCCCGCCAAGCCGGCCGTAAGTGGCTGGGTCTTTCAGAAAATTGACGATCTCGGCGAGTTCGTCCTTGGCCTCGTCGACGCCCGCGACATCGGCGAAGGTCACCTTGGTCTCCTTCTCGACATAGACCTTGGCCCGGCTCTTGCCGATGGTCATCATGCCGCCGAGCCCGCCCTGCCCCAGACGGCGGATCGCGAACATCCAGATTCCCACGAAAAAGGCCGCCGGCAGAATCCACGACAGCAGGTCGCGAACCAAATGGCTCTCGATGACGCCGCTATAGACCACACTATGTTTGTCGAGACTTTGCGCGAGATCGGGATCGACGCGGGTGGTCACGAAATCCTTCAGCCCGTCGGGTTGCGCCTCCTTCAGCGTGCCGCTGATCCGGTCCTGGCTGATCGCGACCTCGGCGATCTTGTTTTCGTTCAGCAGGCTTTGAAACCGGCTGTACGGGATCGGCGTGAGTTTGGTGCTGTCGAGATAAAGGCTCTGGATCAGCAGCATGCCGAGCACCGCGGCGACCACGTACCAGAAGTTGATGTGAGTCTTCTTGTCCATCGCATTCGTCCCAGCGCTGTTGCCGCGCGATCCCGTCAGCATTGAACGGCGGCAGTCGGCGCGGCGCAACGCCCTTCACCGCATAATAAGCCGACCTCGACCTCCTTGACCCGGCTCGAGCTTGGCGCACAATGACAGGGTCGGCGAAAGCCGGTCGCCGACGGGCCCGCGACCCGCAACCTTAGGCCAAAAGGGGCTGCTTCTGTACCGGAACATCCTGATCCCGACCGACGGTTCGGCACTCGCGGCGAAGGCGGTCGAGCACGGCGTCGCACTTGCCAAGCAAATCGGCGCCAAGGTCACGGCAGTCACGGTCACCGAGCCATTTGCGCCGCTGGCGGTCGCCCCGGGCCAGCTCGCCTATTCGCGAGAGGATTACGTCGAACGGGCGGCTGCGTTCGCCGCCGCCGCACTCTCCGGCGTCGCCGAGGCGGCGCAAGCGGCGGGCCTAAGCTGCGACACGGTCCACACCGAAAATGACCATATCTTTCAGGGGATTATTGATGCCGCGGCAGCCAATGGCTGCGACCTGATAGTGATGGCCTCGCATGGGCGCCGCGGCGTCGTCGCGGTCGTGCTCGGCAGCGAGACGGTCAAGGTGCTGACCCACTCGACGATCCCGGTGCTCGTCTATCGGTAAGCGCAGCAACGTTTTGTTAGCAGGCTCGGGGCAAGATGCCCGACCTTAGAGAGCTGGCCGAGCTGCTGTAATCTCGATTGTTGTTTACTCAAGTGTGGCGCTTCACACATCTCGATGAATTGTTGCAGTGCAGCCATGCGGTTGAAAGGTTCCGATCGCCACGCATCTAGCTAAGCAGGCTAAGCAGGAGACAATTCGAGATCCGTCATGTTTAAGATACTGAAAACTAGGCAGCTGTCGCGCAAGGCGGCGGGCTTGGTCGCGCTGCTGGCGCTTTCCGCTCTTCCCTACCAAGCCGTCGCGTTGCCGGAGGGCGGCGGTGCGGTAGTTCAGGGGCTCTACGACACGCTGCTCAACACGATGAAGAACGGCCGTAATCTCGGGCAAAGCGGGCGCTTTGCACAACTGGAGCCGGTCATCCGCCGCAGCTTCGATTTGCCGACGATGACCCGGCTCTCGGTCGGTCCGGCCTGGACGAGCCTCAGCGAGGCGCAACGCCAACAGTTGATCGAAAGCTTCGGCCGCTACATCTCGGCGATCTATGCCGACCGCTTCGACAGCTACTCGGGGCAGCAGTTGCAGGTGACCAACGAGGAGCCGGCGCCATCGGGCATGCTCGTCCGCAGCCGCATCGTCAAGGCGAACGGCGAGCCGGTGAAGGTCGACTACCTGATGCGGCGGGCCGGCGACACCTGGCTGATTTCGGACATCTACCTCGACGGCACTATCAGCGAGCTGGCGACGCGGCGGTCCGAATTCGCCGGGATCATCAGGTCGCAAGGTGTCGACGGCCTGATTGCCGCCCTCAACCGCAAGGCCGATCTGCTGACCGGCACCACGGCCAAGGCGTTCTAACCGGCGACACTTCGGGCCATCCGCCATGGCGTCAGAATCATGGCGGACGGCCTCAAGCCCTCACTGCGCGGCAGCTCGCGCACTCCGAACACAATCGCTTCGTGCTGCCGCCGAGTGATGCATCTCAGCGTTCCAAACCACCGATCCCAGATCGACAACACGGCCCCGAAATTAGCGTTGGCGTGAACGGGGGCCTCGGAATGATGCAGACGGTGTAGGTCTGGGGTTACCAGCACCAGCTGCAACGGGCGCTCGATGGCTTCGGGCAGACGGATATTGCCATGCTGGACGGCTGCCGCCGCAAAAACGGCAAGCCCATGCGTCACCAGGACTATCACCGGGATGCCGAGGACAATCGAGACGACCCAGTAGAACGCCGAAGCCGATAGATACTCAACCGGGTGGTGGCGCACCGATGTTGTCACATCGACATCGGGATCGGAGTGATGCAGCGCGTGAAACCGCCAGAAGAGCGGCACCGCATGCTCGCAGCGGTGCACCGCATAGCGCAGCAAATCGACAAGAAGAAACCCGACCACGAGGCTCGCGACGGGATCGGGGACCGGCCAAGCCAGCAGACGGATCGCGAACTGCGCTTCGAACGAGGAGCGCATGGCCGGCGCCGCGGGAAGAAAAAACCCCGCAATCAGCAGGTTGGCAATCCAGAAACCGATATTACCGAGGCGTCGCTTAAGCGCCGGAAACTCCCGCCGGCGGCGCGGGCCCAGCACTTCCCAGGCCGCCACCGCCAACAGACTCAAAAGCATCGCGGCCGCGATCACCGCTCCCTTTCCGACACCCGCCGACGATCAGTCTATTCGCCCGCGCCGCCGACGCCAAGCGAGACCCATCAAAGCGCCGGTGAGCAACGCTAGCGTGGACGGCTCCGGCACCGGATTCTGAAAGGATCGTGCTGCCGTCGGCGGCGATCGCCAGATCGGCGTGGAAAGCTGGCGGATCGTTGCTGTCGTTGGTAAAGCTCGCATCGAGAAACGAGGCGATTGGGTTGATGCCGTCGTAAAGCCCGTCGACGGGATCGAACGGATAACCCGAGGCCGCGAAGAAGTAGGCCGGGGCGATGTCGGACGTTATCAGTAGTGGAATCCCGACTTGGACAACCTCACTTGGACTGAAGTCGAGCGCGAACGACATCCCAAGGTCCCCAAGCTGATCGGTCTGCGGAGTTCCTGTGCCGAGAAAATCGCCGATCAATTCGGTTTTGACACAAGTCGGGCAAGTCGCGGGATCGCCGAGGATTTGCAGGGTCGCCGATACGTTTCGCACCAGATTGGCATTGCCATCGGCGACGACCATCGGAAGGTCGATGGTTCCGACATTCTGGTCCTGCAGGAAATTCGGGTTCGTTCGCTGTAGATAATCGAAGGTCAGGATGAGCGTCGGGCTGGTGGCAAAGTCGGTCGTTGCCGACAGAAACGCGTTTCCCGCCGGGCTTGTCGGCGCGACCGGGAAGGTGGGCTCAAGTTTGCTCGTCGGGCTGGCGAAGGCGAGCGGATTGCTCAGACCGGGCAGTGTGCCCGCGTCATAAGCGGCTGTTGGGGGGAATGCTCGATATCTCGCGGATACGCCCGCAGGTGGGAGAGTAGGTCAGGGCCGAGGTCTCGACGACCACTCTGGTTCACGGTCGGCATTTGCGGGCATGCGGTTATGCCGAAGCCCCACAGACGGAGTCCAGGAACGCTCTGCGCTGTCCCGCAAGGTCCGCTCCGCCGCCGCCGGCCGCCGCCGGCTTAGCGCCATAGAGCAGTACCGCGACGAACAGGGCTGATGCGAAGAACCTCATTGGAATTCTGTCCATGGCGCGCATTTGCTGCCTCACTCGTCGAAAATTAAGTTGCGAGCGCGTCCCCCCTTGGGACGGCCAAATGCCAAGCAATTTTCGCACCAGAGATATAAACCATTGGAATCATATATAATTTTTGTAGACTTCATGCTCGATGTAAAAAATTCCGTCACCCAGAAGTAGCAGGCCAGCGTCACCCGCGCTCGCCGTCCTCGACGCCGTCAGACACTAACCCGTTAAAAACGGGCGGATTCTCTGCCGAGATGCAATTTACTTCATCCTGGATTAAGCCAATGATGGCGTCGGAAAACTTTACAATCACAAGCTTAGACCGAAACCAACAGAGCCTTTAACCAAACAAGTCGTTGGATCTGCTTACAAGGAACGATATTTGCACAAAAAGCCTCGGCACTTGCTCGGTGACTTATGTTCGCAAGTTCCATGGTTCGGGGGTGGATCATGCGATGGGCCGTATCGCGTCGACGAGAAGGTTTGTGGCTTCTGCTTGCTGCCGCGACTGTAGCGATCTCCGGCTGGAGTTCCGCCATGGCCATGGCGGTCACCGACTACATTACAGTACAGCCGGTCACGGTCTGTTCGGCGGGGCCGACGACATGTGCCCCGTTCAATCCTTTCGGTCAAACCGGACCGACCGCGCCTGTCGGCTACGTCGATCCAGCAACGGGTCTTAACATCACCCGCGCGATTTACAATCAAATTGGGATCGACGTAACGTTTCTTCCAGTTGTTCAGGATCTCAACGCCAGCTCGTTTCAGACTTTGCATGTGACGACGGATCCGACGAGTGGTCTATTGACGAGCGCTGATTTCAAAACTCTGTCGCAGCAGAACGGCATTTCACAAGGCGCCCAGCCACAGGCACCGTTAAGCTCGAATCCGACGACGATGAATTTCTTCTTCGTCAACAGTCTCGTGCCGGCCACGCCCGGCCTGCTCTACGGCTTCAGCTGGCTCAACAACAACGGCTCGGCGATCGGCGCAAACACGTTCGGCGTCAAGGTGGGCATCATCACCCTGCCCGGCCGTCCGGATACGATCGCGCACGAGATCGGCCACGTACTCGATCTCGACCACACGACTTTCGGCGCGGGCGCCCCCACCAATCTTATGACCTCCGGAGATACCCGCACGGAGCCGAGCGCGGCAATCGTCGGGGGGCGGGCTGTCTGGGTGAACCAGATCTACCCGAACGGGACCCTCGATCAGCTCAACTCTGACCAGAGGGGGCAGATCCTTAAGAGCGGGTTCATAAATCCGATACCGCTAGTCACCGCGACAATAACGGATCCGCCTGTCGGCTTTACCTATCACGTCGCGTTCGATGGTCTCGGGTCGCTTGGCAAATCTCTCGACCGGCTGACCCTTACTCTGCCGGCCGGACTTTTCTTCGACGGCGGCCTCCAGTATCTCGACGGTGTTCTGCCGACGCAGGCATTGGTAAATCCGAGCTCATGCCAATCGGGCCTAAATTGCCTACAGCTAGATTTCGTTACCGGTGCGTTCGAGCTTGGCAACTCCCTCGACTACAGCATCGTCGTCTGCCGCGGGTCCGCCGGGCCCAATAGCCGCTGCGGGACGGTTCAATTGAGTGATCTGATCGGCGGCACTTACACGTACCAATTCAGCGACCTTTTCGAAACAACCGGCGATCTCACCGCCGGCCTGTCCGGAGAACTGACGTCGAATTCGCAGGACCCGAACCCCGACATACCGAGCCAGATCGTTTCGCCGCTCAGCTTTGTCGGCGCCTCCACTAAACCTTGCACGGCGCTTCCGGACGGCTCATGCCCACCCCTGAGCCTCGAGGATGCCGACCCGGCGACCGCAGGCGGGCAAATCCCGGAGCCGCCAATGCTGGCTATCCTATTCGGCGCTCTCGGCAGCACCCTGTTGTTGCGGAACCGAGCGCGCCGCTTGCACCCCGGAACGGCGCCGGTGTCGATCATCTAGCCGCCGACGGGCACGAATCCGGCGACGCCTATTCGAAACCAGCTTTGCGCAGCCCTCCGAGAAAATGCTCGACCCCTTCCGTGTCGCTGAAGAGGCGCGTCAGTATGCCCTCGACAAAGGCGAGGTTGGCGTTCGAGCCTCCTCAATTCGTCGAGTGCGGCTTGTGCCTCCTCGACGCGGCCGAGTTGGGCCAGCCCGGCGACGACATAGCGCAGCCCCGCCGGCCAGTTTCGATTGAGCGTCCAGGATCGCCGTCCGATCTCGATCGGCTTGGTCGTAATGCCAAGCTGGTAGTGAGCGCCGGCGAGGGCCGGCAGCCAGATGAACAGGCGCGGGTCTGTGGGGCTGAGCCGAATTCCCTTTTCCGCGAGCTCGATCGCCTCCTCCGGCCGGCCGCTGTAAAGATACATTTGCCCGAGCAGAACATGGGCGGCGGCAAAGCTCGGATTGAGCCTGATCGCCTCACTGGAACGCCTCCATCGCGCGATCGGAGCGGCGTCGTCCACATGCAGACGAGGCCGAGCGCAAAACGGGCATTCGGATAGCGGGCGTCGAGAGCGACGGCGCGCTGGGCCAGCTCGTAGGCTTCCGAATATGCTGCCCTCGACATCCTCCGCCCAGCCGAGATAGGCCGGCGTTGCACACGGCGATCGCCAGCGCCGCCGTCGCCTGCGGATATTGCGGATCGATCGCCAATGCGCGCCGGAAAAAGGTCCTGCGCCTCGAGATTGTCCCCTTTAGAGTGACGGTAATGGCGCCACATGCCACGCTGATAGAGTTCGTAGGCGTCTTGGCTGTGTTGCGGCCGGTCGGCGATGCGCTTGCGTTCGAATTTGAGCAGTTCCGGCTCGATCGCGCCGGCGATCGTGGTCGACGATCTCGTCCTGCAGTTCGAACAGGTCGGTCAGATCGCGGTCGTATCGCTCGGCCATGATGTGATGGCCGGTATCGGCCCGGATCAGCTGCGCGGTGACGCGGACCCGACTGGCCCGATTTGCGCACGCTGCCCTCGAGGACGTAGCGCACGCCCAGCTCCTCGCCGACCTTCTTGATGTCGACGGTCTGGCCCTTGTAGGTGAAGGTCGAATTGCGGGCGATCACCGGAAAGGCGCGCCAGCCGGCGAGCATTGCGAATGATGTCCTCGGTGATGCCGTCGGCGAAATACTCCTGCTCCGGATCGCCGCTGAAATTGGCGAACGGCAAGACCGCGATCGCGCGGCGGTCGTCGAACGCCGGGCGGGCTGGCGCCGACTGGACGTGCCGACATCCTCGATCCCGCCGCGGCCCGTACTCGCCGCCCACCCGGTAGACGCGGACCGGCCGTCTGATGTTCTTGAGATCCTGCGGGCCGAGATCCTCGAAATCGATCCGACCTTGCCGGCGACCTGATCGTGGACGATCTCCGAGACGTAGATGCTGCCCGGGCTCGGCAAGCGCCTCGAGCCGGGCGGCGATGTTGACGCCATCGCCGAAGATATCGCCGTCCTCGACTATGACGTCGCCGAGATTGATCCCGATGCGCATCGCGACGCGGCGCTCGGCGAAAGCCCGCGGTTCGGTCGCGCAACGGCGTCACGCAACGCGGCGGCGCAGCGCACCGCCTCGACGACGCTGTCGAACTCGATCAGCACCGCTTCGCCGGTCCGCTTGAAGATGTTTCCGCCGAATTCGCGATCGCGGCTCGATGACTTCGGTCAGAAAGAGCTGCTCAGCCCGGGCGAAGCTGTCCGCCTCGTCGCCGGGAGACGCCGGCCGTAACCGGCAACCAGGATCGCCGCAAGCCGGCGTCTGACACGCCCTTTCGCATCCTCTGACACGACCGCTGCGCACCTATCGAATGAGCGGCGACGATGCTCTGCGTCTCTCGATCGTATGTGAAGCAGTTCACATTCGCGCATATTTAACACAAAAGCGAGCGGACCGCGTCTGCGGTGTAAAGCGCGCCGTCACAGCCGAGGAGATCGTGCTTATGCGCGCCGTTCACTCCGGCAGGCGCGCCGCCCGCAGAAGTGCGAGGTCCGCCTGCAGGCGCGCGGCGTCGGCGAAACGGATCTTGCGCAAGCTCCGCAAGCGAAAGCTCGGGCGCGACGCCGGGCAGTCGGCGACCGCCCGCGCGGCCTCCTCATGCCGATCGAGGCGCGCGCAGCCGATGCAAGGACGCAATAGGGAAAGACAAAATTGCGGTTGCCCTCGATCGCCTTGCGCGCATGCATCACCGCCTCTTCGCGCCGCCCGGTGAACAGGCAAGCCAAGGCGAGCGCAAAGGCGGCATGGTAGATCAGCGGCTCCAGAGGGCTGAGGCTGATCGCCTTCTCGGCGTGCTCGATCGCCTTGTCATAGGCGCCGCACAGGCATCGCGTCAGCGCGTCGAACCCGAGGACGATGGCGGTATTGGGGCTCGATCATCGTCGGCACGATCGACGGCCGCGAGAGCCAGATCGTGATCTCGGGTCAAGAGGCGCGCACCGCGCCGGCAACGGCGAGCGCCAGCGGGACATCGCCGCCCCCGGTGATCGCCACCCGGGCCAGGCGCTTTGCCGCCTCCCGGTCGTCGTCCTCCCCGCCCGGCCAATTCATCAGATGGCGCTGCTGGCGGCACCACGCCGCAACGGCGTTGGCCAGCGGATAGGCGGGATCGGTCTCGAACACCCGCCCAGCAGGCGCAGCGCCTCTTCATTGTCCTCCGGCGTCTCGGCAAAGGCGGGCGGCAGCGCGCGACAGATCAGATCATAGACATCCTGGCTCGCCTCCGGCTTGCGCCGGGCGCGCTCGATCTCGGCGCCGCGCAGCACCGGGCCGACCGAGCCGATCACGCTTTCGGTGATTTTGTCCTGCAGGTCGAACGAATCCTCGAGTGTGCCGTCGAAGCGCTCGGCCCACAGATGCTGTCCGCTCGCCGCCTCGACGAGCTGGCAGCCGATGCGAACCCGGCTGCCCGCCTTGCGCAGACTGCCCTCGAGCACATAACGAACTCCGAGTTCGCGGGCGACCTGCTTGGAATCGGCCCCCTTGCCCTTGTAGGTGAAGCTCGTATTGCGGGCCACGACCGAAAACCAGCGGGCCCGCGCCAGTTCGGTGATCAGATCCTCGGCGACACTGTCGAGAAAAAATTCCGCTTCGGCGTCGCCGCCGAGGTTCTGGAACGGCAGCACCGCGACCGCCGGCCTGCTCCGGCGGTGCGGCCGGCTTCTTGCGGCAGTTCGCGCCGTGGCGGCCGCCGGCTTGTCCAGCACGATGCGGAAGGCGCGGACCGGGCGCGCGACGTTCTTGACCGTCGTGTTCACCCAGATCTTCGAAGGCGATCGGCAGCCGGTCCCGGACCTGGTCGCGCACCGCCCGGCTGACATTGATCCCCCCGGGTTGCGCCAAGCTTTCCATTCGCGAGCCGATATCGACGCCTTCCCGTAAATGAGATCGCCATCGGAGACGACATCGCCCATGGCGAGAGCGACGCGAAACCGGATCCGCCGGTCGGCCAACATCCGGCGGTCTGTTGCGGCATCTCGCTTTGCATCTCGATCGCGCAGCGCACCGCATCGACGACGCTGTTGAACTCGACCAACAGGCCGTCGCCCATGGTTCGGACGATGCGGCCCCGTATTCGCGGCGATCTTCGGTCGACGAGATCGCGGCGGACGGCGTTGAGCGCCGCCAGCGTGCCCTCCTCGTCGATCCCCATCAGGCGGGAATAGCCGACGACGTCGGCGCACATGATGACGGCAGTCCGGCGTTCGGCGAACGAAGAGGTCAAACCTGCCGCCCTCTGCCCGGAATCGTTTCCTCGCCGTCGGAGCCTAGTCGCAACCCGCGCGCGGTCAAGCGTCAGTCCGGCTCGCCCGATCGCTGTCAATGATATGGGAAGAGGTTGACGGCCGTTCCCGACGGCCTGGTCGAATTCTAGGCGAGGCCGGCAGTGATCATGTCGTAGGCGGGCAGCGTCAGAAATTCGGTAAAGCAGGGCGCCTCGATCAGATCACAGAAGAGCCGCGCGGCGTCCTCGTAGCGGCCGCGTCGATAGGCCTCGGCGCTGACCGACGCCCGCAGCTTCGCCAATTCCCCGTCGAGCAGATTGCGGCATAGCGCCGCATCGATGACGCGGCCGTCTTCGAGTGCGGCGCCATGGCGGATCCATTGCCACACCTGAGCCCGGCTGATCTCCGCGGTTGCCGCGTCTTCCATCAAATTGTAGAGTGGCACGCAGCCGGTGCCGCGCAGCCAGGCCTCGATATAGCCGATCCCGATATTGAGGTTCTGGCGCAGCCCCGCCTCGGTGATCGTGCCTTCCGGAACGACGAGCAGATCGGCGGCTGTGACGTGAACATCCTGACGTTTGCGCGCGATCTGGTTCGCCTGCGGCATTTCGCGGTCAAAGATTTCCTTCGCGATGCCGACGAGCCCGGGATGCGCCACCCAGGTGCCGTCATGACCGTCGCCGGCCTCGCGACGCTTGTCGGCGCACACCTTTTCCATCGCCACGGCATTGGCCTCCGGATCGTCGCTGATCGGGATTTGCGCCGCCATCCCGCCCATCGCGTGGATTTCGCGGCGGTGGCAGGTCTCGATCAGCAGCAAGCTGTAGCTGCGTAGAAAATGTGTCGTCATCGCCACCTGCGCCCGATCGGGCAGGACCGCCTTCGGATCCTCGGCGAATTTCTTGATGAAGCTGTAGATATAGTCCCAGCGGCCGCAGTTGAGCCCGGCCGAATGGTCGCGCAACTCGTAAAGGATCTCGTCCATCTCGAACGCAGCCAGGATCGTCTCGATCAGAACCGTGGCGCGGATCGTGCCTTTGGCGAGCCCAAGCGCGTCTGCGCATGCAGAAACACATCGTTCCACAGCCGCGCTTCAAGATGGTTTTCGAGCTTCGGCAGGTAGAAATAGGGGCAACATTATATTTCCCGTACCCGTGACGTGCGAAGGCGCGCTATGATCGCGCTCGCCGGCCAAAGCTCAGCGGACGATCTCCTTGAGGCGGCAATGCCGGCAGAGGGGTGGGCCGTAATGCTGCAAGCATATTTTGATGAAAGCGAACGGACTGACGGAATTTTCGCGGTTGCTGGCTTCGCCTACAATAAAAGACAGGCAAAGAAATGCCGCAGGGAATGGAATCAGTTGTTCCAAAAATATGGCGAGTGCCATATGACCGATTTAGCGTTAAAGAAAAAACAATTTAAGGGGATTTCCGACAGAGAGGCTCATAGACTTATCCAGCGAGCGACAGCCATAATCAATAAATGTGCCTCTTTCGGTGTGGCCGTTTCCTGCAATATCCATGAGATAGAACCGTTATTGCCAAAACGGATTCGTGGGTTTGACGGAGCGTATCCGGTTTGTTGTCACTTCGCGATGATTACTATCGGCGAGTTGGTTGGAGAAGAGGAAGAGATTGCCTATTTCTTTGAAAGCGGGCACCGGCATCAAGCCCAGTCTCATGGTTTTATGTCGCGCGTCCTAGACGTTCCGGAGCTAAAACGTTCTTATCGACATTTTTCGCACACATTCGCAGACAAAAGAGATGTTCAGCAATTACAAACCGCCGATATTTTGGCATGGGAGTGGGCTAACC
>CAWCWA010000007.1:0-83390 GCA_963799085.1 uncultured Alphaproteobacteria bacterium | reverse complement strand
CTGGCCCAAGGTCTAGACGTCGATCGTCTGATCGACTACCCGGCACAGCAACGAGCGGAAATTGTCGTCGACCTTATCGCGTCCTTTAGCGTAGGCTACTTTGGCTTTCATCATCTGGATAAAAGGCCGCTGCTCTTCGAACTTTGCTTGTTTGCGGCGACTTTATCTGCAGCAGGACGAACTCGTCATAAAACCGTCGCAATTGCGAAGGTTTGTTCCGCGGGTTTCTGGTTCTCCGGCGACTTTTGAGCAGATGCTCGGCGATATCCGAATAGAGCTTCGGCTTAATATTTTGACCGAAAATTGAGACGTCCATCGATGGTCGGTTACCTCCGCCAAGCTGTCGGCTTCGCGCGACCTCCTCCAAATTGCGTCTGTGCCATAAGCTCTCCTATCGTTCGCGCATGCGATAGAGGTGATTGAACCAGGCTATTCGGTAAGCCGAGCCCAGCGTGTCGATTCCATTGGCAACTGGCGTGACGATTTCTGTGAAACGACGTTGGCGGTCGGCTTCGTCTTTCAGCTCGCTCTGTTTATCGACGACAAAGCGGCGCGTTGCGTATTTCAGCCGGGCGCGCCAGATCACGGCCGCTGCACTGCCTTTCTTCTTCTTTCCTGCGCATGTCGATGAACTGCAGCAGCCGATAGACGTAGCCGGGGCTGAGGTCTGCATCATCGATCAGCCCATTGAGCGTAGACAGGCCTCTTCCAGCTTTGGCCACCCGCTCCAAGCAACGGTTTCGCCAAAGCAGGTGACAGCGTTTTTTTTGGGCTGCTGCTTGTCGGGCCATTCCTTTGCGGCATCAAGCGCCTCCTCCGCCAAATCGGCGAGAGCGCCGATTGGCGCACCCGGTTTTTGCGTGACGATCCCGGCCGAAAAATGGATTTCGGGGTTTTTGCCACGTAGCGCGCAAACTCGCACTGCATCCGCGCCGCGAGCTTCTGCACTTTCCGCCACGGCCCGATCAGGAAAAAATCGTCACCGCCGGCGAACACGGTGTAGATGTTGGGGAACTCGCGCGACAGCAGCCATGGCAGGTAGATCGCGAAGAAGCCGTTGACCTGGCGCGACAGTGCGGCGGTCTTGGCGAATGTCGGGTTGCCGAGGCCGACACGGAACAGCTCGCCGAGATCGTCGATATCCCCCTTCAGTACGCCGAGCGCCCGGATGCCGAGCCAATTCTCTTCACGGTCTAGCTCGCGGTCCTCGCAGGCAAGCATGTCGAACCTCTTCAGCTCGTCTTCGTCGGGCAATTCTTCTCACGTCGTCCGGGTAGCGACCGCGCGATGTAGTGCGATCTTCGGCGCTGATGCGCGGCACATAACCGCTGATAAAGCGGCGCCCGTAGCCAGTCCAGAGCGATTGCTCGCCTGAGACATCCTCGCTTTGCGCCGCTGAAAAATCCCAGCATCGGCGCAGCATCCCCTTTCGGGCGAACTCGCCGAATTTGCCGCTGGCATCTTCGGAAGCGGTGAATGCCAAGGCATAGTCGAAGATATTGACCTCGAGCAGACGTAAATCCCCCCGTTGGTGCAGCTCCTGCGCGGCCTCGTCCCGCAGCACCAACAGTCGCTCGAGGTTCGCCGCGCCAATGCCTCGCCGATCTTCACTTGGTCGCCCGACAGTGCGCACGACGCCACATCCTCGTCCGACCGCTCGCGGTCTGCCGGCAGGCGGCCGTTGTACTCGCAGACCCTGTAAGGAAAACTTGCGGGCAATGGTGGCGGCGTTCTGAGGCACAGCTCGAAGCGCCGGTATTTGGCGCATTCAAGCGACTGATGCAACCGCTCCAGGAGATTACTATAAGGGCTCGGCTGACCCTGTCGGCCCTTGAGAAAATCGCTGCATGATGCTCCCTCCCAAACGATGCCCAGCCCGGCCATACCGAAGGTATGCTCCAGGAACCATGCGTCGAACTCGCCGCGGACCCTATCGAGAGTCTTTCGCATGTCGTCGGTGTTGGGCGCGACGATCAGAAATTTGCCGGCGGCGTTCAGTACCTGGCTCGTTGGCGGAAGCGCCAGTTCGTCGAGCAGCCGCAGCGCGGCCAGCTCCGTAAACAGCGACACCTGAAAAGAACGGCCGCGCAGCAGTTTCGCAGCCTGCTTGCGCGTCTCGCCGCCCGCCGCGAAGAGAAAATTCTGAATGCCAAAGAAGTCGTCCTGGACCAGCAACAACTTCGGCTCTGCGTAATCGGTCCGCTCGCGCATTGCGCGCGCCGCGGCGTCATCGGTTCGACCGCACGCCTGGTGCCACCGCCACAATGCCACGGCCAGCGCAGCAGTTGCCCGGGAGTGATCGTAAAGCGATACCTCGGGCTTGATATTGAATGCGGTAGCCGCAGGTATCGCTTGCGTGAATGCCAGCCAGAGGCTGTCGAAATGGTCGAGCCACAGCGGCCAATTCGAGCGATGGCTTTGTGGAATAGCTTCCAGGCCCGTGACGAACTCGTCCCAGAGCCTTGCATATTCGCTCTTTGCATGCTCCTGCTCGCGCAACTCGGAGCCAGTCGCCTCGACCGGAAAGATGATTTGCGGTGCAAGCGGCTTCAGTGGATACCGAAAGCGCAGCGCGCTGTCGGAAGGCGGCCGCCCGCCAATGCGAATCTGCTCGAAGAGGGTCAACAATCGCGCCGTAAAATGGTCCAATCCGTCGCGAGTCTCGTCTTTCGAAGCGTTGTATTGCTCGAATTCCTCTCGCTCAAAGCCGGATGCAACCCGATCGGCGGTTGCAACCACCCACTGCAGAAAGGTGGTGGGCGGCGGCCGCGTTGATCAGCGAGTCTGTGGCCTCGACATCTTCGGTATCTTCTGCGCGCACACGGCCAACGAACGGCGAAGGGTCGCCACCGAGGAGGTCAGGGAGGTGTTTCTCGATCAGATCGAAGGCAAGTGCCGGATGCGCAGCATGGCGGTGCGTGAACCATCGGTTCTCTCCCGCCTGACGAAATGGACAATAGAGGGTCGGATGAGCATCGAGCCGTGGGTCCTCGTCAAATGCGCCGGCGCGCTCGGCGAATTTGCCGAGATCGTGCAAATATGCCGCCAGCGCAACGCGGCAGGACTGCTGCATCAAATTGTCGTCCATTCCTTCAGTCCTTCCGCCGCAGAGGTGACGAGCGTTTGCGCCATCATGCGGTCATATCCGCAGTCTCGTCTTGGAGCCGTCCGGCGACCGCGTCCAGCTCGAGCGCCGGCACCCGCGGCACGCTCGACCCGACGATGCCGCGCACTTCGCCGTACATGCCGGCGGTGTTGGCGAGGACCCGCTCGATCTGCTTTTCGCGCTCCTTCCAGATGCGCTCCATCGCCGCGCGCTCGCGGTTGAGCCCGGTCTGCAGCGCGGCGAAGGCCTCGACCGTCGCTTCGATGCGGCGGCGGAACTGGTCGCCGGAGAGATAGCGGTAGAGGAACTCCATCTTCTCGTGCTTGCCGTCGGCGGCGGCATGCGCAAAGGCAACCTCGATCAGCTGCTCGCGCAAGGCTGTCGCCAGCGCCGGCCAGGCGCGCCGCGCGCTCGCGTTGAGCCCGGTCTGCAGCGCGGCGAAGGCCTCGACGTCGATTCGCTCCAGCACCTCGCCCTGACGCTGCTGCGAGCCCTGCTCGCTCTTGCGCTTGGCCTCGTCGAGCGACCGGCGCAGATCGTCGATCAGCTTGTCCTTCTCCTTGAGCTTGAGGTCCTGCTGCTCGGCAAAGCCACGGCGCAGCGCCTCCTCCAGGCGCACTCTCTCGCCGTCGACCCGGCGCGCCACTTCGAGATCGAGCTCGCGAGCGCGATCTTCGAGCAGCGCTCTTCTCCTGCCGCAGCTCAAGCTCGGCCTGCTGAGCGACCTCCCGCTTGCGGCGCTCGCTCGGCGAGCTGCCCTTCGAGGAGCTGCCGTTCGAGAGCGAAATCGTCGCGCGCCTTCTGCTCCGCCCGGCCCGGCGAGCATCTTGAGGCGGGTCTCGTTCTCGTGGCGAAACTGCTCCTGCAAAGCCGCGCTGAGCGCGATCTCGGTGGCGCAATTGGGACAGGTTATGATTGCTGTGTTCATGGCCGACTATATGCGTCGCCCCGCGTCAGCCCGCCGCCCCCGCAAGCTTGCGGAGGCGATCGTGATCGCCTCGGGCGGCAATGACAGCCCGAAACGGTGGTAGTGGGTGCCCGCAATCGGCTCCAACCTCGCAATCAGATACGGCGCCGCCCGCCGCTCACCCAGCGCGCGCTTGAGCGCGCCGTTGAGGTGGGCCTTGGCCGGATCGAAATTCTGCTTGGTCAGGTTCCCGTAGGCTCTTTCGGTCTGCTCCGAAATCTCACCAAGCGCGCGACAGAATCCGAGCAACTCGTCCCCTGACGGTGCGCTCGCTCCAGTGCACGCCGCCGCTTTCCTGCGATGCACCTGGCGGCCATCATCCAATAGAACGCGAACTGCGCCGGCTTTAGAGGGACCCTCTCTCCGCCCGCGGTTACCGTCAGCCTCGCCGGGTCGAGATGGAGTGCGAGTGGCGGCAGCGCCTTTTGCGCTTCGGCGACGGCTTCGGAAAAGTGCACGGCCCCTTCGAGCAATTGCTCCGGCAGCCCGTCGCGCAGTCGAACAAACGGGATCGGGCCCAGATGCACGCTCGTCTTCTTGGCGCCGGGCGGCGGATAGAAAAAATCTTCGCGGGGACTCGAATGCCGGCGGCACCAGCACATGCGAGAGCCGGTCCTGCGCCCGTCCGAACAGCGAGAGCGCATAGCCGACGTAAAATCCCATCGTCTTGCGCCCGCCGGCGATCGAGACGTGGAGGCTCGCGTTTGGGTCGGCAGTGATCTCGCGCACCTCTTCGGTGATGAAATCGGCGACCGCGGCGTTGTCCGCCTCCTCGCAGGATGTCGTCGAGCGGCCGGCCGGCCGGTCCTGCGACGACATGAATGTCGTCGGCGCTAAACGCGATCGCCGGCAGGCGGTAATCGGCGCACAGCCGGTGAAACCAGCCGGGATCGTCGGAGAGCAACGTATGCCGTGCCTTCTCCGCGCCCCGCCGCGTCGTGATGATGCGGATTTCGGTAGGCACCCAGCGCCCGTGCTCCACCGCCAGCGCCCAGAGCGTCTCGGTGAGGATCTGCGGCGAGAGGCCCGTCACCGCGAGCAGGATGCGGCGCGGGTAGGTCGCGGGGTCGGTCACGCCGGGGTTACCCGCATCCCGCCGAGCCCCATCGTCGCCCCCTTGCCGACATGCACCCAGGGAGCGAGCGCGAGAAACGGCCAGAACGGCTCGATGCCCGCGAGCGGGAGAGACAGCGCGCCCATGAGGCCGCCCATTTGCAGCAGGGCCCGCTGCCGCCCGGAATAGCGCGCCCATTCGACCCAGCGCAGAGCGGCCTCGTCGCTGCTGTCGCTGCTGCGTCGCGTCTCGCTTCTCGCCGAGCGGCACGGGCCGGCGCCGCTCGCTCTCGATTGCCGCGCGCTGAGGGAGGCCGCGGACGCAGTCGAATTAGCAGGTGGCGGGGGCGCAAACCGGCCGGACCGACCAGCCGGCCGGCCTCGACAAGGCGCAGCGGGGTCAGCGACCATGATCTCGACGCGTTCGGGGCAGGGGCCGACGGACGGTGGGATGATCGGCTCGATCGACAGAAGATCGAGCGCGCCGCGGTCGGGCCCGAGCCCGCGCAGCCCGGCTTCGACCACCGCCTGCCTGGCGAAGCCGGCATGCTCGACGGCCCGCCGATCGACAGCGCCGCCCCTCGGGCACCAGACGGCCGCCGTCCCAGGGCGGAGCCAGAACAAACGGGCTCGGTACCCGGTCATAGCCGGCGAGAATGCCGCCCTCGCCGCCGGGCGCGGTCTCGAACAGGTAGGGATAGACGCAGCTCGCCTCGAATGGGCAGCCCGGGTGGTGCTGAGCCCGGTGACGCAGACCGCGCGCTTGAGCGCGCGGCCAAAGCCGCCGCGCCAGGCCGAGCCCATATAGCCCGGCATCCGCATCGGCGCCCGGGCGCGAAAGCGAAAATGGAAGGCCGCAACTGACAGGCGATACATCTGTTGGGTCGATTGCTGCGTGGTTAAAAGCTATCCGATTTGGCGCTGTAAAGAAATCAAGAACATCAGCGGCAAGCTTGCCGCTCGGCGTGACAGGACGAAAATCAGCCAGTACTCACCACCAGGCCCGCGAGCGCATACCTTGGAGTAGCCAAACCGTCGGTCGACGACGCGGCCGAGGCGCGCAGGAACCTCTGTGAGACCGCGTTATCGCCGCGGCACCGTGTCGGTGTTCAACGGCCCACCCCCAGCGATCGAGATCTTTGACGACCCCGAACAAGAGGCCGAGGCTGTAGCCGCGTGGATTGCCGCTCGGATCGGAGAGGGCGTTCAGCTGCACGAGATTGGTGTATTTGTCCGCTCGTCTCGCGAGCTTCGCTGGGCGCGGAGCGCGGTCAAAGGAGCCGGTGCTCAGGCGATCGAACTCAGCGACAAGATCGAGGTCACGCCGGGCAAGGTCTCGATCGGTACGATGCATCTCGCGAAGGGGTTGGAATTCCGCGCGGTCGCGGTCATCGCGTGCAACGACGAAGTCATCCCCTCGCAGGAACGCATCGAGAATGTCGCCGACGACGCCGATCTCCAAGAGGTCTACGATAGCGAGCGGCATCTTCTCTACGTCGCCTGCACCCGCGCCCGCGATCACCTGCTGGTCACCGGCGTCAAGCCGGCTTCCGAATTCCTTGGCGACTTGACCGCAAGCCTCTGAGGCTAGCGAAGCAACGGGGCGGCGCCAAGGAAATCGTCGGGAGCGGGTTACACCCGGATTTCGTTGCGAGTGATCAATCGCGCGGTCGCATCCTGACGGCAAGGGTATGGCCACCGCGACGGCCACACCGCTGGCAGCGCAGCTTTGTTTCGAGATCGACAAGCCGCATGTGGTTTGGCCGCCCATGGGTCAGACGCCGGTGCTCCATCATAGCCCGATGTGGCAGTGTGGGCAGGTAACCTCGACGACATGCCAAGCCCGCAAGTCCTCTAGCCGGAACGCGTAGCGCGGCGGCAATCCGAGCATCGCCGATCTCAGTCGTTCGATATTTGTTCTTTATCTCACTCTGGGTGGCACTCGCTGTCAAGCGTTCGTGGCATCCTGGCGCGGCAGCTCTCATTCGCCAACGACATGATGATCGTCGAGCCGTAAGTTTGACCGGGTCGGATGCGCATTCGGCCCGAGGCCGTCGGGCCGAGCAGTTCGTGTCAGATGATTTGGGAATCTGGCAGGATGGTTGCCCGCGCGGATGTGATCGTTCTCGGGGCGGGAATGGTGGGTGTCAGCGTCGCCCTGCATCTGCAAAGGCGCGGCCGCGATGTCGTCGTGATCGACCGCAGGGAGGCGGGGGAAGAAACCAGCTACGGCAACGCCGGCCTGATCCAGCGCGAGGCTGTGTTCCCCTACGCCTTCCCCCGCGGCGTTATCCTGAGCTATGCGATGAATCGCCGACGCGACGCCGTCTATCATCTGGCTGCGTTGCCGCGGATCGCACCCTGGCTCTTCCGCTATTGGCAGAATGCGACGCCCGAGCGCATCGAACGCTCGGCGCGGGCGCTCGCGCCGCTGATGGCGCGATGCGTCGAGGAGCACGACGCGCTGATCGCCGAGGCCGGCGGCATGGCGCAAAGCCTCGTGCAGTACAAAGGCTGGCTCAACTGCTGTCGAACCGAGGAGAGCCTGCAGAAGGCGATCGAGGATGCGCGCTTTGGTTCGCCTTCGGCCACGCCCATCACGGCTTCACGCTCGGACCCGTTACCGGCCGGCTCCTCGCCGAGATGATCACCGGAGAGGAGCCCTTCACCGATCCGCCGCGCTATGCCGCCAGCCGGTTCCCGAACCGAGCCGCCAGCTGACACGTGACACCGGGGATCACAGGAGCAAGATCGGATGGCGCCGTCGGGATTTGTCGGTTGATATCGACGAGGCTGTCCGGAAGCAGACCTGATCGGCGACCGGTGTGGCGCTCACTTGGGCCCTCGGGTGGACAAGGATTTGTAGACGGCCATCGATGCCCGCCTGCGCCAGGTTTCAGATGCACCTCTTTGCACAGCCGCGGTTCCGATCGAAGGCCGAAGCAGTAGCCGGCGATCATCATGCGGGTCAGCAGCTCGCGCTCGATCGAGCGGCCGCCCACTCTCGCTGTAAAACTTGGCTTCGACAGCTAGGCCGCGCTCGCTCAGCACATCGAGCACCGCCTCGCCGGTGCGGAATTGTTCAGATCGAGTATTTCGGCAGGAGGCGGGCTACGTTGCCGCGGTTGATCGCCTGGCGGTCGGCGGCGGTCATGCTGATCTTGGCGAGCCCCTCGACATTTTCCTCCAGCGAGAAATACGGGTAGTCGCTGCCGAACACGATCTGGCTCGCCGGCGCCATCGCCATCAGCGCCGCCATCGACGGGGCCGCCGAGGCGTTGGCGGTGTCGTAATAGAGCTTGTTGAACTCGGCGACGGCGCCGTGCGGCGCGTATTTGGCAGAGTTCTTGTCGCGGTTGACGAAATTGGCGATGCGCCCGGAGAGCGCCGGCAACGCGCCACCGGCATGCGAGAAGATGAAGCGGATGTCGGGGTAGCGCACGAGGCTGCCGCTGTAGAATAGGCTCAAAATCGCTCTTGCCGTATCAACCGGCCACTCGATTGTTGCCGGAGCGACGCCGGGGATCAGGTTGCCACAGCAATTGGCCGTCGTCGGGTGGAAATAGACAACCGCCTTGCGCCGGTTCAGCTCCTCCAAAACCGGCTGGAACGCCGGGTCGCCCGGCCATTTGTCGCCGTAGCCGGTCATCAACCCGATGCCGTCGACCTTCAGCGTGTCGAGCGCGTAGGCGATCTCCGTCAAGCTGGCATCGACATCGGGCAGAGGCATCGCCGCAAATAGGCCGAAGCGGCCGGGATGGTCGTTGATCATCTTCGCGGCGTAGTCGTTGCAGTCGCGCGCCAGCTTCGGCAGCTGCGCCCTCTCGGCGAAGGCGATACCCCATGGCGACAGCGAGGCGATCGCGGTCGCGACGCCGCTCCTGTCCATGTGCTCCAGCACGCGAGCGGTCGACCACTCCTTCATGATCGGCGCCGGCCCCGGCTTTTTCGTGTCGGCATGCGCAAGCCATGCCGGCGGAAAGAAATGATGGTGCACGTCGATGCGGCGCGGCGCCGGGTCAAGATCTTCCGCCGGGGCCGGTCGCGGCAAGGCCAGCGCGGTGCCCAGCGCCGCCATGCCACCAAGGAGCTGACGCCGAGACGGGCCGTGGGCACAACAACGATCACGCACGTGACGCATCGACATTCCTCTCGTTAATAATCCTGTCGCTGATTGCCCGGTTGCGGGTACCGTCCGCGCCAAGCATGACCGGGGAAACGGGCGACAAGCGATAGATCGGAAAGCGCCGAGAGGCCGCAAACGAGCAACGGTGGCGCCGCTCGGCAAGCACCACCTTGACGCCGCCCGAGGCAGCACCCGGCTAGCGCTTCGGTCAGCGCTCGGGTAGTGGGTCGTCAGCTTTTGTCCGCCCTTCTCGACAGGCTCGGCGTCGATCAGGACGAAGGCGAAGACCGCGGGCTCCGAGCCCTTGGCGACCCAGGCGTGCATCGTGCCGCGCTGCACGCAGATGTCGCCCGCTTTCATCGGCACCGTGCGGCCGTCGTCGAGTTCGAGGTCGCATTCGCCCTTGAGGCAGATCGCGTAGTCGAGGGTCTCGGTGCGGTGCATGAACTTCGCCCCGCCCGGTGCGAACTCGACCACCCGACACACGCTGCCCTGGCCCGAGCCGACGTAATTGTGGCGGACGACAAAGCCCTTCCGCTGCAGCTCGGCGGCCGCATCCGAGTTGTCGATCGGCATCTTGTCGGTCGACCAGACGTCGACGCGCGAGATGCCGGCCCGCCCCGCCGCGCCGGTGCCGGCAAGGCGCTCGTCGGTCGCGACGACGGCCTTGCCTTGCGAATCATGCCCCGTGACGATGCGGCGTACTTCGAGTGCCATGGCTTTCCCCCTTTATGAACTAAGATGACATGTTCATACGGCGCGGGTCGCGGAACCTCCGGGGACGGCCCGCGGCCGAAACAACAGCGGACCATAATGAAGGACGAATAGGGCGAACGCGCAAATCCACAAGATTGCCGACGTTTCGAGCAGCGGCATCACCCAGTTGCCGCTCGTGGCGGCCACAACGCGGGCAGCCGCAGCGAGAGTCACCAGCAGAAAAATCGCGAGAGTGGTGCGGTCGGCCGTGAGCTCGTGCCCGGTGTGGCCGAGGGTCGCGCGGGTCATAACCGCGAGCGTCATGGTGCCGATCGCGCCGGCGGTAAGCGCGTGGATGGCGGGGCTTTGTGCAAGGTTGGCGAGCACCGACAGGCCAAGGAGACCTGCTCCCAAGACCAACCAAGTGTAGCCGATATGGAGGATGAGCAGCAGCGGCTCGGTCCTGGTGGCGGCACCGCGCCAGCGCGCCAGGCGCCACAGGTTGGTTGCGGCGCCGAGCAGCAGAAGGATGCCAACGGGGCGAAAGTCCGGCACGAACGCCCACCCGATTATTCCGGTGTGCAGAGTCCCGAGTGCCGTGCGCTCGACCGCCTTCGTCGTCTTTGGGGGACGGGCATGCGGTCGCTCAGCGAGCCAGTTATGAGTAAAGCTCGGGATGATGCGGCCGCCCACGATCGAAACCAGGACGATCACCGCGGCGAGGCCGAGGCGCCATCCCAGACCCGACGCCGCGGCGATACCGGCCGCTTCGAGGTGCATCAAGAGATCGGCAATCGCGAGAACGGTCACCGGCGCCACCATAGGGAGATTGCGCCAGTTGCGCGCGGCGACGATCTCGCGCGCGATCACGCCCGCCAACGCCACCGGAAAAGCCAGATCGGCGGCAATGGCGAGCCAGCCGCGGCATCAGCACGGAGACGAGGCAGGCCATGCGGCCGAGCAGCCATAAACCGGCCAAGCTGGCCAGCGGCAGCCCTCTGACCGGAGGCCGCCCAGTCCAGTTCGGGATCGCAGTCAACAAAAACCCGGCGATCGCCGCCAGCGCGAAACCGAACAGCATTTCATGGATGTGCCAGGACAGGGGATCGAACCGGCTGGGCAGCACGCCGCCGCTTGCGAGGATGGTGATCCACAGCACGAGCGCAGCCGCCGACCACACGCCCGCCGCCAGAAAGAACGGACGAAACCCCAGAGTTAGAAAGGCGGGAACCGAACGACCCGCCAACCGCTCAGCGGCGATGCTCATGACCCATCCCCGGCAGGTTGCGCCGCCTCCCGCGGCCCCGGAAGGAACCGCTCGACAAGCCGCGGGAAGAAGGGCGGCAGCTTGACCAGGAAGTCCCACGCCATCAGCAGTGCGCCCGCCGCAAACACGATGTCGCCCGGCATCCGCATCCATTGCCAGAACAGGGTCGTGTCGTAGAAGGCCTGGCTGCGCGCATAAGCGAGGCCGTGCTCGTAGACGGCGTCGAGCTGCGGCCAGCCGATCGGGAAGAAGTTGAGCACGATCCACAGCACCAGGCCGCCATTGTAGAGCCAGAACGCCCAGCGGCCGAGCCGCTCGCCGAACGGGATGCGGTCGCCGGCGACGTAGCGCAGGCAGAAATAGATCAGCCCGATGCCGAGCAGGCCGAAGGCGCCGAACAGCGCCGTGTGCGCGTGGTTCAGGGTCAGGAAGGTGCCGTGCTCGTAGTAATTGACCAGCGGCGCATTGAGCGTGCCGCCGCCGAACACGCCGGCGCCGACGAAGTTCCAGAACGCCGCGCCGATGATGTAGGTGTAGGCGAGACCGTATTTGAACTCGCTGTGCGCCTTGATCAGCCGGCGCTGCTGGATCGCCTCGATGATCAGCAGCACCAGCGGCAGCACTTCGATGAACGAGAACATCGTGCCCGAGCGGCACCCACATGCCGGGCTCGCCCGCCCAGTAGAGATGATGGCCGGTGCCGAGCACGCCGCCGAGGAAGATCAGGATCAGCTCGAAGATAGACCGCGCGCTCGGCCAGCTGGCGCGAGACCAGCCCGACCGCCATCAGCAGATAGGCGCTGATCGCCGCAGCGAAGAACTCGAAGGACTGCTCGACCCACAGATGGACCACCCACCAGCGCCAGAAGTCCGTGATCGTGAAGGACTTCTCGATGCCCGGTGAGCGGGATCATGCCGAAGGCGTAGAGCAGCGGCGATGTTGACGGTCGACGCCCAGATCAGGTGTTCGAGCCGGATGCGCCCGGACCAGAACTGCCGCGTCGCCTGCGCACAGCGTTCGCGCGGTCGGCCACAGCGCGCGGAACACCAGCAGGCTCCAGATCGACCAGGCCGGCAAAGAACCCGATCTGCCAGGCGCGGCCGAGCTGGATGTAGGACAGGCCCTGGTTGCCGAACCAGAACCAGCCTCTTGCCGATGTAGCCCATGATGCCGAGATAATTGCCGGCCAGCGCGCCGACGACGACGAGCAGCGTCACCCAGAACAGCACATCGACCAGGAGCCCCTGGCCGCTCGGCTTCGCCGCCGCTGATCGCCGGCGCCAGGAACAAGCGCCGCGCCGATCCACGACAGGCCGATCCACACGATCGGCGTCTGGATGTGCACGTCGCGCAGGAAATTGAACGGCAGGAAGCGGTCGATCTGCGATGCCGTAGAAGCTCGCGCGATCGGAATAGTAATGCGCCATGATCGAGCCGGCGAGGATCTGCAACAGCAGCACGCCGGCGACGACCAGGAAATACTTGCCGATCTGCCGCTGGCTCGGCGTCAGCGGCCGGAAGCGCGCCAGCACCGGGTCCATCGGCGCCTGGTCGGGGTCGTTCAGATAGCGCTGGTAGATGAACAGCACGGCGCCGAACGCGAAGAAGGTGAAGCAGAAGCTGATCCAGGTCCAGCGGAAGGTCGCGGTGGTCGGCGTGTTGCCGACCAGCGGCTCGATAAGGCCAGTTCTGCGTCCAGGAGACGTTGGTGCCGGGGCGGCGCGCCACCGTCGTCAGCGACGAATAGATCAGGAAGTCGGCGGTCTGTGCCGCGCTCTGCTGCGTCGAGGCTGTAGGCCTGCGTCCAGCCCTTGGCGAAATCGTGCGTGCAGCAGCGATTGCGCGATCTGCGCCCTGCGAGCGTGGTGATGGCCGCTGCCAGCGGCGTCGGGGAGCATCGCGACCTGTCTGGTCAGATCGACGCCCTGCAACTCGGCCTGCATTGCCGCTCGCACCGCGGCCTGCTCGCGCCGGCGGTCAGGTCCGCAAAGCGCTTTGCCAGTTGTCGCCTGCGGCGATGTTGTCTTCGGTCAGGGTGGCGAGCCGCACCAAGTTGCCAGCGGTGTAATCCTCGCCGAAATACGAGCCCATGCCGTAGAGGCTGCCGTAGTCCATCAGGTCGGCTTTCTGGAAGCCGGCCTTCCCGGCCTGGATATCGGCGGCCGACATCAGCACCGACGCCGTCGGGTGCAACGAAGTGATCGGGAAATGGCGGCGCCGCCTTGTAGGTCAGCTCGGTGGTCCAGCCCAGCAACGCGAAAGTCGCGACCGCAACCGCCAGCAAGATCCATTTCAGCACATTGCTGACCGGGTCTTCGACGGGCCCAAGCGCATCCGGATACATGGCCATCGATCAGCCCCTCCCCCAACCGCGCATGGCCCGTTTGGGCCAGCGGCACGAGCTCACAAGCTTCGGACATAAGGTCACCCGGAGAATTGATCTTAATCAATCGTTTTTGTGATATCAATCACACACAGCCGACACAGCCCGGGGCTGCGGAGCGCATAAGAAGCATGATTGACCGAGAACCCGAACTGCACCCGCTGCCCTGGTTGCAGCCCTTGTCCGCACCGAGCCGAGCGGATTTGCTGGAGAATGCTGTTTTCCACGCAGTGCCGGCCGGGACCGTGTTATTTGAACAGGGCGACATGCCAAGCTTTCAGCATGTGGTGTTGTCCGGCTCGGTGCAGCTCTTGGGGCGGTCGAGCACCGGGCGCGAGGTCCTGATCGAGATCGTTGAACCGCCGGACCTTGTGATCCCGGCCGCGGTCGTGACCGGGTCGCCCTATTTAATGCGGGCGAGGGTTCCTGCGGCGGCGCGGCTGCTCCTCATCCACGCGGCGGTGTTCCGACGCGCGGTCGAGTGCGAGCCGCTCCTGGCGCACGCTGTGATCGGCAGCCTCGCCGGGCAATTCCGCCGGTTGGTGCGCCAGATCAAAAACCTCAAGCTGCGTGGTACTTCGGAGCGCGTCGGCTGCTATCTGCTGGCCTTGTCGCAGCGGCAGGGCACGCCGGACCTTGCGGTTCTGCCCTATGAGAAGAACCTGATCGCCTCGGAACTCGGCATGACGCGCGAGAGCTTCTCCCGCGCGCTATCGGCGCTCCAGGCCGAAGGCATCACTGTCAAGGGCGACGGGATCGAGATTGGGATGCGCAGCGCCTCGCCGCCGCATGCGGACCCGACCCGTTGATCGACGGTCGGGAGGATCAGCTGACAGAGCAAGGGTCGCTGTTCGCGCCATCCCACAGGAAGCCGTGAGCGACGCACCCGTGATCGATTTCGACCTCGCCATCGCCATCCATGTCCTGTCCGTGGTGGTGTGGATCGGCGGTGTCGCGATGGTGACCACCGTGATCCTCCCCGCAGGGCGGCGCTTTAAGAGTGCACCTGAGCGGCTCGCCTTCTTCGACGCGATCGAACGCCATTTTGCTTGGCAAGCGCGGGCCATGACCGTCCTAGCCGGGGCCAGCGGCTTCTACATGGTGCACCGGCTTCAGCTCTGGCCGCAATTCTTCGAGCCCGCATATTGGTGGCTCGATGCAATGGTTGTGATCTGGCTTCTGTTTACGGTGATGTTGTTCATTGCGGAGCCGTTGTTCTGGCATCGCTGGCTCGCGGTCTCCGCGAAGCGTGAGCCGGAGCGGACCTTCACGATGGTGCAACAACTCCACTGGGTGTTGCTGATCCTGAGCCTCGCTACGATCTTCGGTGCCGTCGCCGGCAGTCATGGCCTCTCGTTCTTTGGCTAACGCCGGCGCGGCCGAACCCTTACGTCGAGAACCGCGGCAATCGTATTCCTAAAAGCAGCCACAGCAGGCAGCTATAGCCTTTCTCCACCGCGGCGGCTCACAGTAGGGTTGACGGGCTGGCGATGTAACGGCAGCTATCGGCACTTCCGATCAATTTCGGGTTCCCGAGCGGATACGAATTTCCACCCATTGCCGACGGTCAACGACACCCCCGAGCCCTCTGCGGCGTCCGGTCTTTGGGATAGAGCCGCCGTTGTCAAACGCCTGGGGTATCCGCGGTTCGTGCGGCCGGGATCTACCGATAGAGCGTCGCCGGGGACACGCCGAGGCGGCGCGCGGTTTGCGTGACGCCGATGTCGGGGTTGGCCAACATCGCCTTGGCGGCCTCGATGTCGTCCTCCATCAGTTTCGGCGGACGGCCTCCGATGCGGCCGGCGCGCCGCGCGGCGACAATGCCCTCTTGGGTGCGTTCCCGGATCAGGCTGCACTCGAATTCCGCCAACGCGCCAAACATACGAAAAACACCCCAAACTTGCGCGGTCGTCGTGTCGAGGGCTTCGGTCAGGCTGCGAAAACCGATGCCTTTCACCCGCAGCCTCTCGAGCGATTCCGGTGGTGCGTTCGCCGAGGTAATACCGCACCTACGGGGGTAAGGGCCGCCTCGGCTACCTCGCACCGGTCGCCTGCGCTGCTGCGCGGACATGCGCGGCGAGCAGTTGATTGCAGCCGCGCGGGGTCGCCGCGAGCCATGCCGCACTCGGCAGCCACGCCGGCAACGCGGGCATGGCGCCGGGCGGCAGCGAGCCGGGCTGCGTCGCCTGCCGGTTCATCGTGGTGGATCAGGCCGAGATATAGCTCGCTCTCGGGATGCAGGCGCAAATCGCCGAGGGGCGCGAAATAGGCGTCATCTGTACGTCCCTTGGGGACCGGCATATGGAAGAACTGGATTGGGCGGGCGACGGCGGCACTGGTCGCGTTCGCGATCTCGACCATGATCGCCATGTCCTTAGGCTGCACAAGGTGCTCGTCCGCCGGGCTTCCGTAGCAAAGGTGGTAACCAAGCTCGATCGCGCCGGGCACCGCCTCGCCGATCCGGGTCAGGACATCGATGGTTTCGCTGCGGAAATCGACCGGCCCTTCTTCGTAATAGCCCTCCCAGGCGAGCACTTCCTGGCACACATCCCATTGCACGGCGACCCGGTCGTTCGGGATTGTTGCGGCGATCTTGCCGACCTCACCGAGCATGTGCTCGGTCAGCGCGGGAAGCAGCAGCGGCCGGTCGGACGGCGCCATATTGTTGTAGGTTGGCGCAATCGGCGTCGGCAGCGAGATTTGAAATTTCACCGTCGCCGGGATGACACCAGCCTTCTGCAACCGGTCGAACAGACCCCATGACGCGATCGCTATTTCGGCGTAACGGTTTCCAACGTCGCGGGATCGAGCTTGGCGCCGGGTTTGATGCGCAAGCGCGGGATCTCTCGAATGAGCTTGCCGTCCCATTGCGTGAATTTGAAGGACGGCAGGTCGCTCGCGGGTTCGATTGCCGGGTTTGGCGCGAGCACGTCCTGCAGGAAGCGAATCCAGGTTCTGCGGATGCCGGTTTCGCCGTCAGGAAGTCGCCGCAAATACGGCCCCGCGGTTTCCGCGAGCGTGCGGAACACGGTTTCGGCGTCCGGCAACGGGATGCTGCCGACAAAATGAATGATCGGATGGTTCTCGATCACGGCGCCCCCTCCAAGCAAGCGAGGTTATGTTCCGGGATTCTAGGCCTCAATCAGGGGCGAGGTCGATCTCCTCCCGGACAAGCCCGGCTCGCGCGCGGCCTCACGATCGTGTCGGAGCCCAAGGTCGACACGTAGCGCATCACGTCCCGGCGCGAGGGTTTGGGAGTTCCGTCATGGGCACCGCCGTCTCGCGACGCTGGGCGCCTCGCGTCGGGCATCGAATGACACGCCACGGCGGTGAATTTTCTCTGAACGCCGGCCGCGGCGGTGCGCTTACCTTCAGAGATGATCGCGGACATTTCGGCGAATTCGCCGACGGTCGGTGTCGCTGGCGGACCGGGGTTTTTCGGACACCGGTCGGACATGATCGCGCCGGCGCTCGCGCGGTCTCCGGCATGGCTATTATCTGATTGATCTGGGTGAGGGATTTGGTTGCGGGGGTAGGATTTGAACCTACGACCTTCAGGTTATGAGCCTGACGAGCTACCGGGCTGCTCCACCCCGCGGCGGGTCCTGCGGCGTCCCCCGAGTTGCGGAGGGCGGGCGAGGGCGAGAGAGTTTGCCGCGCCGAGTGGAGGGTGGGATCAGCGGGGGGACGGGGCCGGGCGAGCCTGGCGGCGACCTACTCTTCCGCATCTTGAGATGCAGTACCATCGGCGCTGAGGGTTTTCACGGCCGAGTTCGGGATGGGATCGGGTGTTTGGCCCCTCGCCATGGCCGCCAGGCTGGCCCGGCCCCGGCGGGTCTGGGCGGGTTTAGGAGTTTGCCGCGCCAGCCGGGGATGATGTGACCTTTGGAAGGTGTCGTCGTGCCGGGATGTCTTTGTCCCGGGAGGCCCGCGGCGGGTCTTGCCGCTGCGCGCGGGCGGTTTTCGGTTGCCTGCCGCCGCCGGGGTTGCCGGCTGCGGGGTCAAGCGCGTTCGAGCGATTAGTACCGGTCAGCTGCGCGGGTTGCCCCGCTTCCACCTCCGGCCTATCGACGTCGTGGTCTACGACGGCTCTCGACGAGACCTGGTTTTGAGGAGGGTTTCCCGCTTAGATGCGTTCAGCGGTTATCCCGTCCGCACTTAGCTACCCGGCGCTGCGGCGGGCGCCACAACCGGTACACCAGAGGTGCGTCCCTCCCGGTCCTCTCGTACTGGGGAGAGCGCCTCGCAAGTCTCGAACACCCACGGCAGATAGGGACCGAACTGTCTCACGACGTTCTAAACCCAGCTCACGTACCGCTTTAAATGGCGAACAGCCATACCCTTGGGACCGGCTCCAGCCCCAGGATGCGATGAGCCGACATCGAGGTGCCAAACGACGCCGTCGATATGGACTCTTGGGCGTCATCAGCCTGTTATCCCCGGCGTACCTTTTATCCGTTGAGCGATGGCCCTTCCACGCGGGACCACCGGATCACTATGGCCGACTTTCGTCTCTGCTCGAGCCGTCGCTCTCGCAGTCAGGCGGGCTTGTGCCATTGCACTCAACAGCTGATTTCCGACCAGCTTGAGCCCACCATCGCGCGCCTCCGTTACTCTTTGGGAGGCGACCGCCCCAGTCAAACTACCCGCCATGCAGGGTCCCGGACCGGGGTTCACCGGCCGCGGTTAGATGCCAGAGACCATGAGAGCGGTATTTCAAGGTTGCCTCCACCCCAACTGGCGCCAGGGCTTCAAAGGCTCCCGCCTATCCTACACACATGATCCCTAACACCACTGCAAAGCTGTAGTAAAGGTGCACGGGGTCTTTCCGTCTGACCGCGGGAACTCCGCATCTTCACGGAGAATTCAATTTCGCTGAGCCGGTGTTGGAGACAGCGGGGAAGTCGTTACGCCATTCGTGCAGGTCGGAACTTACCCGACAAGGAATTTCGCTACCTTAGGACCGTTATAGTTACGGCCGCCGTTTACCGGGGCTTCAATTCGGAGCTTGCACCCCTCCTCTTAACCTTCCGGCACCGGGCAGGCGTCAGACCCTATACGTCGTCTTGGATGACTTCGCAGAGCCCTGTGTTTTTAGTAAACAGTCGCCACCCCCAACTCTGTGCCCCCCGCCCCTGCTTGCGCAAGGACGGGGCCCCCTTCTCCCGAAGTTACGGGGGCATTTTGCCGAGTTCCTTCAACACCGTTCTCTCAAGCGCCTTGGTATGCTCTACCAGTCCACCTGTGTCGGTTTCGGGTACGGTCCTGATGCCGGCGCTGTTTCCTGGAAGTCCCAGGCCGCCCCCCCAATCCAGTAAGGGAGAACGGCTTTCGGCCTTCGTCACGCTCGGCGGGCGGAGGAATATTAACCCCCTTCCCATCGGCTACGGCTCTCGCCCTCGCCTTAGGGGCCCGGCTAACCCTGCGCGGATTAACCTTGCGCAGGAACCCTTGGACTTTCGGCGACAGCGTTTCTCACGCTGTTTATCGCTACTCATGTCAGCATTCTCGCTTCCGATGCCTCCAGCGGCACTCGCATGCCACCTTCGCCGGCCTACGGAACGCTCCGCTACCGCGTGCCTCCCAGTTTCCCGGGCGACACACCCGCAGCTTCGGTGCGCGGCTTGAGCCCCGTTACATTTTCGGCGCCGGACAGCTGATAGACCAGTGAGCTATTACGCTTTCTTTAAAGGATGGCTGCTTCTAAGCCAACCTCCTGGTTGTCTTGGCCGTCCAACATCCTTTCCCACTTAGCCGCGACTGGGGGACCTTAGCTGGCGGTCTGGGCTGTTTCCCTCTCGACGACGGACCTTAGCACCCGCCGTCTGCCTGCCGCTCTCCACTCGCCGGTATTCGGAGTTTGGTTAGGTTTGGTAAGGCTCGCGCCCCCCTAGCCCATCCAGTGCTCTACCCCCGGCGGTGAGCAAGCGACGCTCTACCTCAATAGATTTCGCGGAGAACCAGCTATTTCCGGGTTTGATTGGCCTTTCACCCCTAGCCACAAGTCATCCCCTACTTTTGCAACAGTAGTGGGTTCGGTCCTCCAGTGCGTGTTACCGCACCTTCAACCTGCCCATGGCTAGATCACCCGGTTTCGGGTCTGATCCCGGCAACTAAAAGTTTCGCCCTATTCAGAACTCGCTTTCGCTGCGCCTACGCCTAACGGCTTAAGCTTGCTGCCAAGACCAACTCGCTGACCCATTATACAAAAGGTACGCCGTCAGTCCGGCGATCCGAGGATCGTCCGACCTCCGACTGCTTGTAGGCATCCGGTTTCAGGAACTGTTTCACTCCCCTCGTCGGGGTGCTTTTCACCTTTCCCTCACGGTACTGGTGCACTATCGGTCACTGAGGAGTATTTAGGCTTGGAGGGTGGTCCCCCCATCTTCAGACAGGATTGCACGTGTCCCGCCCTACTCGAGGACCCTTCTGCCGGTTTCCCGTACGGGGCTGTCACCCGCTGCGGCGCGCCTTTCCAGACGCTTCCGGTGCCAAACAGAAAGGCCACTGGCCTGTTCCGCGTTCGCTCGCCACTACTGACGGAATCTCATTGATGTCTGTTCCTCCGGCTACTGAGATGTTTCAGTTCGCCGGGTTCGCCTCACGACCCTATGAATTCAGATCGTGATACCCGTTGCCGGGTGGGTTGCCCCATTCGGAGATCCCGGGATCAACGATCGCTCGCATCTCCCCCGGGCTTGTCGCAGCGTGCCACGTCCTTCATCGCCTCTCAGTGCCAAGGCATCCACCAGATGCCCTTAGATTGCGCTTGATCCGCGGAGGCCGCCGGCACAACCGGCGGCACCCGCCCGAAAACCGCCGCGCACAGGGGCAAAACCCGCCCCCCGCCTCAGCGGAGGGCGAGCCCCCGCGCAGGCGGGGGCCCATGACATTGCGCCAGCGGCCTCGCATGAAGACACTTTCCCGGACAGGCCAGCCCCGCCGGCCACGGCCATAACAGCCGCAACCGCGCGACCGGGCCCGTCCGCCTCGGTCACATCACAAACTCTCTCTTCACCCGTCAATCAACACCCCGCGCCGCCCGCCCGCCAAGGCCAGGCCCCGGCCGAAAGACGGCGCGATACCCCGATGCTTCTCCGAACGTCGCCCAACCCATGCGCCCCCGGACCGGCAACGCTGTTGCGCCGGGGACGCCGCTGGTCGGCGCGACCCGTTAGCGCCGGTGGTGGAGGTGAACGGGATCGAACCGATGACCTCCTGCTTGCAAAGCAGGCGCTCTCCCAACTGAGCTACACCCCCATCAGGGATCAGAAGACAGGGATCAGTCCTGATTACTGATCCCCGCTGCCTGATCCCTGGTGGGCCAGGGAGGATTTGAACCTCCGACCTCACGCTTATCAAGCGCGCGCTCTAACCAGCTGAGCTACTAGCCCCGACCGGAAGACGCGGGACCGCCAACGGACGACAAATCCACCTTAATGTCTCTGTCACCCGTTCGCTGTCATCCGGCGAACGGCGTTCGCCTGCGACGTTCGGGAGAAGGGATGCGCGGACGGCGGCCTCTTGGCGGGCGTCAGAACCCAGGTTCCAGGGAACCAGGATCATGGCGACCCGCCTTGTGGAAGATCAGGATCGATGCCCGCCCAGGAGGTAGGGTCCCAGCCGCCATTCCTGACGCCTGGTTCCTGGCTCCTGGAGCCTGACACCTGGCTCCTGAATTCCAGAAAGGAGGTGATCCAGCCGCAGGTTCCCCTACGGCTACCTTGTTACGACTTCACCCCAGTCGCTGACCTTACCGTGGTCGGCTAGCCCCTCTTGCGAGGTTGCCGCACCGCCTTAAGGTAAAGCCAACTCCCATGGTGTGACGGGCGGTGTGTACAAGGCCCGGGAACGTATTCACCGCGGCATGCTGATCCGCGATTACTAGCGATTCCGACTTCATGCTCTCGAGTTGCAGAGAACAATCCGAACTGAGACGGCTTTTTGAGATTGGCTCAGGGTCGCCCCCTTGCCGCCCTCTGTCACCGCCATTGTAGCACGTGTGTAGCCCAGCCCATAAGGGCCATGAGGACTTGACGTCATCCCCGCCTTCCTCCGGCTTGTCACCGGCAGTTTCTGCAGAGTGCCCGGCTTCACCCGATGGCAACTGCAGATGAGGGTTGCGCTCGTTGCGGGACTTAACCCAACATCTCACGACACGAGCTGACGACAGCCATGCAGCACCTGTGTTCCCGCCAGCCGAACTGAAGAACGGGATCTCTCCCACCCATACGGGACATGTCAAGGGCTGGTAAGGTTCTGCGCGTTGCGTCGAATTAAACCACATGCTCCACCGCTTGTGCGGGCCCCCGTCAATTCCTTTGAGTTTTAACCTTGCGGCCGTACTCCCCAGGCGGTGTGCTTAAAGCGTTAGCTGCGACACCGAGGAGCTAGGCTCCCCAACGTCTAGCACACATCGTTTACGGCGTGGACTACCAGGGTATCTAATCCTGTTTGCTCCCCACGCTTTCGCGCCTCAGCGTCAGTCTCGGTCCAGAGCGCCGCCTTCGCCACCGGTGTTCTTCCCAATATCTACGAATTTCACCTCTACACTGGGAATTCCACGCTCCTCTCCCGAACTCCAGCCCGTCAGTCCCAAGCGCAATTCCCAGGTTGAGCCCGGGGCTTTCACGCCTGACTTGAAGGGCCGCCTACACGCCCTTTACGCCCAGTAAATCCGAACAACGCTCGCCCCCTTCGTATTACCGCGGCTGCTGGCACGAAGTTAGCCGGGGCTTCTTCTCGCGCTACCGTCATCATCGTCGCGCGCGAAAGAGCTTTACAACCCTAAGGCCTTCATCACTCACGCGGCATTGCTGGATCAGGCTTGCGCCCATTGTCCAATATTCCCCACTGCTGCCTCCCGTAGGAGTCTGGGCCGTGTCTCAGTCCCAGTGTGGCTGATCATCCTCTCAGACCAGCTACGGATCACAGGCTTGGTGGGCCGTTACCCCGCCAACTACCTAATCCGACGCGGGCCCCTCCTCCAGCGATAAATCTTTCCCCCGGGATCGCTCCCGGGGCGCATGCGGTATTAGCCGAAGTTTCCCTCGGTTATCCCCCACAAGAGGACAGGTTCCCACGCGCTACTCACCCGTGCGCCACTCCTTGAAGGCCGAAACCTTCAAAGCGTTCGACTTGCATGTGTTAGGCATGCCGCCAGCGTTCGTTCTGAGCCAGGATCAAACTCTCAAGTTCATCCCGGGCCGGGAACCCCCTCGCGGGGGACAACCGGCCCAAACTAGGCCGCAAAAACGCTCGCATTGATGCGCGCGCCTCGCGGCCCCCGGCATCATGCCAATTGGCATCATGCCGGTCCGGCCGCCGCCCGCGCATCCCTTCCCCATTTCCACAATCTCAATCAACAACCCCCGGCAGGCTCCCGCCCGCCAAAGGGGCCGCACTTCTATACCCCCAACCAAAACCCGTCAACCCACTCTTGGGCGGTGATTGGCACGATCGATGAAGGAGCCTAGAGGCGCGGGCCGAACTCGCTGGCGAGCCGGCAGAGGTCCTAGATAGGCAGCGCGCGGCACCCTGTCCAGCCCCGGCCGGGAAAATTTCGGGCGGCTCAGATCAGGCCCAGCGCGCGCAATTCGGCGAGCATCCGCTCGGGCGGCGGCTCCTCGCCCAACGCCCGGTCGGGCGGTGCGGCGTCCGGCGGCAGATAGCGCCAGCCCTGGAACGGCCGGCAGGATCGCTCGACCGTCGCCACCAGCGCCGGGTCGACTTCGATCAGGCAATAGCCGCGGCCCTCGGCGTCCTGCCCGCCGCGAAAACCGAGAAGGCGCTGGCGTACCGCGATCCGCCCGCGGATCACCCAATAGATCGACCCGCCCTCGAGCAGCTCGGGCGCGCGCCGCGGCCGGTTGCGGGTATAGACCCACTCGCCGCCGCGCTCGGCGGCGCGCGCCCGGCGCACCCGGCGCAATTCCTCGACGTCGCCGATGCCGACGGCGAGCTTCACCAGATGCAGCGGCATCGCCCGGGCTCAACCGCTCTTCTCCTCGATGGGCGCAAGCGCGATCAGTTCCGCCCCTTCCTCGACCAGATCGCCCTCGGCATAACGCACCGCTTCGACGATCCCGTCGGCGGGGGCGGCGACGGTGTGCTCCATCTTCATCGCCTCGACGATCAGGAGCGGCTCCCGCGGCGCACCCGGTCGCCCACCGCGACCAGGAGCCGCGCACCCTGCCCGGCATCGGCGCGGTCAGCCTTCCGCCCGCGATATCCTCGCCTGGAGGCGGGGCCAGCGGGTCGATCTCGACGAGCCGCCAGCCTTCGCCGTCGATGAAGACGGCGCTCTCGCCATCATGTTCGAGCACGACGAGCCGGCGGCGTACGCCGTCGAGGCTGAATGCCAGCATGCCGTCCTCGGTCCATTCGCCCCGCGCGCTCGACCGCCGCCCCGTCGATTGCGAGCCGCCAGCCGTCGCCCGCCTTGACCGCGCCCACCACACGCTCGGCGGCGCCGTCGCGGAAAACGATCTCCTGCCGCTCCGCGCCCGCCAAGGCGCCAGCCGTCGGATCCGTGCCCAGGGCGAGAACGGATCGGCCGCACCCGCCGCCGCCCGCGCCGCCCTTTCGCGGTCAAGGAGCCGTGCCACCGCGGCCGCCGTCGAGCGCCGACACCGGGGCCGGCCGGGCGGCCGGCAACAGCGTCGTCGCGATGGCGCTCGATAAACCCGGTATCGACCGCACCCGCGGCGAATTGCCGGATGCTCCGCGATCCGCGCCAGAAAGCCCGAGATTGGTCACGACCCCGAGCACCGCCGTCTCGGCGAGTGCCGCCGCAGCCGCGCCGCAGCCGCCTCCCGGTCCTCGCCCCAGACGATGATCTTGGCGATCATCGGGTCGTAGTAGGGCGTCACCCGGTCGCCCTGCCGCACCCCGGTATCGACCCGCGCGATCTCGGGCGGCGGGCAGCCGCAGCCCGTGCAGCGTGCCCGGTCGGCGGCAGAAACCCGCGCGCCGGGTCCTCGGCGTAGAGCCGCGCCTCGATCGCGTGGCCGCGCAAGCGCGATCTCGTCCTGCCGCCGCGGCAGCGGCTTCGCCCGCGGCGATGCGCAACTGCCATTCGACGAGGTCGAGCCCGGTGATCGCCTCGGTCACCGGATGCTCGACCTGGAGGCGCGTGTTCATCTCGATGAAGTAGAAGCTGCCGCCTCGGCCGACGATGAACTCGACCGTGCCGGCGCCGACATAGCCGACGGCCCGGGCGGCGGCGACCGCGGCCTTGCCCAGTCGCCGTGCGCGCGCTCGCTCGTCGAGGCCGGGCGCGGGCGCCTCCTCGACCACCTTCTGGTGGCGGCGCTGGATCGAGCAGTCGCGCTCGAAGAGGTGGATCGTGTCGCCGTGGCGGTCGGCGAAGACCTGCACCTCGATATGCCGCGGCCGCGCCAGATATTTCTCGATCAGCACCCGGTCGTCGCCGAAGGCCGACAGCGCCTCGCGCCTGGCGCCCGCCAAGCGCCGCGGCGAAATCCGCCGGCCTCGCCGACGATCCGCATGCCGCGCCCGCCGCCGCCGGCCGACGCCTTGATCAGCACCGGATAGCCGATCCGCCGGGCCTCCTCGAGCAAGCCGGTCGCGGTCCTGATCCTCGCCGTGATAGCCCGGCACCAGCGGCACGCCGGCCGCGCCATCAGCTCCTTGGCGGCGGCCTTCGAGCCCATCGCCCGGATCGCCGTCGGCCGGCGGCCCGATGAAGACGAGCCCCGCCGTCGTCGCAGGCCTCGGCGAATTCGGCGTTCTCCGACAGGAAGCCGTAGCCCGGATGCACCGCCTCGCGCCCCGCTGCTGTCGCGCCGCCTCGATGATCGCGGCGATGTCGAGATAGCTCTGCGCGCGCCGGCGCCGGCCCGATCGGCCGGCCTCGTCGGCCAGCTCGACGTGCAGCGCCTCGCGGTCGGCCTCGGAATAGACCGCGACCGTCGCAATCCCAAGCCGCCGTGCGGTGCGGATGACGCGGCAGGCGATCTCGCCGCGATTGGCGATCAGGATCTTGCGAGACACGACGATAAGCTTTAGCACGAGCCGGAAGGACATGCCACGAACGCGAAGGCTGAGTGACGCTTCGCGTCCGTGCGCCCTCACGCCCTTGCGCTGAGGGTTGTCTATGGCACGTCATACATCCGGAACACGCCGAACCGGCGTCGCCGCGCCCGATCGGCGCGTTGAGGCTGCGGAACGCCAGCGCCAGCAGCGCGTGTCGGCCGGGTCGATGATCGCCGTCGTCCCACAGCCGCGCGGTCGCGTAATAGGGATGGCCCTGGGTCTCGTACTGCGCGCGGATCGGCGCCTTGAACGCCTCCTCCTCGGCGGCAGGCCAGTCCGTCCCGCGCGCCGCCATGCCGTCGCGGCGCACCTGCGCCAGCACCGTGGCCGCCTGCTCGCCGCCCATCACCGAGATGCGCGCGTTGGGCCACATCCACAGAAAGCGCGGGCCGTAGGCGCGGCCGCACATGCCGTAATTGCCGGCGCCGAAGCTGCCGCCGATGATGACGGTGAATTTCGGCACCGCGGCGGTGGCGACCGCCGTCACCATCTTGGCGCCGTCCTTGGCGATGCCGCCCGCCTCGTATTTCCGCCCGACCATGAAGCCGGTGATGTTCTGCAGAAAGACGAGCGGGATGCCGCGCTGCGCGCACAGCTCGATGAAATGCGCGCCCTTGAGCGCGCTCTCGGAGAACAGGATGCCGTTGTTGGCGAGGATGCCGACCGGATAGCCCCAGATCCGGGCGAAGCCGCAGACCAGCGTCTGGCCGTAGAGCGGCTTGAACTCGTCGAACTCGCTGCCGTCGACGAGGCGCGCGATGACCTCGCGCACGTCGTAGGGCTTGCGCGTGTCGGGCGGGATCACGCCGTAGAGCTCGTCCGCGGGTAGAGCCGGCTGCGCGCGGCGGCGCGAGATCGAGCGCCACGCTCTTGCTGCGGTTGAGATTGCCGACGATCCGCCGCGCGATGCCGAGCGCGTGCTGGTCGTCGAGCGCGTAGATGGTCGGCGACGCCCGAGATCCGGCTGTGCACGTCGGCGCCGCCCAGATCCTCGGCGCTGACGATCTCGCCGGTCGCGGCCTTCACCAGCGGCGGTCCGCCGAGGAAGATCGTGCCCTCGCCCTTGACGATGATCGTCTCGTCCGCACATCGCCGGCACATAGGCGCCGCCCGCGGTGCACGAGCCCATGACGACGGCGATCTGCGGGATGCCCGCCGCCGACAGCTGCGCCTGATTGTAGAAGATGCGGCCGAAATGGTCGCGGTCGGGAAAGACCTCGTCCTGCGCCGGCAGAAACGCGCCGCCCGAATCGACGAGATAGATGCAGGGCAGCCGGTTCTCGCCGGCGATCTCCTGGGCGCGCAGATGCTTCTTGACCGTGATCGGGAAATAGGTGCCGCCCTTGACCGTGGCGTCGTTGGCGACGATGACGCATTCCCGCCCCATGATCCGGCCGATGCCGGTGACGATGCCGGCGGCCGGCGCCTCGCCGTCATACATGCCGTAAGGCGGCGAGCGGCGAGAATTCGAGAAACGGCGAACCCGGATCGAGCAGTGCGCGAACCCGCTCGCGCGGCAGCAGCTTGCCGCGCGCCTGATGCCGCCGCCGCGCCTCGGCGCCGCCGCCTTCCTCGATCGCGGCCAATTTCTCCTTGAGGTCGGCGACCAACCCCCGCATCCGCTCGGCATTGCTGCGAAAGCTTTCAGAGCGCGGATCGAGCGCGGTTTGCAGCAGGGGCATGGCCACGGCACCTTATCGGCCCGGCCCGTTTCGGCAAGCGCAAAACCATCCCCGCTCCCCAAACCCCTTCTACGCCCCCGGGGGGCGGGGAGGGTCGGGTTGAGGTGTTATTGGACGTCGACGATAAAATTGACACAATCGCATCGCATTCTCTGTCACACGAGGCGATGCGGCCAGACCGTTTGCTGTAGATTCGTTGTAAATAACAGCAAAAACAGCAAACGGGAAGCGATCAGTCCGGGCAGCGGGCGGCGACGAGGTTGACGGCGGCGGGGAGGCGCAGCTTGCCGTTTTCGGCATACGCAGCATAGGCCGCGACCATCTCGCGCAGGATCCTCTGGCGCAGCGCCGGGTCGGGCCGCTTCTCGTCGATCAGCCGGCCGGGCGGTCCCATAACAGCGGCGTGCTCGGCCTCCTCCTCGGCCGAGGCGCCGGCGATTTCGATCGTCTCGCGCACGATCTCGATCGCGGCGAAGCCGGCGTCGCGGAGAAAGCCGCGGACATAGTCGGGATCGCTGAAGGCGAGCGGGCCGGGCGCCCTTGGCGGCGTCGGGGCCGGGGGTCCCAGATGCCGCACCGCTACCTCGTACGGGATCAGCCAATGTGGATTGTCGGCAAGCGGACGCCCAGCAGACAAAACAGAGCCTTCCGCCGGGCCGTGCGGCGCGCAGCAAATTCGCGAAAGCCGCCTTCGGATCGGCGAAGAACATGACGCCGAAACGCGATGCGACGAGATCGAAACGGCCGGGCTCGAACGAGTGGGTCTGCGCGTCGGTCTCGACGAACGTCACATTCTTGAGCCCGCTTTGCGCGATGCGCCCGCGCGCCGCTTCCAGCATCGGCTTCGAGATGTCGGCGCCCAGCTACTTCGCCCTTCGCACCCACCGCCTTCGCCAATGGCACCGTCGCCGCCCCGGTGCCGCAGCCGACCTCGAGCACCCGCTCGCCCGACGCCGCAGCCGACCGCCTCAGCAGCAGATCGTTGACCGGCTGCACCCGCCGCTCGACAAAGCCTTCGAGCCCGACCCAGCGAGGGCCGGCGACCCGGTTCCAGTATTCGCGCTGGGCCGCATTGGCCATTTCGTCGGACGCCATCTCCCCTCCTCCGCCCGCCGCTCCTTCTCGGGGCCGACGCGCAGTCCACACCATGGCTTGGGTTCGTGCAATGCCGATTTGGGGCATCGCCGATCTCTTCGCGGCGACCGACGGCGGCAGGCCGGGCGGCACCGGAGGCGGTTGGCCGGCGGCTCTTTCTCTTGCCACAAACTGCGTTAATATCTGGCGAGGAATTCCGTGTGAAACTGCCATGACGACGACGCCTGCCGCACCTGACGAAGCCCTCCGGGCACCGCCCGACTTTGTCGCGATCGCGCGCGATCTGGGTTCCCGCCTCGACCGAGCCGGAGATGCGATCGAGGCGGGGCGCGAACTCCCGGAAGCGATCGTCGCGGCACTGGCCGAGCGCGGGCTCTTCGGTTTGCTGTTGCCACGTTCGCTGGGCGGCGCCGAACTGTCGCCCGCGCAGTATGTTCCGGTCGTCGAAGAGATCGCCAAGCACGACGCCAGCACCGCCTGGTGCATCGGCCAGGCCTGCGGGTCGTCGATGGCGGCGGCCTTTCTCGACCCGGTTGCGGCGCGGGAGATCTTCGACGGCGGGCGCGGCATCCTCGCCTGGGGTCCGCCCAATCCCGAGGCCGCAGGCCCGCACCGCGCCGGGCGGTTTCCGCCTGACCGGAACCTGGAGCTTTGCCAGCGGCAGCCATCACGCGACCTGGCTTGGCGCCCATGTCGCGGTGCAGGGGGCGAACGGCGAGGCGTTGCAGCGCGCGGACGGCGGCGCCGTCTTTCGAACGATGCTGTTCCCCAAGGCAAGCGCGCGGATGACCGACATCTGGCGTGTCGTCGGCTTGCGCGGCACCGGCAGCGACAGCTATTCGGTCGACGAACTCTTCGTGCCGGAAAGCCATACCGTGCTGCGCGATCCGGCAAACCGTCCGCGCGAGCCGGGCCTGCTTTATCGGTTCAGCAGCAGCAACCTCTATTCCTCGGGCTTTGCCGGGGTGGCGCTCGGCATCGCCCGCGCGGCCCTCGACGCCTTTATCGAACTCGCCCGCGACAAGATACCGCGCGGCGGCAGGCGCACCTTGCGCGACAACAACGTCGTGCAGTCGCAGGTTGCTAAGGCCGAGGCCCGGCTCGAGGCCTCGCGCGCCTTTCTGCTGGGCTCGCTCGACGACATCTGGCGCGAGGTCGGCTGCACCGGCGCGCTCAGCCTGAGCACAACACGACAATCCGGCTCGCTACGACCTGGGCCATCCATCAGGCGGCCGCCGTCGTCGACACCGCCTATCACGCCGCCGGGGCCACGGCGATCTTCGAGGACAACCCGTTCGAGCGGCGGTTTCGCGATGTCCACGCCGTGATCCAGCAATACCAGGGCCGCCAGGCGCATTTCGAGACCGTGGGTCAAGTCCTGCTCGGCCTCGAGCCCGGCAGCACGATGTTCACCTTCTGACCGCCCGCGACCGCAAATCGCCATGGAAGCCCATTCCCCCATAGCCGACACCGCCGTCCGGGCGCCCCGCCGCCGGCATTGGATGCTCTCCGACATACCGTGGGACGAGTTGCGGCATGACCGGGTGGCAAGCCATGACGAACTGTTTTATCTGGTCGCCTCGGCGTCGTTGATGGAGAGCGCCACCGATCTATACACGCGCAACCTGATCGATTTCTTCGAAGGCGACGATGAAATCACGCTTTGGCTAGAGCAATGCTGGCTGCCCGAGGAACTCCAGCACGGCAAGGCGTTGCGCCGCTATGTCGAGACCGCCTGGCCGGAATTCGGCTGGGAGGGGGTCAACCAGCGCTTCGTCGAGGAGTTTCAACCCTTTTGTGACAGTGCGCTCGAGGCCGCGCGGAGCCTCGAAATGGCCTCGCGCTGCGTCGTCGAGATGGGAACGGCGAGCTTTTACACGACCTTGTCGCGCGTCAGCCCCGATCCGGTGCTGAGCCTTCTGACCCGGCGGATCGTCGAGGACGAGGTCCGCCACTACAAGCATTTCTATCGCTATTTCAAGAAATACCAGGACATTGAACCCTGCGGCCGAGTGGCGATCGCGCCGGCGCTGTGGCGGCGGCTGCGGATGACCAACGGTTCGGACAGCTTTGTCCCGCTGAAGCACGTCTACCGCACGCGCCACCCCAAGGCGCCCTTCGATGCCGGCGTCTATCGCGAGGTGCGGGGGCGCTGCCGCAATTTTCTGCGCCCCCATGTCCCGCTGGAAATGAGCGTGCGAATGCTCTTGAAGCCGCTGGCGCTCGGCCCGCGGTCGCAGCGCGTGGCGCTCGCCACGGTCCTCGCCGTGGCGCGTCGAGTGCCGCTCTAGCGCCGCGAATGGCTGCGACGGCGGCTAACCCGCCGCAATCCAGTCGACCACTCGTTCACCGATCATGATCACCGTCGCGTGCGCGCCGCCGGACCGCGGTATGCGCGGCATGATCGAGGCATCGGCCACCCACAGGCCGCTCACACCCTTGACGCGGCCGTGCTGATCGGTGACCGCCATCGGGTCTGCGTCGGGCCCCATCTTGCACGTCCCCGACACGTGTCTGGCAGTGCCCACGGTTTGCCGTATCCACAAGTCCAAAGCGCTGTCGTCGGCCAGAATCGCGTCGGTCGGGAGGATCCGGAAATCGGCCACCTCTTTATAGGCCTCCGATTCCAGGAGCCTCGCCGCGAACCGCACGCCGTCGCGTACCCGTCGAACGTCGTTTGGGTGCTGGAGATAGCAGTAATTGAAGGACGGCTGGACCTTGGGGTCGGCCGCAGCCAGCCAGACATATCCCGAGCCGTCAGGCAGCCCGAGCGTGCAGTTGATGCGGGCGGCTCGCTCGGGCGGCACGTCGCCGGTCAGGAATTTGGTCCGCACGCCACGGACCCGCTCCTCGCGTTCGTCAACGACCGGGGTGGTGCGCAGCACCATGTCGTTGACGTAGTCCGAACCGGGTGCGGTGTAGTGCAGCGAAAAATGCGCCGCGTCCCGGTGTGCGTCGAGGGAGACGCCGTCCTTGACCTTGAAGGTCGCCTGGGCGCTCAAGTGGTTCCACAGGTTCTGCCCGACGCCCGGCAGATGGCAGAGCGTGCGGATGCCGAACTCGCGCAGGTGATCCTCGGGGCCTACGCCGGAAAGCATCAGCAGGTGCGGCGAGCGGATCGCGCCGGCGCTCAGCACCACCCGGCCGGCGTCGATGCGGAACTGCTTACCGCCGCTATCGGCTTCGACGCCGACGGCCTTGCCGTCCTCGATCACGATCCTGCGGACGAAGACGCCGCCGCGCACGGTCAGGTTCAGGTGATGGCGAACCGGGTTCAGAAACGCCATCGCGGTGCTGACCCTGACACCATCGATGTTGTTCGACGGCGAAATGCCGAGGCCGGCGGGATGCAGGCCGTTCTTGTCGTTGGTCTTGCCGAAACCCGCCTCGACGCAGGCGGTGTGGAAGGCCTGCTGGATCGCCGGGAGTGGGCCCGTCCGACGGCGCCTGACCGGCATCGGCCCATCCGAGCCGTGGCAGTAATTGTCCTGGATGTCGAGATCGCGCTCGGATTTGCGGAAGTACGGCACGACCTTTTCATACGACCATTCGTCGTTGCCGAGGCTCGCCCAGGAGTCGAAATCCTCGGGAAAGCCGCGCTGCATCGCCTGACCGTTGATCGACGACCCGCCGCCGATCACCCTGCCCTGCGCGACGTGGATCGCACCCTGCTCCTCGGTGATCGTGCCGCGCAGCGCCCAGTTGTGCTGGGAGTCCGGGGCTTCGGCATAGCGGGTGTGGCCGAACTTGACGTCGTCCGGCAGATGGGCCGGATCGGGGTAGTCGGGCCCCGCTTCCAGCAGCAATACCGATACCTGCGCGTTAGCCGCCAATCGGCTGGCCAGGACGCAGCCGGCGGCTCCTCCGCCGACGATCACCACATCGTATTTCATGGGGTTTCCTTCGCCGATATTCTGCGGATTCTTGGGTCCGCTACTTGTATCGTCTCGCCTTTCCGCCACTGTCGCAACACGCGTCCCAAGGGCGGCGGGTATGCGCGTCACGCAACCGAACTGGATCGGCGCGACGCCGCCAAAGGCTGGCGGCCGTCATGGCGATCAATGCGGAGGCAAGCATCGCGGCCCCAGGCGGTTCCGGCACCGTCGTGACCTCTATCAGATAGAGGTTGGACATCCATCGCCCATGAGCAAAGGGTGCGTCGCTTGGAAGAATTGTTCGCGCTATCGCCGCGCCGGGGAAATTGCCGGCGGTGTCGGCATAGGGGACGAGATTGATGTGGTCAGCCGCCGTGGACGCGCCGAACGCCGGATCGAGTTCGGCCAGCGACAGAAGGACTTCGTAGCCGTCAGTACCGGCCGTTACAACATACTGGCTGAGAATATCGGGGTTGCTCGGGTCGATCAGCGCGAAAAAGTGCGGTCCCGTATAGGTGTCGCCGTTGACCGTTTCGGTAATCGGGCTGACGTTCTGCGGGGCGGCGCTCTGGAAGGTGTAGGCTCCCGGATGGCTGACATTGCCGGAGAGCGTCATAGAGGTGGAAGGCGGGGCGCCGGAAACCAATGGCAAGGTCGGCACGGACAACAATGCCAAGCTGGTCAATTGGCTGACATTGCGACCGCTAGCGCCCGATTTGGTGAAGACGAGCCATGCGTCGCTGCCGGAGACGGTGATCAGATCGGGCGTTGCGCTGCCGCTGAAATTGGGATCGATCTCACCGAGCGAAATCAGCGACCGGCTGCCGGCCGTGCTGGTCGCCACGACATAATACCGCAGGATCGAGTTCTTGCCGTTGTAGCCCGGGGGCGTGCTGGTCGTGATCGCGCCGTAGATCGGCGAGTTCGGGTTCGACGCATTGGCGCCGCCGAGCAGTCCCCAAAGAGAATAGCCGGTTACGCCGCCGACAGTGAGGAGCCCGCCATACTGACCGGGCGGCACGGTCGTCAGGTCGATTGTGCCCGCATTGCTGGTTGGACCGGAAAGGGTGATGATCGCATTTTGCCCAGGCCGCACCCGCTATCGAGACGACCAGGAAGCCCAAGCTGCAAACGAACGCCGATCGACACGCACGAAACCGTCTCATTTTAACGCTCCTTTCCGCCAACACGCGTTCCAGCGCGTTACGGTATATTTAGATGGATATACCGTCAATCGCCCGAAAGCGCCGGGGTCACGCTCACGAAGCAGAGCTTGTACCTATCGCGCTAGCGAGCGGCGACGCGCCGGACCGGCGGGTTTTCCTTGCGAGGGGCGATCTTCGCGTCTGCTCGCCGCTTCGAGTTCGTCGAGATGGGCGGCTGTCGCCGAATGGGCTTCCTGTTCGATGGCGCGGTACTGGTCGATGAGCTTGGCCCCGAAGGGCGTCAATTCAGCGCCACCGCCACGGCTGCCGCCGACCTGGGCGCTGACCACCGGCTCGCGGAAGCAATTGTTCATATCGTCCACCAGGAGCCATGCCCGGCGATACGACATGCGCAGCGAAATGCCGGCCTGAGTGATCGATCCGGTGTCGCGTATCGCCTCTAGCAGCCTGATTTTGCCGGGACCGATCGCCCGATCCGAGCCGAGATCGACGCGAAGCGTCAGCCGCACTTTCGCCGGATTGGTAGCCGCCATCCCCCCGCCTCGCTGCACGCTAGTCGCAGCCGGCCTCTGGGCTCCGATCGCATGCGGCATCCATGGCGCATACTAAATCGAAGCGCGCGGGAATGGGAAGTTCGCCCGCCGCGAGACCGGGCGTAGCCGCGATACCCGAGGTTTCAGACGGCTGTTGATCCGCGCCTATTGCGCCAAGCTCTTGGGCCTCGACATGGCGGCCATCCGGGTAACTCCGGCCGAGATCGGCGGCGGGTTCGGCGGCAAGACCTTGATCTATCTCGAGCCGGTGGCGCTGGTGCTGTGCCGCAAGACAGGCCGGCCGGTCAAGATCGTGATGACTCGCGAGGAGGTGTTCCGGGCCACTGGCCCGACCTCGGGTGGCGTCATCGAGATCAAGCTCGGCGCCAAACGCGACGGCGCGATCGTCGCAGCCCAACTCGTACTCAAATACCAGGCGGGGGCATTTCCCGGCTCGCCGGTGCAGCCAGGCTGCATGTGCGCCTTTGCGATGTACGATCTGCCCAACGTCCATATCACCGGCTACGACGTGGTTTCGAACCGGCCGAAGGTGGCGGCCTATCGCGCACCGGGCGCGCCGATATCGCCCTTTGGGGTCGAGAGCTGCCTCGACGAACTGGCCCGCGAACTCGGGATCGATGCGCTTGAATTGCGCGAGAAGAACGCCGCGAAAGAGGGCACCAAGGCCGTACATGGACCCACCTGGACCAATATCGGCTATCTCGACACACTGGCCGCCGCGAAAGCGCACCCGAACTACCAAATCCCCCTCGGGCCCAATCAAGGGCGCGGTATCGCCTGCGGCTTCTGGTTCAACGTTGGCGGCGAATTCGAGCGCGCAGGTGCACGTCAACGAGGACGGCTCGGTCAGCGTCGCCTCGGGCAGCCCCGACATCGGCGGCTCGCGCGCTTCGACCGCCTCGGGGCTGATGTCCCAGATCATCGCGGCCCGCCGCTTCAGCTGTTCGATCACCTTTTCGGTCGCCTGCACCGTCGCCATGCCGGTGGCAAAGGTGACGCGGCTGCCGCCGGTGACATGGGTGAATCCAATCGATTGGCGCGACGGCTGCGCCTATCCGGCGGGCGCCAACGCCGGCAGCTTCGACCCGCTGCCGCTCGCCGAAATCGCGGTCAAGGCGGCGCGGACCGGCGGGCCGATCGGGGCCGAGGTGTCGGTCAACGCGCAAGGCGCCGGCCCCGCCTTCGCAACGCATGTGTGCGACGTCGAAGTCGACCCGCAGACCGGGCACGTAACAATTCTGCGCTACACCGCTGCACAGGACGTCGGCCGCGCCATTCATCCGAGCTATGTCGAGGGCCAAATCCAGGGCGGCGTCGCCCAAGGCATCGGCTGGGCGCTCAACGAGGAATACATCTACGATCGGCAGGGCCGGCTCGATAACCCAGGCTTTCTCGACTATCGGGTGCCGGTCGCATCCGATCTCCCGATGATCGACGCGGTCATCGTCGAGGTGCCGAACCCGCGGCACCCCTTCGGCGTGCGTGGCGTAGGCGAGGTGCCGATCGTGCCGCCGATGGCCGCCGTCGCCAACGCGATCCATGCGGCAACCGGGACCCGGCTGCGCGACCTGCCGATGTCGCCGCCCAAGGTGCTGGCGGAGTTGGAGCGCGGCGAGCCGGAGCCGCAGCGCCTCGCTGCGGAATAGGCGTGAACGCGGGGACTGCCTATTCGATCACGATCGTGACGACATCGCGCGCGCAACGCCCGTCGTGCTTGTCGCCGGGCATGACAAGGCGGAAATCGTCGAGCGGTTCGCCGTCGCGCTCGAACGCCACCATCGCGGCCTTGTCGCCGAAATCGGGTGAGATCTCCCCTATTGAAGTGACGACAACCCAGCCGTCTTTGGCGGTGATGCGGATCGCATGGCGCAACACAGCACCCTTGCCGGTATCGTCAAGACCGCCGGCCGCCAGGATCAGCGACCACAGCTGGACGCCGGTGAAGCTCGCCTTTACCGGCCCACGATCGGTCTGATACGAGACGTCGGCATGTTCAGCTGGCAGCTCTCTCAGATCGTCGATCGACCAGTGCTGCGGCTGCTTGACCTTGCCTTCGAGCGAGAGCACCGGCGATTGCCCCGCAGCGTGGCAGGTCAGCAGCAACCCGACGGCGACGGCGCCCATCGAGCGCCCGAGCATCCGCATGGGGTTATTTACCGACCATGACGTCCGACACCTTGATGACCGCCAACGCCTCATCGCCGACTTTCAGCCCAAGATCGTCGACGGCCTCGTTGGTGATCGACGAAGTGATGATCACCCCGCCGCCGATGTCGATCCGAATATGCGCCGTCGTCTGGCCCTTCGTCACCCCGACGATCTTGCCCTTTAGCTGATTGCGTGCGCTGAGCTTCACGAGTTCACCCTTCCGATGGGACGCGGATACGGCCGTATAGAATAGGCGTTAACCCAGATGGCATCGTGGACCGTATATATCCTATTGGATATAACGATGCCAGCGGGAAGCGGCTGTCCGACTCGAGTTGCTTTGACCTCCGGCAGGCGTGCCGGCGCAAAACCGCTCGCAGATCGGGCGTCACCGATCTATTCTCTGGGATATACCGCGTTATCGAGGACATGCTGATGGCACTATCCCGTCTGATGCGCCGCCGCCGGTTTTGCGCCGTGATCACAAACCTCGCCATTGGGGCTTGGTTTTTGTCGATCGGCTCCGCCGTGGCGCAGCCGCACCAAATCGTCGTGTTCGCGGCCGCCAGCTTGAAGAACGCGCTCGACGACGTCAGGGCGCAATACGAGCGCGAAACCGGCAAACGCGTGACCGTTTCCTACGCCGCTAGTTCGACGCTCGCAAAGCAGATCGAGGCGGCCGCGCCCGCCGACATCTTCCTGTCCGCCGACCTCGACTGGATGGATTATCTAGCCGAGCGCAAGCTGATCAAGCCCGATACCCGCGTCAATCTGCTCGGCAACAGCATCGTGCTGATAGCCCCGGTCGGCGGCACGGCATCGATCGCGATCGGCCCGAACTTTCCGCTCGCCGCCGCCCTCGGCAACGACCGTCTGGCAATGGCCGACCCCAACACGGTCCCAGCCGGCAAGTACGGCAAGGCAGCCCTCGAAAAGCTCGGCGTCTGGTCCACGGTCGCCGAACGCATAGCGCCAACGGAAAACGTGCGCGCCGCCCTACTGCTGGTCTCGCGCGGCGAAACTCCGCTCGGCATCGTCTACAAGACCGATGCGGCGGCCGACAAGGGCGTCAAGATCGTTGCGAGCTTCCCGGCCGATACGCATCCGCCGATCGTCTATCCGATGGCCTTGATCGCGAACTCGTCCAATCCCGACGCCGCAGGGTTCGCCGCTTATTTGCGTTCGGCCGCAGCGGCGCCGCTTTTCGAGAAGCAAGGCTTTACCGTCCTCAACCGCGCACCCACCGGATGACCGGTCCGGACCTGCCGCGGCGGACGGCGTGAGCCTGCTGACCGCCTTTTCATCTGAGGAACTGACGGCGATCCGCCTCAGCCTGAAGGTGGCATTCTGGGCGATGGCGGCGAGTCTGCCGGTCGGGGTCGCGGTGGCCGTGCTGCTGTCACGCGGCCGTTTTTGGGGCAAGTCGCTATTGAACGGCCTGGTTCATCTGCCGCTGATCATGCCGCCAGTGGTGACAGGCTACATCCTGCTGCTGCTGTTCGGCCGCAGGGGTCCGCTCGGGCGGATGCTCGACGAATATCTCGGCATCGTTCTGGCCTTTCGCTGGACCGGGGCGGTGCTTGCCTGCGCGATCATGGGCTTTCCACTGATGGTGCGCTCGATCCGCCTCTCGCTCGATGGCGTCGACCGTGGTCTCGAAAGCGCCGCCGGGACGCTCGGCGCCAACCGCGCGTGGGTGTTCCTGACGATCACCCTGCCGCTGATCGTTCCGGGTATTCTGGTCGGCATGATCCTCTCTTTCGCCCGCTCCTTCGGCGAATTCGGCGCCACGATCACCTTTGTCTCGAACATTCCGGGCGAGACGCAGACCCTGGCCTCTGCCATCTATACCTTCACGCAGACGCCCGGCGGCGATCTGGCGGCGCTTCGGCTGACCCTGGTGTCTATTGCGATCTCGATGGCGGCACTGCTGATTTCGGAGCTTCTGGCGTGGGAAGCGACCCGGCGAACCGTCGGCCTTTGATGCTCGAAGTCGCCGTCAGCCATCGCCTCGGGAGCTTCGCCCTTGACGCGAATTTCGCGAGCGAAGGCGGGTTGACCGCGCTCTTTGGCCCGTCGGGCTCGGGCAAGACATCGCTGATCAACGCGATCGCCGGGCTGATCCGCCCCGATCGGGCGCGGATCGTCGTTGACGGAGCGGTTCTGACTGACACTGACAGCGGCATCTTTGTGCCGCGACATCGCCGCCGTATCGCCTATGTTTTCCAGGAAGGGCGCCTCTTTCCGCATCTGACAGTGCGGCAGAACCTCCTTTACGGCCGTTGGTTCAGCCGCGTGAGGCAGTCTCATGGTGAGTTGGGGCAGATCGTCGAGATGCTCGGCATCGGACGTGTGCTGCGGCGCCGACCGGGACTGTTGTCTGGCGGCGAAAAGCAGCGCGTCGCGATCGGCCGCGCCTTGCTCGCAAACCCGCGCCTGCTGTTGATGGACGAACCCTTGGCCTCGCTCGACCAGGACCGCAAATCGGAAATCCTGCCCTATATCGAACGGCTGCGCGACGAGACGCGTATTCCGATTATTTATGTCAGCCACTCGGTCGCCGAGGTCGCAAGACTTGCCTCGACATTGGTGGTCCTGTCCGAGGGGCGGATCGCGGCGGTCGGCCCGGCGGCGGAGGTGCTTACGAGGCTCGACTTCTCACCGCTGTCCGGTGGCCCCGAAGCAGGCGCCATCCTGGAGACCTGGATCATCGGCCACGACGCCGCCTTCGGCTTGACACGGTTGCGCGCGGCAGGCGGCGAACTGCGCGTTCCGCAACTCGACCTTGCCGTCGGCAGCAGAGTGCGGGTCCAGGTCAGGGCGCGCGACGTCATGATAGCGGTCCGCGAGCCCACGGGTCTGAGCGCGTTGAATATTCTGCCCGTCGTCATCGCCGAGATCGGTCCGCCCGACGGGCCGATCGCCGAGCTTCGCCTCGATTGCGGCGGCGACGCCCTGATCGCCAGGCTGACGCGGCAATCCATCGCCGCATTGAACCTCGCCCCCGGCAAACGCGTCTTCGCCGTCATCAAGAGCGTCGCTTTCGATCGCCAGGCTGTCGGCAGAGGGTCGGGCATGGCGAGAAGTGCCGATGTCGAGGCGGTGGCAGCCGAAGAACTGTTGGCCAACTTGACTTCAGACGAGTTACCTGGTCGTCACATCAAGCACGCGGCAAATCCACGCTGAAGCCGTTTGCAGTTATCAAGTGCCGCGTCACTGGGAGATGCCTATGGCAACACAACCGCGGTATCCGTCCCTGTTTCAGATCAACACCAGGGTCTGGCTCCATCGGCTGTCCCGCGAATTGGGCAGGAAGCTGACGCTGGCCGATATCGGCGAGGCCACGATCGACGCCTTTGCCGAAGAGGGTTTCGACTGGGTTTGGCTGCTGAGCGTGTGGCGGACGGGGCCCGCCGGCCGCGCCGTCTCGTGCGGCAACCTGCAATGGCGCGAAGAGTTCAAATCGGTTCTGCCCGATCTGACCGAGGACGACATTTGCGGCTCCGGCTTTGCGATCGCAGCCTACGCCGTCAGCGAGGCGCTCGGCGGCGAGACGGCGTTGGCGCATTTCCGCGAAAGGCTAGCGGCGCGCGGAATCAGGCTGATGCTAGACTTCGTTCCCAACCACACTGCGCCGGATCACGCCTGGGTGAACTCCCGTCCGGAGTTCTACGTCGAGGGCAGCGAGGCGGCGTCGACGGCCGCGCCGCAGAATTACCTGCGGGTCGAAACCGTTCGCGGGCCACGAATATTGGCCCACGGCCGCGACCCTAATTTCCCGGGTTGGCCCGATACATTGCAGCTCAACTACGCCAATCCCGAACTCCAGACGGCGCAAATCGGCGAACTGACCACGATCTCCGGCAAATGCGACGGGGTGCGCTGCGACATGGCGATGCTGCTGTTGCCCGAGATCTTCGAGAGAACGTGGGGGCTGACGCCGACGCCGTTCTGGCCGAAGGCGACGGCCGCTGTACGGGCGCGATATCCGGCCTTCACGTTCATGGCTGAGGTCTATTGGGACCTCGAATGGACCTTGCAGCAGGAGGGCTTTGACTATTGCTACGACAAGCGGCTCTACGACCGATTGAGCGCGCGCCGCGCCGGGCGGGTCCGCGATCATCTGCGCGCCGGCCTCGACTATCAGGACAAGCTCGCCCGGTTTCTGGAAAATCACGACGAGCCGCGCGCCGCAGCCGAATTCGACTGGCCGCGGCATCGGGCAGCAGCGATCGCGACGTTCCTGTCGCCAGGGCTGCGTTTCTTCCATCAGGGCCAGTTCGAGGGTGCACGGCTCCGCATCCCCGCCCATCTTTGTCGCGGCCCGGTCGAGTCGACAATCCCCGAGATCGCTGCCTTCTATGCGAAACTGTTGAAGGTGTTGCGAGAAACGCCGGCGTTTCGCTCGGGGAACTGGGGTCAGATCGAGCCGTGGGCGGCCTGGGACGGCAACTGGACCTCCGACGATTTCATCGCCTATGCCTGGGCGGCCGAGGACGGCGACCGCCATGTCGTTGTCGTCAATTACTCGGGCAATCAGAGCCAATGCCGGCTGCAATTACCATTCCCGGCATTTCGCGGCAAACGGCTTCGGCTGACCGACTTGTTAGGAAGTGAGGTTTACGACCGCGATGGCGGCGATCTTGTGGATTACGGTCTCTACATCGATCTCGCTCCCTGGCATTTTAATGTGTTCGACTTGCGGGTCTTGCCCGACTAGCGATGGCACCGAGAAGGCCCATCATCGCCGTAATGGTGTTCGCCGTGACGGCGTGCAGCAGCATCGGCCCGGGATCGGTGTCCCACGACCGCATCGACTATGCGACAGCAATCGGCAATTCCTGGCAGGAGCAGACCCTTCTTAATATCGTCAAGCTCCGTTACGCGGATATGCCGGTTTTTCTTGAAGTCGCGCAGGTGATTGCCGGATATCAGCTTCAGAGCACTATCGGCGGTAGCTTCTCCGCAGGAAACGTTACAGCGGGCCTTGTCGGACCCTTCACGGCGGCCGGCAGCGCAACGGCGGCCGGAACCTATACCGACCGGCCTACCGTCGTTTATTCGCCGCTCACGGGTACGGATTTCTTGAAGAGGCTGATGACGCCGATCCCCCCTAGTTCCGTGCTGTTTGTGCTACAATCGGGCTATCCTGCGGATCGCATCCTACCGATTATGTTGGATTCGATTAATGGCCTGAATAATGAGTTGAACCGGCCCAGGCGCCCGGCCGACCCAAAATTTACCCGCCTCGTCGAGCTGCTGCGCGAGGGCCAGCTCGCTGGCGCCATCCAGATCCGCATCGAGCGCATCAGAGCCGGTGAGGAGAGCTCTGTCTTGATCTTCGGGCCGAGTAAGGATCCGCAGATCGCAGCTAAGGGGAGGGAATTAAAGAGTCTCCTTGGGCTAAAGCCGGACCTGCGGGAACTCAAGGTAAATTACGGCGGCTATTCGGGAAGAGATAATGAGATCGACATGGTGACACGTTCGATGCTGCAGATCATGCTGGAGTTTGCGGCTGTCGTACAGGTGCCCGAAGCGGATGTCGCACAGGGCAGAGCCACGCCTGGGTTCGACACTCAGGCGGCAGCATCGCTGATCGGCCCGCCCTTGCGCGTCCTAGTCGCAGATGCGGCGCCTCAAGACGCCTATGTCACCGTACAATACGACAGAAGGTGGTTTTGGATCGCTAACACTGACATCCAATCCAAGAACACGTTCAGCATCATCATGCTGCTGTTCTCGATCGCCGATACGGGGGTCAAGGGGTCGGCGCCGGTCGTCACGATACCGGCGAACCAGTGAGCGGCTTCAGCTGGAGCTAACGCCATGAGAACGCGGCCCCTCCTCGACCAATACGGCCATCCGGCGTCGCCGATCGCACAATGTGGCGGCGTCGCGTGTCGAATTGGCGCCCGGCTTCTGCACGAGGCGCGCGAGGCGTTGCCGCCGACAATCTTCTTTTTTGTCGGATTTAACTTTGTCGTGCTGACGAGCAATCTCCTCGTCGCTCATTATTTGATCGGGCTCAGCAACTTCATGCTCGTCACGATGGCTGCGCTCGTTGTCGGCAAGGCGGTGCTGGTCGCCAACAAGATGCCGTTGTTGAGGCGATACGACCGGGCGCCGCTGATCCAACCGATACTATTCAAGACCGCGTTTTACTGGGTTGTCGTGTTTCTGGCGCGGCTCCTCGAGCGTTTCGTGCACTTCGCGCTGGAGGGCAATCCGCCGAGCGATTTCATCCCTTATTTGATCACGACCTTTTCGTGGCATCGGTTTTCTGCGATTTCGCTCTGGATCTTGGTCTTGTTTCTGATCTACGTGACGGCAACCGAATTCAGCCATCTCTTCGGTCCCGGCGAATTGCGGCGGCTGTTCTTCACCTCCCGCCCGTCCGAACTGCAGCTCAATCGCCGACAACGAATGCGCGAATTGCTGCGCCTGAGCCGGCTAATGGACGCGCATTCGATCGACGAGTTCCGCAATGTGGGCAGCACGGCCCATCAGGAGTTGATCGATATCCTACAGCCGCTTGCGCGGGCGCCGGATGAGACGGATTACCACCGTGAAACGATCTGAACCGGGGCCGCACCTAGCATAGGCCGCCGCTGTACAGCGGCGGGCGGTCCGTCTCGCGACGGCTGCGTAACTCGCTGACGTCAGGGGTCGCCCGACGACGGCATCCGCGGTGGAGACGAAGCCCGGCAAGCGAGACGCCCGAGACGCCGGCGACGGCTGATCCAATGGTGGTTCAAGGTTGATGCGGGTCAAACAAGCGGGTCCAGATATGGTTGGCTGCCGTCAAGGAGACCCTCGAGCGTATCCACGCGATCGAGCCCGCCGACCTTCTCGCCTACGCCATCGGCGCGCAACAGGTCCCGCACCGTTCCACGCGCTCCGACGATGCGAAGCTCGATGCCGCGCGCGGTCAGGTCGTCGTCCAACTCGTGCAGCATGCGCGAGCCGGCGAGATCGACATAAGGCGACGCCGACAAATCACAGACAACTAGACGTATGTCGGACGACCCGGCTGCCCGAACCCGACTCGACACGACGTGCAAGACCGAATTCGGCGTTGACGTAGATCAGCGACGCCTCCGGGCGAAACGCAATGATGTGGGCCAAGACCTCGTTCTCTGGATGACGGGCGAGATCGGAATAGCTTCTGGTGCCGGGCACGCGGCCGAGGAACGCAACGTGTGGATTCGACGCACGGATCAACAACATCAGAACCGAGGCCAAGGCCGCGAGCAGGATGCCTCGCAGAATCCCGAGCAGCAGCACGGCCCCCAAAGCGATCGTCGCGGCGTAAAAGTCGAGACGGCTGACGCGCCACATGCGCAACAGTCCGGAAAAATCGAGCAATCCTGCGACAGCGGTAAGCACCACCGCCGCCAACACCGCCTTCGGCAAATTTTTTCCAACAATCCGGTAAGAAACAGCAGACACAGCGCCAGCGTCGCCGAGGCGAAAATCAGGGCAAGCGGGGTGCGGGCGCCGGCCTTGTCGTTAACCGCCGATTGCGAGAGCCCGCCCGCCACTGGATAGCCTTGTCCGAGGGCGGCCGCGAGATTGGCTGCGCCGATGCCGAGCAGCTCCTGCCGCGGGTCGAGGGCATAGCGGTGCTTTTCTGCGAATGTTCGGGCGGCAGAGACACCCTCGATATAGGCGAGCAGAAGGCATCCGGCTGCCAGTGGAACGATGCCTTCGACATCGCTTGGCCGCAACGTCGGGATTTCCAACCCCGGCAGGCCGGCGCGGGATCGGGCCCGTCGTAGGCAATCCGAGCGCCGGAAGGCCCAGCACCGACGCAACGACGATGGAAAGCGCAACGACGCCGAGCGCGACCGGTTTTCCGGGCAACCGGTGTTCGCCGAGCACGAGCAACGCGATCGCGACGGCGCCAACAACGAGAACGAGATAGTTGGCCTGCGAGAGTTGACCGGCAAAAAATACAGCCCGATCGAAAAAATTGTGGCCGCCGCCCGGCGTCCCGATCAAGCTCGGCAGCTGCGTCATCGCAATGGTCAATCCGGCACCGGCCTTGAACCCGACGAGGATGCTGTCGCTGATCAATTTGACAAGCGCGCTCAGCCGCATAACCCAGGCCAGAAAACAAAGCCCGGCGACGATAAAGGCCGTAAGGCTGGCGATCGCGGCGTAGCGATGCGCGTCTCCATCCGCCATCGCTCCGACAGTTCCGGCGATCATCAATGAGATGGCCGAAGTGGGTCCGATTGCTAGCTGGCGCGACGACCCCAACAGGGCGTAGCCGATCCCGCCCAACAGATAGCCATAGACGCCAACCTGTGGTGGCAGACCCGCCAATGCGGCATAGGCGAGAGACACGGGGATCGCATAAGCAGCCAGCGTCAGGCCGCTTATGATATCTCGACGCAGCCAAGCGGCATGGTACTCGGTGAGCCAACGGGCTGCTGGGAAATACCGAAACCATGCCAGTTCGTTCCATCGGCGCATCGAATGCTTCATGCGCGACGCCTCGTTTTCGGAACGATCGCCGTCACCGCAGTAGGCGCGCTGAAATCCGCCGCGGCGATGGTTATTCGGTGACGTGGGGCGCGGCTGCGACCGGCCGCTTGCGCGCCTTGCGCCATTCCTCGAAGCGCTGCAACACCGTGAAGAACGACGGCACGAACAGGACCGCGAGGCAGGTCGAGGCGATGATGCCACTCAGCACGCTGAGACCCAGCGAAATGCGCGCGTCGGCGCCGGCGCCGGTCGCCAATACCAGCGGCAATACCCCCATGCCGAAAGCGAACGAGGTCATCAGGATCGGCCGGAACCGGGTCCGCGAAGCCTCCACCGCGGCGTCCCGGATCGGCATGCCGTCCACCATGCGGCGTTCGCGCGCGACTTCGACGATCAGGATGCCGTTCTTGGCCGACAGCGCGATCATCAAGATAAGGCCGATCTGGGTGTAGAGATTGTTGGCGACCCCGAGGCTGGTCAGCGCGATCACCGGACCGAGCAACGCCAGCGGCACCGCCGACAATACCGCCAGCGGCAGGACCCAGCTCTCGTACTGGCCGGCGAGGCAGAGGTAAACCAGCAGCACCGACAGGCCGAACAGGTAATAGAGCTGATTGCCGGTCAGCTTCTCCTGGTACGACATCGCCGTCCATTCATGGCCCACATCCTTGCGGCAGGATGCGGTTTGCGATCTCCTCCATGATCGTCAAGCGCCTGGCCCGAGCTGACGCCGCGCGCCGGGGCGCCGACGATCGCCGCGGAGGGGTAGAGGTTGTAAAGACTGACCAGCGAGGGGCCGAGCACATGGCCCAGATGCGCCACCGCCCCGATCGGCACCATCTGATTGTCGGAGCTGCGGACATAGAGGTTCAAGAGATCGTCGGGCTGCAGGCGGAATTTCGAATCGGCCTGGGCATAAACCTGTAGCGACAGGCCGAACTTGTTGAACTGGTTGACGTAGGTTGAGCCGAGATAGGAGGACAACGCGGAGAAGATGTCGCCGACGGACACCCGCAGGGTCTGTGCGCGGTCGCGATCGACGGCCACCGAGACCTGCGGCGCTCCCGGCCGGAAGGTCGAGATCACATGCTGCAACCGCGGATCGGCGTTGGCCTCCTTGACGATCTGTTGGGTGAGGTCGTTGAGCCGGTCATAGTCGAAATTGCCGCCGAGCATTTCGATCTGCATCTGAAAGCCGCCCGCATTGCCGATCCCTTGGATGGGCGGCGGCGCCAGCACGAAGAGCCGCCCGTCCGGCGCCGAATTAAGTTTGGTCTGCAGTGCCTCGGCGATCGACAGGATGTCGGTCTTGTCGGCCTTGCTGCGCTGGTCCCACGGTTTGAGGATGACGAAACTGACGCCGGCATTAGCGAGGTCGGCGAAGTTGTCGAGCACCGACAGGCCCGATATCGCTATGACCCGCTCGACACCCGGCGTTTTAAGGGCTGCCTCAGTCGCATTATCGAGCGCCGCCGTCGTGCGGCCAAGCGTGGCGCCGTCCGGCAATTGGGCGGCGATCATCAGATAGCCCTGATCCTCGTTCGGGATGAACGCGGTCGGCAGACGCGCGATGCCGAGCACCCCGCCCGCCGCCAGCGCCACACCGATCAGCACCATCAGCCCGCTGTGCCGAACCATGCGGCCGATCAGCCCGGTATAGGCATGTTCCATGCGCGTATAGCCGCGGTCGAAACCGCGGAAGAAAATATTGCGCTGCGCCACCGGCTTCGGCGTGCGCAGCCACAGCGCGCACTGCGTTGGCTTGAGGGTCGCGGCATTGACGGCGCTGATCAGCGCGGTGACCGCGATCACCAGGGCGAATTGCGCGAACATCTGCCCGCTGAGCCCAGGAACAAAGGCCGAGGGCAGAAACACCGCCATCAACACCAGCGTGATGCCGATGATCGGGCCGAACAATTCGTCCATCGCCTTGATCGCGGCATCGTGCCCGGACATGCCCTGTTCAATGTATTTCGACACACCCTCGACGATGACGATCGCGTCGTCGACGACGATGCCGATCGCCAGGATCAAAGCGAACAAGGTCGACAGGTTGACCGTGTACCCGAGCGCGGCCATGCCGGCAAACGCGCCGATGATCGTGACCGGCACCGTCGTCGCCGGCACCAGGGTGGCGCGGAAGTTCTGCAAAAAGACCAGGATCACGATCAGCACCAGGACCCCGGCCTGCCACAACGTCTTGTAGACTTCGTTGATCGAATTCTTGACGAAGATCGTCGTGTTGTAGGGGATGGCATAGGTCAGTCCCGGTGGGAAATGCCGAGACAACTCTTCCATCTTGGCGGCGACGGCGGCGGCGACCTTCAAGGAATTGGCGTCCGGCGTCTGGTAGATGGCGATGCCGGCGGCGGGCTTGCCGTCGAGCTTGAAATCCTGTGAATAGGTCTGCGCCCCCAGTTCGATACGGGCGACATCCTTTAGTTTAACGAGGCGCCCACCCTGGGCGGTCTGGTCCTTGATCACGATTTCGGCGAACTGGCCCGGATCGCTGAACCGCGACAGAATGTCGATCGTGTATTGGAACTGCTGGTCCTTTGGCGCCGGCGGCATCCCGACCTGGCCGGCCGCGACCTCCTGGCTTTGCTCCCTGACGACTCGGATTACATCTTCGGGGATCAGCCCGAACGAGTAAAGTTTTTGCGGGTCCATCCAGATCCGCATCGAATATTCGCCGGCCCCCATCACCGTGACGTTGCCAACCCCCGGCAGCCGCGCCAATTCGTTGACGAGGTTGATCGTCGCGTAATTCCACATGTAGAGCGCGTCATGCGAACCGTCCGGGCGAAGACAGCGTCACGAATTCGAGGATCGACGAGGATTTAGCGCGGATCGACACCCCTTGCGCCTGAACCGCCTGCGGCAATTGCGCCAGCGCGTTCTGAACGCGGTTTTGCACCAGCACCTGATCCATGTTCGGATCGCTGCCGATGTCGAAGGTGACCGTCAGCACGTAGGTGCCGTCATAGGCGCTAGTCGACTGCATGTAGATCATGCCTTCGACGCCGTTGACCTGTAATTCGATCGGCAACGCCACCGTGTCGACGATGGTCTGGGCGCTGGCGCCGGGATAGCGTGTCGTCACCTGAACCGTCGGCGGCGTGATGTTCGGGTATTCGGCGACCGGCAGGCGGAACACGCAGATCGCGCCGATCAGCACCAGCACGATCGCCAGGACATTCGCCAGGACCGGATGCTCGATAAAGAATTTCGATATCATGGCTTGTGACCCGTTACGGTCGCGCCAGCCGGCCGGGCGGGTGCGGTGTCAATTGATCGTCGTCAATTTCGGCGTCACCTTGGTGCCGGGATTGGCTTGCCAGAGATCGCCGACGACGACGCGGGCGCCCGGATCGAGACCGCCGGTGATGACCCTCAGCGCGCCTTGCAATTCGCCCAATTGCACATAGCGCTGCTCGACGACATTGTCCTTGTTGACGACGAGCAGATAGCGCCCGCCCTGGTCTTCCTGCAACGCCCGGTCGGGCACCAGGAGCGCGTTGCGGTTGACTTTGGCCATCGGCAGGCGCATGCGCACGAAAAACCCCGGCACCAGCGCATAGTTCGGGTTGGGCACGATGCCGCGCACCAGCAATGTTCCGGTCGCCGGATCGAGCGCCGGGCGCGACATACTCGATCGTTCCCTGGTGCGGAAACCCGGTCTCGTCGGACAGGCCGACATCGACCGGCACCTTGTGGAGATCGGCCAGGGTCAGGCGGTGCTGGCCGAGATTTTGCCGGATCTTCAGGACGTCCTGCTCGCTCAGATTGGCGACGACGTAGATCGGGTCGAGTTGGGTGATCTCGGCGAGCGCGCTTTGCTGGCCGCCCCCGCCGACAAGGTTGCCGGGATCGATCAGATGCTTGCCGACGATGCCGTCGAACGGGGCGCGGACCTCGGTATAGCCGAGGTTCAGCTTCGCCAGCCCGACCTGCGCCTGCGCGCTCAGCAATTGCGCCTCGGCGCTGGCCCGCTCGAAATTCCAGTGGTCGACCTCGGTCTGGGTCGCGGCGTCCTTCTTGACCAGCGCCGTATAGCGGACGAGTTCGGTCTTGGCGTAGAGGAGCGCCGCCTGCGCGGTCAGCACCTGGGCCTGCGCCTGCTCCAATTGATATTTGTATTGGTCCTGCTGAACCGTGAAAAGGAGATCGCCTTTCTTGACCCGGGCGCCGTCCTCGTAATGCTGCTGTTCGAGATAGCCTTCGACCCGGGCGACGAGCTTGACCGCATTGACCGCCGCGGCGTTGCCGGTCACCTCGACATAGTTGGTGACGTTCTCGACCTTCGGTATCACCACCGAGACGGTGGGCGCGGGCGCCGCTGCTTGCGCCGGGATCGCCGCGGAGGCCGGGGCCGGCGATACTCTCGGCTCGGCTGCGAGCGCCGTGGATGGTCTCGACGGCCATAGCGCGACCCCACCGTAAACGGCGGCCACGGCCAGCAGCGGGACCGCCGCAGCCCACAGCCACCACCGGGATCGCTCCGGGCCGACGGCCAATTGCATTCTCGCCCTAAGGTTGGCGAGCGCTTTCACAGCCGCCTCACCATTCCGGCGCCCGGACGCCCGGGCTCACATCCTGTGGCGTCGGCAATCCCGGCGTGGGCGGTTGCGGCTCGCCGGGCGGCGGCAGCAGGCTTCCCCAATTGGTCCGCGCCCGCATTTCCTCGCTGACCGCAACGGGAACGAATTCGTTCCCCTCTCTGATCTGCCATCCGCCCCCCAAAGCGCGATAAACCGACGCCAGCCCGGTCGAGACGTTGCCTAAAGACACGGCGAGGCTGTTCTGCGCCGTGTATAAATTCTGTTCGGCCGTCAGCACCGTCGTAAAGTCGCGCGTCCCCAGCTGATATTGCAAAAAGGCAAGCCCAAGCGCGGCGTTGGCGGCGGCGACGCTGTAGCGCAGATCGGCGACCGCCTCTTTTGAATGGACAAAGTTGGCCAGGCCGTTTTCGACCTGCTGCTGCGCCTTCAGCACACTGTTCTGGTAATCGAGGAGCAGCCCTTGCAGTCTGGCATCCTCGACCCGAACGGTATTGGTGATCTGCCCGTAATTGAGGATGTTCCATTGAAACGCCGGCCCGAAGCCGAAGGTGATTCCCCTGCCTTGGAACACTTCCTTCAACTTGCTATTGCCGATGTTGCTGGCGCTGGCGCCGAAGGTGCCGAGAAGGCTGAACGCCGGATAGAGGTCTGCCTCGGCAATGCCGATCTGCGCGCTCTGGGCGGCCGCCGCCAGTTCGGCGGCGCGGATGTCGGGACGGCGGCGGACGAGATCGGCCGGAATCCCGATCGCTACGCTCTCGGGCGGCGCCGGAATGCCGCTCGATCGCCGCAGCAACCCGTCGAGCGGTTCGGGCGGCATGCCCAGCAAGACCCGAAGCGCGTTCAACCCGTGCTTCAGCTGGATGGTCAGTTGCGGGATCGTTGACTCGGTCTGTCCGAGGACATTTTGCGCCTGGTAGACGTCGAGCTTGGTCGCCACACCGCCGCGCCAGCGCGCCTCGGCGATGGCAAGCGCCTTCTTTTGCTTGACGATATTGTCGCGCGCGATGGCGATCTGCTGTTCCAGCGTGCGGATGCCGATATAGGTCGTCGCCACATCGCCGAGCAACGTCACCAAGACGTCGTCATAGCTCGCGATCGAAGCCAAGTAAGCCGCGTCCGCCGATTCGATGCCGCGCCGGAACTTGCCCCAGAAATCGAGTTCCCAATTGACGTTGCCGGCGAGCGAGGCGCGCCAGAAATTGCCGAATTGCCCGCCAGGGGTGGTTGTCGGATCGGCGTGGCTGAGCCGGTCGTAGGTGACCGAGCCGCCGCCCGTCTGCACTTGCGGATAGAATTCGCCGATCGCCACCCCTAGCTCCGCCCGAGCCGCCAAGACGCGGGTCCCGGCGCTCATCAGCGACAGGTTCTGCGCGTAAGCGATCTCGATCAAGCGATCCAGCACCGGATCGTGAAACGCCTTCCACCAACCGCGATAAAGCGGGTCGCCGGGTTTGACCGACGGGTTGCTCGCTTCGAGGAACTTGGCGGCGACTGGCGCCGTCGGCGTCGTAAAGTCGGGGCCGACGAGACACCCGGCGCAGGACAGCATGACTGCGCCAGCGACGATGGCGCGCGCCACCCTTTTGACCATTGCCGCCCCCACCCGGCTCATGGACGGATGTTTACCTGCTCGAATCGACAGCGTCGCCAGCCCCTGTTTCGGCGCCGAGAAACGGCAGACGTGATCCGGACCACCGACGGGGTGACCGCCGGCGGCGGAACGAATCGGTCTACGGCGCGATTACGCGCCCGGGGCCCCCGGCCCTTGGATCGTGATCTCGATGCGCCGGTTCTGCGCCCTGCCCTGCGGCGTATCGTTCGATGCTACCGGATGGGTCTCGCCGAAGCCCTTGGCCGAGGTGATGTTCGGGTTGACGCCTTGCGACACCAGATAGCTCGCCACCGTCGCCGCCCGCCTCGTCGACAGATCGAGGTTGTTGGCGATCCCCATCCGCTGCAATTCCGGCCCGACCGGGGTGTTATCGGTGTAGCCGTAGACGACAATCTTGGCGTTCTGCAGGTTCTTCAGTTTCGGCACCAGATTGTTCAGCGCCTGCTGGCCTTGCGGGCTCAATTGATAACCCCCGGAGGGGAAGAGCAGGTCGTCGGCGACGACGAATTTCTGCTCGGCCTGCGATTGCGCCAGCTGCGCCTTGAGCTGCTGGTTCTCGGCAACCACGGCGTCGTATTGCTGCTGCGAAACGCAAGCCGAAAGCAGCAGAGCCACGAACGGGATCGCCGCGACGGCCATCCCGGTTCTGCTCAACGAAGATTTCCCTGTCATAATGTTGGACCTCCATTTGACGATCGACGCAAAGCCGCATCGAGCCATTGCCCGGTTTGGGCGCAGGCCACAGCCTCGGCCAAAGCGGCAGGTTGAATTATCTAGGATAATTCCGCCCCTAGAGCAAATGGTATGCGGCAATCCCTTTATGGCCGGTCAAGCCGGATCACCTATCTGGACGCCGTCCAAGCCGTTGGTAACGCCGGGGGCGGACCCGTGACCTTGATCGAGATCAACCGAATTGCGAGCCAGTGCCCGGCCCGTGACGGGGGACCGCTACCAGGCCAATTCCGCGCGCAATGCGGCGAGGGTCTCGAGGTTGCGCTCGTGATCTCCGGTGAAGCGGATGATCAGATGGCTCGCACCGGCGTCGGCATAGGCTTTCATGTATTCCGCGGCAGCCGTGCCGCTACCGGCAAAGCAGGCCTGCCGCCGTCGCATCGCCGCCGCCGGCTGCCCGTAATAATGTTCGAGAAAGGCGTCGATCCGCCGGTTCGCCCGCTCGGCGTCCTCGTCGATCGCCAAGGTCATGTAGACGGCGGCGACAAACCCGGCGGGGTCGCGCCCGGCTTCGCGCACGATCTTCCGCACATCGGCCCATTGCCCGGTCCAGCGCGCGAGATCCGCCTCGTTGGCAAACCATCCGTCGAAATACTTGCCGGCGCGTCCGAGCGCCGGACCGACCGATCCCGCCATCCAGATCGGCGGCCCGCCCGGCCGATGCGGGGTCGGTCCCAGCACGCCGGCCTTGACCGGCCAGCGCCCCTGCCAATCGACCGGCTTGCCGGTCCACAGCGCCCGGCACAATCGCAACCCCTCCATCATCCGGCCGACTTGGCCCTCGAACGGCACGCCCGCCGCGGCGAACTCGTCGCGAATGTTCTGCACGTCGCTGGCGATGCCGGCCCCGAGCACGAGCCGCCCCTCGCTGATCCGGTCGAGAGTGGCAAGCTGGTGCGCCAGCACGACCGGGTTGCGCAGCGCCGGCAGAAACACCGCGGTGCCCAGCATGACCTTGGTCGTTCGGGCGGCGGCCGCGGCGAGCAGGGTCAGCGGATCATGCCGCGGCCGGGCCAGGAGCGAATCCCCGACCCACACCGAATCATACCCGAGAGCCTCGGCACGCTCGGCGAGCGCCAGCAGCGGCTGGACCTCCGGGCGGCCTTCCATGACCGACTCGCGGGTCGGCAACAAATATCCGATACGCGGCGCCATTATGCGATCTCCCGACCGTCAATGAGAGAGTTTGGGGGAAGAACTCGTCTTTTTCACGTTCCCGCTTTCTTCGCCCGCCCCCATCAGCCGAGAATACCCCGCCACGTCATGTCGCCTCGCCGATGGCCAGGCGCAGTCCCGAGAGTAACAGCTCGCGGTCCTGGGGGTTGCGCCACGGCAGATCGCTCGGCACAACGAGCGTAGTGATGGCGCGCAACCGCGCGATGATCGCGCGCGCTTCGTCGAGCCGCCCCATATGGGCGTAGCACGCGGCGAGAAAGCGGTATACGACGGGAGCGCCCGGGTTTTCTTGAATAAAGAGGAGCAGTTTCGACACCGCTCCGTCAAACTGATGTTTGAAGAAATAAGCCTCGCCCATCCTGGATTGGGGCGTACCGGCACGCTCGCGCGGACTCAGGCGCAGCGAGGTCTCGACATGCGAAATCGAGAGATCGTGTTGACCGGCCCAGCCCCTGAGAACGCCGCTCGCATACCAGCCGCGAGCGAAGCTTGGGTTGAGCGCCAGCGCGCGGTCCACAAGCGCCATCATTACGCCGATATCCTCAGCGAATTGCGCCAGCACAACCGCCGCGTTGGCGAGGACGCCCGGGTCATTCTGGGCTACCTCGAGCGCCTGCCGCGCTAGGTTCCCGGCCTTGCGCCGGTTTGTCTCCGGCGTTCCGGTCCAGGCGTTGATGGCAAGCACTCGGTGACAAATCGCCGCCCAGGAGAGTGCCGGCCCGTAACACGGATCAATCGCTATCGCCTGCTCGAACAACCCAAGAGCGTCGATAGCCCGCTCTCTTGTGGTTGGAAAGAAGCCCGCAAGGGCGCGCAAATAGAGATCATAGGCGGTGAGGTGGGTCGTCGGCCGCATGGCGGAGCGGCGCATCTCGGCGGCTTGCAACGCGGGCTCGATGGCCCCGGCAACGCTCGACGCGACCTTGTCCTGCAGTTCGAACACATCTTCGAGCGAGCCGTCGAAGCGATCGGCCCAGAGATGCGTCCCGGTCAGGGCATCGATCAACTGCGCGGTGATGCGCACCCGCGAATCCGCCTTACGCGCCGAGCCTTCGAGGACGTAGCGCACGCCCAATTCGCGCCCGACCTGCTTCACGTCGACTGTCTGGCCCTTGTAGGTAAAGGTCGAGTTGCGGGCGATCACGAAGAGCCAGCGGATGCGGGAGAGCGCGGTGATGATCTCCTCGACCAGCCGTCGGCGAAATATTCCTGCTCCGGGTCGCCGCTCATATTGGCGAAGGGCAATACCGCGATCGACGGCTTGTCGGGGAGCGGCAAGGGCGCCGGCGCGTCGGTGGCCGGCGTTGTGCCGCTTGCCGCCACCCGGAAAACATGCACCGGTTCGGCGATGTTCTTGACCTGCTGCGCCCCGGCATCCGTGAAGACGGCAGGTACACGGCTGCCCGCATGCTCGCACCGCCGCGGAAACGCAAATCCCGCCCGGCTCGGCGAGCGCTTGCAACCGCGCCGCGACATTGACCGCGTCGCCGAACAGATCGCCCTCCCGGATCATGATGTCGCCGACGTGAAGACCGATGCGGAACAGCATCCGCCGGTCCGACGGCAGTGCCTCGTTCTCGTTGCCGACGGCCTTTTGGATCGTCAGCGCGCAGTAGAGCCCGTCGGCCACGCTTGGAAACTCGGCCAGGACCGCGTCGCCGGCGGTGTTGGCGATACGGCCCCGATGCTCGGCGATCAGTGCGGCGGCGAGGTCCCGGCAGCGCGTCAGTAAGGCGAGCGTCGCATCCTCGTCCGCCCGCATCAGCCGGCTGTACTCGGCGACATCGGCCGCCAGGATCGTTGTCAGTCGCCGCTCGACCCGCTCCGCCATGTGCCGCCCGCCCGCCCGACCGGGGTGGGCACCGCTATTCGGCTGCCCCCCGCCGGTGGGAGAAGCCCTGCTCCTGGCTGGTGACGAACTCGAGAAGCGCCGCCTTGCCTTCGTCGTTCTGGCGGCGGGCGCGCAGGATCGCGTCGCCGATCTGCGAGGGGTCTTCGACCCGCTCGCTCCAGCCGCCGAGGTCACGGGCGATGTTGGCGTAGTTGCCGCCGAGATCGCGAGCCTTGTGACGCTCGTGCGACAATTGCATCGCGTGCGTCTCGATCGCCATCGTCGAGTTGTTCAAGACGATTGTCGTGATCGGGATGCCGCAGCGCGCGGCGGTCTCGAAATCGAGCCCGGTCATGCCGAAGGCGGCGTCGCCCATGAAATTGACGCAGAACTTCTCCGGTGCCGCCACCTTGGCGCCGATGACGAGGCCGAGCCCGGTGCCGAGCTGGTGCGACTTGCCCCAGCCGAGATAGGAGCGCGGCCGCGTCGCCCTGTAGAACGGATTGAGCTGCTCGCGCGGGCTGCCGGAGTCGTGGGTAACGATGGCGTCCGCCGGATCGACGACGCGCATGAACTCCGAAATCACCCGGTAGGGGTTGATCGGATGCTCGTTCGAATGGAGCTTCGCCTGCCAGCGGGCGAGCCATTCCTCGCGCTTGCCGGCGACTTCCTGACCCACGCTCTCGGAGCGAACTTTTCCGCCAAGCCGATCGCGCACCGCCTCGATCAACTGGCCGAGCACCAGCTTGGCATCGCCGAGAATCCCGAGATCGGCGGCAAAGGCCTTGTGCAGGTCGCGCGTGTCGTTGGTCGCATGGATGATTTTCTTGCGCGGCGGCAATACCGGGGTGGCGATGCCGTGACGGGTAAAGCTGCAGCCGACGCCCAGCACCAGGTCCGATTGGTGCAGGAAATGACGGCCGTGCCCGGTAAACGTGCCGCCGCCCGGCCCGAGCGACAACGCATGATCTTCAGGAAAGGCGCTCTTGCCGTCGAATGTTGTCATCACCGGCGCTTGCAACAGCTCGGCGAGCCGTCGCAACTCTTCGGTCGCTTCGGCATAGAAGACCCCCTGCCCCGCCAGAATCATCGGGCAGGAAGCGTCGAGCAGCATCTGCGCCGCTTCGTCGATGTCGCGTTCATCGCCGGCCGACCGAGTAATGCGCACCGGGCGGTATTCGGCTGGGTCGACATCGACATCGACACCGACGGTGTCGACCGGGATTTCGACCATGACCGGGCCGGACCGCCCGTTCTTCACCTGGGCGAAGGCGCGCCGCATGATGTTGCCAACCTCATGCGGCAACTGCACTTCCTCGACCGATTTGGTGATCGCGGCGTAGCTGCGGCTCGATTTGAACATCGGGAAGAGCTGTGCGGTCTCCCGCGGATGGCCGAGCGGCAGAAACACGACGGGGGAAGAGTCGGAAAACGCCGTGGCGACACCGGCGAACGCGTTCTCGGCGCCGGGTCCGTACTGCATCGCAAAGACGCCGGGCGGCCTGCCGTTGGCGACCCGCGCGAAGCCGTCGGCCATGTGCACGCCGACACGCTCCTGGCGGCAGATCACCGGGGTGATCCCGGCGGCGACAGCAGCCTCGATGATCGGCGTCGTCGGAAAGCAGAAGAGGGTCGAGACACCCTCGCGCTTCAATATTTCGGCGATGACGTTCATTACCTGCATCGGTCATTTCCTCCCAAGGAGTGACGCCGGCTTCGTTTGATTCCGAGCGCGCCACAGCGGATCGCTGCTCAATGAAGGGCTCCGCCCGCGCCGGAACCCGCCTGGTCCGCCGGACTTTTGTGGCAGATCCGCTCGCACACTCTGACATCGCCGGGATTGTCCAGCTGGCAGGAGGCGCAATCCCGGTAGCCGCCTTCCGCGGCGCGCTCGAGGCCGGGGGAGGCACAGCCGGCAGACAGGATGCCGACCGCGCCGATCATCGCGACGAACAAAGCTCTCATGCCGGCGAGGATGGCGGCCGGGGTCGAGATTTGTCAAGGCAAGGCCCCGCTTGGCGGGCTGCGTGGTGAAGCCGGGGGCGGCCCCGGCCGCGGCATTGATTACGCCTGTGGGCGGCGGTAGGGTGCCGGCCCTGACCGCGCCGACCGGAGAAACGAGATGCCCGACGACGTTCGCCGCCCCGCCTTCGACAAGTCGCGCCTGCCGAGCCGGCATGTGACGGTCGGTCCGGAGCGCGCGCCGCACCGCTCGTTTCTCTATTCGATGGGGCTGACGGACGAGCAGATCGACCAGCCTCTGATCGGCGTCGCCACCACCTGGAACGAGGCGGCACCCTGCAACATTTCGCTGTCGCGCCAGGCGCAGGCGGCGAAGAAGGGGGTGGCGGCCTCGGGCGGCACGCCGCGCGAATTCACGACGATCACCGTCACCGACGGCATCGCGATGGGCCATGAGGGGATGAAATCCTCCCTCGTCAGCCGCGAGGTTATCGCCGACTTGGTGGAATTGACGATGCGAGGCCATTGCTACGACGCGCTTGTCGGGCTCGCCGGCTGCGACAAGTCGCTGCCCGGGCTGATGATGGCGATGGTGCGCCTCAACGTGCCCGCGGTGTTCATGTATGGCGGCTCGATCCTGCCGGGAAGGTTCAAGGGCCGCGACGTGACGATCGGCGATGTTTTCGAGGGTGTCGGCCAACACAATATCGGGGCGCTCTCCGACGAGGAGTTGCACGAGCTTGAATGCGTCGCCTGCCCCTCTTCGGGCTCCTGCGGCGGTCTTTTCACCGCCAACACGATGGCCTGCGTGTCGGAGGCGATCGGGCTCGCTTTGCCCGGCTCGGCCGGAGCGCCCGCACCCTACGACTTGCGCGACCGTTATGCCGAAGCGTCGGGCCAAGCGGTCATGGAGCTGGTGCGCCGCAACCTCCGGCCACGCGACATCGTCACCCGGGAGGCGATCGAGAACGCCGCGATGGTGGCGACGGCCGCGGGCGGCTCGACCAATGCCGGGCTGCACCTCCCGGCGATCGCCCACGAGGCCGGGATCGAGTTCACCCTGCACGATTTCGGAGAGATCTCGAAGCGCACCCCCTATATCGGCGATTTGAAACCCGGCGGGCGCTACGTCATGAAGGACCTGCACGATGTCGGCGGCGTGCCGGTCTTGATGAAGGCGCTGCTCGACGGCGGCTACCTGCACGGCGACTGCTTGACCGTGACCGGCAGGACGATCGCCGAGAACCTCAGGGATTTCGTGTTCCCGACCGGCCAGGACGTTGTGATGCCGACCTCGCGGCCGCTGGCGCCGACCGGCGGCCATGTCGTGCTCAAGGGCAATCTGGCGCCGCAGGGAGCGCTCGTGAAAGTCGCCGGCATGAAGACGCAATTGCGCTTTACCGGGCCGGCGCGGTGCTTTGACTGCGAGGAGGACGCCTTCGCCGCGGTCGATGCGCGCAATTACAAGGCAGGCGACGTCATCGTCATCCGCTACGAGGGGCCGCGCGGCGGACCGGGAATGCGCGAGATGCTGTCGACGACGGCGGCGATCTACGGGCAGGGTATGGGCGAGAAGGTCGGGCTGATCACCGACGGGCGCTTCTCGGGCGCCACACACGGCTTCTCGGTCGGCCATGTCGGGCCGGAAGCCGCGGTCGGCGGACCGATCGCCCTGTTGCGCGACGGCGACATGGTGACGATCGACGCCGTTTCGGGGAGGCTCGAGGTGGCGCTGAGCGACGCCGAATTGGCCGAGCGACGCCGCGCCTGGACGCCGCGCCGCAACGACTACCAATCGGGCACGCTGTGGAAATACGCGCAGACGGTCGGCGACGCCGAGAAGGGTGCGGTCACCCATCCGGGTGCTAAAGCCGAAACCCACATCTACGCCGATCTTTGAGAGCCGCAACGCCGTCCGGGCAAACTCTGAGGCAATGCCGCAATGAACATCCATGAATACCAGACCAAGGAGCTGCTTGCGAAATTCGGCGTCGCGACGCCACGGGGTGCCGTTGCCTACACCGCCGCCGAGGCGGTCGCCGCAGCGCAGCGGCTGGGCGGCCCGCTCTGGGTCGTCAAGGCCCAGATCCATGCCGGCGGCCGCGGCAAGGCGGGCGGCGTCAAGCTCGCCCGCTCCGAGGACGAGGTCGCCGCCGCGGCCCGCGAACTCCTCGGCAAGACGCTTGTCACGCACCAGACCGGCCCCGCCGGCCGCGAGGTCAAGCGCGTCTATGTCGAGGAAGGCTGCGACATCGCCCGCGAACTCTATCTCGGCGTCCTGGTCGACCGCGAGACCGGGCGCGTTACATTGATCGGCTCGACCGAGGGGGGTGTGGAGATCGAGGAGGTGGCGGCGCACTCGCCCGACAACATCCTGCGCGTCGCGGTCGACCCGGCGACCGGCATCGAGCCGTTCCACGCTCGCGACATTGCCTTTGGCCTCGGCCTCGAAGGGCCGCAGATCGGCGCCGCGGTCAAGTTCGTGACCGCCCTCTACAACGCCTTTACCGAGCTCGACGCCTCGATGGTCGAGATCAACCCGCTAGTCGTGACCGGCGCCGGCCAGTTGGTGGCGCTCGACGCCAAGATGGGCTTCGACGACAACGCGCTCTTCCGCCATCCTGAGGTCTACGCCCTACGCGACGAGGACGAGGAGGACCCGACCGAACTCGAGGCCAGCAAGCACGGGCTCCATTACCTCAAGCTCGACGGCAATATCGGCTGCATGGTCAACGGCGCCGGGCTGGCGATGGCGACGATGGACATCATCAAACTGCACGGCGCCGGCCCGGCGAATTTTCTCGATGTCGGCGGCGGTGCGACGCGGGAGCGGGTGGCGACCGCGTTCAAGCTGATCCTCTCCGACCCCAATGTCGAAGGCATCCTCGTCAACATCTTCGGCGGCATCATGCGCTGCGACGTGATCGCCGAGGGGGTCGTGGGCGCGGCCCGCGAGGTCAATCTGCACGTGCCGTTGGTGGTCCGGCTGGAAGGCACCAATGTCGAATTGGGGAAGAAAATTCTGCAGCAATCCGGCCTGCCGATCCTCGCCGGCGAGAACCTGGTGGACGCCGCCGAGAAGATAGTGGCCGCCGTCAAGGAGGCCGGCTGATGGCGATCCTCGTCGATGCGTCGACCCAGGTAATCTGCCAAGGGTTCACCGGGTCGCAGGGGACCTTTCATTCCGAGCAAGCGATCGCCTACGGCACCAAGATGGTGGGCGGGGTGACGCCGGGGAAAGGCGGCGGCCGTCATCTCGACCTGCCGGTCTACAACACGGTGCGCGAGGCCTGTGCGGAAAACCGCGTCGATGTCAGCGTCATCTACGTGCCGCCGCCCTTTGCCGCCGACGCGATCCTCGAAGCGGTCGACGCCGAAATTCCGCTCGTCATCTGCATCACCGAGGGCATCCCGGTGCTCGACATGGTGCGCGTCAAGCGCAGCCTCTCCGGCACCCGCTCCCGGCTGATCGGGCCCAATTGCCCGGGGGTCATCACCCCCGACGAATGCAAGATCGGCATCATGCCGGGGCATATCCACCGCCGCGGCAAGATCGGCATCGTCTCGCGCTCGGGCACCTTGACCTACGAGGCGGTGTCGCAGACGACCGCCGTCGGCCTCGGGCAATCGAGCTGTGTCGGCATTGGCGGCGACCCGGTCAACGGCACCAACTTTGTCGAGGTGCTGGAGATGTTCCTCGCCGACGACGAGACCGAGGCGATCGTCATGATCGGCGAGATCGGCGGCAATGCCGAGGAGGACGGCGCGGCCTTTCTGAAATCGGACCGGCGCAAGAAACCCGTCGTGGGATTTATCGCCGGCGTCACGGCGCCGCCGGGAAGGCGCATGGGCCATGCCGGCGCGATTATCGCCGGCGGCAAGGGCGGGGCCGGCGACAAGATGGAGGCGATGCGCAGCGCCGGCATCACCGTCGCCCTATCCCCGGCCGCGATCGGCACCACGATGCGCGACGTGCTCAGAGGATAGCCGCGGGGCTCTCCTCACCCTTCCCATCGCCTGTACTCTCCCTTTCTGCCCTCGGAGAGGGTCGGGGTGCGGTGGGGGCGCCACCAGCCGATGCCCAGTTTTGCGGCGGATCGCCTCGTCGCCAAATCGACCTCCAATCGCCGTCTGCTGGCTGCCGCGGCAGCCCACCTCACCCTCCCATCGCTGCGCGACGGGCCCCTCCCTCTCCCCCTGAAAGGCGGAGAGGGGATGCCGTTGCTCCCTCTGCCCTGGGGCGGAAAGGGCGGGGCGTGATGGGTTCGCCGGGTGTCCTTTGCTGTTTTTGCTGTTATTTGCAGCGAAAAAACAGCAAACGGCCGATAACCCATTGGCGGCAAACGAAAGCGTCGCGTTCATAATAGCTGTCCTTGGACCATGCGCCCCCAAATCCTGCCTTGGCCAAATCCGGATCGTCAATGAGAATAACACAATCATGCAAAAAATGCAATCGTCGCACGCCAAGGCGGTTTGACGCGGCGACCGCGTGATCCTAAATTCTGAGGTGAGGAGCGACAACATGGCGCAACGAACCGAGGTGATCGAGACTACGGTGGGCGAGGTGGCGGCGGAGCTGGCGCGCCGTGGACTCGACCCGCACGATCGCGTCACGGTTACGATCGAGCCTGACGAGACGATCCCTGGCCGCCGCGAAGCGCGCGCGCGTGTCGTCGCGGCGGGGCTGAGCGACGACGACATTGACCGGCTGATTGACGAAGCGCGCACCGAGGCACAGCCGCTTATTCGATGAGGGTGGTTGTCGATACAAATGTTTTCATCAGCGCGGCACTGAAGGGCGGATCGTCACCGAGCGACGCAGTTCATCTTGCTGCAGAACGCGACCTCCTTCTCAAATCCGCTGCGACTGAGCAGGAACTGTTCATCACTTTGGCGCGGCCGCGCCTGGCGCCATTGATCCCACAGCCCCTGGCGTGGCCGGAGGATGTGCTGGCGGCGGCCGAACCGGTAGCTATCACAGAGCGGATCGTTGCCTGCCGTGACCCCAAGGACGACAAATTCTTGGAGCTGGCTGTAAACGGTCATGCCGACCTCGTCGTGACCGGGGACGTCGATCTGCTCGTCCTCAACCCGTTCCGCGGCATTCCGGTCATGACACCAGCCAGCTTTGCGCGCAGCGTAAAGCGGTAATGCGCGGGGAATTTCCGCTACCGGCCCTATATTCTCCGTCGACAGAGCCGATGGCGACCGCAATGCCCGGTCCACGGCTGTGGCGGGCGTGTGGGCAAGGGGTCCGGAAGCACAGATGGCTGAGTTGGACGGGTCGACGTTTCTGACCGGCGCCAATGCCGGGTTTATTGCCGAGCTTTATGCGCGCTTTCTCGACGACCCGAACGCGGTCGACGAGAGCTGGCGACGGTTCTTCGCCGAGATGGGGGACGATGCCGGGACGGGCGATGAGCCCGCGGCCGATCGCGGATGGCGAGGCGGTGCGCCGGGCCGCCGCCGATTCGATCCGAGCCCTGCAATTGATCCGCGCCTATCGCGTGCGCGGCCATCTCGAAGCCGATCTCGATCCCCTGGGGCTCGACAAGCGGCCGCCGCAGCCCGAACTAGACTATCACACCTATGGCTTTGCCGAGGCCGATCTTGAACGCCAAATCTTCATCAACAATTTCGGCCGGGAGCGCGCCCCACTGCGCGAGATCGTCGCGATATTGCGTGAGATCTATTGCGGCCGGATCGGCGTCGAATACATGCATATCCAGGTCCTGGCCGAGCGCGCCTGGATCCAGGAGAAATTCGAGCGGAAAGAGCGCCGGCCTGCCCTGTCGGCGGCGCAGCGGAAGGAGATCCTGCGGGTCCTGACCGCGGCCGAAACCTTCGAGAAGTTTCTCGACCGGCGCTATACCGGGACCAAGAGGTTCGGCATCGAGGGGGCGGAATCGCTGATGCCGGCGCTCGAAACGGTATTGCGCCACGGTGCGGCCTGCGGGGTCGGCGAGTTCGTGATCGGGATGCCGCATCGCGGACGGCTGAACGTGCTCGCGAACTTCGTCGGTAAGCCCTTCGCCGCGATTTTCTCCGAATTCCAGGGCAATTCGACCAACCCCGAGCATGTCCACGGCTCGGGCGACGTCAAATACCATCTCGGCACCTCGGGCGACCGCGAGGTCGGCGGCGCCACGGTGCATCTGTCGCTGACCGCGAACCCGTCGCATCTGGAAGCCGTCAACCCGGTGGTGCTCGGCAAGGTGCGCGCGAAGCAGCACCAGCGCGGCGACTTCGCCCGCCGCCGGATCGCCGGCATCCTGATGCATGGCGACGCCGCCTTCGCCGGCCAGGGGCTCGTCGCCGAGTCGCTCGAACTCTCGGAACTGACGGGCTTCGCCACCGGCGGCACGATCCACATCGTCGTCAATAACCAGATCGGCTTTACGACCGCACCCTCGGCGGCGCGGTCGAGCCCCTACCCGTCCGACATCGCGAAGGCGGTGCAGGCGCCGATCTTTCACGTCAACGGCGACGACCCTGACGCGGTCGTCGAGGCCACACTCGCCGCCGCCGAATACCGCCGCGAATTCGGCAAGGACACCGTGATCGACCTCTTCTGCTACCGCCGCCACGGGCACAACGAGAGCGACGAGCCGGCCTTCACCCAGCCCTTGATGTACCGCACGATCGCGCGCCATCCGACGACGCGGCAAATCTACGCCGACCGGCTGATCGCGGCGGGTGTCGTGACAGAGGGCGAAGTCGAGGCGATGGCGAACGACTATCTCGCCGAACTCGAAGCCCAGTTCGAGGCTGCCAATGGCTATCGCCCGAACAAGGCTGACTGGCTCGAAGGCGCCTGGGCCGGGCTCGAAACGGCGACCGGCGAGGACCGCCGCGGCGACACCGGGGTGGCGGTCGCGAGCTTGCGCGAATTGGGGCGGGGGCTCGTCACCGCACCGGAGGGCTTCCGCCTCAACCCCAAGATCGCGCGCCAGCTCGAGGCCAAGCGCCAGGCGCTCGAGAGCGGCGAGGGCATCGACTGGGCGACGGGCGAGGCGCTCGCCTTTGCCTCGCTTTGCGCCGAGGGGACGCATGTCCGCGTTTCGGGCCAGGACAGTGGGCGCGGCACCTTCTCGCACCGCCACGCCGTATTGGTCGACCAGGAAACGGAGACGCACTGGGTCCCGATCAACCATGTGCGCGACGGCCAGGCGCCATTCGAGATCATCGACAGCCCGCTCAGCGAGGCCGGGGTGGTCGGCTTCGAATACGGCTACAGCCTCGCCGACCCGGCGACCCTCGTCGTCTGGGAGGCGCAGTTCGGCGATTTCGCCAACGGAGCGCAGGTCATCATCGACCAGTTCCTCTGCGCGGCGGAGGCCAAATGGCTGCGGATGAGCGGGCTAGTGCTGCTGTTGCCGCACGGCTATGAGGGGCAGGGGCCGGAGCATTCCTCGGCACGGGTCGAGCGCTATCTGCAGCTCTGCGCCGAGGACAACATCCAGGTCTGCAACCTGACGAGTGCGGCCAATTACTTTCACGCCTTGCGGCGGCAGATCCGGCGCAATTTCAGAAAGCCGCTCGTCGTCTTCACGCCGAAATCGCTGTTGCGCGCCCGCGAGGTTGCATCGCGGCTCGACGAGATGGGGCCGGAAAGCTCGTTCCACCGGATCATCGCCGAGACCGGGAAAACGGCGCCGCCGGAAAAGGTGCGCCGCGTCGTGCTGTGCAGCGGCAAGGTCTATTTCGATCTGGCGAAGGCGCGCGAGGCGGCGGGCGACGAGGGCGTGGCGCTGATCCGCGTCGAACAGCTCTACCCGTTCCCGCACAATACGCTCGGCCGGGCGCTCGCACCCTACCGCAACGCCGAGATCGTCTGGTGCCAGGAGGAGCCGCGGAACATGGGGGCGTGGAATTTTGTCGACCGCCGCATCGAGGCGGTGCTGGCCGGGCTCGACATCGCCGCCAAGCGGCCGATCTACGCCGGGCGCGCCGAGGCCGCCTCGCCCGCCACCGGGCTCTTCCGCCGCCATGTCGAAGAGCAGGCGCATCTCGTCGCCGCGGCACTCGCCGCCTGAGCGATGGCGGTCGAGATCAAGGTCCCGAGTCTCGGCGAGTCGATCGCCGAGGCGACGGTGGCGAGATGGCTGAAGTGGCCGGGCGAAGCGGTCGCCCGCGACGAGCCGCTCGTTGAACTTGAAACCGACAAGGTGACGCTCGAAGTGCCGGCCCCGGCCGCTGGCACCTTGGCCGAGGTGCTGGCCGAGGAAGGGGCGAATGTCGCGGTCGGCGCGGTGCTGGGGCGGATCGGCGAGGGTGCGGCGGCCGTGGGGTGGAGCCGGCAGCGCTGGCGACGGCCGCTGTCCTCGCCGCCGAGGCGCGGGTAAGTCCGCTCGAACGCTCCGGTCCGGCGGTGCGCAAGCTGGTGGCGGAGGCGGGGCTCGATGCCGCGGCGATTGCGGCGACCGGGCCCGGCGAGCGCATCACCAAGGGCGATGTGATGGCGGCGCTGGCGCAGCCGGTTGCGTCGACGCCCGCGGAGCCCCTCCCCGCGCCGACCCCGGTTTCGCCTGCGCCGGCGGCTCCGGCCTCGGGCGAACGCGAGGTGCGGGTGCGCATGACGCGGCTGCGGCGCCGCATCGCCGAGCGGCTGAAGGCGGCGCAGAACACCGCCGCGATGCTGACCACCTTCAACGAGATCGACATGAGCCGGGTGCTGGCGCTGCGCGAGGCGTGGCGCGAGCCCTTCGAGAAGAAGCACGGCGTCCGCCTCGGCTTCATGTCGTTCTTCGTCAAGGCGGCGGTCGTGGCGCTGAAGGAGATCCCGGGCGTCAACGCCGAGATCGACGGCGAGGACATCGTCTACAAGAACCATTACGACATCGGGGTCGCGGTCGGCACCGAGCAGGGGCTCGTCGTGCCGGTGGTGCGCGACGCCGACCGGATGAGCTTTGCCGGGATCGAGATGGCGATCGCGGCACTCGGGCATAAGGCGCGCGACGGCCGGCTGTCGATCGCGGATTTGTCGGGCGGCACGTTCACGATCTCGAATGGCGGCGTCTACGGCTCGATGCTGTCGACCCCGATCCTGAACCCGCCGCAATCGGGCGTTCTCGGCATGCACAAGATCGACCGCCGCCCGGTCGCGGTCGGCGACAGGATCGAGATCCGGCCGATGATGTATGTCGCACTCTCCTATGACCACCGCATCGTCGACGGCCGTGAGGCGGTAATGTTCCTCGTCCGCGTCAAGGAATGCGTCGAAAACCCCGCCCGCCTCTTGTTCGATTTATGAGCCGGCCGGAAATAGGATTGGAGCACGCCATCATCGCCAGGGCTATCTGGCCCCAGCCCGCCACTTCTCGAAATCAGCCGCTAAATGGCGCGTAACAGTCGATTCTGGAAAGTAGGATACGCTACTCCTTGGTCGAAATCACCAACACATGTCGAATATTGTCAAGCGACCAAGAGCCCAGCTTCGACAAAAAACTCTGTCCTAGTAAGGGTGGGCTATCGACTGAGCCTACGCTCGCGGCCACTTCGTGAATTTTGTGTCCGCCTACCTCCAGTGTGCGTAATACAAAGCGAGCACTCGGAACCTTTGATCCATCGCCCAATATATAGGTTTGCTTGCCAAGGAAATCAGAGTCGGACACGGTTCCTGTCCTGTAAAGTGTCATTAGCACATCTGCCGGAATGTTTACGTCCGCTGCGCCACTATCTACTATGAAATCAATCGTGAGCTGTCCATTTATCTGAGCAGGGACGCGGAAAATACCGTTTTGTTCGGTTAGCCGCACCTCTGTATTAAGCAGGTTGCCTTTTTCGGCGGGTACATTCGTTGAGTTGGTTGGTTGCAGCGACACCAAGCGCACTTTGCGTGCATTCGGCTTCGGTAAGTGCTCCTGACCCCAAATCGAAGCTACGTAGGCGGAATCGCCCAAACTGATCGCAACGAGCCTAAAAAAATGGGAGTATGTCGTCGGGGGCACTTTTGCGGCTGCGGAGTTTCGACACGTCGGCAGCAGATAGCTGTGTCGTGAATGTTACTATGACATTGTTTGGGCTAATCCGGTAAGAGTTCTGCATTACTAGCAATCCGTTGGGCATGGGCCCGCCGTACCATCCGAAGTTATCTTTGCCCAGTTTGCCTTTTATTTCCGTTAAGGTCGTTTTTCCAAAAACGAAATCCGGGAAGTCCGTGTAACTCGTTGCGCTCTCCCCCCAATCCGTCTCTATATACACGATGTTACCATTGGCGGAATTGGCGGTAACAGAAAGAGAGTTCCCGTCGCCAAGTCTCCATTTTCCGACAACGAATGGGCCCGCTCTTTCTGAGCTAACAGGTGGAAAACCGATGATCCGTTGCACTGTAGGGAATGCGTCCCCAATCCGAATGCCAGAGAGGGTTTGCGATTGAGCCGTCTTAATCCCCGTGCACAACAGTACTAGCACCAAGAACAGCGATGGTCGAAAAGTCGAAAGAGTAACATGGTTCTGCAACCACGTTCTAATCCTGACGATCGGGCCGCTAATACCTTCGCGGTGCCCGCGAATTTCGACGGTATGCATTTTGTGTCTTTTTTGTCGGCAGTCGGGATTTAAATCACAGATGTATGGCTGCGCGGGATGTAGGGACTCGTCGGACGCCGGTCAACGGCCCGGTCGGATGGTGAGATTAGCAGCTTCGCCAGCCGCTCCGCCCGACCCTTCACAATTAGGCGATTTTGATCGCAGAAGGTGCCTTATGGAAAACTCACGCCATTGCAGAGTGAAAATCGCGCTTCCGTGTGCGTCACGGTTGTCGGGTCACATGCCGGAATCCTAGTGCGCCCTCAAAACGACGTGGCATATCGACAAGGGCATCGAACAGCTGATTGCTTCGGGAGGCGATGTCCCCGGCGCGGGTATGAGCATCGGGTAAATGCTGCCCCGACCGCAATATAAGAAAGTCGGTACAGTCTTTGCGGACGGTACGTAACCAGTCACAAATATCTGACGAAAAGAAAAACTCGGCTTCATTTAATTTTGCCTGCAACGGGATGAGGTCTGAACCCTGCAAGTTCGGCTCATTCACTACCGTAGCAATCAATTCCCTTGCCGTGTTGTAGATGGCGAAGCGTTTGTCAAAAGGATTGTATCGGAGTTGATCGAAGGTAGTGTTAGCCTGCTGCTTGGCTGTGGCGGCCTGCTGCTGTGCGATCCGCGCCTGCCACGATGCAAAGCGCCAAGTGATAATAGCGGCTGTGATCGAGGCGATGATCGTTGCCACTGGTCCGGGAAAGTCTTTGAGAATGTAATACATGCTGAAGGCTCAGGGGTTGGCGCGCGCGGACGCAAAATCTAAGTCAGGCTGCGGCGGGGCACAGCTTGTCCGGCCGCAATGCCTTGAGCAATTTCGACGGTGGTAATCGCGATGAACTCGGGAGGGATGGGGCTATGCCAGTAGGTCTGCTGAAAGTCCTTCGTATGGCCGGACTTCCCGGCAAGCTCATGCCGGCGTTGCCGGCCGGCTGTGTGGACGATGAGATCGGCCACCTCTAAACCCGGTTCCATAGAAGCCTTTGGCATGAAGCAGCCTTCGACCTCAACATCACGACCCCGGATGTTTTTGAGACTGGCTAGGCCGTAATCGCGCATGACCAAGCTGTTACCCCGATCAGAGGCTTCGAAAATCAATGCGAGCACGTCCACGTCGCATTGTGCAACGTGGCGGGCGAAATAGTTGATCGTAACTAGGGAAATAGCCTTGTGTGCGTCGATTTCAGCCGGTAGTTCGGTCCTAGAATCGCACATTGTAGCGAACCGCCAGAAGGGCAACGCTATAAAGGTATTGATGCCAGAAATCTGGTGCATTGTCGGCCGGCTCTGTTCAAACTCGGTAGCGTGGAACGGCTTTGTTGCGCCGCCAAGCCGCTGGCGTTTCAGCCGTCGCCAAGGCTTCACAATTCGACGCTTGTATTCAGTGAAAAGAGCACCGCAACCGCCTCGCCCGAATGTCGGATTTTTGGGGTCACTGAAATCCTCGATCCCTGTTTCATCTATGAAGATCAGAAGCGAGCGCGGCGGCAGCCGCAGCACATCCGGCATGTTGTCGGTCATGGGGTGAGCCGGGAAATCGTGCTCTGACTGACGTTGTAGCTGCGCGCGACGCTGCGCTGCGTCTCGCCCGCTTCGAGGCGCTTGCGGGCCTCTTTCTGCTGGTGCGGGGTGAGGGTCGGCTTGCGGCCGAATTTGACGCCCTTCGCCTTGGCATCGGCCCGGCCGCGCGCGGTGCGTTCCGAGAATGCGTCGGCGTTCGAGCTTCGCGGCAACGCCAAGGATGGCGAAGATGATCTCGGCGAAGTCGGACGTGGTGTCGAGGAACGGTTCGGCGAGTGACCGAATCCCGGCTCCGGCGCGCTGCATGTCGCGGGCGATAACCAGAAGGTCGGTCGTGTCGCGCGACAGCCGGTCAACGGCCGGGGTTATCACCGCGTCGCCGGGCGCGAGGGCTTTCATCAGTTTGGAAAGCTGCGGCCGGTCGGCCGTGGTGCCGGTGATCTTCTCGCGGAACACCTCTTCACATCCGGCCGCCTTCAGTTGGCGCACCTGTCCGGTTTCGTCTTGAGCGGCGGTTGAGACGCGGGCATAGCCGTAAATCATGCCTCGATTGTGCATCAGAAATCTGCATCAAAAAAGGCCAATTTCATCAACGCGGCCCGGATGATGCAAATATTTTGAATGTCGCAACATATGCGGTGCGGCGGGGCTGAACACATCGAGGCGACCCTGAAGGATGTAGGCGGCGCCGATCGCCGCGGTGGCTGGCGCGGCAGAAGAATTGTCTGGCCGCGAGGCGGTGACCTTTCTGGTCCGGGTCAAGGAGTGCGTCAAACACCCCGAACGGCTCTTGTTCGACATATAACGGGGGACGGACGAACTGGGGGCTGAGCCATGGCCGAGCGTTATGATGTCGTGATTGTCGGGGCGGGGCCGGGGGGCTATGTCGCGGCGATCCGGGCGGCGCAGTTGGGGTTGAAGGCGGCCTGCGTCGAGAGCCGCGCGAGCCTCGGCGGCACCTGCCTCAATATCGGCTGCATCCCGTCGAAGGCGCTGCTGCAATCCTCGGAGAAATTCGCCGAGGCGCGAACGGCGCTCGCCGAGCATGGCGTTCTGGTCGGCGAGGTCGGGCTCGATCTTGCGGCGATGATGGCGCGTAAGGACAAGGTCGTGACGACCCTGACCCGCGGCGTCGAGTTCCTCTTCCGCAAGAACAAGGTCGATTGGCTGAAGGGCCATGCCCGGATCGCCGCACCCGGGCGGGTCGCAATCAGCGGTGCGGACGGCGCCGTGCAGGAGGTCGAGGCGGGCGCGGTCGTGATCGCCACCGGCTCGGAAAGCACGCCGTTGCCCGGTGTGGCGATCGACGAGAAGCGCATCCTGTCCTCGACCGGGGCACTCGCGCTCGACCATGTGCCGCGGCGGCTCGTGGTGATCGGCGGCGGCTATATCGGGCTCGAACTTGGGTCGGTGTGGCGGCGGCTCGGGGCCGAGGTGACGGTCGTCGAACTCCTCGACCGGATCGTGCCGAACATGGACCGGGAGGTGGGCGCGGCATTGCAGCGGGTGCTGACCCGCTCCGGCATCGCCTTCCGGCTCGGCGCCAAAGTCGCCGGCATCGACGCGAGCGGGGACGAGGTCACGGTCCGCCTCGAAGAGGGCGAGCTTGCCGCCGATGCAGTGCTGGTGGCGGTCGGCCGGCGGCCCTTTACCGCGGGGCTCGGGCTCGACGAACTCGGCGTGGCGCGCGACGCGCAGGGCCGCATCGCGGTCGATGACGGGTTTGCCACCAATCTCGCCGGGATCTATGCGATCGGCGACGCGATCCGCGGCCCGATGCTGGCGCACAAGGCGATGGAGGAGGGTTCCGCGGTGGCCGAGCGGCTCGCCGGACAGCAGCCGCGGATCGATTACGACGCGATCCCGGCCGTCGTCTACACCTGGCCCGAGGTCGCCTCGGTCGGCAAGACCGAGGAGGAACTGCAGGCGGCCGGCATCGCCTACAGGCTCGGCAAATTTCCGTTCACCGCGACCCCGCGCGCCCGCACCAACGGCTATACCGAGGGCTTCGTCAAGATCCTGGCCGACGCCGCGAGCGACCGGGTCCTGGGCGTGCACATCATCGGCCCCGACGCCGGCACCTTGATCGCCGAAGCGGTGCTGGCGATGGAGTTCGGCGCGTCCTCCGAGGACATCGCGCGGACCTGCCACGCCCACCCGACCTTGAGCGAGGCGATCAAGGAAGCCGCCCTCGCCGTCGACGGCCGCGCCATCCACATCTGAGGCGCCGCAGCGGAAGGCAGCGGGGGAGACGCTAGGACAGCATTGCTGCCATGCTCTGCAATGCCGCGATGGCTGCTGCGCGATGATGTCAGTTGCCCTCAAGGCAAAGCTTCTTTAATCGGCGCCACGATTGCTGGGAAACCGGCCTTCAGCGCCCGGAGGACAATAATGATACGTACGGTCGAGCAATCGGCCATGCGCAAGGTCTATCTGCGCATTCTGCCGTTCGCGGTCCTGACCTATTTCTTTTGCTATCTCGACCGGATCAACGTCGGTTTTGCCTCGCTGACGATGAACAAGGACATCGGTCTCGATCCGGCGCTGTACGGCATGGCGGCCGGCGCCTTCTTCTGGGGCTATGTGCTGTTCGAGGTGCCGAGCAACATCATCCTCGAAAAGGTCGGCGCCCGGCTGTGGATCGCCCGGATCATGATCACCTGGGGCATCATTTCGGGCATGACCGCGCTCGCCACCGGCCCGTATCAGCTTCATGATCATCCGCTTCTTTCTGGGGATCGCCGAGGCGGGCCTGTTCCCCGGCTTCGTGCTCTACTTCACCTATTGGTTCCCCGACCAGCACCGCGCCCGGATCAATTCCGGCTTCACGCTCGCCCTGCCGATCGCGGTGGCGATGGGCGCCCCGATCTCGACCGCGCTTTTGGGGCTCGATGGGCTCTGGGGGCTGCGCGGCTGGCAGGTCATGTACATCGTCGAGGCGATCCCGACCGTGCTGATCGGCGTCGCGGTCTTCTTCTACCTGACCGACCGCCCGAGCGAGGCGCATTGGCTCACCGCCGAGGAACGCGACTGGCTCGACCAGCGGATGGTCGTCGAGCGGCGGCAGATCGAGGCGCATCACGGGGTGGGCATGCTGCGCGCCTTCTTCGACCCGAAGGTCGTCATGCTGTCGATCAACTATATCGGCATCGTCACCGCGAGCCTCGGCATGCTCTTGTTCCTGCCGCAGATCATCAAGGAACTGGGTGTGACCAACATGCAGGTCGGCTGGGTCACGATGATCCCCTACATCTGCGGCGCCATCAGCATGGTCGTCTGCGGCTGGATTTCCGACCGCGTCGGCGAGCGGCGCTGGACCCTGTTCACGACCTGCGTGATCTCGACCGTGGGCCTCATCATCGCCGGGCTGACGATCGGCAGCTGGTGGTCGCTCGGCGGGATCACGCTCGCGGCGATCGGGTTCTATGGCACCAAGGGCCCGTTCTGGTCGATGCCGACGATGTTCCTGACCGGGAGTGCCGCGGCGGCCGGGATCGCCTGGATCAACTCGCTCGGCAATCTCGGCGGCTTCTTCGGTCCGAGCCTCGTCGGCTGGGCCAAGCAACTGACCGGCAGCTTTGCCGGCGGGCTTTATGCGCTGGCGATTTGCGCGCTCGTTTCGGCGTTCATCTCGCTGTTCTGGCTGCGCATCCCGCACGCGGTTCGGGCGCCCGGCGGCGCCACGGTGCCGGCCCAATAGGCAGGCTGCACGGCGGTTGGGCAATGAAGTGAGGCTGGTCCGGGAATGAGGTCCGGAATGATCCGGCGATCCCGGCCCGGATCGGCCATCACGCACGCCGCGACGGCCCGGACCTGAATCCCTCTCGCACAAGAAGCGTGCCAAAGCACCCGGCTTGCCGGCGGCGGGGCGGCGCTTCTAGGATGGGGCGTTGCGCAGGAAAGGGACCGGCGATGCCACATCTGATTACCGACGACGGCGTTCGCCTCTATTACGAGGAGGCCGGGCTCGGCACCCCGATCGTCTTTGTCCATGAATTTGCCGACGACGTTCGCGGCTATGAGGGGCAGTTGCGTCATTTCGGCCGGCGCTACCACTGCATCGCCTTCAACGCGCGCGGCTATCCGCCTTCGGATGTGCCCGAGGACCCGGCGCGCTATTCGCAGGAGCGCGCCCGCGACGACATCCGCGCCGTGCTCGACGGGCTCGGGATCGCGAAGGCGCATGTCGTCGGCATATCGATGGGCGGCTTTGCCGTGCTGCATTTCGGCTTTGCCTATCCCGAGCGCGCGCTGTCGCTGGTCGTGGCCGGCTGCGGCTATGGCGCGGAACCCGGCAAGCGGGAGCAATTCCGCGAGGAGACCGCGAAGACCGCGCGAGCTGATCGCCGGCGCCGGGATGCAGACCGCATCGCAGACCTATGCGCTCGGCCCGTCGCGGGTGCAATACCAGAACAAGGACCCGCGCGGCTGGGCCGAGTTCGCGGCCCACCTCGCCGACCACTCGACGCTCGGTTCCGCCAATACGATGGCGCGGCGTGCAGGCGCGCCGGCCATCGCTTTACGATCTGACCGACCGCATGCGCGTCCTCGATGTCCCGACCCTCGTTATGACCGGCGACGAGGACGATCCCTGCCTCGAACCGGGCCTCTTGATGAAGCGCACGATCCCGAGTGCAGCCCTCGTCGTCTTTCCAAATACCGGCCATGGACTCAATCTCGAAGAGCCGGAACTCTTCAACCGCAGCCTCGACGATTTCTTCCACCAGGTGGAAAGCGGCCGCTGGCCGCGCCGCGACCCGCGCTCGCAGACCGGGTCGATCCTCGGCGTGCGCTGACCGGGCCATCACCGCGCCGTCGGGACCAAAGGACTCCTTCCATGATGACGCCAGCCGCGCAGCCCTCCAGTGCGCCGACCGGTCGGGGTTGTGCAGGTTTCCCGGTCCGCCGCTGCCGCTACATCATCATCCCCATCGGGCCCGGCATGATCTCGTCGGCCGTCTTCTTCTGCTCGTCGCTGAGGGCGGCGTAGAGCGGGTCGAGGGCGGCTTTCAGTTTGCGCAAAGCCTCGAGATGCGAGGTCATCATCTTTTCCCGCATCGCCAGCTTGTCCGGCAGCTTCGCCGATTGGTTCGTCGCAGTCATCGCGCCGGGCATGTCCGCCATCGCCTTGGCGTTGTCGCGGACCGCCTCGGCGAATTTGTTCCACTGCGGCAGCTGCGCATCGGTGATCTTGAGTTCGGTCTTGAGAAAGGCGAGCCGGCCTTCGACATGCCCGGCCATGGCCGCCATCATCCGCATGCCGCCCATGCCCTCCTCGCCCATCATCCTGCCCATCATCGGCATGCCGCCGGCGCCCATCATCGCGCCGCCGCCGGGCTTGGCCTGGCTCGGCATTGCAGCCCCTTGCGCTGGAGCGCCGCCCGGATGGTGTTCCGGCTGGGCCGCCTGCTGCGCGAGCGTGGGGGTTGCGAGCAGCCCCAGGATCAGAGTGAGCGAGGCGCAGGTTTTGCGTTCGAACATCGCAATTCTCCCTCAGATATCCAGCAACTGGTATCCGCTCCGTCCCCGATCATCCTTGATCCGGATCAACCCGGACCCGGCTTGGCTATGGTTTAGAGCGTGAACCGCTGACAAAGGGATCGGCATGCCATGACAACGGGTGAGCGACTCTCTCCCGGAGAAGGCCGCCATCGTCACGCTCAGGCGGGTCCCGTCGGCGAGCGCGACCCCGTCTGCGGCATGACGGTCGATCCCGCGACCGCCGGCCACCATAGCCGGCACGGCGGGAAAACCTATTATTTCTGCGGTAGCAGATGCCGCGAGCGCTTTGAGGCCGACCCGGCGCGGTATCTCGCCCCGGCGCCGCTCCCGACGGCCGCAGCGGGGACGGGCCCGTGGACCTGCCCGATGCATCCGCAGATCGTCCGCGACGCCGCCGGCAGCTGCCCGATCTGCGGCATGGCGCTCGAGCCGATGACGCCGATGGCGGGCGGCGAGGCCAACCCCGAATTGCGCGACATGACGCGCCGGTTCTGGGTCGGGGTGGCGTTGTCGGCGCCGCTTCTGGCATTGGTCATGAGCGAGCACGCCGTCCATCTGCTGTCGCCCGCGGCGTCGGTCTGGGCGCAGTTTGCGCTCGCGACGCCGGTGGTGTTGTGGGCGGGCGCGCCCGTTTTTCCGCCGCGGCTGGGAATCGGTGCGCAACCGCCGGCTCAACATGTTCACGCTGATCTCGCTCGGCGCCGGCATCGCCTATCTCTACAGCCTGGCCGCGGCGGCATTCCCGCAGATCTTCCCGGACTCGTTCCGGACAGCGCATGGCGAGGCGCCGATCTATTTCGAAATCGGCGGCGGTCATCGTGACGCTCGTGCTGTTGGGTCAGGTGCTCGAATTGCGGGCGCGCTCGCAGACGGGCGGCGCGATCCGCGCGTTGCTCGACCTGGCGCCGAAACAGGCCCGCCTGATCCGCGACGACGGGAGCGAAGAGGATGTGCCGCTCGAAAACGTGACGACCGGCGATCGGCTGCGAGTGCGGCCGGGCGAGAAGGTGCCGGTCGACGGCGTGGTGCTCGAAGGCCGCAGTGCGGTCGATGAATCGATGCTGACGGGCGAACCTATCCCGGTCGAGAAGGGGCCAGGCGACAAGCTCGTCGGCGGCACCCTTAACGGCAACGGCGGCCTCGTCATGCGGGCCCAGCGGGTCGGCAGCGAGACGCTTCTCGCGCGCATCGTCCAGATGGTCGCCGAGGCGCAGCGCTCGCGGGCGCCGATCCAATCGTTGGCGGACCGCGTCTCGGCCTGGTTCGTGCCGGGCGTCCTCGGCGTCGCCGTGCTGGCCTTTGTCGTATGGTCGCTGTTCGGGCCGCCGCCGGCGATGGGTTTCGCGCTCGTCAACGCGATCGCGGTGCTGATCATCGCCTGCCCGTGCGCGCTCGGGCTGGCGACGCCGATGTCGATCATGGTCGGGACCGGCCGCGGCGCCCGCGCCGGAGTTCTGGTCAGGAACGCCGAGGCGCTCGAACTGATGGAGAAGGTCGACACGCTGGTTCTCGACAAGACCGGCACCTTGACCGAGGGCAAGCCGCGGCTTGTCGCGGCGGTCGGCGCCGACGCCATCGACGAAAACCAATTGCTGCGGCTGACCGCGAGTCTGGAGCGGGCGAGCGAACACCCGCTTGCCGCGGCCATCGTCGCGGGCGCCTCGGAGCGCGGCCTGACACTGTCCGCGACCGCGGATTTCAGTGCCGAACCCGGCAAGGGGATCGTCGGCCGGGTCGACGGCAGGCGGATCGCGGTCGGCAACGGGGCGCTGCTGACTTCGCTCGGCATCGATTTCGGCGCGCTGGCGGCGGAGGCGGAGGCGCGCCGCAGGTTGGGCCAGGGCGTGATGCTGGTCGCGATCGACGGTATGGCGGCGGGGCTCGTGGCGGTCGCCGATCCAGTCAAGGAGGGCGCCAGAGCGGCGCTCGGCGCATTGCGCGCGGAAGGCCTCAGGATCGTCATGCTCACCGGCGACAGCAACACCACGGCCGAGGCCGTCGGGCATGAACTCGGGATCGCCGAGATCGTCGCCGAGGTATTGCCCGATCAGAAGGCACGGGTCGTACGCGACCTGCAGTCGCAAGACCGGGTCGTCGCAATGACCGGCGACGGGGTCAACGACGCGCCGGCACTCGCGCAGGCGCAGATCGGCATCGCCATGGGTGCGGGCGCCGACATCGCGATGCAGAGTGCCGCGGTCACCCTCGTCAACGGCGACCTGCAAGGCATCGTGCGCACCCGGCGTCTGTCGCGCGCGGTCATGCGCAACATCCGGCAGAACCTGCTCTTCGCCTTCATTTTCAACGGCGCCGCGATCCCGATCGCCGCCGGGGTCCTCTATCCCGTCATCGGCCTGCTGCTCAACCCGATGATCGCCAGCGGAGCGATGAGCTTGAGTTCGGTATTGGTGATCGGCAATGCGCTGCGCCTGCGTGGGGTTCGCCTATAGCGGCCCGGCCGCTTCCGGCTTAGGCGTGCCCGGCCTCGCCCGAGAGCGCCGACAGATGGACGCCGAGCTTGGCCAATGCGCGCTGCCATTTCCCTTCGTCGTGCGCATCGAACACCAATTCGCTGTCGGCGGCGACCGAAAGCCAGCCATTGGCCTGGATCTCGGCGTCGAGCTGACCCGGCGCCCAGCCGGCATAGCCCAACGCGAACAGGCACCGGCGCGGCCCACGGCCCTCGCCGATCGCGCGCAGGATGTCGAGCGTCGCGGTCACCGAGATTTTGTCGTCGATCACCAGTGTCGCGTCCTCGCGGTAATCGGCGGTGTGCAGCACAAAGCCGCGCCCGGCTTCGACCGGACCGCCGAAATGCACCGGATGTCCGGCGGCTAGCGGGCTTGGTTCGAGTTCAAGCTGGTTGAAGAGTTCGGCCATCGTCAGCGAGCCGATCACCTTGTTGATGACGAGGCCCATAGCACCGGTTTCGCCGCTATGGGCGCACATGTAGACCACCGAGCGGGCAAAGCGCTCGTCGAGCATCTGCGGCATCGCCACCAAGAGCTGGCCTGTAAGCGAGGTCATCGGCGCCTCCGATCAGACATGATCCCATCCCTGCCTATCGGCCATCGTACGATATAAGGCCTTATCAGACTTTCCCGTCACGGCGGCCGCTAAAAAAGTGATCGCGGCCCGCCGCGTTTGCCCGTCCGCAAGCCCTGTGCTATCGGTGCCGCGAACCCCTTCTTGTCGAGCATCGGAGGATACCCATGACAATCAAGGCCGGCGACAAGCTGCCCTCGGTGACGCTGCGGCATATGACGCCCGACGGCGCCCAGGAAATTTCCACCGACGATTTTTTTCGCGGTCGCAAGGTGGCGCTGTTCGCGGTACCCGGCGCCTTCACCCCGGCTTGCTCGCAGCGCCATATGCCGGGTTATGTCGAGAAGGCCGCCGACCTCAAGGCCAAGGGGGTGGACGAAGTGGCCTGCGTCGCGGTCAACGACACCGCCGTCTTGACCGCCTGGAGCAAGGACCAGAAGGCCGAGGGCAAGGTCCACATGCTGGCCGACGGCAGCGGCGAGTTTGCCCGCGCGCTCGGGCTCGAACTCGATCTGAGCAGGGGCGGGCTCGGCATCCGCTCGAAGCGCTATTCGATGCTGGTCGATAATGGCGTGGTCAAATCGCTCAATGTCGAGGAGCAGCCGGGCCAGGTCGACGTTTCGAGCGCCGATGCGATGCTGAGAGCGCTGTAGCCGGCAGTTTAAGGAGGCCTCGACGGCGGTGATCGAAGAAACCTATTGCTTTGCCGGCAACCCGCTCGACCGCGTCAGCGGGCGGCGCAAGGACGCGGATTGGATCGAGGAGTTGCTGAATGATCCGTCGAGCCTGGTGCTGCCGCTCTTCGAACTGAAGCCGCTGGTGCGCGAGGCCTCCCCGGCCGGTCTCGGCTGGGACCCGGTGGCGCCATGGCGCGCGGTGATCGAGGCCGGCGCCCGCCTCGTGCTGCTGGGGATGCGCGACGGGCGCGCGCATTTCGCGCTCGACGCCAGCGCCGCACCGCCGCCCGGCGAGAGCGCCACGATCGATGTCCGCACACTCGCTCCGTCGCTGCCGGGCGGCGAGGCGGCGATCCTGGCCGAGGCGCGCTCGGTCCTCGACTGGCACGCCCGCCATGGCTTTTGCGCGCAATGCGGGACGGCGACGGCGGCGAGTTCGGGCGGCTGGGGCCGCAACTGCCCGAATTGCCGGGCGCAGCACTATCCGCGAGTCGATCCGGTCGTGATCATGCTGGCGGTGCAAGGCGAACGTTGCCTCCTCGGGCGCGGCCGTCGCCGTCCAGGCGCCCGCTTTTCCTGCCTGGCCGGATACATGGAGCCGGGCGAGACATTGGAGGAGGCGGTGCGCCGCGAGGTCGCCGAGGAATCCGGCATCCGCGTCGGCCGCGTGCGCTACTTGGCCTCGCAGCCCTGGCCGTTTCCCTCGACCCTGATGATCGGCTGCCTTGGCGAGGCGCTCAGCGACGAGATCACGATCGACCCCGAGGAACTCGCCGAGGTGCGCTGGTTCGAGCGCGAGGAGGTGCGCGCGATGGTGGCTCGCTCACGCTCCGACGCACCGGCGCCGGACGGGTTGCCGACATTGCCGGCGCCGCTCGCGATCGGCCACCAGATCGCGCGCCGCTGGGCGATGGGCATCGACGCCGTCTGAGCGGCGGTCGGGAAAGGCTGACGCCGCCCGCCAGCGTCCCGCGCCAAGTCCTCTAGAGGTAGCGCGTCGGGCGGATCAGCGTGCGCCACATATGCGCCGAGGGGCTCGCGTCCCAGCCGAGCCCTTCCTTCGGCTGTTTGAAGTTGCGGCCGATGATGTCGGTGAATTCCTCGAGCTCGACATGCACATTGGGATCGAAGGAATAGATGTCGTGCACGGTGATCATGCGCGCGGTCATGTACCATTTGTGGTCTAGCGCGCGCCTGTATTCCTCCTCGATGTAGGGCTCGGGGCGATAGTCGGGGCCGAAATTCTTGACGTAGGATTCGGGGTAGGAATAGCCGACCGATTCGTCCGGGTAAAAGCGCAATGCCTGGTGCGCCTGGATCGCCCAGGCGACTTCCTCGTCGACATAGGGGGCCACCATCTGCGCGCCCCAATAGCCGTGGTCGGCGCGGATGAAGCCGATCACGCCGATGTCGTGCAGGAGGCAGGCGAGCACGATTTTCTCGTCCATGCCGGCCTTGACCGCATGGCGGGCGCTCTGCAGCAGGTGGTTGGCCGGCCCGAACCGGTGTTTGAAGAAATCCATCAGGGTGGGCTTTTCCGGCATTTGCGGCAGGCGCGGGTCGTCGCCCATCAGAAAATACTTGCCCGGGTTTTGCGCCATCAGCGCCGGGCCATTCGGGATGCTCTGGTCGCCATCGGCGAGGTTGAAGAGCCGCGACTTGACGATGATGCAGTCGAGTTCCCGCATCATCTTGTGTTCTAGCGCGTCGGCGCGCTCGCTCAGGGTCATGACGTCGTTCATTGTCCGGTCCTTCCGGTGGGACGAAAAGTTGCGTCAACCTAGCAGGATCGCCGGGGGATCGCTAGGATCGGCAGGAAGCAAGAAGCGAGGGCCAGCAAGATGATCCGGCATTTCGGCGTTTTGATCCCGTCGACCAACACGACGGTCGAGATGGAGTGCCGGCTGTTGCCGGCGGCGTATCAGGCGCATGTCGGGCGGCTCTTGACGAGCCGGCCGGGGGAGACGTTTTCCTCGCCGCGCGACGATGATCTCGATTACCAGTCGCGCCTGCTCGGCACCGCCAAGGTCGAGCTCGTGATCCTGGCGCAGACCTCGGCGAGTGTGTTTGCCGAGAATTACGACGAGGACGTGACAAGGCGCATGAGTGCGGGGGCGGGCTGCCCCGCAATCACCTCGGCGCAGGCGATCGGGCGCGCGGTCCGGGCGTTGGGGGCGCGGCGGATCGGGCTCGTCTCGCCCTATTCCGAGACAGTCAACCAGCGTGCGGCCGATCTCTTCGCGCGCAACCACGGGCTCGAAACCGTGGCGCTCGAAGGCTTTGGTGCCACCGATTCCTACGCGATCGGCAATCTCGGCCCGGAGAACGCGCGGGACGCATTCGCCCGCATCGACCGGCCGGAGATCGAGGTGCTCGTGGTGCCCGGCGGCAATTTCCCGACGCTGGCCGCGATCGCCGGATGGGAGGCGAATTCAAGAAGCCCGTCGTCACCACCAACCAGGCCTCGTTCTGGGCGATGCTGACGATGCTGAAGACCGGCGACAAAATCCCCGGCTACGGGCGCCTCCTTGCCGAAGCCCCGGCGGGGTTAAGGGGGTAGGATGGGTTGAGCGGTCTCGCGAAACCCATCGATTATCGAGGCTCGGTGGTGGGTTTCGCTCCGCTCTACCCACCCTACGGTTCTGTTATCACGGCAAATAGTGGGCGAAGACGACGGGGGAGACGAAGGCCCAGGTCTCGATAAAGGTGGCCTTGTCGGGTTTGCGGCCGAGCGCCTCCATCGCACCCAGGAGGCAGAACCAGTTCAGGACCTCGTGCTGGCCGCTGTCCTCGATCCGGTCGGTCGTGTAGCCGCGCCAGGCGTCGTAATCGCCCTGTTCGAGCGCGTCGTAGAGATGGCGGTCGGCCGCGACATCGGGCCAGAGCTGCCAGTTCTTCTCGGTCAGGAACGAGTGCGACCAGCTCGACGACGCCATGATCGCGGTGCGCCACGGGCTCGCCGCCATGACCCGCGCCACCGCGGCGCCCACCTGCATGCAGCGCGCGGGGTTCGGCGAGGGCGGGTCGAGGTTGCCGATCTCGTCGCGCATCGCCAGCGGCAGCCGCAGCCCGCGCGCGGCGTTGACCCGGCGGCCGTAGCAATTGACCGAGAACGGGATCACCGGATAGTCGAACCCGCGCCGCGCGTCGTCGAGCAACAACAGCGTGTAGGCGAAGGCGTGGCCGAGCGGGTGGTGCAGCGGCTTGTAGGCGTAGGCCGACATCGACCCCGGCCTCGATCAGCCCCGAGGCCAGGTACTTGCCGGCCGCCCGGTGGCCGGCATAGCAGAAGCGCTTGTCGTTCGGCTCGCCCCAGGGGTTCCGAGGGCGGTTCTTCCACGGCTCGATCTTGTGGTCGTCATAGGCGAGCACCGCGAAGGGCGGGACGATGTCCTCCTTGAAATTCTCGTACTGGTCGTCGCCGAACATGACGATCACGTCGGGCTTGAAGTCGTCGAGCGCCGCGCGCGTCTCGGCGAAATGGCGGCGATAGACCTCGCGCGCCCGGCCGGCCGCCGCCGCGCCCCAATCGTTGCCGAGCTCCTCGCGCAACGGTGCCGGCCAGTTCGCCGGGTTCTTCATCTCCGCCGGCATGTCCGGATCGTCGAGCGAGGCCCGCATCATGCAGGTCCAGTCCTCGTCCCGCCGCAGCATCACCGGCCGATGCGTGCACCCCAACCCCAGAATTTCCGCCATTCCTCGGGCCCCTCCTTGTGGGGCACGTTCTCCCGCAGATGGGGAAGTGCTCTGAACCCGATACATTGTAACCCTTCTCTTACGGCGAGGAAGGGGCAAGTGGCAGCTCCCCGTGACGAGATCGGGTGGCAAGAGCGGTTTACGAAGCTCCTGCAGAGCAGGCAGCGGTCTAACCGCTCTCCTCGTAGCAACAGCAGTTTTGCGATTGACAGAATTTCAACCTTCAGTGTACGCCTTGCCTGCTCTTAGCCGGAATCATTCATCGGGCGGCATGAAGGGGCTAGCGGGATCGACATAAGCCGTTGGATTCGCGTATGATTTGGTTGCTACGCCGGATCATTCGAAGGCAACGGAGTTCGCACACGCCATGGAGGAAGCTACGGGGATTCTGCCGGGTTTGCCAGCGGTCGCCGGCAAGCCGGTGCATGTCGGCTTCGACGGTGGCCTGATGACCTCGGACGCCGGGATATTGCTGCTGGCAGCGATTGAGCGGCGGCTGAAGATCGCCGAACGGCTGGCGCGATGCATCGAGGACCCGCGCGCGCCTGAACGGGTGCGGCATAAGATTGCCGAGATGATCCGCTACCGCGCCCTGCTGATCGCAGCAGGCTATCCCGACGGCAACGACTGCGACGCGCTGAAATCCGACCCGGCCTTCAAGATGGCGGTCGGGCGGCTGCCGGAAAGCGGCGATGATCTGTGCTCGCAACCGACCATCAGTCGGCTGGAGAACCTGCCCGGCGCGACCGCGCTCAAGCGCATGATGGCAGCGATGGTCGAGGTGTTCTGCGACAGCTTCGAGCAGGTTCCCCGGCGCATCGTGCTCGACATCGACGATACCGAGGACCGGGTTCACGGCGGCCAACAGCTGGCGCTGTTGAACGCCTATTACGACAGCCGCTGCTTTCAGCCGATCCACATCTATGAGGCGACGACCGGCAAGCCGGTGGCGATCATCCTGCGCCCCGGCAAGACCCCGGACGGTGCCGAGGTAACGCTGGTGCTGCGCCATGTCATCGGCCATATCCGCGCCCGCTGGCCGGCAGTCGACATCGTCGTGCGCGGTGACAGCCATTACGCGCGGCCCGAGGCGATGGCGTGGTGCGAACGCCAGCGCGTCGGCTACATCTTCGGCCTCGCCGGCAACGCGGTGCTGCTGCGCCAGGTCGGCGCTCTCGCCGAGGATGCCGCCATTGGACGGATCGACGGCGAGGCCGACAAGGTCCGCCGCTACGGCGAATTCCGCTACGCCGCGAAAAGCTGGAAAGTCGAGCGCCGTGTCATCGCCCGCGTCGAGGCCGGTCCCCAGGGGGCCGACAGCCGCTTCATCGTCACCAATCTGGCGGGCTTGCCCAAGACGCTCTACGAGAAGATCTATTGCGCGAGGGGACAGGCCGAAAACCTGATCAAGGCGCACAAGCTGCACCTCGCCTCCGACCGCACCTCCTGCACCAAGGCGACCGCCAACCAGTTCCGCCTGCTTGATCCATACCGCCGCCTATTGGCTGATGCTGAGCCTGCGCGGCCTGGCGCCCCGCACATCGTTCTGGCGCGATGCCCAGTTCGATACGATCCGCCTCTGCCTGATCAAGGTCGCCGGCCGCGTCACCGAGATGGTCACCCGCATCAAGATCGCCCTGCCGAGCGCCTTCCCCTACCAGGCCGGCTTCACCGATCTCGCCGGTCGTATCGCGAAGCTGCCGCCGTGACTGACGGGGCCGGATGCCCCAGCACAAACCCCTCGGCGCAACCTCAAACCCGGATACCAGCGTCCTAGACGCCACGGCGAACCACGCCTCGCTCGGCGGCATCGCGCGGCCGAACGATACCCCGATGAATGATCCGGGTTAGCTGGGTGAGGAAGGT
>CAWCWA010000006.1:0-530546 GCA_963799085.1 uncultured Alphaproteobacteria bacterium | reverse complement strand
ATTCGGGCGCGGGCGCCCCCGGCGTCGTCGGCCACACCCATCTGTCGCAGAATTCTTCGAGAAGCGCGTGCATGGCTGCTCTCCCTCCGCCGCCTACGCAATCTAGCGCAGATCGAGGGAAGGCTGAAACCGATCCGCGCGCGGTCGCCGGGAAAATGTTGCGGGGGCCGCAGCGGGCCGCTAGAATGAAAACATGGTTCGCATCGCGCGCTCGACGATCTGGTGGTGGCCTGTCTGACACGGGCGGCCAGCCGTTTGACGTTTTCGATCGAGGCCGCCAGGGGACACCGGGCGGCCTTATCAATGTAAGCGAACCTCCACCCGGATCTCCAAAGCAGCCCCGCGAAAGGAGATCCTGATGCAGCAGGCGAATTATGTCCGCCAGGGGCGGCGTCGAGATCGGCCGCACCGTCCTGACCCAGCCCTACGCGCCCGCCGACAGCGCTCTTGCCGAGGCGCTCGACAGCCGTCGCGGCGTGCTGTTTTCGTCGAGTTTCGAGTTTCCCGGACGCTATTCCCGCTGGGACATGGGTTTTGTCGATCCGCCGCTGGTCTTTACCGCGCGCGGCCGGGAATTCTCGATCGAGGCGCTGAACGCGCGCGGCGCATTCCTGCTGCCGGCCGTCGCCGAGGCCGTCGCCGTCTCACCGGCGGTTTCGCTAAAAGCCGGGGACGGGCGGATCGCCGGCGATTCGCCGAGACCGACGAACGCTTTCCCGAGGAAGAGCGCAGCCGGCAGCCTTCGGTCTTCACGGTCCTGCGCGCGCTGATCGATCTCTTCGGCAGCGCCGAGGACCAGCATCTCGGCCTCTACGGCGCCTTCGGCTACGACCTTGTCTTCCAGTTCGAGCCGATGCGCCTGCGTTTGCCGCGGCCCGAGCGACCAGCGCGACCTCGTCCTCTACCTGCCGGACGAAATCCTGGTCGTCGATCACATGCGGCCAGGTCTCCGGACTCCACCGCTACGAATTCGAGGTCGGCGGCCGTTCGACGGCGGGCCTGGCGCGACGACGGCCGCCGACCCTATCGCGCCGGCGCGGGGCGCGCAGCCGGCCGAGAAGCGACCACGGCCCTGGCGAATATGCCGCATCTGGTCGAGAAGGCGCGGGCCGCGTTCGCCCGCGGCGATCTCTTCGAGGTCGTCGTCGGCCAGCTCTTCGCCGATCTCTGCGCCGACCGGCCGAGCGTTGTCTTCCAGCGGCTGCGGCAGGCCAACCCTGCGCCCTACGGCGCGCTGATCAATCTCGGCGAGGGCGAATTCCTGGTCGCGGCCTCGCCCGAGATGTATGTCCGTGTCGAGGCGAGGCGGATCGAGACCTGCCCGATCAGCGGCACGATCGCGCGCGGCAGCGACCCGATCGAAGACGCAGAGCGCATCCGCGAACTCCTGAACTCGACCAAGGACGAGAGCGAATTGACGATGTGCACCGATGTCGACCGCAACGACAAGTCGCGCGTCTCGGTGCCGGGCAGCGTGCGGGTGATCGGCCGCCGCCAGATCGAGATGTATTCGCGGCTGATCCATACCGTTGACCACGTCGAAGGCGAATTGGCGGAGGGGTTCGACGCGCTCGACGGGTTTCTGAGCCATGCCTGGGCGGTCACCGTGACCGGCGCCCCAAAGCTCTGGGCGATCCGCTTCATCGAGGAGAACGAGCGCTCGTCGCGGCGGTGGTATGGCGGCGCGATCGGGCGTGTACCTTCGACGGCAACATGAACACCGGCCTGACACTGCGCACGATCCGCATGCAGGACGGAGTGGCCGAGGTGCGCGCCGGCGCGACGTTGCTCTTTGACAGCGACCCCGAGGCGGAAGAGGCCGAGACCCGGTTGAAGGCATCGGCGATGTTCGGCGCGATCCGCGGCCGCGCCGCGCCCGCCAATTCTGGCGCGAGCCTGGCGGCGCAGGCCGGCGCGGGCCGCCGCGTGCTGCTGGTCGATCACGAGGATTCGTTCGTGCACACGCTCGCCAACTACATCCGCACGACCGGCGCCGAGGTCACGACGATGCGTCCCGATCTGGCCCGCGCCGAATTGCGGCGGGGGGCGGAAGTTGATCTTGTCGTGCTGTCGCCGGGACCGGGCCGCCCGAGCCGATTTCGCGATGAACGAGACATTGGGGTTGCTGGTCGAACGCGGGTTTCCGGTTTTCGGCGTCTGTCTCGGCCTGCAAGGGATCGTCGAATATTTCGGCGGCGCGCTCGACGTGCTGAAGACGCCGATGCACGGCAAGCCGTCGACGGTGCGGGTGCTGGGCGGCCGGCTGCTGCAGGGCCTGCCGGCGGAATTCGTCGTTGGCCGCTATCATTCGCTCTACGCGAGGCGCAGCGCGCTGCCGGCCGAATTGCTGGTCGCCGCGGAAACCAAGGACGGCGTTATCATGGCGATCGAGCATCGCCGCCTGCCGATCGCCGCCGTCCAGTTCCACCCGGAATCAGTGATGACTTCTCCCGCGGAAGTGGGGCTGCCGATCATCGCCGCCGCGCTGGCGTCGTGCCGCGAATGGCGCGCGCCTCAATAATGGCATGCGGGAGTGGCCTGCGGCCGGAGCGGCGTGGGGCTGGCCGGCCGGCTCGGGTCAGAACATACGGTCGAGCGCTTCGCGTTTGATTTCGACCGGAAAGCGGGCGCGCAGGGCGCGGGTGAACTCCTCCCCGACATCGGCCTTGAGCCCCGCTGTCAATTCACGCGAGAGGTCGGCTGTGGCGGCCGGCGAGGCGGCCTCGGGCGGCTCGATCGCGGTCAACTGGGCGACAAACGCGGCGCTCGAATCGGCGGCGGTGACCGCCTGCGCCTGTTTGGCCGCGAAGAGTTTGGCGACGAGCGCGGGGGCCACTCCCGAGTTGCGGCGAGCGTCGCGCAAAAGGGGCGCCGGCGTCGAAACCTTGAGCCCCTGCGCCGCGGCCAGCGAGGAGAGGCTTGTCTCCGGCGTGACCTCGGCGGCGAGCTTCTCGGCCTCCTTGGTCACCGCCTGTTGCTGCTTCTCCTGGCGCCAGTCGGCGATCGCCTGATCCTTGACCTCGGCAAAGGGCCGTAGCGCGGGCGGCGTTATCTTGTCGACGCGAAGCGCGAAGATCGCGTCGTCGGCGGTTTCGGTCACCCGGCTGGTGCGGCCCTCAGACGTCGCCAAGGCAAGCTTCAGCACCTCGTCCGGCGCCACCGGCAAGGCCAATTTCTTGCGCTCGCGGTCGAGGCCCTGAGCATCGACGGCAGCAACGACGGTCTTGGTCAGTCCGAATTTTGCGGCAACGTCGTCCAGGGTGGCGCCGCCGGCGAGCGCATCGTCGACCTGGTTGGCCAGCTTATAGACGCGATCGACGGCCTCGCGCCGGGTCAGATCGGCTTCGAGCTTGGCCTTGGCCTCCTCGAAGGTCTGCGTCGCCGGCGGTTCGATCTTGACCACCCGCAGGATATGCCAGCCGAGCGGCGACTTGATCGGCTCGCTCGGCTTGTTCAACGGCAATTCGAAGGCAACGTCGGCCAGGATCTTCGGCATCTCGTTGCGCTTCATCAGGCCGAGATCGATCGTATCCGGGTCCTGGCCGGCGATCGTGGTCGCGACATCCTTCCACGATTTGCCTTCGGCGAGCGCCGCCTGGGCCTCCTTGGCCTTCGCCTCGGAGGGTGCGAGGATCTGCTCGACCTCCCGCCGCTCGGGCTGGGCAAATTCGTCCTGCCGCTGGTCGTATTCCTCCTTGAGCTTTGCTTCGGGGAACTCGATGCCCTTCATCAGGTCCGCGGGCGAAAGGCTGACCAGCGTGAAGCTGCGATATTCGGGCGCCTGGAACCGATCCTTGTGGCTGTCGTAGAACTGGGTCAGTTCGTCCTCGGTCGGCTGGCCGAGATCGACGGCTCCGGCGTAGGGCAGGGTGACGATGTCGGCGACCCGCTTTTCATTGCGGTAGCGGTAGAGCGCGTCGACCATCGCCGGCGGTGCAGTGACCCCGGTCGTTGCCGCCAGCAGGATGTCGCCGCGCGGGATGTCGCCCCGCAGCCGCGCGACGTACTGCTCCTCGGTCATGTGGTTGGCGGCCAAGAGCGCAGCGAACGCAGCCCGCTCGAATTGCCCGTTGGCGCCGGCGAAGCTCGGGTCACGGGTGATTACACTACGCACCACGTCGTCGGAAACCGCGAGCCGCAGACGCGCCGCCTCCTGCTCGAGGAGGCTGCGGTCGATCAGCGAATTGAGCACCTCGTCGACAACGCCAAGCTGCTTTGCCGCTGGCAGATCGATCGCCGTGCCCAACCGCAGGCGCAGCCGTTCGAGCGCCGGGCGCAGGGCGTTCTGCAAATCCTCGGCATGGATGCTCTGGTCGCCGACCGTGGCGACCACCGTCTCCGGCGCGTGATTGCGAAAGATGTCGCCGATGCCCCACAGCCCGAAACTGAGGATCAGCAACACGAAGAGAGTCTTGACGATGACGGAGCCCGCGCGCGAGCGGATCGCTTGAAGCATGGAGGCGGTTGGCCTCTAAATAATCAGCGTGGGGAAGATATAGCCGCTGCGGCCCGATCGCAATGTCGGGCCGTCGCGGGAGCCGATTGCGGAGCAAGCGGATGGCGGATCGGAACCGGCTGGTCGCCGGCAATTGGAAGATGAACGGGTTGCGTGCCGATGGCGCCGCGTTGGCTCGCTCTCTGGCCGCGCACAAGAACGGCGGCGAGCGGCTTACCTGCGGGCTGGTGGTCTGTCCGCCGGCGACATTGCTGAGCGAGGTGCATCAAGCCCTCATGGGCAGTGGGATCGCGCTCGGCGGACAGGATTGTCATGCCGAGCCCAAGGGTGCGTTTACCGGCGACATCAGCGCCGAGATGCTGGCCGACGCCGGCTGCAGCCATGTGATCCTTGGCCATTCGGAACGGCGCCACGGTCATGGCGAGACCGACGCGGCGATTCGCGGCCAAGCTGACCGCGGCAAGACGCGCCGGGCTGACGCCGATTCTGTGCGTCGGCGAGACGCGCGCCGAGCGCGAGGGCGGACGAGCCGATGAAATCGTCGCCCGCCAGATCGAGGGCTCGATCCCCGACGACGCGCCGCGCGGGGAACTGATCGTCGCCTACGAGCCGATCTGGGCGATCGGCACCGGCCTGACCCCGACCGCCGACGACATCGTCGCGATGCATACCGCGATTCGCGCGCGCCTGACGCCGGTTACGCCGATCCTTTACGGCGGCTCGGTCAACCCGAGGAACGCCGCCGCGATATTGAGCCTCGACGGGGTCGACGGCGCGTTGGTCGGCGGCGCCAGCCTCAACGCCGAGGATTTCTGGGCGATCGCGCGCGCCTGCGGATAAGGGAATGAGGGCGCTGCGCTGGTCAACGGCGCGGCGAAGGATTACATGCTGCGGCGCTCCTCGCACAATCCGGGCCGGTCCCACCGCTGATGATCATCCTGCTGCTCGTCGTTCACATCCTGGTCGCGATCGCGCTCGTCGGGGTGATTTTGCTGCAAAAGAGCGAGGGTGGGGCGCTCGGCATCGGCGGCGGCGGCATGTCCGGCTTCATGACCGGGCGCTCGACGGCGAACCTGTTGACCCGGGCGACGGCGATTCTCGCCGCCGCGTTCATGATGACGAGCATCCTCTTGGTCGTGATTCACAATCGCGAACGCGCGCCGCACTCGATCATTGATCAAGGGACGCCCGCCGCACCGGCTTCGCCGATTCCAATCATACCGGGGCCGACCACGACCCCGCCGAGCGCACCCGCCGCGCCGGCGGCTCCCGCGGCTCCGAGCGCGCCGGTGGCCCCGTCGCAGACCGCCCCGACGCCGGCCGCGCCCAAGCCGGCCGCTCCCGCCGAACCGCAGCCCCCCAGTCCACCGCTCGCCCGCTGAGCGTCAATCCGCGCCGGATTAAGGAGTGCCCGGCGCATTTACCAATGTGCCGCCGCGGCGCGGTGCTATAAACTGGGATTCCATGACGCGGTTCATCTTCATTACCGGCGGCGTGGTCTCCTCTCTCGGCAAGGGCCTGTCGGCCGCCGCATTGGGCGCGCTGCTGCAAGCGCGCGGCTTCCGGGTGCGGTTGCGCAAGCTCGACCCCTATCTCAACGTCGATCCGGGCACGATGAGCCCGTATCAGCACGGCGAGGTCTATGTCACCGATGACGGGGCCGAGACCGATCTCGATCTCGGCCATTACGAACGCTATGTCGGGGTGGCGGCGCGGCGCAGCGATTCGGTGACGACCGGACGCATCTATTCGACCGTGATCGGCCGCGAGCGGCGCGGCGAATATCTCGGCGCGACCGTGCAGGTGATCCCGCACGTCACCGACGCGATCAAGGAATTCATCCAGGCCGATCTCGACGGCGAGGATTTCGTATTGTGCGAGATCGGCGGCACCGTCGGCGACATCGAGAGCCTGCCGTTTCTCGAAGCGATTCGCCAACTCGGCTACGAACTCGGGCGCGAGCGGGTCATGTTCGTGCATCTGACGCTCGTTCCCTACATCCCGTCGGCGAGCGAATTGAAGACCAAGCCGACGCAGCACTCGACGAAGGAACTGCTGGGCCTCGGCATCCAGCCCGACCTGCTGCTCTGCCGCTGCGACCGGCCGATTCCCGCCGCGGCGCGCAAGAAGATCGCGCTCTTCTGCAATCTGCGGGAGAACCGGATCATCCCGGCGATCGACATCGACACGATCTATGCCGTACCCGGCGCCTATCACGCCGAGGGCTTCGACCGCGAGGTCTGCCGGCACTTCGGCATCGACGCGCCGGAACCCGATCTCGACCGCTGGAACGAGATCGTCGACCGCATCCACCGGCCGGAGGGGCGGGTCACGATCGCCATCGTCGGCAAGTACACGCACCTGCCCGACAGCTACAAATCGCTGGCCGAGGCGATGACCCATGGCGGCATCGCCAACAATGTCGGGGTCGATCTCGACTGGATCGATTCGGAGGCGTTCGAGACCGAGGGCGAGCGCGCTGCGCCAGCTCGAAGGGGTGGACGGCATCTTGGTGCCGGGCGGCTTCGGCGAGCGCGGCTCGGAGGGCAAGATCGAGGCGGCGCGCTTTGCCCGCGAGCGCCGGGTGCCTTATTTCGGCATCTGCTTCGGCATGCAGATGGCGGTGATCGAGGCGGCGCGCGCATCTCGCCGGGCTGGAGGGCGCGTCATCCTCCGAATTCGGGCCGTGCGCGCACCCCGTCGTCGGGCTGATGACCGAATGGCTGCACGGCGACATGGTCGAGCGGCGCAATTCGAACGAGGATCTCGGCGGCACGATGCGGCTCGGCGCCTATGACGCGATGCTGGCGCCGGGCAGCCGAGTCGCCGAAATCTACGGCGACCACCCGGATCAGCGAGCGCCACCGCCACCGCTACGAAGTCAATGTCCGCTACAAGCCCGCCCTCGAAACGGCGGGGCTGCGGTTTTCCGGGATGTCGCCCGACGGCATCCTGCCCGAGATCGTCGAACTGCCCGAGCATCCCTGGTTCATCGGCGTGCAGTTCCACCCGGAACTGAAATCGAAGCCGTTCCAGCCGCATCCGCTGTTCACCTCCTTCGTCCGCGCCGCCCTCGACCAGTCCCGCCTGGTGTGAGGAGGCCGCAATGACCCCACGTCACGTCACGGTCGGCGACATCACGATCGGCAACGATCTGCCGCTCGTGTTCATCGTCGGGCCGAACACGCTCGAATTCGCGCGCGCATGCGCTGGAGATGAGCGCGGCCCTCGCCGAGGTCGGCGGCAGGCTCGGCGTCCCGCTGATCTACAAGACCTCGTTCGACAAGGCGAACCGCACCTCGGTTACGGGCGCGCGCGGCATCGGGCTCGAAGCAGGCTTGCCGATCCTCGCCGAGGTGCGGGAGCGGACAGGGCTGCCGGTGCTGACCGACATCCACGAACCGCTGCAATGCGCGCCGGTGGCGCAGGTCGTCGATGTTTTGCAAATCCCGGCCTTTCTGTGCCGCCAGACGGACTTGCTGCTCGCCGCCGGCGCCACGGGGAAACCGATCAATGTAAAAAAGGGCCAGTTCTTAGCGCCCTGGGACATGAAGAACGTCGCGGCAAAAATCGCCTCGACCGGCAACCAGCAGATCCTGCTGTGCGAGCGCGGCGCCAGTTTCGGCTACAACACGCTCGTCGTCGACATGCGATCGTTGCCGATTATGGCGCAGACCGGCTACCCGGTCGTCTTCGACGCGACGCACGCGGTGGCAACAGCCGGGCGGGCTCGGCGACCGCTCCGGGCGGCGAGCGCGAATTTGCCCCGGTATTGGCCCGCGCCGCGGTCGCCGTCGGTGTCGCGGCGGTCTTTATCGAAACCCATCAGGACCCCGACCGCGCACCCTGCGAGGGCCAGACGATGCTGCCATTGCGCGCATTGCCGGAACTGATCGAAACACTGATCGCCTTCGACCGTATCGCGAAGGCGCGGCTGAACCCATAGGGAGCGCGATGACCGCAATTGCCGACATTCACGCGCGCGAGATCCTCGACAGCCGCGGCAATCCGACGGTCGAGGTCGAAGTGACACTAGACACCGGGACGATCGGCCGCGCGGCGGTGCCGTCCGGGGCCTCGACGGGCGCGCATGAGGCGATCGAAAAGCGCGACGGCGGGACGCGCTTCGGCGGCCGTGGCGTGCGCCAGGCGGTCGACGCGGTCAACGGCGAAATCTTCGACGCGCTCTCCGGGTTCGAGGCCGAGGACCAGATGGCGATCGACCGGGTGATGATCGAGCTCGACGGCACCGCGAACAAGGCGCGGCTCGGCGCCAACGCGATCCTCGGGGTCAGCCTTGCCTGCGCCAAGGCCGCCGCCGCCGAAGCCGGCGTGCCCCTCTACCGCTATGTCGGCGGCATCCTCGCCCGCATCTTGCCGGCGCCGATGATGAACATCCTCAATGGCGGTGTGCACGCCGACAACCCGATCGACATCCAGGAATTCATGGTCATGCCGGTCGGCGCCGCATCGGCGGCGGAGGCAATTCGCGCCGGCTCGGAAATCTTTCACGCCCTGCGCAAGAAGCTCGCCGACGCCGGCCACAACACCAATGTCGGCGACGAGGGCGGCTTCGCGCCGAACCTCGCCTCGGCCGAGGCGGCACTCGACTTCATCATGCAGGCGATCGAGGCGGCCGGCTATCGGCCGGGCGACGAGGTGGTGCTGGCGCTCGACCCGGCGGCGAGTGAATTCCACCGTGAAGGGCTCTACCATATGGCCGGCAAGAGCTACGATTCGGCCGCTCTTGCAGGCTACTGGCGGGGCCTCGTCGAGCGCTATCCGATCGCCTCGATCGAAGATGGCATGGCCGAGGACGATTGGGATGGCTGGGTCTTGATGAACCGCGAATTGGGCGGACGGGTCCAGATTGTCGGCGACGACGTGTTCGTCACCAACCCCGGCCGCATCCGCGACGGCATCGTGCGTAACGCCGCCAACGCGCTCCTCGTCAAGGTCAATCAGATCGGCACGCTCACCGAGACGCTGGAGGCGGTCGAGATCGCACAGCGCGCCGGCTGGGGCACGGTTTTTTCGCACCGCTCGGGCGAGACCGAGGACACCACGATCGCCGATCTCGCGGTCGCGACCAATGCCGGCCAAATCAAGACGGGCTCGCTGTCGCGCACCGACCGCATCGCTAAATACAATCAATTAATCCGGATCGAGGAGAGCCTTGGTTCCTCGGCGGTGTTCGCCGGCCGATCGGCGTTGCGGCCGCCGCGATGAACATCCTGCACGAATTGCGGCGGCGCAGCCGATACATCATCGGCCCGGTGCTGGGCATGGCGTTGACCGGCTATTTCGTCTACCACCTCGTCGAGGGCGACCGCGGGCTTTTGGCCTGGCTGAGGCTGACCCGTGAAATGCGCGACGCCAACGCCAGCATCGAGGACGCCCGGGCCGCGCGCAAGGCGCTCGACCTCAAGGTCTCCAACCTGCGGCCCGACCATCTCGATCCCGATCTCCTCGACGAACGGGTGCGTGCGACCTTGAACCTCGTCGCGCCGAACGAGGTCGTCATCATGCGCCCGCCTCCCCCGAGGCAATAGGAACGCGCCGAGCTTTGCCGCCCGGCCGAGGTTGCAAAGCGAACGATTTACCACCATCCTCCGGCCAGATTTTGGGGCCGCTCTCGGCGGTTGCCCGGAGGAAGCGAGATGGCTGTCACCGGCAAGGCAAACCCGCAAAACTCGCCGAGCCCGCGGTCGCGACCGCGGCGCTACTCGGCTATTACCGCGACATGCTGCTGATCCGCCGCTTCGAGGAGCGGGCCGGACAGATGTACGGAATGGGTCTGATCGGCGGGTTCTGCCACCTCTATATCGGCCAGGAGGCAGTCGTGGTCGGCATGCAGGCGGCGTTGCGCGAGGGCGACACGACCGTGACCTCCTACCGTGACCACGGCCACATGTTGGCCTGCGGCATGGACCCCAAAGGTGTCATGGCCGAATTGACCGGTCGCCGCGGCGGCTACTCGCGCGGCAAGGGCGGCTCGATGCACATGTTCAGCCGGGAGAAGAATTTCTTTGGCGGCCACGGCATCGTCGGCGCGCAGGTGCCGATCGGCACCGGCTTGGCTCTCGCGCACCGGTACCGCGACGACGGCTTGATCTCGGTGACCTATCTGGGCGACGGCGCGATCAATCAGGGCCAGGTCGCGGAAAGCTTCAATATGGCCTCGCTGTGGAAGCTCCCGGTCGTCTACGTCATCGAGAACAACCGCTACGGCATGGGGACAGCGGTCGATCGCGCCTCGGCCCGCACTGATCTCTTCCACCGCGGCACTGCCTACGGCATTCCGGGTGAGCAGGTCGACGGCATGAACGTGCTCGCGGTCAACGAAGCAGGGCTCGCCGCCGCCGAGCATGCGCGCTCGGGGCAGGGGCCGCTGATCCTCGAAATGCTGACCTACCGCTATCGCGGCCATTCTATGTCGGACCCGGCGAAATACCGCACCCGCGAGGAGGTCAACCGGATGCGCGCCGAGCACGACCCGATCGACCAGGCGCGCCATCGCCTGCTCGAAGCCGGAACGCCGGAGGCGGAGCTGAAGCAGATCGAAACCGCGGTGCGCGACCGGGTCGCCGAAGCCGCGCAATTCGCCCAGGACAGCCCCGAGCCCGAGCCCGAGGAATTGTGGACGGACGTTCTGGTCGAGGCCTGAGCTGCGGGAGGCGGGAAGGCCATGGCTACCGAAATCCTGATGCCGGCGTTGTCGCCGACGATGACCGAGGGAAAGATCTCGCGCTGGCTGAAGAGCGAGGGCGAGCCGGTGCGGGCCGGAGATGTGCTGGCCGAGATCGAGACCGACAAGGCGACGATGGAGGTCGAAGCGGTCGATGAGGGCGTGCTCGCCAAGATCGTGATCCCCGAGGGCACCGACCACGTCGCGGTCAATACGCCGATCGCGCTGTTGACGACCAACGGCGAAGATGTGAGCGCGGTTGCGACTGCGCCGCCGCCAGCGCCCGCACCGCAGGCCCGCGCAGAACAGCCTGCCCGCCCCCCGGCGCCTGCGCCGTCGCCGAAGTCGCCCGCGGCCGAGCCCGAATACGCCGGCAAGACCAAATTGATGACGGTGCGCGAGGCGTTGCGCGACGCGATCGCGGAGGAGATGCGACGCGACGATGCGGTCTTGCTGCTCGGCGAGGAGGTCGCCGAATACCAGGGCGCCTACAAGGTCAGCCAGGGGCTCCTGCAGGAATTCGGCCCGCGCCGCGTCATCGACACGCCGATTACCGAGCAAGGTTTTACCGGGGTGGGTGTGGGCGCCGCCTTCGCCGGATTGAAGCCGATCGTCGAGTTCATGACCTTCAACTTTGCGATGCAGGCGATCGACCAGATCGTCAACTCGGCTGGCAAGACGCATTACATGTCTGGCGGGCAGATGCACTGCCCGATTGTCTTCCGCGGGCCGAACGGCATCGCCGCACGGGTCGCCGCCCAGCATTCGCAATGCTATGCGAGCTGGTATGCGCATTGCCCGGGCCTTAAGGTCGTCGCCCCCTACACCGGCGCCGACCACAAGGGGCTCTTGAAATCGGCGATCCGCGACGCGAACCCGGTCGTCTTTCTCGAACACGAACTCGTCTATGGCGAGAGTTTCGAGGTGCCGGAGGATGCCGAATTTCTGGTGCCGATCGGCAAGGCGCGCATCGCCCGGCGCGGCGAGCACGTCACGATCACCGCCTTCTCGCGCATGGTCAAAATCGCGCTGCAGGCCGCCGACGAGCTCGAGAAGGCCGGCATTTCAGCCGAGGTGATCGATCTGCGCAGCCTGCGGCCGTTCGATGTCGAGACCGTTGCAGCCTCGGTCAAGAAGACCAACCGGATCGTCGCCGTCGAGGAGGGCTGGCCCTTCGCCGGGATCGGCGCTGAGATCGCGGCGATTGCGATGGAAGAGTGCTTCGACTGGCTTGACGCGCCGGTCAAGCGCGTTTCGGGCAAGGATGTGCCGCTGCCTTACGCCGCCAACCTCGAACGCCTCGCCGTGCCGCAGGTCGAGGACATCGTCGCCGCCGCGCGCGAAATCTCCTACCGATGAACTCGGCAGCGCAAATTCAGGGGTGAGCGGGAGATGCCGACCCAAATCCTGATGCCGGCATTGTCGCCGACGATGACCGAGGGCAACCTCGCCAAATGGCTGAAAAAGGAGGGCGATGAGGTCCGCTCCGGCGACGTATTCGCCGAGATCGAGACCGACAAGGCGACGATGGAGGTCGAAGCCATCGATGACGGCAAGCTTGGCAAGATCCTGGTTCCCGAAGGTACGCAGGGGATCAAGGTCAACCAGCCGATCGCGGTCCTGCTCGGCGATGACGAAGACCCCTCCGCGCTGGCCGCGATGCCCCAAGCCCCGACCCCGACCCCGAACCCCCTCACGGGAGGAGGTGCGGGCGAAGCCAGCGCCGGCCGCGGCGACGCCGTCCCCAGCGCCGGTCGCGACCCACGGCAACGGCAAGGACCGCATCTTCGCCAGCCCATTGGCGCGACGCATGGCGCAGCAGGCAGGTGTTGACCTTGCCGCATTGCGCGGCTCGGGGCCGCAAGGCCGCATCGTCAAGGCCGATATCGAAGCGGCCCTGGCCGCACCCGCGCGCGCGGGTGCGCCAGTCGAAATTCACCCGGCGCCATTGCCGGTGGCACCGCCGGGGCCAACCATCGCGCCGGCGCTGTCGAAAGAGCGTGTCGTCGCGCTTGCCGGCAATCCGCCCTATACCGAGCGGCCGCTTACCGCGATGCGGCGCATCATCGCCCGCCGCCTCACCGAAGCCAAGCAGACGATCCCGCACATCTATCTGACGATCGATTGCGAGATCGACGCGCTGCTGAAAATCGCGCGCAGAACTTAAACAAGATAGTCCGATGCGGAGGAAGATTTCCGTAAACGATTTTGTGATCCGCGCCGCGGCGCTGGCATTGCGCCAGGTGCCGGCCGCCAACGCGTCCTGGAGCGACGAGGCGATCCTCCTCTGGGACAGTGTCGACATCTCCGTCGCGGTGGCGCTCGAAGACGGGCTGATCACGCCGATCGTCAAGCAGGCCGACCGCAAGGGGCTGGCGACGATCGCCAAAGAGACCCACGACCTCGCCGCCCGCGCCCGAGCCGGCAAACTGAAGCTCGAAGAGTTTCAGGGCGGCACCTTCTCGATCTCGAACCTCGGCATGTTCGGGGTTCGCGAATTCGCCGCGGTCATCAACCCGCCGCATGGCGGCATCCTTGCAGTCGGCGCCGGCGAACCGCGGCCGGTGGTCAAGCACGGCGCGCTGGCGGTCGCGACGGTGATGAGCTGCACCCTCTCCTCCGATCACCGGGTCGTCGACGGCGCCGTCGGCGCCCAATTCCTTGCCGCCTTCAAAAAGCTCGTCGAAGACCCGCTGACCATGCTGCTGTGAAAGCGGAGCGAGCGCGGATGGACCGAACCTCGTTCGATCTGATCGTGCTCGGCGGCGGGCCGGGCGGCTATGTCGCGGCGATCCGGGCGGCGCAACTCGGGATGAAGGCGGCGGTCGTCGAGCGCGAGCATCTGGGCGGCATCTGCCTCAATTGGGGCTGCATCCCGACCAAGGCACTGCTGCGCAGTTCCGAGATCTACCACATCCTGCATCAACCTTGATGAGTTTGGTTTTCAGCGCCAATGACATCGCCTATGACGCGTCCAAGGTCGTGGCCCGCTCGCGCGCGGTCGCCAAGCAACTGTCCAACGGCGTCGCCTATCTGTTGAAGAAGAACAAGGTGGCGGTGTTCGACGGCGAGGGCCGCCTTGCCGGAAAGGGCCGGCTCTCGGTAAGCAAGAACAGTAGTGCGGTCGCCGATCTAGCAGCGCCGCACATCATCCTCGCCACCGGCGCCCGGGCGCGCTCACTGCCGCGGCCTAGAACCCGATGGCGAACTCTTGTGGACCTACAAGGAGGCGATGGTGCCGGCGGCGATCCCAAAATCGCTGCTGGTCATCGGCTCAGGCGCCATCGGTATCGAGTTCGCGAGCTTTTACAACGATATGGGAGCCGACGTTACAGTAATAGAAGTGCTCGATCGGGTGCTGCCGATAGAGGATGACGAGATCTCGGATTTCGTTCGTAAGTCATTTGAAAAACAGGGCATCAAAATATATACGGGAGCGACGGTCAAAGGATTGAAACTGAACGGCGCCACCGTTACGGCGGCCGTCGAGGCAAATGGGAAGGGGTTCGAGACCACGGTCGAGCGGGTAATCCTGGCGGTCGGGATTGTCGGCAATGTCGAGGGCATCGGCATCGAGGGCACGGCAGTCAAGGTCGACCGCGCGCATGTCGTTGTCGACGAATGGCTGCGCACCGATGAGGACGGCGTCTACGCGATCGGCGATCTCGTCGGCCCGCCCTGGCTCGCGCACAAGGCTAGTCATGAGGGGGTCATCTGCGTGGAGCACATCGCCGGGCTCAACGACGTGCATCCGCTCGATATTCGCAACATTCCGGGCTGCACCTATTGCCGGCCGCAGGTGGCGAGCGTCGGGTTGACCGAACGCGCCGCGCGCGACGCCGGCTATGAGGTCAAGGTCGGCCATTTCCCGTTCATCGGCAACGGCAAGGCGATCGCGCTGGGCGAACCCGAAGGCATGGTCAAGACCGTCTTCGACGCCAAGTCCGGCGAGCTTCTGGGCGCGCATATGGTCGGCGCCGAGGTCACCGAACTGATCCAGGGCTATACGATCGCCAAGACCCTGGAGACGACCGAGGCCGAGCTGATCCGCACGATTTTCCCGCACCCGACCTTGTCGGAGACCATGCACGAAGCCGTGCTTGACGCTTATGGGCGGGCCATCCACTTCTAGCCGATGACTGCCGCGAGCAGGACTTCGCCGGCGCCCTTGCGCCATCCGGAAAAGGCGCGCCGCCCCGACAGCCCGATCCTGCGCAAGCCCGACTGGCTACGCGTCAGGGCGCCGGGCTCGCCCGAATACCAGGCGACGCGCAGATTGATGCGCGAATTGCGGCTCAACACGGTCTGCGAAGAAGCGGCCTGCCCGAACATCGGCGAGTGCTGGAAGCACGGCCATGCGACCGTGATGATCCTCGGCGGCGTCTGCACGCGCGCCTGCACCTTCTGCAATGTCGCGACCGGCCGGCCCGATCTCCTCGATCCGCATGAACCCGGTCGTGTAGCCGAGGCGATCGCCGCCCTCGGGCTCGCGCATGTCGTCGTCACCTCGGTCGATCGTGACGATCTCGAGGACGGCGGCGCTGACCATTTCGCGCGCACGATCGCAGCGATCCGCGCCGCGGCGCCGGCGACGACAATCGAGGTCCTGACCCCGGATTTCCTGCGGAAGGAGGGCGCCCTCGAAACCGTCATCGCCGCCAAACCCGATGTTTTCAATCACAATCTCGAAACCGTGCCGCGTCTTTACGCCGAGGTAAGGCCGGGCGCGCGATATTTCCATTCGTTGCGACTGCTGGACCGGGCGAAACGGCTCGATCCGGCCTTGTTTACCAAATCGGGGATCATGGTCGGGCTCGGCGAAGAGAAGAGCGAAGTGCTTCAGGTGATGGACGACCTACGCACTGCGGAGGTCGATTTCCTGACGATAGGGCAATACCTGCAGCCCTCGCCGAAGCATCATCCGATAGCGCGCTTTGTCACCCCCGAGGAATTCGTGAGTTATCAGAACCTTGCCCGCGGCAAGGGGTTTCTGCTGGTTTCGGCCTCGCCGCTGACCCGTTCCTCCTATCACGCCGGCGACGACTTCGCGCAGTTGCGCGCCGCCCGCGCGGCCAGTCCCGCCGCCGAATAGCAAGCCGCGATGCCGATCCACGCCGAACAGCGTGTCCTGCCGTACACGCCGCAGCAATTGTTCGATCTCGTCGCCGACATCGAGCGCTATCCGGAATTTCTCCCCTGGTGCGTCGCCGCCCGCATCAAGGAACGCGGCGAGGACCTGGTCGTCGCCGATCTGATCATCGGCTTCAAGATGTTCCGCGAGCGCTTCACCTCGCGCGTGGCACTCGACCCGCCTCGGCAGATCGACGTGACCTATGCCGAGGGCCCATTTCGTCACTTCAACAATCACTGGAAGTTCATCCCCGTAAACGATGGATGTAGAATAGATTTCTTTGTCGAATTCGAATTCAAGTCGCGGCTGATGCAGAGGGTCATCGAGGTGCTGTTCGGCGAGGCGGTGCGGCGCATGGTTGGCGCCTTCGAAAAGCGCGCCCGCGATCTCTACGGCGTCCCGTCGGCGGTCGTTGCCCGCGAGCCCGTGGCCTGAGAAAGTCTCCCGTTCGTTAGACGACGGCAAGCGGCCGGTGCGGCTCAGGCGGGGGCTCGACGCGGATCGGGTCGCCCGGGCGGACCTCGCCGCTCCGCAGCACCACGCCCATGACCCCGGCCTTGCGCACGAGATCGCCTTTGTCGTCGCGGTCGAGCGTCGCCGCCATCAGGCCTTTCTGGATCTTGTCGAGCTGGGCGCAGGGATTGCGCAGCCCGGTGATTTCGACGACAGCACCATCGCCGAGATAAAGCTTCGCGCCGATCGCGAGCGCCAGCAGGTTGACGCCGCGAGTGGTGACGTTCTCGCCCATCTCGCCGGCCGCCACGGCAAAACCGGCGTGACGCAGTTCGTCATGTAATTCGGCGTGGATCAGATGGACCTGGCGCAGATTGGGCTGGTTCGGGTTCTGCGCGACGCGGGATCGGTGCTTGACCGTGGCGCCGGCATGCGCGTCGCCTTCGACGCCGCTGCCGACGACGAGGCGGATCATGTCCTGGTTCGGCTTGCGCAATGTATGGCCGGGGCTGCGGCTGACCGCCACGACGCTGGCGCCCGTTGGCGTCTCTCTTTTGCGCATTATTCGGCGGCCTTCGGCAAGGGCCGCGGCAGGATCGCGTCATAGAGTTCGGGGCGCTGCCATTGCGGCGAAAGGAGGCCCTGCTTGACGCCACAAGACGGTGTTTCGGCATTGCCGTCCCAACCCGCGCGCAGTGCCCGCACCCGATCGAGGCTGACCCGCACCACCGACATGCCGACATTCGTGCTCTCGAACAGCGTGCGCTCCGGCCCGGCAATGATCGCCAACCCGCGCTCGTTCGCCGGATCGAGGATGTTCCGGGTCGAGACGACGAGCGCCAGATTCTCGATCGCGCGGGCCTGCAGCAGGGTATGCCACGTGTCCCAGAGATTGCCGCTGCCCGGCAGCCCCGCCGGCAGAAAGATGATCTCAGCGCCGCGCAGGGCCAGGGCACGGGAGACTTCGGGCATGTAAACCTCGCTGCACATGCCGAGCCCGACCTTGCCGTGGGCCGTGTCGAATACGTGAAACTCGTCGCCCGCCACCCATTCGAATTCCCACACCCCGCCGCCGCCGGTGCGGCTTGAATAGATCCACGGCCCATTCGGATGGGTGCGGCGGTAGCGCGCGGGCGGGCGCCCATCGGGGTAGGCCATGCAGGTCAGGTTGTACGCAGTGCGCTTCTCGTCATCGATCGGCTCGAGCGTGCCGAAGACGACATATGTGCGGAATTCGGCCGCCGCCGCGACAATCCGCGCGGTCGGATCATAGGGTGCCGGCATCCGCCACGGGCCTGGATAGCTTTCCGGAAAACAGACGAAATCGGCGCCCTCGGCGGCGGCGCGCGCGATCCATTTCACCGCGTCGTCGACATTGCGGGCGTCGCGGGGCGGCGGGTTGGTGTGCGGCTGGACGATCGCGACATTGAAATCGGGCACAGCGAGATCTCCTTACGAGCGGCGCGCCTCGGCCTCGATCAGCCCGAGGGCGAATTTGACGGCGGCCTCACGCACCGTTGTGCGGTCGCCGGAGAAGATGCGGTGCTCGGTACGGCAGGCGCCGTCGCGGCGGGCGAGCCCGAAATGAACGAGGCCGACCGGCTTCTCGGGACTGCCGCCGCCCGGGCCGGCCACACCGGTCACCGAAACCGCGAGATCGACCGGCGCGCGGACGACCGCACCCCGCGCCATTGCCGCCGTGGTCTCGGCGCTGACCGCACCATGTGCCGCGATCGTCGCCGGCGGCACACCCAGCAATTCCGACTTCGCCTCGTTAGAATAGGTGACAAAGCCGCGCTCGACGACGTCGGACGAACCGGCGATCGCCGTCAGCGCGGCTGCGATCATGCCGCCGGTGCAGGATTCGGCGGTCGCGACATGCCAGCCGCGCGCCCGGCACGCTGCCAGCGCCCGTTCCGCCAATTGCGTCAGACTCAGCCGCGAACACCGGCGGCTCTGCTCGATGACCAGCATTGCGAGGACAGCGTAAACCGCCGCCAATATGTCGTCGAGCATGATGCCGAGGCCGCCGCCAACCGCCCGGTCGGCCCAGCGCACCGGCCAGGGCTTCCAGATGTCGAAGAGACGGAAGAAGAGGAAGGCGAGGGCGTAGGGCAGGGGGGCCGGCGCGGCGAAGGCCAGCGTCAGCCATTGCGCCGCCACCTCGTCGATGACGATGACGGCCGGGTCCTTGACGCCGGCGGCCTTCGCGACGGTTGCTGCGGCGCAGCAGCCGACGACGAACAGGGCCGCGGCTGCCGCCGCAAGCCCGGCTGGGCCCGATAGGCTCGCGATAGCCCAGCCGAGCGGGAGTGCCGCGAGCGAGCCCCAGGTGCCCGGCATTCGCGGCAGCAGCCCGACGCCGAACCAAGTGGCGAGCAGCGCCGCCGGATGTCGGAACGGCAGGCCCAGCCGAGGCAGGGGCGATGGGGTCAGAGCGGCAGACGGATCGTGGCGACCGCCTGCGCGGCAATGCCTTCGCCGCGCCCGGTAAAGCCCAATCGCTCGGTTGTCGTCGCCTTGACGCTGACCCGTTGCGCCGCGAGGCCGAGGATTGCGGCGACCCGCTCGATCATCGCCACGCGGTGGGGACCAATGCGCGGCCGCTCGCAGATGATCGTGATGTCGACCGCGCTGACCCGGCCGCCTTGCGCCTGCACCAGATCGGCGGCGTGGCGCAGGAATTGGTCGGACGCCGCACCGCGCCATTGCGGATCGCTCGGCGGAAAGTGCATGCCGATGTCGCCGGCGCGCGATCGCACCCAGGATCGCGTCGGTCAAGGCGTGCAACCCGACATCGGCGTCGGAATGGCCGACGAGGCCAGCCTGGTGCGGGATGCGAACGCCGCAGACCCAGACATGGTCGCCGGGGCCGAAGGGATGCACGTCAAAGCCCTGGCCTACCCGGATATCGGCCTGCCGCGCGGCCAGCAGCCGTTCGGCCGCGGCCGAGATCCTCTGGCGTCGTCACTTTGATGTTGGCCTCGCTGCCGGCGACGACGATCGCCGCCATCCCGGCCCATTCGGCGACGGCGGCGTCATCGGTCAGCGCCTGCCCGGCGGCGGCCCGGTGCGCTTCGAGGATTGGGCCGAAGTGAAAACCTTGCGGCGTCTGCGCCCGCCACAGCCGGTCGCGGTCGACCGTCCCGGTAATAGCGCCGTCTTCGACGCGCTTGACGGTATCGCTGAGCGGCAGGCAGGGGATCGCGGCCGGGGCACGGCCGAGCCCGTCGATGACCCGGCCGATCAGCGCCGCATCGGGAAAGGGCCGTGCGCCGTCATGGATCAGAACGTAATCCGGGCGACGGAGGCTGCAGCGCCTCGAGCCCGAGCCGCACCGAATCCTGCCGCGTCTGCGCCGCCCGAGACCGGCGGCAATGCACCGCAGCCCGGCCGTGGCACATGTCGAATGCGGCGCGATCCTCGGGCCGAATTGCCGCCAGTACCTCGGCAATCCGGGGATGACCGCAGAAGGCAGCGATCGCATGGCGCAACAGGCTCCTGCCGCCGAGTGGCAAGTATTGCTTGGGGAGCGCGCCGCCGAACCGGCTTCCCCGACCGGCGGCGACGATCAGCGCGGCGACCGAAACCATGGCGTAATCTATGCCCCCGGCAGAAAGACGCCAACAGTCGCTCGCCGCCGGCTCTGTTGATATTGCACTGCAAAAAGAAAACGATTAACATCTGCTTAATCTCTAGGCAAATAGGAATTAGTGCACAAATCATGAGCATATTCGATCGGGTCAATTGAGCTTGACGAGCCGGTGATCCTGGCGCCGATGTCAGGCGTCACCGATCTGCCGTTTCGCCGTCTGGTCAAGCGGCTGGGCGCCGGGCTTGTGGTCTCGGAGATGATCGCGAGCGAGGCGATGATCCGCGAAACGCGACAGTCGCTGGCGATGGCACAAAGCTGCGCCGAGGAACAGCCGATGGCGGTGCAGCTCGCCGGCTGCGAGCCGCGTGTCATGGCCGAGGCGGCCAAGCTCAACGCCGATCGCGGCGCGCAGATCATCGACATCAATTTCGGCTGCCCGGTCAAGAAAGTGGTCAACGGCCATGCCGGCTCGGCGCTGATGCGCGACGAGCTGCATGCCGCGCGTATCCTGGAGGCGACGGTCGGCGCGGTCGATCTGCCGGTGACGCTCGAAGATGCGCACCGGCTGGGACGAACAGAGCCGCAACGCGCCGCGGCTCGCGCAAATTGCCGAAGCCAGCGGCATTCGCATGATCAGCGTGCATGGCCGCACGCGCTGCCAGTTCTATGCCGGCAGCGCCGACTGGCGCTTCGTGCGCGAGGTCAAGGAGAGCGTCACGATCCCGGTCGTCGTCAATGGCGACATCCTCAGTCTCGAGGACGCCGACCGGGCGTTGCGTGAATCGGACGCCGACGGGGTCGATGATCGGCCGCGGCTGCTATGGGCGTCCGTGGTTCGCTCGCCAGGTCATGGATTGGCTGCGGTCGCGCACCCGCTGGCCCGATCCGCCGCTCGCCGCGCAGCGTGACATCCTGCTCGAACACTATGACGAGATACTGACGCATTACGGCAATGAGACCGGGGTGCGCATCGCGCGAAAGCACGTTGCCTGGTATTCGAAGGGGTTGCCGGGCTCCGCCGAGTTTCGCGGCGCGGTCAACCAGCTGAGCGAACCCGGCCACGTTGTCGGTCTGATCCGCGCATTCTACGAACCGCTCCTCGCGCTGCGGGCCGCCTGACATGACATCGCGGGATGGCACCGGCAAACCGCGGGAAATGCGCGATTCGTCGGCCGAAAGCGGGCCAGGATCTGCCGCCATTTTGGCCGCCTTGCCCGATCCCGTCCTGGTTCTCGACCGTGGTGGGCGGATCGGCCTTGCCAACCCCGCGGCCGAGCAGTTTTTCGGGTCGAGCGCTGCGGCGTTGCGCGGCGCGCTGATCGCCGATTTTGTGACGCCGCACAGCCCGCTCCTGGCGTTGGTGGAGTCGGTTTGGCGGGTCGGCAATACGATCTCGGAATACGATCTGCCGCTCGAAGGGCCGCGCATCGGCAGCCATACCGTCACCGCGCAAGCGACACTGACCGGCGAGGCCGCCGACACGCTGGTTCTGACGCTGCACGAACGCACGATGGTCGACAAAATGGACCGGCAGCTGACCCATCGCAGCGCCGCCCGGTCGATCACCGCGATGGCGGCGATGCTGGCGCACGAGGTCAAGAACCCGTTGTCCGGGATTCGCGGCGCCGCGCAATTGCTCGAACAGGACGCCGACGCCGCTGGCCGCGAACTGACCCAGCTGATCTGCGATGAAACCGACCGCATCGTGGCGTTGGTCGACCGTATGGAGGGGTTCTCCGACCATCGCCCGTTCGAGCGCGCGCCGGTCAACATCCACGAGGTGCTGGAGCGGGTGCGCAAGATGGCGCAATCGGGTTTCGCCCGGCATGCTCAATTCGTAGAGGAGTACGACCCCTCTTTGCCGCTGGTCGACGGCAACCGCGACCTTCTGGTCCAGGTATTTCTGAACATCATCAAAAACGCCGCCGAGGCGGCGCCGGCGGCGGACGGCCAGATCGTCATAAGCACGGCTTATCGCCACGGTCTGCGTTTGAGCGCGCCGCATCGGCAACGCCGCCAGCGCCTGCCGCTGATGGTGTCGATCACCGACAACGGCGCCGGCATCCCGGAGGATCTGAAGCCCTATCTGTTCGATCCGTTCGTCACCAGCAAACGGAATGGAACTGGCCTCGGTCTTGCATTAGTGGCCAAGGTGATCGGCGACCACGGCGGCGCGATCGAATTCGATAGCCGGCCCCGCCGAACCGTGTTCCGGGTGTTTTTGCCCGTGGTCGCGCAGGACAGTAGCGGGTGATGGCCTCGACGATCCTGGTAGCCGACGACGATCGGGCAATCCGGATGGTGCTGAACCAGGCGCTCGTGCGGCTCGGGCACGATGTGCGGATGACCGGCAACGCCGCCACCTTGTGGCGCTGGGTGGCCGATGGCGAGGGCGACCTGGTGATCACCGACGTGATCATGCCCGACGAGAACGGCCTCGACCTGATCCCGCGGATCAAGAAGATCCGCCCGGATTTGCGCATCATTGTGATGAGCGCGCAGAATACGCTGTTGACCGCGGTCAAGGCGACTGAACGCGGCGCCTTCGAATATCTGCCCAAGCCTTTCGATCTGCGTGAACTTGTCGGTGTCGTCGAGCGCGCGCTGACAGCACCCCCGGACATCTTGCCTTCCGGCGACGACGAGGAGGTCGAGGAGCAACTGCCGTTGATCGGCCGCTCGCCCGCGATGCAGGAGATCTACCGGGTCCTGGCGCGGCTGATGGGGACCGACCTGACGGTCACGATCATGGGCGAGAGCGGCACCGGGAAGGAGCTGGTCGCCCGCGCCTTGCACAATTACGGCAAGCGCCGCAGCGGACCGTTTGTCGCGATCAACATGGCCGCGATCCCGCGCGAATTGATCGAAAGCGAGCTTTTCGGTCACGAAAAGGGCGCGTTCACCGGCGCCACTTCGCGCAGCATGGGGCGGTTCGAGCAGGCGCAAGGCGGCACGCTGTTTCTCGATGAGATCGGCGACATGCCGATCGAGGCGCAGACCAGGCTGTTGCGGGTCTTGCAGGAGGGCGAATTCACCGCGGTTGGCGGGCGGGTGCCGATTCGCGCCGACGTGCGGGTGATCGCCGCCACCCACCACGATTTGCGCCAGCTGATCCGCCAGGGGTTGTTCCGCGAGGACCTGTTTTATCGCCTCAATGTCGCACCGATCCGGCTGCCGCCATTGCGCGAGCGCACCGCCGACATACCGGCGCTCGTCCGCCATTTCGCGGCGCTGGCGGTGCGCGAGGGCCTGCCCTTCAAACGCCTCGACGAGGCGGCGATGGAGCGGCTGCGCGGCTATCGCTGGCCAGGCAACATCCGCGAACTGGAGAACCTGCTCCGACGGCTGGCGGCACTCTATTCGCAGGAGGTGATCGGGCTCAGCGTGATCGAGGCCGAACTCGGCGAGGCGCCGACGACCGCCGACCCGCCCGAGGCGGCCGGCGGGGAGGGGCTCTCGGCCGCGGTCGAACGCCACATCCGCGACTATTTCGCGGCGCATAAGGGCGGCATGCCTGCGGCCGGCCTCTACGATCGGGTATTGCGCGAGGTCGAGCGGCCGCTGATCGTGCTGACCCTGGGAGCGACTCGCGGCAATCAGATCCGGGCGGCGCATCTGCTCGGCCTCAACCGCAATACCTTGCGCAAGAAGATCCGCGAATTGGACATCCCGGTCGTCCGCGGCTTAAAATAAGCGAAAGTACCGAAGCGCGCCTGGGCTTTGGCGGCGATTTCCGCGCGTCCGACCGGCCGCTGCCGGGGCAGGTTTGCCGCGATGATCAATCGAGGTCCGCGATGCGTTTGATGCGGCGGGTTCGCAATTGGGCCGGCCGGATCGGTCTGTGGCGCCAGGTGGCGATAGCGCTTTCCGTGGCGGCGCTCGCCTCGGGGATCGCAACCTACCTTGCCTCGACCGGCGCGCCGCCATTCCAGTCGCGCCCCAACGCCGTCCTGTCGCTGCTGAACCTCGATCTGGTGCTGATGCTGGCGCTGGGAGCGCTGGTCGCCAAACGTCTGTTGCAGGTTTGGGCCGAGCGGCGCCGCGGGCTGGCGGGCTCGCGTCTGCAGGTCCGCCTTGTCGTCCTGTTCAGCCTGATCGCCGTGCTGCCGACGATCATCGTGGCGGTGTTTTCCTACCTGTTCTTCAGCTTCGGCGTCGAAGCCTGGTTCAGCGACAAGGTGCGCACCGCGATCTCGGAATCACTCGTGGTCGCCGAAGCCTATCTGCATGAGCATCAGCAGGCGATTCGCGCCGACGTGCTGGCGATGGCGAACGACCTCAATCGCGATGCCTTGACCCTGCAGCTGAATCCGCAGCGTCTGGAACAGGTCGTCTCGGCTCAGGCGGCGCTGCGCGGGTTGACCGAGGCGATGGTCTTCGACCGCAGCGGCCATACCCTGGCGCGGTCGAGCCTTTCCTTCACGCTCGGCTTCGAGCCGATGCCCGAGGGCGCGATCCGACTCGCCGACGAGGGCGATGTTGCGATCATGACCAACGACGCCGACGACCGGGTGCGGGCTCTGGTGCGGCTCAACCAGTTCGGCGACGTCTATCTTTATGTCGGTCGCTTCATCGAACCGCGGGTGTTGAACCATATCGAGGAGACCCAGCGCGCCGCCCAGCAATACGAAAAACTGGAGGGGCAGCGCTCGGGTTTCCAGATCACTTTTGCCTTGATCTTCATGATGGTGGCGATGCTTTTCCTGGTCTCGGCGGTGGCCATCGGGATTTATTTCGCGACCAAGCTCGCGGTGCCGATCAGCCGCCTTGCCACGGCTGCCGAACAGGTCCGCGGCGGCGATCTCGCGGTGCGCGTCCCCGAGGGCGCCAAGGACGACGAACTTGCGTCGCTAACCCGCGCCTTCAACCGCATGACCAACCAGATCGAGAGCCAGCAGCGCGAACTGACCGAGGCCAACCGTCAACTCGACGAGCGCCGCCGCTTTACCGAGACCGTGCTGACCGGCGTTTCAGCCGGGGTGATCGGGCTCGACCGGCTCGGCCGGATCAATCTGCCGAACCGATCCGCCTCGGCGCTGCTCGGGGTTGATCTCGACCAGGCGATCGGACAGGATCTAGCCGACGCCGTGCCCGAAATGGCGGCCCTGCTCGACGAAGCGGATCGCCGCCCCGACCGCTTGGCGCAGTCGCAACTGCAACTGGTGCGCGGCAACAGCACCCGTACCCTGCTGGCGCGCATCGTCGCCGAACATGACGACGAGGAGATCAGCGGCTTTGTCGTGACCTTCGACGACATCACCGAACTCTTGTCGGCGCAGCGCAAGGCAGCCTGGGCCGATATCGCCCGCCGCATTGCGCACGAAATCAAGAACCCGCTGACGCCAATTCAGCTCTCGGCTGAACGGTTACGCAGGCGTTACCTGAAAGAAATTAGTCAAGATCCTGAAACATTTATGATTTGCACTGATACAATCATCCGGCATGTTGGCGATATTGGCCGGATGGTCGATGAGTTCTCGGCCTTCGCACGGATGCCGGCGCCGGTGATCAAGCCGGAGAATCTGGTCGAGATCGTGCACCGCGCGGTATTCTTGCAGCGCACCGCCCACCCCGAGATCGCCTTCGAGACGCAATTCACGGCTGCGACGGTCGCGGTCGCCTGCGATGCGCGGCTGGTCGGCCAGGCGATGCTCAACATCGTCAAGAACGCGATTGAATCGATCGAGGCGCGAATCGCCGAACAGGGCCCGAACCCGCCCGGCCATATCCGGGTGTCGGTCAGCGAGGACGACGGTCAGGCGACGGTCAGCGTCGAGGACAACGGCAAAGGCTTGCCGGACCAGGGCCGCGAGCGTCTGACCGAGCCCTATGTCACGACGCGGTCCAAGGGCACCGGGTTGGGTCTCGCCATCGTCAAGAAGATCATGGAAGATCACTTGGGGGATTTGGTGCTGGAAGATGCAGAACGGATCGGGGCGCGGGTCCGCTTGGTCTTCGTCCTTGCCGAGCCGCGCAATTCGGAACGCGCGGATACGGCGGCGCGGCCGATGGAGTTGAGCGCGGCCAGCCATGGCGCATGACATCCTGATCGTCGACGACGAAGCCGACATCCGCATGCTGATCGGCGGCGTGCTGAAGGATGAGGGCTACGCCACCCGCGAGGCGGCGGACAGCGCCCAGACGCTGGCCGCGATCAACGCCCGCCAGCCCACGCTCGTCGTTCTCGACATCTGGCTGCAAGGGAGCTCTCTTGACGGGATCGAGATCCTGCGGCTGTTGCGCGCCGAAATGCCGTGGGTGCCGGTGGTCATGATCAGCGGCCACGGCACGATCGAGACTGCGGTCGAGGCGATCAAGATCGGCGCCTACGATTTCATAGAAAAGCCGTTCAAGGCCGACCGTCTGCTGCTGGTGGTCGAGCGCGCGATCGAGGCGGCGGCGCTGCGCCGGGAAAACGAGGAACTGAAATTGCGTGTCGGCGGCGACCTCGATCTGGTCGGCGTTTCCGCGGCGACGCATCAATTGCGCCAGCAGATCGATAAGGCCGCGCCGACTGGCAGCCGGGTGCTGATCACCGGACCGGCGGGTGCGGGCAAGGAGGTCGTCGGCCGCCTGCTGCATGCCCGCTCGCGGCGCGCGAAGGGGCCGTTCGTGCCGGTCAATTGCGCCACGATGCGGCCCGACCGGCTGGAGATCGAGTTGTTCGGCACCGAGCGTGGCGGCGATGGCGCGCCACGCAAGCTCGGCACCTTCGAGCGCGCCCATGGCGGCACGCTGTTTCTCGACGAAGTCGCCGACATGCCGCTCGAAACCCAGGGCAAGATCGTCCGGGTATTGCAGGAGCAGACCTTCGAGCGCGTCGGCGGCTCCAACCGCGTCGAGGTCGATGTCCGCGTCGTGGCGTCCTCGAACCGGGAACTGGGTGCGGAGATCGCCGCCGGACGGTTTCGCGAGGATCTGTTCTACCGCCTGAGCGTGGTGCCGATCAAAGTACCGCCGCTGCGCGATCGCCGCGAGGACATCCCGCTGATGGCGCGGCATTTTATGGCGCGCGCTTCGGAGGCGGCGAGGCTCGACCCGCGCGAGATCGGCGAGGACGCGATGGCGGCGCTGCAGGCCTACACCTGGCCAGGCAATGTGCGGCAATTGCGCAACGTCATCGACTGGCTCTTGATCATGGCGCCCGGCGACGCGCGCGAACCGCTGCGCGCCGACATGCTGCCGAACGAGATCACCGCTATCGCGCCCACCGTGGTCAAATGGGACAAGGGCAGCGAAATCATGACCCTGCCATTGCGCGACGCGCGCGAGGTGTTCGAGCGCGAGTATTTGCTCGCCCAGGTCACCCGCTTTGGCGGCAACATCTCGCGCACTGCCGCCTTTGTCGGGATGGAGCGCTCGGCGCTGCATCGCAAGCTGAAGTCGCTGGGCGTTTTCGGCAACGACCGGCCGCTGAAAACCGGCACCTGAGGGGTCATGTCGCGCATCGCTTATGTCGACGGGCAGTACCGGCCGCACCGCGAGGCGGCCGTGCATATCGAGGACCGCGGCTACCAGTTCGCTGACGGCGTTTACGAGGTGATCGCCGTGGTTGGCGGCCATCTCGTAGACGAAGAGCGACATTTCGCGCGGCTCGCCCTCTCGCTCGGCGAATTGCAGATCAAAGCGCCGGTGGCGCCCGCCGCGTTGCGCGTCGTGCTGCGCGAGGTGATCCGCCGCAACCGGGTCGGCGACGGCATCGTCTATTTGCAGGTGACACGGGGCGTTGCCCCACGCGACCATGGCTTTCCCAAATCGGCAAAGCCCGTCCTGGTGGTTACCTCGCGCCGCCGCAAGACGCCCGATCCGCGGCTTGCCGAGAACGGGATCGCTGTGATCACAATCCAGGACATTCGGTGGAAACGGTGCGATATCAAATCGATATCTCTGTTGCCGAATATATTGGCTAAAGAGCAGGCGAGGGCTGCCGGCGCTTACGAGGCTTGGCAGATCGATGAGCAGGGTCGGATCAGCGAGGGCGCTTCCACCAACGCCTGGATCGTCACCGGCGACGGCGCGGTCGTCACCCGCGAGGCTGGCCATGCCATCCTGAACGGCGTGACCCGTCTGGCGCTCTGCGACATTTTGCGCCAAGAGGGTTATCGCCTGATCGAGCGGCCGTTCACGGTCGCCGAAGCGAAGGCCGCGCGAGAAGCCTTTTTGACGAGCACCACCGCCGAGCTGCTGCCGGTTGTGCGGATCGACGGCAAGCCCGTCGGGGACGGGCGCCCGGGCCCGCTTAGCCGCGAATTGCGCAAGGCCTATCTCTGTCACGCGGCGCAGGCGGCATGACGACAGGTGCGATGCCCGCGATCGCGCGGCCGAAGGCGATCCTGTTCGATTGGGACAATACGCTCGTCGACAGCTGGGCGACGATCCACGAGGCGCTCAACATCTGCATGGCGGCGATGGACAAGCCCGCCTGGACCATCGAGGAGACCAAGCAGAAGGTCAGGCTCAGCCTGCGCGAAAGTTTTCCGCGGCATTTCGGCGAACGCTGGGAGGAGGCGCGGCGGGCCTATCTCGACGCCTTTACCGCGATCCATCTCGACCGGCTGATGGCGTTGCCCGGACGCGGCGAGATGCTCACGGATCTCGCCGCCTCCGGGATCTATCTCGGCGTCGTCAGCAACAAGACCGGCGCGGTGTTGCGCCGGGAGGCCGAGCGGATCGGTTGGTCAGCGCTCTTCGGCAGGGTCGTCGGCGCCGGAGACGCGGCTGCCGACAAGCCCGACATCGCCCCAGTCCGGCTGGCATTGCAAGCAAGCGGCGTCGAAGCCGGCGAGACGGTCTGGTTTGTCGGCGACACAGGGGTCGACATGGCGTGCGCCCGCAACAGCGGTTGCGTTGCGATCCTCCTCGGCGGCGATGCGGCTGCCGAAGAGTTTCGCGATTGCGCGCCGCATCTCGCCTTCGCCGATCCGGCCCAGCTGTTTCGCTTCGTCCAGGGCTTGTGATTCACGAAGACGCGACCATCTTCGAAGCGGCAGCTCGGCGGCTTCACCCGAGCGCTTGCCTTCTGGCGTGAGTTGGGCCAACTCAGCTCCAAGAAGCGAGTGGGGGATACCCATGTCTGCGGAGAAATCGCAAAACGTACAGGACGTGTTTCTGAATCACGTCCGCAAAAACAAGACGCCGGTCACCGTGTTCCTCGTCAATGGCGTCAAATTGCAGGGAATCATAACCTGGTTCGATAACTTTTGCGTCTTGCTGCGGCGCGACGCACACTCGCAGCTCGTCTATAAGCACGCGATCTCGACGGTGATGCCGGCGCAGCCGATCCAGCTGTTCGAGGGCAACAAGGAGCTGACCGAATCCTGAGCCAGGAGGCCGCCGCAGCGGTTGGCGATAACGGATCGACCGGGCGGGCGCTCGTTCTGCATCCGGTGACGAGATCGGCGCCGGGACGATCCGATGCGGATGTCTCCGTGCGCACCGCCGAGGCGAGGCTGGAGGAGGCGGTAGGGCTCGCCAGGGCGATCCGGCTTGATGTGGTCCAGGCGCAGATCGCGCGCATCGAGCGGCCGCGTCCGAACAGCCTGCTGGGCAGCGGCGCGGTCGAACAATCTGGGTGCGCTGATCGGCGAGAACGAGATCGGGCTCGTCGTGGTCGATGCGCCGCTGTCGCCGGTGCAGCAGCGCAATCTCGAACGGAGCTGGAAGGCCAAGGTCATCGACCGCACTGGTCTGATCCTTGAAATATTCGGCGCCCGCGCGCGCACCCATGAGGGCCGGCTCCAGGTCGAGCTTGCGGCGTTGTCCTACCAGCGCTCGCGGCTGGTGCGTTCCTGGACCCATCTCGAACGCCAGCGCGGCGGTTTCGGCTTTCTCGGCGGTCCCGGCGAAAGCCAGCTCGAAATCGACCGGCGCTTGATCGGCGAACGCATCGGCCGGCTGAAGCGCGACCTCGACGGCGTCAAGCGCACCCGCGCGCTGCACCGCGAGGCGCGCCGGCGGTAGCCGTTTCCGGTGGTGGCGCTGGTCGGCTACACCAATGCCGGGAAATCGACGCTGTTCAATCGCTTGACCCGTTCCGGTGTCGATGCCGGCGACATGCTGTTCGCGACGCTCGACCCGACGATGCGGCGCCTCGACCTGCCTTCCGGGCGAAAGGCGATCCTCTCCGACACGGTCGGCTTCATTTCCGAATTGCCGACCCATCTCGTCGCCGCTTTCCGCGCCACCCTCGAAGAGGTCACCGAGGCCGACATCGTCATCCATGTCCGCGACGCGCATCACCCCGACAGCGAGGCGCAGCGCGCGCGACGTGCTTGCGGTGCTGGCCGATCTCGGGCTGGGAGGCGCGGAAGAAGAGGGCGAGCTTGTCGAGGCGATGAACAAGATTGACCTGCTCGAGCGGGTCGCGCGCGACAGCCTCATCCACCAGGCCTTGCGCAACAGCCAGACCGTCGCACTGTCGGCGGCGACCGGGGAGGGGTGCGCGGAATTGCTCGAGCTGATCGACCGCCGGCTCGAAACGGCATTACCGGCCGTCCGGCTCGACGTGCCGCTGAGCGACGGCAAGACGCTTGCCTGGCTCTATCGCCGGGGCGAAGTGCTCGGTCGGCGCGACGACGAGGAAGCCGCCCACCTCTCGGTGCGTCTGTCCGAGGCCGACATCGCGCGCCTGCGCCACCGCCGCCGGCTGAATTGATCCAGACTGTCGCGTCGTCGCTGGCATTGACGGCCCGGCGGAGGGTGCGGTAACCCATCGTCGGCTGGGCGAAAAAGGGAAGAGCCATGAAACTTGCCGCTTTGGCGCTGGGCGCGGCGTTGGCGATCTTCGGCGCGGCGCCGGCGCCGGCCGCGGTGACCGAATCGGAATTTCCGCCGCACACGGTGCGCGATCTGATCGCGATCTGCGCGCCGGACAAGACCGATCCGCTTTATACTGCGGCGGTCAATTTCTGCCACGGCTTTGCAGAGGGCGCGGTTATCGTCGAGGAGGCGCACGAGCAGCAGCGGGGAGCGCGCAAGCTGTTCTGCCTGCCGACCCCGCGACCACCCAGAGGCAGTCGAAATCGACGAGCTTTATTGCCTGGGCGAACGAACGCCCAGCGCGGCTCGACATGCCGGCGATCGACGGCATGTTCATCTATTTGGCCGGCAAATATCCTTGCGCGGCCGAGGCTCCGAGGAAACGGAGAGCGCGATGAGGAAGTTGATTCTTGCGGCGGTCGTGGCCACGGTGCCGCTGGCCGGCTGCTCCGACATGACGCCGGGCCAGCAGCGAGCGCTTTCGGGTGCGGCGATCGGCACCGCCGGCGGCGCTGCCATCGGAGCTATTGCCGGCAATGCCGGGCTCGGCGCCGGCATCGGTGCGGCGGCCGGTCTCGCTGGCGGCCTGATCTACAATCAGATGCAAGGTGGAAACTAGCCGCACGTGGCGCCTCAGCCGGATCCTCGCAGCTTGACCTCGTTCCAGAGCGCTGTCGAGCGCCTCAAATCTTGCCGACGCCGCGTTCGGCCGCGAGGGTTTCGACCCGGCGAAAGCGGCGCTCGAACTTAGCCGTCGCCCGACGCAATGCCGCTTCGGGATCGATGCCGAGCTTGCGCGCGAGATTGGCGGCGGCGAACAGCACATCGCCCATCTCGTCCTCGATCTTGCCGCGATCGGCGCCCGCGATCCATTCAGCCTCAAGTTCGGCGATCTCTTCGGCGATCTTGGCGAAGACCGGGCGCACCTCGGGCCAGTCGAAGCCGATCCGCGCGGCGCGCGCCTGGATCTTGGCGGCGCGTAGCAGCGCCGGCAACGCCAAGGCGACGCCATCGAGCACACTCTCGTCGATCCCGCCTTCTCGGCCCGGGCCCGCCGCTCGGCCGCCTTGTGCTCCTCCCAGGCCGCACTCTGCGCCGCGGCCGAGGCGATCTCGGCATCGCCGAAGACATGCGGATGGCGTCGCCGCATCTTGTCGGTAATCGCCGCGCGCGACCGTCGTCGAAATCGAACAGCCCTGCCTCCTCGGCCATGCGGGCGTGAAAGACCACTTGGAACAGGAGATCGCCCAACTCATCCTTCAGTGCCGCGTGGTCGCCGCGGGCAATCGCATCGGCGACCTCGTAGGCTTCCTCGATCGTGTAGGGCGCGATCGACGCGAAATCCTGTTCGCGATCCCACGGGCAGCCATGCTTGGGGTCGCGCAGCTGTGCCATGATCGCCAGCAGATCGTCGAGGGGAGAGGCCATGTCCCGGAAACCCGTCAAATGACACGCTTCTGCAGAAAGAGACGCTGAGCGAAAGCCCCTTCGCCGTCGCCATCGCCTTTTCCTCGCAAGACCGCCGATCCTAGCACGAGCCGCACGGCGTCGTCGCTTCAGGTCGGCGGGGCGCGGAAGCTGACACGCATGGATATCGCATAATATATATTATGGAAAAGTGACCGGCCCTTTGTTATGGGTCCGGGAGTTCGACGACGAGCCCGTCCTGGCCCGGCTCGACGCCCGGCGGCAATTCGGCGGCAGAGTTCGCGGTAGTCGAGGCTCTGGTCCATATGGGTCAGCACCGCGCGATCGGGGCCGCGCGCGGGCGATCCAGCCGAGCGTCTTTTCGAGATGGCTGTGGGTCGCGTGCGGCTGCCGCCGCAGGCAGTCGACGATCCACAATTCGGTCTCGGCGACTGCAGCGAAAGCGTCGTCGTCGAGTTCTGTCGCGTCGGTCGAATAGGCGAACCCGCCGATACGAAACCCCAGTGTGACGCCATAACCGTGGTTCTGCGCGAAGGGCAGAACCGGAATGCCGGCGATCTCGAACGGGCCGTCGATCTCGTGCGGCACCAGGGTCGGCCGGTAGAAGCGGCCCTCCTCCCCGATCCGCTCCAGTACATAGCGGAACCGGGTGCGCAACTCGGCCATCGTCGCGGCGTTGGCGTAAACCGGAATTGCCCGCCGCATCAGGCGGTTCACCGTGCGCAGATCGTCGATGCCATGGAGATGGTCGGCATGCGCGTGCGTCAGCAATACCGCATCGATCCGCGCCACCCCGGCATCAAGCAGTTGCTCGCGCAGATCGGGCGAGGTGTCGATCAGGATGATCTTTTCTCGCACCTCGACCAGCACCGAAACGCGGCGGCGGCGGTTGCGCGGGTCGGTCGGATCGCAGCGACCCCAATTCGGGCCGATCGCCGGCACGCCGGTCGACGCGCCGCAGCCGAGCATCGTCACCTTCATGCCGAGGCCGGCGCGCGCCTGGCCTTGGCAAAGAGGCGAAAGAAATTGGCGCTCGTCGCCGCCGCGAGTTCGTCGGGCGCGACACCCTTCAGCGCCGCCACCGCCGCCGCCGTCGCCGCGACAAAGGCGGGTTCGTTGCGTTTGCCGCGATAGGGGACCGGCGCCAGATAGGGCGCGTCGGTTTCGACCAGCAGGCGGTCGAGCGGCAGGTCGCGCACGATCGCGCGCAGTTCCTCTGCGTTCTTGAACGTCATGATCCCGGAAATCGAGACACAAAAGCCCAGCGCCAGCGCCCGCTCCGCCAATTCCCGACCGCTCGAAAAGCAGTGCAGCACGCCGGGCGGCGGCCTCTCCTCTTCGAGTATCCGCGCAATCTCGGCGTCGGCCTCCCGGGCATGGATGATCAGCGGCAACCCGGTCGCGCGCGAGGCCGCGATATGAGCGCGGAAAACTTGCTCCTGGATGCCGCGCGGGCTCAGATCATAGTGGTAATCGAGCCCGGTTTCGCCGATGCCGATGACCTTGGGGTGCGCCGTCAGAGCCACGAGTTCGTCTGCAGTCAGGTCAGGATGGTCCTTTGCCTCGTGCGGATGGACCCCGATCGAGCACCAGATATCGCTATCGACCTCGGCGATCGCCCGCACGCCTGGGAATTCGTCGAGCCGGGTCGAAATCGTCAGCATCGTCGCGACCCCGGCGGCGCGAGCGCGTCCGATGACCGCTTCCCGCTCGGCGGCAAAATCGGGAAAATCCAGATGGCAATGACTGTCGACCAGCATCCCCGCTGACCCGACCCCGGCCGTCATGCCGCCGAGGCCTCGACAAAGCGCGGGAATATCCCGCTCGGCTTCGGCAAGGGTATTCCCGGCGTCAGCGGAGCCGCCGCGAGGTCGGCGAAAGCGCGCCGTCTCCGCCGGCACGGCGAGTTGATCGAGAAGCTTGCTTGCCGAAGTTGGCACAAAGGGTTGCACGAGAATCCCGATATATCGGATCACCTCGGCGAGTGTAAAGAGCACGGTCAGCATCCGGCCCGGATCGGTCCGCCGCAACGCCCAGGGCGCTTGTTCGTCGACATAGCGGTTGGCGTCCGCGACCACCCGCCAGATCGCCTCGAGCGCCAGATGAAAGGCCTGCTCCGATACATGGCTGCGCACGGTGTCGAGCAGCCCGCCGGCGGCCTTCAGCAATGCCTTGTCGGCCGACGTAAATGTACCGGGTTCGGGAACAGCGGCGTTGCAATCGCGGTTGATCATGACCAGAACCCGCTGCGCCAGGTTGCCGAAATCGTTGGCGAGATCGCCGTTCAGCCGGGCCACGACGGCGCGACGCGAAAAATCGCCGTCGCTGCCGAACGGCAATTCGCGCAGCATGAAATAGCGCACCGGGTCGAGCCCGTACTGTTCAACCAACTCCTGCGGCGGGATGAAATTGCCGAGCGATTTCGACATCTTCTCGCCTTCGACGGTCCACCAGCCATGGGCGAAGACGCGCCTAGGCGGCGGCAGGTCGGCCGCCATCAGAAAGGCCGGCCAGTAGACCGCATGAAACCGCAGGATATCCTTACCTACGATGTGAAGAGCGGTCGGCCAAAAGGTTGTAAAATCGTGAGTTTCTGTGTCCGGGTAACCGAGCGCGGTGATATAGTTGGCGAGCGCGTCGAGCCACACGTAGATCACGTGTTTGGGGTCGCCCGGCACCGGTATCCCCCAGCGGAAGCTGGTTCGCGAGATCGATAGATCCTTGAGCCCGGCCTTGACGAAGCTGACGACCTCGTTGCGCCGGCCGCGCGGCGCCACCGCATCGGGATTCGCCTCATACCATGCCAAAAGCTTGTCTTGCCAAGCAGATAGTCGAAAGAAGTAATTCTCTTCCTCAAGCCATTCGACATCGGCGCCGGTCGGCCTAGCCTTGGACCGTCAACCAGTTCGCTCTCATCGTAAAACGCCTCGTCGCGCACCGAATACCAGCCGGCGAAGCGCCCGAGATAAATTTCGCCGCGGCGTTCGAGTTCCCGCCACAGCGCCTCGACGCCGCGGATATGGCGCGGCTCGGTGGTCCGGATGAAATCGTCGTGGCTGATGCCGAGGAGTCGTGTCATCTCGCGAAAGGCCGCGGAATTGCGGTCGGCAGAATTCCTGCGGCGAGATCCCGGCGGTCTGCGCCGATCGCTCGACCTTCTGGCCATGCTCGTCGGTGCCGGTCAGGAATTTGACCGGGCGGCCGTCGAGCCGCATGAAGCGCGCGATCGCGTCGCACGCCACCGTCGTATAGGCGTGGCCGAGATGCGGCAGATCGTTGACGTAATAGATCGGCGTCGTAACGAAAAACGGTCGGTCGGCGCTCATCGCTCTTCTCCAAAGCCCAGATATGGGCCGGGACCGCTCGCTATCCAGCCGGCGATCGGCGCGTCTATCTACCGCGCCATCGCCTCGATCGAAAAGAAGGCGCCGAGTATCGCCTGCTTGCGGTCGAGATTGAGGCCGTCGGCGCGCGCGAAGCTGCCTTCGATGTCGTCGCGCAGCATCGCCCAACGCGCCGCGTCGGCATGTCCGGCAAGACGGCCCATCGCCTCGCCTTCGCCGGCGATGATCTCCGCCTCGCCAAGCCGGCGCCGTGCCAGACCGGCGGCAAGCCGGGCGAGAAACTGCGACAGCAGTTCCTCTGCGGCGCCAAACGCTTCCTCCGCCTCGGCGCGAGCGAGCCGGTCAGCGAAGGCGTGCAAGCCGACGATATCGATCCGCGGAACTTGCGTCAGCAACGCCAGCATCGAGCGATAGAGCGCAAGCCCGCCGGCATCGGCGAGTTCGAGAGCGCGGCCAATGCTGCCGCCCGCCAGCGCCGCCAGCGCCGCGGCGTCGGCGGCCGCGGTCTCGGGCCGGAAACGCAGGAGCAAGCTGCGTCACCCTCTCCTCTTCGAGCGCCTTGAGCGGCAGCCCCATGCAGCGCGAGCGGATCGTCGGCAAGAGCCGGCCCGGGCTGTGGCTGACCAGCAGCAAGAGGCCCTGCCGCGGCGGCTCCTCCAGGATCTTCAATACCGCGTTGGCGGCACTGCGGTTCATCTCCTCCGCGCCGTCGAGGATCACGATGCGCCAACCTTCCTCGGCCGCGGTCAGGCGAAAAAAGCTAGCGATCTCGCGCGCATCGTCGACGATGATTTCGCCGCGCAGCCGCCGCCGGCGCGGATCCCAGGCGCGCTCGACGGTCAGGAGGTCGGCATGCCCGCCCGAGGCGACGCGGCGGAAGACAGCGCTCTCGGCCGGGATCGCGAGCTCCCTCGGCGCCTGCCGGCCCACGGTCATTCGGCGCCAGGAGATAGCGGGCAAGGCGGAAGGCCAGCGTCGCCTTGCCGATGCCGCGTGGGCCCGTCAGCAGCACCGCGTGCGGCAGCCGCCCGGCATCGCACAGACGCCGCAAGGTCGCTTCGGCGGCCTCGTGGCCGACGAGGTCGGGGTTGGTCCGCGGAGTTCGGCGCCGTCTTGTTCCACCGTCACGCCAACGCCAGCGCGAAATAGCCGCCGCGCGACGGCGTCGAGGATTGCGCGGTGCACCGCCTGCGGCTCGCCCGTGGCGTCGATCAGCACACAGCGCCGCGGGTTGTCGGCGGCGATCCGGCGAAAACCCTGTCGCAGGCGCTCGTGGAACGCGGCGATCGAGCCCTTCAAACCGGTCGGCCGCGGCGCGTGCGGCGGCGCGGGCAAGCCCGACCGCGACCGGCAGGTCGAGGATCATCGTCAAGTCGGGCGCGAAATCGCCGATCGCCAGGCGCTGCAGCAATGCCAAGTCGGCCAGCTCCATGCCGCGGCCATAGCCCTGATAAGCCAGGGTCGAATTCGGCGAAGCGGTCGCAGACGACCCAGCTCCCCGGCGTCGAGCGCCGGTCGGATCAGCCGCGCCACATGGTCGCGCCGGGCGGCCAAGAGCAGCAGCGCTTCGCCGACCGCATCCCAGCGCTCGGCCTCGCCTTCCAGCAGCAATCGGCGGACCGCCTCGGCGCCGGGCGAACCGCCGGGCTCGCGGGTGGCGCGCACGGCAAGACCGGCGCGTTCGAGCGCCGCCGCGAGCAATGCCGTCTGCGTCGATTTGCCGGCGCCCTCGCCGCCCTCGATCGTGATCAACCGGCCTCGCGCCATCGCGTGCTCAGTGCCGGTCGCCCCAGACGAGATAACCCGCCAATGTCGCGATGCGGCCGAGCGCGTCCATCCGCCCGACATTCGCGCCCACGACCAGCGGCGCCTCGACCGGCGGCAAATCGGCCGAGCTGACGACGAGCTTGCCGACCGCATCGCCGGCCCTGATCGGCGCCGGCGATCGGGCGGTCATATTGCGCCGTCACCTTCATGTCCTTGCGCGCCTTGCGCGGCAACGTCACGACGAAGTCCTTGGCGACGGTCAGCGGCACGCGCCCTTCGGTGCCGAGCCAGACATCGGCGTCCTCGACCTTGTCGCCGGCGCTGAACAAGCGGTAATCGTTGAATTCGCGGAATGCCCACTCGATCAGCCGCTCGCTTTCCTGGCCGCGCGCCTTCATCGTCGGCAGGCCCCCGAGCACGACGACGATGCGGCGGTCGCCGCGCAACACCGAGGCGGTCAGGCTGTAGCCCGCCTCCTCGGTGTGGCCGGTCTTCAACCCGTCGGCGCCGACATTCTTGTAGAGCAGCGGGTTGCGATTGCCCTGCTTGATGTTGTTGAACTCGTAGTCCATCTGGCCATAGTAATGATAGTATTCTGGAAAATCCTTGATCGTTCGGATCGCCAACGTCGCCAGATCGCGCGCGGTCATCCAATGGTCAGGGTTGGGCAGGCCGTCGACATTGGCGAAATGGCTGTCAATCGAGCCCGATTTCCTTGGCCTTCTTGTTCATCAGATCGACAAAGGCTTCCTCGCTGCCGGCGAGTCCTTCGGCAAGCACGAGGCAGGCGTCGTTGCCCGACTGGATGATTACGCCCTTCAGCAGATCGTCGATCTTGATCCGGCCGCCGATCGGCACGAACATCTTCGAGCCGCCGAGGCGCCACGCCTTCTCGCTGACCGGCAATTCGTCGTCGAGCTTGGCCTGACCCTTTTTCAGCATGTCGAAGACGACATAGGCGGTCATGATCTTGCTCATCGAGGCGGGCGGCATCCGCTCCTCGGCGGCCTTGTCGAGCAGCACGGCGCCGGTCTCGACTTCGACGATCAGCGCATGCTTGGCCTGCGTGTCGATGCCGATCGTCGATTTTGCGGCCGACGGCGGCGCCTGCACGGCGACGAGCTTCGGCTTGGCCCCTGCGGCTGCCGCTGGGGGCGCCATAGCCATTCCTGCCAGAACGGCGGCGGCGACCAGCGACCCGAACATCCGCGCGATCATTCTCCCCTCCCCTCCTCGTCCGAGCCGGGCCAATCGTCGAGGCTCGGCGCTTCGCGGGCGCGCCATTGACCCGGGTTCGCCGGCGCCGGCGCGACCCTCACTTTCGCCGGCAAAGGCGGCAATTCCGGGACGATTATCAGCGCCTTGCGGCGCTGGGCCTCATCCCTGGCCCATGCTGTCGGCGAGATAGCCGACCGCGGCGGCAAAATAGGTCGATTTGTTCCACTTCATGATGGCGCGAAAATTCTCGTAGACGAGAAAGGCCGGGCCGTCGGCACCGCCGGGTAGGACGAGCGAGGCCTCGGTTTCGCGCCACACCAACGGGCCGGCGTCGACGCTGCGGACCCCGAGCCGGCTCCATTCGCCGGTCGGCCGGCGGTTGTCGAGGCCGACAAAGCGTGGGTCGAAGCCGCGCGGCAGCAGCACCTCACGGCCCCAGGTCTCGCCGCCGCGCCAGCCGAGACGGGCGATGAAATTGGCGATTGAGGCGAGCACGTCGGCGCGGTCGTTCCAGATGTCGCGGCGGCCGTCGCCGTCGTAATCGACGGCATAACCGAGAAAGGTCGACGGCATGAACTGGCATTGCCCCATCGCACCCGCCCAAGAGCCGGTCATCGCATCGACGCCGATGTTTCCCTGGTCGATAATGCGCAAGGCCGAGATCAGTTCGCCGCGGAAATAGGACCCGCGGCGGCCGTCGAAGCCGAGTGTCGCGAGCGCCGAGACCACCATGTAATTGCCCGTGACCCGGCCGAAATCGCTTTCGAGCCCCCACAGGGCGACGATGAAGCGCGGTTCTACATTGTAACGTTGCCAGATCGCATCGAGCAGCACGCGGTTTTCCGCCAGCCGCAGCCGCGCGTTTTCCTTGCGCTGCGGCGTCACCACCTTGCCGATGAAGGCGCCAAACGTCATCGTCTTTTCCGGTTGCTTGCGGTCGAGCTCGATCACATGCGGCAGGTATTGGGCGTAGCGCAATGCCACATCGATCGTCGCCGGGCGGATACCCTTCCCGGCGGCCTCACGGCGCACGGCCGCGAGAAACGCGCTGAACCCGTCCTCGGCGGCGGCCGCTCCCGCCACGAGCGCGCCCGCCGCGGCCATGACCGGGACCCCGAATATTGTGCGGCGTGTGATGCCAAGGGACGTCATCGGAATGCCTGAGCCGAACTGCGTGCCTCGACCGTCTCATGCCACAAGGCCGGGTTTGCGGCAACGGCGGCGGCGCTATTCCTGGATTGCGCGCCCCGTTCTCGCCCCGATGCGGCCCGGTCTTGCCGATATGCCGGCAAATCGGCCGGCGGCGGCCAATTCGATTTTATTCGTGATCGCCGAAGGCGTATGCTGAAAAGGACAAGGTCGAACGCAGTTGTCCCGCTGGAGGAAATCATGGGAGAGATTCTGGGTCTCGGCGTCACCCATTTCCCGCCGCTCTCGGGTACCGATGCGGATATGGGGCGCATCCTGAGGCGCGTCCTCGACGATCCGGCACTCCCCGAGCGGCTGCGCCGCCCGGCCGGCTGGCCCGAGCCGATGCAGGCGGAATACGGCGATGATCAAGGCATATCGGCGGCCCGCCGCCATCGCGAGGCGCTCCTTGCCGGGTTCCGCAACGCCCGGCGCGCGCTCGACGAATTCGCCCCCGATTTCGTCGTGATCTGGGGCGACGACCAGTACGAAAATTTCAAGGAAGACGTGATCCCGCCCTATTGCGTGATGGCCTACGAGGAAATGGCGCCGCAGCCCTGGCAGCATTATCGCGGCGCGAATGTCTGGAACGAGCCCCGCGACAAGACCTTCACCTATGCCGGGCATCGCGCCGGCGCCAAATTCATCGCCAGCCAAATGCTGGAGACCGGCTTCGACGTCGCCTACTCCTATCGGCCATTGCACCATCAGCTCGGCCACGCTTTCCTGAACACGCTGTTGTTCCTCGATTACGACCGGCAGGGTTTCCCCTATCCGGTGGTCCCGTTCCAGGTGAACTGCTATGGCCGCCGGGTGATCGCGCAGCAGGCGGGCGTGCGCAGCCTCAGTGAATTGCCGGACGAGACGGATCTCGACCCGCCTTCGCCCGCGCCCTGGCGCTGCTTCGACATGGGGGCGGCCTGCGCCCGCATCGTCGCGGAAAGCCCGTGGCGGGTGGCGCTGATCGCCTCGTCGAGCTGGTCGCACGCTTTCCTGACGCCGAAAAACTATCTGCTCTATCCCGACGTGCCAGCTGACCGCGCGCTCTATGAGGCATTGCAGGCCGGCAATTACGACACCTGGCGGCAGCGCCCGCTGAGTGCGATCGAGGATAGCGGCCAGCAGGAGATCCTGAACTGGATGTGCCTGATGGGCGGCATGAAGGAACTTGGCCGGCGACCGGCCGAAACCTCCTATGTCGAGAGCTGGATCTTCAACTCGAACAAATGCTTCGCGGTCTACGAGCCGTGACATGGCGGCATTGCCGGGTCAGGCCCTGGCGCAGTCGCTGATCGAGGAAAGCCGGCGGCAGAGCCGGACGACGCCGGTCGAGGCGGTCATCGCAATGGTCGCCGAGGGCGGCCTCGACGCTGACCGCACGCACCGGTTGCTCGGGCGGTTGTGGACGCTCGAACGCATGTTCTACTACATCTATGGCGGCTGGGGGCAGGGGCTCGAGACGAACGACTTCCCGCCCTCGGTCAAATACCTGTTCTCGAAGCAGATCGTCGACGAATTCGACGCACGAGATGCTGTATCTCGACGCCTTGCTCGGGCACGGTCTCGCCGCCAGCCAAAAGGACGCCTTCCGCCATCCCTACGGCCGCTTCAGCCTCGATTCGGCGCTCGCGTATTACGTCTTCTCGCTGCGCAACCTGGCGACCTATCCGCACACGATCCGCATCGCTGCACTCAATCTCGGACCGAAAGTCATCGAATATGGCTGGATGGATGCGCTGGCCGACGCGATCCCCGACTCTGGCTTGAGGCAAGTTTTCGCGAGCCAGGCGGTCGAAAACCGCAGCCACATCGCGATGGGCCGCCGCATCGTCGAGGAGTTTGTCGAAAAGCCGGTCGACGTCGAACTCTGCCGCTGGGCCTGCGCGGTAGCGCGGCGCGACTATGCCCGGTTTCTCGGCGAGTTCGGCGCCTTCGTGCTCGGCCATGAGGCCCCTGCCCCGCCGCCGGCACGCCGGCCGGTTACAGACTGAAGGGGTGGCGGCATGACCGGTCTCAAGATCGACCACCAGCGCTGCACCGAATGCCGGATGTGCTACATCGTGTGCCGGGAACTCGACATCAATGCCGTCTATGTCGCGCTCGAACCATTGCACCGGATCGAGATCGACGCCGGCAAATGCACCTATCCCGGCTGCACCGCCTGCCTGATGTATTGCCCGGCCGAGGGTTCGATCGTCGAGGCCGAAACCGGCCGCTCGCTGGTCCCGCCACCGGCGGAGGCGTGGCGGGTCTAGCGAGCGGCGCCGCCGGACGATGAGGCGTCCACCAGCGCGCCGTTGCCATCGACGGCCATGCGATGCCGGATGATCGCGGTAAGCGGGACGAGCATCAGCCCCTTTGCGGCGAGCGTCGGCAGCCAGGCACGCAACGCCGCGAGTGTGGGCTCCTTGGGATGGCCGATCGCGATGGCACTGCCCTGGCGTCGCGCCACCGCTTCGACGCGCGCCAACTGATTGGCGATCGCCGCCGGCGACAGGTCATCGTCGAGGAACACGTCACGCGCCGCATGCGGCACGCCCGCGGCTGCGGCAAGGCCGATCCCGACACTCTTCGGCGTGGTGCGCGAATTGAGAAAAACGAGGCCGCGGGAGTGCAACTCCGCGATCACTGCCGCCATGCCGCGCGGATCGGCGGTGAATTTGCTCCCCATGTGGTTGTTGATGCCGATATAGCCGTCGAAGCGGCCGAGCCCCCAGCGCAGTCGTTCGAGAATGTCCTCGCGCGACAATGCCGCGAACAGCGCATGCGGGCCCGGGTCTTCGCGGCGGTCAACGGCCTCCATCGGCACGTGCAACAGCAATTCGTGGCCGCTGCCGTGCGCCGCACCGGTCTGCTGCGGCAATTCCTCGGCATAGGTCATGAACGACAGCGTGACGGCGCCGGGCAACCTGATCGCCTCGGCGGTATGCCGCCGGTCGAGACCGAGATCGTCGAGCACGATCGCCACCAGCGGTCGTCCGTTCGCCGCCGGCGCCGGCGCCGGCATCGCAAAGCGCAGCCAGGCCGCCTTCGGCGCTGCTGGCGGCAGCGTCCGCGGCGGGTGCAACGCGGCCTCTTCGACCGGCTTTACCGAGGTAGGTGAGGGTGCGGCAGCGGGCGGAGCCGATGCCGGCGGCGGGCGCAGCGGCGCGGGTGGAGCCGGCAGGTCGGCCGTCTTGGCCGGCGGCGGAGGGAGGTGGGAGTGCTTTCCCGGCAGCAACGCGAGTGCTGTGACGCCGGCGACCAGAACAACCAGCGCCGCCGCGGCGACCCAACCGCGCCTGCCGGTCAACGACCGAAACGACCGATGTTTGCTGCGCCCCTTGGCCCGCGCCTTCATCGCGAACGCGTACCGCCGGCATCCCGCGAGCGTCAAACCACCCGGCCTCGGCTCGACTTTTCTCCGAACGCGTCGCGAGCGAGCGCGAATCGCGCCGGTCGAAAGTCGTTGCTTACGTCACTCGGCGGGCCTGCCAGCGGCCGGCGCCGAACTGGCTGCGGTTGACGATGCCCGCATTCTGGTCGCTGGCGGCGCCGAGGACAGCGCGTCCGCTCATGACACCGTCGACCACCTCGCCGTCGAAGAGGAACGACATCGTGCTCGCCTCATAGCGCGAGGCGAAGGCGAGCTGGATCATGGCGCCACTCAGCCAACCATGGACCGGCCCATCGAATTCGCTCGATTGCTGCCGGCCCACAAGTCGGGCGCCGCGCTGTTCGAGGTCGAGGCGATGGGTGCGCGAGCCCTGCAGAAAGTCGACCCTCAATTCCCAATTGCCGGCGACCTCGACGGGCGGCGGTTCGGCCTCGTTCGGCGCGGCGGCACTTGTCTCGCGCAGAGCGGCGGCGATGGCCTCGCCGACCTGAAGCGCCTCGCCCGGCTGCAATTGGAACGGGTCGACCGCGATCGAATCTTCGCTCGCCGAATTGTCGTCGAGCATGATGCGCGGCTCGCCGTCGAGCAGCCGCTGCCGCAGCTCGAGCCCGTCGAGCGGATAATGCCAGCGGTCCCACGACACCACGAGCCGCGGCACCATATCGACGCCTTGGGGCTCGACGATCTCGGCCTGGGTCCGCGGCGCTTGTTTGACCCGTTCGGCGATGACCGCGAGGTCGTCATACCATTGCTGCCGCTCGGCAGCGCCGTCGCGCTCCTCGAACCAGTATTCGACCGCGGCCAAGACGCCGACGATGTCCTCTTTCGACACCTTCATCGGCCGGCCCAGCGCCTGGTGCGGCGAGGCGTTGCGCCACGCGGCCTCGACCAAGGGCCTGGAGCCGAGCAGAAGCCCGCTCGTCTGCGGCCCGCGCAGGAATTTGCCGCCGCTGTAGATCACCAGATCGGCGCCGCGTTCGAGCCACGGGCTCGGCCGTTCGAGATGCTCGGAGGCGGCGTCGACCATGATCGGGATGCCGCGCGGCTTCATGATCGCGGCGAATTCCTCGAGCCGCACCGGGCAGAGATGCTCCTGCTTGCCCAGCAGCACGACCATCGCCACCCGCTCTTCGAGGGCGCGGTCGACATCCTCGCGCGTCTCGACCTCGACGATCCGGCAGCCGATCATCCGCACCGCCTGGTCGTAGGCAAAGCGCTGGCTCCTCGGGATGATCACGCGGTTGACCATGCCCTCGGTGAACGGCAGCCGCAGCATCTTGACCGGGTCATTGCCGGCCACACAGGCCGCCGTCCCGAGGGCCACCGCCGCCGCGCTGCCGCAGGTGACAACGCCCCATTCCGCACCGGTCAATTCGGCCAGCCGCCGCCCGGCCGCCTCCATCAACTCGTCGAGATTGACAAAGGCGCGCGAGGCCGCGTCCATCGCGGCGCGCACCTGCGGCAGCATCAGGCTGCCGCCATGCATCGTGCGCACGCTGCAGCAATTGATGAACGGCCGCACGCCAAGTGCCAGGTAAGGGTTGGTGTTCGGGCTCATGACCCCTCCGAAAGCGAGCGCGGCGAACTATATCAGGAGCCGGAGTGATTTGCGTGGCCGGACGTTTATTGAGGACATTGCGCGCCGCAGCGGGGCGCGATTGGCAGCGGAGAGGCGAGAATGGCTGAAAAAGTGCGTGAGATCCGCTCGGACGGCGATGCGGAGGAAGCGGCCGCCGCGATGAACGGCCTGCGCGCGGTCATCGAAAAGGCGTCGCAGACGATGCGCGATCTGACCCATGCGGGCGAAGAATGGGCCAAGGGCGCCGAAGAACGGGCGCTCGAAATGGGCAAGGAATTGCGCAGCCACGGCGAGCGGGCGGTCGGCGGGGTCTCGAAGCAGGTCGAGCAGAACCCGCTGACGAGCCTCGCGGTCGCCTTCGCTTTGGGCTTTATCGCCGCGGCGCTGATCCGCCGTTGACCGGTTGACCCGCAGAGAGCGCGGCTTTATCTGATCGCGGGTGATCGCTGCTCCGCCCGCGCCTGCCGATACTCCGGCGGGAAACCGCCATGGTCCTGTTTTCCGGTGGCCAGGATTCGACGACTTGTCTTGCCTGGGCATTGGCCCGCTTTGCCGCGGTGGAAACCGTCGGCTTCGACTACGGCCAGCGTCATCGGGTGGAGTTGGACTGCCGGATCAACGTGGCCCGGCGGCTGCGCCGGGAATTTCCGGAATGGGCGGGGCGGCTCGGCCCCGATCATCTCGTCGATCTGGGCGTGCTCGGCCGGATCAGCGACACCGCGCTGACGCGCGACCGGAAGATCGCCCTTGTCGAGGGCGGGCTGCCGAACACCTTCGTTCCCGGCCGTAACCTGATGTTTTTTACGATGGCGGCGGCGATCGGCTACCGGCGCGGCGCGCGCCACCTCGTCGGCGGCATGTGCGAGACCGATTATTCCGGTTACCCCGATTGCCGCGACGACACCCTGAAGGCGTTGCAGGCGACGCTATCGCTCGGGATGGAGCATCGCTTCGTGATCCACACGCCATTGATGTGGCGCGACAAGGCGGCGACCTGGGCGTTGACGCGGCGGCTCGGCGGCGATGCGCTCGTGGATTTGATCCGCGAGGAAACCCACAGCTGCTATTTCGGCGACCGCAGTCACCGCCAGGATTGGGGCTATGGCTGCGGCGATTGCCCGGCCTGTGCCCTGCGCCGCGCCGGCTGGGAACGATTCATCGCAGCCCCATCCGATTGATGAACCGCGCCCGTCAAGGAGGTCTTTTCGCGTTTCAGGGCGGGGGCGCATGGTCGAGATTGAAGACCGATGCCGACGATCCGTCGCTTTGCCAATTGCAAGATATGTATCTATGCCGACGACCACATGCCCCCTCATTTCCATATAGAGGGTCGAGGCTTTCGCATGGTCATCGGCATCGACCCGTTGGCGGTCCGAGCGGGTGCAGGCTACAACGTCCGTGAAGCGATGTCGTGGGCTGCAGAAAATATCGAATTGTTGCGACGGGAATGGACCAGACTTAATCGAAGGACATGACGATGGGTGTCGATCTCCCAAGAATTCGGGCGGTCAATGCCGGCCAAGGCCGTAATTTGATCCTGATCTGGAGAGGCGGGGTGGAGAGCACCGTCGATGTTTCTCGGCTGCTCTCCGATTACGCGATATTTGCGCCGCTTCGGGCCGACGATGATCTGTTTCGTCGTGTCGAACTCGGCGAATGGGGTTGGTGCGTCCATTGGTCTGATGACATGGAGATCTCCGCCGATACGTTGCAGCGTCTTGCGTTGGAGCAAGGCAGCGCTTGGCTGCGCACCTGGAGAAATGCGCACGCAATGACCGAAATCGAAGCCGCGCGGGCATTGGGCGTCAGGCCGCGCTTATGGCGCGACTACGAGGCAGGAGCGCGTCTTCTGCCAAAGACGGTTCTGCTCGCCGGCATCGGTCTCGACGCTCAGGCGGAAGCCGCGTGATGCCGATGATAGGAATATGATCTTCCATCCGATGAGGGCGTTATGAAGCACATAAAATCCGTACCGAGCTTGGCATTTCTCGGACTTGCGCTGGCTGCCAACAGCGTCCTTGCCGAACAAAATACGTTCGAGAAGCGACTTGTCGGAACGTGGAGCTTAGTTTCGACCACCAACACGAACAACACGGGCGCAAAGGTTGAGCCGTTCGGACCGCATCCCTTGGGCGCATACATGTTCGATCCGAGCGGCCACATCATTCAAATTATTGTGCCCGGTGAAGAAGGTGCGGCCAAGAATGTCGTCGCAACCTATGGTACATACAGCGTGGGAAAGACCCTAATAGTTCATATGATTGCCGCCGCTAAGCCAGGTCTCGATGGCAAGGATTTAAGGCGGGCGATCGTCTCTCTTACTGACGATGAGTTGAAGATTTATAACTTGGCCACTACTCAGGCGGCCGGTGGAGCGACCGCGGAGTTGGTTTGGAAACGGGCCAAGTAGCCCGTTTTCGGAACCCGGACATGACGACGCAATGATGGAGCAGAGCATGCGGCCTTCGGGGCGCGCCGCCAATGAGATGCGCGCGGTCGTACTCGAACCCGGTGTGGCCAAATATGCCGAGGGTTCGTGCCTTGCCAAATTTGGCGACACCCATGTGCTGTGCACTGCGTCCGTCGAGGAGCGCGTGCCGCCCTTCCTGCGCAACACCGGCAAGGGCTGGGTCACGGCCGAATACGGCATGCTGCCGCGCTCGACCCACACCCGCACCGACCGCGAGGCGGCGCGCGGCCGGCAGAGCGGGCGCACCCAGGAAATACAGCGGCTGATCGGCCGCAGCCTGCGCGCCGTCACCGATCTCGCGAAGCTCGGCGAGCGCCAGGTCCGCATCGATTGCGACGTCTTGCAGGCCGACGGCGGCACCCGCACGGCCGCGATCACCGGCAGCTATGTGGCGCTCCATCAGGCGTTCGATCGCCTGCTCGCGGCGGGCCAACTGACCGAATTGCCGCTCAACGACAGTGTCGCAGCCGTTTCCTGCGGTGTCATCGGCATAAACGCCGTGCTCGACCTCGATTACGCCGAGGATTTGCAGGCGATGACCGACGCCAATTTCGTGCTGACCGGAGCGGGCGGCATCGTCGAGATCCAGGCGACCGCCGAGGGCTCCCCGTTCGACGAGACGCTCTTTGCCGAAATGCTGCGCCTCGCGCGGGCCGGCGTGGGGCTCCTGACGCGGCAGCAACGCGCAGCCCTCGGGGTCGCCTGATGCCGGCGCCGCGGCCCTTTCCCGGCGACCGTCTTGTCATCGCCAGCCACAACCCGGGAAAGGTCGAGGAGATCGCCGCTCTCATCGCCCCGTTCGCGATCGAAGCGGTACCGGCCGCCGCCCTCGGCCTCCCCGAACCCGAGGAAACCGGCGACAGCTTCGAGGCCAACGCCGCGCTGAAGGCCGAAGCCGCCGCCGGGGCAAGCGGCCTGCCCGCGCTCGCCGACGATTTGGGGCTTGTCGTGCCGGCCCTGCGCGGCGCTCCCGGCATCTATTCGGCGCGCTGGGCCGGGCCCGCCAAGGATTTCCGCATCGCGATGGAGCGGGTCGAGCGCGAACTCGGCGACCATGACCGCAGCGCCGCCTTTGTCGCGGTTCTGGCGTTGGCGTTCGCTCCGAGCGACGTCGCGCTCTTCCGCGGCGAGGTCACGGGCCGCCTCGTCTGGCCGCCGCGCGGCGAGCGAGGTTTCGGCTACGACCCGATGTTTCTGCCCGAGGGCGGCAGCCTGACCTTCGGCGAGATGGAGCCGGTCGACAAGCACCAGATCAGCCACCGCGCCCGCGCGTTCGAGAAGCTCGTCGCCGCCTCTTTCGTCTCACGCCGCCACCGGGGTTAGCCGGAAACGGCAGTCGGCGTCGCGGCCGATCTGATTGACGAGATCGATCTCCCAGGCGAGGTATTCGCGCATAAAGCGCTCGCGGTCGGCCGGCCGGTCGCGCGCCGACAACGACACGTCATCGGCCTCGTCGGCCGGATGCGGCATGCCGGTTTCGATCGGCAATCCTGCCGCCCGCCACGCCGTCGTCCCGCCCGCCAGCACCGTGACCGGCCGCTTCAAACGAAGCTCGGCCGCGGCGAAACGCGCGACGACGCCGTCTTCGCTGGTCAGCGTCAGATCGCCCGAAGCCGGCACCTTGCCCAGCGCGTCGGCAAGCCGCGCCCGCGTCGCGAACCAGGCGCCCGGCACATGGCCCTGGCGGTGAGTGCGGCTCGACGCCAGATCGACGACGACCGCATGCGGGTTCGCCTTGAGTTCGACCGGCGTCATGGTCGCGGCTTCGGGCCCGCCGAGCGGAAACCGGCCGCTGTCGATCGCCGGCATCCCTTCTTCGAGCCTTACCCCGGCGAGCCCGCCCTCCAGCACCACTGCGTCCCAGCCCATCCGGTTCAGCCACGACGCGGTCATCCGCGCCCGCACTCCGGTATCGTCGACCAGCACGACGCGGGCGCCCCACACGCCTAGCCAGCTGTCGGTCTCCTGCACCAATTGTCCGCCGGGCGCCGACAATGTGCCCGGCAGATGCCCGGCGCGGTATTCCGCCGGGTCGCGGACATCGAGCACATAGAGCGTGCGCGCCTCGGCCTCATCGCGCCATTGCGCGAGGGTCGCGGGGTCGATCGTCGCGACACCATAGCGCCGCGCCACGGCCTCAGCCCTCTCTCGCGCCGTGGCGACGCCGTCCGCCGACACCGCGGGCGCCCGCCGCTCGGCCCCCGCGACAACTTCGAGCCCGGCGAGGTGCCAGGCCATCGTGCCATCCTTCAGCGAGACGACCCGGTTCGGCACGCCGGCGTCGATCAGCGACTGCGCGCCGATGATACTGCGCGTGCGCCCGCCGCAATTGACCACGACAAACGTGTCGCGCGACGGCGCCAGCTCCTTGAAGCGATAGACGAGTTCGGCGCCCGGCACGCTGACCGCACCCGGGATGCTGTTCGAGTGGTATTCCTCATAGGAGCGGCTGTCGAGGATCACCATGTCGTCGCCGCGCCTCTGCCGCTCCGCGAGGTCCTCGGCGGTGATCCACGGTGTCGCGCAATCGTGTTCGACGACCTCGGCGAAGGCCTTCGACGGCACATGGACGCCGCTATAGACCGGAAAGCCGGCCGCCTCCCACGCCGCGACCCCGCCCACCAGCACCGAAACGTCCGTATAGCCGCCTTCGGTAAGCCGCGCCGCCGCGCGCTCGGCCAATCCCTCCCCGGCGTCGCACACGACGATCGGCGCGCCCCGCCGCGGCAGCAAGCTCGGCGCGATCAGCTCCAGGCGCGACAGCGGCAGGCACGACGCCATCAGCAGATGCTTTTCGTGAAAGCTCCCCTCGCCGCGCGCGTCGACGATCGCGATCTCGCCCCCCGCCCGATACCGCTCCCGCAGTTGCGCCGCCGTTATACTGCTGGGTGTTCCTGGCATCCCTTCCCTCCTGCGATGATCTTCCATCCCGTTTGCCCGAATTTGGGACGGACGTCAAAGTCGCACGCATGGTCGCCCTAACCCGAGGTCTCCTGTTCGGCTTGCGACTGTGGGCCTCGGTGTGCCTTGCGCTCTATGTCGCGTTCTGGCTCCAGCTCGACAACGCGTACTGGGCCGGCACGACGGCGGCCATCGTCTGTCAGCCGCACCTCGGCGCCTCGCTGCGCAAGGGCTGGTTCCGGATGATCGGCACCGTAGTCGGCGCCGTCGCGATCGTCCTATTGACCGCGTGCTTTCCGCAGGACCGAGCCCCGTTTCTGATGAGCCTCGCGCTGTGGGGCGCCCTCTGCGCTCTCGTCGCCACGCTTCTCAAAAACCTCGCCGCCTACGCCGCTGCGCTCGCCGGCTACACGGCCGCGATCATCGCGAGCGACCAGCTTGGTGCCACCGGCGGGCCGAATGGGGAGGCCTTCATGCTCGCGGTCACCCGCGCGAGCGAGATTCTGTATTGGTATCGTATGTGCCGGCGTCGTTCTCGCCGGAACCGATTTCGGCGGCGCCCGTCGCCGGCTGGCTGCATTGTTCGCGGCCATTTCGTCCGAAATTGCCGGCCGGTACACCAACACGTTGATCGTGGCAGGAGCCGATTTCGACGATGCCCAGTCGGTGCGACGGGAACTCGCCCGGGGCGTCATCGCACTTGATCCGGTAATCGACGAGGCTTTCGGCGAGTCCTCGCAACTGCGCTATCACTCGCCGGTGTTGCAGACGGCCGTCGACGGCCTGTTCGCGGCTTTGGCGAGCTGGCGCGTGGTGGCCGTGCGCCTGAGGAGCCTCTCGACCGACCGGGCTCGACGGGAAGCGGATGCTGTTCTGCAAGTGACGCCCGAGGAACTGCGATCCGCGCCGGCAGGCGACCTTGGATCGAAGTCCAGGGCAGACCCGGCCTGCTGGATCGCCGATCCCGTAGGCCTGACGCGGATGTGCGAGGCAGCAGTGCGCCGGCTGATCGCATTGCCGACCAATACACCGTCGCTGCGGCTGCTCGCCGACCAAACGGCCGAGGTGCTGGTGGGTATTGCGCACGCGCTGAACGGGCTCGCTCTGCTCGTCGCCGATCCTGCTCGACCGGTTCCGCGGCGCGGCGGCCTCCGGCTTCGCGTGCCCGATTGGCTTCCTGCTCTCATCAACGCCGGGCGCGCCTTTGTCGTGATCGGCGCCGCCGCGCTTTTCTGGATCGCAACCGCATGGCCAAGCGGCGCATCGGCCATAACCTTCGCCGCGATCGGCGTCATCCTCTTCGCGCCGCGAGCCGACCAGGCTTACGCCACGGCCATAGGGTTTATGGCAGGGACGAGCCTCACCGCTGCTCTTGCTGCAATCGTCGCGTTCGCGGTGCTGCCGAATCTGCCAGGGATTTGCCGCCTTCAGCCTTGCGATCGGCATGGTCCTCGTTCCTGCCGGGGCGGGGATGACCCAGCCGTGGCAGACAGCGGTGTTCACGGCGATAGTGGCGAATTTCGTCCCGCTGCTCGCCCCTGCCAACCAGATGAGCTACGACACGCAACGATTTTACAATTCGGCGTTGGCGATCGTCATCGGGGTGGGCGCGGCGGCATTCTCGTTCCGCCTGATCCCGCCGCTGTCGCCGGCGTTTCGGACGCGCCGGTTGCTGGCGCTGACGTTGCGCGATCTGCGGCGCCTTGCGACGGGACCGATCCCGCGAGAGCCCGAAGATTGGCAGAGCCGAATGTATGGCCGGCTCTGGGCATTGCCCGATCAGGCGCAACCGTTACAACGCTCGCAGATGTTGGCTGCACTCTCTGTTGGGACCGAGATTGTCCGGCTCCGCCATGTTGCTCATCAGATGGAGCTGGCTTCCGATGTCGACGCGGCGCTCGAGCCCTTGGCAAGAGGCGAAATCGCGATTGCGACTGCCCGTCTCGCCCGGCTCGACGAGACGCTTGCCGCTCGCCCGGACATTGCCGCTCTGCAGGCCCGCGGCAGAATCCTTGCCATGTCGGAGGCGCTCGCCCAACATGCCGTCTACTTCGAGGCGGGAGAGCCCGGGTGAGGTTCACCGAAATCAACCTGTTCGGCGTCTATGTCGCGCCGATTTCGGTGATGATGGTGGCCGCCTGGGCGGTCACGATCGGATTGCGGTGGTTCGTCGCCCGGTTCGGCCTGCTGAGCCATGTCTGGCACCCGGCCGCGTTCGTCTTTGCCGTTTATCTGATCGTACTGTCGTCGATGGTGCTCGCGGTCGCAGCGCGCTGAGTTCGCCATGGCCGATAGCGAAACCAAAGCCGCTAACGAAACCGAATCGAGCGGGAGTTCCTCAGACAGTCCCGCGGCAGTCTGGTCTCCGGAGCCGACAATTCGCGAAGCGCCCAGGCGGCGCCTGCGCATCCTTCCGCTGATGATCACGTTGGCGACGATCGCGGTCGCCGCGTTCCTCGGCCGGGCGATGTGGGACGCCTATATGGGGGCGCCGTGGACGCGCGACGGCACGGTGCGCGCCTATGTCGTGACGATGGCGCCGGAGGTTGCCGGGCGCATCGTCGAATTGCCGGTCGCCGACAACCAGTTCGTCCATAAGGGCGACCTCTTGATGGTCATCGACCCGACCAACTACAAGATCGCCGTCAGCCTCGCCGAAGCGTCCGTGCAGCAGGCGCAGGTCACCGCGCAGAACGCCGAGAGAGAGGCCAAGCGCCGGGAGGAGCTGACAAATCTGGCCGTGACGGTAGAGGAACAACAGACCTTCGCGAGCACCGCGGCGGCGGCGCAGGCCCAATATCAGCAGGCCGCGGCCAATCTCGACCAGGCGCGGGTCAACCTCGAGCGCACGCGGATCCGCGCTCCGGTCAATGGCTGGGTGACGAACCTCATGGCGCAGCTCGGCGACTACGCCAATGTCGCGCAGAACGTGATATCCCTCGTCGACGCCGACTCGTTCTGGGTCGATGGGTATTTCGAGGAAACCAATATCGAGCCGATCCGGGTCGGCGACCCGGCCAGCATCAAACTGATGGGCTACCGCCAGATCGTTCGCGGCCATGTCGCCAGCATCGCCCGCGGCATCAACGTGGCGAACGCGCAGCCCAACGGCCAGGGGCTCGCCACGGTCAACCCGATCTTCACCTGGGTGCGCCTGGCGCAGCGCATACCGGTGCGCATCCACATCGATCATGTGCCCGACGGCGTGGTCCTGGCGGCGGGGATGACCGCCACCGTGCAGATCGACCCGCGGCCGGTCCCGTCGGCGCCGTAAGCAAGGCCGCCTCGCCGACCATTCCGTTTGCCCGAACTCGCGGCAGGCGGCAAAGTTGACTCCGGAAACGCGTAGAGGAGGCGATCATGTCCGAAGGAAGACGCGCGCGGCCGCATGCCGACACCCGAGACGCAGCATTTCTGGGACGGCACGCGGGCGGGCGAATTGCGCCTGCAGCGCTGCAACGCCTGCGACAAGGTGTATTTCCCGCCGCGGCCGTTCTGCCCCGCCTGCGCCGCGCGCGAGGTCGCCGTCTTCGCGGCGAGCGGCAAGGGCCGGCTCTACTCCTATGTGATCCACCACCGCCCGGTGCCGGGCTTCACCCCGCCCTATGCGATCGCCGTCGTCGAATTGGACGAAGGGCCGCGCATGATGACCAACATTACCGATTGCCCGCAGACCCCCGAGGCGCTGCAGCTCGACATGGCGGTCGAGGTCGCTTTCGAGAAGCTCGACGACGACATCACCCTCCCCCTCTTCCGCCCGGCCCGGAGCTGACCGCGATGAAGCCGAAATCGATCGCCATCGTCGGCGCCGCCGAGACCACCAAGCTCGGCGTCATCCCCGACATCTCGCAGATCCAGTTGCATGCCGACGCGGCACTCAACGCGATGGCCGATGCCGGCCTCAAGCCCGCCGACATCGACGGCATCGCGACCGCCGGCGAGACGCCGGTGACGGTCGCGCATTATCTCGGCCTCACCCCGAAATGGGTCGACGGCACCGCGGTCGGCGGCTGCTCGTTCATGATCCATGTCCGCCACGCCGCCGCGGCGATCGCCTCGGGCCTCTGCGAGACGGTACTGATCACCCATGGCGAGAGCGGCCGCTCCGGCGTCGGGCGCACCCGCAATGTCGTCGCGCCGACCAGCCTCGCCGGCCAGTTCGAGCAGCCCTATGGGCCGATGGGGCCGCCGACTTTGTTCACGATCCCGGTGCTGCGCTACATGAAGACCTATGGCCTGACGCACGAGCAATTGGCGATGGTCTCGGTCGTGCAGCGCGAATGGGCGGCCAAGAACCCGCGCGCCACCTTCAGGGACGCCGATCACCGTCGAGGACGTGCTGAACTCGCGGATGATCGCCTACCCGTTCCGGCTGTTGCAGTGCTGCCTGGTGACCGATGGCGGCGGCGCCTTGATCCTGGTCTCGGCCGAGCGCGCCAAGGACTTCCCGCAAAAGCCGGTCTACCTCCTCGGCACCGGCGAGAGTCGTCGAGACGCCGATGGTCAGCCAAATGGAGGATTTCACCTCCTCGCGCGCCTTCCGCGTCGCCGGCCCCAAGGCCTTTGCCGAGGCCGGCATCACGCACAACGACGTCGACCATCTGATGATCTACGACGCCTTCGCGCATCTGCCGATCTACGGCCTCGAAGATCTCGGCTTTGTGCCGCGCGGCGAGGCCGGCGCCTTCATCGCCGAGCGCAACACCGCCCCCGGCGGCACAATCTGCCGCTCAACACCAATGGCGGCGGCCTCTCCTACATGCATTCCGGCATGTACGGCATGTACGCCTTGCAGGAGAGCGTGCGCCAGATGCGCGGCACCGCCCCGGCGCAAATCCCCGGCGCCAAGATCTCGGTCTGCCACGGCGTCGGCGGCATGTTCGCCGCCTCCGGCACGATCATCATGTCGAACGAGGCGCCTTGAAAATCGGCTCATCCGTAAATACATCGTGTAAAGATGCGGAATGCGCTTCACCTGGGATCCGGCCAAGAACGCCGCAAACGTTCGCAGGCATGGGATCGCCTTTCAGGACGCCGCGCGGATTTTCGACAGACCGACCGTAGAGCGGACCGATGATCGTTACGACTATGGCGAGATGCGCATCTATGCGATTGGTCTGGTTAACGGCATTGAGATCACGGTGATCTACACCGACCGCGACCCGGATGAGCGCCACATAATATCAGCGTGGAGGTCTGAACCTCATGAGCGACGATACTTCTGGAACCACCTCGAAGACTAAGCCCAAGACCGATTGGCGGCGGTTGCGCTCGATGACCGATGAGGAGGTGCATGCGGCGATGCTCGACGACCCCGACGCAAAGCCGACCGATGAGGCTTTCTGGAAGGAAGCGCGCGTGGTCATGCCGCGGCGGAAGGAGACGGTCACCCTGCGATTGGACGCGGACCTGCTCGAATGGTTCCGCCGCGAAAGGGGCTATCAGACGCGGATCAATGCCATTCTTCGGGCGTATATGAATGCTCACGCGGGCGATCGCCGATCCTTGGTCGGTTTGGCTTCGCCACGCCGACGCCTTCGCCCGATTGCCCTTGAACACGAATGGCGGCGGCCTCTCCTACATGCACTCCGGCATGTACGGCATGTACGCACTGCAGGAGAGCGTGCGCCAGATGCGCGGCATCGCCCCCGCCCAAATCCCCGGCGCCAAAACTTCGGTCTGCCATGGTGTCGGCGGCATGTTCGCCGCCTCCGGCACCATCATCATGTCGAACGAGGCGCCTTAAATTGCACGCTTAAGCCTTTCCTGATTATTGGCGATTAACCAACGGGCAACGATATATGAGCGTGATCGCCCATATACAAAGCACCGTAGTCGAGACACTCCATGTTCGATTCCGCCCTTATCCGAAAACACACTGAGGGACAGCTATCTGTTGATGCAGGGATAATCGCTGAAACATTACTATTCTCACGAGAACGTTCATGTACTCGCGGATAACGGCATCTTCGCCGATGCGATCCGGGTAATCGGGCCGGACAGCTTGATTGATCTTCTTGACCGCAAAGCGCTCTCTCTGAGTTTTACCAGAGATATCTTAGGAGTGTATAATAATACCCAAAATAATATTTCGGTACACCGGTTTGTTTCTATCAGACTGGCTGCACGCCAGAATAAGAAACGAGTCAGTGATGCAGACGAAGTTGAACTGCTCGTAGAGAACGTTCTCGGTAAGAGTTGCGAATTGAAAAGGGTAACCAGAGCGCTTCTTGACCGAATTCGCTTCAAAAACCTAAACGAGTGCCCGGGCCTACCCCGAGGCATTCCCGCGCATGCGCAGGAGGACATCTTTAATCCCCGATTCCTGAAGCCCGCCATCGCAGACATACTTAAAATCTTGGTACCTGAGATTGAGCTACCCCAAAATTGGACATTTGACATCGTTCCGATGGGAGAAGAATTTTTGGTCGGCACCAATCTAAATTTCGAAGATATCAACAAGCATTACCACAAGCGGATACCACCTGAGCATAGCACAATAAATGCCGATTTCTTATTGGGATTTGTCTTGCACGCAAAAGCGGATGCGTATTTTGCAGCTGACTACATGGCTGAAATCGTTACTAGCCCAATATCATCGAGCATTATTAATAGGAGCTTATCTCAAGTTCTCATAAAACGAGAGAACAATCTAAGTCAGATTGAGATGTTCCAAAAAGTCCACTTAGATAACGGTAAAAATGTGAGAGAGGCTATAAACTCGGGTGAGCGGTCCTTCGCTGATTTTCTAAAACTTTTGGAACGCGCTGATCGGTTCAAGGCCTGGCTGCGCGACCGCAATCCCGATGCAACTCTCTTACAAGAATACTACACAGCAGCAACTTCAGACAGCTGGATCGAGAGGCTGCCAACGAAGTCGCTAAGATTCGTCTTCACCACTCTCGGAGGCGCCGCTGCGGACCTCTTCCTGCCTACGGGTGGTCTCGGGACGGCGGTTGGTGCTGGCCTCGGTGCAGTTGATTTACTGTTATTGGCCGACATTCCCCAGATTCCCGGCTCGGTTGGTATGATTTTCCCGTCATCGCGGCGTCGCCGCAACGAAATTCGATAGCAGCCGGCCGTTTGGCAGCAAAAATGGCGGGCAGCGTGGGCTCGCGGCGCCGGAACTCGTTGCTTGCCTCCATCAAGACGCACCTCTGCCGTCGTGGTCTGTCGCATCTGACTTCGTCTGCCGGTCATGCCGGGGCGGGTGGTGTCCGCAACCGGGCGATCAGCGACAGGATATCCGCGAACATCTGCCGCGACACCGCGACCTCGGCGAGTTGGAAGGTCACGTAGCGCCCATGGCTGACGACCTTCGCGCCAATCTTGATGAGCTTTTCCTTCAAGCTGGTCAGCGACCAGTCCTTGATCGGATCGGGTATCGCCAGCGTCCGCATGAAGTTGCCCAGATTGTAGGCGAGCGCATGAAGTTGAAGGCGGACGGCGTTGGCGGCGAAGGTGCGGCACGACAGCCGGGTCCACTTGATCGCGCCCTTTCCCTCTTTGATGTACTGCTCGCAGGTGCCGCGATGGTTGTAGAAGCCCACGACCCGCTCGGGTGACCGCGCCAGGTTGGTGACGATAAAGCCGACGCGGGGGCAAAGCTCGCCCGGGTGCCATTCAACCTTGGCCGCCACCCGCCGGGGTTTGGTCCATGAGCCGGCCCGATAGGAGAAGCTGGCGTAGTGGCGGCGCACCTCAAGCGGCGGTCGACCGACGGGCCGCGAGAGGAGGTATCCGATCTTGCCCTGCAAGACGGGATTGGTCGGCAGCCGGATCGCATAACCGTAGCCCTCGGCTTCGAGGAACTCGGAGATCTCCGGATTGGCGAAAGCCCCGTCACCACGGAAATAGCACCGCTTCCCTGTGCCCCGGTAGCGGGCGACCACCGGCTCCAGCACCGTTCGCCAGCCATCGGCGCTGTGGACGTTCCCGGAGCGCAGGGCGCATCGCTCCAGATCGCCGAGTTGGTTGAACACGAATAGCGGGTGGTAGCAGGTGCAGGCGAAATGGCCGTTATAGGCGCTGCCTTCCTGGGCGCCGTAGGTCGGGCTCTCGCTCGAATCCATGGCGAGCACAATGGTCTTCGGCGGTTTCCGCTGGTGCACCTTGTCGATCCACTGGCCCGATAGATCGGCGAGCGCAGCAAGGTTCTCAGGCCGGGTCAGCCACCTTGTCTCAAAACGGCCCATCTGGCCCGCCGAAGCAGCGGACCCCGTGATCGCTCCTCGCCGACCACCCAGCGCATCGCCGGATCGCGGCACAGCCGGTCGGCGTCGTTCACGTCCTCATAGCCGGCCAGCCGCCCGAATACCGATTGGCGCAGCAACCCGGCCAACCGGTGGCGACCGTTCTTGCCGGTGCGCGCGTCGGCAAGCGTCTCAGCCCCCGTGTCGGTCAGGCCCACCACGTCGTCCAACTCGCGATAGGGCAACATCCCAGCGTCGGAGGTGATTACACTGCCGCGAAACTGGAGCATCAAACGGCGGTCGAAATCGAGCCTCAGCGCCTCGCTTTTCTATTTACCCGCCGGGTCCACCATCGCCGCCCCATCCGACGCCGTCTATGATGCTGACGCTTATATCAAAACCGAGGTAAGGATGCTCAAAATCGCTACTTCATCCGGCGAATGCGGGATTGGATCGTCTCTTGAAGGGTTGGAAGCCCAATCAGTTCGTAGAGGGGGAGTTGCGCGAATTCATGTCCGGAAAATGAATATCGCCCAACTGGCGCCGATCACCGCAGGTAGAATGCTTCGGAAGGCATGGATCAATAAGCACGGTAGACCACAAAAAATCAGTAGGAGAGAATTTCCCAGGGAGATGAGGAGCCAGAAACCATTCTGAATTCATGACGCTCAGGCAACTGAGCGCCGGGTCCTACCCCAGCTCAGTAACAAGCTGAGTTTGGGCGTCGTAGATCCGCGCTCGCCTTTCAAGGCGTCTCGTTCGACATGATGATCGTGCCCGACGCGGCGAACATGCCGCCCACACCATAGCAGACCGAGATCTTGGCGCCGGGAATTTGGGCGGGGTGACCCCGCGTTCTTGGCGCACGCTCTCCTGCGGCGCATATATGCCGTTCATGCCGGAAGGCATGTAGGAGAGACGGAGACCGCCGCCATTGGTGTTGAACTGCAGCTTGTCGCCCGGGGCGGTATTATGCTCGGCGATGAAGCCGCCTCGCCTCGCCGCCTCCCCTGTTCCGCCCGGCCCGGAGGTAATCGCGATGCAGCCGAAATCGATCGCCATCGTGGGTGCGGCCGAGACCACGAAGCTCGGCGTCATCCCCGACACCTCGCAGATCCAGTTGCATGCCGACGCGGCACTCAACGCGATGGCCGACGCCGGGCTCAAACCCGCCGACATCGACGGCATCGCGACCGCCGGCGAGACGCCGGTGACGGTGGCGCATTATCTCGGCCTCACGCCGAAATGGGTCGACGGCACCGCGGTCGGCGGCTGCTCGTTCATGATCCATGTCCGCCACGCCGCCGCGGCGATCGCCTCGGGCCTCTGCGAGACGGTATTTGATCACCCATGGCGAGAGCGGCCGCTCCGGCGTCGGGCGCACTCGCAACGTTGTTGCGCCGACGAGCCTCGCCGGCAGCCCCCTCCCTTCCCCCCCGCCAGCGGGAGGGTTAGGGTGGGGGCGGGTCCTTGGGGCCGCCGACTTTGTTCACAATCCCGGTCTTGCGCCACTTGAAGACCTATGGCTTGACGCACGAGCAATTGGCGATCGTCTCGGTCGTGCAGCGCGAATGGGCGGCGAAGAACCCGCGCGCCACCTTCAAGACGCCGATCACCGCTGCGTCGGTCTCACGAGAATGCCACTAGCTTATATAGCATCGTCGGCGATGTAATCTTTATATGAGATGCGTGCTCGACACCAATGTCATCGTCGCGGCGATGCGCAGCCCGACCGGCGCCTCGTCCGGATTGCTGATGGCGGCCCGCCGGTCGGAGGTGACATTGCTGGCGAATGTCGCGCTCGCTCTCGAATATGAGGCTATCTGCCAGCTCGCCGAGCATCGTTTGGCCGCGGGTCTCGATCTCGACGATGTCGGCATCTTCATCGACGCCGTGCTTGCGATGGCCGAGCCGGTCGAGACGCATTTCATGTGGCGGCCGCAGCTGCGCGATCCGGCCGATGAATTTGTGCTGGAAGCGGCGGTAAATGGCCAGGCTGCGGCGCTTGTCACGTTCAACCGGCGGGACTTTGGCGCGGTGCCTGCGCGGTTCGGCATCGACGTGCTGACGCCCGCTGAAGCGATACGGAGGATCAGGACGTGAAAAATCAAAGCATCTACCCGCTCCGTCTGCCGCGCTCGGTCAAAGCCGAAGTGGAGCGGCGCGCAAAGCAAGACGGCATCAGCGTCAACCAATTCGTCGCGACCGCCGTTGCCGAGAAACTGGCGGCCATGAATACGGCCGAGTTCTTTGCCGAGCGTCGCGCGCGGGCAGACTTTGACGCTTTCGACCGGCTCCTGCGTCGCAAAGGCGGCGAGCCGCCCCAGCCAGACGATACGATCGCCTGAGGACGCTGATTTGTAATAGGCGCGCCCGGGGGTCTGATCATGATCCATTTCGCCCACGGCGCCGCGGCAATCGCATCGGGGCTCCGCGGGACGGGGCTGACCGCGCATGGCAAGAGCGGTTCCTCGGGCGTCGGGCGGACCCGCGATGTCATCGCACCGACCGGTCTCGCCAGCCAGTGCAAGACTTCGCCGGCGCTAAAATTGCCACAATCGTATCGCATGATCCATCATCCATTTCTCCCCAATCCTGCGGTGCGTCCGGGGCGTTTGCTGTAAATTCGCTGCAAATAACAGCAAAAACAGCAAAAGGGGCCTTCCGATAATCCGACCCGCCGCCACCGCTCGCCTCTTGTGGGGCGGCGATTGACGGGTTCGGGGGCGGGCTCGCCTGCCACATCTGGGGCGGCGGCAAGGAGTTGATGAAGGCGTTGCACACCCGCGCCGCCCACGACGGGATCGCCGTTCTCTACGAAACCCCGGCCGTGGCGCTGTTGTCGGGCGACCGCGGCGTTGAGGGTGTCAGGGCGCGCCATCAGGGCCGGCTCGTCGATCTGCGTGCCAAGGCGGTGGTGCTCGCCTGCGGCGGCTTCGAGGCCAATGCCGAGATGCGGGCGCGCTATCTTGGACCCAACTGGGACCTCGCCAAGGTGCGCGGCACCCGCTTCAACCAGGGCCAGGGGCTGAAGATGGCGCTCGACATCGGCGCGGCGGTCGCCGGCCACTGGTCGGGCGCCCACGCCGTCGCCTGGGATCTGAACGCGCCCCCCTTTGGCGATCTCGATGTCGGCGACCGCTTCCAGAAGCACAACTACCCCTTCGGCATCGTCGTCAACGCCAGGGGCGAGCGTTTTCTCGACGAGGGCCTCGATTTCCACTCCTACACCTACGCCAGATACGGCGGCGAGATTTTGCGCCAGCCCGGCCTCTTCGCGTGGCAGATCTTCGACCAGAAGGTGGTTCACCTGTTGCGTGAGGAATACCGCATCCCGCGCATCACCAAGGAAACGGCCGATACGTTCGAGGCGCTGGCGCCGCGGCTCGAAGGCGTCGACGCCGCCCGCTTTCTCGAAATCGTGCGCGCCTTCAACGCCGCCCCCCGGCCCGAGGCGCCGTTCAACCCCAACATCCACGACGGGCTGCGCACGCAAGGGCTGGCGGTCGACAAGACCAACTGGGCGCAGCGCCTCGATCAGCCGCCCTACGAAGCCTATGCGGTGACGACCGGCATTACCTTTTCCTTCGGCGGGCTCAAGATCAGCAACGACGCGCAGGTCGAGGACACATCGGGCCAGCCGATCCCCGGATTGTTCGCGGCAGGCGAAATGGTGGGCGGTCTCTTCTACCACAGCTACGCCAGCAGCACCGGCCTGATGTCGGGTGCGGTCTTCGGCCGCCGCGCCGGCAGGGGGGCTGCTCTGGCGGCGAGACGGGGTGAGCCTGTTGCCGAATGCGCCTAGAACCAGCGGGATTTGTCGACAGGGTTGCGCAGGGGCTGGCCGACGAGGAAGCGGCGGCAATTGTCGAGAATTATCTCGTACCGCCGCTCGTCGAGATAGGGGCCGTAGCCGGCGACATGCGGCGTCATCAGGACACCCGGCATGGTCCACAGCGGATGGTCGGCCGGCAGCGGCTCCTCCTCATAGACATCGAGGCCGGCGCCGGCGATCTCGCCCGCCCGGAGCGCCGCGACCAGATCGTCGAGCCGGGTCGTCAACCCACGGCCGATATTGATGAAAAACGCGGTCTTCTTCATCTGCTGGAACCGGGCGCGGTTCATGAAGCCCTCGGTCTCCGGCGTATGCGGCACGGTCAGCACGACAAAATCGGCCTGCGGCAGGAGCGCGTCGAGTTCGTCGGCGCGATGCAGTTCGGCAACCCCGGGCGGCGCGTCGCGGCGGCGCTCATCGACGCCTATCACCCGCATGCCGAAAGCCGCGGCGAGCCGCGCTGCCTCGCTGCCGATGCCGCCGACCCCGACGATCAGCATCACCGCCTCGGGCAGGTGAACGACCCCCTCGTTCTGCCTCGGCTTTTTCCATTCGCGGCGCAATTGCTGCGGAATGTAGCGCTGCAGCCCGCGGGCGAAGGCCAGCACAAAGGCCATCACATGCGCGCCGATATGGTCGTTGTAGATCTCGCGGAAATTAGTGATCGCCAGCGGGTGCGCGATCAGCTCCGGGTAGTAAAAGCCGGCGGGCGGCGCCGCCTGCGGCGCCTGCAGCCAGCGCAATTGCCGCGCCCGACGCAGCAATTCGGGCGGGATCGTGCCGAAAGCGGCCTCCGCCGTCTCGATCGCCTGTTCGGCGCGCCCTCGGTCCTCGGCGACGACGACATCGAGTTCGGGCAACGCGGCGGCAAGCCGTGCCCCCCACTCGCGGGTCTTATCCGATTGCGGCGGCAGCATCAGAAACGTCGGCATGGCGGGTCCTCCTCGGCCGAGGCTAGCACGGAGCGGCGGCCGCATTGTAGGCTCGGCCTGCGGAAATCTGCCTGGGGAGAAAACGGGTGAACACGACCAACCGGAAAAAGATCCTGCTGCCGACGACGATGTCGAAGGCGGGCTGGGCGGTGATCGAGAAGCGCGAGGATGTCGAGGGCGTCGAATTCGCGCCGACGGTTCCGAACGCTGAATTCCACAAGCTCCTGGAAGACGCGAGCGGCATCGCACTCGGCGTGCGGCGCTTCAGCGATCCCGAACTCGACGCCGCACCGCAGCTCGAAGTCGTCTCGCGCATCGGGGTTGGCTATGACGAGGTCGATGTCCCGGCGTTGAACCGGCGCAAGGTGCCGCTGATGATTGGCGGCACCTCGAACTCGGTCAGTGTCGCCGAGGCCGGCGTCTTCCTGACGATGTCGCTGGCGCGCAAGGGGGCGGCGATGAACGCGCTCGTCCGCGAGGGCCGCTGGAACGACCGCTACAAGGACATGCCGGTCGATCTCTACGGCAAGACCGTGCTGGTCATCGGCTTCGGCAAGATCGGCACGCGCTCGGCGCGGCGCTTTGCGGCGATGGAAACGAACGTCTTGGTCTACGACCCCTACATGTATTCCGAGACGATCCGCGGCAACGGCTACGAGCCGGTCGGCGATCTCGACGAGGGGGTGGCGCGCGCCGATTTCATCACGATCCACTGCCCGAAGACGCCGGAGACGGTCGGCCTGTTCAACGCCGCGCGGATCGGCAAGATGAAGCGCACCGCCTTTCTGGTGAATACCGCACGCGGCGGCATCGTCGACGAGAAGGCGCTCTACGACGCGTTGAAGGCGAACCGCATCGCCGGCGCCGCGCTCGACGTCTTCGTCGAGGAGCCGACCCCGCAGGACAACCCGCTCCTGACATTACCGAATTTCATCGCCGCCCCGCATGTCGCCGGCGTCACCAAGGAGGCGGTCGACCGCATGGCGATCGTAGCGGTGCAGAACATCCTCTCGGTGATCGACGGCAAGCCCAACCGCGAAAACGTCGTCAACCGCGAAGTGCTGGACTGAAGGCGCGGCGCGTCGACGCGCCATGATGTAAGGTTGCACGGCTTCGCCGCGATCCACCGGAGCGCTTTCGAGACTCTGACAACAGCCGAAATCCGCGAGGCGGCGCTGCGTAATAAAGAATACAAAAGAACAGGAGGAAGGGGAGATGACAGAGTGGCTGGGCCTCGGGATCATTCCCGGCGCAGGCTGGCGTGCGGTCGAAATTCGTGCGATCGCGCGCGAGGTGGAAGACGCGGGTTTCGCATTGCAGGCCACGGCCGCTCTCCATCTCAGGTATGGCTCAATCGTCGGAGGCAGTTGTCGTCGCCAATGTGAGGAAATTCACATTTTCTCATATTGTCTGTTTTCGCGCGGCGCCGCTTCACAGGCCGGTGCCCGGATAACCTGCCAACCGAGCTGCTCCCGCACGCGTGATAGGATTTGCTCGGCGCTCTCAGTCGCAGTGATCTCAATGTAACGGACGCCGGCTTTGCGAAGAGCTTCTTTCTTGACCGCATCTCGGGCTGCCGCAGTGCCCTGATAGTGCCCGTCGCCCTGATATTCGACGGCCGCTACCGGCCAGCCACCCTTATCCACGATGAGGGACCCGCTTGCTATTGATCGAGCGAAAAGCGTTCTCGTCCGGCGACGTGAGGACTTCCCAAGGCTAGTTTGCGCGAAGACGCGATAACCTCGACGCGCTGCCGCTATATCGGCTTCGATGATCTTGAAGGCTAAATATTCGGGCCGGTTAAGCACCCGTCGCTTTTCGAACGAGGCTGCCATCACGGCGTTCAGTTGTTGCCCGGCATCCGTAAGGTCAAACGATGAAGCTTTCTCGTGCGGGAATGGACCACGGTAAACGCGCCTCGGCCGTGGCGCGGACAACGGCCGCCGAGGGCGAACAGTCACAAAATAAATTAAGATGAGCCATCCGGCGGCGAGAATAAGCGCGAGGCCGTAGATGTCATTCTGTGGCACGGAGCACACTTGTCGCACCGGTCGGTACTCAGTCGAGTTGCGAGACTTCAGGCGCTCGTATGATCAGAGTATCGGTGGACCGTTACCTATTTGTTGACAACCCTTGTCAATGCCGAACTGTGGTTTCGCCGTTATCGACCCACACGGAACGCCGACCTATGACTGTTCAGGCGGCGAGCCGGCGCTTTTCGATCAGGGAGAGGATTTCGGCGGCGGCTTTCGGGATGTTGGTGCCGGGGCCGTAGATCGCGCTGACCCCGGCCTTCTTCAGGAAATCGTAGTCCTTGGGCGGGATGACGCCGCCGCAGACGACGAGGATGTCGCCCGCCCCTTCCCGCTTCAACGCCTCGATCAGGGCCGGGACCAGGGTCTTGTGCCCGGCCGCATGGGTCGAGACGCCGACGATGTGCACGTCGTTCTCGACCGCCTGGCGGGCGGCCTCCTCGGGCGTCTGGAACAATGGGCCGATATCGACGTCGAAACCGATATCGGCAAAGGCGGTGGCGATGATCTTGGCGCCGCGGTCGTGGCCGTCCTGGCCAAGCTTGGCGACCAGCATCCGCGGCCGCCTGCCCTCCTCTCGCGCGAAATGCTCGATCTCGCGCCGCACCCGGTGAAAGCTCTCATCATCGGCGTATTGCCCGCCATAGACGCCGGAGACGGCACGGATCTGGGCGCGATGGCGGCCGAAGACCTGCTCCAGCGCGTCGGAGACCTCGCCGACCGTCGCCCGCGCCCGGCTCGCCTCGATCGACAATGCCAAGAGGTTGCCCTCGCCGCTCCTGGCGACTTCGGTCAACGCAGCAAGCGCCTGCCGGCAGCGCTCGGGGTCGCGCTTGCGGCGAACCTCGTCGAGGCGGGCCATCTGCGCATCGCGCACCGCGGTGTTGTCGACGTCGAGCAGGTCGATCTCGCTTGTGTCGTCCGAGCGGTATTTGTTGACGCCGACGATCACCTCCTCGGCGCGGTCGATCCGCGCTTGACGTCGGGCGGCGGCTTCCTCGATCCGCAGTTTCGGCAGGCCCGCCTCGACCGCCTTTGTCATGCCGCCCATCGCCTCGACCTCGTCGATCACCGCGGCGGCGGCCTCGACCAGCGAATGGGTCAGGCTTTCGACGTAATAGCTGCCGCCCAGCGGGTCGACGACATGGGTGATGCCGGTTTCCTCGGCGAGGATCAGCTGGGTGTTGCGGGCGATCCGCATCGAAGCCGGGGTAGGCAGCGCCAGCGCCTCGTCGAAGGAATTGGTGTGCAGCGATTGCGTGCCGCCCAGCACCGCGGCCAACGCCTCGATCGTCGTGCGGATGATATTGTTGTGCGGATCGTGCTCGGTCAGGCTCACGCCCGAGGTCTGGCAATGGGTGCGCAAGGCAAGGCTCGCCGGGTCCTGCGGCGCGAACTGACGCATCAGCCGCGCCCACAACAGCCGCGCGGCGCGCAATTTCGCGATCTCCATGAAGAAGTTCATGCCGATCCCGAAAAAGAACGACAGCCGCGGCGCGAACTCGTCGATCTTGAGACCGCGCGACAGGGCGGCGCGCACATATTCGAGCCCGTCGGCGAAGGTAAAGGCCAATTCCTGCACCGAGGTGGCGCCCGCCTCCTCCATGTGATAGCCGGAAATCGAGATCGAATTGAATTTCGGCATGTGGCGGGCGGTGTATTCGATGATGTCGGCGACGATCCGCATCGAGGGTCCGGGCGGGTAGATGTAGGTGTTGCGGACCATGAACTCCTTCAGAATGTCGTTCTGGATCGTGCCGGAGAGTTTGTCCTGCGCGACACCCTGCTCCTCGGCGGCGACGATATAGCCGGCCAATACCGGCAACACCGCGCCGTTCATCGTCATCGACACGCTCATCCGGTCGAGCGGGATGCCGTCGAACAGGATCTTCATGTCCTCGACCGAGTCGATCGCCACCCCGGCCTTGCCGACATCGCCGACGACGCGCGGATGGTCGCTGTCATAGCCGCGATGGGTGGCGAGATCGAAGGCGATCGACAGGCCCATCTGCCCGGCCTGCGAGATTGTCGCGGTAGAAGCGGTTCGATTCCTCGGCGGTCGAGAAGCCCGAATATTGCCGGATGGTCCACGGCCGGTTCGCGTACATCGTCGCCCGCGGCGCCACGCAGATAGGGCGGGAATCCGGGCATCATGCCGTCGAGGTCGAGCGCTTCGAGATCGGCGGCGGTGTAAAGCGGCTTGATCCGGATGCCTTCAGGGGTGGCCCAGTCGAGCGCGTCGACCGGCCTGCCGCGCAATTCGGACACCGCGAGTTGAGCCCAATCCTCAAGGGTATTTGCCGCAAAGCCGCCGTCGTCCGCCATGGCTTTCTCCCGCCGCACTCGACGGAAATTATATGGCCGGCACTACCTGAAGGTCCAACTTCGCAGGCCGGCGGAGCGTGTGGCAAAAGTTAAGGGCGGCGGTCAACAATAGCACGGCGCCTGCTTGGTGCGCGGCAGCGAGCGGTACCGGGACAACGAGCAACAGGGTTGAGACGCCGAGCACAACTTGTACAAGGACGGCGGCGAGGAGCGCCCATAGGGCTCGGCTGGCCGACTCCGGCAGCGAGCCGTCAAAGCCCCTCGCCCATAGCAATAGGACCGCGGCGAAGGTAGCCATCGCCAGCAGGCGATGGTCGAACTGTATCGCCGGAATGTTTTCGAACCAGTTGCGCCAGAACGGGTTCAATTGGGCGTACCCGGCCGGCACGATGCGTCCGTCCATCAGCGGAAAGGTATTGTAGACGAGCCCGGCGCGGGTGCCGGCGACAAATCCGCCGGCGGCGATCGTCAGTGCGACGAGCGCGATCACGGCGTCGGCCGCCCGCCGCCAGCCCGCGCCGACATCATGCGAGAGGGGGCGGCGCACCAGGCCCAGCGCCGTCCATAGGATCGCGGCATACAAGGCCAGGGCCAGCAGCAAATGGGCGACGAGGCGGTACTGGCTGACCTCGGTGCGGTCGGCAAGACCGCTCTTCACCATGTACCAGCCGAGCGCCCCCTGGGCGAAGCCGAGCAACAGGATCGCAGCGAGCGGCCAAGCCAAACGCCGCGGCAGCCTGCCGCGCAACCAGAACCAAGTCAACGGCACTGCAAAGGCGATGCCGATCAGTCTTCCGAGCAGACGATGGGCGTATTCCCAGAAGTAGATCGATTTGAATTCGTCAAGGCTCATCCCGGAATGGATCAGCCGATATTCGGGGATCGCCCGGTATTTGGCGAAGGCGTCGGCCCACTCGGCGGCGGAGAGCGGCGGCAACACGCCGATCACCGGCCGCCATTCAGTGATCGACAGCCCGGACAAGGTCAGCCGCGTAACGCCGCCGACGACGACCATCAGGAAGATCAGCGCGCAGCAGACGAAAAGCCAAGCGGCGACCCGGGCAAGCTCGGCCCTCCCAGTCTTCAGCCTGTGCGTTGCCGCCGCGGCGCTCGACGGAAACACCGAAATCAGGTCCTCTCTGCACAGTGACGTCGCGGATGTGAGCCTGGCGGCTCGCGGCGGCAACTGCGACGAATGGCGTTAATGCAGGACGCGATTCGCAATCCGCGGTCGGCTCGGGCCGGCCTGCCCGATCCGCACCGAATGCAGCTTGCCATCGAGGTGGCGGCTCCAGAATTCGAGAAAGCGACGCAGCGCCGGATAGTCCGGGGCAACATCGAAACCCTGCCAGATATAGCTCTGCAGCAGATCGGGATGATCCGGGAGATAGTAGACGATCTCCGCGGTGGTCAGCCGGCGGTCGCCGAATTGCGGCTTGGCATCGATCACGATCGCTCTCTTGACCTTGCGTTGCCGATACCGATTTAGAATGGCCGCGGAGCCACCGCCGTACAACAGAAAAGTGTCTTTCGACAACGTGTTATCAGCACACGGGCAGAGCGGCTGCCAGCGACGTCCCACGCGATCGTCTTGAAGCCGCGGCCCGCGGCGTTAGATACTTGGCGTTCGGAGAAATCGCCTCCGCTAAATCGTCGAGGTTTCGAAGCGGCAATGTCGCGGGTCTGGTCGGCGCTCGTTCTGTCAACCGGGATCATTCTGGCCTCGGGGAGCCCGTTCCCGGCGTTGGCCGGAGCTGCGATCCCCGAAGTGGGCGGCGCGCCGCTGCAAACTGTCGCGCCGGTGGTCAGCCGCATCACACCGGGCGTCGTCGGCATCGCGGCCAAAGGCAGGGTGCGCGAGCAGAACCCGCTACTCCAGGACCCCCTCTTCCGCCGGTTCTTCAACATGCGCGAAGGCCCGATCGAACGCGAAACCCAGGCGATGGGTTCGGGGGTCATCGTCGACGCTGGGCGCGGCTATGTGCTGACTAATGCGCATGTCGTCGAGAACGCCACCAACATCGAGGTCACGACCAAGGACAACCGGCGGCTGAAAGCAAGGCTCGTCGGCCGCGACGCCGAGACCGACATAGCCGTATTGCAAATTTCGGCCGACAACCTGACAGCGGTGCCGATGGGCGATTCCGACCGGCTGCAGGTCGGCGATTTTGTGCTCGCCGTCGGCAACCCGTTCGGTCTCGGCCAGACCGTGACCTCCGGGATCGTCAGCGCTCTTGGCCGCAGCGGTCTCGGCATCGAGGGCTACGAGGATTTCATCCAGACTGACGCCTCGATCAATCCTGGGAATTCCGGCGGAGCCCTGGTTGATCTGCAGGGCCGCTCGTCGGCATCAACACGGCGATCCTGGCGCCGGGCGGCGGCAATATCGGCATCGGCTTTGCCGTCCCTATCAATATGGCGCGGCAGGTCATGGACCAACTGATCCGCTATGGCGAAATCAAGCGCGGGCGGATCGGCGTGGTGATCCAGGATTTGACGCCGGACGTCGCTCAGGCGCTCGGCACCAATCGCACCCAAGGGGCGGTCGTCGCGCGGGTCGAGCGCGGTTCGCCGGCCGATGATGCCAGTCTCAAATCGGGCGATCTGGTCTTCGCCGTCAACGGGGCGCCGATCCACAGCGGCGCCGAATTACGCAACCGCGTCGGATTGGCGCGGATCGGCGACCGGGTCGAATTGACGGTCGAGCGCGGCGGCAGCGACCGGACGGTAACGGTCCGGATCGAGCAGGCCACCGCACAGCGCCAGCGGTTGCGCTGAACTCGGACATGGCGACCCAGACCCCCTATGAGGTGCTCGGCGTCAAGCCCGACACCAGCGCCGAAGATATCCGCAAATCCTATCGCAAGCTCGCCAAGCAGTTTCACCCCGACCTCAACCCGGGAAAACCCGAGGCCGAGGCGCGGTTCAAATCGATCTCGGCGGCCTACGACCTTCTGTCAGACCCGGACAAGCGCGAGCGATACGACCGCGGCGAGATCGACGAAAGTGGTGCCGAGCGGCCGCGCTATTCCTATCGCCCGCACGCCCAGGGGGCCGAGGGGTGGAAATACCAGCCGCAGGGCGAGGTCAATCTCGAGGACCTCGAGGATTTGTTCGCCGCTTTCGGCTCCGCCGGCCACGGTCGGGCCGGGCGCGGCGAAGGGTTTTCAGCACGCGGCATGGACCGTCACTTCACGCTGACCGTCGAGTTGCCGGAGGCGGCGACCGGGGCAAAGAAGCGGCTGTCGCTGGCGCCCGACGAATGGCTCGACGTGACGATCCCGGCCGGCCTCGTGGACGGCCAGGTGTTGCGCCTGCGCGGCAAGGGCGGTCCGGGCTTCGGCAAAGGACCGGCAGGCGACGCGCTGATCGAGGTGCACGTTGCGCCGCACCCGCTGTTCCGCCGCGACGGCGACAATATTCTGGTTGAATTGCCGGTCAGCCTTGCCGAGGCGGTGCTCGGCGCGCGCATCGCGGTACCGACTGTCGCCGGCACGGTAATGATGACGATCCCAAAGGGCTCGGATACCGGCGCCCAGCTGCGCCTGCGCGGCAAGGGCGTGCAGCGTAAGGGGCGCGAGGGCGATCAGATCGTGACGCTGAAGGCGGTGATCGGCCATAGCGGCGATCCGGAACTGGCAAAATTCGTTGAGGAATGGGCGCCGCGGCAGCCCTTCGACCCGCGCCAAGGGATGGGCTCGACATGATGATTGCGATCGAGGAACTGGTCGCGCGTATCGAGGGACTTGATCGCCGTGAGCTGATGCATTGGGTCGAGAATTGCTGGGTGTTGCCCGAACGCCGCGACGGCGCCTGGGCCTTTCACGAAGTGGATGTCGCACGGGTCGAGCTGATCCGGGAGATCCGCCAGGGCTTTGCCGCCGATGACGAGACCCTGTCGCTGGTGCTGGGCTTGGTCGACCAGGTGTACGATTTGCGGCGACAGCTGCGCCGGTTGTGCGATGCGCTGGCATCGCAGCCCGACGAGGTGCGAGCCGCGGTCAAGCGCGCATTGCCGTCCTCCTGACCGCAGCGGGCGTTAACGACGCCAAGCCAGGTATCGAATCCGAAATCGCGCGGGCGATCGACCGTGCTGCCATAGGCGGCGACTTGATCTCTCCCTACGATCGGCGCCGCCGCCTGCTCTTCCTGCTTCGAAACGGCGCCTATTGGCATGCGATTTGCTGTCTAATTCGTCGCCCGGCTCCGTTGGGGGGAAGCATGGCGACCATCGAGGCAGAACCATATGCGTTCGATCTGACGGCGGCACGCGCCGCGCTGGTCATTATCGATATGCAGCGCGATTTTCTCGAGCCGGGCGGCTTCGGCGCGGCCCTCGGCAACGACGTGTCACTACTGCGGCGCACGATTACGCCGACCGGTCGCGTGCTGGAAGCGGTACGCAACGCAGGCATGGCCGTGATCCATACCCGCGAGGGGCACCGCCCCGATCTGAGCGACCTGCCGCCCGCAAAAAAGGCGCGCGGGCAGCTTGCCGCCGGAATCGGTGATGCGGGCCCGATGGGCCGGATTCTGGTCCGCGGCGAGCCCGGTCACGACATCATTCCTGAACTCTACCCACTGCCCGGCGAACCGGTCGTGGACAAGCCCGGCAAGGGCGCCTTTCACGCGACCGACCTCGACGCGATGCTGAAGAATCGCGGCATCACCCAGCTCGTCGTCTGCGGGGTGACGACCGAGGTTTGCGTCAACACCACGGTGCGCGAAGCCAACGACCGCGGCTACGACTGCCTCGTGCTGGCCGATTGCGTCGGTTCGTATTTTCCGGAGTTTCAGGAAATGGGACTCGCGATGATCAAGGCCCAGGGCGGCATTTTCGGCTGGGTCGCATCGTCCGACGCCGTGATCGCGGCGCTGGCATCCGCCCGCAGTTGAGGAGGATGTGATGAACACCACGGCGGCCGAGCCGCGCTGGTGGGTCCCCGGCGACTGGAACGGCTTTTTCGGCCTGTTCACCAATGTCGTCCTCAATGTCATCGTGCTGACCGGGCTCTGCCTGCACGTCGTTAACCTCCCGGCGGACATTGTCTATGGACGGATCTTGCCGGCCTTGGGCATCGCCTTACCACTAGGGAACCTCTATTACGCGTTTCTCGCCTGGCGGCTCGCCAAAAGCACCGGCCGGTCGGATGTGACGGCGATGCCCTACGGGCCGAGCGTGCCGCACATGTTCATTGTCGTCTTCCTGATCATGCTGCCGGTCTATCTGAAGACGCACGATCCGTTGCTCGCCTGGCAGATGGGCCTCGTCTGGTGCCTCGTCATTGGCATTATCGTATTGTTGGGCGCATTTGTTGGGCCGACCGTGCGCAAATACACGCCACGCGCGGCGATGCTCGGGACGCTCGCCGGCATTTCGATCGCCTTCATATCGATGCGGCCGGCCTTTCTCGGCTGGGAAGATCCGTGGCTTTTCATGCTGTCGCTGACGATCGTGCTGGTCAGCTGGATGGCCGGCGTTCGCTTGCCGTTCGGGCTGCCCGGAGGCTTGGTGGCGGTGTTGCTGGGGACCGTTCTCGCCTGGCTCGCCAAGCTCGTGCATCTCGATGAATTGATGCAGCCCGCCGAGGTGGTCGCCGCTTTCGGCCAGTTCGGGCTGCGCCTCCCCTACCCGTCCGGAGATTTCGCCAAGGCGATCGGCGATATCGGGCCGCTGCTCGTCACCGCGGTGCCGCTCGGCATTTATAATTTCACCGAGGGTATGAACAACGTCGAGAGCGCCGCGGCGGCCGGGGACGATTACAGCCTGCGCAAGATCCTGTTGGCCGACGGCACCGGCGCGATTGTCGGCGCTCTGCTCGGTAGCCCGTTTCCGCCGGCGGTCTACATCGGACATCCCGGCTGGAAGGCGGTCGGCGGCCGGATCGGCTATTCGCTGGCGACCGGGATCGTGATCGGCCTCGTCTGCTTTCTCGGACTGACGGCGCTGCTGCTCGCGGTCATTCCGTTAGTCGCGATCCTGCCGATCCTGCTCTATATCGGTCTGGTCATCGGCGCCCAGGCCTTCCAGGCGAGCCCAGTGCGGCATGCCCCGGCGATCGTGCTGGCGTTGCTGCCGAACGTCGCCGCCTGGGCGCAAACGCTGATCGACGGCGCGCTCGGCGCCGCCGGCACTTCGGCCGAAAAGATCGGCATGGCGAAGCTCGGCGCCACCGGGGTCGTCTATCACGGTATGGCCTTGCTCGGCGGCGGCGCAGTCTTGGCGGGGTTGATCCTCGGCGCCATCGCGGCCTTTATCATCGACCGCAAATTCGAATGGGCCGCCCTTTTTGCCGGGGCCGGGGCGGTCTTGTCGTTCTTCGGCTTTATCCACGGCACCGCGCTCGGCGTCGGCAGTTCGGCGCCGGTGGCGCTCGGCTATCTGATTGCCGCCGGCCTTTGTCTGGCGCTAAGCCGGCAGAATTATCCCGAGCCCGTGGTTCTGGCCGAGCCGGCCGCTGTCGACGATTGAAGCAGATTGCCGAGCCGCGCCCCGAGTTCGAGCAGGGCGTAGTCGGCGAAGGCCGGCGCTATCAGCGATATGCCGAACGGCAACCCGTCGCCGGCAAACCCGGCCGGAAGTGCTATCGCGCTGAGGTCCAGCAGGTTCGCGAAATTTGTGTAGAGGCCGAGATTTCGCATTGAGCCGCAGCGGATCAGCGGCAACAGCTTCAATCCGATAGATCGTGCCGATCGTCGGGAGCACTAGCACGTCGATCGCGGCAAATTCCCGGTCGGCGGCGCGGCGCAATTCCGCCAGCCGGTATTGCGCGCGAAAGGCGTCGAGTGCGGTATAGTCCCGCCCTCTCGCGATTATCGAACGGGTGATCGAAAGGATCGCCTCGGGGTCTTTTTCGAACAGGGCTTCTGTGGCTTCGAGGCGTGCGGCGACCCACGGCCCTTCGTAAAGCAGTTTGCCGGCTTCGCGGAACGGCGCGAAATCGATCTCGACCCTCTCCCCACCCGCTTGCTGCAATGCGGCGACGGCGTCCGCGAAGAGCACGGCGCGGCCTGTGTCACCGAAGAAATCGAGATCGGCCGCAGGCGGCACGCCAAAACGGAAGCGCCATCCGAAGCGGTGCGGCGTCTTCGCGGGCGGCCGGCGGGCAAACGGGTCGTCCGGATCGAACCAGCCCGCCACTTCGAAGACGGCGGCCGCGTCTGCCGGCGTCAACGCCAAGATCGAGACGCAATCGAGCGACCGGCAGGCTGGGACCACGCCGCGGGTGCTGAGGATTTCGCGGCTCGGCTTCATCCCGACGATGTTGTTGCATGCCGCTGGGACCCGACCCGAACCTGCAGTGTCGGTGCCGAGCGCGAAGCTGACGAGTCCCGCCGCGACGGCGACGGTGGAGCCCGAACTCGATCCGCCCGGAATGAAGCGGGCGTCAATCGGATTGCGCGGCGTGCCGTAGGGCGATCGGGTACCGACGAGCCCGGTCGCGAACTGGTCGAGATTGGTCTTTCCGATGAGAACCGCCCCAGCCTCTAGCAGTCGGCTGACAACGGGGGCAGTTTCAGTGGGCACATAGGCGAAGGCGGGGCAAGCGGCTGTCGTCGGGACTCCAGCGACATCGAGATTGTCCTTGACCGCAAAGGGGATGCCGAAAAGCGGCAGGCGCCCAATGGCGCCCGGATCGCTCGCGGCAACCGCATCGAGCTGTCCGGCCCGAGTGAGAATGTTCGCCTCTTCAGCTTGGGTTATCCACGGCGCCGGATCGTCCCAGCGAGCGATGCGCGCCAACACCTCATCGATCAGCCCGCTGGCGGTGATAGTCCGGTCGAAAAACGCTTTGCGCAATATCGAGATTTCGAGTGACGACATGTTCCGACCCGGGACGACGCAAACGAGAGCTGTTGCCCGCAAGATATGGGCCGATATTTGGCATAGCGTTTGATCTCGATGAACCCCTGAGCAGAAAGGCGAGGCAATGATGAATGAGCGCCATATCGCTGCCGACCCCTATCCGTGGCCCTGTAACGGCGATTTGCGGCCGTCGAATACGGCGCTCGTCGTGATCGACATGCAGACCGACTTCTGCGGGATCGGCGGCTATGTCGACCGGATGAGTTACGACCTGTCGTTGACCCGCGCGCCGATCGGGCCAATCGCCTCGGTGCTCGCTGCAATGCGGGGCGCGGGCTTCGCCGTTTTCCATACCCGCGAAGGCCATCGGCCCGATCTCTCCGACCTGCCGGACAACAAGTTCTGGCGCTCACGGCGGATCGGCGCCGGCATCGGCGATCCCGGTCCCTGTGGCCGGATCCTGGTGCGCGGCGAGCCCGGCTGGGAGATCATTCCCGAACTGGCGCCTCGCGAGGGCGAGCCCATCATCGACAAACCCGGCAAGGGCTCGTACTGCGCCAACGATTTCGAACTGATATTGCGGCTGAGGGGCGTCGCTAATCTGGTGCTGCCGGGCATCACCACCGATGTCTGTGTTCATACGACGATGCGCGAGGCCAACGATCGCGGGTTTGAATGCTTGCTGCTTGAGGATTGTTGCGGCGCCACCGACCGCTCGAACCATCAGCACGCGATCAAGATGATCAAGATGCAGGGCGGCGTTTTTGGCGCGGTTTCGGATTTGACGAGATTGCTGGCAGTTTTAGAGTAGCTGCGCTGGGCAACGATACGGCGATCGCCTAAAGTTTCAGCAATATCGGCGCGCCGATTTTCGCCAACGAGGCCTTCGGCCGTTGGCGCAAAAAATGCGTGGCGCAGCGCGTTTCAAGGTGAAGGCGGATGGCTTCTTCGGTTCTCGAGGGTTACGATCCGCAGGGGTTCTTCTGCGAGATGCTGCGCAGCGCGGCAAGTCAGGCCGTCCGCCAGCGGCTGTCGCAGATGTCGATCGAAGCGATCGAAAAACGCGCCGCGGACGCCAATGCCGAACTCTACAATCTGGGGATAACTTTCACCGTCTATTCGGAGGCGAAAACGATCGACCGGATTCTGCCGTTCGACGTCATTCCGCGGGTTCTCTCGGGCGCCGAATGGCGACAGGTCGAAAGCGGCATCATTCAGCGCGTCACCGCGCTCAACTTGTTGCTGGACGACGTCTATCACGATCAGCGCATTCTGCAGGACGGCGTCGTGCCGGCCGAACTAATCCTCAGCAACCACAATTACCGCGAGCCGATGCGCGGCGTCGATCTGCCGCACAAGACCTATGTCAGCATCTGCGGCACCGATGTGATCCGCGACGAACGCGGAGATTTTCTGGTCCTTGAAGACAATGCCCGCACGCCGTCGGGGGTCAGCTATGTCGTCGAGAACCGACACATGATGCTGCGCGCCTTCCCTGATCTGCTCGACGAAATCGGACTGCGCCCGATCGACAATTACGGCGCCAAGCTGATCGCCGCGTTGCAGGAGATCGCCCCGGCTAGGGTGGATGATCCGCAGGTCGTGCTGCTGTCGCCGGGCACATACAACTCCGCCTATTTCGAGCACGTATTTCTGGCGCGCGAAATGGGAGTGCCGCTCGTCGAAGGCTCCGATCTCGTGGTCGCGGAGGATCGCGTCTATATGCGCACGACCGGCGGCCTCGCTCGCGTCGACGTGATCTATCGCCGGATCAACGACGATTTTCTCGATCCCGAGGCGTTTTTTCCGGAAAGCATGCTGGGCGTTGCGGGGCTGATGCGTGCCTATCGGGCAGGTAATGTCGCGATCGCTAACGCAGTCGGCACCGGGGTCGCCGACGACAAGGCAGTCTACGCGTATATGCCCCGCATCATCCGCTATTACCTCGGCGAGGAGGCTATCCTGCCAAACGTCGAAACTCATATCTGCCGGGAAGAGGAGGAGTTGCGCTACACCCTCGATCACCTCGCCGAGCTGGTCGTCAAACCGGTCGGCGAGGCCGGCGGCTACGGCATCACGGTCGGCCCCAAAGCGAGCCGTCAGGAACTTGAAGAATGCCGCGCGAAACTAATCGCCGATCCGGCGAATTACATCAGCCAGCCCTGCATCAACCTGTCGGTGGCGCCAACTCTGGTCGGCGGGCGGGTTGAGCCTCGCCATGTCGATCTCAGACCTTTCGCCGTTACCGGATCGAGCACCTGGGTATTGCCGGGCGGCCTGACGCGCGTGGCACTGCGCCGCGGCTCGCTGGTCGTCAACTCCTCGCAGGGCGGCGGCTCAAAGGATACCTGGGTCGTTGACTGACGTTCTGCTCTCACGCTACGCCGACTGCATTTTCTGGCTCGCCCGCTATGTCGAGCGCGCCGAGAATCTCGCTCGCATTCTCGATGTCAACGAGACCTTCTCGCGCGACAGCCGGGGCGGCCAGAACTGGCGTTCGATCCTTCAGCTCAATTCCGACGAGCCGCGCTTCCTTGCGGCGCACGGGCCAGCGTCAGGGCCCGGCGTTGTCAAGTTCTACGTTGTCGATGGCGACAACCCGACCTCGATCCTCTCCGCGATCCGGGCCGCGCGCGAGAGCGCCCGCACATTGCGGCCACTGATCTCGACCGAAATGTGGGTCCAGCTTAACGTCTTCTACAACCGGCTTGCGACGCTGGGCGAAGCCGACTTGGCGCCGGCCCGGCTGGCGGCGTTGCTGGGCAGCGTCAAGGAGGCTTGCCAGACCCATACCGGGATTACCGAAGGCACGTTTTTTCGCGACCAGGGCTGGTATTTCTATCAGCTCGGCCGGTACATCGAGCGCGCCGACCAGACGACCCGGCTTCTCGACATCAAATATCACTTGTTGTTGCCGAACCAGGCAGAGGTCGGCTCGCCGATCGACGTCAGCCAGTGGAATGCGCTCTTGCGCTCGGCTGCCGGATATCATGCCTACCGGCGTCTGCACACCGCCAACACTACGCCGGCGCGGGTGGCGGGCTTTCTGTTGCTAAACGGCGCCTTCCCCCGCTCGGTGCACCATTGCGTGCGCGAGACGGGACGCTTGCTGGGCGAGATCAAGTCCCGCTATTCGTTGCGCGGCGGCAACGCCGCGGCCGAGGAACTCGACAGATTGCGTGCGGTGCTCGGCACCCTGGACATAACGACAATCCTGAGCGAAGGATTGCATGAGTTTCTCGATCTGATGCAGCGCCAACTGATCGCCATAACCCGCGATCTTTCCACCGCATTTTTCGGCTATTCGCCGGAGGCGTCCCAAACGCAGACTTCCTCCGCGCAATAGGCCCCTAATGCCCGTACTGACCGTTCGCCACATCACCATCTACCGCTACAAGCAGCCGGTCGCCTTTGGCGAGCACCGTTTATTGCTGCGGCCGCGCGACAGCTATGACCAGAAATTGCTCGAGGCCAAGCTGACGATTGCGCCCGAGCCGGTCGAATTGTGCTGGATGCATGACGTGTTCGGCAACTGCGTCGAGATCGCCAGATTCGGTGGGAGGGCGGCCGAATTGCGTATCGACAGCATGATCCGCCTCGACCATTCGCCGACTAATGTTCTCGATTTCCAGATCGAGCAATACGCCAAGCGCTATCCGTTCTCCTACGGCGCCGACGAGATGCCCGACCTCGCGCGCTCGATCGAACGGCAATATCTCGATCCCGAGCACGAGATCGACCGCTGGGCGCGCCGTTTCGTGCGGCACGATGGCCGTACCGACACCAGCGAGATGCTGGCGGCGATGACACACGCGATTCGCCAGAACCTGAGCTACGTCTCACGCGAGGAAAGCGGCATACAGGATCCGCTCCAGACCTTGCGCATAGGCAGCGGCAGTTGCCGCGATTTCGCCGTCCTGATGATGGAGGCGGTGCGGTCGCTGGGTCTCGCCGCGCATTTCGTCACCGGCTACCTGCACGTGCCGGAGGGTTCTGCGCGCGGCCGGGTTGGCGGCGGAGCCACCCACGCCTGGCTGAGGGTCTATCTGCCGGGTGCGGGTTGGGTCGAATACGATCCGACCAACGATATCGTCGGCAGCCACGACCTGATCCGCGTCGCCGTCGTGCGCGATCCCCGCCAAGCTGTCCCTGTCTCCGGGACGTGGACCGGCTTTCCGTCCGACCATCTCGGGATGACGGTAGAGGTCTCGGTCTCCGTAGAAGCTGAGCCCGTGTCCACGCTGCCCGCTTCTACCCTGGAGCTGTCGCGAGCAGCCCGGTAAAGTCGGCCCTGTAGGTGCCCCTTAGGGTCTGGCTATGGGGCATTCGTTCAAGATTGCCCGGGCAGTCCTCAACTGATAGGCTAATCCGGAATAGCGCGGAGGAAGCCCATGGACAGCGACATGTCGCGGCGCGTCATCGCCGAGTTCTTTGGCACGTTCTGGTTAGTGCTCGGCGGTTGTGGTGCGGCGGTACTGGCGGCAGGTTTCCCAAACCTTGGGATCGGCTTTCTCGGCGTAGCGTTCGCGTTTGGTCTGACAGTGCTGACCATGGCCTACGCGGTAGGACACATTTCAGGCGGACACTTTAATCCGGCGGTGACGATCGGCCTCTGGAGCGCCGGGCGCTGCGCCGCCCGTCACGTCATCCCGTATGTGATCGCTCAGGTTATCGGCGCGATAGTCGCCGCTGCCGTATTGTGGGCGATAGCCTCAGGCAAGCCCGAATGGGTCGGGGTCGCCGGTGGTTTCGCCGCCAACGGATATGGCCATCTCAGCCCGGGCAAATACGCGCTCGGAAGCTGTTTTCTGACCGAAATCGTGATGACGTTCTTTTTCCTGTTCATCATTATCGGAACCACCTCCAAGGGTGCGGCCTCCGGGTTCGCCGGCATCCCGATCGGGCTGGCGCTGACTCTGATCCACCTGGTGTCGATCCCGGTTACTAACACCTCGGTCAACCCGGCGCGCAGCACCGGACCGGCCTTGTTCGCCGGCGGGGAATATATTGCACAACTCTGGCTGTTCTGGCTGGCGCCGATCATTGGCGCCGTCATCGCCGGGCTGCTGACCCGCTGGTTGTACGAGCCGGAAGCCATCATCCAGACGATGGTTGTAGAAGAAAGGCGGATAACGCCTTAGCGGGTTGGTTGCGACGAATACATATCGGCGCGCTTAATCCGGACTCCGCGAAAAACAGCGCCGCGCCCAAGGCCTGCAGCCGATGGGTGAAGCGCGGCGCCTCATCCCTCGATTTGCGCCGAGCCTCGTCCATCGAAGTCGCTCGATCGCAGCAGCGGCGCCAGGAGCCGGTCGAGCTCCGTGGGATTCCGGCCAGCGGATTCCGACGGCGAGCACCGTGATGCCGGCTCGCATCTGCGGGGCGATCCGCACGATGTCCTTGGCGGTTGTGACCAGGCTCGCCCCGGCATCATCGGCAGCGCGGTGCAAGCGGGCGATCTCGGCGGCGCTGAAGCGATGATGGTCGGGGAAAGGGCTGGTTTTGACCAGGTCCGCGCCGAGCCCCCGCAACGTTGTAAAGAATTTTTCCGGCCGGCCGATCCCGGCGAAGGCAAGCACCCGCATCCCGGCAAATCTTTCGCCGGCTATCGGCGTCAGAACCGCCGGGATCGTCGTCGCCCGGTCATCGAGAGCGATTGGCGAGTGCCGGCTTCCTTCTCCCTGGGTCGCCAATAATACCAAGCCGTTGGCGCGGGCAAGCCCGCGAGAGAGGCTCTCGCGCAACGGACCCGCCGGCATCACACGCCCGTTGCCGAAGCCGTAGGCGGTGTCGACAACCAAAAGTGACAAGTGCTTATCCACCGCCGGGTTCTGGAAGCCGTCATCGAGCAGAACCGCGGCGGCACCGGCATCGACGGCGGCCCGAACCCCGCGGGCCCGGTCGCGCGCGATCCAGCAGGGAAACCGTTCAGCCAGGAGTAGCGCTTCGTCGCCGACGGAAGCGGCGTCGTGTCGCGCGGGATCGACGCGAAGCGGCCCTGGGTGCCGGCCGCCGTAACCCCGCGTCACGACGTGCGCAGCAACCCCCAGCCCAGCCAGGCGGTCGGCAAGCGCCAGCACGACGGGGGTCTTGCCAGCGCCGCCCGCCACCAGATTGCCGACGCAGATTACCGGAACCGGCGCTCGGTAGGGGTGGGCCAACGCGCGGCGGAGCCGACCCGCCCCGTCCCAGACCGCGGCCGCCGGCTGCAGCAGGAACGCACCGAGCCCGGGAGGCTTTGTCCAGAAGGCGGGGGCCGCGCGCATCAATCCGAGAAGACGGATCTTCGGTCACCGTGATCGGCCGGCGCCAAAGCATCGAGCCAGGGAGCCAACCGATCGATCACCGCATCGAGCACGGTGCCACCGAGCGAGGCGGCCCGCGCTGCCGCCGAAGCCCGCCGCCGTCGCAGAACCGGATCGTCGAGCAGCAGCGAAACAGATTGCACCAACTCTTCCGGGTTTGTCACGATTTCGGAACCGCCGGCCGCAGCGAGGGCTGCCGCCATCTCGGCGCAATTGCTCATGTCGGGACCGTGCAACACGGCGCAATCTAGCCGCGCCGCCTCAAAGGGGTTGTGTCCGCCCTTGGCGACCAGGGAACCGCCGATGAATGCGATTCCGGCGAGACGAAAGAACAACCCCAATTCGCCCATCGTGTCGGCGAGATAGATTTCGACATCGGCGGTAGGCGGGTCGCCTCGCGAGCGCCGGGCGATTCGCAGCCCCTCAGCGGCGAGCAGTCCCGCGATCGTCGCGCCGCGGGCGGGATGACGTGGCGCGATAATCGTCAGCAAACCGCGATGCTTGGCGGCGAGCCGTCGATGCGCGGCCGTCGCGGCCTCTTCCTCCCCGTGATGCGTGCTGGCGGCGACCCAGAGCGGCCGCGAGCCGATAAGCCGCCGCAAGCGATCCAGCTCGGCCTCGTCTACCGGGAGTCGATCGGCGGCGGTCTTGATGTCGCCGATCGCGGCAACCGCGCCGCCGCCGAGATTGCGCAACCGGCGCGCCTGCTCGGCGTCCTGGGCAAGACACATTGTAAATGCCGAGAGGACCGGCTTGCTCATCCCGGGCCAGCGCTGCCACCGTCTGTAGGAGCGGGCGGAAAGCCGACCATTGACCAACACCATCGGTATGCCGCGGGCTTGCGTCGCCAATACGAGGTTGGGCCACAATTCGGATTCGACCCAGAGCGCCAGATCGGGCCGCCAGTGATCGAGAAAGCGGGCGACCCATGGCGCCACGTCGATCGGCACGAACTGGTGCCGCGCGCGTGGCGGCAAGCGCCGTTCGAGCATTCCGGCGGACGCGATCGTACCGGTCGTAACCAGGATTTCGAGTGCGGGGCGGTCGCGCAACAGCCGCTCGATCAGGCCCAGCACCGCTGTCGCTTCGCCGACGCTGGCGGCGTGAATCCAGGCGAGCGGACCCTCTGGCCGGCGCCGGCTCGGCACCCCCCGGCGCTCGCCCAGTCGCGGGCCATCCTCCTTTCCGAGGTCGCGCCGCCGCGCCAAAGCGATCAGCGCCACCGGGGCGAGCGGACGGCTCAAGCGCGCGATAGAGCGTGGGCAGCATCAGACCTTCTCGCGACAGACGCCGCCCCCCACCACGGTTTCAGAGGGCGGCGGCGGGTGCCCGACCCGGCAATCGGCCTGGCGCAGCATCTCAAGCATGCGCTCTTCGACGAGGCGACGCGCCCGTTCCAGGCCCGCCTCATCGAGATCGGGATCGATTTCGATGGGCTCACCCCATAAGAAGACGCCGCGGCCAAATGGCAAGGCAAGGTGGTACCGGTCCCATGTCGAAAGCAGCCGCCGCCGGCTCGTCGCATAAGTGCCCGGCTGGATCGGCACCTGGGCGAGCCGGGCAAGGTTAACGATCCCGATGCTGACGCTCATCGCCGGCCCGCGCGGCCCATCCGGCGTGATCGCGACACAATGGCCTTCCTTCAGCCGCTTCAGCATCGCGCGCAATGCCGCCGAGCCGCCGCGCCGTGTCGACCCGGCGATCGACTGAATGCCGAAATAGGTCATGGCGCCTGCAATGATCTGTCCGTCGCGATGGGCCGAGATCAGCATGTGCATCGGCGCCATCCGCTGCCATGCCATCGGCATCATCATCATCCGTCCGTGCCAGAAAGCGCCGATGAAGCCGCGGCCTTCGGCGCGAAGCCGGCTAGGCCAGTGCCGACCCTCGACGCTCCACAGATTGGTCGCGTAAACAAAACGTATGTAGAGGTGGATGCCCCAGGAAGCGATCCGCCGCAACCGTCGATAGCGAATGATGCTGCGCCACGCCGCGGCCCAAGCAACAGGTCGCCGCATGCGGCTACTGCGCCGCCGCAGCGGCGAGATCGTCCTGGCCGGCAAACTGCATTGCATAAAGCCGGGCGTAGAAGCCGTCACGGGCGAGCAATTCGGCATGGCGGCCGCTTTCGACGATGCGGCCGCGATCCACGACGCAGATCAAATCCGCACCCTGTACGGTCGACAGCCGATGCGCGATGACCAATGTCGTGCGCCCGCGGATCAACGCGCGCAAAGCCGCCTGCACCCGGTATTCCGATTCGGTGTCGAGGGCCGAAGTCGCCTCGTCGAGGAGCAGGATCGGCGCGTTCTTCAGTATCGCGCGGGCGATCGCCAAGCGCTGCCTCTGGCCGCCGGAGAGACGCACGCCATGCTCGCCGACAAGGGTGTCGTACCCGTCGGGCAGATTCTCGACAAAGCGGTCGGCGCCCGCGGCCCTCGCCGCGGCTTCGATCTCTTCGTCGGAGGCGCCGAAGCGGCCGTAGGCGATATTGGCGCGCACCGTGTCGTCGAACAGCGTCACCTCCTGCGTGACGAGCGCCACCGCGCCGCGCAGCGAATCGAGGGTGACCGAGCGGATGTCCTGGCCGTCGATCGAAATGCTGCCGGTCTCCGGCTCGAAAAAGCGCGGAATGAGGTTGAGGATCGTGGATTTCCCGCGCCCGACGGCCCTACCAGGGCGACGGTCTGACCAGCTGGCACCCGCAGCGAAACGCCGTCCAGCGCGACGATTCCTGGGACATAGCCGAAACGCACCCGATCAAAGGCGATCTCGCCGCCGGCGACCTGCAGCGGCTTCGCTCCGGGCATATCGCGGATCGCTGGCTCGATGTCGAGCACCTGAAATATGCGGTGCGCGGCGGCGAGGCCCTCCTGCAACGAGGCGTTGAGATTGGCCAGGCTCTTGAGCGGCTGGTAGGCCAACAGCAACGCGGTTATGAACGAGAAGAAGGCGCCAGGGGTGCGCGCATCGGCGATCACCTGATGCCCGCCATAGAGGATCACGATAGCGATGGCGGCGCCGCCCAAGCTTTCCATCATCGGCGAGGCGCGCGACCGAGTTCGCGTGGCGCGGTCAATCAGCATGAACAGGCGATCAAAGAGGCCGGCGGCACGCCGCTCCTCATAGGCCTCCATGCCGTAAGCCTTGACCAGCCGCGCGCCCTGGAAGGTCTGGTTCAACAGGGTCGTGAGCTGGCCGATCTCGGCCTGGGTATTGGCCGAGACCCGGCGCATTCGCCGGCCGATGCCCACGATCGGGCGAATCGCCAGCGGAAAGATGAAAAACGAGACCAGCGCCAAGAGCCAGTCCTGGTAGAACATGACGCCGACCAGGCAAACCACGGTCAGCGCGTCCTTGCCCATGGCGCCCAGCACATTAGCCGCGGCGGCCCGCAACATGCCGCATCGTTGGTGAAGCGCGAAATCAGGGCGCCGGTCGGGTGGCCGTGGAAATAGGCGAGATCGGCGTGGATTAGCCGCTTGAACAACGCCTTTTGCACATCGGCGATCACGCGCTGCCCGACCCGGTTCATCAGCACCGCTTCACCGTAATCCGCGATGCCTTTGACGAGGCGAGAACCGAGGGCGGCCGCCGCAATCAGCAGCAACAGCGACCCTTCGCGACCGACAAAGATTTCGTCGAGCACCGGCTGCATCAGCCAAGCGCGCGCCGCCGTACTCCCGCCGCCGCCGCCATCAGCGCGAAGGCGACGGCGATGCGCACCGAATGCGGGCGCATGAACTCGCGCGACGAGCCGCCACACCAAATTCAGCGAGCGCGCGCCATCCGACAGCATTGCGGCTCTTTGCAGCATCCAGTCCCCGGCGCCAGTGTTAGTGGCGGCCATCCGGGTTGGCAAGGGCGGCGCCCGGCCATCCGCCAGCGAGCAACACCGCAGCCCAGCCCGTCACATCACGCCGGGTAGGCGACGAAGCACTTCTCCGACATGAAAACGTGGGTCTCGACGTAATCATGCACGATCGGGCGCCGGTCGAGCGTCTCCATCGCGCCCATCAGCGCGCCCAGTTCAGCATCTCATGTTGCCCCGCCTGCTCCATCGCCTTCAGCGGACGCTTGCGCCACGTATCATAATCGCGTCCCGAAAGAGCGTCGAACAGCAGCCGGTCGGCCTTGTGGTCGGGCCACAGATAGCCGTTGGTCGGCGACAGGAAGCAATGCGACCAGCTCGACGACGCGATCAGCGCCACCCGCCACGGCGATTCGGCCAAGGTCTCGGCCACCGCCTTGCCGACCTCCATGCAGCGCCAGGGCTGCGGCGAGGGCGGGTCGGGCAGCGTCTAGTCGTCACGCGGCGGCATGAACAGCGCCGCGGTGCCGCCCTTGGCGTGCAGCAGATTGCTGCCGTAGCAGTTGATCGCGAACGGGATCACCGGGTAGGGAAAGCCGCGCCGGTCCCAATCAAGATAGAGGAAGGTGTTGGTGAAGGCGTGCGCCAGCGGATGGTGCAGCGGCTTGTAGGCATAGGCGATGTCGACGCCGCGCTCGATCAGACCCGTGGCGAGGATATTTCGCCGCCTCGCGATGACCGTGCAGGCTAAGCGACCAATCGCCGGGCTCGTTCCAGCGGTTGGGCCGGCCGCCGTTGCTGTTATTCCACGGCTGCACCGCGAAATCGTCATCGTAGCCGAGGATGCAGAACGCCGGGATGATGTCCTCGCGAAAATTCTCGTACTGGTCGTCGCCCCAAACCAGCACGACGTCCGGGTTGAAATCGTCGAGCGCCTTGCGGATCTTGCGGAAATCGTCGGCCATCCGTGCGCTGTAGCGCTGCGCCGAGGAGTAGCCCTCGTCGTTGCCGAGTTCGGCCACCAGTTCGGCCGGCCAGTTCGCCCGGTCCTTGTAGAAGGCCGGCACGTTGGGCGCCGTCAGCAGTCGGTGGAACCCTGCAGGCAGCATCTCGTCCGATACCGTCAGCCCCGGATAATGCGTACAGCCCAGTCCGATGATCTCACCCATTTCCTTGCTCCTTTCCGCCGCGCGAGACCGCGGTCGGCCTGCAAAAACCCGCCCTACTCTAGCCCATTTTCGCGGGCCTTGGCAGCGTTATCGCTGGCCCTTTAGGCGCCGGCGACGGCGAGGTCGTCGATGCGCAATGTCGGGGCGTCGGCGCCGGTCTTGAATTCGAGATCGTCGGCGGCAAAGACCCGAAGGAACATGTCCTTGAGATTGCCGGCGACCGTCATCTCGCTGACCGGAAAGGCGATCTCGCCGTTCTCGATCCAGAAGCCGGCCGCGCCCCGGCTGTAGTCGCCGGTGACGCCGTTGACGCCCATGCCCATCATTTCAGTGACATAAAAGCCGTTCTTGATGTCGGCGATCAGTTCCTTCGGGCTGACGGCGCCGGGCTCGATCCAGACATTGGTCGCGGCCGGACCCGGCGGCCCGGAGGTGCCGCGCGCGGCGTGACCGGTCGTCTTCAACCCCAGCTGCCGCGCCGAGCGCAGATCGAGGAGCCAAGTCGTCAGCACGCCCTTGTCGATCAGCGCGCGGCGGCGGTTGGCGATGCCCTCGCCGTCGAACGGCTTCGAGCGCAGCCCACGCCGGCGATGCGGGTCGTCGATGATCGTGATCGCCTCGGGGAACATCCGCTGGCCCAGCCGATCCTTCAGAAAACTCGTGCCGCGCGCGATTGCCGGCCCCGAGATCGGCCCCAGCGAGATGCGAGATGAAGCCGCGGGCGACGCGCGGGTCGAACACCACCGGGCAGCGGCAGGTCGGCACCTTTCTCGGCGCCAAGCCGCTTGACCGCGCGCTCGCCGGCGCTTCTGCCGATTTCCGCGGGATCGCGCAGATCGGCGGCGTAGATCGCGCTCGAAAAATCATAGTCGCGCTCCATGCCGGTGCCGTCCCGGCGATGACACTGGCGCTGACGCCCTGGCTCGACCCGGCATACGCGCCGGCAAAGCCGTTGGAGGCGGCGAGCGCCATCCGCGAGCGGCCCCAGCCGGCCTCGGCACCTTCGGAATTGGTGACGCCGGGGACGGCGAGCGCCGCCTCCTCCGCGGCCCGGGCCCGCTCGATCAGGATTTCGGCAGCCGGTTCCTCGGGATCGAGTCATGTCGAGCGTGGGCCAGTCGCGGGCGATCTCGTCGGGATCGGCGATGCCGCAATAGGGATCTTCGGGCACCGTCCGCGCCATCGCCAACGCCCGCTCGACGAGTTCCGAGAGCGCCTGCGGCGACCAATCGGTCGAAGACACCACGGCCTGCTGGCGGCCGACAAACACCCGCAGGCCGAGATCATGCCCCTCCGATCGCTCGAGCTTTTCGGTCTTGCCGAGACGCCTTCCGTGCGACAGCGAGGTTCCCTCGAACAGTAAGGCGTCAGCGGCATCGGCGCCGGCGCGGCGGGCGCGCCCGACGAGGTCCTGCAACAGGTCGAGATCCGCTCCAGCCAACTTGTCGATGTCGTTCATTTGCTCTCCGCAGATTTCCAGATTGGCCGGCCCGATCCGGGCAGCCCGTAGCCGGCCCATTTCCGGGTGACCTCGGCGATGATGTCGTCGGACATTCGGATCGGCCGGCCCCAATCGCGCTTCGTCTCGGGCGGGAATTTGCCGGTCGCATCGAGGCCGATCTTGCCGCCGAGCCCCGATTCGGGCGAGGCGAAGTCGAGATAGTCGATTGGCGTGTGATCGACGAGGGTCACGTCGCGCACCGGGTCCATACGGGTCGAGACCGCCCACATCACGTCCTTCCAGTCGCGCGCATCGATGTCGTCGTCCACGACGATGACGAATTTCGTGTAGATGAACTGGCGCAGAAACGACCACACCCCCATCATTATCCGCTTGGCGTGACCCGGATAGGCCTTGCGGATCGCCACGACCGCGATGCGGTAGGAGCAGCCTTCGGGCGGCAGCCAGAAATCGACGATCTCGGGAAACTGCTGCTGCAACAGCGGGATGAAGACCTCGTTGAGCGCCTCGCCGAGGATCGAGGGCTCGTCGGGCGGCCGGCCGGTGAAGGTCGAGAGATAGATCGGGTTCTGCCGCATCGTGATCGCCGACAGGCGAAAGACCGGAAAGCGCTCGACCGCGTTGTAATAGCCGGTGTGGTCGCCGTAGGGCCCCTCCTCGCCGTATTCGTCGAGCGACACATGGCCTTCGAGCACGATTTCGGCTTGCGCCGGCACCTTCAGCGGCACCGTCTTGCAGTCGACGAGTTCGACCCGGCGGCCGCGCAGCAACCCGGCGAACTGGTATTCGGAGAGGTGTCGGGGACCGGTGTCACGGCGGCGAGAATCGTCCCGGGTCGGCGCCGATCACAGCCGCGGCGGGTAATGGTTCGGTGCGCTCGTTCGCCCAGCGCCGGTGATGCTGCGCGCCGCCGCGATGCTTGAGCCAGCGCATCAACGTCGTGTCGCGGCCCGTCACCTGCATGCGATAGATGCCGAGGTTGAAGCCGTCCTCGCGGCGCTCGCCGGGCCCTCTGGTGACGACGAGGGGCCAGGTGATCAGCGGCGCCGGCTCGCCCGGCCAGCAGGTCTGGACCGGCAGCAGGCCGAGATCGATCTCGCTGCCGCGCAGCACGATTTCCTGGCAGGGTGCGCTGCCGACTGTGCGCGGCCGCATCGCCATCACGGTCTTCAACAACGGCAGCAGATCGAGCGCCTCGCGCCAGCCGCCGGGCGGTTCGGGCTGCTTCAGAAATGCCAGCGTCCGACCGATCTCGCGCAATTGGTGGGGTTCGCGGTCCATGCCCCAGGCGACCCGCTCGACGGTGCCGAACAGATTGACCAGCACCGGCATCGCATGGCGTCGCCGTCGCCGCCGCAGACGTTTTCGAACAGCGCCGCGGGCCCGCCCTCGGCCAGCAGCCGGGTCTGGATCTCGGTCATTTCGAGATAGGGCGACACCGGCGCCTTGACCCGCGCCAGCCGTCCGCTCGTTTCCAGGCGGTCGATAAAGTCGCGCAGGCTCGCATACGGCATGTGGCGCTATATGGGGACAGCACCGCCGGTTGACGAGCGGGCTCAGCCGCGGCAGCACCTCCCAGACTACCGCGTCGCGGTGATCGCTGTCTTCGAGTTCGCGGCTCGTCGGCACGCGGTAGCGGGCGCGCTCGCAAAGCGAATCGGCCGGGCGATAGGCGCGCCCGGGATCGCCGAGCAGAACAAGCTTTTTCGCGGCGCGAGCCGGCGCAGCCAGAGCGTGACCCGCCCCGCCATCGGCTGCTCGTAGCAGACATCGCCGGCGGTGACGACGTCCCAGGATGGGTCGAGCGTGTCGATCAGATCGGCGGTGGCGACCGCGACCGCGACCTCGTTCAGCGCGGCGTTGGCGGCGATCGCGGCGGCGGCGAACGGGTCGATCTCGGCGGCGAGCACGTGGCGGCGCCGGCCTTGGCGGCGGCGATCGCGACGAGGCCCGAGCCTGAACCGAAATCGAGCACATGCGCGGCCCGCGACGATTCGAGGGTGGTCGAGCAGATAGCGGGCGAGCGCCTGACCGCCGGCCCAGGCGAAGGCCCAGAACGGCGGCGGCACTGCGCCGCGCGCCAGGGTTTCCTCGGTCGCCTGCCAGAGCGGCGTCACCTCGCTCGCCAGATGCAGGCGGATCTCCGGGACGAGCGGCGGGGCCGCGATAGCGGTGTTGGCGCGGACGAAGCCCGCCCGGGTCCATCATCAGAAGAAATGCCCGGCAAGGATGCCGCCCAGCATCAGCCAGCCGACGAGCCGGTTCGAGCGGAATTTCGCCAGGCAATCGGCCGGATCGTCGATGTCGACCCGCACCGCCTGCCAGCCAGTTGCACGCGCGCGAGCGCCAGGCCGAGATAGAACATTATTCCGAGCCCGGCGGCATGGCCGGCCGCCAGCCACAGCAGTGCCGCCGCGCCGTAGAAGACGAAGAGCCAGGGCCGGGTCGCAGCGCCCAAGGCGATGGCGGAGGATTTGACGCCGATCGCGGATGTCGTCCTCCTTGTCCTGGTGGGCATAGATCGTGTCGTAGCCGATCGTCCAGAAGACGCCGCCCAGATAGAGCAGCGAGGGCGGCCAGCCGAGCGCGCCGGCGACCGCGGCCCAGCCGAGCAGCGCCCCCCAGTTGAAGTTGAGGCCGAGAAAGACCTGCGGCCAATAGGTGATCCGCTTCATGAAGGGGTAGGTCGCGATCAGCCCCAGGACGGCGATCCCCAGCAGCAGGCTCGCGCGGTTGAGGCTCAGCAGCACCGCGGCGCCGATCGCGAGCTGCAGCAGCAGGAACGCCACCGCCTGCGGCACCGTGACAGCGCCGCTCGGCAACGGGCGCAACCGGGTGCGCGCGACCTGCGCGTCGTAGTCGCGGTCGGCGATGTCGTTGAGCGTGCAGCCGGCCCCGCGCATGACGACCGCGCCCAGCGCGAAGAGCGCCATCAAGCTCAGATCGGGCCAGCCCTTCGCGGCAAGGGCAATCCCCCACCAGCCGGGGAACAGCAAGAGCCAAGTGCCGATCGGCCGGTCGAGCCTTGCCAGCCTCGCATAAGGCCGCAAGGCCGCCGGAAGCCACCGCTCGACCCAGTCGCCGCCGCGAATGTCGCTCGGATCAGGATGCAGAGCGTTTATTACCAGCCGAGCACGCTTCATGCTTGGAGGGTAATGAGGAGCCCCCATGCGCGTCACGCGCGAGACAAATTAGATCAGGAGCGCATGGTTGGAACTCCTCGATACGTCCTCCGAACACAGGGGAATAAGAGGCCGGTCAATTTTGATCGGCGATAGCTCCCGACAAGCCGCAGGGGCAGCGCGGTTACAGGGAAAATCCTGGTCAGCCATCGTCAGGTATCCCGATTCCAGCTGACGCCCTCGTGAAAAACGAGTGATAGGTACGCGCCGGCCCCCGCTATTAACGGCACGAGCACGAGCGCCCATTCTAGGCGACCAGCGGAGGCTAAATACACGGCCGCGGCGGTCGCGGCTGTAAACCCTCCACAAAGCCAAGCGCAGATAAAGATTAGTAGCCGGCGGACCTGCTCCAACTGTCGCAAAACAACGATCGGCTCAGGCAGATCACCCATTGTCAGCCTCCCGTACCGGCGCGAGAGCGACCGGCGATCCGTTGAGTGGCAGCGCAAGCGGATTTGCACTCCATTGCAGTTCAAGCGGGTTTGAACGGATTTCGCTTCACTCAACCTACCCTCCGAGCTACGCGCTAATCCCCACTCCAGACATAAATGATATCAGCATTATGTCTGGGTCGCTGCCGCTGATGGTACTCTGCTAGCTCAACATCCAAGGGATTGGGCGGGTAGCCTGGATCGTAGGAACTCGGAGGATCTTCGTCTTCTTGATCCAAAATGTCCAAGTGTTGCGGCACACCAACTGATGAGTTGCGCTGAACGTAGACGTGATGTGCTGGCTTACATCCGATGCGATCAATTACGTCTCGGGCGCAAACCCCGTCTGCAGAATTACAATTCGCGACCGGTTAAGCGCTCCGCAGATCGCCTCTCGAAGCTGGATCACACGCAAGGCGGCCACATATTGATCCTGATGAGGGTTCAAGGAAATGATCAACTTTGATCAGTTCCGAATCCGGAAGGGCAGCACAAATCTTTCTGGCGAGGCACGTTTTCCCCACAGCAGTACAGCCATCAAAGGCAACCAGCCCGGTGAATGTTGTTAGCGCTTCTGCGAGCTGCGCGGGTGCATTATTGACGTACAACATGAAAGCTCGGTCGCTCGAAGGCACAAACTGCCTGGGCACAAGCTAGAACGGGATGTCGTCGTCGAGGTCGTTGACCGGGGTGCGGCCGCGCGGGACGCGGGTTGCCGCCGCGCGCGGCTCGTCGCCGAAGCCGCCGCCGGCGTAGCCCTCGTCATAGCCCGCATCCATCGGCGCGCCGCGGCCGCCCCCGGCACCATCCAGCATCGTCAACTCGCCGCGGAAGCGCTGCAGAACGACCTCGGTCGTGTAGCGCTCCTGGCCGCTGTTGGTCGGTCCATTTGCGGGTCTGCAGGGCGCCTTCGACATACACCTTGGCGCCCTTCTTCAGGTATTTCTCGGCGATCTCGGCGAGCCGCTCGTTGAAGATCACGACCCGATGCCATTCGGTGCGCTCCTTGCGCTCGCCCGACATCTTGTCGCGCCACGATTTCGGAGGTCGCGACCGCCAGATTGGCGATCCGCGTGCCGTCCTGGGTCGAGCGGATTTCGGGGTCGCGGCCGAGATTGCCGACCAGGATCACCTTGTTGACGCTGCCTGCCATCGCCGCACCTCGTTCCTTATCGCCGCCGCTGCGGCCATCTTATCAAACCCCGCCGATGTTCCTACTTTATTCTTATCCACAGGGGATATGCGGCTTCGTATGTCCTTTCTGCATCCGATCAATGACGATCCCGGCCGACCTGCAGCAGTCGGCGTCGAGCGCGGCCGAGGATCTCGCACTTTTCGACGCCTATTCGCGCGCCGTCATTGGCGCCGTCGACAAGGTCGGGCCGGCGGTGCTGCATCTCCAGGTCAGCGGCCGCAAGGACGGGGCGGGCGGCGCCGGCTCGGGCGTCGTATTCACCCCCGACGCCTATGTCCTGACCAACAGCCATGTCGTCAGCGGTGCGCGCAAGATCGAGGCGACCTTCCCCGATGGGCGCGCCTGGCGGCGAATCTGGTCGGCGACGATCCGGACACCGATCTTGCGGTGCTGCGGCTCGACGGCGAGACGCCGGTCTTCGCGCGCCTCGGCGATTCGCGCCGGCTGCGCGTCGGCCAGTTGGTGGTCGCGATCGGCAACCCGTTCGGCTTTCAATGCACGGTGACCGCGGGCGTGGTCAGCGCGCTCGGCCGCTCGTTGCGCGCCAGCTCCGGCGGCTGATCGACAGCGTGATCCAGACCGACGCGGCGCTCAACCCGGGCAATTCCGGCGGGCCGCTCGTCACTTCCGCGGGCGAGGTTGTCGGCATCAACACCGCGATCATCGGCATGGCGCAGGGCATCTGCTTTTCGATCTCGGCGGCGACGGTCGAGTTTGTCGCGGCACGGCTGATCCGCGACGGCAGGGTGCGGCGCTGCTATATCGGCGTCGCCGGCCAGAACGTGCCATTGCCGCGCCGGGTCGTGCGCTTTCACGAGCTCGCGCGCGAGACCGGCGTGCGCGTCCAATCGACCGCCCCCGATGGCGCGGCGCGCGCGGCGGGCCTCGTCAGCGGCGACATCATCGTCGCCGTCGACGGCATCCGGTCGGCGACATCGACGAATTGCACCGGCTGATGACCGAGGAACGGGTCGGCAAGCCGGTGCCGATCACCGTATTGCGGTTGTCGCAAAAGCTCGACGTGCCCGTCACCCCGCGCGAAACCCCGCCTCGCGCGACGGGATAGCGCGCCCGGCGGGTCGGGAGCGGCAGCGGGTAGGTACAGAGCGCCGTTTCCGCGACGGCAATTGGCGGCGGTTTTTCTTTTGCTGTTTTTGCTGTTATTTGCAGCGAAAAAAACAGCAAAAAGCGAAGACGCGAAACTTCCTTTCCCTCGGCGATGCCAATTGCGACATAGTGTAGCCTACTCCTGCGTGGCGCGATTGTCAAGCATAAATTGATTAGTTCGCAATGACACGGATCGTGGGGCGGGCGAGTCAACCCCGGCAACGGGGTACCGCACCTTAGTCAGCACGGTGGCGTCCAGGGCTACGCCGGGGTAATTTGCCGCGATGCAGCAGTCGATCCGGATTCGCGGGGCGCGCGAGCACAATCTGAAGAACGTCGATGTCGAGGTGCCGCGCGACAGCCTGGTGGTGATGACCGGGCTGTCGGGCTCGGGCAAGTCGTCGCTCGCCTTCGACACGATCTATGCCGAGGGCCAGCGCCGCTATGTCGAGAGCCTGTCGGCGTATGCAAGGCAGTTCCTCGAACTGATGCAGAAGCCCGAGGTCGAATTGATCGAGGGCCTGTCGCCGGCGATCTCGATCGAGCAGAAGACGACGTCGCGCAACCCGCGCTCGACGGTCGCGACGGTGACCGAGATCTACGACTACATGCGGCTCCTCTGGGCGCGGGTCGGGGTGCCCGTATTCGCCGGCGACCGGACTGCCGATCGTCAGCCAGACCGTCTCGCAGATGGTCGACCGGGTCATGGCGATGGCGGAGGGAACGCGGCTCTATCTGCTCGCCCCGATCGCGCGCGGGCGCAAGGGCGAATACCGCAAGGAATTCATCGATCTGAGGAAGCGCGGCTTTCAGCGGATCAAGATCGACGGCAAGATGCTGGAGCTCGACGAGGTCCGGCCGCTCAACAAGAACCTGAAGCACGACATCGCGGTCGTCGTCGATCGGATCATCGTCGCCCCCGATCTCGGCAACCGGCTCGCCGATTCGTTCGAGACGGCCCTCGATCTCGCCGAGGGAATCGCCATCGCCGAGAACGCCGATTTGGGCGAGGAGACGGTCTTTTCCGCGAAGTTCGCCTGCCCGGTTTCCGGGTTCACGATCCCGGAGATCGAGCCGCGGCTGTTCTCGTTCAACAACCCGTTCGGCGCCTGCCCGGCCTGCGACGGGCTCGGCACGAAGCTCTATTTCGACGCCGATCTGGTGGTCCACGACGAGGGGCGGAGCCTCGCCGAGGGTGCGGTCAGCCCGTGGTCGCACTCCTCTTCGCAATACTACACGCAGACCCTCGAAAGCATCGCCCGCCACTTCAAGCGGAGCATGCATACGCCGTGGCGCGACCTTCCGGAGAAGATGCGCCGAGCGATCCTCTTCGGCTCGGGCGAAGAGCCGATCAAGATGACCTATGACGACGGGCTCAGAAAATATTCGACCGAGCGGCCGTTCGAGGGGGTGCTGCCCAATATGGAGCGGCGCTTCCGCGAGACCGACAGCGCTTGGGTCAAGGAGGAATTAGGCCGCTACCAGAGTGCCAGGACCTGCGAGGTCTGCCAGGGCGACCGGCTGAAGCCAGAGGCGCTGGCGGTCAAGATCGGCGGGCGCAACATCAGCGAGATCGCCGCGGCTCTCGATCGCCGAGGCTGGCCGGTGGTTTACCGGCATCGAGGCCGAACTGACCCCGAGCCAGCGCGAAATCGCCCAGCGGATCTTGAAGGAGATCAACGAACGGCTCGGCTTTCTGCAGAATGTCGGGCTCGAATACCTGACCTTATCGCGCTCCTCGGGCACCCTGTCGGGCGGGGAGAGCCAGCGCATCCGGCTCGCCTCGCAGATCGGCTCCGGGCTGACGGGCGTGCTCTATGTCCTCGACGAGCCGTCCATCGGGCTGCACCAGCGCGACAACGGCCGCCTGCTCGCGACCTTGAAGCGGCTGCGCGATCTCGGCAATACGGTCATTGTCGTCGAGCATGACGAGGATGCGATCCGTGCCGCCGACTGGGTCGTCGATATGGGGCCGGGCGCGGGCGTCCACGGCGGGCATATCGTCGCCGAGGGCCCGCCCGACGCGATCATGGCCAACCCCGAGAGCCTGACCGGGCAATATCTGACCGGTGTCCGCCAGATCCCGGCACCGACGGTGCGCCGCATCGGCCATCCGGGACAGATCCTGCGCGTCATCGAGGCAAGCGGCAACAATCTCAAGGCGATCACCGCCGAGATCCCGCTCGGCACGTTCTGCGTCGTGACCGGTGTTTCGGGCGGCGGCAAATCGACCCTCGTCATCGACACGCTCTACAAGGCGTTGGCGAAGCGGATCAACAACGCGCGCGAGCAGGCGGCCCCCCATGCCGGGCTCGAAGGTGTGGAATTTCTCGACAAGATCGTCGATATCGACCAGTCGCCGATCGGCCGCACGCCTCGCTCGAACCCGGCCACCTACACCGGCTGCTTCACGCCGATCCGCGACTGGTTCGCCGGGCTGCCCGAAGCGAAGTCACGCGGCTATCTGCCGGGCCGCTTCTCGTTCAACGTCAAGGGCGGGCGCTGCGAGGCCTGCCAGGGCGACGGCGTGATCAAGATCGAGATGCACTTTCTGCCCGACGTCTATGTACAGTGCGACGTCTGCAAAGGCAGGCGCTACAACCGCGAGACATTGGAGGTGCTGTTCCGCGGCAAGAGCATTGCCGACGTGCTCGACATGACGGTCGACGAGGGGGTCGATTTCTTCAGCGCGGTGCCGTCGATCCGCGACAAGCTCCTGACGTTGCAGCGGGTCGGGCTTGGCTACATCCATATCGGCCAGCCGGCGACGACCCTGTCGGGCGGCGAGGCGCAGAGGGTCAAACTGTCGAAGGAATTGTCAAGGCGGGCCACCGGCCGCACGCTCTACATTCTCGACGAGCCGACCACTGGGCTGCATTTCGAGGACGTGCGCAAACTGTTGGAGGTGCTGCACGCGCTGGTCGAGACCGGCAACACGGTGCTGGTCATCGAGCACAATCTCGAAGTCGTCAAGACCGCCGACTGGATCATCGATCTCGGTCCCGGAGGCGGCGACGAGGGCGGCCACATCGTCGCCACCGGCACGCCCGAGGAGATCGCGGCCTGCGAAGCGAGCTACACCGGGCAATACCTGCGGCCCTACCTCGCCCGCCAGCAGTCGCCGCGCCGTCGAAGGGCGGGGTGACGACAGACGTGACGTGGAGAGCCCGGTATGCCATTTCAGCTTGAGCCTTACCACCGCGATACCACGGACGCCGAGCTGATCGAAGACTTGCGGCGAGTTGCGGCGGAAGCCGGTGCGTCAACTGTTACGATAGACCGCTACAATGACTGTGGTCGGTTTCACGCCACAACCCTTACACGGCGCTTTGGGAATTGGTTCAAAGCCCTAGAGCGCGCGGGGTTAGAGAAGACGCGCGACTTAAATATTCCGAACGAAGCTTTATTTCAAAACCTTGTTGAAGTCTGGACGCGGCTTGGTCGCCAACCAAAATATAACGATCTAACAAAGGAAGTCTCGGCCTACTCATCCGGCACGTATGAGAAAAGATTTGGTAGATGGAGGCGAGCGCTCGAGGCCTTCGTGGATTGGGCAAATGAGGGAATTACGCCGGAGACCGAGATGACGCCTCAGAGAACTGGCCGGCGAACTCTGCGGAACGCCAACTGGCGACAAAGAGCGCTCGTTCTGATGCGCGATGGCGCGAAATGCCGGTTATGTGGCGCGAGTCCTCAATCGAATGCGAGATTGCACGTCGACCACATCGTTCCCTGGAGCCTTGGTGGCGAAACGGTGATCGAAAATCTTCAAATTCTTTGTGAACAGTGCAATGTCGGCAAGTCCAACGTAAGTCATTTCGAATGAACCCGACCCGCAGACGGGCGATCGAGGAGTTGCGGTGGATGGTGCTCGCGGCGTTGGGCGAGCATGATGCTGCGGTATGGCTGTTCGGTTCGTGTGCGCGCGGAGATGTACGCCACATGAGCGACATAGACGTCGGCATCCTGCCGCGCGACGAGCTTCCATCTGGCTTTTTTGCGGAATTGGCAGAGGCGATCGAAGAAAGCACGATCCCCTACAATGTGGACATCGTCGATTTGTGCGAGGTCGAGCCGGGCTGGCTCGACGCCATCCGGCGCGAAGGCGTGCTGTGGCGCGTCCAGAACAACGGCTTGACGAGGCCGCGGCCGCCCTCGCGACGTTCGACGAACTGGCGGGACGGAACGATTTGTCGCTTGCGGAGCGTGACGGCGCGATCCTCCGGCTTGTGTATACATTCGAGGCGATTGGAAGGCGGCGGCGCTGCTGCTCGATGAGCGCGAACGCATTGTCGCTAGGATCGCCGGGCGCGGCCATCCGCGCTTCCCGGCAGGTCGGCTGGCTCAGCGACGAAGATGCGGAAGCGTTGCTCAAGACCGCCCAGGAACGCAACCTTACTGTCCATATGTACCGACGAGCGATCGGCGAAGCGGTGGCCTCTCATCTTGCCGATCATGCAATGCGGTTGCGGCGCTGGCTCGACGCCCTCCAGAGGCGCGCCGCCGCGGAGTAGCGGGCGTAAGTAATGTCTATCCCCGTAGACGCACCGGCGGCACCTCGGCGGGGATGATCAGGTTGCAGCCGGTGGCGGCCTTGATCTCGTCGACGCTGACGCCGGGGGCGATCTCCTTCAGCGCCATGCCCGAAGGCGTGATCTCGAAGAGGCCGAAATTGGTGACGACGAGGTTGACGACGCCGGGCGCCGTCACCGGGATCGCACAGCGCTCGACCAATCGCGGGCTGCCGTTGCGGGTCTGGTGCTCCATCGCGACAAAGACATGGCGGGCGCAGGCGGCGAGATCCATCGCCCCGCCGATGCCGCCGCCCTGCTGCCCCGCCATCTTCCAATTGGCGAAATCGCCGTTCTGCGCGACCTCATAGGCGCCGAGCACGGTCACGTCGATGCGGCCGCTGCGGATGATCGCGAACGAATCGGCGTGGTGCACGATCGCCGCCCCCGGTTGCAACGTCACGTGCTGGCCGCCGGCGTTGACGAGGTGCAGGTCCTCTTCCCCGGCCGGGGTCAGCGGGCCGTACCCGATGACCCCGTTCTCGGAGTGGAAGATGATCTGCTTGTCGCCGAAATCGAAATTCGAGCACAGCGTCGGGATGCCGATGCCGAGGTTGACGATCCACCCGTCGCCGAATTCCATCGCCAGCCGGTCGCACATCTGCTGACGGGTTAGCCCCTTAGCGCGTTCGCTCATCGGCTTCCTCCGAGACTCCCGGGGCGTTGCGGCCACCAACCTTCGGGCGGCGGCGGGATCTTGACGAGGCGGTGGACGAAGATCCCGGGCGTGTGCACATCGTCGGGGTCGATGGCGCCAATCGGGAGGATGTCTTCCTCGACTTCGGCGATCGTGACCCGTGCGGCCATCGCCATGATCGGGTTGAAATTGCGCTGCGAGCGGCGGAAGCGGAGGTTGCCCGCGGCGTCGGCCTGGTAGGCGCGGATCATCGCGTAGTCGAGCGGCAGCGCATGCTCTAACAGATACTCGCGCCCGTTGAAGACGCGCGTCTCGCGGCCTTCGGCGAGTTCGGTGCCGACCGCGGCCGGCGTGTAGAAGGCCGGAATGCCGGCGCCGGCGGCGCGCATGCGCTCGGCGAGCGTGCCCTGCGGCGTCAGTTCGGCCTCGATCAGCCCCTTCTCGACATATTCGGTCAAGACCAGCTTCTGTGAGGCGCGGGTGGGTGCGGTGAAGGCGCAGACAACCTTTTTGACCTGGCCGTTGCGGATCATCTGGCTCATGTCGGGCGCATCGGCTGGCAAAGTGGCGCCGCCGCGCGTCGAATTCGACACGCAGGTCAGGTCTTTCGCGCCCTGTTTGGCGACCGCCTCGTAGAGGTTGATCGGCATGCCGACCACGGCGAACCCGCCGAAGCCGATCACGGCCCCGTCGGGGATGTCTCGAACCGCCTCGTCGAAATTCGAGAATATCTTGCTTCTGGCGCTCATTCCCCCGCCCGAATTCGGTTGTCCTGTACCATCATGCGGCAGGGGACGCGGGGCGACAACCGGCCTTCAGCGCAACGCCTTCCCTTCGCTGTCGCCGCTGAGAAAGATGTTGGGCTTCAGGAACATAGACAGCACCAATGCGCCGTTCGGCGAGCGCGCCGCGTGGCGGTTGCCTTTCGGGCGCCAGACGTAATTGCCGGCGGTGACCTCGCCCTCCTCGTCGACGAGGCTGCCTTCGAGGACAAAGGTCTGCTCGATCTCGACATGTTCGTGGAATGTCAGTTCGGAGCCCGGCTGCCAGCGGAAGAGTGCGGTCAAGAGCCCCGTTTCAGGCTCCTCCATCAAAACCTTCATGTCGATGCCGGGGCAGGGTGTGGGTTTCCACGGCAGGTCCTCGACCGCGACATAGCGCGAAGCGAGCGGACCGAGCTCGTCGGCGTTCTTCAGAAAAGGTGTGGCGGCGGTCATCGGCAGTCTCCTCTCCCGGGTGTCCCCGAGATCATAGCGCAAAATCCCGATTTGCCGGATGATGATCGCGGCTTACGGGAGGAACGGAAATGGCAAAGGGCATCCTGATCGCGGCGATGGATTTCTCGGCCGCACCCGAGGACGAGTTTCACGATTGGTACGATCTCGAACACGTGCCCGAACGGCTGGGCGTGCCGGGGTTCATCAACGCCGACCGCTGGATCGGCATCGAAAACCCGAAAGTTTCGGTCGCGACCTACGATCTCGACGATGTCGGGGTCTTGCACAGCCCGGCCTATCTTGCGGTCGGCGGCGACAACTCCTCACCCTGGACCAAGCGGACCGCCAAATTCCGCAAGGGTATCCTGCGCTATGAGGGGGAGCAGCTTTATCCGGGCGACCGCACGGCGCCAACGAACGCCGCCGCATTGATGCTGATCGGCATGAACGTCGCCCCCGAGCACGACCACGAATTCAACGAATGGTACAACACCGAGCACGTTCCGGCATTGGGCTCGGTGCCGGGTGTGCTATGCGCGCGGCGCTATCGCGGGACGGGCGGGACGCAGCGCTATGTGGCGCTTTATCACCTGGCCGCCCCCGAGGTGATCCGCTCGGCCGAATGGCGCAAGGCCGCCGACACCCCCTGGACGCAGAAATTGCGCCCGCATTTCCGCGACCATCTGCGCATCGAGGCCCGCCGCTACACCCGAGCCGGTTAGTATTGAAGGAGAGCCCACCTCACCCCGACCCTCTCCGCCCCAGGGCGGAGAGGGAGATTCGGGCGAGAGGCTATTCGGCGGCCGAGACGGTGCTGATGTCACGCGTCAAGGGGGCAGCCGGGGCCGGGATCGCGTAGAGGCGGGCGCAATTGTCCCACAGGATCTTGCGCCGCTGCTCGTCTTCGAGCGGCAGGCCCAGGAATTCCTGGATCGCCTCGGGGAAGGCGCCGTCAGAATGCGGGTAGTCGCTCGACACGACGAAATATTCCGAACCCAGCTTGTTGACGACGTCGACCGCCGGCGCTTCGTCGACATCGAGCGCGATATAGCACTGGCGCTTGAAATATTCGCTCGGCAGCATCTTGATCTGGTACTCGCAGCCCGGACCGAACTTCTCCCACTGGTCGTCGAGCCGCCACAGCCACCAAAAGAGCCAGCCTGCGGTCCCTTCGAGAAAGGCGCAGCGCAATTTCGGATGGCGGTCCAGAATGCCGCCCGTCGTCATGCTGGCGATGGCACCCATCAATTCGACAGGGTTGCGGATTGCGTGCGCGATCGGGTGGAAATTGGCGTGGCCGACGTAACGGCGGCCGGCGTCGTCCTTGAGCGCGGTGTTGCCGGTCGGATGAAAGCCGACGGGCACGTTAAGCCGTTCGAGCTCCGCCCATAGGGGCTCACAAACTTCGTCGTGCAGATGCTGGCCGTTGACCGGGTTGGGCGTGCCGATGACCGCGACCGCCCCCAGTTCCTCGACCGAACGCCGCGCTTCCTCGACGGCAAGCCCGACATCGTGCATCGCCACCTGAGAGGCGAATTTGAGACGCCGCGGATCGGTCTTGCAGTAATCGGCGGCCCAGTTGTTGTAGGCGCGCGCCAGGGCCGCCGCGTAATCCGGCGCCAGATCATCGTGGCACAGGATCTGCCGGCCGCGGGTGCCGTACATGACCGCCACATCGATCCCCTCGATGTCCATCGCCGTTAGGGTCGATTCCGGGTCGAAGCCGCGGGCGCGGGCGACGTTGAAATGCGGATGGCGGGCGCGGCTGCGGCGCTGCAATTCGCGGCTCGACGCGGTGGCGCCGATCTGGCCGGCATGCGCCGGGATCGCCAACCCTTGCACCTCCATCCCCATGATTGTGTCGGCGTTGCCCTTGTCCTCCTTGTTCTCGGCAAGCTGGCGCTGTTGGCCGCCGAAAAACCGCGGCGCCCGCGCCCGATAAGGCGGGTCGAGATAGCGGGCCCAGAGATCGTCGGGCTCCATCATGTGGAGGTCGCTGTCCATGATCAGATAGCCGTTGCGCGCCATCGTTTTCCTCCTTTGCCTACGGATTTGATCGACTACAGCAGGAATACGCCCTTGCCGGTCGTCTGGGTATCGAAGAGGCGGTAGGCCTCCTCGGCCTGGTCGAGCTTCCACTGGTGGGTGAAGAGGCGGTCGACATCGAGATTTCGCTCGACGCAGAACTTCGCGCAATCGAGCTGGCCCTGCCACGAGAAGGTCCAGGAGCCGATGATCGTCAGCTGCTTGCGCAGCATGTCGGGGCTGACGTCGATCGTGACGTTGTTGCGCTCGCCGACAAAGGCGACGGTACCCCAGACCTTGGCGCTGCGCACCGCGGCGATGCGGCCTTCGGGCTGGCTCGACGTGTCGAGCGTGAAATCGGCGCCGCCATGAGTCAAATCCTTGATCGCGCCCACCGGATCGTTCGAGCGCGGGTTGACCGTCTCCCAGGCGCCGAATTCCTTGGCGCGCTCGAGCCGCTCCGGGCTGACGTCGAGTGCTATGACGCGGGCGCCCATGGCCGAAGCGAGCTGCGTCGCCGACAGGCCGACCGGCCCCTGCCCGAAGAGCGCGATCGTGTCGTTGCCGGAGATGTTGAGCCGGCGCAACGCGCCATAGGCGGTGCCGGTGCCGCAGGAGATCGCCGCCCCCGCGGTGAACGACAGTTCGTCGGCGAGCGGGACCACGGTGAAGGCCGGCACTTTCAGATAGCGCGCATGGCCGCCATTGGCGTTGTTGCCGTAGACGGTAACCGGCTCCTCCTGGCAGAGCTGCGACCAGCCCGAGCGGCAATGCTCGCACACCGTGCAGCCCTTGTAGTGATGGATCATGACGCGCTCGCCGACCCGCGCCATCTTCGGGCTGACCGCGGCGCCGACGGCGGCGACCACGCCGCAGGGCTCATGGCCGCCGATTACCGGGTTCGGGTTGACCGGCAGGCCGCCGATTGAGGCGCCGCCCGATTTCGGCCGGCGGTACTGATGCAGGTCGCTGCCGCACATGCCCGAGGCCTTCATCTCGATGACGACCTCGTCAGGACCCGGGGTGGGATCGGGAAATTCCATCAATTCGATTTCCCGGTCGCCGGTGAACACCACGCCGCGCATCGCTTCCTCCGCACTCGTCGTTGCCAAACACTGGACCCGAGCCTACGCTTTTTCGCCGCCGCCGGGTACCGGAGTTGGAGCACACCGAATGTCGAGAGCTTCGAGGGCATGCGCCATCGCCCTCCTCTCCTGCGCCGCAACCTCGATCGCAGCCGCGGCCGACGCGCCGCCCTGGCCCGCGGCGCTGCCGCGCTACGACCACATCGTCATCGTCGTCGAGGAGAATAAGGATTATCAAGAGATTGTCGGCAACGAGGCGGCACCCTACCTCAACAAGCTGGTCGCAGAGGGGACCGACTTTACACGAATGTTTGGTGAGGAGCACCCGAGCGAGGGCAATTACTTCTGGCTCTTTTCAGGCAGCAATCAGAATGTCGGCTTTCACGACGAAGTGCCGAAGAACAAGATCAACGCCAGCAATCTCGGCGGCGAATTGATCAAAAAAGGCCTGTCGTTCAAAGGCTATTCCCAGTCCCTGCCGGCGATCGGCCCCGAAGTGGACGTGACCCCGCCCAATTGCCGTTATCCCTGCATTTACGGCCGCAAGCACGTCCCGTGGATCAGTTTTCCCGATGTTCCGAACGGCGTCACGGTCGCGACCTCGTCAAATCTGCGCTTTGCCGACTTTCCCAGCGACTACAGCCAACTGCCGACCGTTGCTTTCGTCATTCCCGACATGGAGCACGACATGCACAACGGCGAGCCGAAGGACAGCATTCCGGCGGGCGACTTGTGGCTTCGCCAGAATATCGACCGCTATTATGAGTGGGCAAAGACGCATAACAGCCTGCTGATCGTCACCTTCGACGAGAACGACGACAAGAGCGGGTTTCGCGGCCTGACCGACCCGGCGGTCAGTCCGGATCACGATCAGCGCCGCATCGATCAGCAGAACCGGATTGCGACGATCTTCGCCGGCGCCCATGTGAAGATGAACCATGCCGCGGCCGACGGCATGACCCATGTCAACATCCTGCGCACGATCGAGGCGATGTACGGATTGGCGAAATCCGGCGGGCAGCAGCCCTTCGCGCTGAGCGCCGGCATCAGCGACGATATGACCGCCGCCGACGCATTCGAGCCGGTCAAATAGCGCCGAGGAACAAACGCATGCCCGTCAACAAGCCGCATCTCGAATTCCACCGGATCGATATGAACGCCGGCTGGGAGACGCCGCCCGGCTACCCCGCCGGCATCGAGCAGAAGATTCTGGCTGGGGCGCTCGACGAGGAGGGCCGCTATGGCAGCCGCACCCGGCTGTTGCGATTTGCCCCAGGCGTCTTCACGACCGCCCCCTTCGTTCACGATTATTGGGAGGAGGTCTATCTGATTTCAGGCGATCTGACGGTCGGCAACGACGCCGAAGGCATGGGTGGCGAGAGTTTTGCCGCCGGGACCTATGCCTGCCGCCCGCCGGGTGCTGCGCATGGGCCGTTCAAGTCGGAGCGCGGTTGCTTGTTGTACGAAACCCACTATTACGGCGATTGATCGCCGCCGAATGCGGCTGGGCGGGCGCCCGCTCGAGCACCCGCCCGTAAAGTTTGCAGTGCGTTGTTGACGGGGGGATCGCCGCCTTTATTCTACAGGAACCGCCGGCAGTTCGTTGCTGTCGGTGCGCGGGACGATCGGCCAGCGCGGGTCGGGGCCGAGCGAGCCGCCGGTGACCGACGGATAAACGTTCTGCTTGAACCAGGCCCAGGACTGGGCGCCACGCGCCTCGTCTAAGGCGAGGGCCGCGGCGGCCGAGGCCGGTGCGGTGTAGCTGTTGCCACCCTGGGAGAGGCCGTTGCTGAAATCGGTGGTGATGCCGGTCGCCCGGTAGGTTGGGCTGAAGGCGTTCAGCACACTCGACCAATCGGTGGCCCACGCGCCCGGCGTCAGCACGTTGGGGATGCGGTAAATGCCGGCCATCTGTGGCATGCCGCTGTCGTTGACGATGCCGGTCAGGAACTCCGCCGAGTAGGAGAACAGCGGACCGGCGGCAAAACCCAGTTCCTTTGCCCGCGCCAGCCCGTACATCAGGTAGTAGTGCATCCACGGCGACAACGTCGAGGCCGCGGTCGGGCCGTAATTGGCGTTGTTGGTCTCCGCGCATGTATGGTCATAGGGCGCCGGGCAGAGCGTTTCCCAGGCATGCAATGTCGGGATTGTTCCAGCAAGCGGCGCCCCGGGGATGTTGGCGACGCCCTGCTGCCGCCCCCAATTCCACATCGTAGTGCCCTGATAGGCGGTGCCGGTGATGTTGAAGCCGCCCTCCCAGCGCGCCAGCGCGTCATTGGTCAAGGCGGTGAAATAGGCCTTTTCCGGGTCGGCGTCGGGAGCGATGAAGGCGGTTTCCGCGCGGTTGCGGATCCCCCAGCCATCGCCGCGGATTTCCGATTTGATCGCACCCTCGGCGCCGGTCGGGCCGCGACCGTAGGGATATACCGTCGCATCGCCAGGGGTCATCATCGCGGTGGCGCCGGCCCACAGATACATCTCGTTCAAATAGAACGGGTCACCTGTCAACAGGTATTGCAGATAAAACGGGCTCGGCTGATGCGGCATGTCAAAGGTGAAGGGCGGCGTGAGATTGATCGGCCCCGCGACGCCGACCCGATCGGCCACGGCGAAGCCGCCCGAATTGACGAACCAATAGGCGCCCCAGGTGATCGATTTGCGATCGGTGACCGCGACCGTATGGCCGAGCCCGGTGCTCGATCCGACGGGATCGGTGCGCAAGAGCCGCTTGCCGGTCTTCGTCTCGCGCAGATTGGCGGGGAAGGCGGTGGCGAGATCGGCCATGCCGAGGGCGAACTGCCGCATCCGCCAGTCGCCGGTATAGAGCCACAGCAGGCTCCAAATCGGATAGGGGCCGACTTCAGGCCTGCCGCCGACCTGGCCCATCGTCTGCGTCCAGACGACGTTGCCGAGCGGATGGTTATAATAGGCGTCGTAAGGGTCGTGCGGATAGCTCGACCATTGGCTGTAATAGGCGGCCAACTCGCTTTCCGGCGCCGTGACGGCCGGGTCGTAGTTCGGGATGAACCGGGTCGAGGCCAGATAGGCGATGTTCGGATCGATATCGACCTGGGCGGGGGGCGCGCCGGCAAGCCAGAAGCATTTGGTCCAGTTGGTCAGCGCCCAATGCTTTTTCTTGTTGGGCCCGGTCCCGGTCAGGTCGATCGCATAGACCCGTTTGCGGTCCTCGCCGATAGTCAGCGTCAGATCGTAGGAGAGATCGGCAAGCTCCGTCGTCTTGCCCGCCTCGCCGACATAGCGCACCTGAACCTGATGCGTCAGCGGCCAGAAGGTCGCGTAAAAGCGCGGGCGGAACGGGTGGTGCGCGCCGTCGAAGCCGATGTCGTAGGTGGCGTCGGCGCTGTCGTCGGCGATTTCGACGGTCTGCGCCACCGGTCCGGAGGTCCACAGCTTGTAGGCGCCGTGGGCGAGCATGTCTCGGGCTGAGACGGTCTGCGAGGGCTGCCCGGGTTCGGAGAGCGACATCGCCGCGTCGAAGTCGAATTTCTTGGGGTCGAGCATCTCGTCGCGGCTGAGCGGCGCGTTGTTCCCGCTTGTCTCGTTGGCGAAAGTGAGCCTCACCGGCTTCCCTGGCGGCAGCGACGGGATCACGACGGCGATCACCGCGAACTTGACCGAGCCGTCGGGGTAACGGTTCTTGACGTCCGCCTGGGTTTCGGTCGGCACGCCGTCGATCAGCACGCGCGGAAAATTGGCGATCGCCCCCTGGAGAAACGGCCGGCCGAACTGCAGCGGGTAGTTCCGCAGGCCGCCGCCGCTGTGGTTGGTCAAAGACAGGGTGTTGGCGGTCGGCGCCGACGCAGCCTGCGCGCCATCTCCGGCAGTAGTACCGACAAGCAGCGAGAAAATCGCCGCGAAGAGCAATATGAGGGACATGGGAGGGTAGCGGCGCATCCTTCGGCAGCGTTATCGCCGATAATTGTGAATGAAAGATGGCGGGCGCAGCGCCGCCCACGCGGTCGGACTTGGCCGCGCCCGGCTGGACACTTTGCCGCAATAACGATAGCTTCAGTAATTCGTAACCATGCATCGCTTTGATTGAGGCGGGCGCTGTCGTTGCGGCGCGGTCAGGGTGAGCGCCCCCACAGTCGAATTCGTTCGCCGGCGCGGTGGCTGGAGCGTTTGCGTATAAGACGCCGAGCCGTCGCCGTCGCAAGGAACCCGGGCATGCCGAACAAACAGCTCGACGCCGAATATTACGACAGCCTCTACACCGATCGCGATCGGTCCTACGATCGGCCGCGGACCAGCCCGTATTATCCGATGTATCGTCGCGTCGTCGCGCTGCTGCGGCAGGAGGGAGCCAAGGACGTGCTCGATGTCGGGTGCGGCAGCGGCGTGCTGGCGGAAATGCTGATCGCCGAGGGCCTCTCCTATCGCGGCTTCGATTTCAGCACCGTCGCCGTCGACAAGGCGCGCAAGCGCAATCCCGGCGGTTGTTTTTACCTCGGCGACGCCACCGACCCCGCGGCCTACCAGGATGCCTACGACAGCGTTGTCTGCTGCGAGGTTCTGGAGCATCTGGAGGGCGATCTGACGGTGATCGAGAGATGGCGGCCCGGTACGCCCGTGGTCTGCTCGGTGCCTAATTTCGATTATGAAAGTCACGTCCGGTATTTCCGCTCCGAGCGCGAAGTGGCGCAGCGTTACGGCGCGCTGATCGATATCCGCAGCATCGAAAGGGTCCCCTCCACGGCCACCGCCAATGTCAGCTGGGTGAATACTTCCGGCGGCTGCGCTGGGCGCGCAACGACCCGACCCGAATCCTCGGCATCCTCGGGATCAACCGATTCTCCTGGTATGGCGGCTGGTACGTCTTCGTGGGCCGCCGCCGCTGAGGTCCTCGTCTAACGCCGCGCGAGGCCGGCAACTTCGGCGATCAGCGGGCGCAGAAACAGCAGCGTGTAGCCGGAATAGGCCAGCACCCCGCAGGCGACCAGCCAGCCAAAATGGCTCCAGGCGCCGAGATTCGCAGGCAAAGCCCAGGCATCGGCGCCGCGCACGACGGCGCACATCATCGCGGCGCCGGCGAGCGGCGGCAGCAGCGGCGCGATCAGCGAGACCAACGAGGTTTGCGAAACGATCGCGACGCGCCGCAGTAGGACGGCGAGCTGCACCGGGTAGGCGACGAGCGATGCGACGCAGACGCCGATCAGCCCCCAATGGCTGCCGAGGATGAAGGCCGCTGGATAGAGAACAGCCGCGAACAGGGTGTTCTTGAAGCTGGCGACGATCTCCCCGATCCCGATCAGAAAGGGTGGGACCATCAGCCCAATCGGCCGCAGCGCCATCGCGATGGCGATGATCGCCAGCGGCGCGGTGGCGCGCGCCCATTGCGGACCGAGCATGACCGCGACGATTTCGGGCGAGGTGGCAGCAATGCCGAAAAATACCGGAAAACAAAGAAATGCGAGGATCCGCATCGCCTTCAGCAGATATCCCAGCGCCTCGGCGCGATCGTGCTGCACGCGGGCAAAGGCGGGAAAGGCGGCAGGTCGGATCACCACCGCGAATTTCTCGACCGGCAGGGCGGCGATCGTTCGGCTGACCGAGTAGACCCCAAGCAGATCGGCGCCAAGCAGCTTGCCGATGATGAAAATGTCGATCTGCGAATAGAAGAACCAGAGAACGTTTTCGCCGGTCCGCAATCCGCCGAATTGCAGCACGCCCGAGAGGTTGCGCAGCGAAAAGCGCGGCTTCGGAAAGTAGGGGGAAACGAGGCAGAAACCGGCGGCGCGCAGCAGGGCCGTGAACAGCATGCCGTACATCAGCGCCCAGACTCCGAAGCCGCCCCAGGCGAGGCCGAGCACAAAAACGCCGCCGGCGACATTGGCGACCAGATCGATCCACGACACCGACTTCAGATCGAGTTCTTTTTCGAGCGTCGCGCGCGGGATCGCCTGCAGCGCGATGGCGACGAATGTCAGGCTGGCGAATTGCAGCAAGGCTATGAGGCGCGGCTCATCGTAAAACCAGGCCGCCGGATAGGCGAACAGGAGCAACGCGATCAAGCAACCGGCGTTGATCAGCAGGATCAAGCCAAAGACGCCGCGCATGTCTTCCTCGCGGAGCCCACGGTTTTGCACGATCGCGTCGGCGAAGCCGACATAGCTCATCGATTGCAGAAAGCCCGCGATCGCCATCGTGACCGCCATCAGGCCGTAATCCTGAGGGTGCAAAAAGCGCACGGTCGCCAAGGTCATCGCCCAATTGGCGAGCTGCCCGGCTAGGCGCAGCGCGGTCGACCAACCGACCGCTCTAACCACCACCCGCTTCAGCGATGTGGAATCTTCCATGATCCCTTGTGGCCGGACCCGCGTTCGGCAAGCTGAAACAGCAGGAGGTCCGATCAGCCCCGCAGCCGTGCGTCCGAAAGCGACGCCGTCTCCCGTCCCGTCTTCCCGTCCAGAAGCCCGATCATAAACCGCTCCAACCCCCGATACTGTTCGGTTCGTGTCATTCCCTCGCGCGCCCGCGAAGCAACCGGTGGGATGCCGGCGCCTCGCCGCGCGATCCATTTTCGCAGTTCGTCGGCGATCGCCTGGGGCTCGTTCGTGACGACCCCGGCGTTGCGCTGCCGCAGCATCGCGGCAAGATCGCCGTGCTCGTAGCCCAGCAACAGGATCGGCCGGCCGGCTCCGAGATATTCGAAGAACTTGGCCGGGATGTTGCCCGCGTCCTTCGGGTTGTTCCACTGCAGCAATAACAGGACGTCGGCCGCGGTCTGCAGCGCCAGCGACGCCTTGTAGGAAACCCGGTCGTGGACGAAGACCCGGTCGGCGACGCCATATGGCGCCGCCAGCGGCATGACTTCCTCCGGCGGGGGACCGTAGAAATGGACAGCGACGCGGGCGCGTTCGGCGCCCAGGAGAGCGATCGCGCGAAACAACGGGCTCGGATCGCGGAACCCGGGGTAGATCGCGCCGGTATAGACGATCGCGACCGTATCGCCCGGCGGCGGCCCCGCCACGGGTTTCGGGAAATCGGCCTCGACATAGCCGTTCAGAACGTACTCGACCGGTTGCCGATGGCGGCGGCGCAGGGTCTGCGCCCAGTCGGGACTGACCGTCACCAGCCCGGCGGCACTCCTAAGCACGACCTTCTCGAGCAGCAGATCGATCCAGCTCCGCCACGTCGGGTCTTCGTAATAGGGATTGTCGACCCACAGGTCGCGCAACTCAGCGATCCACGGAGCACCGCAGATCCGAGCGATGCGCGAGGCGACGATCAACCCGGAATTCGGCGGGGCGCTGGCGAACACGATATCCGGCCGCCAATCGCGCACGATCCCGTAACCCGCGACCGTGGCCGGCTTGATCCATCCCGCCCGATAGTCGGGCATTTGCAGCAATGCGTAATAGTGCCGGGTCAAGGCGGCGGCGAGCTTGCCCGCAGCGGGCGCAGCCCCCGGCGTCGCCGCCGCGCTGGCCGTCTCGGCGTTGCGCCCGCGGTGGCGCAGCAGCCGGATCAACCGACGAAAGTTCTGACCGACCGGTTTTCCTTCGACATAGGCGACTCGGCGGGCGGGAATTTCCACGGCCAAAAAGTTGTCGCCCTCGACCTGGCCGGCGATGACACGGACGTCGTGGCCCGCCTCGTGGAGATATTGAGCGAATTTGCCGACCCGAACGGCGCCGATCACGTTGGTCGGTGGAAACCAATGGGAAACGATCAGCACCTTCAGACGCGGGATCGGGCGTGACGACACCGCGAAATTCTCGCCCGGCGGGCTCGTACCTTCGTCTTCGGGCCGCAGCTGGTTCGCCCGCGGATCGCACTGCCGCAGGCCCATCGCCCAGACGCCATATTCAGCGGCAGAAATCCACTCCAAGATTTTCACCAGGCCGCGGCGTCGGCCATGCTGCGGCGGCCCGTTTCGGCGGCGGCCGGAACGCCGTGGACCTGCCGCAGAAACGACTCGAACATGGCGAGCATCCACAGTATCGGGCTGTGGTCGCGCTCCCCGACGCGATGCTGGTCGAGCAGCCGATCGATCGTCGTCGCCTCGAACAATCCGGTCTCTGATAGCACCGGCCCAGTAAGGGCCTCGCGCAGGCGCTGGTGCAGCGGTCCGCGAAACCAAAGGGCGAGCGGAACGACAAAACCCTGTTTTGGTCGGTGCAGAATCTCTTCCGGCAGATAGGGCGCCAGCGCCTGCTTGAAAACGTGCTTGCCCTCGCCGCGGTGCAATTTGGTCTGCCAAGGCAGTCGCGCCGCCCAATCGACCAGGGTGTGATCGAGCAGCGGGACCCGCACTTCGAGCGAATTTGCCATGCTGGCGCGGTCGACCTTGGTCAGGATGTCGCCCGGCAGATAGGTCTTGAAATCGGCATATTGCACCTGCGAGAGCGGCGCCTCGCTGCCGCAGCGCGCGGCGTGCCGGCGCAGGACATCGACGGCGCTGTAGCCTTGCAGGTCACGGCGCAGGCCGGGCGCGAACAGCCGGCGGCGGACTGGCTCGCTGCTCACCGAGACCGAGTGGTAGTACGCCTCGACAGTTCCGCGGGCCAGCCCTTCGAGCGTGGTTTTGGCGCGCAGTGGCCGCGGCGCCCAGTCGAGCTTGGGATAGAGCGCGCCCAAAGCGCCGAACACTGGCGCGCGGATCCCCGAAGGCAGCATCCGGCGGACGCGCTCTTCGAAGCAATGCCAGCGATAACGACGATAGCCGGCAAAGACTTCGTCGCCGCCGTCGCCCGACAGCGCCACGGTGACGTTGTCGCGCGCCGCACGGCAAACCCGCAACGTCGGCATCGCCGAACTATCGCCGAACGGCTCGTCGTAGATCGTGGCGAGGCGATCGAGCAGATCGAACGAATCCGGATCGACCGCCTTGACATGATGGTCGGTGTTGTAGCGCTGGGCGACCTTGGCGGCATACTCGGTCTCGTCCCATCCCTTGCTGCCGAACGAGATCGAAAAGGTCTTGACCGGCGCCGCGTCGAGCCCCGCCATCATCGCCACGACGGCGCTCGAATCGACCCCGCCCGACAGAAAGGCGCCTAGCGGAACATCGGCGATCATGCGCAGCCGCACTGCTTCCTGTAGCCGCTCGAGCAACCCCTCCCGCAACGGCGCGGCATCGGCCGCGGAGCCGTCATCGACAAACCGCACGTCCCAATAGAGGCGCGGCTTCGGCGCCGCATCGCCGCGACGCACCAGCAAGTAATGCCCGGGTTCGAGCTTCCGTACCCCGCGATAGATCGAGCGCGGCTCAGGGATGTAGCCGAGCGCGAAGAATTCCTCGATCGCTTGCGGATCGAGTTGCCGATCGAGCTCCGGGCTCAGCAGGATCGACTTCAGCTCCGACGCGAAAAGCAGGCGGCGGCCGCCGAGTATCGCGTAATAGAGCGGCTTTTCGCCGAGACGGTCGCGTGCAAGGAACAGCGTCTCGCTACGCCCGTCCCACAGCGCGAAGGCGAACATCCCGTTGAAGCGATCGAGACACGCCTCGCCCCACTCCTCCCAGGCATGCACGATGACCTCGGTGTCGCAGCGGGTGCGAAACCGATGACCGAGGCGCGCGAGTTCCTTCATCAGCGGCTGGAAATTGTAGATTTCGCCGTTGAATACGACGCAGACGGTGCGATCCTCGTTGAACAGCGGCTGCTCGCCGCCGGCGAGATCGATGATCGCCAGCCGCCGGTGCCCGAGGCCGATGCCGGCGGCGCTGTAGAACCCCTCGCCGTCGGGACCGCGATGCGCGAGCGCGTCGGTCATATGCCGCAGCAGAGCGCCGTCGACTTCGTCCCTGCCGACGATGTCGAAGATGCCGGCTATGCCGCACATCGCATGCAACTCCGATTTGAGGACTTGCCGAATTCGACGCGGATCCGTCCGTCAAACTGGCGAATGAGGTATTCGAGGCTGAGGATGCGCGCCAGTTGCGCCGGGTCGGCAACCCGGTCCAGGCGGAATAGCGCGCTCATCGTTTCGACCCCGCCCGGCAACGCCGCATCGCGATACTCCTGGCGCAGGTATTCTGAACGGCTGCCGCCAAACGCACGCCGCTTTATACGATAGGAATATCGCCGCAACCAAGGCGGGCGGAAATAGGTCGCATAATCGGAAAAGCGCCGCCAGGTCGGCGGCGGGCCACTGAAATCGTGGCCGTAGATCGACGGATAGGTCGCCAGCTTTGGGTCGGCCCTGCGGATCAGTTCCGCCTCGTACGCGCCGTGGTTCTTCCAGGCAATCGGCAGGATGCTGGCATGGTCGGTCACCCGCCGTTCGAGAAAGGGCAGCGCTACGTAGCCGTAGGTGTTATTGACGCTGTTGGCTCTGCCGTCCCAGGCGCGACAGCGAAAATTATGGTAGAGCCACTCGACCAGCGGCCGCGGCAGATGGTCACGACCATCGCCGGTCAGTAGCGCGATCTTCTCCTCGAGATGCCGGTAGTAGGGATCCTCGTCGAAGCTGCGCGTGCAGGTGGCCGGGTCGAACTGACTGTAGAACGACCAAAGGATCTCGCGGCGGCTGTAGCTGCGATCGGGGAGATAGAAGAAATTGCGCCAGATCTCGCCGCCGCCGCCGTTGAGCACGATGGCGTTACCGCTGACCCGGCTCGCGCGCTGATCGCGCTCGGCGCCATTATCGAAGATCCCGCCCCAGCCGTAGCCGTCATTGGCGAGGAAATTTTCGTGCGCCACCGGAGCGAATTCCTCGGGACTGACGACCCGCTGGCCCTCTTTGTCGACGACTTCGAGTTCGAAGCCCTCGCCGGCCGCGATCAGACGGGCCATGCTGACATCCTTGTCGCCGCGCGGCCCGTACACATAGACGCGCGGCCGCACCCCGTGGCGGCGCAGCATCGCCAAGATCAGTCGCGAATCATAGCCGCCCGAAAGCGCGCAGGTGACGCGGTTCCCGAAATTGGCCGCGACGGCGGAAAAATAGCCGTCGAGCAATTCCATGCTCCGGCTAACACTCTCGGCAAAAGGCTGCATGCTCGCCGCAGTTGGCAGCCGCGGTGGATGCGGCACAACCTCGAGCGCCCTCTCCCGCACAACGATCGTGCCGTTGACCGGCGGGATCGAGACCTCGTCGAAGAGCGTAGCGTTGCCCGAGACGACGCCGTTGAAGACGAATTCGCAAGCGCTCTGCGTGCCGAGCGAGACCCGGTCGAGCGCCGAGGCGACGGCGAGAAATAGCGAGGAGGCGATCCTGCCGCCGCGGTCGCAAAACACGTGGAAGCCGCCGAAGCTGTCCGGCAATATTTCCGTCTTGCCGCCTTTGCGCACGACCACGACGTAGTGGCCCATCGCGCGTTCCCGCGGTTCGGGCAGATCGCCGTAATCGCGATAAAATGCGGCGGCGGCCTCTGTTCCAACGAGATTATTGTAGATCAGGGTGCCGCAGGTGAAGACGAAATCGCCGTTGGCGAACTGCGCCAGGCTGGGCTCGCTCGCCTGGCGCTTTGGGTAAACCGCCAACAAGTAGTCGTCGCCGCGGATGAAGCGCGATCCCTTCAGTCCCGCTCGGGCGAACGCGCCGACCGCGGCCTGCTGCATGGCGCAGCGGTTCTCGCCGGAACCGGTGTGGATCATTACAAAGCCGCCCATGCGCCGCCGGGTCCCGCCTCAGCCTTCCCGGCCGAGAGCGAAGATCTTCTCGTACGCCGCGAACATCCGCTCCTGCCCAAACGCCGCAACGGCGCGCTGCCGGTTCATGTGTCCGAGGAGTTCCCGCCTCTGCGGGTCGCGAACCAGCCGCGCGAGTGCGTTGGCAAGGGCGGCCCGATCGTCGCGTGGAACGACAAATTCTCGATTTGCCGCACACAACATCTCGCGCACGTCGCCGACATCGACGGTGACGACGGCGCGGCTCGACGCCATCGCCTCGAGCAGCGCGATCGGCATCTGCTCGGTGTCGGACGAAAGCGCGAAAATGTCGAACGCACCAAGGACCAATTCCGGCCTTGTCTGCCCGACAAAGACGACCCGGTCGCCGACCCCAAGTTCGCAGGCAAGTCCTTCCAGGTGGCTCCTTTCGGCGCCGTCTCCGGCAACCACGAGTCGCGTCGGAGTTGGCTCGTCGAGCGCGGCGAACGCCCGCAACAGCCGGCCGACGTTTTTCTCTGGGCGCAGCGGCGCCACGGTACCAATGACGACCTCGTCCGGGCGCCGTGAGAGGCCCGGCGCTGCCGCCTGCGAGACGTCGGCGAAGCGCGCAAGATCTATGCCGTTGGGGATATAGACGACCCGGTTCGCCGGCACCTTCCAGAGCTGACCGGCGATCGCTTGCAACTGACGCGATGGCACGACCAGCTTGTCGCAGCGCGCCAACGCCCAGCGGCGAAACAATACGCGGCGCGGCATCTGCCGATCCGCCTCATCCCGGCCAAATCCGTCTTCGAGATGAACGTGGTGAGAGATCGACAGCAGCCGGTTCGCCATCGCCCATTCGATGGCGCCCCAATTGTAGGTGACCAGGAGGTTGGGGCGCAAGCGCCGCAGCGTTTGCGCGCTATTGAAGACGCCGCGCAATACATTGCCTTTGTCATGGCGCATTGGCAATTGCCGCGGATCGACGTCCCTCTCAAATCTGGAACCGGCTTCGAAATTATTGTCGAGGGCGATGATCGAGTGACGGAAGCGCTTGCCAAAATGGTTGATTACGCCGACCATCCGCAGCGGCACGCCGCCGACGGCAAAGCTCGGAAACACATGCAGCAAGGATACGCGTGGCGGCTGACGCGGCGCTGCGCCGGGAAGTACAGGGAGGGCTACCATCGTGGGGGATGCTGCGGAACGATCGTCGCGTCCTCGGCTGAAACGTGGCCCGGGCTCGGGGAAAGTTAACCTAGCCGAGTTATGGAATCATTTAACTCCTCTTACATACCATAAGAAAAGTTGGCAACGCGGAATCTTGCCTCTCTGGCATGACCGGTTCAGCTGTGCTAAACCCAGCCGCGAACGCGGATCGTATCAAGAAGGTTCCGGTATCCATCGTTCGCATCACTCATTTCTGCGCCCATGGGTGACGATAGAGCCCGGAGACGCCCACTACTAACGCATGCTGGACCCAAGCACATGGAGGATCATCGACTGGCCCGCCGACCAGCCGCCGCGGCTCGTGGTGGTGGTCGATACCGAGGCCGAGTTCGACTGGGCGCACGACCGCCCGCGTCGCGCGGCCGGGGCTACATCGGTCAAATGCCAAGTCCATACCCAGCGCCTCTACGAGCGATACGGCATTCGCCCGACCTTGGTTCTCGATTACCCGGTCAGCAGCACTCCGGAGGGATACGAATACATTCGCGAGCTTCACCACTCAGGCCTCTGCGAGATTGGGGCGCATCTTCAGCCTTGGGATAATCCGCCCTTCGTCGAGCAGAAGACCGACGAAAACTCGTTCCCGGGAAATCTGCCGATCGAACTGGAGCGCGAAAAGCTGGTGCGGCTGACCCGCACGATTCGCGATAACATCGGCGTACAGCCCCGGATTTATAAGGCAGGTCGATACGGCGTCGGCCACGCGACGGCAAGCATCCTCGCCGAGCTCGGCTACGAAATCGACGTCAGCGTGCATCCGGGCACCGATTTCAGCGCGCAGTTCGGGCCCGACTTCTCGCGGTGCGGGGCGCGTCCGTATTGGTTCGGCGACGATCCCGCGCTGCTCGAAATTCCGCTCTCGATCGGCTATTCGGGGTTGCTCGCCAATGCCGGGGCGCTGGCCTATACGCTGACGATGAACGACCGGCTGAAGGCACTGCACGTACCCGGCATTCTTGCTCACCTTCACCTGCTCGAACGCATCACTCTTGACTCCGGAAGGCATCTCCTTCGAGGAGCAGCGCCGGTTGACGCGGGCCCTGTTGCGTAGCGGCCATCGCGTCTTCAGCTTCACCTATCACAGCCCTTCGCTGGCGCCCGGCAACACGCCCTATGTACGCACCGAGGCCGATTTGCGAGCCTTCCTCAGACGCATCGAACAATATCTCGAATTCTTCTTCGGCGAGATCGGGGGCCGGGCTGCCACACCTTTCGAGATCAAAGCCTTGGCGGAGCAGTGGGGCCCGCAGCGATGCGGCAAGCCGCAGCAGACAGTGTGCGCCCCGGTTCGCGAACGCCGTTGAGCCCGACGTCGACGACTCTGCCCGATGGGCCGTCGCGGGCGGTTTGATGGCTCGGTCCCGCTCCTATCCGGTCGTGACCCGCGAGGTCTTCGATAGACTGAAACGGCGCGGTCGCCGCGATTACGCGATTGCGTTCGAACCACCGGGCGGCGCGCGCGGCAATGCTGCCGGGAACACGCCGCTAGGGCCGTGCACCGTCGAATTCGCGCATGATGAGGCCCACGCCGAATTGCGCCTGACCATCGTCAAAAAGCCGCTGCTACTGCCGGAGGAAGTCCTGTGGGCCGGGTTCGAGCGGATCCTCGCCAGCTGCCGCGAGCCGGACTCGGCGTGACGCGAGCCCGCTGCTGACGGCGTCAAACGCCGGGAGCAGGCCGCAGGCGCAGCGATGCGAGGTATTGGTCCAGGGGCTCGCTGGCGGCGAGAAAATCCTGCAGCTGTTTTTTCGCCGGGTAGTCGGGGTCCTCCATGCTCGCGGAAATCGCGACGAGCGCGCCCACCGGGGACTGCCGCAGCAGCACCGCGCGCGCCTGCAGCAGCTTGGCGTTGATCAGTCCGCTGACGACCTCGCCGTCAACGAAAAAGAACGACCAGACGAGCCGACGGCGGCCGCCCCTGGTGATAATGTCACTTGCCACTGCGACCTTCTTACCGCCGAGGGTCACTTCCGCCCGGCCACGCTGCACCAATTGCCACGTATTGCCGTCGGCAACACGATTTTCGCTCCGCGTCAGACGGTTGCCGACCGCACCCAGCCGATAGAGTGCGACATAGCGGATCACCACGCCTGAGTCGGGCTGGGCAAACCCTTCAAGAAACTGTCGGTCCGCGCCTTCGATCGCCGGCTTCCACTCCGGTTCGCCGGGAACAGCCTGCCAGGGCGGCGCCACCTGCGGGGCCGCGGAGGCCGAAAAAGCGGCAGCCGGAAACAGACCGGCGAGGTGCGCAGCATAGCCCGGGCCGCTGACGGCGAGCAGGACCGAGGCCGCGGCCGGGAGGACGAACCGCCACGGCGCCGCCCGGCGAGGCGGCGATCGAACCGACGGCGGCGGTCGCTCGCCCTTGTCGGCAAAGGTCACGCCGATCGCGATCAGCATCAAGATCACCAGCGAAAAGAACAGCCATCCGTAGAGGACATGGTCGGCCTCCACCGCCGCAGCGCTGCCTTCGAGATGCGCCAGCAGGATGATGCCGAGGGCGCGCAATCCGTTGGCGCCGATCGGCACCGCGACCGACAGCGCGATGAACAGTGCCCGCCGGGCGAAACCGCGGTACATGACGACGGAAAAAAAACAGCCGAACACGATCGAGGCGATCAGAAAACGCAGGCCGGCGCAAGCCTCGGCGATCTCAAAGGTGCCTTCGGGGATCTCGATCATATAGCCGTCGGAATAGACCGGGATATGCAGCGCGTTCAGGCCGGCAACCGTAATGTGCGCCGTCACGTTTTGCAGCCACGGCACCAGAAAGCCGCCGCTCGGCACCAGAAAAAACAGGAACAGCAAGGGCGCCAGAAAAGTCCGCACCACCTGCGGGCCGAGCGTTGCCAGCAGGACGACTTCGAACATCGCCACCAGGGCGAATTGCCGGCCTTCCTGCAGATCGAGAACGGCCGCGACGAGCCATACCGCAGACAGCAGCGGCATCAGCAACAGCGGCCACCAGGCGGGACGCGGCGAAACCGCGGCAAACACCGCCCGCCTCTCCCACAGCAGATAGCCGATCAGGGCCGGCACCAGAAAGCAGTGGTTGTAGGCGGTCGAATCGATCCACACCCGCACCGCCCCGGCGATGTCGCGGTGGAAGACGAAGCCGAAGGCGACGGCCGCCAGCCCGATCATCGCCAATGGCGGCCACCAGTCGCGCGCCAAAGGTCGCTTGGCGATCGGTTTTCCGTTGGGGGTCGAGGACAAGGCCGTCACCGCCACCCGCCCGGAGACGCGACGTCCTGACCTCCCGCGACGGCGGCCGCATCGCGCCACGCCTGCCGCCGCATTACCCGATACCCCTGACGATCCACGGGCCGAGACGCGTCGCCACCGCGAGCGGCAGCCGCTTCCAGCCGGCGATCAGAAGGCGGAACTTGGGGTTGAGCGGGTTCATGTCAGGCATTCGTCGTCCCGGCGCCAGTCGAAATTGATAAACGAGCGGGGTCGGCTCGAACCCCCAATTTCGTTTGAAGGCGTGCGATCCGGTGCCGACCTTGCTGCGGCCGAAATCGAAGCTGCGACAGCCGCGCAAGCAGGCGCGGCGCATCACTTCCCAATACATGAAATCGTTTGCGGCGAGTGCGCGGGCCGCCGGCAGACCGCCGCCATAGAAGGGTGAGACCTCGTCGCGAAAATACAGATTAAGGACCGCCGCCACCGCCTGTCCGTTCTGCGACACCGTGACGATGTCCGAGGATGTCGCGAATTCCTCCCGGATCAGCCGAAAATAGGCCTTCGGGAAAACCGGGGTGCCCAGATTGCGCACGCTTTCGGCATAGATGCGGTAGAGTCGGTCGATGCCGACGTCGATCTCCGAACGCAAGCCGTTCTGGATGCCCTTGCGCACCATCGCCCGCTGCTTGCGCGGGATCGCCTTCAAATTAGCCTCGGGCGAGGGATCGAGCGGCTTGCGAAAGCAGGCGTAAAGGTCGGACCGCGTCGGCCAGTCGGTCCGCGTCGGCGAAAAGCCGCGCAGTTCAAGGACCGGAACGCCCTCCCTTTCCATCAACGCGACCGCCGCCTCTTCCAACGCCCGCAGGCTGTCTTCGTCACCGGCGATGGGCCCGCCGTAAACGGCAAAGGCATTCGAGATCAGCGACGAGCCGAACAAGACCGATTTGACGCGGGTCAGCGGCAAGACACCGGTGACCTTCGGTCCTCGATAGGCCAGTAGATAGTGGGTCGGATGGCCAAAAGCGCGCTCAATCACCCGCTTCCAGGCGGACAGGTGAAAGACCGTGCCGGCGGGACAGGACAGGACGAAATCGTCCCACCGCTGGCCGTCGCCGTCCGCGAACGGTCTTACCGCGACGGAGAGCGGTGATCCATCCATGCCGTGATCACCGGAAACGGCCCTGCCCGATCGGCCAGAAGAAGCCGGTCCATGCGGCTCCACTCGAAGTGGCGCAGCAGCAGCCGCAACCGCGCCTCGCCGCGGCCGAGGTTCAGATAATGCCGGAACCGAGCCCGCGCCGGCGCCTGGGTTTGCCGCGGCTGCTCCGGGTCGATCTCCCAGGGATGAAGATAGAAGATCGCCGGCGCGCCGCTCGTCCGGTTCGCCCGCTGCAACAGCCAGCGGCTCACATGATACGGGAACAGCCGAAAATAGCCGCCGCCCGAGGCCGGGAGGTCGACGCCGAAAAGCCGCACCGTGGTCAATGGCGCTTCGATGATCCCCGGCAGCGGCGCAAATGCGCTGCGCGGCGCCGACGGACAGCCGTAAAGATCGTGCCGGCGTGGATAGACGCTCGAACTGTAGCGGAAGCCCTCCTGCAACAGGATTTCGTGCGCCCAAGGGCTGTCGCGGCCGATCGAAAAGGTCGGCGCTCGGTAACCCTGCACCGGCACGCCGCCGATATCCTCGAGGATCTCCTTGCTGCGCCTCAGGTCGGCGCGAAATGCTTGCGGTGATTGGCGGTCGACGCGGGCATGCTCGGTGCCGTGGCTCGCCAACTCGTGGCCATCGGCGACGATGCGCCGCACCACCGTGGGATGGCGCTGCGCCACCCATCCGAGCGTGAAGAACGTGGCCTTGACGTCAGCCTCGGCGAGGATATCCAACAGACGCGCCGTGTTGCGCTCGACCCGGCGCGGCAGACGGTCCCACTCGCCGCGGTCGATCGTGCCGGCGAACGCCTCGACCTGAAAATAATCCTCGACGTCGATTGTCAGGGCGTTGACGACGCGAGGATGCTGCGGTGCTTGCGGTTGCACCGTCGCGGACGGCCAGTCGGCATCACCCTGCGCCGGGGCGGTCGCAATTCGCCGCTGCAATGGCTCGGCGACGGTTCTCATACGCGTTCACCCTGGAAATAATGAGCAGCGATCTCGATCGCGCGCTTGATCAGGCGTTCGTGCTTGTTAACGCTCTTTTCGAGGCTAGTGACGCGCTCAGCCACCTGGGACAAGCCGGTCGCGGGCGGCTCGATCGTCGCACCCTCGGAGGTGATGACGGCCGGCGTCGAGACCGCCGCCAGTTCGTCGCGCAGATCGTTGGCGACCTTTTCGACAGCGCTGGCCGTCAAGGTGTGCAGCTGTTCGAGAAAGCCGTAGAGCAGAAGCCGCGAGCACAGCGTGTTGATCCGCCGCGGCACCCCACCGCTGTGCTGGTAGATCAGTGGAAACGACGCCTCGGTGAAGTGCGGGTCGTCCTTCCACGCCGCCCGGCTGAGGCGATGCTCGATATAGGCTCTGGTTTCGGCCTCGTTCAGCGGCCCCAGATGATAGGCCGCAGTCACCCGCTGTCGCAGCTGCTCGAGCCCCGGGCTGCCGAGGATCGTGCGAAACTGCGGCTGGCCGAGGAGAAAGCTCTGCAGCGCCATCGTCTTGTCGACGACGATGTTCGACAGCATGCGCAATTCTTCGAGCGCCTCGAACGACAGGTTCTGCGCCTCGTCGACGATCAGCAGCGCGCGCCTGCCGTCGCGATGCTGGGCGAGCACGAAATCGTTGATCCGCTGCAGCAGCGACCCCTTGTTGAGACCTTCCTTGGCGATGCCGAAGCCGGCCGCGACCATGTGCAGGAGATCGTCGCCGCCCAACTGACTGGTGACGATCTTTGCCGTGATGAAACTGTTCTCGTTGATCGTCGAGAGCAGATTGTCGACAAGGATCGTCTTGCCGGCGCCGACTTCGCCGGTGACGATGATAAATCCCTCGGCGTGATGCAGCCCGTAAACCAGATACGCCATCGCCTGGCGGTGCACCGTGCTTTCGAAAAAGAAACGGGCGTCGGGGGTGAGCTGAAACGGGCGGCTCTCCAGCCCGTAGAATTTGGCGTACATCGCCTAGAACGTTTTTGTCACGAGGAATTGCAGGGAATTCACGATGACGTCGCCGTTTTGGCCGGCATTCGACCGTGGCGCCGTTGTTCTGATAGGAAAAGGTATAAAGGACCGAACCGGTTAGATGCTCGCCGATCAGATAGGTCAAGGCGAGGTTCGCCGATGTGGTGTTGACGTTATTGATCGGGACCGGATTGTTGATCGTGACCACGTTGCTGGTCGTCGCATAAGCGAGCATTGCGCTGCCGCTCAGATCCGGCCTTATGTCGCGCGCCCAGGTCAACGAACCTCCGAAACTCTTGGTCGGCGCCGTCAACGGCGGGGTCAACGAGCTTTGCGTGATGTAGTAGCCGTAAAACGACAGGCGGTTCGGCCCGATCGTCTCGCTCAGCCCGAAATTGGCCAGATGCTGGCGGTAGACATTGTTCGTCAACCCCAAACCCGGGTTGTAGAAGGCGGTCGGCAATCCCGAGTATTGATCGACGATCGCGCCGTAGGGATTGAGGCTCGATGTTGCGAGCGCGGTCTGGAAGTATTGCGTCGGCGAGCTTAGTCCCTGAGACAGCGTTGCGGTAGCGGTCATGGTCGGGGTGATGCGGTACAGCGCCGACCCGGTGAAGCCGTAGACGCCCTGCTGCACGCCGTATTGCAGGCTTGCATAGCCGTAATCGGCGGCGAGCCCGACGCGACCGCCGACCAGCCAAGTGGGGCCAGTAAAGGTCGCGGCCGGGGCAAGCGGGTATTGGATGTTCTGGTAGCCGACGCGGCCGAGTGCTGCGATCTCCGGGATGATGCGGTATTCGAGGTCGTTGAACGCGCTGAACTGAGTATTTCGGTTCGTCGAGGCAGAATTGAAATCGGACCCGTCGATCGTCAAGCGCGACAGCGCCCGCTCAAAATCCCGGCCGGTGGCAGCGGTAAAAGTGCCCTCATTGAAGATGCCGTTGGATAGATTATTGGTCGGCAAGGTCCCAGGCGTCGCCACGATCAGCGTATTGCCGCCGTAATTGGTCGAGCCGAACCGGTATCGCAACTCGGTGTCGGCCAGACCGCCGAACGATTTCCGCAGATAGGGCGATATGGTATTGCTGAAAACCAGCGTCTGCTGGTTCGAGCCCAACGAGCCAGGGTTGACAAAGCCCAGGCCGGGAAAGGACGACGCCTGGGTGATGATGCTTCTGGCGTCGACGAAGAAGAGATCGGGGACGACGGTGCCGACCCCGTTCAGGTAAAGGTTGCTGCTGACCTGATCCAGGTCGTTGGCCGGGAGATATCTCGCGCCTTGCGCCTGGCCGCTGAACACGGCCTGCAGCCGCGGGGTGTCGGCGGAAATCGAGATGCCCGGGTAAAGCAGGGCGCCCGCGGCCGCGGTTCGGTTCGAGTGGGTATAATTCGCGTTGTCGGTAAACCGCAGGCCAACGCTCAGCTGCGGCTGGACTACTATCGCAGGGGCGTTGGGATCATAGGCCTGAAGTGGCGTCACGCCCCCAAGGACTGGCGGGAGCCCGAGCGGGGAAGCGGGCTGGGTCTCGGCCGAGGGCAGCGGCGGCCCGGTATATACGGCGTCTGGCGAGATGTTCGGGTTCGGCAGGCCGAAGGCGCCTTGCGGCAACGGCGGCAAGGCCCCCGGCACGAGATCAGGGGTTTGCGCAGCCGGCGCGCCCGGCGTGACAGCCGGGGTCTGCGCCGCTGCCGGTGCGCTCGGCGTGACGTCGGAACCCTGCGCCGCGGCTGGTCCGCCCGGCGCGACGACCGCTGCAGCCAGGAGCCAGAGCGTCCGCGACAGATGCCGTTGCCGGATTGGGTTCTCCGTCGGACGGCTACGCCGGTCGATCCGAGCGCAGTCCATCGCCCTCGCCGCTGGGATAGTGATAGCCGTACCCATATGAGCCGAAATGTTCGACTGCCTGGTCGGTCTTGTTCAGCAGCAGGTTGATCCGCGGGCAGGTGCTGAGCATGCTGAGGCTAGCCTCGATCTCTTCCTGCTGCGTGCGGTGCGCCTCGACGACGAAGACGATCTGACCGACGAGCGGCGCCAGAGCGGCGGCGTCGCTGCTGGCCATGCAGGGCGGTGTGTCGAGGATGATCAAGCGATCGGGGAACCGCTGCGTCATTTCCGTTATCAGCGCCCCCATTTGCTTGCTCGAAAATAGCTCCGGCACATGCGGCCCCCCTTGACCGGCAGGCAGCACCAGCAGATTTGCAACATTGGTCCGTATCAGGGAATCCGACAAATCATGCGTTCCCGCCAGCACGTCGACGATGCCACGCTCGCCCGATATGCCAAGAATTTTCCGCAAGGTCGAATGCTGAGTGTCGACATCGACAAGCAAGGCCTTGACATCGCGCTCCGAAGCAAAGGCGAGTGCGAGATTGAGCGCGATGAAAGTCTTTCCTTCGCCAGGGCGGGCGCTGGTCACCATGATGACCCGATTCGGCCGCTGTCCGTCGAACACATTGCCCTGCGACATGCTGGCCATCAAATTCCGCTTGATCAGGCGGAATTCCTCGACGGTGCGCGAGCGCTCCGCGGACGGGATCGTGATGCCGTAGCCGGCAAGCTGTCCGCGGTCGAGGATCAACTCCGGGCCGGTGGCCGGTTCGGCCGCTTCGGCTGCCCCGGCGGGAGTTGGAGCGGGCGCGGGCGCTGTCTCGGCGGGCGACGGGGCGGTTTCGCCGGCTTCGCGCTGTCGCAGCAACGCCGCGGCGCGCTCGATCAGCCCGATCGATTCGGCCATTACGAGAGACCCGAGGCAAGCGGAGTAGCGCTCATCGCCAGCAAGGTGCCGTACACCGCGATCAGCACGACGGCAGAAGCCGCCACGCCGATCAGCTGGATCGTCTCGCTGCGGCGCGCCGCGCCCAGCGATAATCGCGACACGCTGCCAAGAACCGGCACGCCAAGATTGCGTAATTGCCCTAGTGTCGCGAACGAACGGTCGAGCTGCGCCACCGCCATTGGCGCGGCCAGTCCGGCGCCAAGGCCGAACAGCAACACGACCGACACCAGCAACGGCCGATTCGGCGCCGCTGGCACAGTCGGCGCCTGCGGCGGATCGACGATGCGGAACTGGATCTTTTCGGTCTTGGTATCGGCCGAATTGGCGATCTGAGCGGCCTCTCGCCGGGCGACGAGTTCCTCGTAATTCTTCTTCAACACGCTGTAATCGCGATCGAGGTCCTGCGACTGGGCGAGAATGCCCGGCGCCGATTGCACGATCTTCTCGATCCGGGTCCGCTCGGCCTCGGCATCATCGAGCCGGCGCTGCGCCGCGGCGACAGCACCCTCGGCGTCGACCAGTTTGACCTTGAGCTGGTCATAGACGGAATTGGCGATTTGCGCCTTACCGCCATTGCCGCCATCCCCCGAACCGCCGCCGGTCCCATGTTTCAGCTCGGCCTGGACCTGCGCTATCGCCTGGCGGGTGGCGATCACGTCGGGATGCTGGTCGGTATATTTGAGGCGCAGCGTGTCGAGATTTTTCCGCAGCTCTTCAAGCCGCGCCTCGCTCGGGCTGAGCCGCCGCTCGCCATTGACCACAACCTGCGGCCCGCGGTCGACGGCGAGCATCTGCGGCACCGAGGCTATCTCCTTGCGCAACGAGTTGCGCCGCGTCGTGGCGTCTTCAAGCTCCCCTTTCAAGCGGATCACCGCACGACGCGCCTGATCGAGGCGGCTGCCGCTGTCGTCCGCGCTGACCGGCGCGTCCGGGCTCCTGTTGGCGATGATGTCGGGATATTGACGAGCCAGTTCCGCCCGGCGTCTTTCCGCGGCTCGGAGCTGGTCGCGATAGGAGGCGATCTGATCGTCGAGAAAGCGCTGCGCGCTATCCATTTCGGAGCGGCTGCTGCCGGCGGTCTTCTCGGCGAAAATCGTCAACAGCGACTGCACCACGTTCTTCGCTGTCTCTGCATTCTTATTGCGGTAGGAAATGCTTAGCAGATTGGTGGTGATCGGCCGCACCTCGATCTCGGTCGTCAGCTTCTTGAACAATCCCTCTTTTTCGGCCGGCGTTTTAACATTGACGTCGAGATCGGTCAGGCGGACCAGCTGTTCCAGATTGGGCCGGCTCAACAGGGTCCGCTGCATGAAATCGAGATGCCGGGTGGGGTCGGTATCGGCCGCCAAGCCGCGTAGCAGCGGGGTCAGCAGCGGATCGGCGTTGAGATAGACGCGCGCGCTCGATTCATACTTGGTCGGGATGAAGGCGATCGCGATCCAGCCGCCGACGCATACCAGCCAAGCCACCGCGACGCCCAGCCAACGGTGGCGCCACAGCGTTTGCAGGATCGGCATCGCAGTCGCTTGGATCGAGTTCATTTGCCGCTCCGAAAGTAGGCTACGCCGGACCGGCGAAGCCGTCCGCGCTGATCGACCCGGCAGCGGATGGTAATCCGCTCTGCAACCGGCCGCGCATGTTCAGAACAAGCGTTGCGGAATGATCAGAATGTCGCCCGGCTGTAGTGCGACGTTGCTTGACACGTCTCCGTCCCTGATCAAGCTGGCGAGGTGGACAGAATAAGTGTTCTGCTCGCCGTTGACGGTGCGCACGATGACCGCGTCGTTCCCTGCCGCATACCGCGTCAAGCCGCCGACTTCGATCATCGCGTCGAGCACGGTCATGTCGGTGCGGTACGGGATCGCGCGCGGCTGCGCGGCCTCGCCGATGACCCGCACCTGTTCGGTAAACGGCCCGACAAAGCCATCGGCGATAACCGTCACCACCGGCTCCTTGATGTATTTCGCCAGTCGCTTTTCGAGATCGCGGGCCAAGCCGGAAGGTGTCTTGTTGATCGCCACGACGTCCTCGACCAACGGGATCGACAGACGTCCATCGGGGCGCACCGGCACGGTCACCGACAGTTCCGGATTTCGCCAGACGAAGATGTTGAGCTTGTCGCCGGGTCCGATCCGGTATTCTCCCGACGGCAGCGCCGAGGCCGCCGGCGCGGGCGGCAATGGCGGCGCGCTCGAACACCCGGCTATGGCGAACGCGACAGCAATCCCGGCGGCGCAAAGAAACGTTCGGTGCACCCCTGCGCTCCTGTTCAACTGCCCCCGAAACACGAATGAATACTGATGCCCGGCAAATGCCGACGCCAAGAGCCAGGGTATCAGTTTGACCTTTCCCGTCACAAGGTACATCGTTGCGCTGCTGCGCTATAGCACCACGGTCGGCGGTAGGCAATAAACTTGTCATTCGTTGCTGTAGAGTGCTAGGCAACCGATCAAACGAACCCTCGGCATTCGGCGCCCGCCGCCACCCCACCCGGCCCGCGCGGCATCGCACCATCGCCAATCCTGGCGGATTGATGTCTATAAAAGTTTAATCGGGCAAAAGCCTAACAAAGGGGACGCTCCGGCGACGGGTCTCGATTTATTCCGCGATGATCGGCGCAAGGCCCGTCGGCGGAGGCGGCATGCCAGGGAAAACCACGCCGAGCCCCTCCGGCGAAATCTCGAGATGGCGATCCAGCACCACGGCCAGGATCGAGCGGAAATCGGTGACGACCGGGAGGTCGCGCCCGCGGTCGAGCGCGGCCGGCTTCAACCCCGGCCACTCGCCGTAGAACCGGCCGCCCCCGACGGCGCCGCCGGCGATCCACACGACATTGCCGTGGCCATGGTCGGTCCCGCCGTTGCCGTTCTCGGCCACCGTGCGGCCGAACTCGGACAATACCACAACGACCGTCTCGCGCCACGCCGCACCCGCCTCGCGGGCGAAGGCGGCGATGCCAGCGCCGAGCGCGCGCAACCGTCCGGCGAGCTGTCCCCGATGGCCGCCCTGCTCGACATGGGTGTCCCAGCCGCCGAGTGCCACGACGGCGAGTTGGATGCGCCGGTCGCGCGCCATCATTTGGGACAGCCGCGCCGCGGTCGCGGCGAAACCCTTCACGGGCGACGCGCCATTGTCGGCGATCTGCTGCTCGGCGGCGAGATCGGCGGCGAATTCGCGGCGCGCCGCCCGGCTGGCGCGATAGGCCTCGCCGAGCGCGTCGTTCGTGGCGTAGAGGCGATCGAAGGCGCCACCGATCTCAGGCCGGTCTATCGCCGAAGGTCTAAGGACGCCGGCGCCAAGCGGCAGGTTGGCGGCTGGCGCCGCGCCGCGCAGAATGCGCGGGAGAGTCGGGCCGATGGCGACGGCGTCGGCCGGATGGCGCGGACCCGGCAGCGCCAGGAGCAGCCGGTTCATCCAGCCGTCTGGTGTGCGGCTCTCCCCCGGCGTGCCGTTTTCCAGATAGAGCTGCGCGTCGAAATGCGAGCGGGTCGGGTCGGGCGAGCCGGCGGCGTGCGCAAAGGCCAAGTGCCCCGCCTGCCATAGCGGCATGATATCGGCGAGTTCCGGATGCAGGCCGAAACGGGCATCGAGCCGCAGCGCCCCGTTGGCCGTACCCGGCGGTGCGATCGCGATCGAACGGCGGCGGCGGTAATAGGCGTCCTCGGCGTAAGGCACCACAACGCTGAGCCCGTCGACGGCACCGCGCAACAGGATCACCAGCAGCCGTCCGCCGCCCTCGGCCCCCCAAGCCGCGCTGATCGGCTGGAGCGCCGCCCCGACCGCGCCGACGATAAGGTTCCGCCTAGCGATCGCCATCCTCTACCGGTACATCAGTTCGGGGCTGCCGAGCAGCAGAGCGGCGCGCAGGCCAGGTGCGGCGCGGGCGACCGCATCGCGGGTTCTCGCCGTCAGGATCGAACCGTACAAGCGCTCGATCGCCCCGGGATCGACAAATTGCTCGCGGCGTGGCGTTGCCACCAGGTCGAGGAGCCCCCCCGGCGAGGACCCGGAGAGCGGCAGACCACCGCGCGCCAATGCGGCGGCAAAGGCGATCCGCCGCGTCGTCGCGTCGGGGCTCAGCCAGGCGGCCTCGGTGTTGCCGTAGCCGTCCGGGGTCGGGCAGTAGTAAAGCGGCATGCCGAGGCCGTCGAGCGCACCGAGCAAGGGGCGCACATTGCGCACCGGCAGGCCGGAAGCGCGCACCGACGCGACCACATATTGATACGGGGTCTTGTATTTCCGCGCGACACTGCGGCGAAACTCGGGGCTGGCGAACAGCACGCGCAATACCTCACGGATGTTGCCATCGGTTTGGCCGAAGTGGATGGCAAGCTGCTCGACCAGCCCGTCCGGCGGATCGTCGGCGACAAAATATTGCGCCAGTTCGCGGCTTATGTGGCGGGCCGTCGCCGGGTTTCTCGCCAGTATGTCTAACGCCTCCTCGCCTTCGGCCTTGCCGCGGGCGCGCAGCGGCCTGCCGAGAAAAGCCTTTGGCCCGAAATCGTGGCGGGCACCGTCGAAGACCGCAGCCTGGTCGGGGAAACGTCCGCCATCGGCCCGATTGACGCTCCAGCCGGTGAAGACGCGCGCCAGTGTCCCGACGTCGTCTTCGGTATACCCGCCATTGACGCCCAGCGTGTGCAATTCCATGATTTCGCGCGCGAAATTCTCGTTGAGCCCGCGCTCGCCACGGCCCGCGCCGGGGCTGCCAGGGGCGGCACTCAGCGTGTTATCGAGATAAACCAGCATCGCCGGATGCTTGCTCACCGCGAACAGGAGGTCGCGGAACCGCCCGAGTGCATTGGACCTGATCGCCCGCTGCTCGTAGTCCCCGACCCACAGATAGGCGAGGCCCTTGCCCGCGAATACGTTGAAATGGTTGAACCAGAAGTCGACCATGACCTCCTGCAGCTGGCGCCGGCTCAGGATCGCACGCAGCAGGCGCGCTTCGGCGGCTTGCGCCACGATCGCTCGGGCCCGCTCGCGCCGGTCACGGAACTCATCTAGCGAAGGCTTCACCCCGAGCACGGGCCGCGGCGGCCCGTAGAGCCGGCGCAATTGCACGGCGTCGAGTCCAAGGGTTTCGAGCTGCGCCAGATCCCATTGCAGTTCAAACAGTTCCGGGATCATCTCGGGGTGAAGCTGCTCGGCGATGTATTGCTCGATCCCGACGGTCTTTACGTATCGGAAATCCTCGACCGTCGGGCCGAGGGCAAGCCGGTTCAGGATGTGGACCACATCGCGATCCGAAGCCGGCGCCGCGGCGGTCGGCATGGCCGCATCGCGATCCGAAGCCGGCGCCGCGGCGGTCGGCATGGCCGCATCGCGATCCGAAGCCGGCGCCGCGGCGGTCGGCATGGCCGCGCCGAGCAGCAGCAGCGTCGCCAGAAGCCAACCGATCGGACGCAACGCCGTCCCCCTCACCCGTCATTTTCGCCGGCGAAATTCCGGCTTGCGCTTCTGCATGAAGGCGTCCACCCCCTCCTTCGACTCGGCGGTGCCGTAATAGCCTCGAAGCCGCTGGCGCCGATGCCACGGATATTCTCGCTGTCGGCGTTGGAACGAGCGCTTGGCGATGGCGATCGCGGTCGGGCTCAAGGCCAGGATCTCGCGGCACCATTGGGAAAACTCGGCGTCGAGCCGGTCGGTCGGGACGACCTGTTTGACCAGCCCCATTTCGTAAGCCTCGGCGGCGGTGTAGCGGCGGCACAGGAACCAGATCTCGCGCGCCCGCTTCTCGCCGACGAGCCGCGCCAGATAGGCGGTACCCCAGCCCGGATCGACCGAACCGAACCGTGGTCCGACCTGGCCGAACACCGCGTTTTCGGAGGCGATCGTCAGGTCGCAGACCGTCGCCAGCACATTGCCGCCACCGATCGCATAGCCCTGCACCCTGGCGATGACCGGCTTGCGCAAGTCGCGGATCGCGGTGTACAATTCCTCGATCGGCATGCCGACGAGGCCGCGCCCGCCATAGCCGCCGTCCTTCGCCGAATTGTCGCCGCCGGCGCAGAAGGCGCGCTCCCCCGCTCCGGCCAGCACGACGACGCCGATGTCGTCATCGGCGCCGGCGTCGCGGAAGGCGTCGAGCATCTCCTCGACGGTCTGTGCCCGAAACGCGTTCAGGAGCGCCGGGCGATTGATCGTGACCGTCGCGATGCCATCAGCCTTGGCATAGAGGATGTCGGCATAGGCCATGGTCCTGTTCCTCACCGCGCGCGGGTAAGCATAGTAAACGCCAAGGCTCCGACAAGGAATTGTGCGTCCGCCGCCTGCCGCGCAGGCAAAGCCGGCCCGTTCCCGACTTGGCGAGGCCGAATTTGCGCGAATCGCCGGGGCTGTGGCGGGGTCAGTCGGTCGTAGCTTCTTCGCGAATTGGCTGCGCCGTTGGCGCAACGGGCGCCCGCACAGGGGCCGGCGGGCGCGCGAAATTGGCAAGCCGCGTCAGGCTCGTCGCCGCGGCGACCCCGGCAAAACCGGCGGCGAGCAGGATCGCGACGGTCGGGCTCCTGCCGCCCGCCGGCCCGGCAAGGCCGAAGATTAGCGCCACCAGTGCGGCACCGATCGTCTGGCCGAGGAGACGTGCGGTCGATTGGATGGCCCCTGCCCCGCCGCTCCTCTCGCGCGGCGCGCTGCTGACGATTGCGCGATTGTTCGGCGATTGGAAAAAGCCGAAGCCGAGCCCGCACAATGTCATGCGCCAGACAATGTCGGCGGCGCTCGGGTCGGACGGCATCGTCGCCAGCAGAACGAAACCCAGGCTCAGCACGCCGAGCCCGATCCCGCCGAGGATGCCGGCCGGATAGCGGTCGGCGAGCCGCCCGGCGACGGGTGCGATGACCGCGACCGTTACAGGCCACGGCGTCATCAACAGCCCGGTCGCGACCTGCGAGCGGCCGATCGCGTCCTGCAGGTAGAACGGTAAGGTCACGAACACGATGCCTTGCGCCACAAAGGTGCAGACGGACGTCGTCACCGACAGCGCGAAGATCGGCCGGCGGAACAGATCGACCGGCAGCAGCGGCAGCGGCGACCGGAGTTGGCGGCGCACCAGGAACCAGCCGACGCCGACGGCGGCGACCAGTTCGAGCGCCACGAAATGGGCCCCCTGGCCGTGACCGGCGCCGTTGATGCCGCCGATCAGCAGCGCGAAGGCGAAGGCGCTCAAAACCGCGCTCGGCAGGTCGAACCGGTGTTCGGAGGGCGGCGTCGAGGGCAAGAGCCGCCACGACAGCGCCAGGCAGACAAGGCCGATCGGCACGTTGACCGCGAAGAGCCAAGGCCAGGAGGCGACCGCGAGGATCGCCGAGGCGACACTCGGCCCCGCCGCCGAGGAGACCGAGACGGCCACCGCCGTCATCGCGATACCGCGGCCCAATTGCCGGCGCGGATAGGTGTAGCGCACGAGTGCGGTGTTGACACTCATCATGCCGGCCGCACCCAGCCCCTGCAGCGCGCGCCCGAGCGCCAGCATGGGCAGCGAATGCGAGGTGGCGCTGATCAGTGCCGCGACCGTGAAGACGGCGACGCCCACCGTGTAGACGCGGCGATAGCCAAAGATGTCGCCGAGCGAGGCAAGCGGCAAGAGCGAGATCACCACCGCCAACTGATAGGCGTTGACCACCCAGATCGACTGCGCCGGCGTGGCGCCGATGTCGCGGGCGATCGTCGGCAGCGCGATGTTGGCGATCGAGGTGTCGAGCACCGACACGACGAGCCCCGTCGCCAACGTCAGGATCGCCCAATAGCGCTGCGGAAACGGCAGCCCGTCCTCGGCCGTGTTCATCGGCGTTCTCTCGCCGGGCGGCCGAAAGAAGGTAAAGATGATTCGTCGCCTCCGGGCTATTTGACGATTTCGGGGATCAGCAGGAAGAGGTCGGTGTCGCCGGTTGCCTCTCCGGCGGCGGTCAGCATCGCATGCGCCTGGCCGCGGTGGTGCGTCTGATGATTGAAGAAGTGGGCGACGAGCAGGCCCTTCGGCGCCCGCATCTCGCGATTGGCCGCACCGCTGAACCACACCAAGTCCTCGCCGAGCCAGGCGTCGTCGACCTTGGCCGCCCAGCGCGCGATGCCGGCGTCGGACTCCTCCCGCGCGGCCTGGAGTTCGGCGAAATCCTCGATCATCCGAGAACTCTGCTTGATCGGGGTCTGCGGCCGCTCCCAGCCGTCAAAGCGCGACATCCACTGCCGGTCCCCCCACAGGATATGCGTCAAAGTGCCGTGGATATTGCCCCAGAAGGCGCCGCGCGGCAGCCGCCGCTCCTCCTCGGAGAGCCGGGCCGCGGCCCCGAAAAGCCGGCGGTTCATCTCGGCATTGTAGGCGGTCATCGTGCGGACATAGGCGGGGGTGATCATCGCAATTCCTCCGACAAGGGTTCAGGGCTCGCGGATTTCGAGGATATGGATATGGCCGTCCGCCGATCCGGCGATGATCAGATCGTCGCGGGCGAAGGCGACGCAGCTGATGGCGGCATCGGCATAATATTCGGCAAGGCAGCGGCCGTTCGCCAGATCCCAAAGCCGCAAGGTCTTGTCATAAGAGCCGGAGAGGGCATGGCGGAAGTCGGCCGAGACCGCCACCGCGAGGACCCAATCGGTGTGCCCTTCGAGGGTGCGCAGGCTCGCCCCGGTTTCCAGATCCCACAGCCGCAAGGTCTTGTCATAAGAGCCGGAGAGGGCATGGCGGAAGTCGGCCGAGACCGCCACCGCGAGGACCCAATCGGTGTGCCCTTCGAGGGCGCGCAGGCTCGCCCCGCTTTCCAGATCCCACAGCCGCAAGGTCTTGTCATCAGAGCCGGAGAGGGCATGGCGGAAGTCGGCCGAGACCGCCACCGCGCCGACCCCATCGGTGTGCCCTTCGAGGGTGCGCAGGCTCGCCCCGCTTTCGAGATCCCACAGCCGCAAGGTGGCATCATCAGACCCGGAGAGGGCATGGCGGAAGTCGGCCAGACCGCCACCGCGCTGACCCCATCGGTGTGCCCTTCGAGGGTGCGCAGGCTCGCCCCGCTTTCGAGATCCCACAGCCGCAAGGTCTTGTCCCAGGAGCCGGAGAGGGCATGGCGGAAGTCGGCCGAGACCGCCACCGCGCCGACCCCATTGGTGTGCCCTTCGAGGGTGCGCAGGCTCGCCCCGCTTTCGAGATCCCACAGCCGCAGGTGTTGTCCCAGGAGCCGGAGAGGGCATGGCGGAAGTCGGCCAGACCGCCACCGCGCCGACCCCATAGGTGTGCCCTTCGAGGGTGCGCAGGCTCGCCCCGGTTTCCAGATCCCACAGCCGCAACGTGTTGTCATAAGAGCCGGAGAGGGCATGGCGGACGTCGGCCGAGCACCGCCACCGCGCTGACCCTATGGGTGTGCCCTTCGAGGGTGCGCAGGCTCGCCCCGGTTTCGAGATCCCACAGCCGCAAGGTGTTGTCACCCGAGCCGGAGAGGGCATGGCGGCAGTCGGCCAGCACCGCCACCGCGCTGACCCCAGCAGGTGTGCCCTTCGAGGGTGCGCAGGCTCGCCCCGGTGTCGAGATCCCACAGCCGCAAGGTGTTGTCACATGAGCCGGAGAGGGCACGGCTGCCGTCGGCCAACACCGCCACCGCGAGGACCCGAATGGTGTGCCCTTCGAGGGTGCGCAGGCTCTCCCCGGTGGCCGAGATCCCACAGCCGCAATGTGTTGTCATAAGAGCCGGAGAGGGCATGGCGGAAGTCGGCCGAGACCGCCACCGCGGACACTGTTCCCCCATGCCCGATCAGGATTTGGCGCAGTGGCCCGCCGGGCGGGGTAAGCGAGGCAAATCGCGGTCGCAGCCACAGTCCAGACGCGCCCCTTCCGCCCCTGCGAGCAGCGCCTCGATCGACGGACGCGGCCAAGCCTTCGGAGCCGCCCGATCAATTGACCGGGAAAGTGCGAGGGGTCGCGGGCCAAGGCCGGGATCGACAAGCGCAATGCCTGCCCGATCAGGGTCAGATCCGGATCGCTGGCGACGAGATCGTAATCGGCGAGCACGGCGTTGACGTCCGTGGCGGCGAGCTTTGCCACGAGCCAGGCGTAATCGCACAGCAACGCCTTGAGCTCGTCGAGGCGGTCAGCCGCGGCCAGGTGGCGCGGCAGATGCTGGAAGAAATAGCCGTCGTCGGGTCCGCTGGCCCAGCCCGCCGATGCCGCGGCGCGGTAGGCGTCGACGAGTGCGGCATGCGCCTCGACCAGCGAGGCGATATTGAGACGCAGAAAATCGTATTGCAGATCGTGGAACGAGATCCGCTCGCCGTCCTCGCTGCGGGTCAGCAGGGCGCGCCGATGCAAGCGCAGCAGCAGATCGCGAGAAGCCTCGGGCTCCATCCCGCCGGTGTGACGCCACAGCGTGAGATCGCCGCGACCGGGATCATCGGCGTCCTCGGGGAACGCCGCCAGTTCGAAATAGCGCGCCCGTTCCGCCTCGGGCAGCGCGTCGGTGCTGAGCCGCAGCGAGCCGAAGACGCTGCCATAGGGGTGATCGAGAAATTCGAGCCGGCCGCTGCTCAAGCGCCGACAGCACCTCCTCCCAGTCGGGCGCCGCCTTGCGACGCGCGCCCCGGCGAGCGCCAACGCCAACGGCAGATAGCCGCAACTCGCGGCGACCTTCTGCCGCCGCCGCCGGCAGCGCTGCGCGGTCCTGCCCGGCCCACGACGCCAGGAGTTCGAGCGCCAGCTCCTCGCTCAACATGTCGAGCGGCAATTCGCGGGCGCCGAGCGCCACCAGCAGATCGGCGTCGCGGGTCGTCACCAAGAGCCGCGAGCGCGGCCCGAGGACATCGAACGGCTCGGCATCCTCACACCGCCACAGATCGTCGAGCACCAGCAGACACGATTTGCCGTCGAACAATTGGCGCAACCGGTCGCGCGCTTCGTTGACGCTGGCATAGGCCCTGGCTTCGCCCGGACATAGGCCGCAAGCTCGCCCTGCAATTGCAATGGCTCGATCTTCTGGCCGAGGGTCAGCCAGAAGATCCCGTCCGGGAAGGCATGCCGGACCTCGTCGTCATTGACCAGACCCTTGGCGAGCTCGGTCTTGCCGATGCCGCCCATGCCGTGCAGCCCGACCGGCGCCCCCTGCGCCGCCGTGCCGGTGATGCCGACCGCCCGGTTGGTCGCGCCGAGCAGCGCCTGCTTCAGCCGGTCGAGATATTCCTGACGCCGCAGGTAATTCGGCCGCTGCCCCGGCACGCCGTGCAACGCGGCAAGTCCGCCGGTCGGCGCTACCGGCTGCAAGGCCGTGAGCGGCGGCGACCGGTGCTTGCCGCCGTTGCCGGTTTGTTCGGGGCAGGCGCCATCCGCGCGCCGCCTTGACGATCTCCTTGACGATCTGTACGAACGCAGCGTTGCGCCGCGACGCTCGGCAGTGCCGTCGAGCGGCTGGTCGAGCGGGTGTGCCCATCCGAATTCGGACAATCGCGCTCGGCTTGTAATCGCAGGCGCTTATCGGGATCGCGACCAGGGTAACTGGCTCTTCGTCCGCTCGTTCGAGCGAGGGGCGGCAGTTCCTCCTCATGGATGAAATCCGAAGCGAGAAAGTCGGGCCGTCAGCAGCACGACGCCCACGCAGGTATGGGACAGCGCCGAGGCAATCTTCCGCCGCCATTTGCCGCCGACGTTTATGTATTCGGGTCCGCCCAGACCTTGAGATTTTGCCTCCTATAAGGCTTCAGAAAGATCAGCAGGCGCTCCAGCCAGACGCTGTCCTCGCGGCTGTAGCTGATGAAGACGAGGTCGCGCGCCTCCCCGGCCATCCGGGTTCCTCCCGGTCGCGTCCGTCAGCGGCCCTTGAAGGGGCCGGGCTTGCGCTTTTCGGCGAAGGCGCGGGCGGCTTCGTGGAAATCCTCGGTCAGATAGAGCTTCAAGGGGGCAGTCTGCATGATGACCTCGCGCTCGATCTGCTCCATGTACCAACGCCGGGTCCGCACCGTCGAGCGCACCGAGAGCGGCGGGTTCTTGGCGACCTCGGCGGCGAGTTCGTGGGCGACTTCAAGATGCTGGCCCTCGGGCGCGACACGGTTGATGATGCCGGCGGCGAACGCCTCCTCGGCGGTGAAGAAGCGGCCGGTCAACGCCACCTCGTTGGCGAAGGCGGCGGCCCCGCGGAAATTCAGCAACGCCCAGTATTTGGCGCCGCCCAGCCCGCGCGAGGTCTCGGTCACCTGGAATTTGGTCCCGGCATCGGCGACGATCAGGTCGCATTCGAGCACGATGCCGAGGGCCAGGCCCATCGCATAGCCGTGGGCGGCGGCGATGACCGGCTTCCAGTTGACCGAGCGGGTCAGCAGGTCGGCGGAATTGGCGCCCCAGCCCTGCGGCCCGCCATGCTCCTCGAACTCCTCGCGCTTGCGCAATTGCCGCTGGTGCACGTCCGCACCGCTCGAAAAGGCGCGGCCCTTGCCGCAGATGATCGCGACCTGCGCCTCGGGGTCGAGGTCGAAGCGGCGCAGCGCCTCGGCCAGATGCCGCACCAGATCGTCGCTGAACGCGTTCAGCCGGTCGGGCCGGTTCAATGTCAGGGTCGCGACCTGCCCCGAAGAGGCGTATTCGACCAGAGTGTCGGCCATGGCGTCTTTCTCCCGCTAGCGGTCGAGCCAGATGTCTTCGAGCCGCCAGCCATTGTACCGGCTGTCGAGCATCATGGTCAGCCCCGTGAATTCGGGCTGCCGGCCGGTGACGGCGGGCTAGTCTTCGTCGGCGGCGGGCGCTTGCCGACGGCGGGGGCGCGGCTGCGGCACCCAGGGGCGATTGCCGCGGAGGCGGTTGGCGCTCTCGACGACGACCCCACTGCGGTCGAGCCACAACGCCACGGCGCCGAGGCGCCAGGAATCGATCCGGTCGACGACCGGGATCGTCGAACGGCAGCGAAAGCCGGCCGGAACCTGCGCCACGATCGCGTCGAACTCGGCGCAATCGAGCGGCAGGGCGCCCTCGCCGGTGACGATGGCCACACGGCGGCCTCTTGCGGCGTAGCGGCAGAGATCGCCGGCGCAGTCGAGCCCGCTTTGCCGCTGGCGCAGCGCCGCCGACCAATCGACCGCATCCGAGCCGGTCTCCTCGGCGAGGACCGAGCGCGCCATCTTATGGCTGCTTTCGGCGATAACGACATAGGGGCCGGCGGGCGACCGCGCCGCGACAAACCGCCCGATATCGGCGATCACCACATCGGGCGGTCGGGTCAACGCCGTAGTGGCGAGCCCGGCCAGGATCGCGACCGCACCCCAGCGCCGCCATCGCCCTTGCCACAGGCAGAGCCACAGCCCGCCGAAGACGACCAGCAGGAGCCCGGCGAGCGGCATCCGCGGCGTCGCCCAGACATTGCCTGGGAGGCCGCCACACCTTGCGCGACCCACAAGGTCATGTCGATCCCCCAGCCCATCGGGACGAGCGCCAGGCGTTCGAGCCCGAACGGCATCAGCAAACTGGCGCAGAGCCCCCACGGCAGGGTCCACATCGCGCTGATCGGGACCGCCAGCACATTGGCGAGCGGCGAATAGAAGGCGACATGGTGGAAGTGGTAGATCGTGAAGGGCTCGGTGCCCATCGTCGCGATGACCGTGGTCGCGACGACAGCGCCGCAATAGCCGAGCATCTGCCCCGAAAAGGAGGGCCGGTAGAGGAACCGGGCGAGGCGCTCGCCATAAGTCTCGTAGGCGGCGATCAGCGCCACGACCGCGCCGAACGACATTTGAAAGCTGACGCCGACGAGGCTCGCCGGGTCGATCGCCAGCACCAGAGCGGCGGCGATCGCGCAGATCCGCATCGAGATGCGCAGCCGGTCGATCAGCACCGCCGCGAAGACGATGCCGTTCATGACAAAGGCGCGCTGTGTGGGCACCGCCGCCCCGGAAATAAAGAGATAGCCGGCAAGCACTAGGAGTGCGGTCGCCGCGGCGATCTTCTTGATCGGAAGTTGAGCGCGATCCGCGGGATCAGCGCCAGTACGCCGCGCACGGCGACAAAGACGAAGCCGCCGACAAGGCCGAGATGCAGTCCCGAGATCGCCAGGAGATGAGCGAGGCCCGAACTCGCGAAAGGCCTGCTTGTCCTTTTCCGGGATGGCGCCGCGCTTGCCGGTGATCAAGGTCGAGGCGATGCCGCCGGTCGCGCCCGGCAGGACCGAGGTAATGCGGCGCGACATTTCGGTCCGCAGGCGTTCGACGAATTGCCGCCAGCCGCCCCCGACCTCAGCTGCCGCCAGGTGCGGCTCGACGATCTTGCGCGCCGCGCCGAGGCTGTAGCCGACGCCGCCGATCCGGGCGAAATAGAGTTCGCGCTGCAGGTCGCGGCCGCCCGGCACGACCTGCCCCGGCGGCGGGTAGATCAGTGCCTTGAGGCTGACCCGATCGCCGGGCATCAGGAGATCGCTCTTCGGCGGAATGTGCAGCCGGACGAGGAAGGGCTGCTCGGCGCGGGGGAGCCCCGGCAATGCGTCGGGCATCAGAATCGAGCCGCCAGCCGCGCTGCAGGAGATCGATGTCGACGACCCGGCCGGCGATCTCGGCAGGGCCGAAACGGCGCTGCAACATCGGGGCGGCGCGTTCCAGCGTCGCCTCGGCGGCGAGCGCGAACCCGGCGGCGAAGAGGGTCAGCGCCACCGCCGCCTCGCACCATGCCGGACGCCGGCGCAGGGCGAAGGCGGCCGATGCACCGATCAGCCCGCCAAGGACGCCGAGCCACAGCGGCGGCTCGACCGTCAACGCGAAATAGACCGCGATGCCGGCGCCGAAAAATACCGGCAGCCACAGGTGACGGCGGTCGCCCTCGGCGAAGTAGGCAGCGGCAAGGCAGCGCCACAACCGCGCCCCCCATGCCGGCGCCAGATCCGGGCCCCGGTCGGCCGCCGTCGCATCCGTCATCGCCGACCCGCCGCTCACCTCCTGTCGAGGCTAGCCGGGCGACGGGTCAGACGGGAGGCATTCCCGTCCTATTGACGCAATTTAGACGAATTTTATACGGCTCCTTGCCGGGGCTCGCCGGCGGCGCGATAGCTGTCGAAGATCAGCCTGACCGCGCGGGCGCAGGCGGCGGCCGGGATCGGCGGCGGGTCGCCGCGGCCATAGGCTTCGAGCGCCTCGCGCAAGGCGCGCGGATAGCCCGCCTCCCAGCCCGGCGGCTCTGGCACGATCTCGTCGCGGCCGGGCCCGAGGATTTGCAACCCCGCGTCGGTCTGGCGCAGCAGCAATTTCTCGCCGGCGATTTTCTGTTCGCCGTCGGTGCGGTTCTCGGGCCAGGTCGGCATCGTGTAGCCGACCTCGTTGTGAAAGAAGACGCCCGAGGGGGTGCGCAACGTGGCGAGCGCGTAATCCTCGACCGCGGCAGCGTGCGCCCGGCGGCTCAGAACGGCGGAGACGACCTCGGGCTCCTCGCCGGTCAGGAACCGCGCCATGTCGAAGCCGTGTCCGCCGAGGTTTAGGAGCGCACCGCCGCCGGCCTGCGCCGGATCGGCCATCCACGGCGACTGCCATTCGACATAGCGCGCCATCGTCGGCCGGATCGTGCGGAAAAAGATATGCGAAATGCGGCCGAACTCGCCGGAATCGATCATCCGCCGCGCGGTCACAGCCCAGAACGAATAGCGCTGCATGAACGGCACAGTAACCCAGGCGCCCTTTTTCTCGGCGAGACGGGCGAGGCCGGCGACAGTGTCGGGATCGATCCCCCACGGCTTTTCCATCAGGAACGGGATGCCGGCATCGACCAGAAAGCGGAAGGTCTGAGGCATGTCGCAATGCCGCCCGAGGGCCACGACGAATTCCGGCCTTGTCGTCTCCACCATCCGCCGAAAGTCGCTGAACGCCGTGCTGTTAAAGCGCGCCGCGCGGTCGGCGGCGATCGCGGGATCGGGATCGGAAACGCCGACGATGTCGCAGCCGAGATCGCGCAAAAGACGCAGATAGGCCGCGTCATACATACCGTGCCAATGCCCAACCCCGATCGCCGCCACGCGTTTCGGAATGCTCATCGCCCCTCCCCGCCCCTCGGCGGTTTTGCTGTTTTAGCTGTTATTTGCAACAAAAAAACAGCAAACGCGGCATTCAAAGTCCCTCCCCCTACGACAACGACCAAGCGTACTCCCGACCAATGGATTTGTCAATAAGCAATTGTGTCTATCACAATACAGGAGGTGGATGTCGGCGTAGGCTCAGGAAGCGCTTCATGATCGATGAAAGGGCGGCTCAAGTGCGGCAAGGTCCGCCCGCCCATATCGCTCATACATCCGGCTTCTCGATAGAGAGCGAACCCTTTGCCGTCACTGAAGCCATCGTCTCCTTTGCGCCGATTCCGGCCGTCCGCGGCGCAAAAATCGAACCGGCGGAGTCTCGCACGGACCCGACGGAAGTACAGGTCCTTTAATCGTCGGCGGCCGCGGTCACTGGGCGGCGGCGGGCCCCGCGCAGCAGCAGCAGGATGGGGAGCGTCGCCAGCGCGATCAGCATCATCAGCCGGAAATTGTCGATATAGGCGACCATCGCAGCCTGCCGCGTCACCTCGGCATTGAGCGCCGCGATGCCGACCGGCGTCGACAGGCTGTACGGCGCCGCGAGGTAGGGGGCCTGCGCCAACGGGTTGTCCGGCCGCAACCCCTCGACGAGGTACGAATGCGCGATCTGGGTTTTCTCCGCGAGGTTGGCGACGAGGACGCTGATGCCGATGCTGCCGCCGAGGTTGCGCATCAGGCTGCGGATCGCGGTGCCCTGGGTCAGGATGTGGCGCGGCAGCGTCGACAGCGCCAGGATGTTGAGCGGCACCTGGGTGCAGCCGAGGCCGAACCCCTGCAGCAGCCCGGAAATGATGACCGGCGCCATCCCCATCTGCAGCGAGAACTGGCTCATCAGCCACATCGACAGCGCGGTCAGCAAAAAGCCGAAGCCGATGATCAGCCGGTTGTCGACCCGGATGATCAGCGGCGCCACAACGAACATCGCCGCCATGGCGCCGATACCGCGCGGCATCGTCACAAAGCCGGTCGTCATCGCCGGATAGGCCATCAGGTTTTGCAGCATCGTCGACAACAATGCGAGCGTCCCGGTCATGATCAGCCCGCCGGCAAACATCAGCACCGTACCGGCGGTGAAATTGGTGCTCTTCAACAGGTCGCGGTTGAGGAACGACGGTCCGTCGGTGGTTACCGTGTGCACGCTGAACAAGTAGAGGCCGAGCCCCGCGATCGTCGCTTCGATCCAGATCTCGCCCGAATTGAACCAGTCCTTCAACTCGCCGCGGTCGAGCAGCAACTGCAAGGCGCCGATCCCCAGGCTCAACGCGAGGAATCCGAAGACGTCGAACGGCTCGCGATGGATGTTGCGGCTGTGGCGGATGAAGACGAGGACGCCAAGCGTACACAACAGACCGATCGGCAGGTTGATGTAGAAAACCCAGCGCCAGCTGTAATCCTGGGTCAGCCAGCCACCGAGCGCCGGGCCCATGATCGGCCCGCAGATCGTGCCGACGCCGAACACCGCCATCGCTTGCCCGTGCCGCTCCGGCGGGTTGATCTGCAACAGCGTGGCTTGCGACAGCGGGATGAGGCCGGCCCCGGCGACCCCTTGCAGGGCGCGAAACGCCACCAGTTCGCCGAGGCTGGTGGCGGCGCCGCACAATGCCGAGGCGATGGTGAAGCCGATGATCGAGGCGAGGAAGATGTATTTGATGCCGAACCGGCCGGCGAGCCAGCCGGTCAGCGGCATCATGATCGCCGAGCAGACGATGTAGGAGGTCAGGGTCCAGGCGACCTGGTCGAGGGAGGCCGAGAGGCTTCCCTGGATGTGCGGCAAGGCGACGTTGAGGATCGTATTGTCGAGCCCCTGCATGATGTTCGCCAGCATGATCGAGATCGTGATCATGCCGCGGTTGGGAACCGGGGTGAACGCGTCGCCCCTCATGGATCGCCCTCGAAGCGCAAGCCACTCGCCGGATCGGTGGCTCTCTGTTCTTAATCCGCGCTGCGAGTGAGGATGGGCTCATGGCCGCGATCTTGTCATGTTTTCTTGGCAAAGGAGCCTTCGGCGCTGAGAAGACAGGCCGATTGCCCAAGCAACTCGGCGGGCAAGTTCGATGTCAGGTCTCCTGGCTTCAGGCCGACAATGACCGTATTCAAGCCGGGGGCGTCACAGTCGGGCTAGATCGGAAAAGCTCGCGAACCACCCGCCTGAGCCGATTCCCGGTGGCCCCAGTCAACGGCCGGTATGGGGGCATGTACGGCCGGGGGCGGGGGCTGAGAAGTGGCTATTTGTTCGTGATCGCTGGGTTGTCCGGGAGGGGGGCTTGCTTTGCCGGCGATCCACCGGCGCGCTTCCTCTATCGCTTCAGGTGCGCCGCACAGCATCAACACGTCATCGGCGCGGAGAACGGTGTCGCCGGGCGGCCCGATGACCTCGCCTTCGCGGCGTCGCCGGACGCCCGGAACGAGGGCTTGACAGCGCCGCCGGCGGGATCGATCCGGGGTCTTGTTCTCCGTAGCGCGATCCGCCGCGCGCGGTCACGCGGCGCTGGCAGCCGCGCCTGGGATCGTCTCCCCCGGTAGCATCTCCCGCACCATCCTGTGGGCGTGATAGTGCATCGCGCATTTGATCGCGTAGAGCTCGACCATCTGCGGCGAGCGGCGGCGCCACGCAATGCGCAGGATCCGGCGGCGGTACTCGCGGCGCAGCTCCGGGTCGGGCACGCGATGCAACATAAGCGTGATCCCGACCGCCTCGAACAGGAACCGCGTGTTCAGCGTCAGCCGGCGCAGCGGGTGGCGCCGCAGGTAGCGCTTGCGGGTCTCGGCGACGCGCAGCCGCGCGTCGAGGTAGAGTTGATCGAGCCGCGCGAAATAGGCCTGCGGCGCGTACAGGTCGCGCATCAGCTCGATATAGCCCTGGCGCAATTCGGCGCGTCCGATGCGTAGCGGGACAACATTGGTGCCGAAGGCGCCGGCGCTGGCTTGGTCCACCGCCAGGTCGAGCCGGCCCTCGGCGCGCAGCCGTTTGTAGAGCGGCGTCCGCGGGATCGCCACCAGCATGTTAACCATCACGCTGGCGATGCGTGATTCCGCGAGGAAGCGGCGCTGCGCGGTGAAGATGCCGGGATCGTCGTTGTCGAAACCGACAATAATGCCGCACCACACCTCGATCCCGGCTTCCTGGATACGGTGGACCTTGTCGAGCATCGTGCCACCGCGGCCGCGCAGGTTCTGCAGCTTCTTCGTCTCGCGCAGGGATTCTTCATTCGGGCTCTCGATACCGATGAAGACTTCGGTGATATTGGCGTCGACCATCAGCTGCATCAGTTCGGCGTCCTCGGCCAGGTCAATCGAGGCCTCGGTCGCGAACATCAACGGATAGCCGTGCTTCTCCTGCCAGGCGTGGACGTCCTTCAGCAGCTTTTTGACGCCCGCCTTGTTGCCAATCAGGTTGTCGTCGACGATGAAGGCGGAAGTCTTGCCGGCCGCGACGATGCCGTCGAGTTCGGCGACGATCTGGGCGGAGGTCTTGAGCCGAGGGCGGCGCCCGAAGGTGACGATGATGTCACAGAATTCGCAGGTGAACGGGCAGCCGCGCGAGAACTGCAAACTGCCCAGCGCGTAATGGTGCATCCGCAATAGGTCGAGACGCGGCGGCGGCACGGTCGTCATGTCGGTTCGCTCGGCCTGCTCGTAGCGCGTCCGATGGCGTCCTTCGCCCCATTCGGAGAGAAACTGCGGCCAGGTCGTCTCGGCCTCGCCGACGAAGATTACGTCGGCGAGGCCGGTGATATCGTCCTCCTGCACGGTGACCCAGGCGCCGCCGACGACCGTGAAGACGCCACGGCCGCGCAGTTCGCCGAGGATTTCCTTCATCCGATGGCGCTGCACGTTCATGCCGGTCACGCCGACAATATCGGCCTGGGCGCAACGCGCAAAATCGATGGGCTCGATATTCTCGTCGATGATCGTGACCGTGTGGCTGGGCGGGGTCAGCGCCGCCAAGAGCGGCAGGCTGGCAACGGGCATGATCGCCTTGAGCCCAAGAAACGGCATCGCATGCTCGAGCCCCCAATAGGAAATCTCGAAACGCGGGTGGATAAGGACGATGTCGGCCATGCCTCCGCTCAGATTACCCCACGGGGTGAGTTTTGCCCCGCCCGTCGAGCAGGATCAACCGTATGTCGTGCCCAGAACGAGGGCTTTGTCGGGCAGGTGCAACTGACGCATCGGACGGAACCACGAGAAGGGCGAGGCCATGGTGGCCCCGCCGCCGCCTCTTCTCCCGGTTATTTGCCTGCTTCGGCCTTCTCCATCGTCGGGTGGGCGCTGCAGCTCCCGCATTCGGGAGGGCTGAGCCAAATCGTCGACAAATCCTGGTTGGCGTAATGGCTCGGGCCGATCTTCCAGCCGTTGACGTAGGAGCGCAGCGGCACGATGCGTTTCCACCAATAGCTGTGAATGTAGTGCGCCCCTTCGTCGAGCACGCGCTTGTCGAACTGGAAGGCGAGAGCGCGTTGCTTCGTGACATCGGTCTCGTGCAGCATCTTGTTATAGATATCGTCCGCTTTCGGATCCTCGTAGTAGCCGTAATTCTGGCTGCTGATCGAATGCGACAGCCAGGTTTGGACATCGATCACCGGGTTGACGATGCCGTGACAATTGCCGCCGGTGTTGACGGCAAAATCACCGCCGCGCAGCGAGGCGAACCAGGGTCCGGTCGGCAGCACCTTCTGCGTCACATGCAGGCCGATCTTGCTCCATTGGTCGATCAGCCAATTGCCGAGATATTTGTAGGGCTGATCGACGTTGCGGTTGACGAGTTCGAAGCTGAGCCCTTCGGCGCCGGCCTCCTTCAGCAACCGCCTCGCCTCGGCGCGCGACTTCTTTATATCGGGCCAGAAGCCGGCGATCGTTTCGAGTTGCTGCTTGCTCTCCGCCAGCGGCGAGCCGGGGAAAATGAGGCCGCCGACCGTGTTCATCAGGCTGATCTTGGAGAGGCCCGCCTGGCTGCCCCAGTGGTCGAGCGCCAACACCAAGGCGCGCCGCACCCGCACATCGTCGAACGGCTTCTTCTTATGGTTGATCCAGGCCCCCACCGTGCAGTTCCAGTCGCTCTGTTGGATCACGATCTTGTCGCCCAGCTCCTGCTTCAGCTGGTCCATCGCGGAGGGCGGATAGCCGCGAAACTCGGTCGCGGCGCGATTGGCGCGGATCGCGTCGAGCTGCACCGCCTGCTTCGGCGCGTAGATCCCCTCGAACCCGTCGAGATACGGCAGCCCCTTATGATAGTAGTCGGGGTTGCGCACGCCCTTGATCTTCTGCCCGGCTTCGTACCCGGCGAACTTGAACGGGCCGGAGCCGAGGATGTTGTGCTCGTACCAGTGGATGTCCTTGTCGAGCACTTTCTTCTGGTAAATCCAGTTGTAGGGGTCGGCCAGCGCCGGCAGAAACGCGCTGGTGGCAAACTTCAGGTGAATGACGACCGTGTGCTCGTCCGGCGCCGTGATGTCCTTGACCATCATGAAATCGGTCGAGCGCGGGCTCATCGTGCCTTCCGGCGGAAAGGCGATCTTGTTGAGGCTGGCCGCGACGTCCTCGGCGGTCAGCTTGTCGCCGTTGTGGAACTTGACGTCGTCGCGGATCTTGAAGGTGTAGGTCTTGCCGCCGTCGGTCGGCTTCGGCATCTCGGTGCACAGGTCGCACACGATATCGGTGGCGGATCCCGGATCGTACGGGTTGATCCGGATCAGCACGCTGTAGAACGGCGCCGCCGAGTGGATCGTCGCATAGGTTTCCTCGCGCTGCGCGTCGAAGCTCGGCGGCGAATCCGCCGGGATCATGTAGGTCAGTGTACCGCCGTATTTTGGGGATTCCTCGTCGGCCGCCGCCGGCGCCGCCGCCGCGAGGACGACGGCCAAACCGGCCGCCCAGAACGCTGGTGCCATCGCTTACCTCCTGTTCGGTCGGACCGTGTTCTCCGGCCCGTACCCTCATCGTACATCGGAACGACGAAAATCCCTATCGCGGTTGTAGCGAGATAGTCCTCGCAGCGTCGTCGCGCGGTCGGCGGCGATGGCGGGGTCGGAGACGCCGACGATGTTCGCAGCCGAGATCGCGCAGAAGACGCGGATAGGCCGCGTCATACATGCCGTGCCAATGCCCCGGATCGCCATGGCGCGTCTTGGAATGCTCTCGCTACATCTGGAAGGCCTGCCCAAGCCAGCGCATTGTACGACGGCTCAACATCGACGGCGATGGTCAAGGAGATTTGCTATGGAAGACCGAGAGATTCGAGCGGCTCTGGATCGCCACTGGGCCGCTTCCGATGCGAACGATTTCGAGGCGGAGCACCAGATTTATCGAGAGGACGCGGTGCTCGAATATCCGCAATCGGGCGAGCGCATCCGCGGGCGGCGGAAGATTCAGTCGTCTCGCGCCGCGCAGCCGAACCGGAAACGCTTCACCGTGCGACGGATAATCGGCGCGGACGACCTCTGGGTCACTGAATATGTCCTGACCTATGACGGGCGGCCGTCTTACACCGTGAGCATCATGGAGTTCCTCGATGGGAAGGTGGCCCGCGAGACCCAGTATTTCGGCGATCCGTTCGAGCCCGGCCCTTCCCGCGCGCAATGGGTCGAGCGGATGCCCTGAAAAACTGGCCGCCCTAAAGGATGGCCATCTGCCGCTCGCTCGCCCGGAGCTGCCGATTGATACGGTCTCTCTCGCCCGCTATCTAATTGGCAAGGTGTTGGTGCGGGAGTTGCCTGAAGGCGTCGCCAGCGGTCGTATCGTCGAGACCGAGGCGTATGTCGTCGGCGACGCCGCCGGGCACGCCTACCGGGGGATGACGCGGCGTAATCGTTCGCTGTTTCTCGAGCGTGGGCACGCCTATATTTATCTCGCCTACGGCAGCTCATACATGCTGAATGTCTCGAGCGAGAAGCCCGGGATCGGAGCCGGCGTCCTGATCAGGGCGCTCGAGCCGCTCGAAGGCATCCCGATCATGCGGCTAAATCGCGGCATCGAGCGCTTGCGCGACTTGGCGAGAGGACCAGGAAGGCTCACCGCGGCGTTGCGGGTTGATCGTCGGCTCGATGGACTCGATCTTTGCCGAGAAGGCCCTCTATGGCTTGCAAGCGGTGGTCCCGAACCCGGCGAGATCGGGCAGAGCGTCAGGATCGGGATTTCGCGGGACGCCAACCGCCCCCTGCGATTTTATCTTCGGGACAGTCCATTCGTCAGCGGTCCAAGATCGCTCAACGAATAAGAGACCGCCACAGTCGCTCTCCTCCTCATTTGAGGGAAGTCAACATTCGGTTCATGGCGCGGGGTGTGGGTCAGTGGCTCGTTTTCAATGGCCGAGCCCGACGCGTACTGCGAACGTCAGCAATGGGGGGATTGAATTGAAAAAGTCTTCCGAGAGCTTCTTCTAGACAACACAATCAGCGGCCGGTGGCGGCGGCGGAGAAATGGTTATTTGTTCGTGATCGCTAAGTTTGCCCGGGAGGGGGGCTTGCTTCGCCGGCGATCCACCGGCGCGCTTCCTCCATGGCTTCGGGTGCGCCACACAGCATCAACACGTCGTCGGCGCGCAGAATGGTGTCGCCGTGAGGCACGATGACCTCGCCTTCGCGGCGTCGCCTGATGCCCAGAACGAGGGCCTTGTCGGGCAGGTGCAACTGACGCATCGGGCGATCCAAGAGGGCGGGGTTGCGCAGCGGGGCGTCGGCGAAATCGAACTGGTCGCTCTTGTCGATCAGCGCGGAGAACGCGGCCGGATAATGCAGCGCGCCCTCCAATCCCAGGGCCATCGCCATCGCGGGTTGCACGACTTGCACGCCCAACGCCTGCAAGGTGCGGACCTGTTCCTGTTCGTCGGCCCGGGCGACGATCGAGGGCATCTGAAAGACGTCGCGGGCCTGGCGGCAGGCGCGCGCGACCACGCCGGGATCGCTCGACACCGCCACCAGGGCCCTTGCCCGTTCGGCCCCCGCGGCGCGCAATACCTGTTCATCGTCCGGGGGGCCGGTGACGACCGTACAACCTGCTTCGCGCAGCTTTTCCAACCGCACGGCATCCCGCCCGATGAAGGTGACCGGCTCGCCGTCCTGGAGCAGGCGTTTGCCGAGCAGTTCGGCCAGGAAATCCGTTCCCAGGATGATGACGCCGAACCGCTTGCGCTCCGGGCGCGCCGGGAGCAGGCGGTTGAACAGAATCGGCGAGGCCGTGCAGGTGACGATCGCCACCAGCACAATCGCGGAATTGGTCGCTGAACCGATCATGTTGAGGCGCAGCGCGATCGCCGAGGCGGCGATGATCAACGACAACCGGGACGATAAAAGCGCCCCGGCGGCCACCGTTTCCCGCCACGAGAACAGGGTGCGAAAGCTGAGCGCCGGCAAGCAGCTTCACCAGGTAGGCCGCCACGATCAGCAAGGGCACCAGCCACAGGGCCCCGGGCGAGGTCAGGAGTGCCGTCAGGTCGAAGCGGGCGCCGACCATGATGAAGAAGATCGGAATGAAAAAACCGTAGCCCATGGCGTCGAGCTTTTCTTCGAAGATCTGCCGCGAGGTCTGCCGGTTCTGGCCGATCAGGACGCCCGCGAGGAAGGCGCCGAGGATCACTTCCACGCCGAGCGACCCCGCCAGCACCACCCACAGCACGATCAGCGCGAAGGCCCCGCGGATGCGGATCTGCGAGGTGGCATGCGACAGTTCCTCGAGCACGCGGTGGGTCAGCTTGTGGCTGTGCGCCCAGCGACCCAGCTTGGCGCTGCCGACAAAGACCGCGAGCAACACCAAGAAAAACAGCATGTCGGCGCTCACGCCGTTGCGGACGGCCGCGATGACCAGGCCGAGAAGCAACAGCGTGAGGAAGTCGCTGAACAGCGCCGACAGCAGAATGAGTTGCCCGTAGGTTTTGTCGATCAGTTCGCGCTCCTTGAGCACCGGCACCACGATGCCGATCGACGTGGTGCTCAGGATCAGCCCCATCAGGATGGGATTGCGGGTCATGCCCCACCGCCAGAGCGCCAGCCCCGCGATCAGGCCGAGGAGCAAGGTCATGCCGAAGTTCAGGCCCGCGAGCCAGAGGGGCCGTTGCCATAGCGGGCGGCGCGCCGATCCGGCCTTGGCTTCGGAGAACACGTCCGGGTTGACCTCGAGGCCGGAGAGAAACATCAGAAAGATGAACCCGAACTCGGCCAGGAAACTCAGCACCGCGGATTCATGAACGAGGTTCAGACCGCTCTGGCCCACCGCGATGCCCGCGATGATTTCGCCGACCACGATGGGCACCGGCAGAAAGCGCTGGACCTGACGGACCAGGATCGGCACCACGGCCGCCAGCGCGGTCAGAAGCAGCAGGGATTGAAACGCGCTCTGAGTTTCCATCGCGGCCAGTCAGAACCTCGGTTTTGGGCCAATCGAGAATTCGAAAGCGGCGCAAGGTTCACTGTCGCCGGCCGAAACTCAACATTATTGGTCACGCCTCTTGGCGAAGCTCGCGGCGGTCGGGAGCCCTTAACCGGGGGAATGCCGTCATGGGCGCAGGTTGTCTCGCGGGGGGCGCTCTATCATCGACGGGCGGCGCGGGAAGGCGCCGTCATGGTCCAGGTTGCGGAATTGGATGTCGAGCCCTGAAGCAAAGGCGAGGAACGCGCCTTAAGATCGTGTAGAATTCTGCGGGATGAGGCGTCGTAGGCGGCATAGCGGAGCCTCCCCTTCGATCACCCTTGTTGAGAGCGCCAAGCTGCCTTCATTCTGGCGTCCGTCTTTGAGGAGGGGCAAGGGGGCACGAAATGGTCGACCCGAATGTGCCGAACTCCGAGCACGCGCCTTGGCGCTCGTCGGTCCTGGATCTTGCGCTTCAAATCGGACTGGTAGGCTTTTTGGTCTACGCCTGCAGCCGATACATATCGCCTTTTAGCGACCTCCTGATCTGGTCCGCAATTCTAGCGGTGATGCTCTATCCGCTGCATCTCTGGCTGGCCGCCCGGCTCGGCAATCGCTGGTCGGCGCTGCTGATCGGGCTGGTCGGCGTCGGGGTGATGTTGGTGGCGATGGCCACGGTGGTGGCCTCGATCGTGTCCTCCCTGTATTCGCTGGTCGTAGGCTTGCATAATCAAAGCCTGACCGTCCCAGGGCCGCCGCCATGGCTTGCCGATCTCCCGTTGGTGGGTCGGAAACTGGCGGAGGCCTGGGCGCTGGTCGCCACCAACATGCCGGCGGCCGTAGCCAAATACGGCGGAGCATTGAGCGAACCGGCGGCACGGGTCGTGTCGTCCGCCGGTGGCCTGGTCGCCGGACAGCTATCGTTCGTTCTCTCATTCGGGATCGCCGCCGTCATCGTCGCCTACGGCAGCGGCGCCGCCGATTTCGCGCGGCGTCTGTTCGGACTCTTTACCGGCAGCGAGGAGCGGGGGGCCCATCTGGTTACGCTGACGGCCGCTACGATCCGTGGCGTGGCGGTAGGCGTTGTCGGCGTAGCGGTGATCCAGTCGCTTCTCCTCGCAATCGGCTTCTTCGCCATTGGTCTTCCGGCAGCCGGCCTGTGGACGGTCCTGTTGCTTTTGCTATGTATCGTACAGGTGCCGGCGGTGCTGGTGACACTGCCGATCATAGCCTATGTCCTTGCGACGAAGGCAACGCAGCCGGCTATCATCTTTCTCGTGTGGACCCTCGTCGCCGGGCTCAGCGACAATGTGCTGAAGCCATTGCTGCTCGGCCGCGGACTGGAAGTGCCGATGCCGGTAATCCTGATTGGCGTCATCGGCGGCATGATTGCCGACGGCCTTCTAGGCCTGTTTGTGGGGCCTGTGGTCCTGGCCGTCGGCTATGTGCTGCTCCTGGAATGGATGCAGCAGCGCCGCGCCGCCCGAGCGGGCCGCAGACCGCCGATCGGACGCCGTAAAATGCGACTTTTGCGGTCGGCACGCCTTGGGCTCGAGGAAGCTGGCATTGGCGCTTGGGCTGCCAGACGCGTGTTGCCTCGATGACCACTGATCCGGAAACCGTCCACAAGATTGCGGTGGAGGAACTCACTCCGGCGAAGCCCGCTCCCGCGGACACCGCCTCCGCGAACCCGCTGCGCAAGGCGGCGCTCATTGTCGTCGTCGTGACCATTCTGCTGTTTGCCCTGTCGATCGTCATGGAGCGGTTAACGCCTTCGTCATCGCAAGCGGTCGTACAAGCATATGTTATCCGCATGGCCCCCGAAGTCGCGGGCCGTGTCATAGATGTCAACGTCGCCGACAATGCTCGCGTCGAGGCGGGGCAGGTCCTGTTCCGTATTGATCCGCGCCCCTTCGAAATTGCCGTGGCTGAGGCGCAGGCCCAGGTCGAGCAGATCGGTCAGACGCTGGGAGCCTCGACGGCCGCCGTGGACTCGGCACAGGCGAAGGTCGTGAAGGAGACCGCCGAACTCGCGAACGTTCGGGCCCAGACGGAGCGGATTTTCGAACTGGTCAAACGGGGCGTCTACCCCGCCGCCAAGGCCGATACAGCCCGCGCCGCACTGGAAGCCGCGCGGGCGATGCTGACGGCCAGCCAGGCCGACCTTGCCAAGGCGAAGGAAGAGCTTGGCCCCAAGGGCGCCGACAATCCCCAGCTCAAGGAGGCGCTTGCGACGTTGGAACGGGCGCGGCTCAATCTTCTTTACACTACGGTCAAAGCCCCTGCCGACGGCCTGGTCTCCAATCTCCAGCTTGCGACCGGCCAGTTCATAGGGGCAGGTCAGGCGGCCCTTACCTTCATCGACTTGAGCACGGTCTGGGTTTCGGCCGAGTTCAAGGAGAACAGCCTCGAATACATGTCTCCGTCCGATCGGGCCGAATTGGTATTCAACTCGTTGCCGGGCGCGGTCTTCAAGGCCCACGTCGAGAGCATCGGCTGGGGCGTCTCCCAGAATAGCGTTGATCCCAATACCGGCCTGCCAACGATCAAGAACGCCACGGGCTGGGTGCGCGACCCGCAGCGTTTCCCGGTGCGCTTGATCGTCGACGAGACGCCGCCGCGGGGCAGCGTGCGGTTCGGCTCGCAGGTGAATGTCGTCGTCTACGCCGGCAACAATCCAGTCACGGACGCTCTGGGGGCGGTATTTATTCGCCTGATCTCGATCCTGACCTATGCCAGCTGACGCTTCCGCCGCCGCGGCGGCCCTGTCACGCCAGCGCCGCATCGGGCTGCGGGTGGCGCTCGCGGTCGCTGCCGGATTCACCTGGAACCTCGCGACAGGGGCTGTCATCCCCTTCTTTGGCCCGCTCCTCGCAGTGCAATTTCTGATTTTCGGCGCCGGGCCCTTGCCGCTGTCGAAGGCAGTCGCGTTCGTCGGGCTCGTGCTGGCCGTCGGACAGACCTTCATTGTTCTTAGCGGCATCTTTGGCGACCAGCCGATCCAGCTCCTGGCACTGCTCGGCTTATTCTATTTCATATGCTTCTTCGTACAGGCGCGAGGACAGGGCGGCCCCGTAATCTTTCTCTGCCTGGTAATCGCGACCACGGTTACCCTGCTCGATCGCGTGCACGACACGCTGGACACGGGTATCATTACGATATTGCTCCAAGCTTACCTGAGTGCGGTCGTCTTGACGTGGCTCGCCCATGCGATCTTGCCGGGCCACGATGCGACCGAGGACGCGCCGCAGGCGGCGGCCCCGACCATCGACAGGCCTGCCATCCGGGCTCTCGCCAATGCGGCCATCCTGCTCGGCGCCATGACGCTCTGCCTGACCAACAACGCGCTCTCCCTGGCGCTCGTCCTTCCGATCACCGTCGCTTCCGTGCTGCTTCAGTTTGACTTCGCAACCAGCGTCCGCTCCGCCCTCAGCACTGTCGCCGTCAATCTGCTGAGTGGAGTGCTTGCCTCGCTCGCCTTTGCGTTCGTCGAACTGCGCCCGTCGCTGCCCTTTCTGTTCCTGACCGTCTTTCTCGTCGGGCTGATCCTGGCTGGGCGGGCGACGGCCGGTCGCGCCAAGATGTATGCCGGAGCGTTGACGACGTTCCTCATTCTGTTCGGATCGGGCATCGCGCCGCTGCCCACGACGACGCCGGAGTCGTTCGCGACCCGGATCGGCTACGTCCTGTTGGCGGTCGGGTACACGCTGTGCATGACGGCGCTGCTCTGGCCGGGCGAACGCCGCATTTCGACACAATTCTCACTGCGGTCAGGGCGCGCTGCGACCCGGCGACAGCGCTCGCGGGCGGCTCCGCTTCCGTAGGCACCCAGCCGCGCCGCGCAAAGCTATCGAATCAGCGCTTTCTACCCGAGACCTATTAATTTACCACAGCGAGGCGAAAGGTTTGACCGCTTCATCGTCGAGTGGAAACCGGCAACAGCTGCCCCGAACGCCGAGCGGGTGGCAAAGCGCCACACCCCTGATGACGTTGATACGCCACGCGCGGCAGTGCCGCGACTAGTTCTGGCGTCCCTGTTGTTTGCAGTGGCGCTTGTCGGCGCCGACAGCCCCATTCCCTTGACGGCAGTCCTGCCGGGTGTCCCGGCGCTCCCCGCGCCGATTCATTCCACCGGTTTGGGCGATAGTGAACGAGCCGTCAGTTGATGCCTGATCCATCACCTTGACGGTTTCTGCGTTCGTCGAGATGGACATGCCAACAACCATGCCAAAAATTATCATGGATGATCTAATGATCATGAACGATCTGGAGGCGAATTCAGGTGTCACGTCTTGGTTCTCCTTTGGGGACGATTCATGCGGCCTTCAGCCAGACACATTCATCTGGAATTGTAGTCTCTTGGCGTCATCGGCTGCGATTAGCGCCAGCTGATCCGGTATTCCCCAAATGAACAACCAATTTGGCGGCCACGTAGGCATGATAGCCACCTATCCGAGCGTTCTGCAAGGGCTGGACGCCGGCGGGACCAGCTGGAAACTTGCCGTTTGGCAGACGATCGATGTGTGAGCGAGAATCTGGGATCAAGGCGGATCGACGGACGAGCGCGAAATCGTAACATTTCGCCGCAAGCCGGTCTCGCCCATATGATTATTACCAACAGCTCCGCAAACCCGAGCACCAGGAACTGTTGTTGTCTGGCCGTTCGGGTCGCAAATGGGGCGAAGACTACATGAGCCCGATCCGCTGCTTCGCGCCGCCGATCTGTGGGGCGCTGGTTGTTTCGCGGCGGCGGGCGCTCTATCTTCGACTGGCGGTGTCTGAAGGAGCCCTCATGGTTCAGGTTGCGGAAATGGATGTCAGAGCCCGGCGCGATCGAGGCCACACTCAACTATTTCATCGATACCGAGGCGATGCCGGTGACCTTGGTGGGCGCGCCCGGGGCCTCGGATGTGCGCACCGGCGGCGGCGCATCCGACCCGCATCCGATCCTGTTGCATGACGGACGGCCGCATGCCGGCGAATTCGCGCTCGACCGCAACGGCTTCCGCTTTGTGCGGCACGACACGAGCGTCGCCGATTTCTACGACGAGGACGAGATCCGCCGCGTCTATTATCCGGAGATGGAAGCGCTGGTAAAGGCGGAGAGTGGCGCCAAGCGGGTCGTCGTCTTCGACCACACATTGCGCACCGCCGACGACGAATTGCGCTCGGCCGCCAAGATCCGCGAGGTCGTGCGCCGGGTGCACAACGACTACACCGAGTGGTCGGCACCACAGCGGGTGCGGCAACTGATGGGCGAGGAGGCCGAGGCGCTGTTCGCCCGGCGCTTCGCGATCGTGCAGGTGTGGCGGCCGATCCGCCATCCGGTCGAGACCTGGCCGCTGGCGATCGCCGACGCGCGCACGCTCTCGCCCGCCGACATGGTGGTGACCGAGCGGCGCTACCAGGACCGCATCGGCCAGACCGCGGCGATCACCTACAACAAGGCGCACCGCTGGTACTGGTTCCCGCATATGCGGCCCGACGAGGCCTTGGTGTTCAAGGTGTTCGATTCGATGACGGACGGGCGCGCCCGCTTTACCGCGCACACCGCCTTCGAGGACCCGACCTCGCCGCCCGACGCGCGGCCGCGCGAAAGCATCGAAATCCGCACGCTCGCGTTTTTCTGACCGGCCGCGGGTCAGCGCCGCGGCCCGCGTCGTACGACGCGGCGACGAAGCATGCCAAATCCGATCAGGCCGAGGCCGAGGAGCGTGAGGGTCGCGGGCTCGGGGACGGCGGCGGCGAACAGCGAGGCTGTGGCCACCGATGCGCCAGGCTTCGGGATTGTCGCTGGTGCTCAGCAGGCCCTCCACCGAGCCCGGCCCCAGGAATGGCGAGTACCAGGAGGAGAGGTTCAGGTAGTTGCGGCTGTTGTTGGTGATGTCGAGGATTTCGCCGGTGTCCCAGACTGCCTCCCAGTGGTTCGCCGAACGCTCCGTGATCGTGCAGCCGTCGAGCGGGAGCACGGGGTTGGCGGCGCTCAACGACGACGGCAGGCCGTCGATCCAGACGAGGTTTTCGCCGGCGGCGGGCGCGGTCGACATCGATGCTGGCGCGGTGGCCGCACAGTGTGGCGGCGACCTCGGACACGATCGAGCGCCAGGGAAACTCGGCCCAGGTTTCGGTCCGGATCTGGACATCGAACTGATCGCCGGCGACGGTCGAGCGGCCCAGGACGAAATCGCCGAGGCCCTGGTACCTGTAGGTGAGGCCGTCAAAGGTCGTAAACACCGGATCGCCCGAAACCGTGCCGCCCGGCACCGCCAGAAAGCCGTGGCTATAGCCGGTCTTATCAACAAAACTACCGACGATTTCTCCACTGTCGTTGATGCCGGTAGCCTGGGTGTGGCTTCCGCCAGGCACGTCTAGCCTGAACAATTCACCGCCTGGATCTGGGTGGCGTGGCTCGGCGGCGCCGGCTCGCGCATAGGGTGTGCTGACGGGTGGCGCCGGGGGCGCATTTTTCGGGGCTTGTAGGTTGAGGGGATGGGTTTTTTGCGGGGCGCACGCCCCGGCGGTCACGGCGGGAGTTTGGCCAGGCGCGCGGCGAGGGTTGCGAAGCCGTGCTGATAGGCGAAGCCGGTCGGCAGCGAGATCCTGATCTTGGTGACCAGTTCGGTGACCCGGACGGCGACCTTGATCAGCCTGAGGCGCAGGGTATCGAACTGGGCGTCACGCCAGAACGATGCTTTCGGCGCCAGACCGCGCAGGGTGTGCATCAGCCAATAGGCAGCGGTGTGGATCAGCAGCCGGAACTGGTTGGCTGTTGCCTTGGTGCATGAGGTGCGGTCCGAGGCGAGGTGCAGCTTGTGAGCCTTGATCAGGTTCTCCGCCTGCCCCCGCGCGCAGTAGATTTTCTCGTAGAGCGATTTGGGCAGGCCCGCCAAGTTGGTGACGATGAAGCGGCTGTCGACGCCTTGGCCGGAGGCCTCGACGCGGGCAATCACGCGGCGCTCGGTCGCCCAAGTCCGGGCGGCGTAGCGGAATTCGGCATAGCGGCGCACCTTGCTCTGGGCGGGCGCGTCGAGGCGATCCAAGGCAACCTGCTCGGCCACTCCCGTGACCCGGCGCAGCAGCGCCTTGTTGCCGGCCAGGCCGAAGATGTAGCCAACCCGATTGCGCTCGCACCACGCCATGCCCTCGGGCCGGCCGTAGTGGCTGTCGCCCCGGATCAGGATATCGACGCGCGGCCAGCGGGCGCGGATCGCACGCACGACATGGCGCAGCACCAGGCAAACTTCGTTGCCGTCGGGTGTTTTGCCGGGCCGCAGGAAGACCGCGACCGGCCTGGCCGACATCGCCTCGTAAATGTGGATCGGCATGAAGCAGCGGCTGTCGTGGTGGGCGTTGAACAACGAGAGCTGCTGCCCGCCGTAGGCCCGATCCTCGGTGTCGTCGATGTCGAGCACGATGCGCCGGGGCACGGTATCGAAGCTGTCGCAGAACAACTCCACCATCGCCGCCATCATGCGCTTGAGCGCGACCGGACCGGGCAGGTTCTCCAGCCGCGTCATGGTCGGCTGCGAACAGAGGTCTGCCCCCGTCTCAGGCAGCCGACCGACCGCCATCTTGAAGGCCGCATCCCTGCGCAGCACGTCGCAGTCATTGGCATCGGGATAGCCCGCCGCGATCGCCAGGGCGCGAAACCGGATCATCTCCGCGACCTCGTGTCGGATCTGGTCAGGGGCGCGGGGGTCTTCGATGCATCGCGCCAGCCGCTCGGCGATCCCCAACCGACGCTCGACCTCGGCCAAGAGCAGAATGCCGCCATCCGACGACAGCCGACCGCCGTCAAACCGGGCAACAACGGGCTTGCCGCAGACCGGTGACAGGCCCGGCAGCGGCAGGGTAAGATCAACTTCGGCGTGCATGGCGCTCCGGAAACAGCAGGTTCGACCTAAGCAATCGAATCCTACGTTATTCCAATGGTTTGCGCTATGCCCGCTAACCCCGGTGAATTATCCCGGCTAGTTGGGTGAAGGTCCCACTGCCGTATAGGAAGCCGTGATCTCCGCCGGGGTAGGAAGTCTGGCTATCGAAAAAGGACCCAACGATCTGGCCCGCCTCGTTGATGCCTTGGGGGGATGTCCCAAATGACGCGGCAAAGGGCACGTCGATCTGGGTGAAGCTTCCGCCAGTGTAGAGGAAGCCCTGTTCTCCACCGACGGCGGAAACTGATCCGACCATCTGCCCCAAGTTGTTGATGCCGTAGGCATAAGTATCGGGTGCGCCCGGCACGTCGATTTGAGTGAAGGTTCCGCCCGAGTATAGAAAACCGCGGCTGCGCCCGCTTACATAATAGCCGACAATCTGCCCGCTATCGTTGATGCTCTGGGGGGATGTAGAAGATGCGCCGGGCACGGCGAGCCGGGTGAAGGTCCCGCCGGTGTAGAGAAAGCCGCTATCGTCCGAAGACCTGACGCACTCGCTGAGATTATACTCCCGACGATCTCCCCCGTACCGTTGATGCCGTGGAGAAACGTATACGTTGAGGTCATAGGTTGGCTGGGCCAGTCGAGTTGGGTGAAGCTCCCCCCGGTGTCGAGAAAGCCGTGGTAGTCGCCTCCGACAAGCAAAATAACCGACGATCTGCCCCGCGTCATTGATACCTCGGGTAAACGTCTCGGTTGCGCCGGGGAAGGGCACATCGATTTGGGTGTATTTATAAACGGCGGCATTTGCCAGGGGACCGGCAGCAAGCGCAGCCGCAACGAGAAACGCGGCGGCGAAAAGAAGGCGCCAACGGGAATTTAACGACAGCGCGCTCCCGGCTTTGTTTCGCATGGCGTGCTGCCTCCAAAGATCGAAGCCCAGATTAAATCATTAAGGCCCCTATGAGGCGAAATCTTATTGATCGAGATCAATCGGGCGAATTTCAACGCGCGTTGGGTGCGGTCCTGCGGCGGCGGATGACGCCAAATCCGATCAGGCTGATGCCGAGGAGGGTGAGGGTGGCGGGTTCCGGGACGGCAGTGGCGAACAGCGAGGCTGCGGCGTCGATGCGCCAGGCTTCGGGGTTGTCGCTGCTGCTCAGCAGGCCCTCGACCGAGCCGGGTCCCAAGAACGGCGAGTACCAGGAGGAGAGGTTCAGGTAATTGCGGCTGTTGTTGGTGATGTCGAGGATTTCGCCGGTGTCCCAGACCGCCTCCCAGCTGTTCGCCGAACGCTCGGTGATCATGCAGCCGTCGAGGTTGAGGGTGGGGTTGGCGAGGCTCAACGATGACGGGCGGCCATCTATCCACACGAGGTTGTCGCCCGCGGCGGCGCGGTCGACATCGATGCTGGCGGTGTGGCCGCACAGCGTGGCCGCGGCCTCCGACACGATCGAGCGCCAGGGAAACTCGGCCCAGGTTTCGGTCCGGATCTGCACATCGAACTGATCGCCGGCGACCGTCGAGCGGCCCAGCACAAAGTCGCCGCGGCCTTGGTAAGCGTAGCTGCGGCCGTCAAAGGTCGTAAACACGCGGATCGCCCGACACCGTGCCGCCCGGCGTCGCCAGGAACCCGTGAATGGCGACGCCGTATAGAATTCCCCGACGATCTGCCCCGCATTATTGATGCCCATGGCATCGGTGGCGCGTCCCCCGGCCACGTCTGAACCGTGAACCGACCGCCAACATAGACAAAGCCGTGCCCGCCCGTGCCGTCGATAATTTCACCGACGACCTGCCCGTTGTCGTTGATGCCTCGGGCGGTAGTAAAGGACGCCGAGTGCCCATCGATCTGAGTGAAGCTGCCGCCGTTGTCTAGAAAGCCGTGAATCCCCGCGCTGTTCACGAAACCACCGACAATCTGGCCCATGCCGTTGATGCTGGACGGGTGCCGGATCGCTTCCTCCGGGCACGTCGATTCGCGTGAAAGTTCCACCGGTGTAATAGGAAGCCGTGTCGCTCTCCGGATGCGCCATCGATAGCGCGTCCGACGATCTGCCCGCATTGTTGATGCCGCTGGCCTCCGTAAACGATGAGCCGGGCGCGTCGAGTTGGGTGAAGGCGCCGCCGCTGTAGACGTAAGCCGTGGCTGCTTCCCAATAATCCGACGATCTGTGCGGAATTGTTGATGCCGAAGGCACCGACAGCGCCGCCGCCAAGGCTGTCGAGCTGGGTTAAAAATCCCGCCGTTGTAGAGAAAGCCGCGAAAACAGCCTGCCTCTAAATTCCCCGACGATTTGCCCGAATCGTTGATGCCGTCGGCAATCGTAAGGCGATGCGCCGGGTACATCGAATTGGGCGTATTTGTAAACAGTGGCGTTTGCCGGAGAGCCGGTGGCGAGGGCGGCCGTGGCGAGAAAATCGGCGATAGCGATAGAGCGCAAGCGGGAATCCGGGCGCACGCGACTTCCTGCCTGCCTTTCATGTCACCGAGACTACAGCCATCGTCGAATCGATGAAAGCAACCGCGCGACAAAGCGTCAATCGCGTAAGCGGGCGAGGCGTGGGCGATCTTTCCTACGATTGGGCGCGAGGTCGCGCGGGCGCCTCCATGGCTTGGCCGCTCGGACCCACCATCGCAATACAGCTTTGAGCTCTACCGGCTCGGTTTGCGGGCGGCGGCAAGGGCGTCTTTGCACCGACGGAACGGCAGGTGTTTGCGGCGGCCCGTTGCTGGGGCGGCGCTCAATTCGCCGCGCTCGGCGGCGAGTTTCTTCATCAGGCGGAAGCGCGGGCTTTGCGAGGCGTGGCCGGAGACGCCGTGTTTGCGGCTTCCGATACCGCCGCGCCCCTGCTGCATCGGCCCTGCCCTCAGCCGGCGGCGAGCCGACCCTTCAGCACCTCTCCGGCGTGGTTGCCGGTGGGTTCGCCGTTTTCGAGCGCCACCGCACCATTGACGATCGTCGCGGCGATGCCGTCAGCCTTTTGCACGAGCCGCCGGGCGCCACCCGGCAGGTCCTGTTCGACGGTCGGCAGGCGCGGCTTGACCCGCTTCTCGTCGAAAACGACGAGATCGGCCTTGTAGCCGGCGCGCACGAGGCCGCGGTCGGGCAATTCCCAGGCCGACGCATTGTCGAAGGTCAGCATCCGCACCGCCTCTTCGAGCGTGAACTGCTGCTTGTTGCGCACCCAGTAGCTCAGGAGATGCGTCTGCAATGACGAGCCCATCTCCTGGCAGACATGGGCGCCCGAATCGGAGAAGGTGGCGAGGGTGCGCGGATGCTTCAGGATGCCGAGCACATCGGCCGGGGATTCGTTGACGATCGGCTGGACGAAGATCCGGTTTTCGTTGTCGAGCATCAGATCGAGCATCACCTCGACCGGATGCTTGTTCTGCCGGCGCGACAGATCGCCGACACTCGGGTCGTCCCAATCGACCCCCATCATCGGGTAGAGGTTGTCGTAATCGGGTTTGCGCGGATCGGTCGTCGCCGCACCGCCGCCCTGAAGCACGTTGTCGCGCGGCTTCATCCCCGCCTCCTCGGCGATCAGTTGCCGGCGCAGTTCGGGGTCGGCGAGGCGGCGCTTCTGTTCGGCGAGCGGCAATGCGCGGACCGTCTTCCAGCCGGGCAACACGTCGAACGGCAGATAGGATTTGAGCGAGAAGATCGCGTTGATCGACCGCGTCGTCGCCTGCCCGAACATCCGGCCGCCGGCGGCGATGGTGTCGTCCATGACGCGCAGCTGATAGTCCCACGGGTTGGGCTCGATGCCCTGCCGTGTGGAGAGCATGCCGAACATGATCGGCCGGCCGGTGTCGAGCGCCAGCTGGCGCAGCCGGGCGAGACAGGCGCGCTGGGCCTCGCCGCCCGAGATGTCGGGGCCGATCTGGAAGATGCCGGCGTCGAGTTCGGCCATCGCCGCCACGAGCCGCTCGATCTCGGTCCAGTCGCCGATGCGGCTTGCGACGGGCGAGCCGTCCGGGGTGACGTGCGTCGTCGCGACCGAGGTCGAAAAGCCCATCGCACCCGCCCGCAGCGCCTCCTGCACCGCCCGCGCCATCGCCGCGATGTCGTCCTCGCTCGCGCGCTCCTCGAGGCCGCGCCTTCCCATCGCATACATGCGCAAGGCCGAATGGCCGATATACATGCCGTAATTGAGGCCCTTGGGCAGCCGTTCGACATTGGCGAGGTATTCGGGGAAGGTCTCCCAATTCCAGTCGATGCCGGCCAGCATCGCCTCGGTCGGGATGTCCTCGACCGCGGTCAGGCAGCGCGCGTACCACTCGCGGTCGGCGGGCTTGCAGGGGGCGAGCGCGAAGCCGCAATTGCCCATCACGACGCTGGTGACGCCATGCCAGCAGGAGCAGCTGCCGATCGGGTCCCAGGCGACCTGCGCGTCCATATGGGTGTGGCCGTCGATAAAGCCGGGGGCGACGATCATGCCCCTCGGCGTCGATCGTCTTTTCGGCGGGCGCGCGGATGCGGCCGATCTCGACGATGCGGCCCTGGGCGACACCGACATCGGCGCGATAGCGCGGCGCCCCTGATCCGTCGATGACGGCGCCGTTCTTGATGACGAGGTCGAGGGCCATCACGCGTCTCCGCTGCATATTTGTCGATAGGTGTCGGAGAGCTTCGGGCCAGCGCCGCGCCGCTGTCAATCGGCGATCGATTCTAATGTCCATGCGCGAGCAACGCGGTCACGACCGGGGCGGGGTCGAAATTCCCCTTCTTCAGATCGTGGCCGGCGCCGTCGATCACGATGAGATTTGTCGGGGCCGGGATCGCGGCGATCGCCTGGCGCAGTTCGTCGGGTGAGCCGAAGGCGTCGCGGGCGCCGTGCACGAAGACGGCCGGAACGGAGAGGCGCGGGAAATGCTCGGTGCGCAGCCGCTTGGGTTTCCCCGGTGGGTGCAGAGGGTAGGAGAACAGCAGCAGGGCGGCGGCGATGTCCTGCGCTTCGGCGGCGAGCATCGTCGCCTGCCGCCCGCCATAGGAATGGCCGCCGAGCAATACCGGCCCTGGCACGAGTTCGCGCATCGCCGCAACCGCCTGCCGCAAACCCTCCCGGTCGGCCGCCGCGGTCGAGGGCGAGGGCGGACCCTTGGGCCGGCGCTGGCGGAACGGCAGATCGCAGCGCAAGACGCAAAGCCCCGCCGCCGCGAACGCCTCGGCCATCCCGACCAGCAGCGGCCCGTCGCAGTTGCCGCCGGCGCCATGCGTCAGCACCAGCCCCCTCCCGTCGCCCATTTCCGGCCGATGCAGAACCCCCCGCACCCCCAGCATCTCGAAAGCGGACATCGTCATTCGACGCCTCTCCGGCGCGTCATTAACGAATAGTTCGTTGCAAGCTTTTCGCGGAAGGGTGTCAAATGGGCGCACTTTCCACCGGGGTACGAACGGAAGCACGTTACCCACGCCGGGTCGAGTACCTCCGATAGACGGGGTCTGCGCGGAATGACGCCAGACGAAGTGGACGAGGAGACCTTTCGGGCCGAGGACAACCCGCCCGGCGCGGCGGCCGCGTTCGAGAGCAAGGATTTGGAACCCTTTCGTAAGTCGATCGAAGATAGCGCCGCGGTCAGTGGCGGGTTGTGGCTTTCCTATCTCTTCGTGATGTTCTATCTCGGCATCGCCGCGAGCGCAGTTACCCATGTCGATCTGTTTGTTCGCAACCCGGTCAAACTGCCGTTCCTCAATATCGAATTGCCATTGCTCGCGTTCTTTTTCCTTGCGCCGCTGCTGTTCCTGATTGTCCACGCCTATACGCTGGTGAACCTTGCCCTGCTTGCCGACCGGATAAGGCAATTTTACTCAAGAGCTGGCCGCCGACTGGACGATCCGGCGTTGCAGACAGAGCGGCGGTAATCCGAGCCGCGCAGGCGCGCCAACTGGCAAGCAATATCTTCGTGCAATTCCTTGGCGGCCCGGATGACATTCGCAGAGGCATTTTTGGTGCGATTACTTGCAGCGATCCTTTGGGTTAGCTTAGTCGTCGGCCAATAGCGCTATTGCTGCTGCTGCAGATTAAGTTTCTACCCTATCATAGTCTATGGATCACCTGGACCAATCGGGTCGTGCTGGTCCTCGATCTTGACTCTCTCTGGTGGCTTTGGCGCAACATTCCTCGAGCCACTCGTCGCCGGCAATGCCGCAGTGGCCGTGGCGGGGATGGACGAAGGGCGCGGCGGCGGTAGTATTGTCCGCGTTCGTGATCGCTCTTCTCTGAGCATCGCGACTTCCCAGTCGAATGGTCGGAAAACCATCTTTCCGCCGTCAGCGCTGGGCCCCTTGCGCGCTGATTTCGTCGGCGATGCCGCACCAGTGTTTGTGCCGCCGAATCTCAATCTGTATTTGGATCACCCTATGTCCTGACGCTCCTGAATTCATCTACGAAGCCCTGAAGATCGACGACTTGAAAGAAGGTCGAATGGAAGGAATATCTAATCGACTTGCACGGCCGCCACCTGAACGGCGCCGTGCTCTGGGACTGCCCAGCTGCCAGGGCTGTCTGCTCGCGTCGCGCAGCTTCAAGGCGCGTCGCTCGGAGGAGCCGCAGCTTCAGGGAACGGTGCTCGTTGAGGCGCAGCTTCAGGGCGCGTCGCTCAAGAGGCCGAACTTCAGGGAACGTCGCTCTTCGGAGCGCGGCTCCAGGGCGCTTCGCTCGACGCTGCGCAGCTCCAGAGTGCGTTATTTCTCGAGGCGCGCCTTGAGGGCGCCTCGCTCAAGGCGGCACAGCTTCAGGGCGCGTTGCTGGACGGCGCACACCTTCAGGGTGCCTCGCTTGAGAAGGCGCAGCTTCAAGGTGCCTCTCTCGATTATGCGGAGGTTAGGGGAGCCTCGCTGGAAAAGGCATATCTTTGGCGGGCGGGATTTGCGGATGTACGGGCCAAATCGGTTTTCTTGGGCGAGGATTTCGCTAATGGGAGACTTCCTAACTGGGACCCAGAATACCTGACCGACCCCGAAGCTCTGGAGCACGCGGGCAACCCGAAAAAAGCCAATCCCTGGACCAATGACGCCTATAAAACGCTACGCCAGTCGATCGCAACAGATGTTCCGAAAGGTAAGGCGCGCGACGGGGCACTGAGAGCGGATTGCAATCCTCGATTGCATGCGGACGGATTGGGAAGACCACAGTCGGCCTCCTGTGATGCTTCGGCTGAACCGCCCGAAATCGTCAAGAAAGGAAGGACGAAGCTCGAGGCGGCCAGGGTCGATCGTGCCACTTACGCGAAGGCACTCGCCAAAATCCTCGGCGACCTCGTTTGTGCCAACGCCCCTGACCGTATGGACATTATGCGTGGACTGTTGCAGTCCGATCGCCTTGTCCAGACCGGGAGCGCAATGCCGGCGCTGACCGAGCGGGTCATGAGCCGCAAGGAATGCCCCGGTTTGACGGGGTTGACCGACATGGACAGGCGCGCTCTGCTTCAAGCCACCGAAGATGCCGTGTCTTCCGCGGAGGTAGGCGTCAGCTGCCAAGCGCGCCACCGACTCCACCCGTGATTTGCGCTTAGCCGGCGATTCACACCTAGCCGATGGCGGATGATCGCGTTTAAGCTTCGATCCTGGTTGAGCGCGGAGGAGAGAGATGGATTTCGGCGTTTTGATGTTTTTTACGGATTATGCGATCTCGGCGGTCGATCTTGCGAAGGCGCTCGAGGAGCGGGGGTTCGAGTCGGTGTGGGCGCCCGAGCATTCGCATATCCCGACCTCGCGCAAGACGCCCTTTCCGGGCGGCGGCGACTTGCCGAAGCGCTATTACGACGCGATGGACCCGTTCGTGTCGCTGACCGCGGCGGCGGTGGCGACCAAGACGCTGAAGGTCGGCACCGGCGTGTGCCTGGTGCAGCAGCGCGACCCGATCCAGACAGCGAAGCTCGTTGCCTCGATCGACCAGGTATCGAACGGGCGCTTTCTGTTCGGCGTCGGCGGCGGCTGGAACCAGGACGAGATGGAGAACCACGGCACCGAATACAAAAGCCGCTTCAAGCTGATGCGCGAGCGCATCGAGGCGATGAAGGAGATCTGGACCAAGCCCAAGGCGCAGTATCACGGTGACATGGTCAAGTTCGACGAGATGATGGCCTGGCCGAAGCCGGTGCAGAAGCCCTACCCGCCGATCCTGGTCGGCGGCGCCTTTCCGCAGGCCGCGCGCCGCGCGATCCGCTATGGCGACGGCTGGTGCCCGATCGGCGGAAGGCCGGGCTCCGACCCGCTCGCCGCTCTCGACCAGTTCCGCCAGATGGCGCAGGGACGCCGGGCGCGACCCGCAATCGCTGTCGATCACGATGTTCAACCCGCCCGAGGACGCCGACACGCTCGCCCGCTGGCGCGACCAGGGTGTGGGCCGCGTCGTCGTCATGCTGCTGTCGGAGGAGAGCGACAAGATCCTGCCGCAGCTCGATCGCTGGGCGGCGCTGATCCGGCGCACCGCGCACTGAGGCCGGGCGGTCGGGTATAATCGGGCGCCGACGCGCCACGGGAGGAGACGGGGCCATGGACCTTCGCTTCAGCGACGCCGAACTCGCGTTTCGCGACGAGTTGCGCGGCTTTATCGCGGCCAATCTGCCGGACGACATCCACGAGCGGATGCGGCTGGGCTATGCCCCGCGCAAGGAGGACACGGTGCGCTGGCAGCGCATCCTCAATGCGCGCGGCTGGGCCGCCTTCAACTGGCCCAAGGAATATGGCGGACCCGGCTGGAGCCCGGTCGAGCGCATGATCTTTCTCGAAGAAAACCAGCTGGCGCCGGCTCCCGAGGTCTCCTCCTTCAACATCACGATGATCGGGCCGGTGCTGATCCAGTTCGGCACCGAAGCGCAGAAAGGGCGCTTCCTGCCGCGAGCCGCCAATATCGACGATTGGTGGTGCCAGGGTTTTTCCGAGCCGGGGGCGGGCTCCGATCTCGCATCGCTGAAGACCGCGGCGAAGCGCGAGGGCGATCATTACGTCGTCAACGGCCAGAAGATCTGGACCTCGACCGCGCATCACGCCGATTGGTGCTTCTGTCTGGTGCGCACCGACCCGCAGGCGAGGAAGCGGCAGGAGGGGATCTCCTTCCTGCTGATCGACATGACGACACCCGGGATCACGGTGCGGCCGATCATTTCGATCGATGGCAGCCATCACCTGAACGAGGTGTTTTTCGACGACGTGCGGGTGCCGACCGAGAACCTGGTCTACGAGGAGAACAAGGGTTGGGACGTGGCGAAATACCTGCTCGGCCACGAGCGCACCGGCATCGCGCGGCTCGGCAAGTCGAAGGAGCGGGTCAAGTTCGCCAAGGAGATGGCCCAGGAGATGCGCTCGGGCGGCAAGCCGCTGATCGAAGACCCGGCCTTCCGCCAGCGGGTGGCGCAGCTCGAAGTCGACATGAAGGCGCTCGAAATCACCCAGTTCCGCGTCGTCTCGGCCTATGAGAACGCGGAGGCCGGCAAACCCGATCCGCTCTCCTCGGCGCTCAAGATCAAGGGCACCGAATTGTTGCAGGCGACGACCGAACTGGCGATGGATGTCGGCGGGCCGCTCGCGATGCCCGACTGGGCGCAGGAACTGGAGGCGCTCAGCAACGAGCCGGAATTGGGCCCCGCCTGGGCCGCCGAGGCGACCAAGAGCTATCTCTTCCTGCGCGCCGCCTCGATCTATGGCGGCACCAACGAAATCCAGAAGAACATCCTGACCAAGGCCGTGCTGGGGCTGTGAGCGCCAACCTGTCATGGCCGGACTTGGTCCGGCCATCAACGCGCCTGACAATGCCCTGACAGCGGAGCGGGCGACGTGGATCACCGGGTCAAGCCCGGTGATGACGATGTTAAGGGGGCGGATTAATGGATTTTGATCTGACCGAGGAGCAGCGGCTGTTGCGCGACAGCGTCGACCGGCTGCTTACCGACCGTTACGACTTCGCCGCCCGCCGCCGCTATCTGGCGGAGCCCGAGGGGTGGAGCGCCGATCTCTGGCGGCAATACGCCGAACTGGGCCTCCTCGGCCTGCCGTTTGCCGAGGAGCATGGCGGGTTCGGCGGCGGGCCGGTCGAGACGATGCTGGTCATGGAAGCCTTCGGCCGGGCGCTCGCGCTCGAACCCTATCTGGCGACGGTCGTGCTTGCTGGGACGGCGCTGCGGCTCGCCGGCAATGCCGCACAGCAGACCGCTACCCTGCCGCAGATCGCCGCTGGCGATCTGAAGCTCGCCTTCGCGCATGGCGAGCGGCAGGCGCGCTACGACCTCTCCGACGTGCTGACGACAGCAAAACCCCAGGCCGGCGGCTGGGTGCTGGACGGCGCCAAAAGCGTTGTGCTGCACGGCGACGGCGCCAAGAAACTCGTCGTCAGCGCCCGCGTCTCGGGCGAGCGCGACGAGCCCGACGGGATCGGCCTCTTTCTCGTCGACGCCGCGGCAAGTGGTGTGGCCCGCCGCGCCTATCCGATGCGCGACGGTACGCACTCCGCCGAGATCGCGCTGAGCGGGGTCGAGGTTGCGAGCGGCGATGTTTTGGGCGAGCCCGGCCAGGCCTTCCCGGTCATCGAACGCGTCGTCGAGACCGGCATTGCCGCAATCTGCGCCGAGGCGGTGGGGGCGATGGAGACGATGCAGGCGCTGACCCTCGAATACCTGAAGACGCGCCAGCAATTCGGTAAGCCGATCGGCGCAGAACCAGGCCTTGCAGCACCGCTCGGCCGAGATGCTGATCGCGCTCGAACAGGGCCGCAGCATGGCGATGCTGGCGACGATGAGCGTCGAGGAGGCGGACACCGCCGAGCGGGCGCGCAACATGTCGATGGCCAAGGTCGGGGTCGGCCAGGCCGCGCGCTTCGTGTCGCAGAACGCGATTCAGCTGCATGGCGGCATCGGCATGACCGAGGAATACGCGGTCGGCCATTATTTCCGCCGCGTCATGGTCATCGAGCACATGTTCGGCGACAGCACGCATCACCTGTCGCTGCTCGCCGGCGAGGTGCGCTGAGGCCTAGCTGCTTCGCCGCGGAATGACGGGGCGGCTCTACGCCGGCGCGAAGCCGGGAATGCGGAGCGCTCTTCTGTCGAAGGTGATTGTGGCCGAACAGCCGGCCTTGACGCCGAGCGCGGCGATCAACGCATCGGCGAAGGAGCCCCAGCCTTCCTTCAGCGCAATCATCGCGGCGAACATCTCTGGCTCGCTCGATCACGAGGGTCGACGACTGGAGCATCCGTTCGACGATAGCGGCGATGTCGGCTGGCGAGACGGCATAAACGCGCTCGAGTACCCAGACGGTCTCAACCATGGCGACGATGCTGACAGAGCCAGGCTTGGCCTCGGTAAGCCGCGCCTCGAAGACCTCCGTTGCGCGCGACGACTGTACCGGATCGTCCTGCGTCAGATAGCGGATGATGACGTTGGTATCGAGCCCGATCATTCAGCACTTGCGGTAGGAAAACTCGCTGACGGCTCCCTCGGCAGCGGCGGCGGTCATTTCGTCGAGCGAAACCGGCCGGTTCAAGGGCTTCACAAGGCCCCGGAGCGACGATGCCGGGAGCTTCGGTAGCAGCACTACGCTCCCGTCCGGATGGATGAAAAACTTGACCCGGTCGCCGCTTTTCAGGCCGAGATGGTCCCGGACGGCCTTTGGAATTGTCGCCTGACCTTTGCTGGTGATCGTCGCTTCCATTGCTAAATTCCTTACAAAACGAAAAATGTAATACTCGGCATCGCGTCGACGTTCAAGCAATTGTGCTTAACCGGGGCGACCGGGCATGCCATCATCGCGCGCCTGAGACATGACTATCGGAGGACGCCAATGGCGAAATACATGCTGGTCAGCTTCAAGACCTGCCCCTGGGTGCAGCGCTCGGCGATCGTGCTGCGAGAAAAGAACACCGAGTTCGAATTCCGCCATATCGAGTCTGACAACCGGCCCGACTGGTTTCTCGCGATGTCGCCGCACAAGAAGGTGCCGGTGATCCGCATCGACGACAGCGTGTCGCTGTTCGAGTTGAACGCGATCAACGAGTATCTCGACGAGACGATCTCGCCCCGGCTGCATCCCGAGGACCCGATCGAGCGGGCGATCAATCGCGCCTGGACCGATTATGTGCCGACTTTCGCCAGCACGGTCACGGCCACCGCCTATGCCGACACCGAGGCCGATTACAACAAGGCGGCCGAGCAGATCCCGGTGCCGTTCGAGCGGCTGGAAAAGGCGCTCGAAAAGCAGGGCAGCGGCCCATTCTTCAACGGCGCCAAATATTCTCTCGTCGACGCCGCCTATGCGCCCTTCCTGCAGCGCTATTTCTTCCTCGACCGGGTCAAGCCGCTCGGCCTTATCGAGAAATTCCCGCGGCTGAAGGCGTGGGGCGAGGCGCTGATGAACCGCGCCTCGACACATTCCTTCCCGCCGGCCGAATTCGAGGCGATGTATCGCGAGGGGCTGCGCCGGCGCAACAAATGGGTCTCGCGCTTCATCGAAGCGCCGCGCGCCGCCGCGGAATAGCAGCTTACCGCGCGAGCACGGTGCGCAGCGCGGTGATCGACGGCATGAAGAAATAGGCCGCCGCGGTCAGCACGACGAACTGCTCCGGCAGTTCGAGCGTGCTGTGCCGACTGCCGGCGGGATAGTTCGGGACCGGCTCATCCATCGTGCGGGCGCCGCCATTGGGGGCCTGCCCGATAATCGGGTCGTGACCCGGCGTTACCGGCATGCCGCTCGGCCGGCGTTTGCCGGCGATCTGAGAGGGATCGTTGGCGCGGCGCTGGATGTATTCGAACTGCCGCTCGATCGACGTCTGGTAGCAGACGAACATCAGCCCGCGGCTGTGTCGTGTCGTCATCTCCCCGGGCTCGACCTCGGGGCCGAACGGGATGCCGGCGCGGATGATGCGGTGCCGCCGCGCCTCGGCCTTGTCGCCGGCGTCGTCGCGGGCATCGGCCTTGCGGATGTGCGCGGCGTAGGGGCATTTGCGCTGGGAGGGATCCGAGGCATAGCCGAAATCGTTTCTGCGCCGTTCGTCGTCCGCGAGCGCCGGGCGGTCGTAAGCTGGCGCCAGTTCGAGCGGCGCGCCGCTTTTCCAGCGCCCGACCATCCGCGCCGCCAGCAGTTCCGGATGCATCCCGAACCGCGACGCCTGGACCGCGACGAAGCGGTGGAACTCCGGCACTTTCTGTTCCAACCGGCGAAACACCATGTAGGAGCCATTGCGCATCCAGGACGCCGCCATTTCGGGCTCCGGCCCGGGCTCCTCGGGATCGTGCGCATCCTGCCCCGGATAGCCGAACACGAATTCACCCGGCCACAGCAGATCGTGCCCCGGCAGGCCCTGGTCGGGATTTTGCGACAACAGGCCGCGAACGCCCGGCTGCGAGATATTGTCCCGGAAGCCGAAATGCTCGTGCTTGCGCCAACGCCCCGGCCGCAACGAGCCGATCTCGGAATAAACGGCCTCGACGGCGCCGCCGAGGCCTTGCAGCAAGTCGCCGGCGCGTCTTTCGACAGAGAGTTTGTCGATGCCGGTGACCAGCAACAGGCCGTCGATGCGTTGGGACGTAAATTTCTTCAGCCAGGTGGACGGTGCGGGATCGTTCAGGTCCTCCAGCGTCCGCGGGTGATTAGTTCCCCTATCGAAGGCGGCGTCCAAGGGGGGCAGATCGTCCCCGGTCAGCGCCGCTATTCCGGTCCTGGTGAACCCGATGTTCAGACCTTGAACAGGCGTCATGGCGCCGCGGCCCGACTGCGCTCGGCGGCGCGCAATCGCCGTTTCCGTCTCGCGCACGACACGGGCACTGGTAACCTGCCCAAGCAACCGCAGGCGCATGCGGTCCTTAAGCAACGCCGGAGAGACAATTTTGAAGAACACGAAGCATTCGGCGTTCTTCTGCAGTCCTTCGAGCACGTCGCCTTGAATGTCGTCGAGATCGAGCACCAATCGGTTCATGGCTGCCCCCGGACCGGCTGAACACGGGCCGAAAAGGCGTCGCCGGGTGTATGACCGCTTCAGACCGCAGGAGAGATCGATGCCGTTCCCGGCCGCCCGGTGCGCCCAGCTGACAAAGGCGGGGCGAGCCGCAGGATTTACGCCCGCCCCGCGAGCGGCGTCTCAGGCCGATCCACCCTCATAGCCGACCAGCAGATAATCCGTGACATAGTAAAGGTTGTTCCCGTCGTTGTCCCTGACAGGATAGCGGTACTTTATGCGGACAGCCTTTACCACTCTTTGCGGATGTCCCTTGAAGATCCATTCACCGGGATAATTCGTCTCAACTTCGAGATCGACTTTGTTCGGATCGGCATCGGCGCCGAAGAAGGGGTCCATTTCCCCGGTCCGCGCCGTACTTGAAACCGTCTCGTGCGGCATCCCGGGCTTCGGCAGGCTCGTATAAGGGTTGAGGTTGCAGATCAGTTGGCCCAATGCTGCCTTCAAGTCACCAGCCATGATACCCTCCATATGACCTCTTTTGGGGTGCGGTCGGCGGACCCGCCAACCATCAGCGGCCTTCGCAGGTGGTTTAAAACAGCTCAATCGACACTTTAGGAAATAACAGTCATAGGGCCGTCTTAAGTGTGAGTTGGTTCACACGAAGGCTAAATTTTTTCGGATGGCCGTTGACGGCGACGGAGAGTTCACAGCGCAGCGAGTGCTGCTGCCACCCTGGCCGGTTCGTCGAGCGTGCCGAGCGCCTGGAAAATCCCCTGGGCTTTCCCGAGAAGCCGCCTCGCGGCTTCGCTGTCGCCCTCCCTTCGACGCAAGGCTGCCTGCGTGATCAAAGCCTTGCCAAGATCGTTCCGAGCGTCGATCCCATCGAGGATTTCGACGGCGTTCTCGATATACCTCTTGGCAATGGCGGGAGCGTCTGAGGCGAGGCAATCGGCCATCAGCCAACACGCGCGCCCCTCGAGCAAACGATAGCCCGTCGTCCGGCTCACGCTCAGCACGTCGTCCAAAAGCGGGCGCGCGCTGGTGCAGTCACCGCGGCACAGGTGAGCCTCGGCGAGCCACAGCACGAAGCGCCGATAATTGTACCGCAATTGGGATTTCTCGACCCAGGCGACCGCCTCGGCGAGCTCCGAGATGCCGTCCTCGATCTGTCCTGCCTTGATCCTGCCATAGCCGCGGATGGCGTGTGTGATCGCGGCATCGTAGGGGATCGGAGCGAGCGCCAGCGCTTCGTCGCAGCAAGCCAATCCCTGTTGCAGATCGCCTTGCTCGATCTGGGACGATCCGAGCCGCCACCAGCCGACGGCCTTCAAGCGCAAATCCTTCGACGCCAAGCCGTGGTCCAGCACCCGGCGGCAATAATCGAGACTTTGTCGCCATTGCCCCAACGCATTGGCCGCCTGGGTCAAATGTCCGAGTGTGCGGCCCGCCCACCACCGGTCGCCTCGGGTTTCGAAGCTCGAAAGCGCCGCCTCGCCGGCGTCGATGGTGTCGTGCAGCCTGCCGGCTAGAAAATAAAGTTGAGCCAAGCACGATGTCGCGGGCGATTGGATCTCTTCCAACCCAGAGGCCGAGGCAATTGCGATGGCCTCGCGGCAGTGATCGATCGCATTATTCAGCCGCGCTCCGGTAAGGCCGGTAAGGAAACCGGTCCAGTAATGCCAAGCCGCCCGGCGCCGAGGATCATCCGTCTCGGCAACAATAGCCCGAATCTCCTGCAAGGCTTCGATGTGCTCGGCGGGCCGGCCCAACGCAAACTTAACCTCGGCCTGCTTGAGGACCGCGTCCAGCCGGCGGAGCCGATTTGGCGCCGTGTCAGGCATTGTCTGAAGGCGGCGCAGCGCATCGCTAAAATAATTGAGCGCTTCGTAGTTCGCCCAGCGTCGTTGCGACTTTTCCGCCGCCAAAATGGCGTAATCGATCGCTTGCGCGGTTTCATCGCTGCGGCCGAAATGAAATGCCAGCAATTCGGCGACTTCTTCGATCCGACCGGCATACAGCCGTTCGAGCGCGCGCCCGATATCGCCGTGATGACCTCGGCGGTGGCGCTCGAGAAGGCTGCCATAGGCGGTTTCCTGGGTCAACGCATGGCGAAAGACATAGATCACGCCTTCGGGCTCGAGGCGTTCATAAATGAACTCCAGCCGGACCAACTCGCGCAAATGCTTGTCTATCGAGGAGGGCTGATGATATGTGGCGTTGAGCAGCCGACGCGAGAAGTCGCGTCCGATTACAGCGGCAATTTGCAGCAATCGTTTGGTTTCTTCCGGTAGCCGGTCGATCCGGGCCATGACCACGTCATGGATCGTGTCCGGAACCATCAGTTCTGACCGGTGTTCGCGCGCCTCGCCGGCGTGCAGCGCCAATTGCTCGAGAAAGAATGGGTTTCCGTCGCCCTTGGCCACGATCTCCTCTGTGACCAGTTCGACGAGGCGTCCCTTGCGCAACGCCGAGCGGACCATTTGGAGGCTGTCGTCACGGGACAGAGGCTGCAACGGCGTCTGGCCGGCGTAGGACTTGTCTATCCAGGGCGGGCGGTAGCCCGGCCGGTAGGTCGCCAAAATCAAGATGCGACCGTCGCGAACGCTTTCGCTCAGAAATCCGAGAAATTCCTCCGAGATCTGATCGATCCAGTGCAAGTCCTCAAACGCCATTACCACAGGGCGCTGAAGGCTGGCGTTGACTACAATCTGCCGTAAAATATCGAACGTTTTTCCTTTGATGAATTCTGGATTTGACCGCGCAAGAGGTTCCGCCGCATCCTTGACCTCCAACAAATGCAGCAGGACCGGGGCGTCCTCGTCCGGATCCATGCCGGCTTGCTGCAAACCCAAGCGTACTTTTTCCACGATCGCCTGCGGCGGATCGGCTTCGATGATCCCCCAATTGCCGCGCAGCAGGTCGAGCGTCAGGGAATAGGGAATCGCGGCACCGTAGGAAAGGCATCTTCCCTCGATCCAGAACACGCGTCCGCCGGCAAGCTGCCGGCGGAACTCTGCCAGCAGTCGGGACTTGCCGATGCCCGGCTCGCCCACGATGCCGATCGCCTGGCCGTGCCCGCTTTCGATCTGATGCAGAAAACCGTTCAAAATCGCCAGTTCGCTGTGGCGATCGACGAAGTATGTCGTGTGGACTGAACTTTCCTGGTCAAGAAGTGAACGACGGTGCGATATGCCGAGTAATCGATATGCCTCAATCGGCTCTGGTTTGCCTTTAAGGTCGACCGGGCCCACCGGCTGGGCGCGGGCGTAGCCTTGCGCGAGCCGATGGGTCGTGTCGCTGATCAGGATGGTTCCGGGTTCCGCAGCCTGCTCCAATCGCGCGGCCACAATCGCGGTGTCGCCGATCGCTGTTTCCATTTGGAAACTCTCGGCAACCTGGGCAAACACCACCGGGCCGGTGTGGATCCCGATGCGCACCGTCACCGGCGGTTCATTGGAGGCTTCCTCGCCGCTACGCTCGCCAAGGACCCGCTGGATCGCGAGTGCCGCCAAAAGGGCTCGCCGCGCATGGTCTTCATGGGTAACGGGCGCGCCAAACAGCGCCATGAAACCGTCGCCCCTGAATTGTGGCGCCACACCCTCGTAACGATGCACCTCGGCCAAAGTGCGGTCCAGAAACCTTCTCACAAGTTCGTGCATCGCCTCGGCGCCAAGACGGTCGGTCAGTTCGGTGGAACCGACAATGTCGCAGAAGAGCACGGTCACCTGCTTCATCTCGCCGGGCAGGGAATTCTTTGTTGCCGCCGAACTCGACGCCACCGATGCTGGTTCCGGCGCCGATTCCGAAAAACCAGGAGGCGCAGCATCATCCAGGGCAGAGCCGCACTTGCCGCAGAACTTGTTTTCGACCGGGTTGTCGGCGCCGCAAGCCGAGCACGGTAGTGACAGCGGCGCTGCGCATTGACCGCAGAACCTCATGCCAACAGGATTCTCGGCAGCGCACCGAGAGCATCTCATATCCGCGTCTCCCGGGGTGACGCCAAGCGGAGCGCGTTATTAACCCGATATTGACCTTATCGAGGGGTCGCCCGCGGGTCAATCAACGCCCTCGTTGGTCTGATACGGCCGCCAGGGCCGGGGATCTGTGAGCTGGATCACACTTGCTTTACGAAATTTTAAGATATGGTAAACAGCGTGGCGGGGCATGGTTCGGAAGCGCTCGCTGCACCGCGAAATAGCCCGAGACGATCGTCGACGGGAGGTTTATGCTCAGGTTTAGTTAAAGCATCTCGCCGAACAGGGCATTCGTATCGGCGAAAACGGCTGATGCCCGGATGCGATGCGCGTCCGGCGCCGAGGCAATCTCGAGGGGAAGGTCATGGCCAGCCCGACGCATGAGGAAAAACGACAGATCTTCGAGCGTCATTACCTGCTCGGAGAATTGAACCGCAGTGAGATCGACACGCTGCTGACCTATGCCCGCGTGGAACGCTACCCCTCGGGCCGCGAGATCTTCGCCAAGGGCTCGCCCGGGCAGAGCATGATGGCGGTGCTGCGCGGCAAGGTGCGGATCGGCTGCGCCAGCGCCGACGGCAAGGAAATCGTGCTGAACATCATCAACCCCGGCGAAATCTTCGGCGAGATAGCACTGCTCGACGGTCACGAACGCACCGCCGACGCGGTGGCGATGGGCAATTGCGAATTGCTGGTGCTGAACCGGCGCGACTTCATGCCGTTTCTCGAAGCGCACGCCGATATCTGCATCAAGCTCTTGAAGATTTTGTGCCAGCGGCTGCGGCAGACAAGCGAACAGGTCGAGGACGTGCTGTTTCGCCATCTCGAATCGCGGATCGCCAAGGCTCTGCTGCATCTGGCGCAGAACGCCGGCCAGGAAGCCGCGCGCGGTGTCGCGGTCGATCTGCGCGTGTCACAGCGCCAGCTCGGCAACATCGCCGCCGGCAGCCGGGAAAGCGTCAACAAGCATCTGAAAACCTGGCAGAAGGCCGGGCTGATCAACCTCGGCAAGGGGTCGATCTCGATCCGCGACGTGGACGCGATCGCGCGCATGGTGTGAGCGCTGCCGGCGGCCGGCCGCGGCACCTATATTGGGGGCATGACGCCGACAGCAGCGACGCCGTGATGAAGGCGGCCGCCGACCCGCGCAACTGGCTCAGCATCACGCCCTCCGGCCTCTACTGCGCGCCGGGCGGTTTTTACATCGACCCTCTGCAGCCGGCGTCGCGCGCGCTGATCACGCACGGCCACGGCGACCATGCCCGGCCCGGCAACGCGCACGTCCTCGCCACCCCGGGCACGATCGCGATCATGCGCGCCCGCTACGGCAAGGCGGCCGGCGGTTCGCTGCAGCCGCTCGAATACGGCGAGCGGCTGGCGATCGACGATGTGACGGTTCAATTCCATCCTGCCGGGCATGTGCTCGGCAGCGCCCAGATCCTGCTCGAACATCAAGGCTGCCGGGTCGTCGCGTCGGGCGACTACAAGCGGCGGCCGGACCCGACCTGCGCGCCTTTCGAGGTGCAGCGCTGCGATCTGTTCATCACCGAGGCCACGTTTGGCCTGCCGGTCTTCCGTCACCCGCCGGACAGCCGCGAAATCGAGAAGCTGCTGCATTCGCTCGCGCTTTTCCCCGACCGCTGCCATCTCGTCGGCGTCTATGCGCTCGGCAAATGCCAGCGGGTGCTGGCCCTGCTGCGGCGGGCGGGTTACGAGGCCCCGGTCTATCTGCACGGCGCGCTCGTCGGTCTCTGCCGGCTCTACGAAAGCCTGGGGGTGCCGCTCGGCGCGGTATTGCCGCTGACGGGCGTGCCGCGCGACGAGCTTAAGGGCCGTATCGTGCTGGCGCCGCCTTCGGCGAATGCGGATCCGTGGTCGCGACGCCTGCCCGATCCGGTCACGGCACTCGCCTCGGGATGGATGCGGGTGCGGCAGCGGGCCAAGGCGCGCGGCGTCGAACTGCCGCTCGTTATTTCCGATCACGCCGATTGGGACGAACTGACCGCGACGATCGAGGAAACGGAGGCCGAAGAGATCTGGGTCACCCACGGCCGTGAGGAGGCGCTCGTCCATTACGCGACGAAAAGCGGCCGTCGCGCCGGGGCCTTGGCGCTAACCGGGTTCGACGAGGAGGAAGAGTGAACCGGTTCGCCGAGCTGCTCGACGCGCTCCTCTTCACCCCCTCGCGCAACGGCAAATTGCGGCTGATGCAGGAGTATTTCGCGACAAGCCCCGACCCCGAGCGCGGCTGGGCATTGGCGGCGTTGACCGGCGAACTGGTCTTCGACGCCGCCAAGCCGGCTCAGGTTCGGGCACTCGCGGCTGGCCGGCTCGATCCCGAATTGCTCGATTGGTCTTATGATTTTGTCGGCGATCTCGCCGAGACGGTGGCGTTGATCTGGCCCGATCCCATGGACGCCGCGGGCGAGGTTCCGAGCCTCGACGAGATCGTCGGCCGGCTGCGCGAGGTTCGCCGCGACGCGGTTGGCCAGCTCCTCGCCCCCTGGCTCGACGCGCTCGACGCGACCGGCCGCTGGGCGCTCCTGAAGCTCGTCACCGGCAGTCTGCGGATCGGCGTCTCGGCGCGGCTCGCCAAGACCGCACTCGCACAATGGGGCGGCGTTGGCCTCGACCGCATCGAGGAGATCTGGCATGCGCTCGCCCCGCCCTACCAGCCTCTGTTTGATTGGCTCGAAGGCCGCCACCCGCCGCCGCAACCCGGCGCATTGCCTGTCTTCTGCCCGCTGATGCTGGCCCAGCCGCTCGAAGACGGCGATCTCGACGGGCTCGACCCGCGCGACTATGTCGCCGAGTGGAAATGGGACGGCATCCGCGTGCAGTTGGTCGGGCGCGGCGTCGAACGGCGGCTCTATTCCCGCTCGGGCGACGACATCGGCGCCGCCTTTCCCGATATTTGCGCGGCGATCCCGGGCGACGCGACGCTCGACGGCGAGCTTCTGGTGGTGCGCGACGGGTCTGGTGGCGCCGTTCAACGATCTGCAGCAGCGCCTCAACCGCAAAGTCCCGAGCCCCAAGCGTCTTGCGGGATTTTCCGGCCGCGGTGCGGCTCTACGACATTCTGCGCGAGGGCGACGAGGATCTGCGCCGGCTGCCCTTTGCCGAGCGTCGGCAGCGGCTCGAGGCCTGGTTTCGGCGCGAGGAGCGGCCGGCGCTCGATCTGTCGCCGCTGGTGCCGTTTTCCGACTGGCCGGAATTGGCCGAATTGCGCGACGGCGCGCGCGGCCGCGGCATCGAGGGGCTGATGCTGAAGCGGGCCGATTCGCTCTACGTCGCGGGCCGGCCGAAGGGGCCGTGGTTCAAATGGAAACGCGGCGCGCTGACCTTCGACGCTGTCCTGATGTACGCCCAGCGCGGCCACGGCAAACGCTCGTCCTTCTATTCCGACTATACCTTCGGCGCCTGGCGCGGCGAGGAGCTGGTGCCGGTCGGCAAGGCCTATTCCGGCTTTACCGACGAGGAGTTGCGCCGCCTCGACCGCTGGGTGCGCAACAACACGGTCAACCGCTTTGGCCCGGTGCGCGAGGTCGCCCCGCAGATCGTCCTCGAAGTCGCCTTCGACAGCGTGCACCGCTCGACCCGCCACCGTTCGGGTGTCGCGATGCGCTTTCCGCGTATCCACCGCATCCGCTGGGACAAGTCCTTTCGCGAGGCCGACACGCTCGAAACGCTCGAAAGGCTGGTAACATAGTCGGTGATCGGCCGCCGGCCGATCCGGAGGCGCCAACAAGGAGAGGCCGCGATGCAACTCGGTATTCATCTGCCGCACGCCGGCGAGCAGGCGAGCCCGGCGCTGATCCGCCGCGCCGCGATGCGCGCCGAGGATCTGGGCCTCGACGATGTCTGGGTCAGCGAGCACATCATCGTGCCGCGCGCCGCCGTTTCCCCGCTCGCCGCTGTTCTACGACCCGGTCCTGACCCTGACGCTCGCGGCCGCGGTGACAAAGCGCGTGCGGCTCGGCACGAGTGTCCTGGTATTGCCGATGCGGCATCCGCTGCCGCTCGCCAAGGAATTGGCGACATTGCAGAACTTCTCCGATGGGCGGCTGATCCTCGGGGCCGGTGTGGGCTGGCTCGAAGCCGAATTCGCAGCGCTCGGCGTGCCGTTCAACGAGCGCGGCCGGCGCACGGACGAGGGTGTCGCGATGATGCGCGCGGTGTGGACGCAGGACCCCGTCACCTTCCGCAGCAAATACATCCCGGCCGAGATCGTCGACATGACGATGACGCCGCTTCCGATGCGGACGGATCCCGATCTGGTTCGGCGCCCGCTCCGAGGCGGCCTACAGGCGCACGGTGCGCATCGGCGACGGCTGGCACGGCAGCCAGCTCAGCCCCGAAGAGGCGGCGCCGATCGTCGAGCGCCTGCGCCGCGACCGGCCCGAGCCCGAATTCACGATCTCGATCCGTAGCCACTGGAACGGCAAGGACGAGGGCGAATTGCGCGCCAGGCTTGCCGCCTATGCCGAGATCGGCGTGCAGCACGTCATGGTCGCCCCGGTCAACCGCGAGGTCGACGACTGGGACGAGGTCATCGAGGGCGTCGGCCGCGTCGCCGCCCGCTGACCGCCGCCGGAAGCGAAGTGGGGATAGGCTTTGCTGGGTGAGGCGTAGTAGGCTTGCGGCCGGAAAATCCGGGATCGATCGAGGAGAAGAAGAATGGCTATCGGTGGGGAAATGCTGTCGAGCGCGTTGGCGGGTCTCGCTTTTATCGGCTGTGCGATGACCGCCGCATCCTCGGGGCGCGGCGGTGCGGCGCCGCCGCGACCGGACGGCGGCGCGAGGTCGTGGTCAACGGCAAGCGCGTCAAGACCGTCGACGTACACGCGCACTGCATCGTCCCCGAGGCCGCGGCGGTTATCAACCACCCGCTCGAAGCGCCGGGATTGCTGTGGTCGAACCTCGGCGACCGCATCGCCGAAATGGACGCCGAGGGGGTCGATGTCGAGGCGCTCAGCATCAATCCCTATTGGTATCGCGCCGAACGTGACGCCGCAGCCGAGCTGATCAAGATCCAGAACGAGAAGCTCGCCGAGTTCTGCGCCGCGACGCCCGACCGCTTTGTCGCCTTCGCCACGGTCGCCCTGCAGCATCCGCAGCTCGCCGTCGAGCAGCTCGAATACGCGATCAAGACCTTGGGGCTGCGCGGCCTGTCGATCGGCGGCAGCGTCGCCGGGGAGGAATTGGCGAACCCGAAATTCCATCCGGTCTGGGCCAAGGCCGAGGAACTCGGCATCCTGATCTTCATGCACCCGCTTGGCACCCGCGAACTCGAACCTAGCGGCCGGCTTGGCGGCAGCGGGCTCTTGACCAACACGATCGGCAACCCGCTCGAAACCACGATCGCCCTGTCGCATCTGATTTTCGAGGGGACGCTCGACCGCTTCCCGGGCTTGAAGATCTGTGCGGCGCATGGCGGCGGTTTCCTCCCCTCCTACGCCAACCGCTCGGATGCGGTCATCACCACCTTTCCGAACCGGGTCGGCCCGCTGCCGAAGAAAAAGCCGACGCAATACCTGAAGGACGGCCAGCTCTTCTTCGAATTCGATCATGTTCACCGGCGAGGCGATGCGCCACCTTATCGCCGAGACCGCTGTCGGCCAGGTAGTGCTCGGCACCGACTACCCGTTCCCGTGGAACAAGGTGCCGGTCGACCACATCCTGTCGATCCCGGGGTTGAGCGACGACGACAAGATCGCGATCCTCGGCGGCACCGCCGCGAAGCTGCTCGGCATCGCCTAAGAGACAGTTGTCACGGGCGGGCGGTTTGCTGTTTTTGCTGTTATTTGCAACGAATTAACAGCAAATCGCCTCTCCCTGACCCGCGCCGATCCTGTTGCCGACCACATATCATGCTATGCGATTGTGGCAATTTTAGCGGAGGCGTTGTGACGATGCCGGCCGCGTCGCGGACAGCCTAAAGTTGTGTCGGTCGGGATAGTCCTGCTTCTTCGATAAGCTGCTCGATCTCCCCCGCCTCCGGAATTCGCAGCTGCCGCGCCGCGTCGAGCGCCTGGCAAAGCACCCGGCCAGCTTCCGCGCGATCGCCGGCGCCGCCACGTTTCACCAGGACGAAGCCGAGGTTCCAACGTGCGAACACGAGGTCGCGCACCGCGCCGAGGCGCTTGTAGACCGGCAACACATCCTCGCGCCAGACATGCAAGGCTTTGTCAACATCGCCTCTTAGCTGCATAATATCGGCGATCTTGCCCTGCGTCACCGCGCGCGAGCGCACCTCTCCCAGCCGCTCGTAGACCGGCAACTCTTCCACGGTGCGGATGCGCAGGGCCGCGTCGAGGTCGCTGCGGGCCTGCAGAATGTCGGCGATCTTGCCCTGCGCCACCGCGCGCAAGCGCGTATAGCCCAGCCGCTCAAAGACCGGCAGCACTTCCTCTCTGCGGATGCGCAAGGCCGCGTCGAATTCGCCGCACGCCGTGAAGATGTCGGCGATCAGGCCGATGGCGAGTGCGGCGTCGCGCTCCTCGCCGCGCTTGCGATCGAGATCGCGCTTTTCTTCGGCGGCGGCGAGCGCGCGATCGGGCAGGCCGCCGCGCAGCGCGACCTGGCCCAGTGTCCACAGGAAATCCGAGCGGTGAGCGTCGTCGCTCTCTCCGGCGAGCGCTTCCTCGCAGAACCGCAGCCAGGCATGGAAAGGGCCGTTACGAATCGCATAGCGGCTGCCGGCGCGCTCGACTCGCACGCGGTCGGCGGGCGGGATTTGGGCCAGCCATTCGGTCAGCGCTGCGACTTCGTCGTGGATTTCCTGCCAGCGGCGGCCCTGGTCGTCGCCGCCCTGCGGTAGACGGGCGAGGAACCATTCGGTCATCCGGGCGAGGGCAGCTTCGCGCTCGGCGCGCGAGCGCAGCAGTTCGGCCAACAGCGGGTGCAGGCGGAAGGTGCTGCCGGCGCCGCGCGGGACGCGCTCGAGCAGCGAAAGCCCGGCCGCCACCTCGCTCATCTCCGCGAAGCCGTCCGGTGCGAGGCCCGCGACGGCCGCGCCGAGGCCCGCGCCGAAACCGGTCGCCGGCAGATGGCCGAAGGCGGCGAAACCGGCAAGCCAGGCATCGCCTTCAGCGCAGCCTTCCTGCCGCAAGGCGTCGAGCGAGCGGTTGAAGGTATCCGACAGCAGCTCGTTGTAGCGCTGGTGGAAGGTCGGATCGTTCGGATGAGCGCCGGTCAGCGACAGGTTACGGGCGCGCAGCCGCTGCAGAGACGCCTCGGCCGACGCGCCGCGCTGCAGATAGCCGGCAGCGAGATGCAAGGCCAAGGGCAAATGCCCTAGAGCGTCGGCCAGTGTCGGCCAATCTGCTTGGCCGGCCGCATCACGGCCGAGTTCGGCCGCCAATTGCCGCAGCGAATCCGCTTCGTCGAACGGCAAGAGCGGCGCCCGCAGCCAGCCGGACGCAAAGCCCGGTTGCTGGAAGCGGGCGCTGACCACGATCGCGCAGCGCGGCAGTGCGGCGCAGAGTTCGCCGACGACGAGGCTGGCCGCGACATTGTCGGCGTTTTCAACGTGGAGCAGGGTCAGCGGCGTCAACAGCCGATCCACCGGGGAGGCGGCGGCCGGCAGATGTAGCTGGTCGCGCAACGCGGCGAGGAGGTCGGCGGAGGTGCCAGGATTGGCGGAGTCGAGTGCGAGCTTGATATAGCCACCGGGAAAGCGGTCGCGGTTGTCCCAATAGACACGGTCGACCAGATAGGATTTGCCGACCCCGGCCATGCCGGAGATGACGACCGGCCGCCGCGTCCCGCTCGCCGGAAACAGCGCCGCGGCGATTTGCTCCCGCTCGGCCTCGCGGCCGAAGAACACATCCGTGGCCCGCGGATACGCCTGAGCCTCGGCTGGCGCCGGCGGGGTGAAAGGCGCTCGCCGTTCCGGCATGGCGCGAAATGGGCCAATCGGCGGCCGGCGCACTGCCGGCTGATCGGTCAAGAGCCGCAGCAGCCCTTCATATTCTTCTTCGATCTCGACCTGATAGATGCTCGCTCCCTTGACCGGAATCGGCACATGGTCGGGCGATCCGTCAGCAAAGAGCACCGGCACAAATTTGTAGCTCTCGGCGCCGGCATCGTAGAGGTGTTGCAGGCTCAGCCGCCCCTCCCAACGGACACCTTTCCCGTTGCCCGGCTCCTCCTCGCCATTGACGCGCCGCAGATAGGTTTCGGTGCAGACCATGACGACAAAATCGGCGTTGCGGATTTGCGCCTCGCACCAATCCGGCCAGCCGCGCCGCGGCGACTGCTCGTATTGGTCGATCATCGCGTCGACGCCATCGGCGCGCAGCCGGTTGGCGAGCACCAGCACGCGATCCTTATGCGAGCCGCTGTCGTGGCTGTAGCTGATGAAGACTTTTGGGGGCGTCCCTGCGGCCAAGGCGCTGTCTCCTTCGCGATCGGCCGTCTTGGAAGGGCGGCGATCGTTCTTCGCCGGTGTCGATGGTATGCGCTAACCATAATTCGGGCAACGTGGGTGCGAAGGTCCCTCACTTCGGCCTCTCCCCGCCAGCGGGGCGAGGGAGCGTAGCGGCGAGCCGGGCAAGCGGGTTTCTGATCGGCGAGGGCTGTCGTAATAGATGGCGGTGAACGGGATGCGCCGCCGCAAGGGTCCGTTGAACGACGCTCGCCCGATTGCCGGTTTGACGCCGGGTCAGTGCGCGGTCCTGGACTCGGCGATCTGTCGGGGCGGGCGGGGTTGCGCTGCTGATCCTGGTCACGCTGGCGGTGCGGCTCGCCTGGGGCGCGGCACTCGGGCTCGGCATCGACGAGAGCTACATGGTGGCGGCCGGCCGCCATCTGCAGCCGAGCTACTTCGACCATCCGCCCTTGTCCTGGTGGCTCGCCTGGGGTGCGGCGCGCGTCTTCGGCAGCGAGGCGGCGATTGTCGTGCGGCTGCCGTTCATCCTGCTTTTCGCGCTGACGACGTTCCTGATGTACCGGCTGACCGCGGCGGCGTTCGGCGTGGCGGCCGGGTTCTGGGCGGCGGTCGCGTTGAACCTGCCGCCGGTATTGTCGGTGACGGCCGGGAGCTGGGTGTTGCCCGACGGCCCGCTGCTCGCGGCATTGTTGGCGGCGGCGCTTTGTCTTAGCGCGGCGCTTCGGACGCGGGGTGCGGCGGCGTGGGGCTGGTGGCTCGGCGCGGGCGGCGGCGCCGGGCTGGCGCTGCTGTCGAAATATTCGGCCCTGCTGACGATCGCGGGGCGCGCTCGCGTATCTCATGACCGAACCCGAGGGGAGACGCTGGCTGCGCCGCCCGCACCCCTACGCGGCGGGGATCCTCGCTCTTGTCCTGTTTCTGCCGGTGATCGTCTGGAACGCCGAGCACGGCTGGATCTCGTTCCTCTTCCAGGGCGGTCGGGCGGGCGGCCATTTCTGCCCCGTTCGGGCCGCTTCTGGCACTGGGCGGGGCGGCGTTGTTTCTGCTGCCCTGGATCTGGCTCCCGCTTCTGGTTTGCGGCGGCATGGCGCTGTGGCGGGGGCCGTCCGATCGCGAGCGCTGGTTCTTCCTCTGCCTCGCCGCCCCGCCGATTGTGTTCTTTACCGTCGTCGCATTGTGGAGCCGTGTGCTCTACCACTGGGCCGCACCCGGGCTATCTGATGCTATTGCCGTTGTTGGGCGAGGCGATCGCGCGGCGACAGCGGGAACGGCGATCGGTACGGGCCTGGTTCGCGGCGACGGCGGCGCTGGTGCTCGTCGGGCTCGCCATTGTGGCAAGCGAGGTACGGTTCGCCTGGCTGCCGGGCCTCGCCGACGGCCGGCTGCTGGGGCAGGGACCCGGCGGTCGACGCGATCGACTGGACCTCGCTGCGCGACGATCTCGACAGGCGCGGGTTTCTCGATCGGCCGGGACTGGTTGTGGGCGCGGCTCGCTGGCTCGACGCCGGCAAGATCGATTACGCGCTCGGCGGCGAGGTCCCGGTCGTCTGCCTCGGCCCCGATCCGCGGCAGTACGGGCTCGTCGCACCGTTGCGCGATTATGCCGGCAGGGATGTGTTGATCGCCGCACCGCACCGTTCGCTCGACAGCGTCCGCGCCGAGTTCGGCTCGTCGTTCGATGCGATCGAACCGCTGGCGCCGGCCTGGGTGCTGCATGCCGGGCGGCGGGCGCTGGAAGTGCCGCTTTATCTCGGCCGCAATCTGCGCGCTACACGGCGGTAACCCTTGAAGCCGCGGGCGATATAGAGCGCATAGCGGCGCTCGCGCCCCGGCCCGAGCGGGATTACCACAGTCTCCAGCGGCTCGATCGCGGCGAAGCTCGGCCGCATCTCGCCCGCGAGGCCGTGCACCGACACCAGCAGGAAATCGTCGCCGATATAGCGCGAGAGATCGTTTTCGAGATCCCACTGGTCCTTCATTGGCTCTTGAGTTTCCATTTGGCGGCGTCGAGCGGATGCGGGCGGACGTAATAGATCAACGCCGCCAGAGTCTCGCGGTCGTCAGCAAAGAGCCTGAGGCCGGGATGCGCGGCCAAGTTGGCGCCGACTTTTGCGCCGAGCGCCCGCCAGCCGCGCAGCGAGTCGAGTGCGTCGTAGCGCGCCGGTATCACGACATGCCGCCGCCGCCAACGCGCCGTAAGCGCCGAAGATCGCGGCCGCGAGCCCGAGATGGAGGACGACCGAGGAGACGACGAGAGGGCGCCAGCCGCGCCCGATCGCCCAGGCGACGACCAGCACGCTCGCCGCGACGTAGGCTGGGGCGGCCCAGTTCGCGTGCGCCCGCGACAAGAGGCTGACGGCCAGCATCATCGCCAGCGTCGGCAGCGAGAAGACCGCGAGAAGGCGGGCGGCGGGGTCGGCGAAGAGGCGAGGCGAAGCGGCGACGATCAGGAGGCCGGCGAACAGCAGCGGCCCGAAGACGGCGAACTGGCTGCCGAAGAATTCGAGAAAGGCCGCCGGATGAAACAGCGGGCCGGCGAGGTCGGCATTGTCCTTCGTATGCAGATAGCTGACAAAGCCGTTCTGCCAGTTCCACCAGAAATTGGGCGCGTAGAGCAAGAGCGCGACGCCGACCGCGACCAGAAGCCGCGGCAGATGGCGGCGCTCCTCCGGCGCCAGCAGCACGAGGCCCAAGGCCGACAGGATCCAGTAGGCCATCGCGTATTTCGCCAGGAGGCCAAGCCCGGCGGCGATCCCGACGGCGAGCCACCAGCCCCCGCCCGGGTCTTGCCGGGCGCGGATGAAGGCGTAGAGGGCGGCGGCCCAGCACAGCACCAGGGGCGCGTCGGTCGAAATCACATAGGAGGAAACCGTGGCCCCCGGCAGGCTCGCATAGACGAGCGCCGACCAGAAGCCGATCCGCCGATCGTAAAGCCGCGCGCCGATCGCATAGACGAATACCGCGGTCCCGGCGTGCAGTAGCGGCGCCGACAATCGGATCGCGAACTCGCTGTCGCCGAAGAGCCCGGTCGTCAGCGCGATCAGCCAGGCGAGGAGCGGCGGCTTCGAGTAATAGCCCCAGGCCGGGTGCTGCGCCCAGAACCAGTATTGCGCTTCGTCCGGATAGAGGTCGGCGGGCTGCACGGCGAGCCACAGGAGGCGCAGCAAGGTGATCGCCGCCACCGCCGCCAGCATCGCCGCAGCCGGAGAGCGCCGAAGGGATCGCCGCCCGACCGTCGCCGCGGCCGCCGCCGTTGCCGTCTCTTCAACCATCCGCCGGTTTCCGACCCCCGGATCGTCCGCTGCATTCTCTGTAGCGATTGCGGCGAAAGAGGGCGAGAGTCGCGTTCGAGAGCGAACCGGAGGGAGGATCGAGAGATGAGCGGGGAGTTTGCCGGCAAAGTCGCGCTGGTGACGGGCGGCGGCAACGGCATCGGGGCCGCCGTCTGCCGCGCCCTGGCGCGCGAGGGCGCCTTTGTCGCAGTGCTTGACCGCGACGCCGCCGCGGCCGAAAGGGTCGCGGCCGAGATCGCCGGCAACAGCAGCAGGGCGGCGGCCCATGCGCTCGACGTCGCCGACGGCGCCGCCTTCGCCGCTGTCGCGAAGACCTTGGCCGAGCAGCAGGGCGGCATCGACATTCTCGTCAACGCCGCTGGGACGATCACCCAGCACACGATCGCCCATATGCCGGCCGAGGCCTGGGAGCGGATACTCGCGGTCAATCTGCGCGGCCCCTTCAACGGCGTCCAGGCGGTATTGCCGCACATGCGGGCGCGCGGCGGCGGCGCCGTCGTCAACATCGCCTCGGTCGCGGGGCGGCGGATCTCGTTCGGCGGCGGCGCGCACTATTCCTCGTCGAAAGCGGGCCTCTTGGGCTTCACCCGGCACGCCGCCTACGAATTGGCGCCGGACAATATCCGGGTCAACGCTGTCTGCCCCGGCCCGACCGCGACCGCTTTCAGCGGCCGGATGCCGTCGGCCGAGACGCGCGCCGCGCGGGCGAAAAAGATCCCGCTCGGCCGCATGGTCGAGCCCGAGGACATCGCCGACGCGGTGCTGTTCCTGGCGGGCGACCCGTCGCGCATGTGTACCGGCATAGCCCTCGACGTCGACGGCGGCGTGTTGATCAGCAACGACATCCCGTACGAAGAATATTTCGCGAAGATGACCTAGAAAATCGAGGCCAGGCGCTTTTAGGAGCGATGGCGCGATTCAAGGATCGATGCTCGCACAACCCATTGATGACGTGGAGATGCTATGCTTCACACGGGCCGGAGCTTTCCGTTGGGCGCCACCGTTTTCCCAGGCGGCGTCAATTTCAGCGTGTTCTCGCGGCAGGCCGGCCGGGTGGAGCTGTTGCTGTTTGATTCTGCCGAGGCGGCGCAGCCGTCACGGGTCATCGATCTCGATCCGCGCACCCATCGCACCTATCATTACTGGCACGTTTTCGTGCCCGGGATCTTCCCCGGACAGCTCTATGCCTATCGCGCCTTCGGTCCCTTCGATCCCGGGCAAGGTCTGCGTTTCGATCCGAGCAAAGCCCTGCTCGACCCGTATGGCCGCGCCGTCGTCGTGCCCGCGGCGTATTCCCGCCAGCGGGTGAGCCAACACGGGCTGAGCGATGCGATCGCCATGAAAAGCGTGGTGGTCGACCCCGCCGCTTACGATTGGCAGGGCGACGCGCCGCTGCATCGGAGTTTTGCCACGACGGTCATCTACGAGATGCACGTCGCCGGCTTTATGCGCCATCCCAGCTCCGGGGTCGCTGCCGAGCTGAGAGGGACCTATGCCGGCATGATCGAGAAGATCCCGTACCTCCAAGAACTCGGGATCACCGCCGTTGAGTTGCTTCCGATATTCCAGTTCGACCAGCAGGATTGCCCGGCGGGCTTGGTCAATTACTGGGGGTATTCCCCGGTATCGTTCTTCGCTCCGCACGCCGGCTACAGTTCGCGGAAGGACGCCCTCGGCCCCGTCGACGAGTTCCGCGACCTCGTCAAGGCGCTCCACCGCGCCGGCATCGAGGTGATCCTCGACGTCGTCTTCAACCACACCGCCGAGGGAAACGCGTCCGGGCCAACGCTATGCTTCCGCGGCCTCGCCAATGAGGTGTACTACATCCTCGATCAGAATCGCGCGCAATACGCCGACTACAGCGGCACCGGAAACACGCTGAACGCCAATCAGGCGGTCGTCCGCCGCATGATCGTCGACAGCCTGCGGTACTGGGTCACCGAGATGCATGTCGACGGCTTTCGCTTCGACCTTGCCTCGATCCTGTCACGGGACGAAACTGGCCGGCCGCTCGAAAATCCTCCGGTTCTCTGGGACATCGAGTCGGATCCCATCCTCGCTGGCACCAAGCTGATCGCCGAGGCGTGGGATGCCGCCGGTCTTTATCAGGTGGGCAGTTTCATCGGCGACAGCTGGAAGGAATGGAACGGCCGTTTCCGCGACGATGTCCGCGGCTTTGTGAAGGCGGACGCCGGCACGGTGCGCTCACTCGCGCAACGCGTGCTCGGCAGCCCCGATATCTACGGACACCAGGAAAGGGAGCCCGAACAGAGCATCAACTTTGTGACCTGCCATGACGGCTTCACGCTGAACGACCTGGTCACCTACAACGAAAAGCACAACGAAGCTAACTGCGAAGGGAACCGCGACGGATCGGACCGCAACCTCTCTTGGAACTGCGGCGTCGAAGGCGCGAGCGAGGATGCCGCTGTCGAGCGGCTGCGACGGCGCCAGATCAAGAATTTCTTTGTCATTCTGCTGATTTCGGTTGGCGTGCCGATGCTCCAGATGGGCGACGAAATGCGCCGTACCCAGCGCGGCAACAACAACGTTTATTGCCACGACAACGATGTCAGCTGGCTCGACTGGGGCCTGCTCGACCGACATCGGGATCTCTTTCGGTTCGTGCAGATACTGATCTCCCATCGTCTGCGGTGGATGGAAGCGGGCGGCTTCGCGAGCTTCGCACTGAGCCTCAACGAGCTGTTGCGCAATGCGGAGATCGACTGGCACGGTGTCGAACTTGGCAGCCCTGACTGGGCCGACAATTCCCACAGCATTGCGCTCACCCTTCGCTCCGGCCGAGGTCGCCTTCCATTCTGGCTGCACGTGATGTTCAATGCCTATTGGGAGACCCTCGACTTCGAGCTGCCTGCCGTGCCGGAGACGGCCGTGTCCGGCTGGCGGCGCTGGATCGACACGGCCCTGGACTCCCCAGAGGACATCATTGAACCCCCTGCTGCCCCGCTGGCGCCGGGGAAGCAATACCGCGTGATGCCTCGTTCGGTCGCGGCGTTGTTTGTGCGCATCGAAGCCCGCTCCGGGACGGCAGCATAACCGATCATCGTCCAAGCCGGCGGATCGGCGGGAGGCCATTGCCGAGCCACGCGCCAGCATCCATCCCGGCGCGCATCACTCGACGTTTAACCTTTTGCAACGATTTGCGAGGCGCGAAAGCGATGCGCTATTCGCGGGCCTTGGTGTAGGGGTAGATCATCTCGCCGGTCTTGTACTTTGGCGGAGCAAGGATGGTAACAGTGCTCGGCCCGCGAAACTGTTCGACATCGTGCCCCTTGATGCCGTGATACTGCACCCAGATCGGGCGCGCCTCGGTCCATTCGCCTTCGGGTCCGAAGGCGATGTCGCCCATGATCGTCTGGAACGGGTGCGAGTGCATGTATTCGGCGAGCTTGTCGTTGTCGAGAGTTTTGGTTGCTTCAATCGCCTGCCCAAGAATTTGCAATTCGCTGTAGGCGAAGGGCGGCAGAAAATAGCCGAGCAGGTCGATCCCTTCGGCCGGCGCCTTCGCCTGATATTTCTTGATGAAATCCATGACGCCGGGAAATTGCATCGTCGGGACCGGCTCCCACAGATCGACATTGACGATCCCGTTGGCCGCTTCGCCGAGTTGCATCTTGATCGCCGCCGCCTGCAGCCCGGCAAGGCCGCCGCCGAGCATCTTGGTGTCGAGGCCGAGTTCGCCGACCGACCGGAGGATGCCGACCGTGTCGGACGGGTATGATGACACATAAACAAGCTCCGGCTGCGCCGCCTGCACGGCACGAACGATCGGCGTGAAGTCGACGGTGTTCGGCGGATAGGCGCGATCGTACACGATGCGGATCCCTTTCGCCTTGGCATGCTGGCGCGCGCTCTCCGCCGCCTTGTGCTGGAATTCCGCGTCGGTAGCGACGATCGCGACCGTCTTGGGCTTCGGGTTCTGCGCCGCCGCCAAATCGAACCAGCCTTGCGCGAAGGTCTTCACCGGCTCGGGGCCGAAGGGCAACATCGAGAAGTATTTCGGATAATGGAACTGGTCGTTGGCCGCCAACGCGAACAGACCGAAGAACAGCCGGTTGTGAGAGATCACAACCGGCAATGCCGGTACGACGAGATTGGTTCCATAACTTGATATCAAGAGGTCGACTTTGTCGATGTCGAGCAGCTTCGTGTAGATGCTGGGCACCAGGGCCGGGTTGCTTTGATCGTCGTAATAGACGAGCTTGACCGGCCGGCCTAACAAGCCGCCCTTGGCGTTGACCTCCTCCTCCCAGATCTTGAAAGCGAGCAGCCCGGTCTTGCCGACCACGGCAAACGGACCGGTCAGTTCCATGCTGAAGCCGATCGCGATCGGCTCGGCCGCCCGCGCCACCGGCGTCAGCGGCAGCAAGGCCGCCGCCAGGCAGAGAAAAAACCTATTTCGTGTCGCCGCCATGAATTTCCTCCCTCGATTCATCTGCCCGATGCGAGCCGCCGCGGACGGCGGCATTGAACCCTATCCGAGGCGGGTGGGCGAGATGCGGGCGAAAAAATGTGCGGGGAGCCGCCATGCCGTGGGCACGCGGATCGCCGATTTGTGATCCGGTTCACACATTGGCGGCGATGGATCGACCTATCCTCTCCGCGTTAGGACAAAATCTGGGAGGTACAAAGCATGGTTGACGAAGCCAAATTGCATCAATTCGTCGGGCAGATGCTGTCCGATCTCGGCGGTGCGGCGAGTGTCGCGCTGGTGCGGATCGGCGACGCGCTCGGTCTCTATAAGACGATGCACGAGCGCGGCCCGATGACGGTGGCCGAACTGGCCGCCGCTGCTCGGGTCAACGAACGTTATCTGCGCGAATGGCTGTCGCATCAGGCGGCCTCGAACTATGTCGCCTACGACCCGGCGACGCAGAAATTCACCCTGCCGCCGGAGCAGGCGATGGTTTTCGCGGTCGAGGACAGCCCGGTCTACATGGCGGGCGCCTTCGATGCCATGGCCGCGATCATGGCTAACCAGGAGAAGGTCCAGCCGGCATTCAAAAACGGGGGCGGGGTTGGTTGGGGCGACCATGCAGGTTGCCTGTTCTGCGCCACCGCGCGGTTTTTCCGGCCGGGCTATCATAACCACCTGGTTAGCGAATGGCTGCCGGCGTTGGACGGCATCGTCGACAAGTTGCGCCGTGGCGCAAAGGTCGCCGATGTCGGCTGCGGTCACGGCGTGTCGACTGTGATGATGTCGCAGGCATTCCCGAATTCACAATTCGTCGGCTACGATTTTCATCCAAGTTCGATCGAGCATGCCCGGGCGCACGCGCGCGAGCATGGCGTTACCGACAACACAAGGTTTGAGGTCGGCACCGCCAAGGACTTTCCCGGGAAGGATTTCGACCTCGTCGCCTTCTTCGATTGCCTGCACGACATGGGCGACCCGGCGGGGGCTGCGGCGCATGTCCGGCAAGCCTTGAAGCCCGACGGCTCGTGGATGGTGGTCGAACCGATGGCGGGCGACCGGCTCGAAGACAATTTGAACCCGGTCGGCCGGCTCTATTACGGCGCCTCGACGATGATCTGCGTGCCGACCTCGCTGGCGCAGGAGGTGGGCGCGGCACTCGGCGCACAGGCGGGCGAAGCCAAACTGCGCGAGGTCATCGGCGCCGGCGGATTCCGGAATATCAGGCGCGCCACCGAAACGCCGTTCAACATGATCCTCGAAGCGCGGCCGTAAGCACCTGAAGCAGCAGCGGCGCTGGCGTTTTCAAGGGGCTACAAGATCCCGACGACGGCGCCGCTCATGCAGGTGGCGAGTGTGCCCGAAAGGATCGAGCGCAGGCCGAGCGAGACTATCTCGGGACGGCGCTCGGGGGCCATGGCGCCCATGCCGCCGATCAGGATGCCGAGGCTGCCGAAATTGGCAAAGCCGCAGAGCGCGTAGGTCATGATCAGCCGCGAGCGCGGGTCGAGCGCGCCCTCCGGCAGATGCGCCAGATCGACATAGGCGATGAACTCGTTGAGGACGGTCTTGGTCCCCATCAACGCCGCCGCCGCGTCGGTCTGCGGGCCGGGAATGCCGATCAGCCACATGATCGGGCGAAAGGCGTAGGCGAAGAGCCGCTGCAACGTCAGCGGCGCGCCGGCGAGGTCGGGCAGCAGCCCGAGTGCAGCGTTGACGAGGCTGACCAGCGCCAGCGTCACGATCAGCATCGCGACGATGTTGAGCAGAAAAACGATGCCATCGCGCGTGCCCTTGGCGATCGCGTCCATGCTGCTGACCGGCGGATCGTCGAGCGAGAGCCGCGCCGAGGCCGCCGGGTCGGGCTGGAACGGCACCATCAATGCCGCGACCGCGAGCGCGGCGGGCGTGCTGATCACGGCGGCGACCAGGATGTTGCCGAGCGCGTTCGGGATGACCCGGCCGACGAGCGAGGCGTAGAGCACCATGACTGTGCCGGCGATCCCGGCCATGCCGCAACTCATCAGCGCGAACAACTCGCCGCGCGCCAGCCGCAGCAGATAGGGGCGGATCAGGAGCGGCGCCTCGATATGGCCGACAAAGATATGCACCGCCGCACCGAGGCCGAGCGGGCCGCCGACCCCGACCGAGCGGCGCAACAGCCAGGCGAAGGCCTGCACGATCCGCTGCAATACGCCCCAGTAGAACAGGAGCGTGGCGAGCGCGCTGATCACCAGCACCAGCGGCAAGGCGCGGAAGGCGAAGATGAAGCTGCCGCCGGGTGTCGTTTCGGCAAACGGCAATGGCCCGCCGCCGAGATAGCCGAAGACGAAGCCCGTGCCGGCCTCGGTGGCGCCTTGCAGGCCCTCGACGGCGCGATTCAGCAAGAGGAACGCTGCTCTGGCTTGGGGCAGTTTCAGGAACAGCAGGGCGAGGCCGAATTGCAGCAATACGCCGGCCGCGACGACGCGCCACGGGACCCGGAAGCGATCCTCGCTCAACCCCCAGGCGAGAAGGAGGATGACGCCAATGCCGAAAAGCCCGCGCACGCCCAGGTCAGCGGTTCACCCCCCAGGCAGATCGCGTTCTGCAGCAGTCGATTGAAGGCGTCGGTCTCCCAGGCGCCGTGAAAGGTTGGCGGGGTCGTGTCGGCGGGGTTGGGCGCGCGGGCCGCGCGAATCGCCGGGTTGTGGCAATGGCCGAGCGCGATATAGGCGACACCGCCCTCGCCGACCGCGCGGGTGTAGGCGATGACGCGGCTGCGGCCGTCACGGAGCAGCGAGGTGTCGGCGGGATAGAGGCCGTCGGTCGCGCCGGCGGCGCTCGGACCATAATCGGCGGTCAACAGGATGTGCGTTGAGGCCGGCTCGGTGAGCTCGACAAAATAGGGTTCGTCCTCGACGACGAACGAGGGGCCGAGCCCGCGGGTCAGCGGCGAATTGGGATCGGCCACCTCGACGCGGATCTCGCGGATCGGCGGATGGGTCAGAAAAAAGCCGCCCAGAAGGGCATGGTGCTCGGTCTTGACGGTGCGGCGCATGCGCATGCCCTCGACCCGCTCGGCGCGGCCGCCGCTCGTCCCGTGCAAGGCCAGCCAATGGCCGCCCTGTTCGAGCCAGCCCCGGATCGCGCGGGTCTCTTCGGCGTCGGGGTAGGGGCCGGCGACGTAGGTGACCAGCAAGCGGCTGACCGGAAGCCATTTCTCGACATCGGCGAAGTTGTTGGCAACCGTGGCGGGGACTTCCTGCTCGGCCAGAAGGCCGAGAAGCCGGAGCCGGGCGTAGTCGTGGTCGTGACCGCCCATCGAACCCGGCGGGAAGCCGCCCGTGATCAGATGTGCACGGGCCGGTTGCTGGTCTGTCATCGGTTCACCTTGGTTGCCCTTCGACGTATCAGTTCAGCGTAATTCCTCGACCTGTGCCGGCGTCAGAAAACGGGTCCTGGCGCCGCGCAGCAACAGGTAGAGTTTGGCGGTCTCCTCCAGTTCCTCGACCGCGTTGACCGCGGCGTCGAGATCAGCGCCGGCGACGACGGGACCGTGATTGGCCAGCAGCACGGCATGGTGCCGGCCGGCAAAGCCGCGCACGGCCTCGGCCAACGCCAGATCGCCGGGCTTGAAATAGGGCACCAGCGGCAATCTGCCGACGCGCATCACATAGTATGCGGTGATCGGCGGCAGGACGTCCGCGGGGTCGAGTTCGGCAAGGCAGGAGACCGCGACCGAATGGGTCGAATGCAGATGCACGACCGCACCTGTGCCGGCGCGCTCCTCGTACATGACGCGGTGCAGGAAGCTCTCCTTGGTCGGCGCGTCGCCCGAGACGAGGCGGCCGTCATCGACGAGTTTCGACAACCGCGCCGGGTCGAGCCGGCCGAGCGAGGCGTTGGTCGGGGTCATCAGCCAGCCATCCTCGACCTTGACACTGAGGTTGCCGGAGGATCCCGCGGTCAGCCCCCGTTCGAAGATCGAGGCGCCGACCCGGCAGATCGCCTCGCGCACCCTGGCGTCACTGCTCACCGTGTGCTTCCCCCCACCTCACCCCATCCCTCTCCGCCCCGAGGGGCAGAGAGGGGCCGCACATCGTCCCTCTCCGCCTTTCAAGGGGGAGAGGGAGGGACCCAGCCCGAAGGGCTGGGAGGGTGAGGTGGTCACACGGGTCATTCTCTCTCTCCCGACAGCACGTCAAAGGCGCGCAGAAAGAAGTCGGGGGCGCCGAAATTGCCGGATTTGAGAGCCAAGGCCAGCGGCTGATCGTCGAGGCTCACGGTCCACGGCACGCCCGGATCGATCTGGCGACCGATGCGCAAGCCGGCGACGCCCAATGCCTGGACCACCGCCCCCGCGGTCTCGCCGCCGGCGACGACAAAGCGCCGCACGCCGCACTGCGCCAAGCCACGGGCGATTGACGCCAAGGTCTGCTCGACGAGCGCGCCGGCCTCCTCGCGGCCGAGCCGTTCCTGCGCCGCGGCGACGGTCTCGGGGGGCGCGGTCGCCGAAATCAGGATCGGATTACGACCGAGTCGCGCGCCGGCCCAGTCGAGCGCCTGCTCGGCGGTTTGCTTTCCCGCAGCGAGCGCCAGCGGGTCGATCGTGAAGACCGGCGCGCGCTCGCCCATATAGGCGACCTGGGCCAGGGTCGCGGTCGAGCACGACCCCGACAAGACCGCGGCGGCGCCCGCGACCGGCGGCAGCACGTCAGCCGCCCTGCCCTCGCCCAGCAGACCGCTGCGGCGGAAGTTATCGGGAAGGCCTAGTGCTATGCCGGAACCGCCGGTGATCAATTTGAAATCGGCCGCCGCCTCGCCAATCGCTTCGAGGTCGCGGTCCTCGATCGCGTCGACGACCGCGTGCCGATAGCCTTGTCGGCGCAGGTCGGCGAACGCGTCGCGGATCGCCATAGCACCCCGGACGACCGTCGCCTCGGGCACGAGCCCGACCCGACCGCGGCTCTGCCGCTGCAATACGCGCACCAGCGAGGGATCGCGCATCGGGGTCAGCGGATGGTCGCGCATCCCCGATTCCGACAACAGCACGTCGCCGACGAAGAGATAGCCCTTGTAAATCGTCCGGCCGGCCTCCGGAAAAGCCGGACAGAACAACGTGAAATCGGCGCCGAGCGCATCGAGCAGCGCCTCGGCCACGGGTCCGATATTGCCGGCGTCCGTCGAATCGAAGGTCGAGCAGTATTTGAACAGGAATTGTCGCGCCCCGGCCCGCCGTAGCCATTCGAGTGCCGTAAGGCTCTTGGCGATCGCGTCCGGCGCCGGGATCGTGCGGCTCTTCAGCGCCACGACGATCGCGTCCGCGTCGGGGGCAGCGCTTCCCGAGGGCGGCGCGTCGATCAACTGCACCGTGCGCATCCCGCGCCGCACCAGCGTGTTGCACAGATCGGTGGCGCCGGTGAAATCGTCGGCGATCGCTCCCAACAACACGCCCATCGCACCCTCCGCGCCCGACGCCCGCCGAGGGTAGTCGTCCGACGCCAAAGCCGCAAACCGTATCGCGGCGGCTCTCGGCGCAACGATCGAGGCCGGGGGTGAACTTGACGCCGAGTATTCTCACAGTTATACGGAAACTGTGAAAAATATCACAGTTTCACTCGACGATTCGACCTACCGGCGCGCCCGGATCGTCGCCGCCGAACGCGGCACATCGGTCTCGGCGCTGGTCAGGCGGTTTCTGATCGGGCTTGCCGGGGGTGACGACGAGAATGAGAAGCTGAAGCGCGCGGAGCGCCTGTTGCACGAGCAAATTACCGATTTTCGCGCCGCCGACCGGCTGCCGCGCGACGAAGCCCACGAACGGGCGCGACAGCAAGAGGACTAGGACTGCATTTCCTCGACACCAACATCCTGTTGTATTCGATCAGCCGCGACCCTGGCGAGCAAAGAGAAGCGCCAGCGGGCGATCGCGTTAGTCGAACGCGACGACGGCGCGCTTTCGGTGCAGGTGCTCCAGGAATTTTACGTTCAGGCGACGCGGCCGACGCGCACGGATCGACTGCCGCACGACATCGCCGTCGGATTGATCACAGCGTGGACGCGCTTTCGCGTACAGGCGGTTACATTGCCTATCCTCACTGCCGCGCTGGACATCAAGGCGGCGCACGGCTTCTCGTATTGGGACAGCGCGATCATCGCCGCCGCCCGCGCGCTTGGCTGCGAGCGTCTCTATTCGGAGGATTTGCAACACGGCCGCGAGATCGACGGCGTCGCCATCGTTGACCCGTTCCGGTGAGCGAGCCCGTGGAGCTGCGCCGCCAAACCTGAGCCAACGCAGCGAGGGGTTGTGTTCGGCAAGCCGACAGGGGAAGAGTAGCGGATTGTCGGGAGGAGCGCGCCGATGCCGAAATTCGCCGCCAATCTGAGTTTCATTTTCCAGGAGGTCGAGTTTCCTCGACCGGTTCGCCGCAGCCGCGTCATGCGGCTTCAAGGCGGTCGAGTATCTCGGCGCCTACGACCAGTCCGCCGGAAACCGTCGCGCGAGCAGCTGAAGAAGCACGGGCTGACCCAGGCGCTTTTCAACATGCCGCCCGGCGATTGGGCGGCGGGCGAGCGCGGCATGGCGGCGCTCCCGGGGCGCGAGGCGGAATTCCGCGCCGGGGTCGAGACCGCGCTAACTACGCGAAGGCCACCAACTGCCGTCTCGTCCATGCGATGGCCGGGCTCGTCCCCGGGGGCGCCGACCGCGCGGCCGCCGAGCGAGCTATGTCGCCAATCTGCGCCACGCCGCCGAGCGCTGCGCCCGCGACGGCGTCACCGTGATTATCGAGCCGATCAACACCCGCGACATTCCGGGCTACTTTTTGAACACGACGACCCAGGCGATGAAGATCATCGAGGCCGTCGGCCACCCGAATCTGCAATTGCAGCTCGACCTCTATCACGTGCAGATCATGGAGGGCGATCTGGCGCACCGGATCCGCTCGCTGGCCGGACGCTATCCGCACATCCAGATCGCCGGCAACCCCGGCCGGCACGAGCCCGATATCGGCGAGATCAACTATCCCTTCCTGTTCGACCTCTTGGACGAGATCGGCTATTCCGGCTGGATCGGCTGCGAATACCGGCCGAAGGGCGAGACCCGAGCCGGCCTCGGCTGGGCCCGCCGCTACGGCATCGGCGCGGGCTGAACCATGCGTATTGTGATTACCGGCGGCTGCGGGTTTCTCGGCCGGCGGGTGGCGCAGAGCCTGCTGGCGCGCAGCGATATCGACGAACTGGTGCTGTTCGACAGCGCGCCCTCGGCCTTGCCGTTGCCCGAGGACAGGCGGCTCTCGACGATAACGGGCGACATCGCCGATCGCGCGGCGGTAGGGCGCGCGCTGACACCTGGCACCGACGCGGTCTTTCACCTCGCCGCGATCGTCAGCGGGCAGGCCGAGGCCGACACCGATCTCGGCTACCGCGTCAACCTCGACGGCGCGCGCAACGTACTCGAAGTCTGCCGCGCGCTTGGCGCCTGCCCGCGGCTGATCTTCGCGAGTTCGCTCGCGGTCTATGGCGGCGAACTGCCGGCGTTAGTCGGGGACGACACGCCGCTGCGGCCGCAGACCTCTTACGGCGCGCAAAAGGCGATCGGCGAATTGCTGGTCAACGATTACAGCCGCAAGGGATTTGTCGATGGCCGCGCCCTGCGGCTGCCGACGGTCGTCGTGCGGCCGGGCTTGCCGAACCGCGCCGCCTCGACCTTTGCCTCCTCGATCATCCGCGAGCCCCTGGCGGGCAAGGAGGCGGTCTGCCCGGTCTCAGCGGACATGGTCATGGCCTTGGTTTCGCCACGCCGGGTCGTCGCTGGGCTCGTCCATGCGCTCGACCTTCCGGGCGACGCCTTCGGCGACAACCGCTCACTGCAACTGCCCGGATTTTCGGTCGCGGTCGGCGAGATGGTCGAGGCGGTGCGGCGCATCGGCGGCGCGGCGGCTCATGCCCGCATCCGCTGGCGGCCCGACCCCGTCGTGCAGCGCATCGTCGCCGGCTGGCCGCCGACGCTTGCATGCGCCGCGCGCCATCGCCCTCGGCTTTGCCGCCGACGCCGGCATCGACGAGGTCGTCCAGGCCTTCATCGAAGACGACCTCGCGACGCAGAAGACGCTCGCCTAGCCGCGGCGATCGGCGGCTAGGGCGCGCGGTTCATCCGGCGCTCGACGAGTTCATCGACCACCGCCGGGTCGGCAAGCGTCGACACATCGCCCAGCGCGTCGTGCTCGTTGGCGGCGATCTTGCGCAGGATGCGGCGCATGATCTTGCCCGACCGGGTCTTGGGTAGGGCCGGCGCCCATTGCAACAGATCGGGAGCGGCGATCGGGCTGATCTCCTGCCGCACCCAGGAGACGAGTTCGCGGCTCAGTTCGTCGCTCGGCGCTTCGGTCGCCTTCAACGTGACGTAGGCATAGATGCCCTGACCCTTGATGTCGTGCGGATAGCCGACGACCGCGGCCTCGGCGACCTTGGGATGGGCGACAAGCGCGCTCTCGATCTCGGCGGTGCCGAGCCGATGACCGGCGACGTTGATGACGTCGTCGACCCGCCCGGTCAGCCAGTAGAACCCGTCCTCGTCGCGGCGGGCGCCGTCGCCGGTGAAATAAAGGCCGGGGAACGTCGAAAAATAGGTCGAGACAAAGCGGTCATGGTCGCCGAAGACCGTGCGCATGATGCCGGGCCAGGGATGCGCGATGCAGAGGTTGCCCTCGCCGGGCCCCTCGACCGGCTTGCCGTCATTGTCGACGAGGATAGGCTCGACGCCGAAGAAGGGCCGCGTCGCCGAGCCGGGCTTCAATGGCGTGGCGCCGGGAATGGGCGAGATCAGAATGCCGCCCGTCTCGGTCTGCCACCAAGTGTCGACGATCGGGCAGCGGCCGTCGCCGACGTGATCGTAATACCACAGCCACGCCTCGGGGTTGATCGGTTCGCCGACCGTGCCGAGGAGGCGCAGCGACTTGCGGCTGGTGCGCCGGACATAGTCTTCGCCCTCGCGCATCAGGGCGCGGATCGCGGTCGGCGCCGTATAGAAGACCTGCACCTGGTGCTTGTCGACGACCTGCCAGAATCGGGAGGCGTCGGGATAATTGGGGACGCCCTCGAACATCAGCGTCGTGGCACCGTTGGCAAGCGGCCCGTAGACGATGTAGCTGTGGCCGGTGACCCAGCCGACATCGGCGGTGCACCAGAAAATCTCGCCGGGGTGATAGTCGAAGATGTATTCGTGCGTCATCGACGCATAGACGAGATAGCCGCCGGTCGTGTGCAATACGCCCTTGGGCTGACCCGTCGAGCCCGACGTGTAGAGGATGAAGAGCGGGTCCTCGGCCGACATTTCGGCGGGCGGGCAGTCGGGCGCCGCCTTGCCGCAGATTTCGTGATACCAGCGATCGCGGCCCTCGACCCAGTCGATCGTCCCGCCGGTATGTCGCACCACGACGACGGTACGCACATCGGGGCAATGGCGCAGCGCATTGTCGGCGTTGCGCTTCAACGGCACCGGGCGGCCGCCGCGCCGGCCCTCGTCGGCGGTGATCAGCACGGTTGAGCGGCAATCGCGGATGCGTCCGGCGAGGCTGTCGGGCGAGAAGCCGCCGAACACCACTGAATGTATTGCGCCGATGCGGGCGCAGGCGAGCATCGCCACCGTCGCCTCGGGGATCATCGGCAGGTAGATCGTCACGCGGTCGCCCTTCGCGACACCGAGCTCTCGGAGCGCGTTGGCCAGCCGGCAGACCGCCTCGTGCAGCTCGCGGTAGGTGACGCGGCGATCCTCGCCCGGGTCGTCGCCTTCCCACAATATCGCGGTCTGGTCGGCGCGATCGCGCAGGTGGCGGTCGATGCAGTTGTAGGACGCGTTGAGCGTCCCGTCTTCGTACCAGGCAAGGCGCACCTCGCCCGCGAACGAGCCGCTACGGGTCTTGCTGTAAGGTTTGATCCAGTCGAGCCGCCTGCCTTGCTCGGCCCAGAAACGATCGGGTTCGGTCAACGACTCCCCGTAGAGGCGGAAATATTCCGCTTCGTCGATCTTGCCTTTCCGGGGATGGGCCGAGAGCGGAATCACGGTCCGGTCTGGCATGGCGTTCTACCTCCTCGGCTGGCGGCGTCGATGACCGCGCCGCATTCTAAAGCCGAAGAATATTCCGCCGGGCTAAGCGGTTACAATACCCCTTCCGCGGCTCGGCCGTAGCGCCGCCAGGCTCGCCGGCCGGCTGCCCGAAGTTGCGAGCAGCGCCGCCTGGGTCCGGTTCGTGACCTGCAGGCGTCTGATGATCTGCTTGACGTGCGCCTTGACCGTGCTTTCGGACATGTTGAGCGCATCGGCGATCAACTTGTTCGATCTGCCTTCCGAGATCAGGCCGAGTACGTCGCGCTGCCGGCGGGTGAGTTCCGACCACGGCGAAGTCGTGCGCAGCGGACGCGGGGCGGCGGCTAGATTCTCGCTCAGCGCCAAAGGCACATAACTGCCGCCGGCCCGTACCCGTTCGAGGGCACCGACGAGCACCTTGAGGCTGAGGCTCGTCGGCAAAAACCCGCCGCGCCGGCGCGAAGGATCGCATGCGCACGCTCCGCATCCTCGCACTCGGCAGCGACCAGGATTGGCGAATTCGGCATCGCCGCGGTGAACAGAGCCAGATCATCCAGATCGATCTGGGCGCAGGTCGCCGCACCGAGCAGGATCACCGCGAAGGATTCGCCCTGCCGCGCCAGCCGGACCAAATCGACCGCCATGGCGACATCGGTCACGCGCCAGCGCCGCGGCTGCATGGCGAGGGCCAGTTTCAGACAATCGCGACGCAGCCGGCTTTGATCGACAATGGCCAGATGACGGCGACCGGGATCTACGGGCGTTCCCACGGCGCTCCCCAAAAAGCCGCCGACCGCCTCCCCATTCCAGCCGTGGTGATCGAGACTATCCAACTTGATCCCCCGACGTACGAAAATGATGGATTGCAGAATGAGCGTTGGTCGCTCCTTCCGGCGTAATTTTTTGTAAATCGATGTAACCGAGCATCAATAACTGGGGGTCTATGACGTTTTTGCGACGGCTCGATATCGTGGAATAGTAGAATTTTTGCACAGAGTATATAACTTCGGATGCCGTCCAGATTACGTCAAGTTGATGATCCGACGGATTTGCCCCCGTCCTCCGCCCGGCGATCGTCAATATTGGTTCCGCGGCCTGTCTCGGCCACAAAATTGCCCCACCACAAATGGCGCCAACGCCCGCCTCCGGAGTCGAAAGCCGTCGCCGGGCGCCATGCGATTCCCCGGAAGCCAAACGCCGCCGGTCCTGCTACCGTAGCGCCGGGATCGATTGTGTTCGGAGGCGCAGATGCAATTCGGGTTCAGCCTGCCAATCGCCGGGCCGCTCTCGGCGCCGGACAACGTCGCGCGAATCGCGGCCGAGGGCGAGGCCGCCGGCTACGACTTCGCCTCGTTCAGTGACCATGTCGTGATCCCCCGCGACATCGAGGCGAAATACCCCTACAGCGACTTCGGGCGAGTTTCCGACCGGCGCGCGGGTCGACCGGCACGAACAGTTGGCGGCGATCGCCTTTGTCGCCGGCAAGACCTCGCGGCTGCGGCTTGTCACGTCGGTCACCGTCGTGCCGCACCGCCCGGCCGTATTGCTGGCCAAGATGCTAGCGACGATCGATGTCGTGTCGAAAGGGCGCCTGACCTGGGGCATCGGTGCCGGCTGGATGAAGGAGGAGTTCGAGGTGCTGGGCCTGCCGCCCTTCGGCGAACGGGGGGCCGTGACCGACGAGTACGTGCTCGCCTGCCGCGAGTTGTGGACCCGCGAGGAGCCGCAGTTTGACGGTAAATACGTCAAGTTCAGCAACATCGTGTTCGCGCCCAAGCCGGTGCAGAAGCCGCATCCGCCGATCTGGGTCGGCGGCGAGAGCGGCCCCGCCTTACGCCGCACCGCGCGCTTCGGCGACGGCTGGTATCCGATCGGCACCAACCCGCAGCACCGGCTCGACTCGCTGAAGCGGTTCGCCGCCGGGGTCGAGCGCTTGCGACGGCTGACCCACGACGCCGGGCGTGACCCGTCGGCGGTAGCGCTCGCCTATCGCGTTTCCTCCTGGGGCAAGGCGCTGCCGGCGCAAACCAATGACGGCGACCGGCGGCTTTTTTCCGGCGAGGCGGCGGATATTCTCGGCGATCTGCGGGGGCTGCGCGATCTCGGCGTCGCGCATGTCGACTTCGGCTTCGAGGGCGCCACCGCCGAGGCGATGATCGGCAACATGCGCCGCTTCCGCGAGGATGTGCTGGCGAAGATTTGATGTTTGACCGTTGAGAAGGAGCAATCCGTGCTGAAACTCGGATACAAGGCGTCGGCCGAGCAATTCGGGCCGCGCGAGCTTCTCGATTACTCCTGCCTGGCCGAGGAGGTCGGCTTCGATTCGGTGTTCGTCAGCGACCATTTCCAGCCGTGGAAACACACCGATGGACACGCGCCTTCCGCCCTCGCCTGGCTCGGCGCGCTCGGCGCCCGCACGCGGCGGGCGGTGATCGGCACCAGCGTGCTGACCCCGACCTTCCGCTACCACCCCTCGGTCGTCGCCCAGGCCTTCGGAACGCTCGGCGCGATGTTTCCGGGACGCGTCGTGCTTGGGGTCGGCACCGGCGAATCGCTGAACGAAGTCCCGTCGAGCGGCATCAAATGGCCGGAGCCCAAGGAGCGGCGCGACCGGCTGCGCGAGGCGATCGCTCTGATCAGCAAACTGTGGACCGAGGATCGGGTCAGCTTCGAGGGCCAGTTCTACCGCACCGAAAGCGCCACGATCTACGACCAGCCCAAGGAGAAGGTGCCGATCTAGGTCGCCGCCTCCGGCCCGCTCGCGGCGGCGATGGCCGGCCAGATCGCGCGAAGGCTTCATCTGCACCAGCGGCAAGAACCCGCAACTCTACACCGATTTAACGGACAAGGTCCGCGAGGGTCTGGCCAAATCCCGGCGCAGCGATGCCGCCGTCGAGAGGATGATCGAGGTCAAAGTTTCATTCGACACCGACCCGGTGCGGGCCAAGGAGGATACCCGGCATTGGGCGGCTCTCGCCCTGACTCCGGAGGAGAAGGTCAGCGTCGAGGACCCGATCGAAATGGAACGTCTGGCCGACGCGCTGCCGCTCAACCGGGCAGCAAGCCGCTGGATCGTTTCAGCCGACCCGGACGAACAGGTCGAACGCATCCGCCCCTATGTCGAACTCGGCTTCACCCACCTCGTCTTTCATGCACCAGGCCCCGATCAGGCGCGCTTTCTGAAGCTCTACTCGGAGCGCGTGCTGCCGTTGCTGCGCGCGAAATTCCCCTGAGCGCCCGCGAGCCGGTCACGCCGGGGATACGACGATGCCGATCGGTCCGGTAACCCTGATCCCGCTGCGCGGCATCAAGATGGTCGAGGCCGGCGACGATCTCGCCGCGATTGCCGCCGCCGCAATCGCCGCCAACGAGATCGCGCCGCAGGCCGACGACGTGCTGGTCGTGGCGCAAAAGGTCGTGTCGAAAGCCGAGGGACGCCTCGTCGCGGTCGCCGCGGCGCAGCCCTCGCGAGCGGGCGATCTCGCTGGCGACCGAAGTCGATAAGGACCCGCGCTTCGTCGAGATGGTGCTGTCCGAATCGAGACGGGTGGTGCGCCATCGCCCCGGCCTGCTGATCGTCGAGCATCGACTCGGCTTTGTCATGGCCAACGCCGGCATCGATCATTCGAACGTGGCGACCGATGACGGGGTCGAGCGGGTATTGCTGCTGCCGGTCGACCCCGACGCCTCGGCGGAAGGATTGCGCGAGCATCTCGCTCGGGCTTTCGGCGTCGCAATGGGCGTCGTGATCAGCGACAGCTTTGGCCGGCCGTGGCGCAAGGGCACAGTCGGCGTCGCGATCGGCGCCGCCGGGTTGCCTTCGCTGGTCGACAAACGCGGGCATCCCGACCTGTTCGGCCGCGAATTGCTGGTCACCGAGATCGGCTTTGCCGACGAGATCGCCGCCGCCGCCGGGCTGTTGATGGGCCAGGCCGACGAGGCGATGCCGATGGTGATCGTACGCGGGCTCTCCTGGTCGGCGCCGGAGCAGCCGGCCGCCTTCCTCGTCCGGCCCGCCGAGCACGACCTTTTCCGATGAGTTCGCGGGACGGGTTTGTGCTGGCGTTGTCGGGCGGGATCGGGGGCGCCAAGCTGGCGCTCGGCCTCGCTCGCGTCCTACCACAGGGGGCGCTGACCGTCGTCGCCAACACCGGCGATGATTTCACGCATCTGGGGCTCGCGATCTCGCCCGATCTCGACACGCTCTTGTACACGCTGGCCGGGCTCGACAACCCATCGACCGGGTGGGGCCGGCGCGACGAGACCTGGACCTTCATGGCCGCCCTCGCCCAGCTCGGCGGCAAGACCTGGTTCCAGCTCGGCGACGGCGACCTCGCCACCCATGTCGAACGCACCCGCCGGCTTGCTCTCGGCGAAAGCCTGACACGGATCACCGACGATTTTCGCCTTCGGCTCGGCGTTACGGCGCGCATTCTGCCAATGAGCGACGATCCGGTGCGCACCCGGCTGCGCACCGAAGAGGGCTGGCTCGACTTTCAGGATTATTTCGTCGGGCGGCATTGCGCGCCGGCGGTGCGCGAGATAGCCTTCGCCGGCATCGACGCGGCGCGACCGCAGCCGGAATTTCGCGCCGCCCTCGATGACGGCCGCCTCCTCGCCGTCGTGATCTGCCCGTCGAACCCGTTTATCAGTATCGACCCGATCCTGAGCCTGCCCGGCATCCGCAAGGCGTTGCGGGAGTGTGCGGCGCCGGTCGTCGCGGTGTCGCCGATCATCGGCGGCCGGGCGGTCAAGGGGCCGACCGCGAAGATGATGACCGAGCTCGGCCTGCCGGTCGGCGCGGCTGCGGTCGCAAGTCACTACGGCGACATCCTGGACCTCTTTGTCGCCGACGAAGCGGACGCCGCGGAGGTCCACGGTCTCGGCGTGCCGGTCGCGTCGGCGCACACGCTGATGCAGTCCCTGGCCGACCGTGAGGCGCTGGCCTGCTCGGTGCTAACGGCGGCAGACCTGCGGTTCTGACATGGATGTGTGGGCGGTCGTGCCTGTCAAGGAGACGGGCGGGGCGAAGGAGCGGCTTGCCGCGATGGCGCCCTCGGCGCTGCGGCGCCGGCTGGCGCTGACGATGTTCGAGGACGTGCTGACGGCGCTTAGCGGCGTTCCGGAGCTTGCCGGCGTATTGGTCGTGACCGCCGACCCCGATGCCCAGGTTCTGGCGCGGCGCCACGGCGCCCGGCCAGTCGAAACTGGCGCCCGCGACGGCCACACCGGCGCGGTTGCGGCGGCGGCGAAACTGCTCGTCGCGGAAAAGCGCGCCGCCATGCTGACGATGCCGGGCGACGTGCCGTTGGCAAGTCCGGCCGAGATTTCGGCGTTGCTCGCCGCCCACCGCCCGGCTCCTTCATTTACGATCGCGCCGTCGCATGACGAGGGCGGCTCGAACGCGATCGTCTGCTCGCCGCCCGACGCGGTGCCGCTGCGCTTCGGCGTCGACAGCTTCTTTCCACACCTGCGGGCGGCCGAGGCGCAGGGCATCCGGCCGACGATCGTCAAGCTGCCCGGCATCGCGCTCGACATTGACAATCCCGAGGATCTGGCGGCCTTTGCCCGTCTGCCGTCGCGGACCCGCACGCGGGCGCTCATCGACGAGGACGCGGAATTGCTCGCTGCATTGCTGCATGGCCAATGGGAGAGCGTAGAGGATGATCATCGACGAGGTTGTGCAGCGGGCCGCGGACGGGCGGCGCATCGATGATGAAATGGCGCTGGGGCTCGCCGCGATAGAGGACCCGCGCGAGATCATGCCGATCGCGGCGCAGTTGCGCGACGCGGGTCATGGCGGGCTTGTCTCCTATTCGCGCAAGGTCTTCATTCCGCTCACCCAGCTCTGCCGCGACGTCTGCCACTACTGCACCTTCGCCCATCCGCCGCGGCCGGGCGACCCCGTCTATCTCGACGCCGAGGCGGTGCTGGCGATCGCCCGCGCCGGAGCCGACGCCGGCTGCCACGAGGCGCTGTTCACACTCGGCGACAAGCCGGAACTGCGTTACGCCGCGGCGCGCGAGGCGCTGGCCCGGCTCGGCCACGAGACCACGCTTTCCTACCTCGCCGAAATGGCCCAACTGGTGTTCCGCGAGACCGGGCTTTTGCCGCATCTGAACCCGGGCCTCTTGACCCGCGCCGACATCGAGGCGCTGCGCCGGGTGTCGGTGTCGCAGGGGATCATGCTCGAGAGTGCGGCCGAGCGGCTTTGCGAACGTGGCGGCCCACATTTCGGCTCGCCCGACAAGGCTCCGGCATTGCGTCTCGAAACGATCCGCGAGGCGGGCGAAGCAGCGGTTCCCTTCACCACCGGCATCCTGATCGGCATCGGCGAGACCCGGCGCGAGCGGATCGAATCCCTGCTTGCGCTGCGCGCGCTCCATGAACGTTACGGGCACATCCAGGAAATCATCATCCAGAACTTTCGCGCGAAGCCCGGCACCCGCATGGCGCAAGCCGCCGAGCCGGACCTCGACGACCATCTGTGGACGATCGCCGCGGCGCGGCTGATCTTCGGGCCCGCGATGAACATCCAGGCGCCACCCAACCTGAACCCGCACGGGCTTGCCGCGATGGTCGCCGCCGGGATCAACGATTGGGGCGGCGTGTCGCCGGTGACGCCCGATCACGTCAACCCCGAGGCGCCGTGGCCGGCGCTCGATCGCCTCGCCCGGCATACCGCCGAGGCCGGAAAGCTGCTGGTTGAGCGGCTGGCGATCTACCCCTCTTATGCCGCCGCTCCCGAGCGCTGGCTCGATCCCGCATTGCGCACCCCGGTGTTGCGCGCGATCGACGCCGAGGGTTTCGCCCGACCCGACCCGTGGATCGCCGGCTCCGGCAGCGAGCCGCCGATCGACCGGCGCGCCCGGCCCTCCCGGCCGGATGACCGGCTCGCGCGCATCCTCGACCGCGCGGAGGCCGGCGACGGGCTCGGCGAAGACGAGATCGTGCGGCTGTTCCAGGCACGCGGCGCCGAATTCGACGCGGTCTGCGCCGCGGCTGACCGGGTGCGGCAGCGGGTCAACGGCGACACCGTCAGCTATGTCGTGACCCGCAACATCAACTACACCAACATCTGCTATTTCCGCTGCCAGTTCTGCGCCTTCTCCAAGGGCAAGCTCAGCGAGAACCTGCGCGGGCGGCCCTATGACCTCGACCTCGGCGAGATCGAGCGGCGGGTCGAGGAAGCCTGGGAACGGGGCGCGACCGAAGTCTGCCTGCAAGGCGGCATTCATCCCGAGTATACAGGCGCGACCTATCTCGCGATCTGCCGCGCAATCAAACAAGCGGTTCCCGGCATTCATATCCACGCCTTCTCGCCGCTCGAAATCTGGCAGGGCGCCAAGACCCTCGGCCGCACCGTCCCGGATTTCCTGCGCGAGTTAAAGGACGCGGGTTTGAGTTCGCTGCCCGGCACCGCGGCCGAGATCCTCGACGACGAGATCCGCGCCGTTATTTGCCCGGACAAGATCAAGACCGATCAATGGCTCGAAGTCATGGAAGCCGCGCATGGTGTCGGGCTGCGCAGCACGGTCACGATCATGTACGGCCATGTCGAGCGCTATCGGCACTGGGCGCGGCATCTGCTGCGCATACGCGGATTGCAGGCCAGGACCGGCGGCTTTACCGAATTCGTGCCATTGCCGTTCGTGCCGATGGAGACGCCGATCTATCTGAAGGGACGCGCCCGCCGTGGCGCCACCTATCGCGAGGCGGTGCTGATGCACGCCGCCGCCCGCCTGGCGTTGCATCCGCTGATCACCAACATCCAGGCTTCCTGGGTCAAGATGGGCCTCGAGGGGGCGGCCGCCTGCCTGCGCGCCGGGGCCAGCGATTTCGGCGGCACGCTGATGAACGAAAGCATCACCCGGGCGGCGGGTGCGGTGCACGGCCAGGAGATGCCGCCCGAAGCAATGGAGCGGGCGATCCGGGAATTGGGCCGCCGGCCGCGCCAGCGCACCACCCTCTACGCCGACGCTCCGGCCGAACGCCGCGCCGCATCGTTTGCCGCCGCACCCTTGAGCGAACCGATCAACACCCCTGCCCGACGCTACGAACGGCAGCCGGAGGCCGTCGCCGCGGATTAGGCCGATCTCCTGGAATCTCACCTTAAACACGGATAAATTGGTTTTGCGCAAACGGTGGAAAACCGGCAGCGGATGCGCGGCACGTTATTTGGGAGCGGCGTTTTGCTTTTGCTGGAGAGTTGATTTCTCGACATCGTTCGGCGCAATATAAAACCAGCGCACCGTCACGCGGTCGGCCCCGAGGCGCGGTTGCGCGAGGATCTCGATCTCGATTCTCTGGGCGTGATCGCCATCATGATGGCGATCGAGCAGGAAACCAAATTGCCGGTTTTTGAAATCGATCCCAATGTCGGCGACGTCACTACCTTGCGCGATCTGCTGGAATTGATCAACCGACAAAAATAACCGTTGAATTCGTGGCGATGCAGTACCTACTCCGTGCGGCCGATCAGATTACGCCGACGGAAATAGAGCAATACGTAGCTCTATTCAACAAAACCTTCGACAAAAATCTGACCGCCGAGCAATTTCGCTTCAAGTTCAGGCGCCAGTTTGGCGACAACAGCTATTTCGCGCTGATGGTCGACGACGAGCACGGGATCGTCGGCTCGGTGGGTGCGATCGAGGTGCGCTATGCTTGGTGCGACCAAACCCTACTGTTTGGCCTTACCGTCGACGGCATGATCGATGACCGGCACCGGCAGAACTTCCTGGCATTGACGCGGCTGCACAACCTGCTGACCGACGAGCTAGTCGAACGAGGCGTTGTGTTTATTTTTACGAAACCCAACCAAAATTCTTACCTTTATTTAAAGAAGCTGTTGGGCCTCGAAGACATCGGCAATCTAAACGTCTATGCGCTGCCGCTGCGGCTGTTCCGAGCGATCGACCGCCGGCTATCTTGGCTCGATCTGCCGTGGCTGGCGGCACTGGGAGCGATCGCCGTCCCCGCCCCGCCTTTTGTCGACGCTTTATTGCAGGACATCGAACAGATGGTCCCGCGCCGCACCCCGCGGGCGGGCTGCGCCGAGCGTCTACAGGAAGCGGATTACTTCCGACGCCGCTACGGCACATCGGACTATGAATATGCGGCGGCCGCAGAGGGGAAATTCGTGATCTATCGGGTCATGCAGTACGGCCGACGGGAGGCTTGCTTCATCATGGAGGCGGCAACTCTTTCCGCTGCGGAATGGTTGTCCTTCGCGCACTATCTGAAACGCCGCCATCCTGTCGTCAACGCTCTGCTTCAGGTCGATAGTCGTAGCGTCTCGGGGCCCTTCATCCCGGTCCCCCGTCATCTCCTGCCGGACAAGCTCAACATCGTCGGCAAAGTCCTGGATTCGTCGCAGATGCCGCGCAACATCGCCTTTGCAATGCGGCTTTCCGATTTCGAGGTGGTTTAGCTTTCCCTGGCGGACCCAAGCATCCGTTCACCGATACGAGCTTTGGCGGCGCATCGCGCAGCCCCCTTCTCGCCGCGCTCGTCGTCGGGGACCAGCTCTGCGTATTCCTGCCAATAGGCCAAACCGAGACGCCATTGCTGGATCGCTTCAGCAGCTCGCGCAGCACGCAGCAGGCAACGCCGGAGGCCATCCCGCCCGCGTTCCACTGACGCCCCGCCATTCGAGAGTTGGCGCCAGTATCCTGCGGCGCCCGCCCAGTCACTGTTTGCTTCGGCGGCGCGGGCAAGACGAAGCGCCAATCGCTCAACGCCCTTGCGCGCTGGCTCGCAGGCGGGAGCGGCATGCAGCATTGCTCGCCACACTTCCAGCGCCTTGGCGTCTTGACCGTCTCCCTCCAATTGGCGCGCCGCGCGCAACCCGGCGCGCAATGTTCCGGCCGCGATCACGGCGGCATTGGCGTCGTTCGCGAGGGGCGCGAGCGCCCGCCACTGACCGAAGGCCGCCAACCAGTCGCCCTGGGCCTCATATCCGCGGGCAAGATCCAGGCGCAGGCCGTCGTCTTCCTGGGATCGCTCTCCTCCGGCGACACCCGAAACCGGGGCCCGATCCGTTGCTTCGACCGCCTTGGCCGATCGCTTCGGCGCGGCCAGTTCTGCGGTGGCAACAGGTGGGATAGGCGTGGCGCGTTCGATGCGATCGATCGCGGCAAGCGGGCTCGCCTGGACAGGATGCGGTTCGATCGACGTTAATCTTCGCGCGATCGACGCGTTTAATTGCAACACCTCAACGACAGGTTCGCTCTGTCCGGGTCTCCACAACTCGACGGCGACGTCGGCGAGATAGCGGGCGCTGCGCAGATAGCAGGAGCCCGGCTCCGCCGGATCCGTCAGCAGCTCCAGGCCCTCCGCGCCCCGAAGAGCGCGGACCCGGTCCACAGCCTGACGCACCGGCACGGCCCAGGCGCGCGACAGGTCCTCTCGCGACAACACGGCGTCGAGCACCCCTTGGTCGCAATCGGGATGGCTGCCGATGATCACGTGCCCACCCGCGGCAATCTGCCGGCGAAAGGAAGCCAGCCGTTGGTCGAAATACGAAGTGTCGGTCTGCCCACCGCCTTCGAGCGGATAATGCAGTGGCGTCAGCCAGATCTCGGTGCACCGAACCGGCTCCTCTCCATTGGACGCGAGCCACCCTGGTCGGGCCGTCGAGAAATTGGTTACGATCGCCTCGGCATAAGCGGCGGCGCGCGCCTCGAGCGCTATCAAATATTCGCGTCCGTACCAGTACCGGGATTGCGGGCCGGAATGCGCAGTGACGCCGCGTCCCTCGATGGCGTCGTCCGCCAAACAGGTATGCACGGCATATTCCTGATTCCAATAGTTCAACACATGCTCGACATGATCGTTGTGCGGTGCCCCTTTCAGGAAATACCAGCTGCCGCAGGCCGCATTTGCGTGCTTTTTTTCAAGCGAGGCGATTTTCATTATTTGGGCGGCGCCCGCGTCCCGATCAACGTCGTAGCGAAGGCTGAGCGCGAAATCGTAACCCGCCGGCCACGGCAGCGGCTTTATCAGCGGCTTGCCGGCGCGTTCAAGAATATCAAGGAAGAGGCGACGCCACACGGCTTCGATGGCTTCGACGTCGCGGCTATAGTGGCAGTCGGCAAGATAAAGGGCTCCTGAATTGATCTGCGACGCCGCCTGAAGGGCGAGCCAGTTATCCAGCAGGCTTCGAGACAAAGTGCGCTGCTCGGCGCAAACAAGGGCCACACTCGCGCGATCGATGCCGGCACCCGCATCGCCGTCGGCACGCGCGACGCAATGCCAAGAGAGCGGCGCTGCTTCGTTCTTGCCGAAGGGCGAGTAGTCAGCCCTTTCGCGAAACAGCCGATCGAGAAGCAGAGCCGCCAACGGCGGGGATCGGTCGATGGACGGGCGATCGGGCAGCACCCGAATCAGGCACGTGCCCTCAGCGATCCACCCTGAGCCGAGCAAATCCCCGAAGATCGCATCGGCAGCCGCAAAATCGTTCAGCAAGCCATACGCGAGGGCAGCGGCGGCCTTGCGAGTCGAGGTGTTGAGGAATGGCGCAATGTCGCTCAACAGTTTTTGACACATCTCCCTCTGCTCGCTGCGCCACCGCCAGACGAAGTACGGCAGCAGGTGCGGCTCGTTGAGGAAGACCCGGCGATGCGTCGCGAACGCGATCCCCTGCGGCTGCGCGAAGAAGGCTGCGAAAGCCGAATCGCCGATCCTCGCGAGATTGCCCTCGAGCAATTGCTCCAGGACGGTACCGGCTTCGGCGCGCCACGACCCGGCGGTAACGGCGGGATCGATGAGGGGGCCGCCGATGACCTCAAATACGCTGTCCCAAGGCGAAGTCCCGCGCGGTTCTTGCCGCGAGGGCTGCGCGCCGTAGGAGGCGGTCAGCACGGTGAGCCCCCAGGCGGGCCTCGCCCTTTCACGCGCTTCGGCGGTGCCCTTGAGAGACGCGTTGGTCGCCCAAAACAGAGTTGCGCGGCAGACATTCGTCAGCGTCGGCGCATCTCCGAAACCGCCGAACGTATGCTCGCGTCGCAGCTCCGCGGCAAGGCGAATGCGTTCGCCAAGTTGATCCTCGATCCATATGCCGGCAGCGGCCTCCCCTGAGCCGTCCAGGCGCCAAACATCCAAGTCTTCGGGCAGCGCGCCCGCGAACGCAGCCTCATCGAAGCAAACGAGCGCGCAAAGGGACCGCGACAGACTTTGGCCAGCCTCGATTACAACGATCTGAGGTAGACCGAGGGCTGTTGTCATCAAGCCGGCGGCCTCCGCCTGCTGGCGGCTGCCGACAAGCAAGCCGATTGCCGGCGCCGGCACGAGTTGCGCCGCCAGCTGCTCCACCTCCGGCATCACCCGCGAGCGAAGCTTGCGCGCCGGCGTACCCGCCAGGTAGCTGCCGTCCGGGAAGGATTTGCCCGGAACCAGGCTTTGCGCCGCGACGAAACTGCCGGCGCCGATGTGCGCGCCGGGCATCACCGCCACATTGGTCGAAATCAGCGTATTGTCGCCGATTTCCACAGGTTTGAATACATAACCCCGCTCGAAATGGGCGGGCTCGTCGAGCACCGTGTCGTGGTTGGCGCTGTGAACGAAGAAATTGTGGCCGATCCGAACATGGCGCCCGATCCGGATCGCGCTGCTGCCCTCGAAAATCGCGCCACGATTGATGCCGCAGCCATCGTCCAGCGCGATCCGCCAAGGCTTGCCGAACCAGCAATCTTCCTCGATCAAAACGTCCCGGCCCAGCCTTTGGAAGAAGGGGCGATAGTGATGCCATCGAAGCCGAGCCCCCTCGGGCCCGGTGATGGATCGAAATTGGCTTTGCACCTCTTTCCATTCCCCCGCGTCCCAGAACGGCTTATCACCCGTCGGAGAGCGATTTTCGGCTGGGTCGATCGCGCGCAAGGGTTTACGGTTGCGTGCGCTCAACGGCTTGCGTACCACTCTATAAGGGTGCCGAAGCGACGGCGCCTCCAGTCGCTGAAGCGTCGTACGGTCGAAACATTGCACCTCTCCCAGTGCGCTCAGAGCCTCGGTGAGTTCCTCCTCGCCGAACATTTGGGCGGTGTCGCGCGCGGGTAGATCGGATGGCGCCAGAATGTTCTCATGGATCAACAGAGCGCCTCCCGGCGCGATCGAGGCCCAAACCCGGTCCAATGTTTCGCCAACCCGATCGCGGGAAATGTAGAGAAGACTACCGATGGCGGTGACGATGTCCGGCGCCCGGTCCGGTCGGTAGTCCTCCATCGCGCAGCAGGCAAATCGCGCTCGGCCCGAGAGGAGTTCGGCATAGTGCGCAAAAAGCTGTCCGGCAATCGCCAGATTTGCCGGAAATTGGTCCACGCATACCGAGGATGCCGCCCGAACCCGCTCATCCAGTACGAGATCAATCGACAGAGCCCCGAACCCGCCGCCCAGATCTATCCAGTTGGAACCCGGGGGAATATCTAAGGCTTTGGCGATATGCGCACAGGCGGCGCTCTTGTCGCTGATCCCTCCGATAGCGTAGCAGTAATAGCGCAGCGCCCAAGCCAAGGCCGTGTCCTGGGTCACGTCGGCGGCCTGTCCCGTTCTTCGACCGTAGAGGTAGGGCGAGATTGGGATTTGGGAGTTCAAATCGACCCGCTGGCATAGCCCGATGAAGTTCTCCGGCAGCGCCTTCACAAGCTCTGCGCCAGCGGCGTCCCGCACCCGCAAGTCGGTCTCGATGATGCTTAGCCAGTGCTCCAAATACCATGCGAGCGACGATGGCGGCAGGCGCGGCGGAGCGCGGACCCGCCAGCCGACAAAAGGACCGTCCGTTACCTCCGGTTTGCTTCCGAGCACGCGCGATACGGTGGCGGCGGCCAGAAAAAGCGATGAATTCGAGGCCGCCCCGGCGGTCTGCAAATAAAGGCAGCCGTTTGGACGGAGCCTTCGCGCCAGGAATGCGATGAACGCTTCCGACCACAGCGAGTCGAAGAGGCGGACCTTGTCGACAAAGACGCAGTCGAACCCATTCTCGGACGGCGGCGCGAAAAAGTTCGCGGTTCGCGCTTCCGTCGGAGCGAGGACATGAGGCTCCGCCAGGCACAGCGTCAGCACATCGCCGAGCGGACCGACCACCCGCCCTGCCACGGCAACTGCTGCGTCACGCTGGATTTCGCGTTGGATGACAAGGCACGTCTTCATCAGGAAACGAATCCGCCTCAGCCCGCCGTGATCGCCGGCCACAATGCCTCGGGGCCGGCTGCCAGCAGTTCGCGGCCGAGGACGAGCGACCAATAGGCTTCGCTGCCGAATTCGTCGCGCCATGACCAGAGGCGGCGGGTCAGGAGGTGCAGGCTGTGCTCATGGGTAAAGCCGATGGCGCCGTGCACCTGATGGGCGATCTCGGCGACCTTACCAGCGGCTTCGCCGGCGCGGATCTTGGCGGCGGCGATCGCGAAATTCGCCGAGGGCCGCGAGGCGGCGACTGCTGCAGCAGCGCTGTCGACCGCGACCTGTGCCGCCGCCGCCTCCTCGGCGAGCAGGGCCAATTGCTGCTGCACCGCCTGGAACTTGCCGATCGGGCGGCCGAATTGGACGCGGTCGTTGGCATATTGGGTCGACAGCGCCAGCGCCGCCTCCATCGCGCCCGCCATCTGCGCCGCGCGGCAGAGCGCGCCGAGGCGCAGCAACAGCCGCTCGTCGAGCCCGCCCGGCAGCAGCGCCGTACCGAGTGCAGCCTCGATCGCGACAAGCCCGTCGCGCGGCTCGCCGGCGAGGTTCGTTCCGGGATTGAACGTCGCGCGGGCGACGCAGCGCCTCCTTGTCGGCGACGAGCACGACGCCCTCCGCCCGGCGCCCCCAAGGCACCAGGCCGGCGTGCCCCGACACAGCACCGGCAGCGATCGTGATGCGATCCTCGGGCTCGACCGGCGCCACGGTCAGCGGCCCCGCCGGCGCTTCGAGGCCGACGGCAGCGCAGAGCCAGCGGGCGAGCATCGTCTCGGGCAGCGGGATCGGCGCAGCGTGATGGCCGGCGGCGCGCAGGATCGTCGCGGCCTCGACCATCGCGGACGGCCCCTCGGCCAGCACGTCGGCATAGCCCGCCGTCTCGACCGCCTGCCACAGCGCCTCTGGCCATTCCTTCGGCTCGGCGCCGGCAAAGTCGCCGAAGAGCCGCATCGCGCTGTCGTAAAGGATCGTGTCCGCCATCTTGTGCGCCGCCCTTAGCGCAGGCCGAGGCCGCGGGCGATGATGCCGCGCAGGATCTCGCGGGTGCCGCCGCGCAAGGTCCAGGACGGCGCGTGCTGCACCGCCTCGGCCAATACCGCCTCGAAGCGGTCGTTGGCGCCGTGGCGGCGGCCGGGACGCAGCAGCCGCGCGAGTTCTGGGACCTCGCGCTCGAAGGCGTTGCCGAGATCCTTGACGAGGGCGGCTTCGAGGTTCGGCGTCTCGCCCGCCTGCAGCATGCCGGCGATCGACAGCGACATCCGCCGCAGGGTCCACAGATGCGCCGCCATCCGGCCGACGGCGCGGGCGATTTCCGGCTCGGCGTCGACGCCGGCGCGGCGGATCAGCTCGACCAGGACCTGGAACGAGCTGATGAAGCGTTCGAGGCCGCTGCGCTCGAAGGCGAGTTCGCTTGTCACCTGCCGCCAGCCCTCGCCTTCGGTCCCGACCAGCCGGTTCGCCGGCACGAACACGCTTTTCCATCACGACCTCGTTGAAATCGTGGTCGCCGGCGAGATTGATGATCGGCCGGATCGTCACGCCCGGCGCGTGCAGGTCGAGGATCAGCTGGCTCAGCCCCGCGTGCCGATCGGCGCCGGCGGCCGCGGTGCGCACCAGCGTGATCGCGAAATGCGATTCGTGCGCATAACTCGTCCACACCTTGGCGCCGGTGACCTCCCAGCCGCCCTCGACCGGCGCCGCGCGGGTGCGCACCGAGGCCAGATCGGAGCCGGTGTCGGGCTCGCTCATGCCGATGCAGAAATAGACTTTCGCCGCGGGCGATGCCGGGCAGAAATTCCTGGCGCTGCTCCTCGGTGCCGTAGCGCAGCAGTAAGGGCGCGCTCTGCCGGTCGGCGATCCAATGCGCGCCCACCGGGGCGCCGGCGGCGAGCAATTCCTCGGTCACGACATAGCGTTCGAGCATGCTGCGCTCGCCGCCGCCATAGCGCCTGGGCCAGGTCATGCCGATCCAGCCGCGCGCGCCCGAGCCGCCGGCTGAACTCGGCCGAGCGATTGACCAGAAAATCGCTGTTCGGCACCCAATCGCCCGGCGGCCAGCTCGCCCGCGACGAACTCGCGCACCTCGCCCCGCAACGCCTCGCATTGCGGCGGCAATTCGATCGGCTCGAAGCGGAACGCGCTCATGACCGGCCGACGATACGCCGCTCCGCCTCCCATTTACAATCGGTCGCACACGCCAAAAACCCCGGCAAGTGTGAACTGCCTCACACCCGATGTCCGGATGCTTCGCTAGCCTGACGCCCGCCCGACCGGCAGAACGACGTTGCCCTCGTCAATGCCGGACCCTATGCTATCGACGATCAGAAACCCGCCAACGGTCTTGTCGCGCCCGGTCATCATCGACGCCCGACCAAGAGCGTCGGTTTCTGGGGCGGCCGCACCTTGGAACATCGATGATCCTGGGAGATTACAACGCGACTGCGGCAAGAGGGCCCGCTACAAGCCGAAGACTGACGCGCCGGTTGGCCGCGATCCTGGGCGCCGACACCATGGGCTACAGCGCCCTGATGGAGCGCGACGAAGAGGAAACCCACGATCGCATCGGCCGGGAACTCGAACGGTTTCGGCGCGAGATCGAAAAATCGCACGGACGCATTTTCAGCTTTGCGGGCGACGGCCTGATGGCGGAGTTCCCGAGCGCCGTCGAAGCGCTGAAATGCGCTCTGCGCGTACAGGCCGAGACGGGCAAGCGCAATGCGCGAACTCGCGAGCGAGCGACGAATCATTTTCCGCATCGGCATCAACTCCGGCGAACTCGTGCTGCAGAAGAGCCGCACCGGCGGGACCGCCGTCAATATCGCCGCTCGGCTGGAGCAGATCGCCGAGCCGGGCGGGATCTGTCTTTCGGATGCGGTGTTCGAGCAAGTGAGCCGCATCGTCCCGGCCGCCTACGAATTTCTCGGCGAGCGCCGCCTCAAGAACATAAGGCATCCGGTGCCTGCCTACGGCATCTCTTCGGCGGTCTGCGGCGCCTGGGCGGGCATGCCCGATCTCCCGCGGCGATCGGCCGTCGCTGCGTCGGGTCCAGATGCGGCGGGCGGCCTCGCCGAATACCGCCCGTCACTTGCGGTGCTGCCGTTTCGGACGCTGCAGGAGGACCAGACCGACGCCTATTTCGCCGAGGGGATGGTCGACGACATCATCAGCGCGCTCGGCGGGCTGAAAGATCTGGTCGTGATCGCGCGCAGCTCGACGCAGACCTACGCCCGGGCGCCTCTCGATCTGCGCCGGGTAGGACACGACCTCGACGTGCGCTACGTGGTGCATGGCAGTGTGCGCCGGGCGGGAAATGCGCTGCGCATTGCGGTCGAATTGGCCGAAGCGGCGACTGGCACGGTCATCTGGGCCGACCGCTTCGACGGCGAGCTTGCCGAATTGTTCGACCTGCAGGATCGCATCGCCATCAGGACCGCGTCGTCGATCGCGCCGCATCTGCGCGAACTCGAACTGACCCGCGCCTTGCGCAAGCACCCGGCGAGCCTGACCGCATACGACCTGACCCTGCAGGCGCTCGACCATCTCAACCGGATGGAACGCAGTTCGCTCGAACAGGCGCACGAGTTGCTGCGGCAGGCGATCGCCGCCGATCCCGATTACGCGCCCGCCTATTCCCGTCTCGCCTCCCTCCATTTGCGGCGGGTCGCGCAAGGCTGGTCGGCGGACGAGAGAGCGGACAGAACGCAGGCCGGGGCGGCGGCGCGCATGGCCATCGAGCGCGACCGCAACGATCCCGTGGCGCTGGCGATCTATGGTCATACCCAATCCTACCTGAGCAAGGACTACACGGTCGGCAAGGATTATCTGGAACGGGCGATGACGGTGGGGCCGAGCTGTGCAATCGCCTGGAGCTACAGCAGCCTCACTTGCGGCTATCTCGGCAGACTATGAGAACGCCGTCATCCGCGCCGAGCGCGCCGTCCGGCTCTCGCCCCTCGGCCCCGACGCCTTCTGGTTCGAGCATTTTCTGTCGCAGGCCTACTATCTCGCCGGACGCTACGAGGACGCGGCAGCATGGGCGCGCATGTCCGACGCGCACAATGCAGCGAACACCTCCAACCAGCGCTGCTATATCGCCGCCCTCGTGGCGCTCGGGGAGCTCGGACGAAGCGCGAGCGCTCGGCCAGCGGCTGCTGCGGCAGGATCCCGGTTTCCGACTCTCGACATTTGTCGCGCGCACCCCGCTGCCGGGCGAGGTCCGCGACCTTTTCGCCGAGCGATTGAGATTGGCCGGTTTGCCCGATTGAAGTGGGTCGACTTGCCGAATGCGATGGGTTCACGAACCGGAGATAGAACATGGGCCCAAGCTTTGAAGGGAATGAAGGAAACGAGGGGAATGCCGGTAATGCCGGAAACGCATCAAGCACGAGCGGCGGTTGGTACTTCGCCGACCGGGTAGATCTGCCGTTCGTCACTGTCCGCGACGAAAACGGCGCGCGGATTTCCGCACAGCGGATCAGCGTCTCCGCCTTTCCGCTGCGCAACTGGTCGGCCGACTGGTACGCATGGCTGGCCTTGACCGAGTTTGTCGGCGCCGATTGGGCGAACTTCAACATTCTCCCGCCTTGGGCTGGCCCGCCCGTGAACTGGACTTCACCGCAAGCCCAGGCGAAGATACAGGAGGAGCTCGACGAGCTCGTTACCGCGGCGCAAGACGAGCGCGCCGACGCGCTGGACGAGATCTTGAGCCAGGCCGATGAATTCATCAGCTATTTCATGAACCTGATGACGACGCGGCCAACCTCCTACCCGGCGACGTTTCGCGTGTTGAATATCGCCAGCCTGGTCGCGCTGTTCGTCTCGATGTATTACAAGGGAAAGTATCATCGACCGCGTGCGTCGGAGCTCTGTCCCGCACTTTTGCCGCCGATCGTGGTGCCGGGTCATGCTTCCTTCCCCAGCGGGCATTCGACCCAGTCGCATCTGATGGCGCTGTGCATGGGCGATGTCTTCGAGGGCCTGAGCCAGCACGACCCGATGGTGGACGATCTGACGGCTCTCGCCGACCGCATTTCCCGCAACCGCGAGATCGCGGGGCTGCACTATCCGAGCGACACCAAGGCGGGAGTGGATCTCGCCGGGTACATCTTGCCGCTATTGAAGGCGCCGCTGCCGCCGGTCGACGGCCAACCCAACCCGCAGAAGACGTGGTATCAGCGCGCCGTCGACGCCGCGCATGCGGAATGGGACCCGGACGATCCGGCAAACTATTAGGCCGGAGACCGGTCATGCCAGGCGACGAGGCCTCACTCGCTGATCGAGCGCGCCGGGAAGTTTCCGATCCCACCGGAAAATCTCGATCTCTTGACAGCGACCCCGGAACAGCTTCACCACTACGGGCTGCCGCCGCGCCCATCGGCCAAAGAAGAACCCGATTTATTCGCAGTCTGGCGCAGCTTTTTCGTACCGCGACCGACATTCGTCCTGGCGCGTCTCAGCCCGATCCGCGACGACCAATTCCGGCCGCTGGTCAGGGAGACGCCGGGCGGTGCGGCGATCTTTGTCACCTCGGCGACGCGATATGAAACCAGCCGGAACTGGTGCGGGGCATATGTTGAGGCGAACGACGACAAGGTGCTGGTGCAGGTGTCGGGGCGATGGACCGTGCCAAGACCCTCGCCGCCGCTCGGCGCGGAGCCGATACCGAACAAAGACGTAGTTTACGCCTGCTCCACCTGGGTCGGATTGGACGGACAGCGGCGGTATCTGGATTTGTCGCTGCCGCAGATCGGAACGTGGCAGGCGGTAACCGTGGCGGCGAACGGCTCGACCGAGATTGAGACCTATGCCTGGGTTCAATGGTGGGCGAAAGACGCCCCGGATGGCCTTCAGAGCAATGCCCCCGCGCGCATCAACGGCGTGCCGGTGCGACCGGGCGATCAGGTGGTCTGCATGGTCAGGGTGTGGGAGCCGAGCGCTGCCGTGGTTTATGTCAAGAATTTGCGGACCAACCTATTGGCGCATTTTCGGATCGACGCACCCATCGTCACGCTGCCGGGCGGAACGCCGCATCGATACAAAATCTCCGGTGCGACTGCGGAATGGATCATGGAGCGGCCGACCCGTCTGGGGACCGATAAGCCGTTCGATCTTGCCGATTACGGCGGCACCGAACTGCTGCACTGCCATGCCGTCGCGGCCAACCCGATGCTGCCGAACTGGCCGTGGGTGGTTGGCGAGAGCCAGATCCTGCAGGGCGCGAGATTTATTCGCATGTACGATACTCCGGGCAACCGGACCGAATTCAACTCGATGGCGCAACCCACCAGCGACACCTCGGTGCTAGTGACCTACGGCGGATTTCCCGGCTGAGAATTGATCGAACCTGTTTCCGCCAGTCGTTGCAGCAGCGCTTGGGCGGCGGCGGGGGCGCGGATCTTGGCGCCGTTGATGAAGTAGACGAAGCAGTCGCGCCGACCCTCGTCCGAGAGTTCGCGAAAATCGTGCGCCCAGACGTCGATTGCCTGCGGCGTGTAGCCAGCGGGCTCATCCTCGGCGCAGCGGCGCAAGCGGGCGTAGACGAAGTCGCCGGTCGGCTCGCGCAAGGGGAAATTGTCGTCGTCGACAAAGGCCAGCGCGACCTTGTGCCGGCGCGCCAGGGCGATCAGCGGCTCGGGGACGCCTCCCGGAAGGCGGATTTCAGCGACGTGGCGCAATTTCCGGCCGTCGATCTCGCGCGGCAGCAATTCGAGAAAGGCGGCGAAGGAATCCTTGGCGATCGGGATGCGCGGCGAGAATTGCCACAGGATCGGCCCGAGCTTCTTCCCGAGTTCGAGTAAACCGCTATGAAGAAAGCGCTCGATCGACGGTCCGGCGCCGCCGAGATCCTTGCGGTGCGTGACAAAGCGCGGACCCTTCAGCGAGAAGACGAAATCGTCCGGGCGTCTCGTCATGCCAGCGGCGAAAGCTTTCGGGCTTTTGCGAACCGTAAAACGTTCCGTTGATCTCGATCGCGGTGACATGGCGGCTGGCGTAGCCGAGTTCGTCCGCCTGCCGCAGACCCGGCGGATAGAACGCGCCCCGCCACGGCGGGAAAACCCATCCGCCGATCCCGACCCTGATCTTTCCCGCCGTCACTTGCTGCCCAACAGAGGCAGTTCGACGAAGGAGGGCGTTGCCGGGCCGTGGTGGACCGTGTTGCGGGCGACGCGGATGTCGGCGTCGGCGTCGTCGGCCAATACCGGGTGGCCGCTGTTGGTGTTGCGCACACGGCGCGGGAAATTGCTGCTGGTCACGTCGATTTCGATGCGGCTGCCGGCGGCGAGCGTGTGGCAGATGTCGCCGAGGCCGATCGTCACGCGCTCGACCCGGCCCGGCGTCAAGGGCCTGCGGTTCGCCCGAAGGGTCGCGGTACATCGCGCGGCAGACCCCGTCCATCAGCAGCATCGCGCGCCCGTCCGGCGTCGCCTCGATCAGCTTGACGACGAAATCGGTGTCCGGGCAGTCGGATTCGACGGCGAGCGTCACCCGCACATTGCCGGCAATCGTCAGGTCGGCGGCAAGCGGCTCGCCGCGATAGATCAGCCCGTAATCGTCAAGCGCCTGCGCCGGGCACTGGTCGCGCGGGCCGGCGTCGATCAGCATGTTGCGGCCGCCGAGGCTCGGGATCGGCCGCCGCGGATCGTAGCGGTAGGAGCGCGGCGGGCCTTGCGGATCCGCGCCGAGGCTGCCGTCGCCGCAGAGATAGAGCCGGCGCGGCGACGTCCCGGGCGGCGGCCAGCGCTCGGCGCTGACGCCAGTCGTCGGGCACGTAGCCGGCGCGGTCCTCGACCCAGGCGCGCGGCGAATAGATAGACCGCCGGCTCGTCGATCAGCGCCGTCGGCTTCGCCCTTCAGCCAGTAGCCGAACCATTCGAAATACGGGTCGCGCGGCCAGAAATTGCTGGCATAGACGAAGTAATGCTCGTTCGGGCCGATCCACAATTTCTGTGTGCCGGTGCGCGCCTGGATGTCGTTGAAGGCGGCGATGACGCTGGTCTGGAAGATGTCGAACCAGGTCGTGACGTGGAAGCCTGGAATGTCGATCGTGCGGCGGAAATTATGCGCGGCGCGGAAGGCGTCGGGTGCGGGATGCGACGAGGATCTCGTCGAGAAAGGGCTGGCCGGTCGCGAAATCGGGATAGCCTTTGAGCGGCAGGGGAGCCAATCGTCGCAGCCGACAAAGGGCGGATCGGCGTGGCGCGCCGCGTCGAGCCGCTGGTAGCGCGCCTCGGCCGACGGCGGCGACCCGGTCGAGTTCGGCGGGCCCGATGCCGGAGCGCCGCATGACCGCCTGCGCGATGCGCCTGCGACAGTCCCGGAATGTTGCGCGCGACCCACAGCCACAGCCGCTCCATCTCGATCGACTGGCCCTCATAGACGACATCGTCATAGATGCTCGACGCGCCCGCCTGGGCGAAGAACGCGCGCAAAGAGGGATGCCGGGTCGAGGCGGCGGCGAAAGTCGTGGTCGCCCCGGCCGACGAGCCCGACATGCCGACCATGCCGTTGCACCAGGGCTGCGCCGCGATCCAGTCGAGCGTGTCGAAGCCGTCCGCGGCGTCGTCGGCGTAGACGCGGTCCTCGCCCTCCGAGCCGTGCCGGCCGCGGCAATCCTGATAGACCGCGGCATAGCCGTGCGCGACGATCTCCTTCCAGCCGCGCAGGATCGAGCCGCGCATCGGTTCGGCCGGGTTCGGCAGCCAGGCACTGGCCGCAATCGAACTTGTCGCGGGCGTCGGCCGCGGCGATGCCGTAGGGGGTGCGGTGCAGGATGACCGGAAAGCTCGGCCCGCCCTCCTGCGGCAGAAAGACGAAGGTGTTGAGCCGGACGCCGTCGCGCATCGGCACCATGGTCTGGAAGCAGTCCGAGGCGCTCATCTCACGAAGGACGATACGCCCTCTCGCCGGGGAAACTCACGATGCCTCTGTGTCGTGCTGCCCGTGGCCGTCGACACGACCCCGGTTATTCCTCCGGCATCCCCGCCTTACGCAGGCCGGCGAAATAGGTGGCTTCGAACAAGGCGTGGATCTTCGGGACACCGAAATGTCCAGAGGGCCTTGCAGGCGGGCGAGGCTCGAATAGCGATCGTCGCCGGCCAGCCTGCGGGCTTCGGCGAGTTCGGCGGCGGCGCGTTCGGTCGCTCCTTTGAGGCGCATGAGCGGAGGCGCAGTAGGCGTGAACGGCCGGATGCGCGGGAATGGCGTTGCGCGCCTTTTCGAGCCAGACGATCGCCTCGTCGGTGCGCGATTGCAGCAGATGCACCCGCCCGATCCGGAAATAGAATAGTCCGATATCGGGATCGCGGGGACTGAGGCGAATGGCTTGCTCCAGGAGCGGGATCGCCTCCTCTATGCGACCCGGTGAAGAGCTTGCACTGGCCGAGAGCGTGCAATGCGCCCACCCAGTTGCGATTGGACGCGAGCGCCATTTCGTATTCGGGAATGGCCTCGTCGAACCGGTTCTGCGCGCGCAGCACCTGGCCTTTGGCGAAATGCGCCAGCGGGCTGCGGGGCGATGCGGCCAAGGCTTGCCCGACCAGCACTTCCGCTCGCGCGATATCGGCTGCCGCCGTGTCGGTCAGATTGATCGAGCACGCGGCGCCGAGCACGGTCGCCAGATAGCTCTGCGCCTCGACTGATTGCGGATCGAGCGCCAATGCGCGCTCGAACAGGCCAATTGCCTCGGTACGACTTGCCCGCGATACTGGCGCCGATCATTGCGGCGCGGCCACGGAAAATATAGTCCAGCGCGTCGGGGTGCTCGGTCGGCCGGGCGGCCTCCGCGCCGATCAGCTCGAGGTTGAGCGCGACCGCGATCCGGCTGGTGATCTCGTTTTGCAGCGCGAACAGATCGCCGCATGTCGCCGTCGAACCGCTCGGCCCACAGATGCGCATCGGTTTCGGCATCGATCAGCTGGGCGTTGACGCGGATTTGGTTGCCCGACCGGCGGACGCTTCCTTCCAGCACGTAGCGCACGCCCAGCTCGCGGCCGATCTGCTTCGTGTTGACCGGCTTCTTGCTTATAGGTGAACGCCGTATTGCGCGAGATTACGAACATGCCCGCGATGCCGCGACAGATCGGTCGTCAGATCCTCGGTGATCCCGTCGGCGAAATATTGCTGCTCCCGGTCGTCGCTGAAATTGGCAAAGGGCAGCACGACAATCGACAGCCGTGGCGCTGCGCTGGCACGCCGATGCTCGGGCCGGCATTGGCCGTCCTCGGCGCCGGACACGCCTCTGCCGCCGCTCGGCGGAGCCGTGGCTCCACCCGCTCACCGGGACGACAAAGCGGTAGCCGCGCCCGGCGACCGTCTGGATGCAGCTGCCTCCCTGCCCGGTCCGTTATCGAGAATGCGGCGCAACGCCGCGACCTGCACGTTGAGATTGCCGTCTTCGACCGCCGTTCCCGGCCAGACGGCTTCGATGATCTCGTCTCTCGATACGAGTTCCCCCGGCCGCTCGACCAGCACGCTGAGAATTGTCGCAGCGCGCGCCAACCGATCGCGATAGCGGCGCGTAAACGCCGCGCTCGTCGCGCCGAAACAGAACACCGCCGCGCCGGTCGAAACGGAAGCCGTCGAACAAGGCAACACCAGTCGAGGAAAGTGCGTTCATCGCCGCGCCTCCCGCGCGCTACTTCAATTTCACAACATTTTAGCACAATTTATGAACTTTTATCGCGGTCTCATAGCGCGCCCGCCGTTGCGCAAGGTCTGATCAGATCCCGGGCCGAGCCGGACATATCCGCTTGCAAGATGGAGAGTGACCGATGAAGCAATATATCAAGTTCTCAGTAGCCGCCGCGATGGCGCTGGCCGTGACCGGCGTTGCGCAGGCGAAAGATTATGGCGCCGGCGGAGAACATTGCAGCAATGCTACGCTGGATGGCCTTTATGTCTTTACCGCTTCGGGCTTCACTAACGTCTCAGGTGTCGCGCAACCGAAAGCGATTGTCGAATTGATCACCTTCAACGGTGACGGGACCATCACCGGCGGAGCGGCGACAGTCAGCTTAAACGGCACAATTTTGCACAGTCTGCCGACCCCGCCGGGCATGGGCGGGACCTACACGCTTGGCGCCGACTGCATCGGCACGCTTCAGTTCAGCGGCCCGCCGAAGCCTGCGTTTGACCTGTATGTGGCCCTCAAAGGCTCTCAAATTCAAGATGATTCAGACCGCTCCGGGGGCGCCTGTGTTTCAGGGTCTGGCCGAGCGGATTTCCCGCTAAATCAGACCCGAGAAAAGAGGCCTGACAACCAGCGGCCGTTCTTTTCTTGACAGGATTTATCGTGAGGAGGCGCGTTGTGACCTACAGCCTTCCCGCTTCAGATCTGCGCCGCGAACAGTTTTTCGCTCGGACCCACGGCACGGCCAAGCTACAACCCCGAAATAGGCAAACTCGGGCAGGCTCCGTTCCGGTCAGCTTAGGTACTGTGTTGGGCACGGCGCTCGCCGTCGCCATCCTGGGCGTTTCTTCTGGGTGCGGCGCATGGCGAGATCTTTTATCAGACCGGGTTCGAGCGGCCGGCTTTCACCCCGGGGCCCATCGACGGTCAGGCGAGGTGGACTCTCGAAGCCTCCGACACGGGCGGCCCGGTTGGCTCGATCCCCCTCGGGTCCGTATCGACAACCTTTCCAAACAGTGGGGCGCAGTCGCTGCGGTTCGACCCTCAGGCAAACGGCGCCGGTGGCGGCGCCTACGCCGCATTCCGTTACCTGCCGGGCGGTGCGAGCCCGGTCTTCGCGGGTGCGGGCCGGGAAATAAGCGTCAAGGTTGAGGCCGCGTTAATCGGGCCAAGTACTGGCGACGTCGATCAGATCAGCGTGAACTTTCAACCTTTCCTCTACATCAACGACCCTTCGGTGTTCGTGGGGGCTTTTCAACGCAGCATAATCTGGCTGTCGTCGGATGGCCACGTCCATGTCGCAAGCGGCACCGAACAGCACACAGGTCCAGCCTACCTCTTTGGTCAATACAACAAGCTCGAGGCTCGTTTCGACTTCCCCGACCAAAAGACCATCTATTTCCTCAATGGAACCGAATTCGATCAGGATAGCTGGGCAGACCTGGGAGCCACGATCACAGAGTTCAGCACCCCCGACCTCCAACTTGGCGAACTGCATGCCAGCGGGGCGTACGATCCCCTCAATTACCAGGGGTATTTTGACAGCCTGGAGATCAGCGCGGTCGCCGAGCCGGGCAGCCTGGCGCTGCTCGCGGGCGGGTTCCTAGGCCTCTTAGCCCGCGGCTTACGGCGGCAAGCGAAGCGCCAGCCAGTCTCCATCCCACTCCGGAACCCAAAGGACTGAAACGATGCACAAGAGCTTGAAAGCGACAATCGCATTGGTTGGCATTATGGCAGGCGCCAGCGCGGCGAACGCCGCTCCGTCATGCCATGACGGCTCTCTGCGTGGCCAATACGCCTTCAAGGTGCAGGGCATAAATGTGGGGGTGTTTGACGCGGCCGGCGTCTTACATCCGTTCGCCGCTCCTCTCCCGGTCACTGCCGTCGGTCAATTCACCTTCGACGGCAAGGGCTCGTTCAAGCGCGTCGATTTCAATATGAGCAATGGCGCGCCGACCATCAACGCGACGACCCCGCTTACCCATAATGGTTTTCGCACCGGCCAGACCGGGAGCTACGCCATCGACCCGGATTGCACCGGCAACATGATCCTCGAAGTGCCCGGCGGCAGGGAAATTCACATCGCAATCGCCGTTCTCGGCTACGGGCAAGGCGTTTTGGGAGTGGTGGCCAAAGAGCACGCCCCGGGCTTGCCGCCCGCGCTGGTACCGCCGGGCACATCGTGTGCGGCCGGATGCGATCTCGGCGATAACATCCTGCTCGAACTGACCGAAAACGCGTCCGGTCTGCAGTAGAGGCTGGGCTAACTTGGCGCTGGTTCTCAGGCGAGCGCTTCGATGCGCTCACGGCCAGGTCTGAGACCTGCAAAGCGCGGTTCTGAGTGGCGGCGCATCGTGTGCGCAAGGGGACTAACCGATAAGAGGAGGCGGCGATGGCTTTGATCCTTAGTGCCCACTACGGAACGAGCACGGCCGCACCCTGCATCTCGGGAGGCGCGATACGCCCTCCTGCGCGCCGAGGTAAACCGATGGGAGCGTCTTGACGCGGCTAGGTCTCCGCGGTTCTCAACGCTGACCAAGGTCGGTCAAAATTGGGAGGAATTGCCGGCCCAATTCCGGCGACATCGCCAGTACGGCAAAACTGGCGCCCCCGGCTCTCGACCCTTCCTCCCAGTTCCCGACCCATTCGACCTGGAGGTATCTCGTCGTCCCTGGCGCGAGCTGGAGGGTCGTGTGTTGGCTCGTCGGGGTGCCGTACGGCTGCACGGTGAATTTGTAGGGTCCCGGCTGGAAATCGTGGAAAAAGGCGGTCCCCTCCTTGCTTTGCCCGAGCGGCGCTCCATTGGCAAAAACTGTGGGGTCCGCCGCAAATATATTTCCCCCTGTCGGGTCGGGCTGACGTAGCACCCATACCCGCGCCATTTGCGGTTGCAGCGGCGGAGCTGACACGGTCTGCGTCGATTGCGGGACGCAGCCGGCAAGTACGAGAAGGCAAAGCCATACCCACGGGCGCCCCATCAGACGATATCCACCCATCACACTTCCCCCTTCCCTGTCCGCCGCGCTCGGACACCGCGATGAGCGGCTCCAAGTGATGAGCGCTATTGATCTCGGCGGTATAGTATCGGATCAACATGGCGTTTTGGAAAGCTGTATTCTAACGCTACGGAACCAATACCGCAGCACCTTGGAGGGCGCCGCGGCGCAGGTCGGCAAGGGCGTCGTTGGCGCGGTCGAGCGGATAGGTCACGGTCTCGGTGCGGATACCGGCCCGCGGCGCCAGGGCAAGGAATTCCTCGCCGTCGCGGCGGGTCAGATTGGCGACCGAGCGCAACACGCGCTCCTCCCACAGAACGCTGTAGGGAAAGGACGGGATGTCGCTCATATGGATGCCGCCACAGACGACGCTGCCGCCCTTGGGTCGCCGCCAGCGCCGCCGGTACCAGCGCTCCGACCGGCGCGAAGATGATCGCCGCGTCGAGCGGCTCGGGCGGCGCCTCGTCCGAACCGCCCGCCCAGACGGCGCCGAGTCCGCGCGCGAATTCCTGTGCCTCGACATCGCCCGGCCGAGTGAAGGCGAAGAACCGCCGGCCCTGATAGCGCATCACCTGCGCCACGATATGGGCGGCCGCGCCAAAGCCGTAGATGCCGAGACGTTCTGCGTCGCCCGCGAGCGCAGGGACCGGTAGCCGATCAGCCCGGCGCACATCAAGGGCGCGGCCGCGTCGTCGTCAAAGACGCGGACGATCGGAAAGCAATAGCGCTCATCGGCGACGGTCAGTCTCGGCATAGCCGCCGTCGATCGTGTATCCGGTGAAGCGGGCGTGGTCGCAGAGATTCTCCTGTCCGCCGCGGCAATAGTCGCACACCCCGCAGGTCCAGCCGAGCCACGGCACGCCCACCCGGTCGCCGACGGCGAAGCGCTCCGCCCCCTCGCCCCTCTCGACGACCCGACCGATGATCTCGTGGCCCGGCACCAGCGGCAGCTTTGGCCGGGTAAGCTCGCCATCGACGACATGGAGATCCGTGCGGCAGACCGCACACGCCCGCACGGCGATCAGCAGTTCGTCCGGTCCCGGCCGCGGCGGCGGCAAATCCGTGATGTCCAGCGGCCGGTTCGCTCCCGTCATCAGCGCTGCCCGCATCGTCTTTCTCCATAACGGCGGCGGGTTTGAAATCCGTCGCGCGCAGCGCCACAATCGCCGCCATGCGCCGGCATCGATCGGGGGCGACGGCCCTCGCCCTCGCCATCCTGTGCGGCCTCATAGCCGCGTGTCAGACCCTCGTCCCGGGCGGGCTAAGCGACCGTTGCGCCGACATCATGCAGCGCGCCTATCCCAATGCCGATATCGACATTACCAAGCGCGAGGCCGCCGCCACCGGCATCAATACGATAATCGCCAACGTCTCGGGTGTCAGGAAGGATATGCCGCCCGACGGCCCGCTGCCGCGAGATCTGGCGGTCGAGTGCCGTTTTGACGGCAATATCCTGACCGGCTTCAAATGGATTGCGGGCCCGACGCGCTGACCGAAGCGCGCATGGGGCTGGCTCCGGCGGCATGATCCGGGCCATAATCGCGGCCGACATATTCCAGTGGTAAATCCGGGACGGGTCGCAGTGCGGCAGAAAGTTGGCGGGACGGATATCGGAGCGGGGGCAGGCGACAAGCCGAGCGCCGAATGGCTGCGGCGCCAGGCGCGACGCGGCAGGATCGGCGACGGCCTCGGCGCGCCTCTAGCGCAGTTCTTCGCCACTTCGGCGCTCGCCTGCCCCTATGTCCCGGGCCGCGCCGAGCGCAAGCTGATCGTCGAACTTTCCGGCCCGGCACCGGCCGATTTCTACGATTCCCTGTCACGCGCCGGGTTTCGCCGCAGCCACCGCTTCGCCTATCGCCCGGCCTGCCGCGCCTGTAATTCCTGCGTGCCGGTGCGCATCGCCGTCGACCGCTTCCGCGACAGCCGCTCGACCCGGCGGGTGCGCAACGCCAACCGGGATCTTGCCGCGAATTTTGCCGCCGCGCGCGCGACGATCGAGCAGTTCCGCCTGTTCTCCGCCTATCAGCGCTCGCGCCATGGCGACAGCGACATGGCAACGATGAATTACGGCGATTATTGCGGCATGGTCGAGGACACGCCGATCCGCACCGAAATCGTCGAGTTCCGCGAGCCGTCTCGTGCGCTTGTGGCCGCGATACTGGTCGACCGGCTCGATGACGGCGTCTCGGCCGTCTACAGCTTTTTCGACCCGCAGCAGCCCCGGCGAAGCCTCGGCACCTGGAGCATCCTATGGCTGGTCGAGGAATGCCGGCGCCGCGAGGAACCCTACGTCTATCTCGGCTACTGGATCGCCGACAGCGCCAAGATGGCCTACAAGGCGCGCTTTCCCGCTCTCGAATCCCTGGCGGCGGGACACTGGACGGAGTTGCCGCCGCCGCAGCGCAAAGGCTGACCCCCGATGGCGATCGGCATCCTCGATTCGGCGATTTTCGCCGACATGTTCGGCACGGCGGCGATGCGCGCTGTGTTCGACGACCGGGCCTTTCTCGCCCGCTGCGCCGAGGTCGAGGCGGCATTGGCCCGCGCCCAGGCCCGGCTCGGGATGATCCCGCAAGAGGCCGCTGCGGCTATTTCGCGCGCCGCCGAGCCGCCGCTCGAATTCGATCTCGCCCGGCTCAAATCCGAAACCGAGAATGTCGGCTACCCGATCCTGCCGCTGGTGCGGCAATTGGCTGAGTGGGCGGGACCCGGCGGGCGCTGGCTCCACTGGGGCGCCACGACGCAGGACATCATGGACACCGCCGTTGTCCTGCAGATCCGCGCCGCTTTGGCGCTGATGGACGAAGATCTCGGCGGCGATCCGCGGCCACCTCGCTGACCTCGCGCGGCGCTTTCGCGACACGCCGATGGCCGGGCGCACGCATCTGCAGCACGCGCTGCCGATCACCTTTGGCTACAAGGCCGCGATCTGGCTCGCCGCCCTCTACCGCCACGCCGAGCGCTTGGCGCAGTTGCAACCGCGGGTATTGGTGGCGCAGTTCGGCGGGGCGGCCGGCACGCTCGCATCGCTCGGCAGCGGCGCGGAAATTGTTGCAAGCCGCACCGAACTCGCCCGCGAACTCGGTCTCGGCGACCCGCCGATCACCTGGCACGTCGCCCGCGACGGCATCGCCGAGACCGTGCAGTTTCTGGCGCTCCTGACCGGCAGCCTCGGCAAGATCGCCTTCGACCTGATGCTGATGTCGGCGACCGAATTCGGCGAAGCGGCCGAGCCCTTCGTGCAGGGCCGCGGGTCGAGTTCGACGATGCCGCAGAAGCGCAATCCGATCTCCTGCGAACTGATCCTCGCAGCGGCCAAGGCAGTGCGGCAACAGGCGGGACTCGTGCTCGATGCGATGATCACCGATTTCGAGCGTGCCACCGGCCCCTGGCATGTCGAATGGGCGGCCGTGCCCGAGGCGTTCGGCTTTACCGCCGGCGCGTTACACCAGTCGCGCTTCGTGCTCGGCGGGCTGATCGTCGACCCCGCCCGCATGGCAAAGAACCTCGGCATGACGCACGGGCTGATCGTCGCCGAGGCGGTGATGATGGGGCTCGCCCCCCATACCGGGAGAACCGAGGCGCACGACCTCGTCTACGACGCCTGCCGCGCGGCGATCGAGAGCGACCGGCCGCTTCTCGACGTGCTGCTCGAAACCCCGGCCGTCGTCGACCCGCTCGGCTCCGACAAGTTGCGCGCGCTGACCGACCCCGCCAATTATCTCGGCGCCGCACCCGCGATGGTCGACCATGTCCTCGAACGTCGCGATCGCAACAAGAATTGAGGTAAGCTGCGCTACCGAATACTCGCGCACGAGGAGGATGGCATGACCTATGTGCTCTTCATTCCGTGGCGGCTCGCCGATCAGCTGGACCGGGCGCTCTTCATCGGCAAAAGCGGTCGCTCGCCCGACGGCGTCACTTTTGCCGGCGACGAGCATCACCAGAAGAATCTGCAATGGAAGCAGCTTGCCCAGGACAACCAGATGAAGAACAAAAAGGAATTTTTCGAGGTGTGGTACACTGGTCGACAAAGCATTATTTTGCTTTCGATGCGTGACGGCCAGATCTATATCCGCGGGCATGGCCTGCCCGGAGACGCGTGCATTTCATCCGGGGAAAACAGCCATGAAAGCAGGCGCCTGCATGCCAACGACGTTGCCCGACGGCTGATTGACAGCGGTCTGCAGACCTCCTTTGCCGGGAAGATCAAGTGCTATAACTGCCATAGCGCCGAAGCCAGTCTGTCGGGTTCGCCCTTCGCGCAGGTCTTCGCTGACGCCATGTGGCGGGCGGGCTACAAAAACTGCACCTACTGGGGTTATCAGGGCTCGCTGACTTCGTTCTACGAAGCGCGCAACAACGAACCCAACCTCCACAAATACGCCGGGTTCAAGGAGGAGTTCGAGGGCGGCGGTTGGGTCATGGACGACGCCCGCGCCAGCCAGCGCCGCATGCAGGTAATTCCCAACGGCTGACACGGCCGGCATCCTGTCGCTTGGTGAAGTCCCTGCGCTGGTCGCGCGACACGGCGTTTGCGGCATTGCTGCTGTCGCTGATGGGCTCCGCCGCCGCGCAGACGACGCCCGCTAAACCCAACGACCGACCGCCGGCGGCCAAGCTCGACGAGAAGACTGAGGCGGTTGTCGCCTACTGCAAGGAACTGTACCGCGACCGGCGGCTCGAACCGCTGCGCGGCGTCGTCTCTCTCGGCGAGCCGCCGAGTGCGGAAATGCGCAAGAACCCGCTCTTTGTCAGCGACGAGGAGCGCGTCGCCCTCGACGCATTCAAGCCGCTCAACGAGCAGTGCCGGGCCAGGATGGCCGAGGCAAATCCACATCTTTCGGAGGTGATCCGGCAGCTTCAGCCCGCCCCCTACGAGAAGCTGATCCAGTTGCGCAGCCGCCAGATTACGATCGGCCAATACAACACCTACCGCGAGGAGTTCACCGAAAAACTTAGAAAGGCTCTGCTGTCCTCACCGAAGGAATCTAAGTAAAAGCGGGGGCGGGGGCGTCAGCGCCCCCCTCGCCTCTCCTGCTCTCAGGCTGGCTCTGGCACCCTCGCTCGCTCCGCTCTCGGGGCTGGCCGAACGATGCGGTCCGGGTGCAGAAACGACAGCCGCAGCGAGAATGACACCAGCGTGCCCGAATCCTGCGCAGCGGCGTCCCGGATGCGTAGCGTCCAAACACCATTGCAGGCCTTGCCGGCGAAGGCCGCGAGCCCAGGCGTCGAAGCAGCATCGTAGACCGTCTTGATCGCGTCGGCCGAACCGCCGGCGCGGTTGTGCAAAAATACCGGGGCGACCCCGAGGGCCGGAGGCGGTTCGAGCGTTATCACCAGATCGCCGATCCATGTGTGCGTCAGGTCAACGCCGGCGCTTATCGCCTCGACCGGAGTAGCGTCGGACACGTCGAGCGCGAACGTCACGGTCTGCAAGTCCGGGATCGGGCTCTCGAAGCGGCGGTTGACGGTGATCTCGTTGCGCGGCTGCGGCTTGGCGAGATCGACCGCAGTGCGGGCGTTCAGCCGGCCGTAGCCGTATTTTGCGCTGTGCCCGCCCGCATCGTACTGCCCGCCTTGAGGATCGATGCGGTCGCACGCCCGCTTGAACAGGTCTTTGACCTCGTTCCGACTTGAGCGCCGGGTTCACCGGCGAGCACCAATGCCGCAACGCCGGCCGCACCGGGGCAGGAGCTAGAGGTGCCGCCAAAGCTGTCGGTGAACATTCCTTCCACGTCGCCGTCGGCGTTGCTGCCGGTGTTGTAGCCAGCGTCGCCCGAGCGATCCACGGTCCAGATGCCGCTGGTCAACGGCCTTCCCTGGCCGAACGGCGCGTATTCGAAATCGCTGCTCGGAAAGGCGCACCAGACGGCGTCGCCGAAATCGCTGTAGACGCTCCGCCGGCCGGTGTCGTTGCAAGCCGCGACCGCGATCACCCGCGAGTAGCTCGCATAGCCGTCATTGTCCACGGGCTCGTTGCCGTTGCCGGCGGCGAACAGGACGACGCAGCCCTTGCCGCCGCGGCCCGTCGTCGTCACCCGGTCGATGGCAAGCCTCGTGCTGGCCGGGAGCGGCACAACCTGGCGGTGCCGGGGATCGTCGAGCTTCCACCAGCGCCCGTCCGCCGGCCCCCAACTGCACGATATGACGTCGGCGCCGTGTTCCGCCGCCCAGATGAAGGCGTCGGCCTCGCGTTGCGACCCAAGGCCCGAAGCGAGGCGGATCGGCATCAATCGGGCGGCCGGCGCCACCCCCGAGGCGCCGCGAACCCCATTGCCGACAGCGACGCCGGCGCAAGCCGTTCCGTGGTTGTCGCCATTGTCGGGGCCGGTTCCGAACTGATCCTTTGGACGCGGATTGTCGGTCAGCGAGGTCGCATCGCGCGGCGCCACGATCTTGCCGGAACCGGCAAACTCGGGATGGTCGATATCGACGCCGTCGTCGATGATCGCGATCGTCACACCTTCACCGCGCGTCACCTCGTGCGCCGCCTCGACATTGGCGTGGGCGTCGACCGGCACGCCGCCGACCAGGGTTTTCCTCAGATGCCACTGCTGCGAAAAGATGGTCTTGCGCGCCCGCGGCCGGATCAGTTCCGGATGGCAATACTCGACATCCTCGCGGCGCAGCAGTTCCTGCGCGACGTCGAAGACCCGCCGGCCGATGCCCTCTGCAGCCTCGACGAAGAAGGCGTTGGCGGCGTAGCTCACCTCCTCTTTGACGGTCAACCCATATTCGCGCAGTACCTCGCGACAGTCGTCCCGGTCGGCGGAGTCGAGGAATTTGACGAACAAATTCTCGGTATAAAGGACCGGCTCGTCGGTTGCCGGATCGGTCAAGACGCCGCCGGCGAAGCGCACGTCCGGTTCGGCCCGCAAGGCGCTCTTGCGTGTTTCGAGCGATGGCTGCGCCGGCGCCAGGCGGGACGCGGAACACCTCGACGCCGACCTCGGGATAGGCCGCCACCAAAGTCGCGTCGGCGAGTTGCTCAGAGGACGGCGAGGGGACCGGACCCGCCGACCGGGTCATCGAGCGGCCGCTGCGGGTCCGTACCGCGATCAGATTGTCGCTGAGCTCCAGGTCGAAGCCGGGCTCGTCCTTGCGACCGAAATAAACCTTGGGCATGGAATTCCTCCCAGATCAGGCCGAGATTCGATATCAGGGGCAATATCGCAAGTGCTTATCCGATGCATGGGGTAAGATTTAGTTCAGGATATGGCCGCCGCATGTGAGATCCCTCACACACGGCACAGAATCGCTGAAGCTATTGAAAATCCGCCGAATTATATGGGTCCATCGGGCGCCCGCCGCCCTCGACCTTCTTTCGGCCCGGCGCCTAGCTGGGTTTGCCCGGCGCCCTCGGGAGTTTGTTCTTGCCGGCGTCCTTGGTCAGCTGGTGGTAGACGATCTCGGCGAGAGCGAGCAGTTGAGCGCGGTCAGCCTTACCGGCGAGCGCATAGCCGAAACCTTCGTCCGACCAGTAGAACGCGCCGATGCCGTCGCCCTCATGGTAGCGAAATTCGGTTTCGCCGCCGATGCCGCTGCGCAGATAGAGGGTCAGTCGGGTCTTGTCCTTTTCGTACATGAATTGCGCGGCAAGGCCTTCCTCTGCGGGAAGCAGCCGCCCGCCCATCAGCTGAAAGCCGGCGGCCGTCAGATCCGGGATAACGAGGTTGCGGCCGAGGCGCTTTGACAGCCATTGGACGAGATGGGTTTCCTGGGTGGCGTCGACCTCGACCGGGTGACGGACTTCCGGCGAAAAGGTGCGGTGGGCGGCGAGCGCGTCGGCAGTGACAACGCGCTCGGCGGTGGCAGCCATCGCTGAAGGCGTCCCCAGGGTCAGCATCGATGCGATGTCGCGGGCGGCCCAGCCGCCGACCCCGCCAACGACGAGCAGCGCCACGACCGCCGCGATCCGGGCCAGCTGTTGCTGCCGGCGCCGGCGCTGCGCGGCGAGAACAGCCTCCACCCTGAGCCGGCGCGGCACGCCCTGATCGACCTGGGCGCCGAGCGCGGCGCACAAGGCCGCGCGCGCATCGGCATAATCGGCGAAGCGCTGTTGCTCGTCCGGGTTCTGCGCCAGGTAGGCGTCGACTGCCGCCTCACGCTCGGCGGGCAACTGGCCGTCGATGCGGGCGTGAAGATCGCTTTCCGTCACCGGGGGGCGAGCTTCGCTCATCGCGGCCTCCCCTCGGCTCCGGCGCCCGCGACATTTCCGGATAGAAACTGACGCAGTCGGTCACGGCCGCGCGACAGACGCGACATGACCGTGCCGATCGGCACCGCGAGCACGCGCGCCGCCTCCTCGTAGGTGAGATCCTCGACGCCGACCAGCAGCAGCACGGCGCGCTGTTCCTCCGGCAATCTGGCAAATGCCCGCATCAGGTCACGATATTCGAGTGCTGCATCCTGGCCGCCGCTGACCCACGGCAGTTCGGCCTCGATTGCCTCGGTCAACTGCCCGTGCGGGCCGCGGCGCTGCTGTCGGTGCTGTTCGCTGAGAAAGCGGTTGTAGAGAATCGTGTAGAGCCATCCGCGCAGCGATCCCTCGGCGCGCTGCAAATGCCAGCGCGACAACGCCCGTTCGAGGCTGTCCTGTACCAAGTCGTCCGCCCGCTCCCGGTCGCCGCGCAGAAGCGCACAAGCGAACCGGCGCAAGCCCGGAATGTGCGCTTCGATCAAAGCGGCTCGGTCTGGCATCTCGTCCCCTGAAGCCCCGCAACGGCCGGGCCGCAGCGTAAACTACGGAGCCGCCCGAGAGGGCCAGCGTCTGGCCGCCGACCTTCAAACCGGCACGCTCCGCGTCGTCGCTGCGCTTGCGCATACGATGCGATCGCAGTCGGCCAGGACTATAGCGTCTTTTTTGGGTCATAGGCACGGCTTCGCTCGGTCGAGCCGCTCACCTCGTCGTGGTCGTCGTCAGCGCAATCACCACGACTCCGATTTGCAGTTTTTTATTCCGAGGCGGCACGAAAGAGCTGAACATTCAGCAACAATTCAGGCAGCGCCTGCGGCGGCCTGCGGCGTCACTCCGGCGAGCGCGGTGCGCAGGGCTTCCTCTTTGGTATGATCGAACGAAGTGCGCAGCACCGTGCCGCCCACCCCCTGCAAATCGGCGAGCACCTTGTCCGTGGTCATCTTGCGAATCAGCAGGAACAGTGCCGCGTTGCCCGATTGCAGGCTCTGCGCCATCTCCTTCATGAAATTGTCGTTGATACCGACGTCGGCGAGCGCGCCGCCCAACGCACCCGAGGCCGCCCCGAGCGCGACGCCGGCAAGTGGCATCATGAAAATCAGTCCGATCAGCAACCCCCAGAAGCTGCCGGTGGCCGCCCCGGCCGCCGCCGGATGAAACAGCTGGTTGAGTATTACCTTGCCGTCCGGCTGCTTGACGGCGATGACGGCGTCGCCGAGTTCGATCAGGTATTCCTTTTGCATGTCGAGAAGCCGCTGCCGGACTTCTTCGGCCTTTTGTTCCGAGGGGAAGGCGATTGCGACAAGATCGGCCATTGCTTCATTCCTCCTGGCGGTGACAAAGGCACGTTCGGCGCGAACTTTTCCGGCAGAACCGAAAGCAAGAGATTGTAGTGGGTAATTCGCTGTATCGCGCCGCGAACGCAGGCCACTACTCTAGCTGCGGCAGGACCAAAGGAACAGTTATGATTCGAACCGGAGAGGAATACCGGGCGGGGCTGCGCGACGGCCGCGACATTTGGATCGACGGCGAGCGCGTTGCGGATGTGACGGTCCACCCTGCCTTCAAACCGGTCATCGACCGCAAAGCGCGCATGTACGACATGGCGCATGATCCCGGCGCCGCAGCCGCGATGAGCTATGAGCAGGAGGGCGAGCGCTTCCCGCTGCTGCTGCGACCGCCGACCGAAAAGGAACATTGGCACGAAAAGCGCCGGGCGATCGATCTTTACCTTAAGGAGATCGGCGGCGTCCTGACCCGGGTCGGCGACGAGACCGTAGGTGAGTTGTGGTCGCTGCTCGACGGTCGCGACGTGCTGAACGAGATCGACCCGCGCTTTGGCGACAATATCGACCGCCATGTGCAAGGTGTGGTGCAGCGCGATCTGTTCCACGTCTCGGCCAACACCGATCCCAAGGGCGACCGCTCGAAGCGGCCGCAGGACCAGGACCCCGACATGATGGTGCATGTCGTGCGCGAGACCGACGCCGGGATCGTCTTGCGCGGCGCCAAATACGAGACGGCGGCGAGCTATGCCGACCAGGCCTTTCTGAAGCCGACGATCGGTGCCTGGAGCGACGAGCAATTGTCCGATTATGCGGTCGGCTGCATCGTCCACATGGGCGCCCCCGGGGTCAGGCATCTCTGCCGCTCGGGCTTTGCCGGGCGTGGCAGACCCGATGACTACCCGCTGTCGAACCGCTTCGACGAGATCGACACGCTCCTTGTCCTCGACGACGTGCCGGTGCCTTGGGAGGACGTGTTCTTCTATCGCCACACGCGCGCCGCCGCCTACATCCGCGGCACCTTGCACCGCTATTCGGCCTTTCCCTACGTCCTGCGCATCCTCTACACCGCCGATTTGATGATCGGGGCGGCGTTATGGAACGTGAAGCAGACCGGCCTCGACCGGCTGCCGGCGGTGCGCGAGAAGCTCGCCGACCTCGTGTGCTACCGCGAAGGCATCAATGCGCATCTCGTGGCGGCGATCGCTGAAGCCCAGCCCAGCCCGGCCGGGTTGTTGATGCCGCACCAGTCGCTGCTCTACGCCGGCCGCGTCCATGCCTGTTCCAACCTGCCGCAGATGATGCACATCGCGCGGGAACTTTGCGGCGGGCAGATCTGTCTGACCCCGGACGCGGCTTCCTTTGCCGCCGCCGGACCGCGCGAGTGGCTCGAAAAATTCTATTCCCTGAACGACAATTGGCAGGCCGAGGATCGGCGCAAGCTCCTCGCCTTCGCCCGCGATCTGTTGAATTCGGATCATGCCGGACATCGGCTGACCTTCGTCCAATTCGCCCAATCGCCGCATTTCAACCACCTGAACGCGGTCTACAACGCCTTCGACTTTTCCGGCCCGCTCGACTTCGTCAAGAAATCAGCCGATCTTTCCGACCGCGTCCGTTGAGCCCAGGAGGAAAAAGCCATGCCGATCGTCGCCCACGCCGCGGCCGAGGAAGTTCCCTGGCGTCCCGGATACCGTCGCTTCACGCTGGCGGGGAAGGATCAGGGCGTATCGTGCTCGGCGAGCTACAGCGTGCTGGAGCCGGGCGCCGGCGCGCCGCTGCACTGCCATGAGGGTGTGGACGAAATCATCGTCGTCGTCGCCGGTCGGCTCGATCTGCGCATCGCCGACGAGCGTCATCTGGTCGAGGCCGACCATACGATCGCAATCCCGGCAGGCGTCCCGCATTCCTTTGCCGCACTCGGGCCCGAACCGGTGCGCTTTTTGGCGTTTCTGCCGCAGCAGGGCGCGGGCGCGGTGACGACCTATCTCGAAGGCGAGCCGCCCCAGGGCGCCGACCGCCGCTAGAGTTCGAGGCCAACAAGGCGGGCGCTCTCCGACCATAAACGCTTCGCGAGAGCGGCGTCGAGTGCCGCCGGATCCGGCCGGGCCAAAGCCTCGCCGATCACATAGCCTCCGTGAAACCGCGCCGGGTCGGGAACCCTCGCGAGGTAGAGCGTGGTCTGCGCACCCTTTTCGGGGCTGAGCATGAAGGGCTTCATCAACCGCCAGCCGAGTTCGACAAGGCCGCCGCGCTGTCCGATCGCAGTGGCGACCACCCCCGGGTGCAAGGAGGCCGCCACGATGCGAGCCGGACCGAGGCGCGCGGCGAGTTCGCGCGTGAACAGAATATTGCACAGCTTGGAGCGGCCGTAGGCCTTGAGCATCGACCAGTCGTCGGGGTGCGCCAGCCGGCCGGGATCGATGCGCTGGCGGCGATGCGCTTCGGAGGCGACCGTCACGATCCGCGCCGGAACGGCTGCCGCGATCCGCTCGAGGAGCAGGTTGGTCAGGAGGAAAGGCGCCAGATGGTTGACCGCGAAGGTCAGCTCGTAACCGTCGGCGGAGCGGCGTTGCTGCGGCGAGAAGAGGCCCGCGTTGTTGACCAGCAGATCGATGCGGTCATGGGCGGCGCGCAGCTCGTCCGCGAGCCGGCGGACTTCGCTCAGCGCCGAAAAGTCTGCAAGTGCGAGTCTCGATCTGCGCCGTCCCCGAACGTTCGGCCACGAAACGGCGCGCCTGCTCGGTCCGGTCCGGGTTGCGGCCGACCATCACGACACGCATCCCCGCCCGCGCCAAGCCGAGCGCCGTATAGAGCCCGATCCCCGAACTCGCGCCGGTAACGATGGCGATCGGCAGTGCCGCGCTTGCGCTCACGTTGTTGTCGTCTGTCTGACTTGTCGACGCGCCGGCTGCTCGCTCGGCGGCGGCAGACAACATGGCTTGGTGTACGACCGCAAGCCTTGAGACTTATACCCGGAAGGGCTGGCCCCCGCTAAAGCCCGGCGCCGCCGGCTGGCCCGGCTGCCTCGTCTCGCGGCGGCAACAGATCGCGCCAGTCACGATCGGTCAGGGCGCTGGCGCAGGCCGGACAGAGCCCTGACGCCGGGTCAATCGGGCAGTCGTCCAAGCCAGCGAGACCGCACCACGCGCAATGCCCGCGGCTGGTCAAGGATGCTTTGACCGACATCGAGACCAGGACTGCCGTTTTGGCGGAAGAATGACCACGATCCCCGCCCCGATCATCACAGCGGGTCGAGATCGTCGTATCGGGGAACCCTGATGCCTCTGCCGAGCGCGTCGGCCAGTGCCTCGCATTCCCGAATCCGCCCCAGCAGGTATTCCTTGACCCTTGGCGTGGTCGCTTCCGCGGCCAGTGTGCGACCGCGCGCCGCGGCGGCGAGATAATGCTCGCGCGGCTGCTGCTCGGGCATCCGGTCCAGCTCCTCGACCTCGCGCCGTTTCCGTGCGGTCCGGAGCTTCCGGCTCCTCTCGCCGGGACGGATCCGGGCTGTCGGGCCCGGGTGATTTCGCGACGACCAGGGCATCGCGTCCTCGTCCATTTCGAGGGGAACGATTGACCGCATCGCGGTTACTGCGATCCGCCGGAGATCAACGAACCGATCGCCGCCCAGATCCCGGCCCAGAGACCCAGAGACACCAGGGTCATCAGAACCAGCGAGGCGCCGCGCGACAGGGCGAGGGAGGGGGTTGGTTCCGCCTGTCCCGAAAAGGAGGGCTGAGCGCGCGACCAGGGATTGCCCACATACTCCGCACTCCCCGGCGCCATGTTCTCGTCCACTTGCAGCTCTCCTCCGCCTTTTGCCGATGGGACGGCCGCAACCGGCGCGAACCTCGGCGAGATTGATCGCACAACTGTTAACCAATTGTGTGTCAGCGAATTGCCGGGACGGGCGTCAAAAAAACGTCCGGGACATTTCTCGCCCTTGCCGCCGCCATACCCCGGCGGCGGTCGCGAAACTTCAGTAGACGACGACGCTGCGGATCGATTCGCCGGCCCGCATCAGATCAAAGCCCTTGTTGATCTCGTCGAGCGGCAGCTTATGGGTGATCAGATCGTCGATGTTGATCTTGCCGTCCATGTACCAGTCGACGATCTTCGGCACGTCGGTGCGGCCCTTGGCGCCGCCGAACGCCGTTCCCTTCCATACCCGTCCGGTGACCAATTGGAACGGCCGGGTGGCGATTTCCTGCCCGGCGCCGGCGACGCCGATGATGACGCTGACGCCCCAGCCGCGGTGACAGCATTCGAGCGCCTGTCGCATAATTTGACATTGCCGATGCACTCGAAGCTGAAATCGGCGCCGCCCTTGGTCAGATCGACAAGATAAGAGACGAGGTCGCCTGCCACTTCGGTGGGGATCGACAAAATGGGTCAGCCCGAATTTTTCGGCGAGTTCGCGCCGCTTCGGGTTGAGGTCGACCCCGACGATCATGTCGGCCCCGACCATCCGGCAGCCCTGCACGACATTGAGCCCGATACCGCCGAGCCCGAAGACCACGACCCTGGCGCCGGGATGCACCTTTGCGGTATTGATCACCGCGCCGATCCCGGTGGTGACGCCGCAGCCGATATAGCAGACCTTGTCGAACGGCGCGTCGGGCCTGATCTTGGCGACCGCGATCTCGGGCAACACGGTAAAATTCGAAAACGTCGAGGTTCCCATGTAATGATGGACCTTGGCCCCGCCGAGCGAGAAGCGGCTGGTGCCGTCGGGCATTACCCCCTGCCCCTGGGTCGCGCGGATCGCGACGCAGAGATTGGTTTTGCCCGACAGGCAATATTCGCATTGCCGGCATTCAGGCGTGTAGAGCGGGATGACGTGATCGCCTCTGGCGAGGCTCGTCACGCCGCGGCCGACATCGACAACGACGCCTGCCCCCTCATGGCCGAGAATCGCGGGAAACAGACCCTCGGGATCGGCACCCGAAAGGGTGAACTCGTCGGTGTGGCAAATTCCGGTCGCCTTGATCTCGACCAGAACCTCTCCGTCCTTGGGGCCGTCGAGCTGGACGGTTTCGATGGTCAGCTTTTCTCCGGCCCGATAAGCCACGGCAGCGCGCGTCTCCACCACCACCTCCTCGCATTGGCATCTTGGCTCGGGCGAGGCTATCAGCCCGCCCACGGCCTGACTACAAGCGATCGGCCGGGTCTTGACGGCAGCAGGACCGGTCAGAGCGCGCGGCGCGCCCGCAACGCAGCGGTCAGCGTGCCGTCGTCGAGATAATCGAGCTCGCCGCCGATCGGCACGCCCTGGGCCAATCGCGAGACGCGGACGTCGCGGCCGGCGACACGGTCGGCGATATAATGCGCTGTCGTCTGGCCTTCGACCGTCGCGTTCAGCGCCAGGATCAGCTCCTGGCCCGGCCGCAGCCGTCCCAGAAGCCGCTCGATGTTGAGGTCCTCGGGCCCGACCCCGTCGAGCGCCGACAAGGTGCCGCCCAGCACATGGTAGCGGCCGCGAAAGGCGCCGGTGCGTTCGAGCGCCCACAGATCGGCGAGGTCTTCGACAACGCAGATCGCGTTGTCGTCGCGCTCCGGGTCGCGGCAGATGGCGCAAGGCGCCACGGTATCGAGATTGCCGCAGACCGGGCACGGCCGGATCGCCTCGGCCGCCTGCGCCATCGCCGCGGCCAATGGCTCCATCAGCACCTCGCGCCGCTTGATCAGGTGCAGGGCCGCCCGCCGCGCCGAACGCGGCCCCAGACCCGGCAGCCGTGCCAGCAATCGGATCAGCGTGTCGAGTTCGGACAAGCGCTCAGAACGGCAATTTGAACCCGCCCGGCAATTGCAGGCCGCCGGTCAATTTGTGCATTTCCTGTTCGGCATGGGCCGTGACCTTCTGCCTTGCGTCGTTGTAGGCGGCGACGATCAGGTCCTCGAGCACCTCGACCTCCTCGGGATCGAGCAGCGCCTTGTCGATCTTGAGGCGTTTCAGGTCGCTCTTGCCGTTCAAGGTCAACTGCACCATGCCGCCGCCCGAGACCCCGGTCATCTCGACGGTTTCGAGCTGCGCCTGCATCTCGGCCATCTTTTCCTGCATCGCCTGCGCCTGCTTCATCAACTGGCCGAGATTCTTCATGTTTCGTCCTCTTCCGTCGTCGCGTCGTCGATTGTTTCGGGCCCGTCCGTCTCGGCCGGCGCCGCCGCGAAGCGATCCCGGACCGCGGCGATCGTGGCGCCCGGAAAGGCGTCGAGCACCGCCTGCACCAACGGATGCGCCGCCACCTCGGTTCGCCGTTCGATTTCGCGGCGCTCGTCCTGCTGCTTTAATGTCGGTTCGCCCGAAGCCTCGGACACCGCGATCAGCCAGCGCGACCCGGTCCATTCGCCAAGCAATTGGCCGAGCCGGTTGGCGAGGTCCTTGGGGGCGCCGTCGGCTGGCCGAAATTCGATGCGCCCCGGCTCGAAATGGACTAGGTGGAGGTGCGAGACGAGATGCGCGCGCAGCAAGGCTTCGCGACGCCGGTCGAAGAGCGCCACCACCTCGGCGAATCTCTGCGGCATCGGTTCGAGCGCGGCGGAGGCCGGCGGCGCGCGCGGCATGTCGACCGCAACGGGCTCAGGCTCTGGCTCCGCCGCCCGCAACGCCGTTCCATCGCCGGCGCGGGCGGTGACCGGCGCAGGCATCGGCGCCGCGGATCGAGGCGCTTCAGCGGCAATCGGACGCGGAACCGCCCGCCCCTCGGCGGTGAGCGATCGAACCAGTTCAGCCGGGCTAGGCAGATCGGCGGCATAGGCAAGCCGCACCAGCACCATCTCGGCCGCCTGCACTGGCGCCGGTGCTGCCTGCACCTCGCCCAACCCTTTCAGCAAAATCTGCCATACCCGGGTGAGCACCGGCAAGGTCAGCCGGTCGGCGAGCGGGCGAGCGCGCTCGCGGTCGCCCTCGAAAGCCGGATCGCCAATGCCCGCCTCGGGCGTGAGTTTAAGCCGGGTCAGGAAATGCGAAAGATCAAGCAGTTCCTGCAATACCATCAGCGGATCGGCGCCTTCCTGATAGAGCCGGTCCATCCGCGTGAGCGCCACGGCCGCGTCGCCGCGCAGAATCCCCTCCAACAGATCGAACACCTGGCCGCGGTCGGCGACACCCAGCATGTCGCGCACGGCGGCTTCCTCGACCCGCCCCGCGCCGAGTGCGATCGCCTGGTCGAGCAGCGAAAGCCCGTCGCGCACCGAACCATCGGCGGCGCGCGCGATCAGCCCCAGTGCGCCGGGTTCGGCCGCGACCCCTTCGATTTCGGCAATTCGCTGGTAATGCCGCACCAGCAGCTCGATCGGCACCCGCCGCAGCGCAAAGCGCTGGCAGCGCGAGACGACCGTCACCGGCACCTTGTGGATTTCGGTCGTCGCCAACACGAAGACGGTATTGGGCGGCGGCTCCTCCAGCGTCTTCAGCAATGCGTCGAAGGCCTGCTTCGACAGCATGTGCACTTCGTCGATGATGTAGACCTTGTGCCGCGCCGAGACCGGGCGATAGCGCACGCCGTCGGTCAGGTCGCGAATCTCGCCGACCCCGGCATGCGAGGCGGCATCCATCTCGATCACGTCGACATGACGGTCCTCGGCGATCGAGCGGCAATGCACGCATTCCCCGCAGGGCGCCACCGTCGCCCCGCCCGAGCCGTCGGGGCCGACGCAATTGAGCGCGCGGGCGATGATCCGCGCCGTCGTCGTCTTGCCGACGCCGCGCACGCCGGTCAGCATGAAGGCATGCGCGACGCGCCCCGACGCGATCGCGTTCGACAAGGTGCGCACCATCGCCTCCTGCCCGATCAGTTCGGCGAAGGTCTGGGGCCGGTATTTGCGGGCGAGAACGCGGTAGGCGTCCGCCGATTGGCTCATCTCTGCTCTTGGACCGCGGTCGAGGGTGGGAGACCGGGTCGGCGACCCAGACCGGCACTCGTTACGGCTGCTTCCTTCCGGACCTGACCGGGTTGGCGAGAGGCCTGCCCGCCGCCGGGCTCCCGCCCCACTATATCGCCCGTCCCCGCCGCCCCGGCAAGCGCCGCGCCGCGCCGTACTCGTTCTGTCACAGCTTTTCGAAGACGGCGCAGGTGATCTTGTAGTCGGCGACGAGCCAGTAGAGCTTCGTCATCGAGCGCTTCCAGCGGGGCCAGGACAGGAACGGGACCGGCAGGCGGGCGACGTGGCGCAGCAGGATCCACGGCCGCTTCTTCACGTCGTCGCGGTAGGAGAGGCCGGCGTCGAGGATCGCCCCTTGCAGCAGCCGCGCCCCGGCGAAAAGCTCCGCCAATTCCTCCGGGCGCGGTCGGTACATCGTGTCGATTGGGTCGCGGTGATAGGGATAGCTGTAAGGCGCGGTGACGAAGGCGAGGCCGCCCGGCGGCAACAGGTCGAGGCAATGGCGGGCCAATGCCACGCGCTCGACCACATGTTCGAGCAGGTTGCAGCACAAGAGCGCCCGCGCGCCCTGCCCTCGCAGAGCCGCCATCCCTGCGGGGTCGGTCAGGTCGGCGCGGATGTCGATCCCGGGCCCGTCGCGCTTGTCGACATGCACGACCGCAAGGCCACGCGCGCGCAGCGGGGCGAAGAGCTCGCGCTCGACCCAGGGCTGGATGTCCTCGCGCACGGCCGAGGTGCTGCTGCCGAGGTTGAGCAGCGGCGACAGCCGCTCGGGCGGGAACCCGTCGAGCGAGAGGCGCAGCCAGCGTGCTTCGGCTTCGAACATCGCTGGACCGGTGCGCCCCCTAAAATTCGCACCATGCCGAATCGCCGGGAGGTACGAAACCCGGATAATATCGTCCGGTGCCGCACCCGTACGACAAAGCGCCGCGCGCTCTCGACACAAGCGCCTTTCCCGCTGGAACGCCGCTCCATGCGTTTTTCGGCTGGAACGAGGGCCGGCTCTTTCCCGACCGCCGCTTTGTCATCGCCTGTCGCTGCCATCGGCTGGGCGAGGCAGCCGCCGTCGCGCATCTCGCCGGCGCCGACGCTGCCGCCAGACCCGCCGCCCGGCGGCTCGCCGCAACCCTTTTCGCCGCGATCGGCGCTGACGACGAGGCGACCCATGCCGCTGTGTTCCAAGCCTTCGAGGAACTGGCGGGCCATGTCGATCTCGCCGCCCTTGCCCGGAAGAAGCCGCGATGGCGGCCGGCGCCTGCGCGACCTAAGCCGGGCCATATCCTCGTCATCAAGCTCGGGGCGCTCGGCGACTTCATCCAGGCGCTGGCGCCGATGCCGGCGATTCGCGCCCACCATGTGGGCGACCGGATCACCTTACTTACGACGGCACCCTATGCCGAGCTGGCGTCAAGGACCGGCTTCTTCGATGCGGTGCTGACAAATCCGCGGCCCCGCGGCTTCGACCTTGCAGGCTGGCTCCGATTGCGGCGAATGCTGCGAGCCGGCAATTTCAAGCGGGTCTACGATTTCCAAACCTCCGATCGCAGCAATTTCTACGCTCGGCTGTTCTGGCCGGGCCCCATGCCGGAATGGTCCGGGACGGCGTGGCGCTGCTCGCATCGGCATGCCGATCGCGCCCGTAATAGCCAGCACACGCTCGACCGTCAGGCCGGGCAGTTGCTGATGGCCGGGATCTCCCCCGCGGGTCGCGTCCCGCAGCTGCCGGCGATCGGGATGTTGCCGGCGACACTCGCCGGGAAGAGCTTTGCGCTGTTGATCCCGGGCTCTTCGCCGCACCATCCGCGCAAGCGCTGGCCGGCGCAACACTACGGCGCGCTTGCCCGCCGCCTTCTCGACGCGGAGTTGCTGCCGGTCGCGGTCGGCGTCGTAGGCGAGGCGGCGATCGGCGCCGCGATCCGCGGCATTTGTCCCGAAACCGTCGATCTGGTCGGCCGCACCGATATCGCCGCGCTGGGCGCGCTCGCGCGGGCGGCCGTCCTGACGATCGGCAACGACACTGGAGCGAGCCACGTCGCCGCGGCCGGCGGCAACCCGATGGTGGTGCTGTTCTCGAACGCGTCGCAGCCCGGCCTTTGCGCGCCGCGCGGCCGCTGCGTGCGGGTGCTGGTCGAACCTGACCTCGCCGATCTTGCGGTCGAGACCGTGTTCGAGACCTGTTGCGCCCTACTCCCGGCCGCCGCCTCTTGACCCGGTCAGAAGCGCTCGACCCAGGGCCGCAGCTCGACCTCCCAGGTCCAGGCCGAGCGCGGCTGCCGCAGCACATTCAGGTATGTCGCGGCGATCGCGTCGGGGTCGAGCATGCTGTCGGGCTTGTCGGCGGGCTCGACCCGGCCCGGATTGCGGATGGCGCCGTCAATGACGAAGTGCGCGACATGGATGCCCTGCGGCGCCAGTTCGCGCGCCATGCTTTGCGCCAGGCCGCGCAAGGCGAATTTGCCCATCGCGAACGGCGCCGACAGCGGATAGCCCTTGACGCTCGCCGAGGCGCCGGTGAACAGCATCGCGCCGTGGTTTTTCGGCATCATCCGGCGGACCGCTTCGCGCGCAACGAGAAAGCCGCCATAGCGCTGACCATGATCGCGCGTTCGACCTCGGCCGGAACCAATTCGGCTACCGGGCCGCGGGCGCGGGCGCTGGCGTTGTAGACGACGACATCAGGGGCGCCGATCGCGGCCTCGACCGCGGCGAACATCCCCGCCACCTGATCGGGGTCGACCGCGTCGCAGGCAAAGGCCCTGGCGCCGGTTTCGCCGCAGAGCGGAGCGAGCTTGCCGGCGTCGCGCGCAACCAACGCCAGCTGCATCCCCTCCTTCGCGAAAAGCCGCGCCAAGGAAGCGCTGAGCCCGCTTCCGGCGCCGACGATTAGCGCCGTCTTGTAGGTCGCATCCGCCATAATCGAAATCCTCGCAAGATGGTTCGGGGAAGATCATCTGACAGCATAGCACCGAGCGTTCCGTTTGCCTGGGAGGAGTTCCGATGGCCTCGAACCGCATCGAGCCGCACGCCAAATCCTTCGTGCCGGTCAACGACAAGCGCATGGCCTATGTCGAGCTTGGCGCCGGCGAGCGGGTATTTTTGTTCCTGCACGGCAACCCGACATCGTCCTATCTGTGGCGCGACGTCATGCCCGAGGTGGCGCCCTTCGGCCGCTGCCTGGCGCCCGATCTGATCGGCATGGGAGATTCCGACAAGCTCGACGATCCCGGCCCCGGCGCTTACGACTTTTTCGCCCACCGCGATTTCCTTTGGGGCTTCATCGACGCGGTCGTCGGCCGCTCGTCGCCGGTGACGATCATCGCGCACGATTGGGGCTCGGCGTTGGGCTTCGACTGGGCAAACCATCATCGCGACCGCGTCGAGGGGCTCGTCTACATGGAGGCGATCGTGCGCCCGCTCGCCTGGACGGAATGGCCCGAAGCCTCGCGCCGGGTGTTCCAGGGTTTCCGGTCGCCGGCGGGCGAGGACATGATCCTGGCCAAGAACATGTTCGTCGAGCGGGTGTTGCCGGCCTCGATCCTGCGGCAGTTGGACCCGGCCGAGATGGCGGAATACCGCCGCCCGTTCGCAGCCGCCAGCGACGACCGCTGGCCTACCCTCGCTTGGCCGCGCGAAATCCCGCTCGACGGCGCCCCGGGTTCGACCGCCGAACTGGTCGCGGCCTATGCCAGCTGGCTGGCGCAGAGCAACACCCCCAAACTCTTCGTCAACGCCGAGCCCGGCGCCATCCTGGTCGGCGAGCAGCGCGAATTCTGCCGGCAATGGCCGAACCAGACCGAAATCACGGTCCACGGGAGCCATTTCCTGCAGGAGGATTCCGGCCCTGAAATCGGCCGCGCCATCGCCCGCTGGGCCGCCGCCCGCCGCTGAGCGCCCTGCGCCCGGCCTCGGATTGTTGTGCGCCGGAGGGCTGCCTGACGGTCGGCGAGAACGAGCCCTACGCGGTCAGCGACCTGACCGACTACACGGTGCCGGTTCACGCCGAACGGCGCGGTCTGCCCATGTCGAGATTGAGATCCGCCAGGACCTGATCGCCGACACCGAGCGCCAAACCGTTTGGGCCGAGCGCCTGACCCGCCTCCTCCCCGCCGTCTACGCCCCAATTCCTCCGTCCGTAACCGGGCTTAGCGAGGTCGGCCGCGCAAGCAGAACAGCAACCGCGCTCGGATGCGGCGCGCTAGAATTCGCAGGCGTCGCCGATTTCGAATTTTCCAGTGCGGATGTCGACAAATACAGGTGTCCGATAGAGCGCCGAAACCGGGTGCGTTTTCGGCAATGTTTCCCGGATGGCGAGGACCAGCGGCTCCGTCGCCATGTCGGGGCTGACGAAAAACAGCGACTTGCCGTCCGCCGATGTCAGTAACTCGTCGTGATGCGCCGGGAAGAAGAGGTCCGGGTTGAACAGCTCCACGAGCTGCATCGTCACCGGCACCTGGAAGCGCGCAAGAGCTTGCGCCTGGTAACCGACGATAGCAAGATTGACACTCTTGATCTTTGCCATCGCCGCTCGCAGGGCCGGCGTAATCGCGCCGGCGCTGTCGAGCCACATAAGCTGATAACCCGAGTCAAAAGTGAACAGATAAGCGATGGTTCCCTGGGTGTCGATTTGGGGATCCGCAGAGCCGCGTGCGAAAACGGTGGCCGCTGCTTCCAGATCGGTCGAGGAAAGAGGCGGCAGCAAGGCAAGGTAGGCGTCGGTAATTTCCTGCCCAGCCCTTTCACCTTCGGCATTGACGCTCGCGGGGGAAATGCTGTGCTGCGCCAGGATCGGTTGCACAGTGAAGCCGTTGAAGCGCAGTAGCTCGCCGGCCAGCCCGTTGACCGCCCGGATCTGCTTCGCCGGCAAACCTTGGGCGAGCAGGAACCCGCTGCCCACCACGGCGTCCGCAATGACGGTCGCGCCGGTCCTCTTAGCGATCGAGGTGGCATCGGCAATATGGTCGAAATGCGCGTGGCCGATGACGATCAGGTTCGCTCTTTTGACCTCTTGGGGCGCCATGCCGATGTCGCGGCATAACGGCCGATCGTACCAAGCGTCGAGCAAGATTACCTGATTGCGGTAGACCAGCTCGAAGCAAGCGCAACCTAGCCACCGCAGCGAGATGACGTTTCGATCGGCCGGCATTGGACCGCCGACGGCGGCGGGCACCAGGTTATTGCACTTATCCGGGCTCGTTCCTCCCCGCCAACCGCCGCCAGGCGCAGGTGCGGCGTCGGCCAGCCTCGTCAAACCCGAAGCACTCGCGGCAAGGATGCCTCCACCGAGGCCACCTTTGATCAGGTGACGCCGGGTCAGCTCGAGAGAGTGGCGAGTGCAGTGATCGAGGAGCGGAAGAATTTCTCGGAGCGACTTCATCAAACGTTCCTCCCATTCCGAGCCGGCTGGCTCGGTTGCGAAACCGTCCGGCAAAATCATTCTTCGGGGAAGCCAATCCGACGCAACCCGACATTCAGCGTCTCTTCACGGATCGCCCAGTATTTGGGATGGTTGTTCCACGGCGCGTGCGCGCGCGAAGCCGCCTGGGAGTTAACCTCCGGCTTGAGCTTCAGCGATTCCGCCAGAGCCGCCCTGGCCTCATCCAACTCGCCCGACAGGCCGAGCGCGCCAGCCAAGACCGCATGTACGTACCAGAGATTGGGCCTCTGCGCGCGAGCCCGCTTCAGGAAAGCGATTGCCTGATCGACATGTCCCAGCAGCAAACGGCACGAACCCAATGCCCACACGTGTACGCGAGCTTCGCGGGGATTTATCCTCATTGCCTTTTCAACGAGCGGAATGGCTGCCCCCGGCTCCCCCAAATACATCAAGACAACACTCAGCTGGGTTAACGCAGTTGCGTCGTTAGGATTGAGAGCAATCGTCGTCTCGAATTCGATCTGCGCCTCTTCCAGGCGGTTCTGAGATCGGCGAAGCAGACCCATGGCGAAGTGCGCTGCAGAACGATCCGGATCGCGCGCAAGCGCTTCGGTCAACAGCTGTTCGGCGCGCGATCCATCCCGTTCTGCGGCTGTGCTAAACCCGTCAACAATAGTGCGGGCGAGGACCGTCCCAATACCGATCCGTGCGTCGACGGAACCCGGATCTATCTCGAGTGCCAGCGCGAAGGCGTCTCCGGCCTTTTGGTGAGCTTCCGCCGAGGGAAGTTGGAAATGGACAGCCCAACCCCGCATTACGAGATCCCGAGCGTCGGGATTTCGGCCGGCCTCCGTTTCTATGCGACGACCCGCGTCCCTTACCAACTCGATGCCGAGGGTGCGCGCAAGGCGTCCGGTGATTTCGCTCTGCGCCTCGGCGAGATTGGCGCGGACGGTGTCGAACCGGTCGGCCCACACATGGGCTCCTGATCCGGCGTCGATCAGCTGGACATTGACCCGAACCTGCTCGCCGGTCCGACGAACACTGCCTTCAAGGACATAACGGACGCGAAGCTCGCGGCCGATCTGTTTCACATCGACCGATTTGTCCTTGTACGTGAAGGCGGTGTTGCGGGCGATGACGAAGCTTCCGGAGATTCGCGACAGATCGGTCGTCAGATCGTCCGTGATGCCGTCGGCGAAATAGTCCTGCTCGGGATCGTTCGACAAGTTAGCAAAGGGCAGCACCACGATCGACAAGCGCGGCGCGCTCGCCCACGACCTCGCCTGACGAGGCGGCGGCTTTGGCCGGGCAGGGACGACGACCGCGGCGAGCGATTTAACGGCACTAGCGCCAAGCGTATAGGCGCCAACTGGACGGGCGATGTTCTTGACGCTCTGCTCGCCTAGATCTTCAAACACGTAGGGAAGCTTGTCGCGGACTTGGTCATAGACGACCCGCGAGACGCAGATGCCGCCGGGCTCAGCCAGCCCCTCCAGCCGCGCCGCCACGTTGACGCCGTCGCCGAAGATGTCGCTGCCATCGGCGATAATGTCGCCGAGATTCATGCCGACTCGGAACCGGATCCGCCGATCGTCGGGTTGATCGGAGTCGCGATCTACCATCCCTCTTTGCACCTCGACCGCGCACTGCACGCCGTCGACAACGCTTGGGAACTCGACCAGCATGCCGTCGCCGGTCGTCTTGACGATCCGCCCGCGGTGCTCCTTGATTTTCGGATCGACAAGCTCGCGGCGATGGGCTTTTAGCCTTTCGAGCGTGCCCTCCTCGTCGGCCCCCATCAGGCGCGAATAGCCGGCGACATCGGCCGCGAGGATGGCGGCTAGGCGGCGGGTCGCGACCATTACCCGGCATTTTCCCCGCTTGAAGGTTCGCGCGGTCAACGTGTTTGGTTTATTGCGACGTAAGGATGCGTCGATCCCATGACCAAGCAAAGCAAATTCTTCGAGCTGATTGCTTGTCATCTGCGGATCAGCCACACGCGCTTGCGGAGACTTCGCCTCCGCCGTCTACCCCGGGCGCATCGCGTGGCCGAGCGCGAAGTCGGCGACCGCAAATCAGCAAGCCGGGCTTGCGCCTTATCGCGGCTCGGGCAGTAGTTCGGGCAGGGAACGGATGATGCGGTCGGGACGCACCGCGCAGTCAGGCGGCAGGCCCACGCCGTAACCATCGTGCCAGATCGCGTGAATGCCGAGGCGCTGCGGTGCGGTGACCTCCCATTCGAGATTGTCGCCGACCATCCAGGTCTCGCGCGCACTGACGCCGAGCGCCGACATTGCATGGGTATAGGCGCGCTCCTCGGGCTTGCCGAAGCCGTGTTCGCCCTCGATCTGGACATGGTCGAAGCGCTCTTCGAGGGCGAAGCGCACGACCTTGGCGCGCTGCGGCTCGGCCGCGCCATTGGTGATCAGCGCCAGCCGTACGCCCAGCCGCTTGAGCCTGTCGAGCGTCTCGTGCGCGCCCGGAAACATGCATAGTTCCGCGTCGTGCAGGTCGTTGTAGCAATCGGCGATGCGGTCGGCGAGGGCGGTGTCCGGCGCCGAGTGACCAGCCGCGGCGAGCGCCGCAAAGGCGTCGGCGACGATGCGGCGGCGGGCTTCGCCGATCCGGTGGCGCCAGTGCTTGTGCCGCGCCGGATCGGCCCATAATTCCTCCGAGCTGTCGCGGATCGCCGCGATCACCATCGCCGGGTCGAGCGGCCCCAGATGCTCGGCGAAATCGCCGATGACCCGCCGCCATTGCGACCCGGCCGGGCCGAAGGCGACGAGGATCGTGTCGTCGAGATCGAACAGGATCGCGCGCGGCAGGTTCGTCATCGCCCTTCAGACAATCTCGGCCGGGGCCTGCGGCACGCTCTTCCAGAATTCGCCGTCATGACCGAAGAAGATCCTGGCGCCGCGCTGTTCGAGGCGCGCCAGCAGGTCGAGCGACGCCAACATCGCCTCGCGATCGGCGACGTATCGCGGCAGCCGCCGCTCGCGCAGGGTGCGGCAGAAATAGCAGGAATCGGCGGCGAGCACGACTTCCCCAGAAGCAAGCCGCAGCCGCAGCGACTGATGCCCCGGCGTGTGGCCGTAGGTCGGAAAGCAGACGACGCTGCCATCGCCGAAGACGTCATGCTCGCCGTCGATCAGCTCGATCTTGTGGCCGAGATCGAAATCGCGGGGGTTGAAGCCGCGGCGCGCGGCGATGTCGGGATCCATCCCGGCCTCCCATTCGCGGCGCTGCACGATTATCGTCGCGTTCGGGATCAGCGCGTTGCCGCCGACATGGTCGAAATGGAAATGCGAGTTGACGACGAGATCGACCCTGGCAGGATCGCGGCCGATTGTTTCGAGCCGAGCGCTGATCTCCTCCCCCGGCCGGTAATCGAACGAAAACAGCTGCGCCAGGCGAGGGCCGAGGCGCTCTGCCGGGTCGTGCTGGCAATCGGGATGCATGCCGGTGTCGAACAGCATCGTTCCCTTGGGATGCTCGATCAGATAGGACGGGATCGGCAACTCAACCCTTCCTTCCCCGCCCGTCATCAGATAGCCGAGATCGCCCTCCAGCCGGCCGCAGGTCAGCGCATAGACCCGCAGGCTCATGCGTTCGCCGCCTCGAACATGCGGCGGTGCAGTTCGAAATCATAGGGCCGCTCATGCAGCGTCTCGGGGTCCCATTCAGCCCGCTCCACACCGTAGAAGTCGCCGCCATAAACATGGATCGCGCCGGTCAGCCGGCCGAGCGGGTTGGTCACCGAGTGGATCAAGTCGCGCCCCAAAGGCTCGGCGCAGCGTTCACCGAGCGACTTCGCCCCGGCCGCTTCGATCAAGCCGGCGGCCTCGCCCGGCAAACGGCGCCAGAAGATGTTGTCTTCGCGGCCGGTGTAGACGCCGATCACCGCCCACATCCGGTGGTCGTGCGGCATGATCGTCATGCCCCGGCCCCAGACGACGTTGAGGACCGTCAGCGTGTCCGATTTGTAGAGCGGTGTCACCCCGGCGCGCGCCGGCTCGCCGAGCGTCGCGACGATTTCCGCCGGGTCCGAATTGGCCCGCGCCAGCACCTCGCGAGCGGCCTTGTGGGTCGGGTCCTCACGCACCGCTTCGCGGCACTCCTCGATGAAACGGTCGAGATCGAACATCATTCGCCTCCCTCTCGGCCTATTCTGTCGCCGCCATTGCCGCGGCGTCGGAGCGGTGGCCCTTCTGGTGGAAATAATTGGCCCGGTAGAATTCGAGCACCAGATCGCGGTAGAGCGCCGGCGGGTAGCGCGCCGGATTGTCGACCGACACGCAGCTCGGCAGACACTTGATCACCGAATCGGGATTGGGGCTGTGGAAATAGGCAATCGAATAGCGGTCGGTGCCCGATTCGTTGATCACCCCGTGCGGGGTCGACAGGAACCGGTCGTTCGACCAGCGCCGCATGATGTTGCCGAGATTGATCAGAAAGGTGCCGGGGATAATCGGCGGCGCAAACCATTCGCCCGACGGGAGCCGGACCGCGAGACCCGGCACCTCGGTGCGGGCTAGCGCGGTCATGAAGCTGTTGTCCGTGTGCGGCGCCTGGCCGAAGAGATTGTCTTCCACTGTGGCCTGCGGCGGATAGTGCAGGAAACGGAGGTTGCCGTGGCCTTCACCGGAAAAGTACGGCGCGAACGCTTCGGGCGGCATGCGGAGCGCCGCCGCGAAAGGCGGCAGCATCCGGTCGCACATCGCCCGGAGCGCATCGAAATAGGCCATCATCGGGGCGCGGATCTCGGGCAGTGCCGCAGGCCACTGGTTGCGCCCGCGCAACGGCGTTCCGGCGACAACTTCGGGGTGATCGGGGCCGCGGTCGTGGCTGATGAAGAAGCTCTCGTTCTGATTCGGCCGGGTCGCTTTGTGCACGGTCGAAGCTCCCTGCACCGAGGCGTTCAGCGGCAGATAGCCGATATTGTTCTCGTTGAGGCGGATCGCGAGCTTCGCTTCGAGGGGCAGCGCGTGAAAGCGGCGCGAGGCCTCAAAGGCGCCATCGATTAAGGCCTCGGGGACGCCATGGTTCAGCGCGTAGAAGAAGCCGATGTTTTCGCAGGCGTCGGCGAGTTCGTCCGCAAGCCGGCCGAGCGCGCCCGGCGCCCCGGCGAAATATGGACCGTAGTCGATGACCGGGATTTTGGCGCTCGCGGCCTCGTAATCCGCGACCGCGTGCTCTTTGAATAGATGCATCCCTTCCTCCAAACCGCACGCGGCCGAACTATAGCCCGCCGCGGCCGGAGGAGCCAGCCGCCCCGTTGTTACGGGACGGCGAAGATCGGGTCAGGCGCGCGTCGCGGCGGCCGGACGGCGGCGCAGCACCAGCGCTGCCGTGACGCCCAGAACGAGGAGCCCCGCCGCCGCCGGCTCCGGCGTAGCGACGGCCGAACCCGAGATGAAGTAGCGCGTATTGGCCCCGGGGCTGCCGTAGTCGGGGCCGGGACAGGAAAACGAGGCGCACTCCCAGGACGAAGCGAGGATCAGCTGGTCGACGCCGCCCGTCTCCAGCGAATTCTGGAATTCGAGGTGCAGGGTCAGGTTGTAGTTCGCTGAATGGAATTCCACGCCGTAGGCGGGCGGCGAACCCGGAATGATGTTGGTCGGATCGGAATAGCTGTAGGCATGACCGCCGAGCAGGTTGCCGGCCGTGGTCGCAACGGTGACCGGCCCGTTCAAATAGCCGTACGGCCCGATCGTGAACGAGCCGGAGGCCATGCCGCCGTCGTCCAGCGTTGCGTTCCGCAATGTCCAGGTTATCGGCAACGCCTGCGCCGAGGGCGCCCCGGCGCAAAAGGCTGCAGCAACAGCGAAGGCGGATGCGATGCCGGCGAGGCTACGCGCGTTCATTTTCGGATCACTCTCCCGCAAACCCGATCAACAAATACCATTTTTTAGATTAAATGTCCATCTATGGATTGGCTAACGAAAGCTGCACAATCATGACACGAGTCGGTCGGCGACCGCTTGGTCGCTGCGCTCCCAATCGAGCATGTAATCGCGGGTGATCGGCACCGCGTTGAGCGCCTTGGCAAGCTGCATCTGGAACACCAGGTGACCGCTCCGGCGAAAGGCGATCTCGGAGCCGACGAGGTACATCTCCCACATCCGGCAAAACCGCTCGTCGTAGATGTCGCGCAAGCGGTCGCGGTTGCGCTCGAAGCGCTGGCGCCAGGCGCGCAGGGTTTCGGCGTAATGCAGCCGCAAAATCTCGATGTCGGTAATCCACAGCCGCAGGCGCTCGACGGCTGGAATCACCTCCGAGAGTGCCGGGGAATAGCCGCCGGGAAAGATGTATTTGCGGATCCACGGATTGGTCGAGCCCGGCCCGTCCATGCGGCCGATCGAGTGAAGCAGCGCCACGCCGTCGGCGGTCAGCAGCGACTTCAGCTTGGCGAAGAATGTCCCGTAATGGTTGATGCCGACATGCTCGAACATGCCGACCGAGACGATCCGGTCGTATTGCCCTTGCTCGTCGCGATAGTCGCGCAGGTGGAAGCGCACGCGATCGGAGAGCCCCGCCTGTGCGGCGCGACGTGTCGCCATCTTGTGCTGCTCGACCGACAAGGTCAGGCCGGTCACGTCGGCGCCGCATTCGCGGGCAAGATAAATTGCCAAGCCGCCCCAGCCCGAACCGATATCGAGCACCCTGTCGCCGGGGCGGAGCAGGAGTTTGGCGGCGATGTGGCGCTTCTTGGCGAGCTGGGCGGCGTCGATGTCCTCCTCGCCCTCCGGGAAATAGGCACAGGAATATTGCCAGTCCTGGTCGAGGAAGAGTTCATAGAGCTTGTCGGACAGATCGTAATGGTGGGCCGCGTTGCGCTGGGCGCGCGAAGCGGGATTGTACTGATGCAGCCGGCGCAGCACCGTAACCGAACCGTTCAAACAGGCGTTCGAGAAGCCCTCGCGGCAAGGCCTCGATATTGAGGGCGAGCAGATCGATCAGGTCGTAAAGATCGCCCTCCTCGATCGTCAGGCTGCCCTCCATGAAGGCTTCGGCCAGATAAAGCCGCGGTCGGAAAAGCAGCTTCCAGTGCAACGCGCGATTGTGCAATCGCATCGTGACGTTGCCGCCGGGCGCCCCGGCAAAGTCATGCCTGCCGCCGCCGGCGTCGATGACGGAAAGCCGGCCGATCGTGATCAGCCGCCGCAGCAGAGGCGCGAGCAGCATGCCGGGCGCTAGCGCGCTTCCTCCTCCGCCGCGGCCTGCGGCGCCATCCGGGCCACCACGATTTCGTCTTCCTCTATCCTCGTCGCGCAGCCGCAGCGGATCGATGCCGCGCGCCTGCATTTCGGCCTCCTCAGCCGATTGCGCGACATTGGCGGTGACCGCCACCGCCACTTCGGGATGGAGGACGATCTTCATCGAGTGCAACCCCAGGGTCTTGATCGGCCGTTCGAGCACGACCTGACGCTTTTCGATCGTAAAGCCGGCTGCGGTCACCGCATCGGCGATGTCGCGGGCCGAAACCGAGCCGTAGAGCTGTCCGCTTTCGCCCGCCTGCCGCACGATCACGACACTCAGGCCCTCCGAGCTTGGCGCCGACTTCGCTGGCCTCGGCGCGGCGCTGCAGGTTGGTCGCCTCCAATTGGGCGCGCTGGCTCTCGAAATAAGCGAGGTTCTCCTTGGTCGCACGCAGCGCCTTTTTTTGCGGCAGCAGGTAATTGCGGGCAAAGCCCGGCCGGACCTTGACGCGCTGGCCCATCTGGCCAAGCTTCTCGACCCGTTCAAGCAGGATCAGTTCAACCATCGATCTATTCTCCGAAGGAACGCGGCCGGGCGAGACGCCGCCGCAGGCCGAGTGACGGAATCCAGCAGCCCTAATAATGCGATCAACAGCAGCGGCCAGCCGAATATGGCAGAGAGAACGTAAAAGGTGACGAGCGTGACCGCCGGCCGCGGGAAACGCCGGGCGAAGGTGTGCAGCACCGCCAGGCCGGCGAGGCAGAACGGCACGCCCAGCACGATCATCACATTGACGCCGACATAGCGGATGCTGCCGCCGAGTGCCGTCGCCACCGCCGCCAGCGCCAACACCACCGGGATCCAGCCCGGCAGGCTGAGTGCCGCCAGATCCGGAGACGGCCGCCAGGCCGCGCCGAAGCGGCCGAGGAGTCCTTGCGCGAGCGTGCCGTTGCTGATCGCCATGACCATCCATGAGGCAGCGACCACACCAGGCATGATCAGCGCCAGAAACTCCGTCAAGGCGTCGCGGTCGCCGGCGCGTCTCTCGACAAGTTCGCCGAGGGCCGGCGCCAGTGCTTCGCGCAGGAGCGCGCGAATTCCGTCCGGACCGCCAAGGAGTGCAACCGCGAGCGCGATGCCGGCGAGCCCGAGAATTGTCAGCCAGGCCGCCAGAAAGCCCGGCGGATACCATTCGACCACACCCCCCACGGCAGGACGCGCCAGCAGCGCCTGTCGCACCAAGAGCACGACCGGCGCAACGTTGATACCGAAGAATAATGCCGCCCCCATGATGTCGCTTACCGCCAGCAAGACCAGGGATGCGGTAAGCCCGGCCAACGCTGCCGCCGCGGTCCCGAGCCAGAGACCCGCGACAAACAGCGGCAACTGCGTCAGATAGACGAGGATCAGCGAGCCCGGCGACCCGCTGAGCGCGGCGAGATACGGCAGCGCGCCCAGCACGCCGCACGCCGCCGCGATCCCGATGAAGCCGAACCGGCCCATGACCTTGTCCGCTTCATGTCCGCCTGATGCCGGATTGGCCTATTTCACCATGTAAGGCAACAGCCCCAGAAACCGCGCGCGCTTGATCGCCTGCGCCAATTCGCGCTGCCTTTTGGTGGAAACCGCGGTGATGCGGCTCGGCACGATCTTGCCGCGCTCGGAAATGAAGCGCTGCAGGAGCTTGACGTCCTTATAGTCGATCTTCGGCGCGTTCGGGCCGGAGAACGGGCAGGATTTGCGCCGACGGAAGAACGGCCGCCGGGCCGCTGCGCCGCGCGCCGCGCCGCCGCCGTCTGGCTTTCCATTTACGCCTCCACCGTTTCGGCGACTGCCCGATCGGCGCGCTCGGCGGCGCTGGCCGCTCGCCGCCGTCGCGTGGTTCGCCGTAACGATCCCGGTCGCCCGGCCCGCGGCGCTGCCGGTCTTCGCGGCTGCCGCGGCTCTGCATGACCGCCGAGGGAGCTTCTTCATGCGTCTCGACGCCGAATCGTCAGATAGCGCAGCACATCCTCGGTGATCCGCATCGTCCGCTCGAGTTCGGCGATCGCCGCCGATGGCGCATCGATATTGAAGAGCACGTAATGCCCTTTGCGGTTCTTGCGCATGCGGTAGGCGAGGTTGCGCAGTCCCCAATATTCGCGCTTTTTGACCTCGCCGCCGTTGTCGGCGATCAATTGCGCGAAGCCGTCCGCCAGCGCGTCCGCCTGCGCCGACGGCGATATCCTGGCGCGCGATAAAGACGTTCTCGTAGAGAGGCATGCTCGTCGGATCCCTTTTGGCTGATGAAGGCCCGGGGCGCTCGCGCCGTTCGGGCCGAGCCGGCCTCGCCGGCAAGGGCAACGCAACTATACAGAAATGGGCGCTTGCGGCAAGATCGGCGCCGTGCCGGGTCGCGCGCCTTGACTTCTCCCCGGCATGGCGATAGCGACGCATACCGGCCGGCGGACTGATGCCGCGTCCGGGACGGTGGCGCAGGGGGAGGCGCGTTCCGGATGAAGCGGGCATTTGTGTTTCCAGGCCAGGGATCGCAATCGGTCGGCATGGGCCAGAGTTTGGCTCAATCGTTTCCAGCTGCGCGCCGGCTTTTTGCGGAGATCGACGAGGCGCTCGCCCAGCCGCTCTCGCAGCTGATGTTCGCTGGACCCGAAGACGAACTCACCCTGACCGAAAACGCCCAGCCGGCGTTGATGGCGGCGAGTCTCGCGGTGATCCGGGTGCTCGAAGCCGAGGCGGGCTTTGTCCTCGGCGATCGCATTGCCTATGTCGCCGGGCACTCGCTCGGCGAATATTCGGCCCTGGCGGCGGCGGGCGCGATCGCGGTCGCCGACGCGGCGCGGCTGCTTAAGCTGCGCGGCCGGGCGATGCAGCGGGCCGTCCCGGTCGGCAAGGGTGCCATGGCTGCACTTCTCGGGCTCGACCTCGACACCTCCCGCGCGGTCGCGCGGGAGGCAGAAGAGAGCTTCGGCGGCGTGTGCGCCGTCGCCAACGACAATGCGCCCGGCCAAGTCGTGGTCAGCGGCGATCGCGAGGCGGTCGAGCGGGCGATCGCATTTGCCCGCGAGCGCGGCGGCCGGCGCTCGATCCTGCTGCCGGTTAGCGCACCGTTTCACTCGCCACTGATGACGCCCGCCGCCGCGGCGATGTGCGAGGCGCTCGACGAGATCGAGTTGCGCCCGCCGGAAGTGCCGCTTGTCGCCAACGTTCGGCGGCGCCGACCATCGATCCCGAGGAGATCAGACGCGGCCTCGTGGCGCAGGTGACGGCGATGGTGCGCTGGCGCGAGAGTGTGGCGTTTCTTGCAGGCGCAAGGGGTCGAAGAAATCGTCGAAATCGGCGCCGGGCGCGTGCTCTGCGGGCTTGCCAAGCGGACCGCACCCGAGATCTCGACGCGCTCGGTCGGATCGGCCGCCGATGTGGCGGCGCTGCTCGACGAGTTGTGAGCCGGATGTTCGATCTGTCCGGCCAGACGGCCCTGGTGACGGGAGCCTCCGGTGGGATCGGCGGGGCCATCGCCCGGGCGCTACACCGCCAGGGTGCAGTGGTCATGCTGTCCGGTACGCGGGCAGCGGCGCTCCAGGCGCTGGCCGAGGAACTGGGCGAAAACACCCATGTCGCGCCGGCTGACCTCTCTGATCCTGCCGTGCCGGAACGGCTCGTCAAGGAGGCCGAGGCGGCGATGGGTCGGGTCGATATCCTGGTCAATAATGCTGGGCTCACCCGTGACGCGCTGAGCCTGCGGATGCGCGAGGAGGAGTGGCAGGAGGTCATTGAGGTTAATTTGAACGCCGTTTTTCGGCTGACCCGGGCGGCGTTACGCGGCATGGTGCGGCGGCGGCACGGCCGCGTTATCGCGGTCGCCTCGATCGTGGCGGTGACCGGCAATCCGGGGCAGGCGAATTACGCTGCAGCAAAGGCCGCGATGATCGGCATGGCGAAATCGATTGCCGCCGAGGTCGCCGGCCGCGGGGTCACGGTCAATTGCGTGGCGCCGGGCTTCATCCTGACGCCGATGACGGCGAAACTCCCCGAAGAGCGACAGACCCGGCTTGCAACGGCGATTCCCGCCGGCCGATTCGGCAAGCCCGAGGACGTCGCCGCCGCGATCGTCTATTTGGCGAGCGCGGAGGCCGCCTACGTCACCGGACAAACCTTGCACGTTAACGGCGGTATGGCCATGGTATAGCGCCGCCGGGGCCGCCCGGCGAAAATTTGGCAGGGACGGGTCAACCATGCTATGGGAGCCGCGGCCTTGAACGCGGACCCTGATGGCGGCACAAGCCGGGGATGGCGCCCGGCAGCCCTGTGTCGACCCGTTTCACGCAAACCATTGAGGGGAAGAACGGATGAGTGACGTCGCCGAGCGAGTCAAGAAGATCGTCGTCGAACATCTCGGTGTCGACGAGTTGAAGGTGACCGAAAACGCCAGCTTCATCGATGATCTGGGCGCCGACAGTCTCGACACGGTCGAACTCGTGATGGCGTTCGAGGAGGAATTCGGGTGCGAAATCCCGGATGACGCGGCCGAGAAGATCGTGACTGTCAAGGACGCGGTCAGCTTCATTGAATTGCATAGCTGATCTTCCCCGGCCGGCCAATCTGGTGAACCGGTCCGAACGCCCGGCGCTGTCCTCTCACATCCTTTTCGCCGGACGGGATTAGCATGCGGCGCGTTGTCGTGACCGGCATGGGCCTCGTGACGCCGCTCGGCATCGGCCTCGAGCGCAATTGGGACCGGCTGACCTCGGGCGCCTCGGGGGTGAGCGCGATCCAATCCTTCGACGTTTCCGATTTGCCGGCCCGTATCGCCGCGCAAGTGCCGCGGGGCGACACCGCCTCGGGCCTGTTCAACGCTGACGACTGGGTCCCGCCCAAGGACCAGCGCAAGATGGATGGGTTTATCGTCTTTGCGCTTGCCGCCGCGGCGCAGGCAGTGGACGACGCCGACTGGCAGCCGGACGACGAGGAGGAGCGCGAGCGCACCGGCGTCATGATCGGGTCGGGGATCGGCGGGCTGTCGGGCATCACCGAGGGCGCGCTGACCTTGCATGAGCGCGGTCCGCGCCGGGTGACGCCGTTCTTCATCCCGGCCAATCTGATCAATCTCGCCTCCGGGCACGTCTCGATCCGCTACGGATTCAAGGGGCCAAATCATGCGGTCGTCACCGCCTGTTCGACCGGCGCGCACGCGATCGGTGACGCCACCCGGCTGATCATGCTCGACGACGCCGACGTCATGGTCTGTGGCGGCACCGAGGCGGCGATCTGCCGTCTGGGGATCGCCGGGTTCGCTGCGGCGCGGGCATTGTCGACTGCGTTCAACGACGACCCACCGCGCGCCTCGCGGCCTTGGGACCAGGAGCGCGACGGGTTTGTCATGGGTGAGGGCGCTGGCATCCTCGTCCTCGAGGAACTGGAGCACGCCCGCCGGCGCGGCGCCAAGATCTATGCCGAGGTGGTCGGCTACGGCATGTCGGGCGACGCCTATCACCTGACCGCCCCCTCCGAAGACGGCAACGGCGCCTTTCGCTCGATGAGGAACGCCTTGCGCCGCGCCGGCATCGCGCCCGACAAGATCGACTACATCAACGCGCACGGCACCTCGACGCCGCTCGGTGACGAGATCGAACTCGGTGCCGTCAAACGGCTCTTCGGCGACCATGCCTACGCGCTGTCGATGTCGTCGACGAAATCGGCGATCGGACATCTGCTCGGCGCCGCCGGCAGCGTCGAGGCGATCTTTTCGATCCTGGCGCTGCGCGACGGGGTGGTGCCGCCGACCCTGAACCTCGACAACCCGTCGCCCTCCTGCGACATCGATCTGGTGGCGAAAACGGCAAAGGAGCGACCGGTCAACTACGTGTTGACCAATTCCTTCGGCTTTGGCGGCACCAACGCCTCGTTGATCTTTACCACAGCGCCCTGAGCGGGCGGGGCCGCGAGACCGGCTGCGTAATCATTGTCGTGCGGGGTTTTCTCCGGCTCTGCGCCTGGGCGCTCCTGACCGTGATCGTGATCCTCGGCGCTGCAGGCGGCGCCGGCTATTGGCTGTATCGCGATCTGAGCCAACCCGGCCCGCTCGCCGAACCGCGCACGGTGGTGATCCCGCCGCACACGGGGATCGACGCGATGTCCGAATTATTGCAACAGCAAGGCGTCGTCCGCCATGCCCTTTCATTCGAATTCGGCGCGCGCCTGCTGCACAGCACCGCGTTGCAGGCGGGCGAATACGAGTTTCCGGCGCAGATCAGCCCATTTGCCGCAATGGACCTCCTCGCCGCTGGCCACACCGTCAAGCACCGGCTGACGGTGCCGGAGGGTCTGACCGTCGCCGAAGTCGCCGCCCTGGTCGAGGCCGCGCCCGTCCTTTCCGGCGAGCCCACGGCGCTGCCGCCCGAGGGCGAATTGCTGCCCGAGACCTATATCTACAGCTATGGCGACCGGCGGCAGGACATGATCGAGCGCATGCGGCGAGCGATGGCGCGCAGTCTTGCCGAGGTCTGGGCCGAGCGCGACCCCAACCTGCCGCTTGTCCGGCCCGAGGACCTGCTGATCCTTGCCTCGCTCGTCGAAAAGGAAGCTTCGCGCCCAGCCGAGCGCCGCCGGATCGCCGCCGTCTTCATCAATCGGTTGCGGGCCGGCATGCCGCTGCAGTCCGATCCGACCGTGACCTACGCCTTGCGCGAGAAGGACGGCAAAAAGCCCGACCGGCCGCTGAAACATGCCGACCTCGCCATCTCCTCCCCCTACAACACCTATGTCGTCAAGGGATTGCCGCCGGGTCCGATCGCCAATCCGGGTTTGGCCTCGTTGCGCGCCGCCGCCCATCCCGCCGCCGGCGACGACCTCTATTTTGTCGCCGACGGCAGCGGCGGGCACGCCTTCGCGCAGACGCTCGCCGAACACAACCGCAACGTCGCGCAGTACCGCCGCACGACCGCGCCCGACGCGAAGGACGGCGCCGGCGACCACCCGGACCCCGGGATGGCGGCCAAGGGAGCCGGCCGGGCGCCGAGATAGGATTTCAGGACGGCGGTGTTGCGTTGCCCGGCGGACCGCGCTAACGCTTTGCGTGCAGTAGAAAGAGGGCGCCTTTGGGTTTGAGCAGCATGACCGGCTTTGCCCGAACCCAGGGCGACGCTCACGGCATTGTCTGGGTCTGGGAGATCAAGAGCGTAAACGGCCGCACGCTCGACCTGCGGCTGCGGCTGGCGCCGGGGTTCGATTCGCTGGAGCCGCAATTGCGCGCCGGGTTGGGCCAGCGCTTTCGCCGCGGCAGTTTCTCGGCCAACCTCGCCGTTGCCCGAACCGTCCCCGCCGCATTGCGGGTCAATCGCGAGGCCCTGGCCCAGCTCGTGGCGCTCGGCAACGAACTCGCCGGCGAAATCGAGGCCGCCCCGCCCCGCATCGACGGCCTTCTCGCCTTGCGCGGCGTGGTCGAATCCGTCGAGGACGAGGACGAGGCGGTGCTCGAAGGGCGCCGTGCGGCCCTGCTGCGGGGTTGGGAGTTGGCGCTCGACCGGCTGGCCGCCGCCCGCGTCGAGGAGGGCAGCAGGCTCGCGGCACTGACCGGCGCGCAGCTCGACGAGATGACGGCGCTGGCGGCGGCGGCCGAGAGCTCGGCCGCAGCACAGCCCGCGGCGATCCGCGACCGGCTCCTGACTGCACTCGCCGGACTGACCGACGCCGCCGCGATCCCGGCCGAACGCATCGCGCAGGAGGTGGCGCTGCTGGCCGCCCGCTCCGACATCCGCGAGGAGATCGAGCGGCTCGCCGCCCATATCGACCAGGCGCGCGACTTGTTGCGCCAGCAGGACGCCGTCGGCCGCCGGCTCGATTTTCTGTGCCAGGAATTGAACCGCGAGGCCAATACGCTCTGCTCGAAGTCCGCCGACATCGAATTGACCCGCATCGGGCTGGCGCTGAAGGCGGTCGTCGAGCAGTTCCGCGAGCAGGTGCAGAACATCGAATGAGCCCGCCCGAGATCCAGCGGCGCGGGTTGCTGCTCGTGCTCTCCTCGCCCTCGGGCGCCGGCAAGACGACAATCGCCCGCGAACTCGCCGCCGCCGATCGGCACCTCCTGCTATCGGTGTCGGTGACGACGCGACGGCCGCGCCCGGGCGAAGTCGACGCGGTGGACTATTCCTTTATCGACCGCGCGCGCTTCGACGCGATGGCCGTACAGGATGAGCTTCTGGAGCATGCGACTGTCTTCGGCAATTCCTACGGCACGCCGCGGGCGCCGATCGAGAAGGCGTTCGCCGCCGGGCATGACGTCGTCGCCGATCTCGACTGGCAGGGCACGCAGCAATTGAAGGAGCGGGTGCGCGACGACCTCGTCACCGTGTTCGTATTGCCGCCGGGCCTTGCCGCCCTCGAAGCTCGGCTCAGGACGCGCGCCCAGGACAGTGCCGCCGTCGTCGCCGACCGAATGGCGAAAGCGACCGAGGAAATGAGCCACTGGCCGGAATACGACTATGTTGTCGTCAATAGCGATGTCGCCGAGAGCGTGGCGCTCGTGCAGGCGATCCTGACCGCCGAGCGCCTGCGCCGCACCCGCCAACTCGGCCTCGCCGATTTCGTCAACCGCCTCCGCCACGGCTGACGGCGTCGCCGCGGCGCCCGATCAGACCCATGTCGCAAGCGCCTGGCGTCGCCCCCCGAACCCGATATAGCGACGCGGGCGAGACGCAGCGCAGCATCGCCCGCTCCTACAACGTCAGTCAGAGCACGATTTCGAGACTTGCACTATGACCTTTCCCATCGGCAAGCCATTGCCTATACCGCCTGAGCTTGAGCCCGTACGTGCCGCTGCGCGCAGAGCAATTGCCCCAATCAAAACGGCAGATGAGAACACGGAAGCCGAACAGAAATTTCTGGACACCGCGACGCGAACGGAAGCAGGAAGCAAGCTTCCGCCATATTATTTAGTATATTTCCTCCTTGTAGATTTGCTCGGCTTCCCCAACCTTGGCAAATTCGAAAAGCTTGCATGGTCGGTACCGATAGACTTTGAGGGCGATGCATATCTCGTCGAGCACCGAAAATTTGGTGTTGGTGTTGTTGCTCGTGCCGGTGATAAATGGGAAAAACAAGCGGAAAGAGTGGTTGAACTATTACACAAAGGTGTCGCTTCGGCAAAGCCATTCTTTAGATGGATGGCAGAAAACGCCGTTCGAGAATCCACACTTAACGTACAGAACGTAGGAATAAAATTGTTTAGGAGATATGCCTTCTTCAGAGACAGTTTCCAGCGGGCGGCATTTGAAGCTCGTGAGTTACGACGGGTTCACGAGGCGGAGCAACGACAGCGCGAATTTCCGTTTCGGCTACACTCGACAAAGTTTAAGGATGCTAGCTGGTTGGAGCTTTACGAACAGTTTTCCTATGCGTGGATCAGAAAGTCTGAGGATGCTAGTTGGCTTGCGCTCGCCGCAATTGAATTATTCTTTGGATGGACTGAACACATTTTCATCCATCCCGCCATTTTACAAGGCCACGTAATTAGCGGGAACGACGTAGTGCAAATGGCTGAGGCGGATTGGAGTACGAAATTCAAAAAAGCCTTTGACGTGACGGACAAGGCCACAAAAAAGCACTTCGATGAGTTATTAACGATAAGGCGGCAGTTGCGCAATTTCATGGCGCACGGTGCCTTCGGCAAAGGCGGTGAAGCGTTCAGCTTTCATTCGAAAGCTGGTGCCGTACCTGTCGCTCTCGACCGCAAGTCGTCAAGACCCGAGTTTTCTCTTACACCAGAGTTAGCATTCGAGGATGCACAAGCGATTACAGCGGTGGAGGCATTCATTTCCTTCATGTGGTCGGGGGCGCGTGAGCCAGCGAAAATCTATATCCAAGAGAGGGACTTGCCCCTAATTCTGCCGCATGCAAGTGATGGCACTTACCGCGTCGCAATGGCTTCAAACGAAGATATGAAGGAACACGTTGATCATCTCAGCGATCAATGGGCCAGAGCGGCAGACATGGATTGGTGACTATCAGCGAGAGCGGCGAGCGGACTTGTAGCATTGCGTCTTTAGGAGGCGCACCCCAGCCGCTGATTTTCCAGAACGACCTTATGCGACTTGTAGATAGTTACACGACCGCGGATCGTCATGGCCGGATTTGTAGAACCACACTGCCCTTGATCGGACCTCCCTCAGTGTCCGACTGAGAATCGGCAAGGTTGTATCATGACCGCGCCAATCGCCTTATGAGAAGCTGGACCGAGGCCAGATAGAGCCAGGCCGTGGCGCTGGCGATCGAGGTTTCGAAGTCTTTGGCGAGGCGGCGGTTGCGATTGAGCCAAGCCAGGGTGCGTTCGACGACCCAGCGGCGGGGGAGCACTTCGAAGCCGACGGTGTCGGCCATGCGTCTGACGATTTCGATGCTCCAGCGGCCGAATTTAGCGAGGGCTGTCAAAAGCTTGTCCCCGGAATAAGCGCGGTCGGCGAAGAGGTGGCGCAGCCATGGGAAGAGGTCGTGAATGGCTTCGATGACGAGCGCCGCGCCGTCGCGGTCCTGCACATCGGCAGGGTGGATCGCGGCCCCGACCATGAAGCCGGCGGTGTCGGTGACGATATGGCGCTTGCGGCCCTTGACCTTCTTGGCCGCGTCGTAGCCGCGCGGGCCGCCGCTTTCGGTGGTCTTGACCGACTGGCTGTCGATGACCCCGGCCGACGGGCTCGCCTCCCGGCCGGCGGCTTCCCGCGCTTCGAGCAAGAGTTCGAAATTGACCGTCTCCAACACGCCTTGGTCACGCCAAGCATAGAAATAATACTGTACGGTCGCGTATGGCGGGAACTCGCGCGGCAACTGCCGCCATTGGCAGCCGGTCCGGGCCATGTAGAACAAGGCATTGACGATGCTGCGCAATTCAGTCTCCCGTGGGCGGCCCCGCCGGTATCGCGGCGGCAGCTGCGGCGCCATCAGCGCCCACTCCGCATCCGTCACATCGCTTGCGTAACGCAATCCCTTACGCTCATACTGCGGTCGAGTGGTTTCGGTCCACATGTTGTGTCCCCCGTGCGTTCTCACACACCGCGGTTATCACAACCTACTGAAATCACTAAAATCATTTTTTGGTCGGACACTAAGCACGAGATGACGACCCAGCCCGCTCCCCCGCCTCCCTGCGCATGCTGACACCCCACTCTAAAACGGATAAGCTGCTTTATGGAATATTCCTTGCTTTACCCGCCGGAGTGACGTGGCTGCGCTCCGGCATTCGCGCTGATCCGCGAAATCGCCGCAATCAGCTGCTATGATGGCAAGATTGGTTCCCGCAAGGGATTCGAGATAATCAACCTATCGGATAAATCCTCGTAGACTCCGCTGCAGAAGCAGCGGGGGCTCTGATCCGCTCAACGGATGCGCGAATTCGCCTCGCCGTCTGTATGTCGAAGAAATTACCTGGCATGCGCCTCGTCCCGGTCGAACTTGAAGTCGGCCGACGGGCGGCCCCGAAGGCCTCAAGCGCGCGATCGATCCTGCTGCAGGGCGCGGGCGAGGGCGCAGAATTGGGCGACCGACAATTCCTCGGCGCGGGCGGTGGCGGGGATGCCGGCCTCTTCGAGGAGCGGCAGCACGCGGGACGCCGAGCGATTCGAGGCTCGACCGCAGCATCTTGCGGCGCTGGCCGAAGGCGGCGGCGGTGACGCGTTCGAGGACCGCCTTTGTCGCCGGGGCGAGCGGCGCAGCGCGGGGCGTGATCGCGACGACGCTCGAGGTCACCTTCGGCGGCGGCACGAAGGCGCGCGGCGGCACGTCGAACAGGATGCGCGGCTCGGCCAGCCACTGCGCCAATACCGAGAGCCGGCCATAGGCCTTGCCGCCCGGGGCGGCGACGAGGCGCTCGGCCACCTCGCGCTGGAACATCAGGGTCAGGCCCGTCGTAGTCGCCGATCCGGTCGAGCCAGCGGAGCAGCAGCGGGGTGGCGATGTTGTAGGGCAGATTGGCGACGATTTTCCGCGGCGGCGGGCACAATGCGGCCGGATCGAGTGCGAGCGCGTCGCCTTCGACGAGGTCGAGGCGGCCCGGATAAGCGGCGGCGAGTTCGCCCAGCGCGGCCAGGCAGCGCGGATCGCGTTCGATCGCGACGACGTGTTTGGCGCCCTCCTCCAGCAGCGCGCGCGTCAGCCCGCCCGGGCCGGGGCCGATCTCGACGACGTTCGCCTCGGTCGAGCGGCCCGGCGGCGCGCGCGATGCGGCGCGTCAGGTTGAGGTCGAAGAGGAAATTCTGGCCGAGGCTCTTGCGCGCGGCGATGCCGTGGCGGGCGATGACTTCGCGCAGCGGCGGCAGCGCCGGCCGCGGCAATTGCTCAGGACGCGCCCGCGGCCGCCCGGTTGGCCGCCATCTGCGGCGGCCAGCCGCAGCGCCGCGATCAGGCTGTCGGCGCGGGCCCGGCCGCTGCCGGCGATATCGAACGCGGTGCCGTGATCGGGCGAGGTGCGGACGAAGGGCAGGCCCAGCGTGACGTTGACGCCGCCGTGAAAATCGAGCGTCTTGATCGGGATCAGCGCCTGGTCGTGATACATGCAGAGCGCGGCGTCGTAGCCCTGCCGCGCCTCGGCGTGGAACATCGTGTCGGGCGGCAGCGGCCCGCGCGCGTCGATCCCATCGGCGCGCAGTTCGGCGACCGCCGGCGCGACGATGTCGATCTCCTCGCGGCCGAGCGCCCCGCCTCCCCGGCATGCGGGTTGAGCCCGGCGACGGCGAGCACCGGCGCGGCGATGCCGAAATCGCGCCGCAGCGCGGCCGCCGTCACCCGCCCGGCATGCACGATCGCGGCCGGGCACAGGCTCCTCGATCGCCCGGCGCAGCGCGAGGTGGATCGTGACCGGCACGACGCGCAGCATCGGCGAGGCCAGCATCATGACCGGCGCCTCGGCGAGCCCGGCGAGTTCGGCCAGGTACTCGGTGTGGCCGGGGTGGCGGAAGCCGGCGCGGTAGAGGCTCTCCTTGTGGATCGGGTTGGTGACGACCGCGGCGGCACGCCCGTCGCGCACATCGGCGGACCGCGGTCGCGATCGCGGCCGAGCACCGCCGGCGCGTCTTCGGGATCGGGCTTCCCCGGCCGGCCGCGCAGGCTAGCGCCGACCGGCAGCACCGGCACGCGCCGCGGCAAAGGCGCCAGCCGCTTCCTCGGGCGCTGCGATCGGCTGCACCGGCACCGGCCAGCCGAGCCGGCGCGCGAGGGCTTCGAGCCGGTCGGGATCGTCGATCAGATAAGAACGGCGGCACCCCCTCGCCGCCGCGCGAGCCAGGCCTTGAGCGCGATCTCGCCGCCGATCCCGGCCGGCTCGCCCATCGTCACCGCGAGCGGCGGCGCCATCGCCATCAAGCTTACACCCGCACATCGACAAAGGCGGTGCGGCGCAGGTCGCGCATGTAGCGCCGCGCCAGCGTGTCGAGCCGCTGCCGCATCAGGCTCTCGGCCACTTCCTCGCGCGTCGGCATCGCATTCTGGCCGGGTGCCGCCTTCTCGCACACCATGATCACGCCCACGCCGTTCTTCTGCAGGATCGGCTGCGACGCGTTGCCGATCCCGAGCCCGAGCACGAGACTGCGCATCGCGGGCGCGATCTGGCTCAGCCGGACAGTTCCCTCGCTCGACAGTTGCGGCGCCTTTTCCTTGCCGATGCGCAGCATGTCGGCGCAGTTCTTGGCGACGGCGCGCGTGTTCTGCGCCTCGGCGATCGCGGCGCGCCGGGCCGCATCGCTGGCCGTGGCCGGCAGCGGGAAGACCACCTGCACGATCTTGAGCGCGGTGTCATCCTCGCTGCTCCCGGTGCGACCGGCGCGCCGGTCGAGAACCAGCATCAGGTAGTAGCCGGCGCCGGTACGGATCGGCGGCGACAATTCGCCCGGCCGCAGCTTTTCGACGGCCTTGGCGAGGTCCGGGCTGAGCTGCTCGGGCCGGATCCAGCCGAGATCCCCGCCCACCGCCGCGGTCGCCGATTGCGAGAACTGCTGCGCGACGGCGGAAAACCGCGCGCCCTGCTTCATCTGCTCGATCAGTTTTTCGGCGAGGCGACGCACCTCGTCGTCCTGCTCGGGTTGTCGACGGCGAGAAAGATTTCGGCGACCCGGCTCTGCGGCACGTTCTCGTTCTGCTTCAGTCGCTTCAGGGCGTCGTCGATCTCCTCGTCCGAGACCGGATTGGTTTGCGACGCCAGCCGCCGCACCAGTTTGGCCCACACGATCGAGGCCGTCACCTGGTCGACCAGCGCGCTGCGCTCGATGCCGTGCGACTTCAGGACAGCGTCGAGCTGGCCCGGCTGCATGTTGTTCTGCTTTTCGATCGAGGCGATCGCTTTTTTGACCTCGTCGTCGGTGGCGGTGATGTTCTGATGCTTCGCCTCCTGCATCTGCAGCTTTTCGTCGACAATCGTGCGCAGCACCTGCGCGGCGACGCGCTTTTCGGTGTCGGGCGAGGGCTGCAGGTTCGAAGACAGCATGACCATGCGGATGCGCGAGCGCAGATCGCCGATCGAGATCACCTCGTCATTGACGACCGCGGCAATCCCGCCCTCGGGAATGACGCCGGGTCCAGGTCCCGCCGCGGCCGGGGGCGGCCCCGGCGCTCGCGCAGGCAGAGCCGCGTTCGCGAAGCCGCAAAGAGCGATCAGGGCCATGCCCAGGATACGAAACGCACGTCATCTTCGAAACGAACCCGTTTTCCCTTATCATCGGCGAGCTCTACCCTCCTCCCGGCGGCGTTGTCGCCGGCCCGCTGCGCGCGCTCGGGACGCGGCCCGGCTAGGCGATCACCCGCCACCGAGCGATGCGACGGTGCCGCCGACTTCGCCCAGATTCTTGAATACGACGCTGAACAGGACCGACACCCCGGGAGTGACCGCGCCGTTACGGATGCCAGATTGCGTTACCGAACTGACGAACGGCCATGCATTCGTCCTGGTAGATCGCCGACAGCGAGGCGTAGAGGCTGGTATTGCTGGCCTGCGGTCGTGGCGACGCCGTTGACGATGTTGGTGGTGTTGGCGAGGTTGAGCGTCTCGGTGCCCTGCAGCGACCAGTAGCGCGTCAGCTTGGCCGTGACCACGAAGGAGAGCTGTTCCTGTTTGCCGTACAGCACATTCTGGCCGCTCGTGGGATTGCTGGCAAGATCGCTCTGCTGTTGCGCCGGCAGCAGAATATAATTGGCGCTGACCCGCAAATTCTGCGGCCCGGCGCTGACGCCCACCTGTTGGCTGCGATAGCTGAGATCGCTGCCGTCGAGGCGGAAGCGATAGATCAGGTCGAGATAGGAGCTGGGCGACAGCACGACGCGCCCGACGACGTCGGAGAGCCGCTTTTCGGCGCCCGAGCCGAGCGGCAGAAACGGATTGGTCTGGGCGCGGTAGCTTTGCCCGACGAGCGCCCGATAGCTGCCGCCGGTATTGTCGTAGAGCCCGAGTTTGAGCCCGTAATCGACCCGCTGGCCGGTGTCGAGAACGTCGTAACCTGCCAGCCGGTCGGGCCGAAATAAATCCGTGTCGTCATACTGGAAGGACAGGCTGTCCTCGTCCGGGATCTTGCGCTGGTTGCCGCCAGAGGGCGCAGCGTAGACGCCGGCGATCGGTTCGATCATCGGCGTCAGGTTGTCGCCGCGATGGACGACCGGATAGCTCCATTGGAGCCCGACCTGCGGGAAGGCTCGTCCGGTCACAAAGCCGGTCGCGATCGGCTCGGCCGGCGGCGCGCCGTTGCTCGGGAAATACGCGGCCGGCAGGTCGGGGTTCGACAGCGGGCTCAGATTGTTGACCGAGTAGCCGTCGCCCCGCAACTTGGCCGTGAACTGATACTGACCGCCGATGCCGTCGCGAAAGCTGCTCTGCCAGCCGGAGCCGAGCGACAGACGGCGCGTCTGCGTGCCGACCAGACGGACGATGTCGAGCAGATTGGCGTTGAGGTTCCAGCGGCCGCCGAGCGCATCGGGCTCGCTCTGCCAGTTGCGGTTGGCGACCGGCAGCACGATCGGCTGGGTTGAAACGCCAATCCCCGGCAATAACGGCTGAAACGCGTAGGTGTTGACGTCGGTCTCGGCGCGCGGCTCGAAGCCTTCGAGATAGCCGCGGCTGATTTCCGCGTTCAAGAGCGGGTTGCCGAACCCGAACTGCAGCAGATAGCTCTGGTCGGAGACACGCTGCGCGTCGAGCCCGGCGCGGTAGGTGTCGGTCAGATCGAAGACGCTGCGCGCGTTGATATTCCCGCGCAGCTGCTTGCCGCTGGTGCCGGTGTCGTCGGGCTCCGGGTCGCTGTAATTGGCGCTGCCAAGCGCGTCGAGGACGCCGTTGCCGAAGCGCTGACGATATTCGGCGGCCAGGACCGGACCCACCTTGGTGGTGAAGCGCGGCGCCAAGGTCAGATCCTTGTCCGGCCCGAGGTCGATGAAGTAGGGGATCGTGGCATGGGCACCGAGCGTGTTGGAGCCCCCAAAGGAAGGCGTCAGAAAGCCGCTGGCGCGCTTGACGGTCGGGTCGGGGGTCGAGATGTACGGCGTATAAAAGACCGGCCAGCCGTCGATCTCCATCGTCGCGTCCTTGAACTCGACGATCTTCAGTTCCTTGTCGTGGTCGATCTCGCGCGCTTTCAGCTGCCAGGCCGGCGGCGCCGTGGGGTCGCTCTTGCACAGGTCACAGGGCGAATAGACGGCGCGGCGCAATTCGGTCCGGACGCCCTTGGTGCGGCGGCCGGTGTTGGCGGCGAGGCGTGAGCGGTCGGACAGCAAGAGGCGGATGTTCTTGGCGAAGGCCTCATTCATCGAATCCCGCAATTCGATGAAGTCAGCAAAGGCGATCTCGCCGGTCGGCTGCGACAGGCTGACATTGCCGGACGCGGTGATCGTATCGGTGCGTTGATTGTAGGTGACGGTGTCGGCGAGCAGCACCTGGCCGTTCTGCGAGATCTCGACATGGCCGCGGGCGATCGTCAGCGCCAGCTGCTCGTCATATTCTACCTCGTCGGCGCGAAACACCACGGGCGCGTTCTGGTCCTGCCTTCCGCCGTCGCCGAGGCCGAATTCGCGCCATCGCCGGAGCCGCGGCGCCGGCGACCGACAGCAGCGCCAGGAGAGCGCGCAACAGCGGCAAGACGGCGAGGCTGGGCCGGCCGGGCATCAGCCGTCTTCCAGATGCAGCAGCATCGAGGCGCCAAAGACCAGGCTGACCACGGTCGGCGTCCAGGCGGCAAGCGTGACCGGCAGCTTGGCCGAGAGGCCGAGGGCGAAAACGATGTCGGAAATGACATAAAGGAGAAAGCCGCTCGCCACGCCGCCGACAATCATCAAGGTCGTCCCACCGCGGCGATGCATGCGCAGGCTGAAGGTCGCCGCCACCAGGACCATCGCGGCCAACAGGAAAGGACGCGCCAACAGAACATTGAAATGCAACCGATGGCGCTGAGTCGGAAAGCCCGACTGTTCGAGCAGTTCGATGAACCCCGGTAATTCCCAGAAACTCATCGTATCGGGCGAGGCGAAGCTCTCCTCGATCTTCTGCGGCGTGAAATGGGTCGGCAGGCGCAACTCCGCGAAGGGTTGCGTCGTCTGATCGAGCCGCCAGCGAACGCCGTCCTCGATCAGCCATTCGCCATGGTCGAGGCGGGCGCCGCGGGCATCGACACGCGAGGTGAACTGGGTGCGCGCATTAAAGAAGAAGAGCGTGACCCCGTCGAGCGCCATGTCTTGCGACCCGAGCTTGTCGGCGTGAATGACGATCTGGTTGCCGGCATCGTCGCTCTGCCGCAGCCAAAGCCCGGCGGCGGATAGCGACAGCTGATCTGAACCCTGGCGCAGGATCCGGGCGTCGAGCCTTTCGTAAGCCGCCTCGGCCATCGACGCCGCCGGATTGAACACCGTCACCGCAGCGATGCCGACGAGCATCGCCACAACGACGGCCGGAGCGAGAAACTGCCACGCCGAAACGCCCGAGGCCCGCGCCACGATGAGTTCGTTGCTGCGGGTCAGTCGCCAAAAGGCGAGCATCGTGCCGAACAGGATCGCAAACGGCAGCGCCTCCTGCGCCGTCTGCGGCAGCTTCAGGGCCGCCATCTGAAACAGCAGCCACAGTGTCGCTTGAACCTTGGTGCCGCCCCGCCGGATCAGTTCGACATAGTCGAGCAGAAAGGTGACGACCACCATCGTCCCGAACACGCCGCACAGCCAGAGAAAGAATTGCCGGGCGATATAGACGGAAAGGGTCCTCGCAAAGCGCGCCGTCATCGGCTCCTTCGACCTCCCGACCCGTTCAGCGGCCGCGGCTCGCGGCCAGGGCCGGCCAGCGCAAGCCGGGCCTGATCCCGCCCTGCAGCAGTATGGCGAAGCCGAGCGCGAACGGCAGAAGATCGACCGCATACATCAGCGGTATCGCGGCGCTCGTGCGGTCGGCCAGATTGTTCACCCCAAGGTCGACCAGCTGGAACACAAAGGCGAGAACGATCGCTAGTACGACACGCCTGGTCTGGCCTCTGCGGCTGAACTCCCCGGGCAAGAGACAGGCCAGCGGAATAAGCGCAAAACTGAAGGCGGACAGCGGGATCAGGAGGCGCTGATTGCCCTCGGCGATGAAGCCGCTGCGCAGACCCGGCTCGACATCCTGGGGTGGAAAGAACAGCTCTCCGAGGAAACGCTCCTGCGCCTCGCGGAACCGCACCACCGGGGCATCGTTGAAGCTCTGCAGATCGAGCGTGTAGCGGTCGAAGGTCAAGACCGAGAGCTTGCGCGTCCGCTTGTCATATTGCTGTCGGTTGCCGTTGATCATGATGATGCGCGACCCGCCGGCCGAATCGGCAAACGCGCCGCGTTCGGCGAGAATCGTCACCGGACGCTCGGGATCGCGGCTGTCGTTGATCAAGAGGCCGACGACCTCGCCGCGCTCGTCGCGGCTGCGGATATAGACCGTGAGCTTGTCCGAGATCGTCGTGAAGGTCCCCTCCTGGATCAGGCTCGAAACAAAACGGTTGCGAATCTCGAACTGCAAATCCTTGAACGCGCGGTTGGCGACCGGAAGGAAATAGGCCGACAGGCTCATCAACACGACAAAGGCGATGCCGGCCAGCATCAGCACTGGTCTGGCGAGCGCGGTGGGGCTCAGCCCGGCGGCGCGCATGACGACCAGCTCGCTCTCGGCAGTCAGGCGGGTGAACGTGAACAGCACCGCGATGAACACGCCTACCGGCAGCACGATGTCGAGAAAGCGCGGCAGGATCAACACCGCCAGATAAAGAAATACCTCGATCGACAGCCCGCGATTGACGATCAGATCGATGAGCCGCAGCGATTGGGCCAGCCAGATCGCCATGCTGAGCACCGCGGTGACGAAAATCATGACGCCGCAGCACTGACGCAGGATATAGCGGTTGAGGCGCGTCATCGCCGGCCGATCATAGGGGTGCGGTGGTCGGGCCCGCCAGGGCCATTTCGCGGCGCCGGCCGATCCCGACTGCCGCCCTTGGCCGCCCCGGCGTCGTTGATGTATCAATCACCGAACTCCGTCGCGGCGCGCGGCGATTTGCGTTCGAGGTCGCACCATGAAGATCCGCTTTGCCAAGCCTGGCATGCCTAAATCGGGCGCGGCTGTCGCCGGAATCTGGGAAGAGGGCGAGATGACGCCGGCGGCGAAACGGCTCGACGAGGCGACGGGCGGCGCCATCGCCCGCGCCCTTGCCGCAGCCCCCCGCTTCAAGGGAAAAAAGGGCGAATTGCTGCCGCTGATCGCGCCCTCGAACCTGGCGGCGACGCGAATCGTGCTCGCCGGACTCGGCAAGGCCGAGGCCGCGGATGCCCGGCTCTACCGCGATCTCGGCGGCAGCCTTGCCGCGCATTTGAACGGCGCCGGGGTGAGCGAGGCGTCGGTCATGATCGATCTCGGCGCCGCCCCGATCGACGCGTCCGAGGCAGCGGCCGAGCTGGCGCTGGGCGCGCGCCTGCGCAACTATCGCTTCGACAAGTACAAGACCAAGAAAAAGCCGGAACAAAAGCCCTCCCTCGAGCGCCTTACGATCATGACCGCCGAGCCGGAGGACGCCGAGCACGCCTATCTGCCGCTCGACAAGACCGCCGACGCGGTGTCCTTCACGCGCGACCTCGTATCCGAGCCGCCCAACGTGATCTATCCGGAAAGTCTGGCGGCACAAGCGGAAACGCTGCGCGAGTTCGGCGTCAAGGTCGAAGTCCTCGACGAAAACCGCATGCGCAAGCTTGGCATGAACGCGCTGCTCGGCGTGGCCCAAGGCAGCGTGCGGCCGCCGCGTCTCGTCGTCATGGAATGGCGCGGCGCGCCATCGGGCGGCGACGGCGAGGACGAGGCGCCGCTTGCCTTTATCGGCAAGGGTGTGACCTTCGACACCGGCGGCATCTCGATCAAGCCCGCCGCTGGCATGGCCGACATGAAATGGGATATGGCGGGCTCGGCTGTGGTCATCGGGCTGATGCGCCTTCTGGCTAGCCGCAAGGCGCAGGTCAACGCCATCGGCGTCGTCGGCCTCGTCGAGAACATGCCCTCGGGGACGGCGCAGCGGCCCGGCGACATCGTCACCTCGATGTCGGGCCAGACAATCGAGGTGCTCAACACCGACGCCGAAGGCCGGCTCGTCCTGGCGGATGCCATGTGGTACTGCCAGCACCGCTTCAAGCCGCGGCTGATGGTCGATCTCGCGACGCTGACCGGGGCGATCATCGTGGCGCTCGGCCATCACCGCGCCGGTCTCTTCGCCAATGACGATGAACTCGCCGACCGGCTGATCGAGGCGGGCAAGGCGACCGACGAGCAATTGTGGCGACTGCCGCTTGCCGACAGCTACGACCGCGACATCGACAGCGACGCGGCCGATGTCAAGAACATTGGCGGCGGCCGCGCCGCCGGCAGCGTCACCGCGGCGCAGTTCCTGCAGCGCTTTGTCGACAAGACGCCGTGGGCGCATCTCGACATCGCCGGGGTTGCCTGGTCGAGCAAGGATTCGGCGACGGTGCCCAAGGGGGCGACAGCCTTTGGCGTGCGCCTTCTCGATCGCTTTGTCGCGCGCTGGTACGAACCGCGATAGCGTGGCCGAGATCGGCTTTTACCATCTGACGGCGACGCCGCTCGAACGCGCCCTGCCGCGACTTCTCGAACGGGCGCGTGCTCAGGGTCACCGGGTCGTCGTGCGAGCGGGCTCGGCCGAGCGGGTGGCGCAACTCGACGCAGTACTGTGGACCTATGACGAGGCGAGCTTTCTCGCCCACGGCTCGGGGCGCGACGGCGAGCCCGCCCGACAGCCGATCTGGCTGACCGAACGCGACGAAAACCCGAACGGCGCGACGATGCTGGTGCTGGTCGACGGTGTTGCGGCCGGCGATCTGGCGGATTTCGCGCGCTGCGCCGATTTCTTTGACGGCAACGATCCCGACGCTGTCGCCGCGGCGCGCGCCCGTTGGCGGCAGGCCCGCGACGCCGGACACAGCCTGGCCTATTGGCAGCAGACGGCATCGGGCTGGGAACGGCAGGCCTAGCGGCCCGCGCAGGTTGTGGGTGGCATCGGTTGCGGGCCGCCGCCGCCGCCGATATAACCCGCGCCTCCGCCACGCAAAGAGACGCCGATGGCCATCGAACGGACGTTGTCGATCATCAAGCCTGACGCCACCCGCCGCAATCTGACGGGCGCCATCAACGACCGCTTCGAGAAACGCGGGCTGCGCATCGTCGCGCAGAAGCGATTGCAGTTGACCGAGGCGCAGGCCCAGCGGTTTTACGCCGTCCATGCCGAGCGGCCGTTCTACCGCAGCCTCGTCGCGTTCATGACCTCGGGACCCGTCGTGGTCCAGATCCTCGAGGGTGACAATGCGGTCGCTCTCAACCGCGAGATCATGGGCGCCACCGATCCAGCCAAGGCCGCCGCCGGCACGATCCGCAAGGATTTCGCCGAATCGGTTGAGGCCAATTCGGTGCACGGTTCCGATTCGCCGCAAAACGCAGCCGAGGAGATCGCCTTCTTCTTTTCCGCGATCGAGATTTGTCCCTAGTCCGGCCGGACCGCGATCGCAAGGATTCGGCCGCCGCGCTGCGGCCGCCCAAATCAACATTACCCCGACTGAGCGCGCTTCTCGAAGCGGGCCTCGATTTTATCGCGCTGCTCTATTTCCCGCTGCTGGTGCTGGCGCCCCGAGGGATGGCGGCGCTAGCCTCGGTCGCCGGAGTGTTGGGCGGCGGTCTCCTGCTGTCGCGCAATCTCGGGAAATTGCGCGCCGTCGCCGTTCCGGGAGCGCTCCTCGCCATTCTGTTCGGCTGGGGACTGCTGTCGACGGCATGGTCGATCGATCCGCTGCGCGTGCTCGCGGTGGCGCTGCGTCTCGGCGGCCTCTTCGCCGCCGGATTGGCGCTCGCTGCGGCGGCCGGGCTGATTTCCGCCCCGGCGCGGCTCGCAAGGTTCCTGCTCTCCGGCATGGCGCTGGGCCTCGTCATGGCCGCGATTGACTTCACCACCGGCGGGCTGTTGAGCTCGCTTTTTTTCCCCGATCCGTTCCGCGCGACCCGGCTCAACCGCGCCTCGGTCGCATTCGCCGTCCTGATCTTGCCGGTTGCGGCGTTCCTGGCGTGCCGCGGCCGCTCCGGGCTCGCGATCCTCTTCGCCGCGGCGACCGCGGCGGTCGTCTTCATGCTCGTCGGGACGGCGGCGAAGGCGGTATTGCTATTGGGTCTCTCGGCGGGCGTGCTGCTTTATTTCCTGCGCGGCAAGGCGGCGCGGGCGGCGGCATTGATTTCTGTCGTCGTAATCCTCACGGCACCCCTGACCTTCGCCCGTCTTGACCGGCTGCCGGACGTGATAAACCGGGCCGACGCGGTCAAGATTTCGGCCGGCCACCGGCTGATGATCTGGTCCTTTGTCGGCGACCGCATCGCCGAGCGGCCGCTCGCCGGCTGGGGGCTCGACGCCTCGCGCGTGCTGCCGGGCGGCCGCGACCCGATCCGGCCGGGCGAAACCTGGCTGCCGTTGCACCCGCACAACGCGCCGTTGCAATTCTGGCTAGAACTGGGCGTGCCGGGGGCCGCGCTGGCATCACTGCTGGTCGCGACGATCTGGCTCGGCCTTGCCGAGGCCTCCTGGCCGCGCCTCTATGCCGCCGCCACCGGGGCGAGTTTCGCCGTCATGATTTTCGCCGCCTTGGCCACTTACGGCATCTGGCAGGAATGGTGGCTCGGCACGCTCCTGCTGGCGCCCTTTCTGATCCGGGTCATGGCGCGGGTTGCCGGATCCTCGCCTTGAACGCGAATGGGGACGTCCGGGCTTGCTTCGCCCTATGTTAGGGCGTAAGGGCGGATCGGCATCGGGGAGACAGTCATGCGTCGCATCATGGGCGTGATGGCGGCGTCGCTCATCATGTTTCTTGCCGGGATTTCCGACGCGCTCGCGTTCAGCACACAGACCTCCAAGCCGGTGATGGACCGGGCGGTCAGCAACCGCCTCGCCGATCCCGAAGATCTGGCCGATCAGATGTCCGGTTCGCAAACCGGGGCCAGCAGCACGACGGTCATGCATTTCGGCGGCATGACCACGGAATTTTCGAACCCGCCCGCAAGCCCGTTCCTCGATAATTCCACCGCCGGCTCCGGCCCAGTGTGGAGCAATTGCTGACGCCTGGCGCGGGGCGCGACGGTGCGCGTCTTCACACTGTTGCCGATGCGGGATTGGCGCGAGGCGGGACCATTTGCCGCGGCGGCCGAGACGGCGGGTTTCGACGGCGTGATGACAGTCGAGTTGGGACACGATCCGTTTACGCCGCTTGCCTTCGCCGCCGCCGCGACCGGACGGATCGAACTGACGCCGTCGGTCGCAGTCGCCTTTCCGCGCAGCCCGACGGTGCTGGCGAGCCAGGCCTGGGACCTGCAGGCGAATTCCGGCGGCCGCTTCGTCCTCGGGCTCGGCAGCCAGGTCAAAGGGCATAACGAGCGCCGCTTCGGCATTCCCATGGAGCCCGCCGGCGCCTCGGCTGCGCGACTATGTCGGCGCGCTGCGGGCGCTCTGGCATTGCTGGGAGACGGGCGGCAAGCTCGACTACCACAGTACGCATTGCACGCTGACCCTGATGACCCCGGACTTCTCGCCCGAACCGACCGGCTTGCCGATGGTCCCGGTCGCGATCGCCGCGGTCGGACCGGCGATGTTGCGCGTCGCCGGCGAGGTCTGCGACGGGGTTCGGCTGCACCCGCTCTGTTCCCGCCGCTATCTCGAAGAGGTGTGCCTGCCGCAGCTTGCCGAAGGCATCCGCCGCGGCGGACGCGAGCGCGCGCATTTCGACCTGCACGGCGGCGGCTTTGTCGCGACCGGTCCCGACGCGGCTTCCGTCTCCCGGGCCATGGATTGGGTCCGCCAGCGCGTCGCCCTATACGGCTCGACTCGAACCTATCTGCCGATCCTCACCTTGCACGGGCTGGAAGAGTTGGGCGCCAGGCTGCACCGCCTTTCGGTCGAGGGCCGTTGGAACGAGATGGCGGCCGAGGTGTCGGACGACGTCGTGCGCATCTTTGCCGCCTGCGGCCCCTATTCAGAAATCGCCGCCGCGATCGAGATGCGCTTCGGCGGCCTCGCCGACGCGATCGAGCTGAATTTCCCGCCGGACGCGCCTCCTGGCTTGCAGCGTGAACTCCTTGCCGACATCCGCAAAATCCCGCACGCCTTCGAGGGCTTCGCGATCGAACGGTGAATGACCGACCCTTGGTCAAATCGCCGCAGCATGCCATAATCCGCTGCAACAACAGCGATGAGGGAATGCTGCGGATGTCCGAGCCGAGCTGCGACCAGCAACACGACGATTGCGCTTTTGCCTTCACCGACGAGGATTTCGCCCGCCGCTATTCGTCCGAGAGATCTCCATCGCCCGATGTCCCCGCGAACCCCGCCGCCCCCTCGACCCGAGCGGCGCGCCTCCACGGCGGCGGCAATTCCTTCATGCGCGCCCGTCATCGCCGCCTTGCGGCCTCGCTGCCGGCATAACCCTCTCGGCTGAGCGATCGGTCGCGCCGGGGCCATTTCCCTGGTTCCTTTTTTTGGGTCGGAACGACGGCGATTCCGGCGCGCCGCGATCGCCGTTCTGTCAAGAAAATCGCTCGCGTCAATGGCTGCCGCGCCTGCCGGAGGTTCGCTTGACACGCTGGACGCGGTGCGGCAACTCAATCCCTCATGCCGTCCGCCGACGATCTGACCGCCGCCCTCCTCGGCCTTGTTGAGGGGTTGACCGAATTTCTTCCGGTGTCGTCGACGGGACACTTGATCCTCGCCGACGCGCTCCTCGGGGTCGAAGGGCCGGCGAGCAAATTGTTCGATATCGTCATCCAGTTGGGCGCCATTCTTGCGGTGTGCTGGGTCTACCGGGGGCGCTTTTTCGACGCCGCCACCGGGCTCGCCTCCAACCCGGTCTCGCAACGCTTTGTCGCCAATATCATCGTCGCCTTTCTGCCGGCGGCGGTCGTCGGCGTCTTCGCCTACCGGCTGATCAAGGAAGTGCTGTTTTCCCCTTGGGTCGTCGCAATCAGCCTGATCCTCGGCGGCTTCGTCATCCTGCTGATCGAGCGCTGGCGGCCGGTGCCGCGGATCGAGAGCGTCGACGAGATCCGCCTGCGCCGTGCGTTCGGTATCGGCTGCTGCCAGATCCTGTCGATGATCCCGGGCGTGTCACGGGCCGGCGCCACGATCATGGGCGCCATGGTGCTGGGCGTCGACCGCGCGGCCGCGACCCAGTTCTCGTTCTTTCTCGCGGTGCCGACGATGCTGGGGGCCGCCGTTTACGACCTCTACAAGAACCGCGCGATCCTGACGGCCGACAATCTGAGCTTGATCGCGATCGGCTTTGTCGTCGCCTTCGTCTCGGCCTTGTTTGTCGTGCGCACGCTCGTCGGCTTTGTCAGCCGGCACGGCTTCGGCGTCTTTGCCTGGTATCGCATCGTACTCGGCGCAGTGGCGCTGGCGCTGCTTAGCTGGTGGCGCTAAGTGCCGCGGTCGGAGGCTGCCGGCGCGCGGTGACGCCGAGGGTCCACGCCTCTTCGGTCTCGACGCGCCGGCGCTCTTCCTCGCTCAAGCCGGGATCGCCGGCAAAGAGGGGGGCGAGCGCGCCGGCCCGGTCGAGTTCCGCAAAATGGCGGGCGACAAAGCGGACCTGAACGGCGTCCTTGGGCTTCGCCCTCGATCGGCGCGATCGCCTTTCTCCACAAGGACGGGTAGACCTCGGCGAATACCAATCCCGGATCTTCGGGCGCGCGGAGCCCGGTCTCGAACGGCCAGATGCGCGCGCGCTCGGCCAAATCCGGATCGTTTCGCAACGCCCGCACGATCGGGATGCCGGTTAGAACCTGGCTGCCGACGCTGCCGGGATAGGCAAGCTTCCAGCAGGGCTGCGCCCCGGGCATGTAGCGGGGGTCGTCGATCAGCCGCCGCTCGGCCAACCCGGTTTCGTCGTAACAAGGCCGTGTCGGGGCGAGATAATCCCCAGCCTGCTTGGCGGGACATCCCCAGAACGGGAGCGCTCGGTTCGAGATGCGCCGGTTCAGCGCGGCGGCGACCTCGAAGCGGTTGCTGCGGTTCTTGTCGTCGTCCTCGATGAGCCGGGCAATCTCGTCCCAGACGGCGCGCCACGCGGTCCCGCCGAGACCGAGCCTCGCGGCGAAGCCGGCCGGGTAGCCAAATGGAAAGTCGAAGCCAAGCAAGACCCGCTCGCCGCGCGCGAGCGCTCCCCTCAGCCGGTCATACAGCAGCGCCTTTGCTTCCCGGCGCGTCGGCGGATTGTCGAGCCGCTCCCCGCCCGCTCCGCGCCAGCAGATCCAGATGCTGTCGCGCCCGGTGCGCGGCACGTTCGCCGCACTCCAATCGACCATGACATGGGCGTCAAACATCACCGGTGAGGTGGTGGCCATGGCGATGACCTGCCCATACCGCTTTCGACGCCGATGCCACGGACGTGGTGGTGATGGCCCTGCTGCGGCGCGCCCGCCTCGGCCTCATAGCCGATGATCTGCGTGCGGTATTTGCAGAGCTGGCAATTCATCGCCGGTTGCCCCTCGCCGAGTTCGCCGATTCGCTCGCAAAACGCGTCGAGCACCGCCGGATGGTCGCGCAGATAGGGCGCCCTGACGAATTCGATGTCGGGAAACCGGTGCTGCGCCTCGTCGGTCTGGGCATAGATGCGCTTGACCAGCACGCCGGTGAACAGGAAATAGGGAAAGACGACGATGCGGCGGAACCCTAATCGCACGGCGCGAGCGAGCGCCGCGTCGACCCGCGGGTGGGCGACGCCGCTGAACGCCGCCTCGGCCCAGCCGAACCCGATCCCCTCCCACAGCATGCGCGCGAGCTTGGCGATGTTGGAATTGGCGTCCGGGTCGTTGGTGCCGCGCCCGACGACGACGAGCAGCGTTTCCGAGAGCGCCACCCGGTCGTCGGCCGCCGCGGCGATGCGCTCCGCCGCCGCGCGCAACAGTAGCGGGTCGATCGCCAGATCGCGGCCGAACCGGACCTCGATCTCCGCGATGTCTCGGCGGCGAAGCTGTTGACCTCCCACGGCAGGTCGTTCTTGACATGGCTCGCCGCGAACAGCATCCCCGGCGCCGCAAGGATGCGACGGGCACCGCGCTCGGCCAAGCCCGTAAGCGCGTCGCGGATCGTCGGCCGGGCGAATTCGAGATAGCCGGTGGCGAAGTCGAGTTCGGGCAGGCGCGGCCGCAGCACCGCGGCCAGAAGCTCGAACTCGGCGATCGCCTCCGGGTCGCGGCTGCCGTGGCCGCAGAGCAGCACCGCGCGCTCGGTCATGCGTTGACCCCGCGGCCGCCGCCATCGACATTCCCGCCGTCATGCCGCCGGTCTTCGACCCATTGCTGCTGCTCGTCGCCGGCCTCGCGATCGACGCCGTCTTCGGCGAAATGCCGTTTCTCTTCCGTCATATCCCCCACCCGGTGGTTCTGGTCGGTCGCGCGGTCGCCTTTTTCGACCGCAAGCTCAACCGCGACATCCGCAGCGAGGCCGCACGACGCGCCCGCGGCGTTCTGACGGTCGTTGTGCTGGTCGGCGGTGCCGCGGCGGCGGGCTACGTCGTGCAGTGGCTCTGCCGCCGCAGCCTTGCCGGCAATCTCGTCGAGATCCTGCTGATCGCCGTGCTGGTGGCGCAGCGCAGCCTTTATGAGCATGTGACCGCGGTGGGCGTGGCGCTGGCCAAGGGCGGTGTTCCGGCCGGCCGCGAGGCGGTGCGCCGTATCGTCGGCCGCGACCCGGCGAGCCTCGACCGGCACGGCGTCGCGCGCGCGGCGATCGAGAGCCTCGCGGAGAATTTCAGCGACGGCGTCGTGGCGCCGGTGTTCTGGTATCTGGTGCTGGGGCTGCCCGGCCTCTTCGCCTACAAGACCGCCAACACGCTCGACAGCATGATCGGCCATCGTACGCCGCATTACCGCGCCTTCGGCTGGGCGGCGGCGCGGTTTGACGACGTACTGAACCTGGCGCCGGCGCGGCTCGGCGGACTGCTGCTCGCCGCCGCGGCGCTCTTCGCCAGGGATGCGCGGCCCGACCGGGCGGTTTGGGTCATGCTGCGCGATGCGCGCAAACACCGCTCGCTGAATGCCGGCTGGCCGGAGGGTGCGATGGCCGGCGCGCTTGGGCTCGCCCTTGCCGGCCCGCGCCGCTATGCCGAGGGTGTCGTCAGCGATCCCTGGATCGGCGATGGCACCGCGCGGGCTGGGGTCGGCGACATCGCCAGGGCGTTGCGGCTTTTCACGCTCGCCTGTTTGATCCAGGGCGGGTTGGTTTTGGGGCTCTTTCTGGCAGGCCATGTCAGGCTGCCCGTTTGAGCCCGGGCGGGCGCGCGGCGGCGAGCAAGGCGTCGAGGTCGAGCGCGCATTCGAGATGGTCGGCGAGCGCATCGAGCGTGCTCTCGACCCGTTCCTCATAGGCGAATTCGCCCGCCGCACCGCCCAGGGCAGTCAGATACGCGCGGCGAAACGCATCGGCGGCGAAGAGCCCGTGCAGATAGGTTCCGCTGACCCGCCCGTCGGGGCTGACGCAGCCCTCCGGGCCATTGTCGAGGCGCAGCATCGGGCGCACGAGGCCGGGTCCCCGCGTCCGCCCGAGATGCATCTCGTAGCCCTCGACCGCCATCCCGCAGGCGAGATCGATGCCCCGCGCCGCGGTCAGCCGCTTGTCGCCGCCGAGAACCGTATCGATGTCGAGGAGCCCGAGCCCGGTGACGGTCACCGCCTCGCCCTCGATCCCCTCGGGATCGGCAATGCTATGCCCGAGCATCTGATAGCCGCCGCAGAGGCCGAGAACCCGGCCACCCTGGCGGCAATGCGCGAGAATGTCGATGTCCCAGCCCTCCCGACGCAAGAAAGCGAGGTCGGCGATCGTCGCCTTCGACCCCGGCAGGATGATGAGTGTCGCGTCGCGCGGCAGTGGCCGCCCCGGCCGGACCATGACGAGTTCGACGCCGGGTTCGGCGCGCAGCGGATCGAGATCGTCGAAATTGGCGATGCGCGGCAATACTGGAACCGCGATCTTAACAGCCCCGTCTCCCCTTCCCTGAATAGCGGCGGTCGGCAGCGACAACGAATCTTCGGCCGGGAGGTTGATCGCCGGGGGAAAGAACGGCACGACGCCGAACGAACGCAGCCCGGTATGCGATTTGATTACGTCAAGCCCGCCGTCGAAAAGCCGCGCATCGCCGCGGAACTTGTTGACGATAAAGCCCGAAAGCCGCGCCCGCTCGCTCTCGGCCAAAAGCGTGCAGGTGCCGACGAGCTGCGCGATCACACCGCCGCGCTCGATGTCGCCGACCAGAGCGACCGGAATATCGGCCGCCTCGGCGAATCCCATGTTGGCGATGTCGCCGTCGCGCAGATTGATTTCTGCGGGGCTCCCCGCACCCTCGACAAGCACCAGGTCGGCGGCTGCGGCAAGCCGGGCGAAAGCGGCGAGCACGTTCGGCAGCAGGCCGGGCGCAAGGCGCCGGTAATCGCCGGCGGAGGCGGCGCGCCACACTCGCCCGCACACGATGATCTGCGCGCCGCTCTCGGCCTGCGGCTTCAGCAGCACCGGGTTCATATCGCTCACGGGCGCTGTGCGGCAGGCGCGCGCCTGCAAGGCTTGCGCTCGCCCGATCTCGCCGCCCTCCGCCGTCACCGCCGCGTTGTTCGACATGTTCTGCGGCTTGAAGGGCCGCACCCGCAGACCGCGCCGCGTAAAGGCGCGCGCCAACCCCGCGACCAGCAGCGACTTCCCTACGTCGGAGCCGGTGCCTTGCAGCATCAGCGCACGGGCCATCAGAACTCGATTCCCTGCTGCGCCTTGACGCCGTCGCGGAACGGGTGCTTGACGAGGGTCATTTCGGTGACGAGGTCGGCCGCCTCGACCAGTTCCGGCTTGGCGTTGCGGCCGGTCACGACGACATGGAGATCGCGCGGCTTGGCCCGCAACACGGCCAGCACTTCGCCGACCGGCAGGTAATCGTAGCGCAACACGATGTTGAGTTCGTCGAGCAGCACCAGGCGATAGGACGGATCGGCAATCATCGCCTTGGCCGCTTCCCAGGCGTTGCGCGCGGCGGCGATGTCGCGGGCGCGGTCCTGGGTGTCCCAGGTAAAGCCCTCGCCCATCGCCCGGCAGGTGACGAGATCGCCAAACCGTTCGAGCGCCACCCGCTCGCCCGTCGACCACACGCCCTTGACGAACTGGACGATGCCGACCCGCATGCCGTGGCCGAGACAGCGCAGCACGAGTCCGAATGCGGCGGTCGATTTGCCCTTCCCCTTGCCGGTATGGACGATCAGGAGGCCGCGTTCCTCGGTTTTGGTCACTAGCATGCGATCGCGCGCCGCCTTGCGCCGCGCCATCTTTTCGTTGTGCCGGCGGTTGATGTCTTCTTCCGTCTCGGCCGTGCCGCTCATCCAGTTTCCTCCCGCGCCAGCGCCGCGCGGATGCTGTTGCGCTTCGGCCGCCACAGTCCGCGCTCGACCGCCTCCCGGAAGCGATCCTCGACATCGGCGAGAGCCGCGGGGTTGCTTGCCATCATGAAGTCCCGCACCGCCGGGTCTCCGAGATAGGCGTCGTAGAGTACCGCGAAATGCGCGTCGTCGACCGCCCGCGCGGTCGCGGCGAAGGCGAAAAGGTAATCGACCGTGGCGGCGATCTCGGCCGCCCCCTTGTAGCCGTGGCGCATGACGCCGGCGATCCAGCGCGGGTTTGCCGCCCGGCCGCGCACAATACGCCCCAACTCCTCGCGCAGTGTGCGGATGCGCGGCGCGTCCGGCTGCGAGTGGTCGTTGTGGTAGACCGGCGGCGCTTGCCCTGACAGATGCCGGACAACGAGCGCCAGCCCGCCTTCGAACTGGTAGTAGTCGTCGCTGTCGAGAAGGTCGTGCTCGCGGTTGTCCTGGTTGTGCAATACCGCGTCGGCCGCCGTAAGCCGCGCTTCGAGCATCCCGCGCTCCGCCCTTCCCTCGGCCCCTGCGCCATAGGCGTAGCCGCTCCAGCCGAGCCAAGTCTCGGCGAGATCCGCCTCGTCCTTCCAGATCCGCTCGTCGATCATGACCTGCAGCCCCGCCCCATAGGCGCCGGGCTTCGAGCCAAAAACACGGTAGCCGGCGCGGCGGGCGGCCTCCTCGGGCGCCACGCCCTGGGCCTCAAGTGCTTCTTGGTCAGCCCTGACGCGGGCGGCAAGCGGATTGACCAACGCCGGCTCGTCGAGGGCGGCGACGGCGCGGGCGGCCGAATCGACAAGGTCGATCAGCCCTGGAAAGGCGTCGCGAAAGAAGCCCGAAACCCGCAGCGTGACGTCCACTCTCGGCCGGTCGAGCACCGACGCCGGCAGGATCTCGAACCCGGTCACCCGTCCGCTCGCCCTTTCCCAGGCCGGGCGGACCCCCATCAAGGCCAGTGCCTGGGCGACATCGTCGCCGCCGGTGCGCATGTTGGCCGTCCCCCAGGCCGAGAGCGCCACCCGCTCGGGATAGTTCCCGTGATCCTGCGCGTGGCGCTCGACCAGCATTGCCGCCGATTTCCAGCCGAGCTGCCACGCCGCCGGCGTCGGCACCGCGCGGGTATCGACCGAATAAAAATTCCGCCCGGTCGGCAGGACTTCGGGGCGGCCGCGGCTCGGCGCGCCGGACGGGCCGGGCGTCACGAAACGGCCGGCGAGACCCTTGAGCAGCCCCGCCAACTCCTCCGCACCGCAGGCAATGACGGCCGGCCGCAACTGGCGGTCGATCCAATCGAGGACGGCGGTGGTGCGCTGCCAACCTTCCTCCGGCGCGATTTCGCCGGCGACCAGCCGCAGCGCCAGCGCTTCCAAGCGCTCGACTGTGTCGCCGGCATCGCGCCAGGGGCCGGGACCCTCCAATGCAGCCGGTCGGGGTCCGCGCCATGGCTCGGCAAGGTCGAGGGCGAGCGGGTCGCAGCCGAGACCGAGATCGGCGGCAAGTGCGCGCAACAGCGAGGCGTCCTGGGGCTCCCGGCCGCGCCCCGGCCGGGCAAAGGCGACGAGCAGCGCCGTCAGCGCTTCGCCCTCGGGGCTCTTTCCGAAGACATGCAGCCCGTCACGGATCTGCAACTCCTTCAGTTCGCAGAGAAACCCGTCGAGCTTGCACAGCGCCGCCGCGGGCTCATCGCAGGCAGCGATACCGCAATCGCCGTCGATGCCGGCCCCCCGCGCCTGCTCCAGGATCGCCGCCGCCAGTACCCCGACGCGGCGCGGATCGCCTTGCGCCGCCTCGTAATATTCGTCGATCAACCGTTCGAGTTCGGCCGGCAGGCCGTAGCTGCCGGCGCGGGTCAGGGGCGGGGTCAGGTGGTCAACGATGACCGCCTGGGCGCGGCGCTTCGCCTGTGTGCCCTCGCCCGGATCGTTAACGATGAACGGATAGAGATGCGGCAACGGCGCGAGTGTTGCTTCCGGGAAGCACTCGGCCGACAAGGCGAGCGCTTTCCCCGGCAGCCATTCGAGCGTGCCGTGCTTGCCGAGATGAATGACCGCGTCTGCCCGGAACGCCTCGGAGAGCCAGGCATAGGCGGCAAGGTAGGAGTGCGGCGGGACCAGCGCCGGGTCGTGATAGGTCGATTTCGGATCGATATTGTAGCCGCGCGCCGGCTGCACCAGCACCGCGACGTTGCCGAGACGGAACCCGGGTATCGCGAAACGGCCGCAATCAAGCCTGCCCGGCCGAAAGAATGGATCGCGCTCGGCCGGCCCCCAGCGCGCCGTCACTGCCTCCTGAACCGCTGGCGCCAGGCTCGTGAAAAACACCGAATAATCGGCAAACGACAGCGATTCCTCGAGGGCGCGCCGCGGCTTCGCGTTGGTCGGGCCGGAAAGCAGCCGCCCGATCAGCGCGTCGCCGTCCGGCGGGATGTCTGCGATCCGGTAACCGGCCGCCGCGAGCGTCTGCAAAACCGCCGATCGCCGAGGCTGGCGTGTCGAGCCCGACGCCATTGCCGATGCGGCCGTCGCTGTTCGGATAATTGGCCAGCACCAAGGCGATCCGCCGCTCGGCCGGCGGCCGTTCGCGCAAGCGCGCCCAATTGTGCGCGAGATCGGCGACGAACGCGATGCGGTCCGCGACCGGGCGATAACCGACGAGATCGATTTCGGTCTCGGGGTCGCGGCCCATGGACGCCTTGAACGAGACCGCGCGCGACAGGATTCGTCCGTCAATCTCCGGCAGCGCCACGTTCATCGCCAGGTCGCGCGGGCCGAGGCCGCGGGTTCCCGCGCGCCAAGTCTCGGCGTCGCCGCCGGCGAAAACGACCTGCAGGATCGGGCAATCCGCCGCCGCCAGCGGGTCGGGCCGATCGCCGCTACGAGCCGAAAAGCCGGTGGCGTTGAGGATCACGGCGGGGGGTGCGGCGGCGAACGCAGCGGCGAGGAGCTCCGCCGCCTCCGCGTCCTTGAGGCTGGCGACGAAAACCGGCAGCGGCCGCAAGCCGCGCGCCGCGAGCGCCTGGGCGAGCGCCTCCACCGGTGCGGTGTTGCCGGACTGGACGAGCGCCCGGTAGAACATGATCGGCAGCCACCCCGCCCGTCCCCCGCCATTCCCCGGCGATCTCGGCGAAACTCGGCAGCGCCCGGTCCGGCCAGTAATAGCCGGCGCGCAACAACGGCGCGGGCTCCGCCCATTCGCTCTCGCGGCCGATCAGACTTCCGGCGTAGCGCAGAAAATTCCCGGCATTGCCGGGGCCGCCTTCGGCGAGATAGCGCCACAACCGCCGCCGGCTCGCGGGCGTCACGCTCGATAGTTCGGCCAGCTCGGCGTCGGGCTTCTCGTCGCCGGGCAACAGCGCCAGCGGGATGCGGTGCGCCCGGCAGGTCTCGACCAGGCGCTCGACGCCATAGGCCCAATAGCCGCTGCCGCCCAGCACCCGGGCGATGACAAGACGGGCGTCCGCCACCCTCTCCATATAGAGATCGACCGAGAAATTGTGGCCGAGCCGCAGGATCGGCGCGAGCCGCAGGCTCGGCGTCGCCGGGTCTTGCGCGCGCCGCCGAGCCTGCGCCGCCGCGAGCAGCGCAAGTTCGGTGTCCGCGCTCGACAGCACGACGATCTCGCCCGGGCTTTGGCCGAGATCGACCGCCTCCGAGCCGTCCGCGATCTGTCCGGGAAGTGCCGCCAGGAGATGCATTCAGGCACCGAGCGCCGCGGCGATCGCAGCCCGATCGAGGCCCTTCCTGCCGATCACGACGAGCCGGGTCGTGCGCTCTTCGCCGATCGCCCAGGGACGGTCGAAATGCTGCTGGATGCGGCCGCCGACCGCCTGCAGCACGAGCCGCCGCTCTCGTTCCGGAACGTCGATGAAGCCCTTGACGCGCAGAACGTCGTGCTCGCGGATTGCTGCGCGCAGCCGGGCCGTCAGCAGAGCGCTATCCGTCGCCGGCCCAAGCGTCACGACGAAACTCTCGAAATCATCGTGGTCGTGATCGGCGGCGAGATCGTGCACCGACGGGCGGGCGGCGAGGTCATCTTCGGCCGTCGCGTCAAGGCCGAGCGCCACCGCCGGCGGCACCCGGCCCTCCTGCGCGGCGAGGAGCTTGACGCCCGGACGAAGCCGCGCCTCGAGGTCACGGCGTAACGCCGTCAGCGCCACCGGATCGAGGAGATCGGTCTTGTTCAGCACGACAAGGTCGGCGCAGGCGAGCTGGTCGGTAAAGACTTCTTCGAGCGGGTTGTCGTGGGCAAGCGCCGGATCGGCTGCCCGTTCGCGCGCCACCGCCTCGGGATCGTCGGCAAAGCGCCCGGCCGCCGCCGCGGCTGCGTCGATCACGGTCAACACACCATCGACCGTCGTGCGCGTGCGGATTTCGGGCCAGGCGAAGGCCTGCACCAGGGGTTTCGGCAACGCCAAGCCCGAGGTCTCGATCAGGATGTGGTCGGGCGGCGCGGCGCGGTCGAGAAGCCGGCCGAGCGTCGGCAGGAAATCCTCGGCGACCGTGCAGCAGAGGCAGCCGTTCGCCAATTCGACGATGTCGTCCTCGCCGCAGGTTTGATCGCCGCAGCCCAGCAGCAACTCGCGGTCGATGCCGAGTTCGCCAAACTCGTTGACCACGACGGCGAGGCGGCGCCCCGAGGCATGCGCCAGGAGATGGCGCACGAGGCTCGTCTTGCCGGCGCCGAGAAAGCCGGTGATGACCGTCGCCGGAACCCGCCGCATCGCTCACCCGTCCTTCAGCACGAGCGGCAGGCCGGCGGCGAGAAAGACGACGCGGTCGGCGATCTTGGCGACCTCCTGGTTGAGCCGCCCGGCCGCATCGCGAAACCGCCGGCCGAGCGGCGTTTCGGGCACCAGCCCCAGCCCCACCTCGTTGGCGACGAGCACGACCGGTCCCGCCGCCAGACGCAACGCGGCGCAAAGCGCCTCGATCTCGTCCTCGACCGGCCGGCCGGCGAGCAGCAGGTTCGACAGCCACAGCGTCAGGCAGTCGATCAGCAATGGGCGATCGGCGCGCGCCTCGGCTGCGATTACCGGCGCCAGCGCCAGGGGCTCCTCGACCGTATGCCAGAAAGGTCCACGCCGGGCGCGGTGGGCGGCGATACGCTCGGCCATCTCGCCATCTCGGCGTCGCCGGCCGTCGCGGTCGCGCAATAGGTCGCCGGAAACGGCCGCCTCCTCGACCAGCCGCTTCGGCATAGCGGCTTTTGCCCGAGCGCGCCCCACCCAGAACCAGCGTTACCGGCGGCAGCCCGGCCGACGCGGGCAATTTCGACAAAGGCTCCTCCTCCGCCCGAGGAATTGTCCAGACCTTGGCGATGCGGAGGTCTCCTGGCTCGGGGTCGTCGCCCGCGGCGCCTTCCCAACCCGCATTGGGCCAGTGGCCGTTGCCGCGGTCTCGCCGCTTACAGTTGCGGGGGCAGCGCCGGTCTTGCACCGGACTTCCCTGTCGCATCGCACGAAGGACGCTAGCACGCCCTGCCGGCCGTCGCCATCTCTTCGTCAGCCCGCCATCCTGCGGGCCCGCGACAGAGGAGGGACCGATGAAACTCGAGGGCGGCTGCGTTTGCGGCAAGGTGCGCTATTCGGCAGATGCCGAGCCGATCTTTGTCGGCGTCTGTCATTGCACGACTTGCCAGAAAGCGTCCGGCAGCGCGTTCAATGTCGTCGTCGCGGTGCCGAAGTCGGCGCTCAGCGTGCAGGGGATGACCAAGACCTTACCGGGCACGGCGACAGCGGCAAGGAGACCTATCGGCAATTCTGTCCCGACTGCGCCTCGCCGGTGACGGTGGCGGCCGAGCTGATGCCCGATGCGGTCATGCTGCCGGCGGGAACGCTCGATGATCCAAGCTGGGTCAAGCCGGCGATGGAGATATTCTGCGACAGCGCCCAGCCTTGGGTCAGCCTCGCCGGCGAGCGCCAGCGCTTCCCGAAAATGCCGTCCCCTGGCTGACCTTAGCGTGGCGGGCGGTTGACGGTGACCACCCGCCAGGCATAGCCCGGGCCGGGACCGGCGATGTGGTCGATGCGGGTGATCGAGCAGTTCTCGACCGCAAACGCGAGCGCCGCTTCCGGGTCGAGACCCAATGCCTGGGCGAGTGCCGCGCGGATCGTGCCGCCATGAGCGACGGCGATGATGTCGCGGCCGGAATGCCTCTCGACCAGGCCCCGCACCGACCGCGACACCCGCGCCACGACATCGACGAAACTCTCGCCGCCGGGCGGTGTCAAATGCGCGGGCGAATGCCAGAACCGCGGAGCGCCGCCCCGCAGCCAGTTGACCTCCTCATAGGTCATTCCCTGCCAGTCGCCGAAATGCTGCTCGGCGAGATCGGGCAACAGGGCGACATCCGGTCCGGGGATCGGCGCGGGCCCCGCGAGCCCGGCCGCCACAATCGCCGCCGCGGTCTCGTGCGTGCGGCGCAAATGGCTCGTGACCCACACCGCGCTCTGCGGTAATTGTTCGGCAAGTCCGGCAAAAATCGCGGCCTCGCTGCAGTCGCAAGGCAGGTCGCTCTGGCCGTAGACGCGGCCGCCGTCGGAAACGGGCGCGTGCCGCACCCACCATAGCCGGGTCGTGACGACCCTCATCTCGCCGCCGCCGCGAGCAGCATGACAATCTCTCCGATCTGTTGCAGCGCCCCCAGGACGTCACCCGTGTAGCCGCCGATCCGGCGCTGCGCAAGCGTCGCCGCGGCCGCCATCGTCGCGCCGGCCGCAAGCACGGCTACGGCGCCGCGGCCCGGCCCCAGTGCCGAGAGCGCGAGGAATATCCCGATTGCGGCGGCGACCGATGCGCCGATGCGCGTGGGCCGGCCGGCCGCTGCGCCAAGACCGTCGGGTCGAGCCGGGGCAAGGGCGCGCATGACCGCCGGCAGGGCGGCGCGCGAGACGGCATGCGCCGCGATCAGCGCTAACCCGGCAAGGATCGCCTGGCCGATATAAACCAATGCCGCCGCGCGCAATCCCACGCTCAAGAGCAGCGCCAGCACCGCAAAGGTGCCGTGCCGGCTGTCGCGCATGATCGTGAGCCGCGCTCCGCGGTCGGCGCCGCCAAAGAGCCCGTCCGCCGCGTCGGCAAGACCGTCTTCGTGCAGGGCGCCGGTCAAGGCGATCCCAGCGAACACCGCCAGCAACGCCGCCGCCGCATCGCCGCATCCCGCCAGTTGCACGCCCCCCAAGACAAAGGCCGCAACCGCGCCGATCCCGGCGCCGACCAGCGGAAAGGCCCAGGCCGACCTGGCGAGCGGGCGCTGCGGCCGGGCCGTGGCTCCTGTCGGAATGCGGGTCAAAAACGCGGTAGCGGCGGCAAGGTCCGCCACGAGACTCGCCTGCCGGCCGGAGTCCTCGGGTTCGATCATCGCCCGCAACATAAAACGAGGCGGCCGATTTACGGACGCCTTCCGGGGTGGCGGCGGTACCCTTCGTGCTCTATTGGCATGCTATGCCCGAGACGTCGCCGACGCGAGGATGACATGGATGAGCCGGCCGCCAACCTCGACGAGATGCGCGCACTCCTGAAGCATCTGCCCGGACCCGACCTCGAGGCCGGCAGTGCCGCCGGTCTGCGCCAGTCGCAATTGACTAAGCCGCCGGGATCACTCGGCCGCCTCGAAGATCTCGCGATCTGGCTCGCGACCTGGCAGGCGCGACACCCGCCGCGCATGGACCATCCGCGCGTCGCCGTCTTCGCCGGCAATCATGGGGTGGCGGCGCGCGGCGTCTCCGCCTATCCCGCCGCCGTCACGGCCCAGATGGTGCAGAACTTCATCGTCGGAGGCGCGGCGATCAACCAGCTCTGCCGCGTCGTCGACGCCGATCTTAAGGTCTACGAGATGAACCTCGACAGGCCGACCGGCGACATCGTCCTCGAACCGGCGATGAGCGAGGAAGAATGCGCCAAGGCGATGGCCTACGGCATGATGGCGGTCGAGCCCGGCATCGATGCGCTGGCGCTGGGCGAGATGGGGATCGGCAACACCACGGCGGCGGCCGCCCTCTGCGCCGGATTGTTCGGCGGCGATGCGGCTGATTGGACGGGGCCAGGCACCGGCGTTTCCGGCGCCGCACTCGAAGAGAAGCGCAAGGCCGTCGCCGCGGCGGTCGCCCGCCATCGCCCGGACGCCCGCGACCCGTTCGATCTGCTGCGGCGCCTGGGCGGGCTGGAACTCGCGGCGATCACGGGCGCAATCCTGGCAGCGCGCCTCGGCCGGGTGCCAGTCGTGCTCGACGGCTTTGTCTCGACCGCCGCCGCCGCAACCCTGTTCGCCGCCGACCGCCATGCGCTCGACCATTGCATCGTCGCCCATGTCTCGGCCGAACCGGGTCACCGCCGCCTCCTCGAACAAATCTCCCAGCGGCCGCTCTTCGACCTCGGCATGCGGCTTGGCGAAGGCTCGGGCGCCGCATTGGCGCTCGGCGTCTTGAAGGCGGCGGCTGCCTGCCATGCCGACATGGCGACCTTCGCCGAAGCGGGCGTCAGCGGCCCCGGCTGAAGAACGCCGGGAATCCTACCAGGCGGCGTCGAGCAGGGCGCGGATCACGGCCGGCCCGTCGATCTTGCGCGGATTGGTGTGGACCCAGCGGTCGTGCATCGAATTCTCGGCGATCAGGTCGAGCTGGTCCTCGCGGACGCCGACATCGCGCAGCCGCGTCGGCAGGCCGAGACCCGCGATCAGCTCGCCGACGACATCGGCCGCGGGTTCCTCCGGCCGCCCGAGCGCCTCGCTGACCCGGGCCTGCTTGTCGGCGTTGACCGGATGATTGAAGCGCAGAACATGCGGCAGCATCACGCAGGAGGTGTAGCCGTGCGGCACATGCGCGGTGCCGCCCAGCACATGGCCGATGCCGTGGCTCGCACCCTTGCTGACCCCGGTCTGCGAGCCGACCATCGACATCCAGGCGCCGATCTGGCAGTCGAGCCGGGCCTCGCGGTCGGCGGGGTCGGCCTTGACCGCGGCAAGGCCGCTGCCCAGGAGCCGCAGCGCATGGAAGGCGGCCCCCTCCGAGAGCGGCTGCCCGTTGACCGAGCAGATGTCCTCGACCGCATGGTCGACGGCGCGGATCCCGGTCGACAGAAAAAGCCACTCGGGTGTGTGCACCGAGGCTTCGGGGTCGAGCACCACCGTGCGCGCCATCATCATCGGATGGCTGTAGCTCTCCTTGACGTGGCGCACGGTGTCGGTGCAGCCGGCGGACCCGGTGAACTCACCCGCCGACAACGTCGTCGGGATCGCAATCGTGCGCAGGGCCGGCGGCTTGACCTCGGGCCGGGTGATCGTCCCGTCGGCCGCGATATGGGCGCGCAGCCCGTCGAGTTGCGCCGGATCTGTCACGCCGTTGCCGAGGCAGAGCGCCACCATCTTGGCCGCGTCGGTGACCGAGCCGCCGCCCAATGTCACCAGGAGATCGGCGCCCGCCTCGCGCGCGGCATTGGCGGCCGCGACCACATCGACGCGCGGGGTATGCGCGCCGATTTTGGCGCACACGCCGGCGAGCCGGTTGCCGAGCGCCTGGCGCAGCTCTTCGACGGCGTCGGTCTCGCGGTTGAGCGTGCCGCTCGCCAGCACAAAGACCGCCCTGGCGTCGAGCCGGTCGATCTCGGCCTTCGCCGCCTCGGCATAAGGCTTGCCGAAGACCACCTGCTCCATCGCAGGAAACCGGTACACGCCCTGCAGCATCGCCCCGCTCCCTTAAGCCCGAGGATCGCGCGCTCCGCCGTCACGCCGGCCGCGCCTCTCGTAGATCATAACCGAGGCCGGCGCCTTGCCCGCAAGCGTCTGCCGCAGCGTCTCACCAGCGGGCGCCAAGAAATTCGCTGATGCATTCGGGCGAGGCCTTGGCGTAGGCGCCACGCCGGCTAACAACAGATCCGGTCAGTCGTCGCAGGGCGAGAGCCATTTCGGCCGCCTTTGCCACGACCGCGATGCCGTTGAGAACGAGCGCCCCATCGACCACGAACGGGCGTTCGCGCGCGAAGAGCAGCATCGGCAGCCCGCCCGCCGGAATGACGACCTCCGCCCTTGCTTCGACCAGCGGCCGGACCTGCGCCACAAAATCCGCCCGCACATGCTGATAGGCGTCCTCGTTGGTAAAGGCGCTCATAAATCGGGGGAGGTCCATGCGAAGCGCCCGCACCCCGGCGAGACGTTGTTCAAGCCCGTGCGCTCTGACTTGCCTCTGGTGCCAGTCGATGTACACCGGATCGATCGTCACAAGGCCCAGCCGTTGACCCATGCTGCAGGCCGCGAGCAACGTCGCCTCGCCCAGTCCGACCACCGGAATATCGAGCGCGCCGCGGCTTTCCAGCAGTCCCGGCTCCTGGAAATGCCCGATGACAAACGCGTCGCAGCCGCCGCGCTCGGCCTCCAGCGCATTGCGCACGGTCTGCATCGCGATGCCGCGCGGCAATCAGGGTGAGAACGGCACGTCAATCAGGATGAGAAAGCGCCGCTGGGTTTGTGACGCAGGGAGGGCGTAGCCCGACCGAAGTCGCGAATCCAGCGGCGGCGCGAACCCGGAGAGGGGCGCGCATCCGGCGATCGCAGCCGGCTGGATATGGAGCGGTTCTTCATACCGATGAGGAACCGCACTTGCCCGGCCGCCACATCACCGATTGCCAGATGAGGCTGTATATGAGTTTCCGTCAGACCGAGACGCCGGCCGTTTCCGCCGCCAAGGCCGGGTTCGCGACCTCCAGCGGCTATCGCTTCGAGCACAACTCTCGAATGCCCTCGCAAAAGAAAGCCCCGCGCGGCCGGCGGCGGCCCGATCCGCTGGGCGAGGTATGGGACAGCGAGGTGGTGCCGCTGCTGAAGAGCATCCCCGGTTTGCGGCCGGTCGCCATTTTCGACGAGATCCGGCGGCGCCACCCCGAGATCGGCGCCGGCATCCGCCGCACGTTGGAGCGGCGCATCCGTACCTGGCGGGCTCTGCATGGCACCGAGCAGGATGTCATCTTCCGGCAGGAGCACCCACCGGGTCGACTTGGGCTGTCCGATTTTACCGACTTGCGCGATCGCGGCGTCAGCGTCGCCGGGGTGCCGCTTGATCACCGGCTCTATCACTTCCGTCTGGCCTTCTCGGGCTGGGAGCACGCTCGTGTCGTGCTCGGCGGCGAAAGCTTCGTGGCGCTGGCCGAGGGCCTGCAGAATGCGCTGTGGGCGCTCGGCCGCGCCCCGTTGCAGCACCGCAGCGACAGCCTGTCGGCCGCCTTTCGCAATCTTGACGAGGAACTCAAGGCAGGATCAGACCCGCCGCTACGAGGCGCTGTGCGCGCATTACGGCATGGAGCCGACCCGCAACAATCGCGGCATCGCACACGAGAACGGATCGATCGAAAGCCCGCACGGCCATCTCAAGCAGGCGATTGAGGACGCGCTGTTGCTGCGTGGCTCGCGCGACTTCGACAGCTTGGATGCCTACCGCTGCTTCATCGACGAGATCGTCGGCCGCCGCAACGCCCGACTGAAGAAGCGGCTGGAACTCGAGCGCCCGGCACTGCAGTCGCTGCCGGAGCGCCGCACGACCGATTACGAGGAGACGATCGTCATCGTCACCTCGACGAGCGGCTTCACGCTCAAGAAGGTGTTCTATTCGGTGCCGTCGCGACTGATCGGCCATCGCCTACGGGTGCGCCTGTACGACGACCGGCTCGACTGCCTTCTCGGCAGCACCCCGCTGATGACGCTGCGCCGTGGCCGGGCGCATCCCAGCGGCAAGCGCGGTCATGTCGTCGATTATCGGCATGTCATTCACGCCTTGCGGCGCAAGCCGATGGCTTTGCTCAACCTGGTTTATCGCGAGCAGCTCTTTCCACGCCGCGCCTACCAGCGCGCGTTCGAGGCGCTGTTGGCGCCGACGGCGAGAAGCGGGCGTGCCGCACCATCGTCGGATTGCTGGCGCTGGCGCACGACCGCGCCTGCGAGGCCGAACTCGCCGGCATCATCGACGCCGAACTCGACGCCGGCAGACTGCCTGATCTGGACATCCTCGGCCGGCACTTCGGGCCCGATCCCGCCGCCATTCCAGACATCACCGTCAAACTAACGCCGCTGCATCTCTATGACGAACTCGGCATCGTCCGGGCGGGCGGTGCCGTATGAAGGCCGCCGACCCGATCGACACCGCCCGCGTCGAGCTGCTGCTCGCCGAGCTGCGCCTACCGGCCGTCAAACACGTCTGGGCGGCGCTGGCTGCCCAGGCCGACAAGGAAGGCTGGCCGGCCGCGCGCTTTCTGGCCGCGCTCGCCGAGCACGAGATGGCCGAACGCGTTCGCCGCCGCATCGAGCGTCATCTCGCCGAAGCCCGCCTGCCGCCCGGCAAGACCCTCGACACCTTCGACTTCGAGGCCGTTCCGGTGGTCAGCAAGGCGCAGGTCATGGCGCTCGCCGCCGGCGACGCTTGGCTCAACCAGGGCGCCAATCTCTTGCTGTTCGGCCCGCCGGGCGGCGGCAAGAGCCATCTGGCGGCAGCGCTCGGCTTCGCGCTCGTCGAAAACGGCTGGCGTGTGCTGTTCACCCGCACCACCGATCTCGTGCAACGGCTGCAGATCGCTCGTCGCGAGCTCGCCCTCGAAGCTGCGATCGCCAGGCTCGACAAATATCACCTACTGATCCTTGACGACCTCGCCTACGTCACCAAGGACCAGGCCGAGACCAGCGTGCTGTTCGAGCTGATCAGCGCCCGCTACAAGCACCGCTCGCTGCTGATCACCGCCAACCAGCCGTTCGGCGAGTGGGGCAAGGTCTTTCCCGATCCGGCGATGACCGTCGCCGTCGTCGACCGCCTCGTGCACCACGCGACGATCTTCGAGATGAACGTCGAAAGCTACCGCCGCCGCGCTGCCCTCGAACGCAAACGCGGCCCTGGACGGCCGCCCGTCACCGCGACAATCAAAGCCAACGCCTGATTGACGCTCAGCGACAATCAAACCTTGCGCCGCCCGCAATCAGCGACAATCATCCGGATGCCGCGACGCCGATACCCACCCTGATTGTCGCCGCTTTCCCATCCAGATCGCCGCGCTACAGCGGAACTCGGTCAACGGGTGAAAAAAGTGATCCGGCGGATCGAGCCCGTGCACCTCGAACCGGACGCCCGGGCTTGCCGACGCGTCGAGTTGCGCCTGGAGCCGCTCGATATAGGGCGCCTGTTCGACCGGATGAACAAAACTCTGATACCAAATCCGCATTTCGCCAGTCGGCCCCTGCATGCCCCACCTCCAACGGGTTGGATGAGGCAATTAGACAAAGCCCCCGGATCGGAAGCAACCGAGAGTGCCCTCCCTGTCCGCTCCCATCAGCCGCCACATCGGCGGCGAGGGCGGGTGGAAAACATTGCCCGCTCAGCCGAAGGGGTTGAAGGCCGGCACTCCGAGCCGCTCGAAATCGCGCAGGCTGCGCGTCACGACCGTCAGGTTTTGACCACTGCGGTGGCGGCGATCATCGCGTCGGCAATAAGATCAGCGGGCTTTCCGTGCATCAGCCGGACCCAGCAGCGGAAGGCGCCTCCATGCATCGGCAGGACATTGTATAACGCGGCGACGGCATCGATCCAGCTCTCGATGATCGTGGCCCTTGCGGTATCTTGCTCGCCCGACAACCAGGCAACGAGACCGGCACGCGGCCTGGGGCGACGCAGCTCTGATATGATGTTCGTGTCGAGCAGGTAGATTACTTCGGCTCGGACGGTGATCGCCAGCGCCACCGATGGCGATCCAGGATCTCCATCTCAAACCGCGGCTCGGGTGCAAGGAGAAGCTCCTTGAGCGTCGGCCGCGCTCGTTGCTGTAATCTGCGCCACTCGTCCATTGGCACTAAGACTGCCGTCTCGACACCCCGCTTCGTTACAATTTGCGGCCCTTCTGTGACGCTCTTTTCGAGCAACTCACTAAATCGCGCCTTCGCTTCCTGTACCGGCCAACTCATCACCGGTCCCTCTGATGACTAGTAATTTAACTAGTCATCAACCGCGAAGGGTACAAGATCCTTCATTCGTTGGCGAGCCCGGCGCGGCGGCGGTATATAAGAGACCTGCACCCGCCGATGTCGGCCAAGGCACAGGGGTTGACGCGGGGATGCGGCCGTGGCTCTCGGCGATCTTCGGATCGAGGAGCTCGCACCGCAGCGCTTTGAGGCGTTCGAGCGTGCCTTCCTCATCCGCCCCCATCAGCCGCGAATACCCCGCCACATCGGCGGCGAGGATCGCGGCAAGGCGACGGGTCTGGCTCATTCCGGCTCACCTGCCGCCAGGCGCAGACCAGATAGGAATAGCTCTCGGTGCTCCGGATTTCGCAGGATGCGGGCGTGCGGTGGTATTGCGACAGAGGTGATAGCGAGGAGCCGCGCGACGATCTCTCGTGCCTCTTCGAGCCGACCCATATACGCGTAGCAGGCGGCAAGATAGCGATACGGCAGTGGGGACCTTGGATCATCCTGAAATCGCGAGGAGTAACTTCGGCACTGCCTCATCGAAGCGCCGGCTGAGGAAATGCGCGGCGCCTATAAACAAGAGCGACGGGCCGACGCGGGCGCGTGGACTAAGGCGCAGCGCGGTTTCGAGGTGCTCGATTGCAAGGTCGGGCTGGCCCGCCCAAAACCTGAGATTGCCGCTAATGTGCCAGCCGCGCGCGAAGCTCGGATTAAGCACCAGGGCACGGTCGACCAAGGCGATCATGGCGCCAATGTCCTCACCGAACCAGGCCAACGCTAGGGCAGCATTCGCCAGGATGTCCGGGTTGTCGCCGGCCACCTGCAAGGCTCGCCTGGCGAAATCGGCGCCCTTCCGACGGTCCGCCGCCGGATCTTCGCGCCGACCGTCAGTCAAGCAGCCGATAACAGCAGTACGCAGCCCAGGCGAGCGCCGGCCCGTAACACGGATCGCGCGCGATCGCTTGCTCCATCAGACGCAGCGCCTCAGCGCTCTGCTCTGTCGACGACAAAACCATCGAATAGGCACGCAGGTAGAGATCGTAGGCGGTTAGATCGTTTGTCGGGCGGCCGACCGAGCGGGCGGCTTCAGCGGCCTGCAATGCCGGTTCAATCACGCCGGCGACGCTCGACGCCACCTTGTCCTGCAGCTCGAACACGTCTTCGAGCGAGCCGTCGAAGCGGTCGGCCCAGAGATGCGTGCCACCGAGCGCGTCGATCAGCTGCGCGGTGATGCGGACGCGACCGCCCGCCTTGCGCACCGAGCCTTCGAGCACATAACGGACGCCGAGCTCGCGCCCGACCTGCTTTACATCGACCGCTTGGCCTTTGTACGTAAAGCTCGAATTGCGGGCGATCACGAAGAGCCAGCGGATGCGGGAGAGGGCCGTGATGATCTCCTCGACCATGCCGTCGGCGAAATATTCCTGCTCCGGATCGCCGCTCATATTGGCGAAGGGCAATACCGCGATCGATGGCTTGTCGGGCAATGCCAGCGGCGGTTGTGCCGGCGCCGTCGGGCTTTTGGCGGCAGCACCGACGTCGCGGACCCGGTAGACCCGCACTGGGCGAGCAATGTTCTTGACCTGCTGCTCGCCAAGATCCTCAAAGACAAAGGGCAGCCGGTCGCGGACCTGATCATGGACAGTATTGGAGACGAACACGCCGCCGGCATCAGCGAGCGCCTCGATGCGTGCGGCGATGTTGACGCCGTCGCCATAGAGGTCGTCGCCTTCGACGATCACGTCGCCGAGATTGATGCCGATGCGCAGTTCGATGCGGTTGCCCGCCGCGACACCCGTGTCCCGCTCGGGCATTGCCTGCTGCACCGCGACCGCGCAGCGCACCGCATCGACGACGCTGGCAAACTCGACCAGCATCCCGTCGCCGGTGGTCTTGACGATGCGGCCTTTATGCTCGGCGATCTTCGGATCGACGAGCTCGCGGCGCAGCGCCTTGAGGCGTTCGAGCGTCCCCTCCTCGTCCGCCCCCATCAGCCGCGAATACCCCGCCACATCGGCGGCAAGGATCGCGGCGAGCCGACGTTCGACCCGAGCTGGCCCTCCGGGCTCCATAGCGCCTCCTCGATGGCGATCGATCCTACAGGAACCGGCGCCCGGCGCGCATTAAGCTACAACGCCCCTATTAGTCGGTAACGGGATGCTCGCTGACGCCTCCCGCTGTAGAAACCTTGGTCACCCAGTTAGAACGATCAGGCGGCAGCCTTCGGGCGCGTGATGCGCTCGCTTACGTCGAGCACCTCGATGCCGATCACCCGGCCCTCGCTGTCGAAATCGAGCATGATGCCCGGCGACACCTCCTCGGTGACAGCGGATTTGACGCCTTCCGGGCCAAACCAGACGAACATCGCGTCGGCCTCCGGGTCATAGGAAGTTCTGATCATCGCCGAACTCCGCGATCGAAATGCGCTGTAATGATCACGATATCATCGCCCTCCGATCGATGCACAACCCTCAGAACGCGGGCACCATATTCCGCGATTGCTTTATAGGATCGCGTGCGGTCGGGGTGGCGTGGATCGGGCTCGACCCAATCCGGCGCGTCGACCGCTGCTTCGATCCAGTCAATAGCGATCTCGCGTGCACTGATCGCTTCCTGCGCGTGCTTGGTGAATCGGATCATCCCTGGTTAGCCGTGGTGCTCGACGACGATGCGGCCCTTGTGCTCGGCGATCTGCGGGATCGAGAAGCTCGCGACGCAGCGCCTTGAGGCGTTCGAGCGTGCCTTCCTCGTCCGCCCCCATCAGCCGCGAATACCCCGCCACATCGGCGGCCAGGATCGCGGCGAGACGGCGGGTTGCGGTCATCCTTCGGGCAACCCGGCCCGGCGCAGAGCGTTTTCCAGTGCAACTATATTTTTCGGGTCTTCGTAGCGGGCCGAGAGGATCGCGGTGGCGATGGTGAGGCCGGGCACCAGCTCGATAAGCCGTTGCACCGCAGTCTTGGCATCTTCCTTCCGGTCGAGACAGCCCAACGCGGCAGTGTGCAAGATTTGAGGAACCGTGAACCGCGGGTTCGATTGGATCGCCAGGCTTGCGGCGGCGACCGTTTCTTCGAAGCGGCCGGCGGCAAAATGTGCGTAGGCCAGGCCGACATAGGGCAGGTATATCAAGGGATCGAAGGGGCTGAGACGGAGCGCGCGGTTACCGTGCTCGACCGCGATCGCGTCGTCGCCCTTCCAGGCGCGCACGATCGAACTGAAACTGAGCGACAGAGCCGACGAACTGGAGAGTGCGAACGACCGATCGAATGCGGTGAGCGCGGTTTCAAAGTCGCGCCCGCAAACGGCGATGACAAAGCCGGCAGTGGCAAGTGCCACCGCATCGTCACCGCCGGCAGCGATCGCGTGGCGCGCATGCCGCAGAGCGGCGTTCCGCGTCGCCTCCTGTAATCCACCCCGCAAGTAGCGCTGCTCATGGCAAAAGGCGATGATGGCATGCGCGGCGGCATAATCGGGCTCCAGCTCGATCGCCTTGCCGAGGAGCGCCAGCGCTTTGTCCGCGTCCTCAGGCATCGAGACGAAAGCGCAGGGGAGGGCGCGCAGATAGAGGTCATAGGCATCGAGGCTGTCAGGCCGCTTGCGCCGCGCGCGGTCGATCTCGCTCTGCCGGAGCGTCGGCTCGATCACGCCGGCGACGCTGATCGCGACCTTGTCCTGGAGGTCGAACACGTCTTCGAGCGAGCCGTCGAAGCGGTCGGCCCAGAGATGCGCGCCGCTCAGCGCGTCGATCAACTGGGCGGTGATGCGTACCCGATTTCCGCCCTTTCGCACCGAGCCTTCGAGCACATACCGGACGCCCAGCTCGCGCCCGACCTGCTTCACGTCGACGGCCTGGCCCTTGTAAGTGAAGCTGGAATTGCGGGCGATGACGAAGAGCCAGCGGATGCGGGAGAGGGCGGTGATGATCTCCTCGACCATGCCATCGGCGAAATATTCCTGCTCCGGGTCGCCGCTCATATTGGCGAACGGCAATACCGCGATCGACGGCTTGTCGGGAAGCGCGAGGGCCGGCGGCTCGGCAGCCCCCACCCGCGTCCCCGGACTTGATCCGGGGATCAGCGCGCCTCCCTCCCCCGCATGCGGGGGAGGGTTAGGGTGGGGGCTTTCAAGTCGCACCCGGTAGACCCGGACGGGCCGGGCGATGTTCTTGAGGGCTTGATCGCCCATGTCTTCGAAAGCGAGGGCGAGCCGGCCCGCGGCATCCTCCTGAACCCGCGCCGAGACGCAGATCCCGCCCGGTTCGGACAGGCCTTCGAGCCGCGCGGCGACGTTGACCCCGTCGCCGAAGATGTCGCCGTCCTCGACGACGATGTCGCCTTGGTGAATGCCGATGCGGAACGCGATGCGACGATCGGGCGGCAGCGGGGCATTGTTTTCGGCCAGCGCCGTTTGCATCTCGGCCGCGCATCTGAGCGCATCGACGACGCTGGCGAACTCGACCAGCAGCCCATCACCCGTGGTCTTGACGATACGGCCGCGGTGGAGGGCGATCTTCGGTTCAATCACCTCGCCGCGCAGTGCCTTGAGCCGGTCGAAGCGTCCCTTCCTCGTCGGCTTCGATCAGCCGCGAATAGCCCGCCACATCGGCCGCGAGGATCGCCGCGAGCCGACGTTCGACGCGAGCCTGCTCCGCACGCTCCATGACGCCTCCTCGGTGGCGGGCGATTCTATGACCATCGAGCGGCCTGCGCGCATTAAGCAAAGGGGTGAGGCTTCGATCATGCTTATACAGTAATTTTATATTGCTAAATTACGTATGACGTGATATCCTCCAGACCATGTCCATTTCGACACCAACGTTCCAACCCCCGCGGTGCACCCCCGTCGTTTTCGCTGTTTCCACTGCGCCAAATTCGACGATCACGAGGGTTTCTGCGGTGGAGATCGGACGTTTGCTGATAATTTGCTGCAAATAACAGCAAAAACAGCAAAAGAAGGACGCCCGAAGGCGCCCCCTCTCTGCCGCCCGACGGCGCGGTTCAGGTCATGTAATTCGAGAAGCGGACTGTCGTGGCGCGGGCGCGGTAGTCGGTCTTGACATTGACGAGCGCCACCATGCCCTCGTCGACCTTCTTCTGCGCGCGCTCCAGCGCCGGGCGGATGTCCTCGGGCTGTTCGACATATTCGCCATGGCAGCCGAGCCCCTGCGCCATGATGTCGTAGCGCGTGTAGCCGAGATCGCGGCCGGGCTTGTTGCGTTCGGGATCCGCGGTCCAGCCGCCGTTCAGGCTGACGACGCACAGAAGCGGCAGTTTGTGCCTGACCGCGGTGTCGAGCTCCATCGCGTTCTGGCCGAATGAACCGTCGCCGTGCAGGCAGATGACCTGCGTGCCGGGCTTGGCCGCCTTGGCGCCGACCGCGAACGGCAAGCCCACGCCCATCGTGCCGAACGGCCCGGAATTCAGCCGGTGGCCCGGCGTGAAGGTCGGGATCGACTGCCGGCCGAAATTCAGGATCTCCTGCCCGTCGACGCAGAGGATCGCGTCGCGCTTCATGAAGTTCTTGACTTCCTCGCAGAGCCTCAGCGGGTGAATGTCGCCGTCGGTCGGATAGTTGCCGCCGGGCCCCGTGCGCTTAGCCGCTTCGCCCTCGGCCAGTTTCTGCCGCCAAGGCGCGAAACGGTCGGCGGTCTTGCCGTCGATCGCGTCGATCAGCTGCTGCAATACCGATTTGCAGTCGCCGACGATCGGGATGTCGACATTGCGCGCCGACATGCCGAGCTCCTCGGGGTCGATCTCGATGCGCGCGATCTTGGCGTCCTTGTTGAATCGCGGCGGTGCGGCGTGCGCGATCACGTAATTCATCCTCGTGCCGAGGACGATGATCAGATCGGCCTCACGGAACGCGTTCGAGCGCATCGTCAGATACGAATAGGGGTGGTCGTCCGGCACCACACCGCGGCCCTGCGGGGTCGTATAGAACGGGATGCCAGCCTTCTCGACAAAGGCGCGCATCTCGTCCCAGGCCTTCGACCACAACACGCCTCCGCCCGAGCAGATGATCGGCTGCCTGGCGTTGTTGATCGCGTCGACGAGCGCATTGATCGCCTTGGGCTCCGCATAGGGCCGCGCCTCGATGATCGGGCGGCCGAGATAGCTCCAATCGACCTCGGCCTCGGGCGCCTTGGCGTAGAGCACGTCCCCGGGCATGTCGAGATAGACCGGCCCCGGCTTGCCGTTCAGCGCCTTCTGGAAGGCGAAATTCACCTGCTGCGGGATGCGCTTCAGATTGTGCACCCGGTCGGCGTATTTGACGCAGGTCTTCAGCGCCGAAACCTGGTCGATCTCCTGGAAGACCTGGCGGCCGAACTGGCTGATCGGGCTCGAACCGCCGATCGCCACGACCGGGCAGCAATCGATCAGCGCGTTGGCGAGCCCTGTGCCGAAATTCAAGGTCGCCGGCCCGCTCGCGGCCATGCACACGCCCGGCCCTTGCGTCACCCGCGAATAGGCCTGCGCCATATAGGCGGCACCCTGTTCGTGCCGCGTGTCGATCAGCCGGATGCCCTCCTTGATGCAGGAAGTCTCGGCGTCGAGCATCGGCCCGCCCATGATGAAGAACAGATCCTTGACGCCCTGCGCCTTCAGGCATTTCGCCAGGATTTCATAGCCCGCGAGTTCCGCCATCTTCGGTCCCTCCTCCACGATTTTGCGCTCTCTGCCCGCAGGCGGAGAATCTCAGATCACGCCCTCTTTGCGCAGCGCCTCGACATCGTCGGCATTCATGCCGAGCCAGTCGCCCAATACCTCGGCCGAGTGCTGGCCCAAGAGCGGCGCCGGTTGGAGCTTTGGCGTGGCGCCATCGAAGCGCACCGGCCAGGACGGCATCTTGAACGGGCCTGTCGGGTGCTGTGCCGTCTGCAGGATGCCGCGCTCGGCAAAGCTCGGCTCGTTCATCAGTTCCATCGTGTCGAGCACCGCCCCCGCCGGCACGCCGGCGCCGCCGATGAGCCGCATCGCCTCATGCTTGTCGCGCTGGCGCGTCCACTCGGCGACCATCGCGTTGACCTCTTCGATCCGTTCGCCGCGCGCCGCCGCGGTCTCATAGCGCGGGTCGCCGATCAAATCCTCGCGGCCCAGCAGCTTGAGCAGGCGGTGCCAATGGTCGACCTGGCGGGCGAAGACATAGAGCCAATCGTTCGGTCCGCCCGGCGCGCAAGGGAAGATCCCCGAGGGCGCGGTATTGCTCCGGTTGCTGTTGCGGGGCGCGGCCCGGCCGAGTACCGCCTGGGTCTGGAACGCGAAGCGGATGTAGTGCAGCATCGCGTCCTGCATCGCCACCTGCAGGCGGCGGCCCTGGCCGGTCGCTTTGCGCTCGTAGAGCGCGCCCAGAATGCTGATCGCCATCAGCATGCCGGTGCCGGTGTCGCCAAGCGACACGCCGGGCCTGATCGGCGGCCCGTCGGGCTCGCCGGTGATGCTCATCGTGCCGCCGGCGGCCTGCGCGATCATGTCGAAGGCGAGGTTCCTCTCATACGGGCTGCCCTCGCCGAAACCCTTGACCTGCGCATAGATGATGCCGGGATTGATCGCCTTGATCGCGTCATAGCCGAGACCGATGCGCTCGATGGTACCGGGCGCCATGTTCTCGATCATCACGTCGGCGCGCCGCGCCATGTCCTTGACCAGCGCCAGGCCGCGCTCGGATTTGAGGTTGACCGTGACCGACTTCTTGTTGGCGTTGAATTCGAAGAAGTAATACGAGTTCGGGGCTGCCCGGCGGCCCGGCAAAGGAAGTGCGGCCGGGCTCGCCGCCCTTCGGGTTCTCGACCTTGACGACCTCGGCGCCGAGCCAGGCGAGCGCCTCGGTGCAGGATGGACCCGCCTCGAATTGCGTCAGGTCGAGCACCTTGACCCCGGCCAGACATTGCAAGGGAGCAGTCGCTTCAGCCATCGCTCGGTTCCTCCAACTCGTTAACGAGCCATGCACGATAGCGCAGCCGCAAGCGCCGCGAAAACCGGCAATTCGACCAGCCACGGCGAACCGGCAAAACTCTTTTGCGCGCTTGCTCCAATTGCGTTAGGGAATGCGCCTTCGATCTTTGGCAGGAATGAAGAAATGGCGGCGAACCGGCCCAGCGTGTTCATCGACGGCGAAGCGGGCACGACCGGGCTTGGCATCCGAACCCGTCTCGACAACCTGCCGGAAATCGCCGTCGAAAGCCTGCCGCTTGCACAGCGCAAGGACCCGGCCGCGCGCCGCGACATGATGGCGGCGGTCGATCTGGTGGTGCTGTGCCTTCCGGACGAGGCCGCCCGGGAGTCCGTGGCGTTGGCCGACGAACTCGGCGCAGACATGCCGAAACTGCTCGACGCCAGCACCGCGCATCGCGTGCATCCGGACTGGACCTACGGCTTTGCCGAGATGGAGGAAGGTCAGGCCGCGCGCATCGCCGCCGCCGGCCGGGTCGCGAACCCCGGCTGCTATCCCACGGGCGCCATCGCGCTGTTGCGGCCATTGGTCGATACCGGCGTCGTGCCATCCGACTACCCCGTCACGATCAATGCGGTCAGCGGCTATTCGGGGGGCGGCAAGTCGATGATCGCAGCGCACGAAGCGGAGGGCGGGCCCGCCTTCGAGCTCTACGGGCTCGGCCTTGAGCACAAGCACGTGCCCGAGACCCAACTCTACTCCGGATTGTCGCGCCGGCCGATTTTCGTCCCCTCGGTCGGCCATTTCCGCCAGGGCATGCTGGTGTCGGTGCCGCTCCATCTCGACACCCTGCCGGGCAAGCCGCGCGGCGCCGATCTCCACGAGGTTCTGGCCGCCCGCTATCGCGATTGCGAACTCGTCTCGGTCGTCCCGCCCGCGACGGACGGCAAGCTCGAACCGACCGCGATCAACGACACCGACCGGCTCGAACTCTCGGTCCACGCCAACGAGGCCCGGCGTCAGGCGGTGCTGGTGGCGCGTCTCGACAATCTCGGCAAGGGCGCCTCGGGTGCGGCCGTGCAGAACATCCGCCTGATGCTCGGGATCGGCTGAATGAGCGACGGCCCGTCCGCGCGGGGAATGGGTCCGCTGCTGCTGCCGCACCGCAACCAGTTTCCGCGCATCGACCCGACCGCCTTCCTGGCGCCGGGAGTCGTGGTGACCGGCGACGTCGAGATCGGACCGCGCGCCAACCTCTGGTTCAACGTCGTCGTGCGCGGCGACGATGCGCCGATCCATATCGGCGCTGGCGCCAACATCCAGGACGGCACGATCGTTCATGGATCGCTGTTCCTGGACGAACGCATCCCGTGCTGGATCGGCGACGAGGTGGCGATCGGCCATATGGCCCTGATCCATGGCTGTCGGCTCGAAGACCGGTCCTTTGTCGGCATGAAGGCCTGCGTCATGGACCGGGCGGTCGTCGAGGCCGGCGCGATGGTCGCCGCCGGCGCCGTCGTCACGCCGCGCAAACGGGTCAAATCGGGCCAGCTCTGGGCCGGCGCCCCGGCGCGCTTCACGCGCGACCTCGCCGCCGAAGAGACCGAATACATGCGCTGGGTACAGCAGCACTACCTGAAGCGCGCCGAGGAATACCGCTCGCCGGCCTGAGCCCAGCGCCGGTACACCGTCCGGCGCAGCACTCTGATAGGTGCTGCGATGGTAAAATTGCCATAATCATATCGTATACAACCCGCTGACGGCCCGGGTGCAAAGGGGTAACGGAGGCGTGCGGGCGGGGAGTTTGCTGTAAATTCGTTGCAAATAACAGCAAAAACAGCAAACGGCGGTGCTACGCGAGCTATAGCCGGTGCGCGGCGCAGACCGACGGGTAGTGCGGTGTGGCGGGCCTCCCATTCGTGATGCTAGGGTCTCGGCGGACGGGATGACCGCCGGCCGCCCCGGATGGTCGAGGTCGCCCGAACCGACAAGATTGCCACAGGCGGAGCGGGGCTGAGCCAGGATGCGCTTGCCGAAGCCGGGACGGTTCATTCGAGCCCTGCTGTTGTGCCTGGCGCTCGATTGGGGCGGTTCGACAATCGCTCCCTTGGCAGTGGTTGCCGGCGGCAATTTGGTGATCGCGCCGGCAGCGGCGGCGCAGGGCAGCGGCGGGTACAGCCGGCCGCGCAGCGCCATTCCGTCGAGCGGCTTTGGCGGCGCCGTCCGCCGGCCTTCGATCGGCGGCAGCGGCGGCTACCAGCGGCCGTCCGGTGTCGGCTCGGGCGGTTTCGGCGGCAGCTCGATTTCGGGCGGCGACCGCGCGATCCAGCGGCGTGCCTCCGGGCAGGCCTTGCAGGATTACCGAGCCTCGCAGGCGCCGCCGGAGACATCCCGCCGGCCGAGCGCCGGCTGGGGCGGCGGAAGCTGGTCGGCGCCGCCGTCGCCGCGCCGGCCCGAACCGAGCAATTGGGGCGGCGGACGATGGGGTGGTAGCGGCTGGAGCGCGGGCGGCCGCCGCTTTGGTCCGTGGGACGCGGTGTTGGCATGGTCGCTGCTGAACTCGCTGACCCGGCCGGGGACGGCGGCCTACTTTGCCCAGAACCGCGGCAGCGCCGGTTATCAGGAATGGCGACGCGAGGCCGAGCAGAAGGCGCGGAACGATCCGGCGGTGGCGCAAAAACTCGCCGAACTCGATGCCGTGATGGCCACGGCCAAGGCGCAGCCGGCCACTTCCGAGCCCGAATCGTCCGGCGGCGGCGCCATCTGGATCGTCGTCATCGCCGGCGGCGCCATCCTGGTCGGCTTGTGGGTAGCGCGGCGCAAGATCACGCCCGGCGCCGGCACGCCGAGCGCAGGCGGCCGGCAATCCATCCTTCCCGCCGGCCTCGGCGGCAGCGAGGCGAGCCGGTTTCGCGTCGGCATGACCTTCCCGCTCGACCCTTCGCCCTTCCTTCTTGCCGCTGGCGCCACCAAGGTCAAACCGCCGACCGAAACCGGCGGGATGGTCAGCATCGAGGCGATCGGTCTGATTGCCGACGGCCCGGTGCAGTTGCACCGGCTTTATCTGCCGGGCCGCGAGGCGTTCCTGATGCTGCATCTCGGGCCCGACGGCAGTCCCGACGAATGCCGCTATTTTTCGCTGCTCGACCAGATCGCGCCCGCCAGCCGCGAGGACTGGGACTTCTGGCTCGATCCGGCGCAAGGCATGATCGGCTGGCCGCAATTCCAAACCAAGGACGGCAAGCTCTATGACCGCATCTGGGCAGCCGGGAACGTGCGAGTGCCGCCGCGGCAGCAGGAGGAGACCGTGCAGGATGTCGCCGGGGTGACGCAACGCCACCTGCAAACGATGCTCTACGGCGCCCGCACGGGTGCGGCGCCGCCGGCGCCCGACGCCGAGTACATCCTGGTCTGCGCGGTCGAGCAGAACAACGAGGCGTGGGTCGAGGTTCACGCCGGAATCGACATCAACCCGGCGACGCTGGCGCTTCCGGCGGTCCCGCTGTCGAATTGACTGGAGCCGCCATGGATACCGCTTCGCCCGGATTACTTGCCGCCGTTCTCGCCGCACTCGGACAGGGCCTGCCGAGGCTGCTCCTGCACATCGCGGTCTGCGCCCTGCTGCTGGCGATCGGTGTGGCGATCTATGTCCGGCTGACGCCGTTTCGCGAGAAAGAATTGGTGATTGCCGGCAACGCGGCCGCCGGAACGATGCTCGCCGGCGCGATCCTGGCGTTGTCGATCCCGCTGGCAGCAATGCTGGCGACGAGCGGGGCGCTGCTCGACATCGTGGTCTGGGGTGTTGTGGCGCTGGCTCTGCAATTGGTGACACTCGGTGTCGTGGCGCTGTTGCTGCGCAATCTCGGCGCGATGATAGAGCAGGGCAATGTCGCCGCGGCGCTGACCCTGGCCGGGGCGCAGGTCGCTGTGGCGCTGTTGAACGCGGCGGCGATGGTGCCCAATTGATGTCGGCAACGCAGGAGGAGGGGCGATGTTGGCGTTCATGCGCAATCTGTTGGGCGTAAAGATGGATCAGGCCGCCTCCGCCGGGATCGAGGCGTTGGTGCGTTGGGACCCGCAATCGGCGAGTGCGGCTGAACTGCGCACGATGGAGCAGCATCTAGACGAGCTCGGCCGCGAGGTCGCGTTGGCGCGGCAGAGCTACGACAAGGAAAAGCGGGAGGCCGATGCGATCCAGGCCTTGTCAAATCAGCGCATGGCGGCGGCGGAGCAGCTGCAGCGTCAGGTCGATGCGGAGACCGATCCGGCGCGTAAGACGACCCTCGAAAAGAGCCTCGAAACCCTGGTCTCGATGCTCGAACAGATGGCCCCCGAAATAGCGCGCGAGAAGAAGGACGAGGTCGACGCCAAGGACTATCTGGAGATGCTCGAAAATACCTATGCCGAGGCCGGTGGAAAGCTGAAATCCGCCCGTTCCGAACTCGAGCGGGCGCGGCGGGACATGGCGCGGGCGGGGCAGCAGCGCGAACAGGCAGACCGTCAGGCCGATGCGGCGCGCCGCGCCGCCGGGCTCGCCAGTACGACGAGCGGGCTTACCGTGGCATTGAAGGCAATGCAGGACGCCGCGGCCCGGGATTCTCGCCTCGGCCGACGCGCAGATGCAAAAGGCGCGCCTTCTGCGGCCGACCAAGCCCGAGGAGGATGACCCCAACATCGCCGCCGCGATGGCCGCCGCCTCTGGCAAGCCCACCACCCCGCAAAGTCTGGGCGACCGGCTGGCGGCGCTGAAGGCGAAGTGAGGACGCTCTCCGAAACCGACGTTAGGCGCGCCGGATCGACAACAACTTATAGTGGGTGTCGCCCATCATACCGTCTCTCGGATAGGCCGAGATGCGTATCCGGTCGCTCTGGTTGCCGCCCAGGATTTGAATCCTGCCGGTGCTCTCGTCCTCGCTGACCAGAAAGCCGACATGGCCGCCGAGGACCCTGCCCGTCTTGCTTCCGGCACGACGCCGGAAGACCGGGATGTCTCCGGGGGCCGGATCGCGCGTCGCATCCTGCGCCCAGTCTTCCCACGACAACGCGCCCTTGTTGTCGGTGCCCTGGAACCCGGCCTGCTCGACGCAATAGTTGACGAAGGATGAGCACCATGCGGTCTCGTCGGAGGCCGCCCCTCCTCTCGTTGTCGAATGGTATAGGAGGATCCGCGGATTGTCTCGCGCGCCCGGAATTTCCTTGACGTCGAGATCGAGTTCGGCGCGGGCGACATCGATCGGCCGCCGATGCGTCCCCGGAGCGCTCGGCGGGGCGGGGAGCGGAAACCCGCCCGACACCGGCGCCAGAAAGCGCGCGAACATGAACCCGTCGAGATGTCCGTCGCCTTCGAGATCGACCTGCATCCAGGAGCCTTCGAGCGCCTTGCCGGTGACGATCGTCCCGTTGGGCAGAGTTTGAAGGATTCTTGAAGGTTTCTTCTGGGCCGGCGCGAAGGTTGAGGCCCGACCGCGCAGTCACCTTGAAGAGCGCTGCGGCAGCGGTTGGCGGAGCAGCGGCGATCCCGAACTGGCCGAAATTGTCGAAGCTCGGATTGGCGATGTTGCCGTCATAATGGAAATTGCCGATCGACGATTTCTGGGCCAGATCTCGCTGAAAGAGGCTCCATGCGCCGCTTTGCAATGCATTGTCGAACCCCGACCAGCGCCTGGCGCCGGCAAGCCACATATGGTCGACGAGCTGATGGCTCCGCAGATGTTGTCCGATCAATCCCGACCCGTAAACGCCCGCCAGGTACTTGCCGGCGAGGGTATTTTTCACGTTCTCAAAATACGCCGCGATCCGGCTGAGATCAGAAGCCGCCGTGAAGTCGAAATCGACCGCGAAATAGATTGCCGAACCATCCGGCTGCTCCATCTGCCCGGCAAGTTCCAAGGCCCGGTTCGCGTCTTTTACCCCGTTTTCGGCGCCGAAATCCTCAATGTGACCGCCGTCGCCGGGATGATCCGGCGCCCCCGACCGCTGCTCGAAGACGACCGCGACCATAAGGCCGGCATCGCGCAAAGCGCGCAATTCCGCCGGGGTCAGGCATTTGGTCGGCAATGACACGTTGCGGTGGTTGTAATAGCGGATGACAGTCTTGACCCCGGCGGTCGCCAGGCGAGCCGCCAGCACTCCGACATTGCCGGCTACGTCGATGATTTCCTGCATTTTGCTCCTCCCTCTCAGCCGGACCGATCAGCCGGCTGACAGAGGATAGCGTCATCCAGGGAAGTTACGTGTGATTTCGTTCACATTATATTCAGAAAACTTCGGCGCCGTCTCGTCCGCCGCTACTTGTCGAGCCATGCGGTCTCGAACCGCCAGCCGTTGAAGATACTGTTGATCATGATGGTGATCCCGTGCACGCGCGGGTAATGGCAGGTGCCGAGCCGGTAGTCGTAGATGATCGGGCGCGCCCCGTCCTCGGTCAGCTGGCGGTCGATCTCCCAGACGAGCTTCTTGCGCTTCGCCTGGTCGGGCTCGATCGACTGCTGCTCGTACATCTTTTCGAGCTCGGGGTTGCAGTAGTTGGTGTAGTTGCGCTCCGAGCCGCAGGCGTAATGCTCGAAGAAATAAGCGTCCGGATCATCGACGCCGCTCCCGGACAGATTGGCGCCGACCATGAAATCCTTGCGCGCGATCTTCGGGAACCAGTTGGCGGTCTCGACCGTATCGAGTTCGCCGTCGATATAGATTTCCTTCATCTGGTCGATAAGGATCACCGCCGGGTCGCGATATTGCGCGATGTTGCGGGTGGCCACCTTGACCGGCAGCCGTTTGTTCGGAGCGTAGCCCTCCTTCTCCATCAATTTGCGCGCCTCGGCGCGGTTGGCGGCGATGTCGGGGCCATAGCCCGGCAAGGTGCGAAGGATCTCGGGCGGCAATCCCCACAGACCTGCCGGCTGGGGCTGCATCGCGCCGCCGATATCCCCCTCCCCCTCGGCCAGAATGTCGATAAAGGCCTTGCGGTCCATCGTCAGCTGCATCGCGCGGCGGATGTTTGGGTTGTCGAAGGGCGGCGCCTCACGATTGACCAGAAGGTTGATCGCCACCGGCGTCGGCGTCAGTTCGCAGATCGCGTCCGGCGCCTGCGCCTTGATGTCGCGCATCGACTGCACCGTCGCCTCGTAGGGAAAGGTCATGTCGAACTTGCCGGCGATAAATGCCAATGTCTGGGTCGATCGGTTCGGGATGATCGTCCACTCGATCGCGTCGAGATAGGGCCGGCCCGGCTTCCAGTAATCCGGGTTCTTGGCAAGCTTGATGAATTCGTTGCGCTTGAACTCGACGAATTTGAAGGGGCCCGTGCCGATCGGGTGCGAGCGCATCTCGCGCGCCGGCACATGGCAGGGATAGACCGGCGACATGCCGGTGGCGAGCAGCATCAGAAACGCCGGCTGCGGCCGCTTCAGCACGAAAGTCACCGTGTCGTCGCCGTCCGGGACGATGGCGTCGAGATTGCGGTACCAGGCCTTGCGCGGGTTGAGCCGCAGCGCGTCGGAAGATTTGCCGGTCAGCAGATCCCAGGTGCATTTGACGTCGGCGGCGGTGAAGGGCTTGCCGTCATGCCATTTGACCCCCTTCTTCAATTTAAAGATGAGCCGCGTATGGTCCTCGTTCCATGACCAGCTTTCAGCCAGTTCGGGCTCAATGAATTCGAGCCGGTTCTGCTTTTCGTCCTGTTTGAACAATACGAGATTGTTAAAGACGCCCATGAACGGCGCCACCGAGGAGATCGTCGCCTCTTCGTGGATCGAGGCGCTGGCCGGGCTGTCGCGATGGAAGAACTTCAGCACCCCGCCGCTTTGCTGTGCCATGGCTTGACCCGCGAGCAGCGAGGAAACCGCACTAGCGAATGCCAAGATTTTAATTGTGCTACGCATTACCGGCCTTTCGTCGTCTTGTCTGTTCCCCGAGGCAGGGTAACACGGCAGGCGGCGAAACTTACAAGAGGCTTGAGGGCTTCGCGGCGGCGCCGCGTGCCCGACCGCTTGAAGTCAGTCCTCGGCGCGGACCTTGACGTAGCTGCCTGGGGCGTCCTCGATCACGAGGAGCTTGCCGTCGCCGGGCTGTCGAGCGGGGACTTCGCCGCCGCCATATTGCGCGACCCAGCGCTGCCATTTCGGCCACCAGGAATTGTTGTGCTGGGTGGCGGCGGCGAGCCATTCCTCGGGCGTGGGCGGGTTCTTGTCGTTCTCCCAATGGCCGTATTTGCTGCCCGGCGGATTGACGACACCGGCGATGTGGCCGGAAGCCGACAGCACGAACTTGACCGGCCCCTTGTAGAGCCGGGTCGCGGCGTAGGTCGAACGCCACGGCGCGATGTGGTCCTCGCGCGTCGACAGCAGAAAGGCCGGAGTCTTGATCTTGCCGAGATCGATCGGCACGCCGCCAAGCGTAATGCCGCCCGGCTCGACCAATCGGTTCTCCTGGTACATCTGGCGCAGGTAGAAGCTGTGCATCGCCGCCGGCATGCGGGTCGAATCCGCGTTCCAATAAAGGAGGTCGAACGGGAAGGGCGACTTGCCGAGGAGATAATTGTTGACGACAAACGACCAGATCAAATCGTTGGCGCGCAGCATGTTGAAGGTCGTCGCCATCTCGCGGCCTTCAAGATAGCCCCTTTCGTTCATGCGCTCTTCTAGCGCCGCCAACTGCGCCTCGTCGATAAAGACCGAGAGCTCGCCCGCCTCCGCGAAATCCACCATTGTCACGAAAAAGGTGGCGCTCCTGATCCGCGTGTCGCGCTTGGCGGCCATGTAGGCGAGCGTGCAGGCGAGGAGCGTGCCGCCGAGGCAATAGCCGATCACGTTGGCCTGCCGCTCTCCGGTCGCCGCCTCCATCGCGTCAAGCGCGGCGAGCGGACCCTCGCGCATGTAATCCTCGAATGTCTTGGCGGCGAGGCGCTCGTCAGGATTGACCCACGAGATTACGAACACGGTGTGGCCTTGCCCGACCGCCCAGCGGATGAACGAATTGGCCGGCCGCAAGTCGAGGATGTAGAATTTGTTGATCCACGGCGGAATGATCAGCAGCGGGCGGCGTTTGACGGCTTCGGTCGTCGGCGCATACTGGATCAGTTGGATCAAATCGTTCTGGTAAACGACCTTGCCCGGCGTCACGGCAATGTTCTCGCCGAGGCGGAAGGCCGCCATGTCGGTCATCTTGATCGCGAGCCGGCCCTTGCCGCGCTCGAGATCGTCGAGCAGGTTCTTGAGCCCGTTGAACAAATTCTCGCCGCGGCTTTCGATCGTGGCGCGCAGGACCTCGGGGTTGGTCATCACGAAGTTCGACGGCGCGATCGCGTCGACGAATTGCCTTGTGTAGAAATCGACCTTGCGCGCGGTGCGCTCGTCGATGCCCTCGACGTCGCGCACCACACCCTGCAGCCACCGCGCCGTCAAGAGATAGCTCTGCTTGATGAAATCGAAGAGCGTGTTGTCGTTCCATGCCGCGTCGCGAAAGCGCCGGTCGCCCGTCGGCGGCTCAATGACCGGGTCGGCATCGCCGCCGCCCAGAAAGCGTTGCGCCATGCGCTGCCACAGCGTCATGTAGTCGTTCCACAGCGACAGCTGCGCCTGCACCAGGCGGGACGGGTCGGCCATCATCCGCGCCGTCATTTCGAAAAACGCTGCACCGATGGCGAGCGGGCTGGCCATCCCGACACCTTCGCCGGCGGATTGGCGCTTCAGAAAGTCGGCGACGAGATGCTGGCTCTTTTCGGCGACCTCGGCCAATTGCCGAGACAATTCCTCGGCCTCGGCCGACATCTCGAGCATTTCCTCCCGCCCCGATTGCGCGCGTGCGGCGCTGGGCTTGACATCGTCCATCGTCAGTTCCTCGGCCGGGCCGATCGGCATGCGGCCCGATCCTCGACTTGATGAAATGTGGTGACGCACCCCTGGCGTTCTAATACACCAGCGGCCTCGATTGCGCAGCGGCCGCGGGAAATGCCGTGCGCTGAGGGCCGGCTTTTCGGATAGAAGGCCATGTTGATCGGCAAGATCCTCTCACCCCGGACGGGACAAAAGCGCCGATGGAGAGCGGCGGTGGCGCTCGCGCTTCTTTGCGGCCTTTCCTGGCTTGCAGCCTGCAATCCGGTCGACACCTGGCGCGACCTGACTGGAGCGAGCAAGAACGACCCTAATCCGGAGACCACGCCCAACACGCAGAATCTCGCGGCGGGCGAAGCCTCGGCCTACCCTAACCTCGCCACCGTGCCACCGCCGCCGACCCGGGCCATGACCGAGGCCGAGCGTGAAAAGCTGACGCAAAGTCTGATCGCCGATCGCGCCAACGCAAAATATACTGACGAGAAGCTGCGCGCCGGCTTTTCGGCGATTTCGGCGCCGGTGCCGCCGCCCCCACCGCCGCCGGCGCCCCCCACCAACGAGCCCGCCGCCCAACCCGCCGACAAGAACGCCAAGCCGCCAGCCGCACCCGACGCAGCAGGCGGCCAAGCAAACGCGGCGCCGACCCAAGGGCCTCGCAAAGCGGGCGAGCCGCCGGAACCCGGTCCAAAGGAATCGAGCCTCGAACCGCCGCAGGTGCGCTCGACGCCGGAGCCCGAAACTGTCCGCGCACCACCGCCGCCGCCGCGGCAGGTAACGATGCCTGCCGCCACGACCCCGACCGGCGCTCCGTCCGGAAGTGCGCACCTCCCTGCCCCGCCGGCCCCAGCGCCGCTGCCGGCAGCGGTCGACACGGCGAAATATCAGCCGCCACCGCCACCGCCGATGCTGGCGCAGCCGGCATCCCGCCCCGGGGTGGCAGCCAGCGCCGAGAAACACCCTTCCCCCGTCGCCAGCGCCGCAATCGGCGAGTTCAAATTCGCCGGCCAGTCGACCGGTCTCGGCGCTGGCGCCGAGCCGGACATCGACAAGATGGTTGCCGCCTTTCGCCATGACCCTGGCAGGATCCGCATCATCGGCTATGCAGGGGTTGGCAGCGGCGCCGCTGAACAGCTGGCCAGCTACCGCGTCGCCCTTGATCGCGCGCAGGCCGTTGCGGCTGCATTGACCAAGGCCGGCATTCCGGCCGACAAGATCCTCGCCGAGGTCGCCCCGGCCGCCGCTGACTCGGGCGAGGGCCGGGCGGAGGTCAAACTCGAACACTGATCCGAACATAAAGGGCCAGATCGAAAGCCTCGCGGAGGATGTTAAGTTGCAGCACGGTGTAGGAAGCGGGCGCGCCGCTGGTGAACGGCCTGCTCCTGGAACGGCGCGGCCAAGGCCTGTGCAGTGAGCGCCGCCGACGCCGCGCAAGCCCGCCGCTCTGCCTACAGCATCGAGAGTCGCGCCTCCTGGGTCGCCGCGGCGCTGACGACCGGCATCCTGGCGATCTCCTACGGCGCGCCGCTGATCCTCATCGTCGGGCTGAAGCCGATCGCGGCCGAACTCGGCGCTGAGCGATCCCTGGTGGCCTTGGCCGCTTCGCTAGTCTGGATCGGCACCGGGTCGGGCGGCATCCTGATGGGTTGGATCGCCGACCGCATCGGGGTACGGTCAGTCGTGATCTTTGGCGCCGTCATGGCGGCCTTGGGGCTGGCGATCTCGGCCCTGGGGCATCTTTGGGCGCTATTTCTGGGTCACGCCGTGCTGATCGGACTGCTCGGCAGCAGCGCGCATTTTCCGCCTCTCGTCGTCTATGTGTCGCGCTGGTTCGACCGGCGGCGCGGCGCGGCGGTTGCACTGATCTCGTCCGGGCAATACATCGCCGGGGTCATCTGGCCGACGGTTTTCCAGCAAGGGCTGACGCAGTTCGGCTGGCAAGCGACGATGCTCTGCTATGCTGTCGTCGTGGTTGCGGCGATCCTGCCGATGGCGTGGTTTCTCTATCCGCCGCCCGCGCCGAGCCGCGTGGCAATCGCCTCGACCGGCAGGACCCGGCCGCGCAGCCGAACACTCGGGATGCCGGCCAATCTGGTGCAGGCGCTGCTGTGCGCCGCGAGCTTTCTGTGCTGCGTGCCGATGGCGATGCCGGCGGGGCATCTGGTCGCCTTTTGCTCCGATCTCGGCATTCCGGCGGCGCAGGGTGCGGCGATGCTTTCGGTGCTGCTCGGCTGCGCCTTTGTCAGCCGGTTGTTCTGGGGCTGGTTCGCCGACCGGGTGGGCGGGCTCGGCGCGGTCTTCGCGGCCTCGGCCTGTCAGGCAGCGGCGATCGCGGCCTTCACGGTGACCCAGGACGAAGTCGGGCTTTTCGCTGTTTCAGCCGCCTACGGGCTTGGCTTCAGCGGCATCATCCCGGCCTATGTCGTGGCATTGCGCGAGTTGTTTCCGGCAAGCGAGGCCTCGTGGCGGGTGCCGGCGCTGCTCTTTACCGGAATGTCGGGCATGGCCTTTGGCGGCTGGTTCGCGGGCGCCCTCTACGACCATTTCGGCTTTTACGCCCCGGCCTTTGCGGTGGGGGTGCTGTTCAACGTCGGCAATTTGCTGGTCATCGGCTTTCTGCTGGCGCGCCAGGGCGGCCGCCGCGAGCGGATGGAGTGACGCGGCCTCGCCTCTACCGGGCGGCGTCCGAGCCGAAGCGCTTGTAGAGTTCGGCACCGGCGGCTTTGAGCGCCTGATCGGCCTTGTCCCCGCCGCGATTGGTCATCAGCACCATGCCGAAATCGTCTTTCGGCTGGAGCAGGATATAGGCGAGGTTCATCTCGTTTGAGCCACCGTGAAACAGGAACGGCTCGGGCGAAAACGGCAGCACGACCCGGCCCCAGCCGAGCCCATAGCTGCCGCTCGACGGTGTGCCGACCGGCGCATCGGGCCTCGGCGGCATGTCGATCACCATCGTATGCAGCTTCTTGAGCGTATCCGGTCGCGCTAGGGTGGGGCCGCGTTTGCCCTCGCCAGCGTTCCAGGCGGCCCAACCGGCAAAGTCCAGCACCGACATATGCGCCGTGCCGGCCGGACCGATCACCTCCGGGTTGTCGCCGTTCGGGCCGGCGAGCATCGGCTTCAGCGTGCCGTCGGGCAACGGCCTGTGGCCGAGCGGCGCGTCGACCCGGCCGAGACTCGCCTGCGGCCCGAGCCCGGCGGATTTAAGCCCGAGCGGCTCGAACACGCGCCCGACGATCAGCTCCTCCCAGGTGTTGCCGGCCGCCCGTTCGAGCATCGCGCCGGCGAGCGTATAGCCAAGGTTCGAATAGGCGAACTTAGCTCCCGCCTTTGCCGCCAATTGCTGTTTGACCAGCGATCCGACAATCCAATAGCGCAACTCGTCGAGGTTCTTGTCGGTCTGCCTGAACGAGTCGAAAACGAGCTTCCACTGCGCCTCGTTGTCGCCGGCAATGCCGCTCGAATGCGACAGCAATTGTTCGAGGGTGATCCCGGCGACACCGTCGGCCATCGCCGCACTAAGTTCGGGGAAGAGCTCGCCGACCGTCGAACCCCAGCGCAATTTGCCGGTCTCAACCAGCATCGCCGCCAACAGCGCGGTCATCGCCTTGGTGTCGGAGCCGATGTGAAAGCGGTCGTCGATCGTGACCGGAATATCGGCGCCGCCACGCCGCGTGCCGACCGCACCCGAAGCAATGACGTTGCCGTCGCGTACTACCGCCGCCGCCAGCGCCGGCAGCTCGAATTGCGCCAGATAGGCGCGCAGCATCGCGTCGAGCGAGGCGCCGTGGGGGGCCGCGGGTTCGGCAGTCGCAGCCGATGTCGCGAGAATGCCGCCCAATAGCGGCGCCGCCAGCAATTCCCGCCGCCGCATCGACGCTGCCTTCATCGCGGACCAGGGCTGGAGAAAAGAGGCCGGAGTTGCCCGATCAACGAGCCCGCCGCAGCGCTGCGTCCGGTTCGGCGCCGGGTTCGGTCTCGTTCTCCGTTTCCTCCTGCAACATCAGATTGTCCTTGATGCTGCCGAGATCGGCGATCATTGCGTCGCGGGTTCCAGGGACCAGACCGGAAAACGCTTCCTCGCGGATCGCCAGGTTGATGTCGAGAATGCGTTCGACCATCGGCCTGGCGTCGGGCGTCAGCCACAGTGTGCGCACCCGCCGGTCCGTCGGATGGGCGCGCCGCTCGACGAGGCCTTCTTCGTGCAGCTTGTCGAGCATGCGGACGAGCGCGATCGGTTCGATGTCGAGCCAGGCGGCGACCTCGGCCTGGCTGACCCCTTCGTTGCGGGCGATGTAGAGCACCACCGCAGCCTGCCGGCGGGTGATCGGCAGTCCGGTCTGTCGCGCCCGCCGCTCGAAGCGTCGCTTCATCAGCCGCGAGACGTCGTGCACCAGGAAGCCGAAAGTGCGGCCCGCGGTCAGGTCGACCGCGGCCTCGCTCGCGCACGGCGGCGAGATTGCAACTCATCGCCTTCATTCGGCGCCGTGCCTGTCTTGCGCCAAGGCGGGCCGCGGACCATCCACCAGTGCCTCGGCGATGCGCGAGGGCCGATAAGGTCGGCCAAGCCAGCGGCTCAGACGATCGAGATAGAGGTAGATGACCGGCGTCGTGTAGAGCGTCAGCCACTGCGAGACGAGCAGCCCGCCGATGATCGCGACGCCGAGCGGCTGCCGCAATTCCGCGCCTCCGCCGTGCCCGAACGCGATCGGCATGGCGCCGAACAGCGCCGCGAAGGTCGTCATCATGATCGGCCGGAAGCGCAGCAAGCAGGCCTCGTGGATCGCCTCGCGCGGGCTCTTGCCTTCGAGCCGCTCCGCCTGCAACGCGAAGTCGATCATCATGATCGCGTTCTTCTTGACGATCCCGATCAACAAGATGATGCCGATGATCGCGATCACCGACAGTTCGTAATGCAGCAGCATCAGCATCAGCAACGCGCCGACCCCGGCCGAGGGCAACGCCGACAGGATCGTGATCGGGTGGATGTAGCTCTCATAGAGCATGCCGAGCACGATGTAGACGACGAGGATTGCGGCGGCGACCAGCAGCGGCATTGAGGACAGCGACGCCTGGAAGGCCTGCGCGGTGCCTTGGAACGACGCGTTCAAGCGTCGGCGGCACGTGCAAGCGCGCCGTCAATCTCCTGGATCTTGTCGACCGCCTGGCCGAGCGCGACGCCGGGGGCCAGATTGAACGACAGCGTGACCGCCGGAAAGATGCCCCTGGTGGCTGATCGTCAGCGGTTCAACCTTCTTGACGAAATGGGCAAAGGCGCCGAGCGGCACCTGCACACCGTTCGGCCCGCTGACATAGATCTTCGACAGCAGGTTGGGATCACGCTGATACTGCGGCTGGACTTCGAGAATCACCTTGTACTGGTCGGTCGCGGTGTAAATCGTCGCAACCTGCCGCTGGCCGAACGCATCATATAGCGTCTCGTCGATCAGCGAGGCGGAAAGTCCCAGGCGCGAGGCGGCGTCGCGATCGATCTGGATCGCCAGATGCGGCGCCGCGATCTGCTGGTCCGAAGCAACATCCTGCAGCTCCGGCAGCTTCCTCATCTCGGCCTCGAGGATCGGCGCCCAATGGTTCAGTTCATCGCCGTCGGTGTCGGTCAGCGTATATTGGTATTGCGTGCGGGAGAGCCGCCCGCCGACCCTGATGTTCTGCGGAACCTGCATATAGAACTTGGCGCCCTCGACCTGCGCCACCTGCTTGCGCAGCCGCTGCACGATCTGCTCTGCGGTGGCGTCGCGCTCGTCGTAGGGCTTCAGCCCCAGAACACGCGTGCGGTGTTCTCGGCGGGGTTGTACGCGGACGCGCCCGCATACGAGAAGACGCCCTCGACCCCAGGGTCGTGCCGCACGATCTCGACGATCTGATGCCGGATCTTGTCGGTTCGGGTCACCGAAGCGTCTTGGCGGGTATTGACCTCGCCGAAGACGAAACCGGTGTCCTGCTGCGGGAAGAAGCCCTTCGGCATTTTGACGTAGAGATAGCCGGTCGCGACCATCAGCAGCAGCGTTGCCATCAGCGCGGCGAAGTGGTGGCGGAAGACGAATTCGAGCCCGCGGTCGTAGCGCCGCAAGACCGCGGCGAAAACCCGTTCCGCACCCCGGTTGAAGCGGTTTTTGGGATGCAGCCCCTCCTGCTTCAGGAACAGCGAGCACAAGACCGGCGTCAGGGTCAGCGAGATGATCGCCGACGCCATGACCGCCACCGCGACCGTAACAGCAAATTCGCGGAACAGCCGGCCGATGATCCCGCCCATAAAGAACAACGGGATAAATACCGCGATCAGCGAGAAGGTGATCGAGATGATCGTGAAACCGATCTGACCGGCGCCGCGCAGCGCGGCGTCGAACGGGCGCATTCCATCTTCGATGTAGCGCACGATGTTCTCGATCATGACGATGGCGTCGTCGACGATGAAGCCGACCGAGATCGTCAGCGCCATCAGCGAGATGTTATCGAGGCTGTAGCCGGCGACATACATCACCCCGAAGGTGGCGAGCAGCGAAAGCGGCACCGCCAGGCTCGGGATCACGGTAGCCCAGATGGTCCGCAGGAACAGAAAGATGACGACAATGACGAGGCCGATCGTCAGCAGCATCGTCAATTGCACGTCGTGCACCGCGGCGCGCGTCGTCTGCGAGCGGTCCGACATCAGATCGACATGGATCGACGGCGGCAGCGACTCCTCAAGATGCGGCATCAGCGCCTTGATCCTGTCGACCACGGCGATCGTGTTGGCGCCCGGAGCCTTCTGGATCGCCAGGCCTTCCGCCGGCTGGTCGCCGAACCAGGAAACCAGTCGCGTGTTCTGAACCGAGTTGAGGACGTCGCCGACATCCTTGACGCGCACCGGCGCGCCGTTCTTGTAGGTGACGATGACGTTGCCGAACTGCGTGGCGTCGAACAACTGGTCGTTGGTGTCGAGCGCGATCGACTGATGCTCGCCCTCGATCGTGCCCTTCGGCCGATTGACCGTCGCCGCGACCAGCGCGTTGCGGACATCCTCAAGGCCGATGCCGCGTGCCGCCAAGCGCGCCGGGATTAACCTGGACGCGCGCCGCGTAGGGCTTCTGGCCGAAGATGCGGACCTCCGCCGACTCCCGGCTCGGTCGACAGCCGCTCCGCCAGGACAGTGTTGGCGTATTGGTCGACGACGTAGGGCGGCACGGCATCGGAATGGACCGCGTAGATCAGATCCGCAAAATTCGCCGGGTTTACCTTGCGGTAGGTCGGCGGGCTGGGCAGGTCCTTGGGCAATACCCCGCTCGTCGCATTGATCGCGGTTTGCACGTCCTGCGCCGCGGCGTCGATATTGCGCGACAGATCGAACTGCAGCGTGATTGTCGTGGTGCCGACGCCGCGAGAGCGAGGTCATCTCGGTCAATGACGGGATCGCGGTGAAGTGCTGCTCGAGCGGGGTTGCGACCGCCGAGGCCATCGTCTGCGGGTTGGCCCCGGGGTAGCTGGCGCTCACCGTGATCGTCGGGAAATCGACATTGGGCACCGCCGCCACCGGCAACAGATTATAGGCGCCAATGCCGAATACGAGCACCCCCAACATCAGCAGCGAGGTGGCAATCGGCCGCCGAATAAAAGGTTCCGAAATATTCATCCGCTCTTGCCCTTACAGCGAGTCGGTTGCAGTCATGATGTGTAGGAATTCCGGATTAGCCCGTTGCGCCGGCTTGCGGTACGATGGGCTTCACCCGCGAACCGTTGGTTAGGCGGTATTGACCCTCGATGACGATACGCTCGCCGAGCGACAGCCCCTTCGTCACCACCGCAATTCCATCCTGGACCGCGGCGACCTCGACAGCCCGCCGCTCCACCGTGTCGTCGGGCTTGATTACGTAGGCGTAATGGCCGTTCGGCCCCTCCTGAACGGTCTGGGCCGGCACCGTCGCGACCCCTTTGCGAACAGTCAAGATCACCCGAACACTTATAAATTCGCCGGGCCACAGGCGCTCGTTTTCATTATCGAAACGCGCCTTCAGGCGTATCGTACCCGTCGCTTGATCGATCGCGTTGTCGATAAACGTCAGCTTGCCCTCGGCGAGTTGCGCCTTGTCGTCGCCGGTATAGGCGCGCACGACAAGCGGGGACTGTTTTTGGTGCTCGCGGAGATCTTCGAGGGTGTTCTGCGGGAGGGTAAAGCTGACGAAAATCGGCTTGACCTCGGTAATCGTGACAAGGACGGTATTGTCGCCGGCTCGAACGAGATTGCCCTTGTCGACGAGTTTTGCGCCGAGGCGCCCGTCGATCGGCGCGCGGATGTCGGCATAACCGAGATTGAGCTTCGCGTTGGTGATCTGAGCTTCGTCGCCCTTGATCGCCGCCTGCAGTTGTCCGACCGCGGACTTCTGCTGGTCGAAGCTCTGTTTGGTCTGCCAGCCTGACCCGACCAATTGTCCGGCCCGTTCAAGATCGGCCTGGGCGCTGGCGAGTTGCGCCTCATCCTTTTGCTTGGCCGCCTGCGCCTGCTCCAGAGCCGCCTGGAACGACCGCGGATCGATCTGGAAGAGCGGATCGCCTTCCTTGACCTCCTGACCTTCCTTGAACAGAGTTTTGACGATCTGGCCGTCAACCCGGCTCTTGATCGCGACCGAGTTGTAAGCCTGCACGGTGCCGATACCGTGCAGGAACACCGGAACGTCCGCGGCGGATACGGTGCCGGGCGTAACCGGAATTCCCGGAGGAGACGCCTGTGCGGCGGGGTGTGGCACGTCCGCGCCCGAGCGCTGCCACCAGATGACCACCGCCGCCGCCACCAGAACGACAGCAACCGCGCCGATGATACGCCTCACCATCGGGAATGCCTCCACGGGCGATAAAGTGGCGTTTGTCTATCATAGACATTGGATACTGAAAAGCGGTGTTGCTGCGTCGAACCGCCCCTCTGGCAGCGTCCTGCGGTCAGGGCCGCAACGGCACCTCGATCGGCGCGCAATTGGTACGGCCGGACATCAGGCAATCCTCCAGCTGGGCATTTTTTCTGAGTTCCCGGAACAGCACGACGCCGGCGATCGCCAGCGTCAGGACGATGATCAGCCCGATCAACGCCGCGGTCCGCCGCTCGTCCGCGTCGCGTTCGGCGTTCTCGTTTCGCCTTCGGTCCGCCATTCGGGTCGCGATGCGTTCCCTCCGCACGGACTATAGCACCATCGCGGCGCGGCCGAAATCGCCGTTGCCGGTCGCATGAGCGCGGTTGCGGCCGGGGACGGCTCTGGGCTATTGACCGATCCTAGACCGAGAGGAATTGCCCGCCATGCCTCATCCCGGGCCGCTTGCCGGCATCACTATTGTCGATCTTTCGCGCATTCTCGCCGGGCCCTACTGCACCTTGCTGCTGGCCGAGATGGGGGCGCGGGTGATCAAGGTCGAACCTCCCGGCCAAGGCGACGACGCGCGCCAGTACGGCCCATTCAAGAACGGCAAATCGGCATATTTCGTCTCCGTCAATCGCGGCAAGGAGTCGATCGCGCTCGACCTCAAATCGCCGGACGGCCGCGAGATTTTCGAGCGCCTCCTCGATAAGGCCGATGCGCTTGTCGAAAACTTCCGGCCCGGAACGATGGAGAAGCTCGGCTACGGCTGGGAGAGCCTGCATATCCGCTATCCGCGGCTCGTCTACGCCGCCGCCTCGGGCTTCGGCCATACCGGCCCCTATTCGCATTATCCGGCCTACGACATGGTGGTGCAGGGGCTGGGTGGGGTGATGAGCATCACCGGCCATCCAGGCATGCCGCTGACCCGGGTCGGCACCTCGATCGGCGATCTTGGCGGCGGGCTCTTTACCGCGATCGCGCTCAACGCGGCCCTGCTCCACCGCGAGCGCACCGGCGAGGCGACCAAGGTCGATGTGGCGCTATTCGACTGCCAACTTGCACTCCTCGAAAATGCGATTATGCGCTACACGACGACGGGCGAAATCCCTGGGCCGATGGGCGCCCGTCATCCATCGATCACGCCGTTCGAAGCGTTCGCCACCGGCGACGGCCATCTGATCATCGCCGCCGGCAATGACGGGCTTTTCGTCAAGCTCGCCCACGCGCTGGAGCGGAGGGATCTCGCCGAGGACCCGCGCTACAAGACCAACACCCTGCGCAACCAGAACCAGGACGCGCTGCGCGCCGAGATCGAAGGCGAGTTGGGCAAGGCCGGCACCGGGCATTGGCTCGCGGTATTGGAGGCGGCGGGCGTGCCGTGCGGCCCCGTCAACAATGTCGAGCAGGCCCTGGCGCATCCACAGACGACGGCGCGCAATATGCTGGTCGCGGTCGATGATCCCGTCACCGGGCGCATCGAGGTCGCCGGCAACCCGATGAAATTCTCCGCCTTTCCCGACCTGCCAACGCGGCCCGCGGCCCCCGATCTCGACGCCGACCGCGACCGGATCCTGCGCGAACTAGGCCTCTAGGCATCCGCCCCCGCGGGCGGCGATGGTCCGCCGCATCCTCGCCGGACTCCTGGCGCTCGTCATCCTCCTCGGCGGCGGGTTCTATCTCTATCTGCGCTCGTCCTTGCCGCAAACCGGCGGGCGGCTGGTCTTGGCCGGACCCGAGGCAGAAATCCGGATCGACCGCGACCTGGACGGCGTCCCGACGATCACCGCCCGGGACGACGAAGACGCCGCTTTCGGTCTCGGCTTCGTTCATGCCCAGGATCGTCTTTTTCAGATGGAACTGCAGCGGCGCTACGCCGCCGGGCGGCTCGCCGAAATCTTCGGGCCCGACGCGCTGGCGAGCGACCGGCAGATGCGCATCTTCGGGCTTTACCGCGCCGCGGAGGCCGAGGCTGCCCACCTCTCGCCCGAGGTCAATCGCGCCTTGCAGGCCTATGCGGCGGGCGTCAACGCCTATCTCGCCGCGCGCCGTGGCGCATTGCCGCCCGAATTCCTGCTGCTGCGCTTTTCGCCGCAACCATGGCGGCCGGCCGACAGCCTCGTCTGGGGAAAGCTGATGGCGTTGCAGCTCGAGGGCAATTTCCGCGGCGAATTGCAGCGCGCCGTGATGGCCCGGTCGATCTCCACGGCCGATCTCGCCTTTCTCTATCCCGAATACCCCAAAGACGCGCCGACGACGCTGGCGCAAATGCTTCCGCTCTACCGCGAACTGCCGCTCGGCCCGCTCTACCGCGCACTGCCCGAGATCGTCGGCCCGCATTACGCCTCGAACAATTGGGTCGTCGACGGTCGTCATAGCGCCAGCGGCAAGCCGCTCCTCGCCAATGACCCGCATCTCGCCTTCAGCGCGCCGGGCGTGTGGTATCTGGCGCGGCTAGCGACGCCCGCGCACGAAATCGCCGGCGCCACCGCGGCCGGCGTCCCTTTCGTCGTGATCGGCCACAATGGCCATATCGCCTGGGGCTTCACGACGACGACCGCCGATGTCGAGGACATCTTTGTCGAAAAGCTCGATCCCGCCGATCCCGCCCGCTATCTGACGCCTACCGGGTCCGAGCCTTTGGCGGTCCGCCATGAGTCGATCGCGGTGCGCGACGCCGCGCCCGTCGATATCGCCGTCCGCTCGACCCGTCACGGCCCGGTCATTTCGGATTTTCTCTCGCCCGGCGCCGCTGATGCCGGTTACGCGCTGGCCTTGCAGGCGACCTTCACGCTCGAGGACGACCGCAGCGCCGAAGCCTTGTGGCGCATCAACCGCGCCGCCGATTGGCCGAGCTTTCGGGCCGCGCTGGAAGGCTTCGTCGGGCCGCCGCAGAATATCGTCTTTGCCGACGCGGACGGCACGATCGCGTTCATGGCCGCGGGCCTGGTGCCGATCCGCAAACATGGCGAGGGCTGGATGCCGGCGCCGGGCTGGACCGGCGAATTCGATTGGAACGGGTTCATTCCGTTCGATCACATGCCGGCCGCGACGAACCCGCCCTCCGGCCATTTCGTGAGCGCCAACAACAAGATCGTGCCCGACAATTACCCCTACTTCATTAGCCGCGATTGGGATTTGCCGAACCGGGCGGAGCGGATCGAGGCGCTGCTCGCGCAAACCCCGGTGCAGAACCCGACGTCGAGTGCGGCGATGCAAGCCGACACGCTCTCGCTGATGGCTGAGCGCCTGACGCCGCTGATGACCGCAATCGCACCCGCCGGGGCGGAGGCGCGGGAGGCGGTCGGGCGTCTGCGCCACTGGGACTTCGATATGGACCGCGGCAAGGTCGAGCCGCTCCTCTTCACCGCTTGGCTGCGCGAACTGAGCCGCGCCATTCTGTTCGGTCGTTTCGGCAATGCGGTAGAAGGCTATTGGGACCTGAAGCCGCAGGTCATCGAGGCGGTCTTGACCAGGCGCCCGGACTGGTGCGAGGACCCCAAAGAGCCGGGCATCGAGACCTGCGCGGCTCGGCTCGAAGCCTCGCTCGACGCCGCTCTTGCAGGACTGCGTCAGAATTACGGAGCAGACATGAACGAGTGGCGCTGGGGACGAGCGCATGTCGCCGAATTCGCCAATCCCGTCCTCGGCCGCATCCCGTTATTGCGCGACTGGCTCGCCGTCTCGATCCCGACTTCGGGCGCCTACGACACGCTCGACCGCGGCCCCAGCACGATCCGTGACGAGCACGCCCCCTTTGTCCAGCGCTTCGGCGCCGGCTTGCGCATCATCACCGACCTCGCCATGCCGCAGGTATCGCAAATGATCGCGGCTCCCGGCCAGTCGGGAAATCCGCTCTCCAGCCACTACGCCGATCTGTTGCAGCGATGGCGCGATTTCGGCTGGCTGGTTCCCAGCCGCACCACCGCCCATTCCACCCTGACGCTGGCGCCCGCGAAGTGACCAGTCTGCCATTATCGATCGCCGATGTCCGCCGCGCCGCCGCGGCGATCGAGGGTGCGGTCGCACGCACGCCGACGATCCCCTCGCCGGCCTTGTCGGAGCTTGCCGGCGCCGGGATCTTCCTGAAGCTCGAAACGCTGCATCGCACCGGCTCGTTCAAGGAACGCGGCGCGCTCAACAAGCTCCTGACGTTGAACGCCGCCGAACAGCGCGCCGGCGTCGTCGCGATGTCGGCCGGCAACCATGCCCAGGGGGTCGCCTATCACGCCCGCCGCCTCGGCATTCCGGCGACGATCGTGATGCCCGAGGGCACGCCCTTCATCAAGATCGACCGCACCGAAGCCTTCGGCGCCGCAGTCATCCTGAAGGGCGACAGCCTTGCCGCCGCCCGTGAGGCCGCCGATGCGCTCGCCCGCAAGCGGGGTCTGACCCTCGTTCATCCCTACGACGACCCGGCGGTCATCGCCGGCCAGGGGACGATCGCGCTCGAATTGCTGGCGGACTGCCCTGAGCTTGATGCGCTCGTCGTGCCGATCGGCGGCGGCGGGTTGATATCCGGCATCGCCGTCGCCGCCAAGGCGATCCGGCCCGAGATCGAGATCATCGGCGTCCAGTCGTCACTTTATCCCTCGATGTATCGATTGATGCGCGGCGAGGACCCGGGTCCGCCCGCGGCCGCCGCGACGCTGGCCGAAGGCATCGCGGTCAAGGAGCCGGGCCGGCTTACCCGCCGGATCGTCAAGGCGCTCGTCGCCGATATCGTCGTCGTCGATGACGTCCTGCTCGAACGCGCGATCGAGACGTTGCTCGAACAACAAAAGCTGCTGGTCGAGGGCGCCGGGGCCGCCGGCATCGCCGCCGTCTTGTCTTCGCCCGGCCGTTTCCATGGCAGGCGCGTCGGCGTGGTGCTGACCGGCGGCAATATCGACTCGCGCCTGCTGGCATCGATCCTGATGCGCCGGCTGGTGCGCGAGGGGCGGCTGGTGCGGCTGCGCGCCGAACTCCCCGACGTGCCGGGCGCCCTGGCACAGGTCTCCGGCATCATCGGCCGGCGCGGCGGCAATATCGTCGAAGTCCACCACCAGCGTCTCTTCCACGACACCTCGGTCAAGCGCGCCGAACTCGACGTCGTCGTCGAAACGCAAAACCGCCGCCATGTCGATGCGTTGATCGCCGCGCTGAACGAAGCAGGCTTTCCGACGAAGCTGCTGCTCGGCGAAGGCGAAAACGGCGCCTGACTAGACGCCCTTGACCAGGATCAGCCGGCCGTGCGAGGCCGCTTGCCGGATCTTCAGTGCCTGCTGGTATTCTTCCGAATGGTACCAGCGCCTTGCGGTTTCGACGTCGGGGAACTCGATGACGACGATCCGCTCGGGCTGCGGCGTCCCTTCGAGGAGATCGGCCTTGCCGCCGCGCACCACGAACTTGCCGCCGAACCGCGCGATGCTGGCGGCAGCGAGCGGGCGATAGGGCTCGTAGCCGGCGGGATCGGTCACCTGGACGTCGGCGATGATGTAGGCGGGCATGTGGGTTTCCTTTTCGAGGATGTGCATCCGAGCTTAGCACAAGCCCCCTCGACGCGACTTGCTCCCGGCACCGCTCTCCCCACATGCTGCGGATTGCAGCGTCAGTGAGGGTTCGATGACCGCCGGCTACGGCTATTCCGCGAGCGCGCATTCCGGCATGCCGGACCCGCTGGTCTACCCCGAGCTTTACGAGGGCCTGCTGCCGCGCCGCGCTCTGGCCTATTTCATCGACCTTATCTGCATCGGCGCCGTCATGGTCGCGATATGGATCGTGTTCGCGATCCTTTGGGTGCTGAGCTTCGGGCTGCTGGGGCCGGTGTTGTGGTTCCTCTTCGGGCTTATCCCGCTTGCCTACCACACGCTGCTCTTGGCCGGGCCGCGCTCGGCGACCCTCGGCATGCGCTGCTTTGACCTTGAATTGCGCTCGGTCACCGGCGAACGTCCGGGCTTCTTCCAGGCGCTGGCGCAGACAGCGCTTTTCTACATCACGATCGGCCTGACCTGCTCGCTGATCCTGCTGGTGGCGCTGTTCAACCGGCGCCGGCGCACCTTGCACGACATGCTCGCCGGCACCGTCATGGTGCGCAGGCTCCCCGTCTTCTAGGGCGATCACGCTGTCTCGGGCAGCGGTCGGCCCCGGGTCTCCGACAGAAATGACGAGACGAAAAAGCCCAGCGTAAAGAACAGCCCGGTGATCGGGCGGGCCTGCCCGTGTATTCTCGCCGGCTCTGCTTTCTGCGAGAGGGATTGCGATGACGATCGAACGCCACAAGGTCGGTACGCGGATGAGCCAGGCGGTGGCCTACGGCGCCACGGTCTATCTGGCCGGTCAGGTCGCCGACACGCCCGAGGCTGATGTCCGCCAGCAGACCCAGGAAGTATTGCGCAAGATCGACGAATTGCTCGCCGCCGCCGGCACCGACAATTCGAAGCTGCTGTCGGCGACGATCTGGCTCTCCGACATGCGCTATTTCAACGACATGAACACGGTCTGGGACGCCTGGGTGTCGCCCGGCAACACGCCCGGCCGCGCCTGTGTCGAAGCCCGCCTCGCCGCCCCACACTGGAAGGTCGAGATCGCCGTCGTCGCTGCCCGCGAATAGGCGGCGCAGGCGTCTCTCAGCGTGCAGCCTGGGGCAGTTCCATCCGGACCGCGACGGCGGCGCTGGCGATGATCGCGATATCGCCGGTCTCTTGGTCGGCCACGTCGAGCCCGCCCTTGACGACCCGCACCGTCACCTCGCCATGCGGCAACACCGCCTTGACCGCGGCGGCGTCAACCTTGTCCGGCTGCTGCACGCCGATCGTGACTTCGACCTGCATCCTGCGCGAGTTGAGACCCATCGTGCGGAGGAAGGTCAGCGAGGAGTGGTGGATCGCATCTTCCACTGCGCGGCGCGCCGCCTTGGTGTAGTCGCCGCCGTGCAGATCGTTGCCGCTGCCCATTTCGAGAATGATACGTTTTGCCGCCATGCCCGGCCTCCTATGCGACATCGAGCCGAACAACCGCGGCGGCATTGGCGATCACGGTCAGATTAGTGCCGGCATCGTTCGGAATTTCGAGCCCGCCCTCGACGACAGTGATGGTCCCGGTCCCGTGCGGCAGGACAGCCAGCACCGCCGCCTTATCGACTTCTTCGGGATGCGGCACGCCGATCGTGACCTCGACCTGCATCGAATTGACATCGAGCCCGACCGCGTCGGCGATGCTCAGCGAATTGTGCCAGAGCGCGTCGCGCAGCGCCCGCACCGCCGCCTTGGTGTAATCGGCGCCGCGGATGTCGGTGCCCACGCCGATCTGCAGCACCATGCGCTTCCAGGCCATATGACCTCCCTCGAACCGTGCCGGGTCGCTCCACTCTAACCGATCTGCTAGGATCGGCGGCAGACAAAGCAAATCCTCGGGGAGGGAAGATGGGCTGGGGACGAAAATTCACGGCAGCCGCAGCGCTGATCGCCGCCATCGGCATCGCCGTGATCGCCAAGGCGGAGCCGCTGACGATCCGGATCGGCTGGGTGGCGACACCGGGCCATCTGGCGCCGCTCGTCGAGGCGCTCGCCAAGCGCCACCCGGAATTGTTCAAGCATCTGGGCAAGAGCTATACGATGCAAGCGATCCGCTTCGCCGGCACCACGCCGCAGATCCAGGCGCAGGCGGTCGGCGAACTGGAGATCGTCTCGCAATCCTCGAGCGCCTTGGCGCTGGCGATCACCAACGCCCATCTCGACGAGCGCGTCGTCGCCGACGTGGTCCAGGACGGCCATCCCGGCTATTTCAGCGAAAATTTCGTCGTCCGCGCCGACGGCCCGATCCAGAAGATCGAGGATGTGAAAGGCAAGCGCATCGCCACCAACACGATCGGCTCCGCCAGCGATGCGGCGATGCGCACCATGTTCAGCAAACATGGCATCAAGGACGCCGACTTCACCACGGTCGAGACCAATTTCGCCAACATGCCGGCGATGCTCGAAGGCGGCAAGGTCGACATGATCGGCGTCCTGCCGCAATTTGCTCACGGCATCATCGGCAACGACAAATACAAGGTGCTGTTCACCGCGCGCGACGCGGTGGGGCCGACCCAGGCGGTGATCTGGTCGATCCGCGCCGATTTCATCGCCAAGAACCGGCCCGCGCTTGTCGATTTCTTCGAGGATTACATCCGCGCGGCCCGCTGGTTTCTCGATCCCGCGAACCGCAAAGAGGCGCTGGCGCTGACCGCCGACGTCACCAAATTGCCCGAAGACCGGCTCGCTTTCGCCTTCACCAAGGATGATTTCTACCATTCGCCCGATCTGCGGCCGGAAATTGCGCTGGTTCAGGAGCAGATCGATCAGAGCGTAAAGTTCGGCGTGCTGCCGAAATCGGTGCAGATCAGCCCCGATCATGTCGATCTGACACTGATCGAGGAAGCCAAGCGGCGCATCGACGGGAAATAGCAGGGGGCCGCGAAGGCGTGGACGCAGCAGCGCAGATCGTCATCGACCGGGTCAGCCACGTCTATCGGCCGCCGCGCGGGCGCCCGGTAATGGCGCTCGACAATGTGTCGCTCGCGGTGCGCGACCAGGAATTCCTGGCCCTGCTCGGCCCGAGCGGCTGCGGCAAGAGCACGCTCCTCTACCTCGTCGGCGGCTTTCTCCCGGTCGAGGAGGGCGCCATCCGGGTCGATGACCGGCCGATCGCCGGCCCCGGGCCCGATCGCGGCATCGTCTTCCAGCATTTTGCCCTCTTCCCGTGGAAGACGGTTTTGCAGAACGTGCTCTACGGTCTCGAAAAACAAGGCATGGCGCGCGACGAGCGCACGAGCCGGGCGCGCGACTTCATCGAACTCGTCGGCCTCGCCGGCTTCGAGGACAGCTACCCCTCGCAATTGTCGGGCGGCATGAAGCAGCGCGCGGCAATCGCCCGCACCCTGGCGATCGATCCGCGCATCCTGTTGATGGACGAACCCTTCGGTTCGCTCGACGCGCAGACCCGCAGTCTGCTGCAGATCGAATTGCTGCGTCTCTGGCAGCAGACGCGCAAGACCGTGATCTTCGTCACCCACGATGTCCAGGAGGCGGTGCTGCTCGCCGAGCGGATCGCGGTCATGTCGGCGCGCCCCGGCCGGATCAAGGAGATTGTCGAGGTCGGCTTCGACCGCGCCGACCCCGGCTTGACCCGCCGCCCTGACTTCGTCGACATGGTCGAGCACGTCTGGGATTTGGTGCGCGGCGAAGCCGTCGCCGCCGAGCGCAGCGCCGCCCGATGACCCGCACCTTCTCCCGCTACGCGCCGCTCTTGCTGCTGGCCCTGGCCTGGGAGGCAATCTCCCGCCTGCGGCCTCGTCTCGGCCTTCGGCTCTGCCGTCGCTCGACGCCGTCGTGCGCGCCTGGTTCAACCTCGCCGGAAGCGGCGATCTGTGGACGAACGGCCTCGCCTCGATCTCGCGCGCCGCTGCGGGCCTCGGCCTCGCGATCGTCCTCGGCAGCCTGATCGGCATCGCGATGGCCTGGTATCTGCCGGTGCGGGTCGTCGTCAACCCGATCGTCCAGTTCTTCTACCCGATGCCGAAATCGGCGCTGATCCCGGTCATGGTGCTGTGGCTCGGCTTTGGCGACGCCTCGAAGGTGGCGGTGATCTTTGTCGGCTGCCTGCTGCCGGTGACGCTGAGCGCTTTCAACGGCGCGCGCGGCGCCGAGCAGGTGCTGATCTGGTCGGCGCGCAGCCTTGGCGCCAGCCGGTTGCGGGTGCTGTTCGAGGTGGTTTTGCCGAGCGCATTGCCGGAATTGCTGAGCGGCGTACGCACCGCACTCGCCTTCGCCTTTGTGCTGCTCGTCGCCTCCGAACTCCTCGTCGCCCGAAGCGGGCTCGGCTATATGATCGGCTGGCTCGGCGACGGCGGCGTCTATGACGCGATGTTCGCGGTGGTGCTGACGGTGGCGTTTCTCGGATTTGTCGCCGATCGCGGCTATCTGATCCTGATGCGGCGGGCTTTGGCATGGCGCGACTAGAAGGCGGCGAGAGCCTGGTTCTGCTACGGCCGGCGCTGGTCGGCATTCGGCCCGGGCGCATCGCCGCGGTCTTCGCCCGGCGGATCGGTGGCCTCTTGCCGCTGATCGCCCTGGTTCTCGCCTGGGAGGTCCTGTCGCGCAGCGGGGTCGTCAGCGCGTTCCTGCTGCCGCCGTTGTCGAGCGTGCTTGGCCGCATCTGGCAGGATGCGCTCTCGGGCGAGCTGACGGTCAATCTCGGCCTGACGCTCTACCGGGCATTGACCGGGTTCGCGATTGCCGGCGTCGGCGGCGTCGCGGTCGGCATTCTGATGGCGCGCAACCGCCCCTTTCGCTGGTTCTTCGACCCGATCGTGTCGGTCGGGTTCCCGATGCCGAAGATCGCCTTTCTGCCGGTCTTCATGCTGTGGCTCGGGCTCTACGACGTGTCGAAGATCACGATGGCGACGTTCAACGCCATCTTCCCGGTGATCGTCGCCACGCTTGCCGCCGCAGAGGGGATCGACCGGCACCTCTTGTGGTCGGCGCGCAGCCTTGGCGCCAGCGAGCGTCAGTTGCTGCGTGAAATCATCCTACCGGCGGCGTTGCCGCAGATCCTGACCGGGCTGCAGGTGGCCCTGCCGGTTTCGATGATCGTCACGATCGTCACCGAAATGCTGATGGGCGGCCAGGGGCTGGGTGGCGCGATGATCGCCGCCTCGCGTTTTGCCAATTCTCCGGGCGTCTTCGCCGGCATCGTCGAGATCGCGTTGGCCGGGCTCTGCCTCGTCAAGGCGATGACCCTGATCCGCCGGCGCCTCTTGATCTGGCATCAGGAAGCCCAGGCCCCCACCACCGTATAAAGGCAGGCGGAATGATGCCTCTCAGACGCAAACGCAAGCTCGGCCTCGGCCTGTCCCTATTCGGCGCAGTAATCTGGGCAGCCGCTGTCCTCGTGCACCTGACGCCGCCCGGTCAACATTTGGGCCATCCGACGATGGTCGCGCTGGCTATCATCGTCGGCGGCGCCTCGGTCGCCGGCGGTATCGCGCTGATCGCCCTTAACGCCTGACTGCCCCACCGATTCCCGCAGCATCGCGATCATCTGCTCCTCGCTGAATCTCGATCGCTTCATCGTCCGTCCCCCTTTCAGCAGTCGGACCTACCCATATCTGCAGGAGCTTCCGGGGCCCGGGTCATCCCGTCCGAGAATGTACCGCCGCCTAGGTTGATCTAGATCAAGGGCAGGTTTCGCAGGTAACCGGCTGAATGTCCGACGACGCCCCGACGCGCCGGCAGGAGGTCGAGAGATGGACGAGGTTTTGCGTGACGCCCCGGATTACGTCGCACGTGCGCGCGCGCTCGGGCCGCTTCTTGACGCGGCGGCCGATGAGATCGAGCAAAACCGTGAATTGCCGGCGTCGATCGTGTCGGCGCTGACGGACAACGGGCTGTTCCGCTTGCTGCAGCCGCGTTCTGTTGGCGGCGTCGAACTCGACCCGATGACCTACGTTCAAGTGGTCGAGCAAATCGCCAGCCACGACGCCAGCACCGGCTGGTGTGTCGAACAGGCGAATGGCTGCTCGATGGTTGCCGCCTTTCTTGATCCCGAAGTCGCGCAGGAGATCTTTGGGCCGCTGGACGGCATTGTCGCCTGGGGCCCGGTCGGGCCGGCCGACCTGACACTCGTCGACGGTGGGTTCCGCCTGACCGGCGCGGGAATTTCGCTAGCGGCAGCCACCATGCGAGCTGGCTGGGCGCCCATGTCGTCGTGCACGGTCCCGACGGCGCGCCGTTGCGCCGCGCCGATGGCGGTGAAATCCTGCGCACGCTGCTGTTTCCGAAGGCCCGGGCGACGATGACCGATATCTGGCGTGTCGTCGGTCTGCGCGGTACCGGCAGCGACCGCTATTCGGTGACCGATCTCTTTATTCCCGAGCGCTATACCGTGCTGCGCGACCCAAAGATCGCGCCGCGCCAGCCGGGCCGGCTCTACTACTTCAGCAGCAGCAATCTGTACGCCTCGGGAGTGGCCGGGGTGGCGCTCGGCATCGCGCGCGGCATGATCGCCGATTTCACTGAACTCGCGACAGAGAAGGTGCCGCGCGGCGGCCGTCAGCGGCTGTGCGAGAACCAGGTGATTCAGTCGCAGCTGGCGCAGGCCGAAGCCCGGCTGCGCTCGGCGCGCGCCTTCTTGCTGAGCTCCCTCGCCGAAATCTGGGGAGCAGTTGGTGAAACCGGCGAACTGAGCCTTGAACAGAACACGATGATTCGTCTCGCCTCGACCTGGGCCATCCATCAGGCTCGCGAGGTGGTCAACACTCTCTATCATGGTGCCGGCGCCACGGCGATCTTCGACGACCGCCCGTTCGAGCGCCGCTTCCGCGACATGCACACTGCCTCGCAACAGGCCCAGGGGCGGCAGGCACATTACGAGACAATCGGCCGCGTCCTCTTCGGCCTCGCGCCGGATACCGCGATGTTTGCGTTTTAGCGCCGCGGAATCGTGCGCCGGAGGGCCCTTTGCCGATGGGGCCAAGGGCGACTTCTGGGGGTGACGCCGGACCGCGCCGTCGCCCAATAGACACGCCATACGCGCTGATCGGTTCTGCGCTCCCGCTCTCTCCGCGTGAACAAGTCGCGCGGAGGGTGCTCATTCCCGCAGCATCGCCGCGACCTCTTCGAGGCTCCGAATGCGGGCGTACATTTTCATCGCCTTGTCGAGGCTGTAGGCGTGGGCCGCGGCGTCACCGCTCCAGCAGCATTCGCGCACCACAACCGACGCGATGTCGAGATTGAAGGCCTCGCGCACACTCGTCTCGACGCCGCGATTGGTGGCGCCGCCGCCGATGATGATCGTGTCGCGCCGCAGCATGCGCAGGAGTTCGGCAATTCCCGTCCCATAAAATGCGCTCGGTCGGCGCTTGAGAAAGACATAATCCTCGGGTTGCGGCGAAATTTCATCGGGGAAACCGGCTTCCGCCGTGCCCTCAAGGGCGTTGGTGAGCGGCGGCACGCCGGTTTCCAGCGAAAGGTCGGTCGGCAGCAGGACGACATCGGCGCCATCAGCACGGCTGACGGGCGTCGTATATATCACCGGCAGGCGCGCCGCCCGCGCTGTCCCGATCATCCAAACCCAAGCGTCGAGCACGGGGCGCATCTCGGCCCGCCGTGCCGGATCCGACGGGAGCCAGCGCGCGGCTACAGACGTCGTAGGCGACCAGCGCCGCGCGGCGTCGATCGATGAGCTCGGGTTCGGGCATCGCAACCTCCTTGGGTCAGAGGACAAGGCACTTCCCGGCCGCCGTCCAAGCATGATCGGAGAAGCTGGCGGCCTTTTTCAGCGGACACGAGGGTAACCGCTCAACGGGAGAAATCAGGGCGCCGTCCGGGTTTGCTGGGCGCATACTAACCACTGGCGCCGCACCCTCGCCTGCCGGTTGAGGAAAATGAGAGAGCGTCCACGAGGTTCTTGCAAGGTCCATCCGCACCTAAGGAAACGCCGAACAATGCTGGCATAGCTGGCGTGATGGCGGCCATGGCATAGTTTGTGACGGCGGCATTCCTGGAACAGTCTGCGTCTGGTAGAAATCAGGTTTGTATTGGGGTTTTCCTGTGCTGTTTTCGGGGTCAAGACAGAGTCCGGGCGCGATCGGACACGGCCCTGCGCGAGCAGCGTTTTCTTGACGATCACCAGGTTGGCCAGCGCGAACAGGGTGTAGAGTTGCGCGGTGTTCTTGAAGAGGCCGCGATAGCGCAGCTTGCGATGCCGGAACAGAGCCTGTCCCGGCGCAGGCCGGGGTTCTTGACGATGTGGAACGGGTGCTCGACCCAGGCCCGCACCGGCGACAGCGCCCGCTCCACCGCCTCGGCCTGATCCCGCAGGGCTTTGGGCAACGCCTTGATGATGCTGCGCTTGACCGCGATGTTCCAGTCGACATCGCGATCTTCAAGTTCGGGCCGCTTGTCCGCTCCGGTATAGCCGGCATCGGCGAAGACCGCCTCCTCCTGACCGTGCAATAGGGACGCCGTCTGATTGATGTCGGCTTCGTTGGCGGCGGTGCCGACCATCGTGTGCACCAGCCCCGCGGCGACATCCACCCCGATATGCGCCTTCATCCCGAAGTACCACTGATTGCCCTTCTTGGTCTGGTGCATTTCCGGGTCGCGCGCCTTGCTCTTGTTCTTCGTCGAAGGCGGCGCGGCGATGATCGTGGCATCGACAATGGTGCCCTGGCGCATCAGCAGGCCGCGCTCCTCCAGCATCGCACCCACCTCATCGAACAGCGCCCGGGTCAGGTCGTGCTGCTCCAGCCAATGGCGGAAGTTCAGTACCGTCGTCGCGTCCGGAACCACCGCCACCGACAGATCGATGCCGGCAAAGCCGCGCAGCGCCTGGCTGTCGTAAAGCGCGTCCTCCAGGGCTTCGTCGGCCAACCCGTACCATTGCTGCAAAAAGTACAGCCGCAGCATCCGTTCCAGCCCGATCGGCGGCCGACCGCGTTCGCCCTTCGGATAAAACGGCCGCAGACGTCCGACCAGCCGCTCCCACGGCACCACCCGCTCCATCTCGGCCAAAAACCTGCCGCGCCGTGTCTGTTTCTTCTTCCCGGCGTATTCCGCCCGCGAAAAACTACCCTGTCGCTGCATCGCCCCGTCCTCAGTGCCCCCGGACTGAAAGATCCTACCCGATGCCAGCCCCAACAGCCGGATTTTTCAGTGTTTCCTTAAGGGAGCGCGCTTGTGAGACAAACCACCTGATCGCCGGTTTGCAAAAAATGCTGACGCCGCTCCTCGGCGCGCCCGACCGCTCCCGCGACGACGCCCGACATTAAGCGGAGCCGCTTATCCCCACGGCCGCGGGCCGGAGCCAAGCCGGATGCTAAAATCCGACCATGGAGCGCCGAGAAGAGAAGCTCGTTTCGATCGCGGAGGTCATCGAGCGCAACATCGTCCTCAAGGGAGCCGACATCCTCACGACGAGGGGATTTACCCAGGTCCCCAACCACATCCTCGACAACGGCAAGCTGTCGCCCGGCGCCAAGCTGACCTACACCATGCTACTCAAATATGCTTGGCAGAATGATTACTGCTTTCCTGGCCAAGAGCGCCTGGTCAAGGACATGGGCGGCGGACAGCGAAGCGTCGTCCGCTATGTCCAGGAGCTTGAGCGCAAGAAGTTCATCCGGATCATGCGCCGCGGGCAAGGGAAGCCAAACATCTACGAACTCAATCTCACCAACAAGAGAAAGGCGGCATGACCAGAAGTTCCAAATTGGCACGCTAATAATACTAAGAGGTATTAATACCCAAATAAAAATACTCAGAGGTTTAGCCCGAAAAATTCACTAAGCCTCATGAAGGGGCTGGCGGACGCGACGCAAGCCGTTGGATTCGTGTATGATTCTGTTGCTGAAGCAGTTTCAACACGGATGCAGGGAGTTCGCGCCCGCCATGATCGATCGTACAGGGATTCTGCCGGGTTTGCCAGCCGTCGCGGGTAAGCCGGTGCATGTCGGGTTCGACGGCGGTCGGCTCACCTCTGATGCCGGCATCCTGTTGCTGTCGGCCGTCGAGCAGCGGCTTCGGATCGCCGAACGGCTGGCTGCCTGCCTCGAAGATCCGCGCGACCCGGACCGGGTGCGGCACGAGCTTGCGGAGATGATCCGGTATCGAGCCCTGCTGATCGCGGCGGGCTATCCCGACGGCAACGACTGCGATGTGCTGCGGGCGGATCGCCGCCTTCAAGATGGCGGTCGGGCGGCCGCCGGAGAGCGGCGAGGACCTGTGCTCGCCGCCGACCATCAGCCGGCTGGAGAACCTCCCCGGCGTGACCGCGCTCAAACGTGGCGGCGATGGTCGAGCTGTTCTGCGACAGCTTCGATCAGGTACCCCGCCGCATCCTGCTCGACATCGACGACACCGAGGACCGGGTGCACGGCGGCCAGCAACTGGCACTGTGGAACGCCCATTACGACAGCCGGTGTTTCCTGCCGATCCACATCTACGAGGCGACAACCGGCAAGCCGGTGGCGATCATCTCCCGGGTCAAGCCCGAGGGCAGGCTCTGCGCCCCGGCAAGACGCCGGACGGGGCCGAGGTGGCGCTGGTGCTGCGTCATGTCATCGGCCGCGTCCGCGCTCGCTGGCCGGCAGTCGAGATCATCGTGCGCGGCGACAGCCATTACGGCCGGCCCGAGGCGATGACGTGGTGCGAGCGCAAGGGTATCGGCTACATCTTCGGGCTCGCCGGCAATCCGGTGCTGCTGCGCCAGGTCGGCCCGCTCGCCGAAAACGCCGCTCTGGGTCGCCTCGCAGGCGAGGGAGAAAAGGTTCGGCGCTACGGCGATTTCCGCTACGCCGCCAAAAGCTGGAACAAGGTCGAGCGCCGCGTCGTCGCCCGCGTCGAGGCCGGTCCCCAGGGCGCCGACAGCCGCTTCATCGTCACCAATCTGCCGGGCCTGCCCAAGGCGCTCCACGAGAAAGTTTATTGTGCCAGGGGACAAGCCGAGAACAACAAGCGGCATCTCCGCCTCCGATCGCATCTCGTGCACCAAGGCCACCGCCAACAGGTGGCGATGCTTGTGCACGGTGCAGCGCTGGACCGGCACCTCGTTCCACAGCGCCGCGAGCGCCGCCTCCAGCCCCGTCGCGCCGTCGACGATGGCAAGCTCCGGCGCGCCGAGGCCGCGGGCCGCGAGGTCATCCAGCAGAGCCCGCCAGGCGGCCTCGCTTTCGCCGCCCATGTTGCGCAAGGCGAGCAGTGCCTTCTGGCCGTCACGACGAACGCCCAGCGCCACCAACAGCGAAAGGCTGGTCGCCTTCCTGTCGAGGCGAACCCGCACCACCGTGCCGTCGAGGGTGAGGCGCACGATGTCGTCCGGCGACAGATCGCGCTGTTGCCAGGCCTCCCGGTCGGACTGCACCTTGTGCCAGGCCCGGCTGACGGTGTCCCCCGCCTTCGCGGGGGCGGGCTTGTATGGGGTTTAGGTTGTCAAGGGCGATTGCTGCGTGGTTCCCGGTCGCAGCCGCGGGGTGGATGTTTTTCAGGATGATCCGAGGGGAGCTCGCCATTGGGCGCGAACATTGCGCCGACACACCTGTATTCGGTGGACCGGTGGGATCCGAACCATGATGCAGTCATGCGCATCGGTGACAAGGCTCCGAGACGGCAGGCCCATTCTCTAGGGCGGCGGGCAAGCCATGCCTGCCTCGGGTCACCGCCGCTCGGATCGTCATCAACGCCCGGCCGACCCTGGCGACGGGCGCCGAATTCCGTGGGATAGCTTTGATGTCGACCGGCCGCGCCCAGCGCTGGACGCAGGATGATGCCCTCGGGAACCTCGCCGGTCGTCACCAGACGCCAGAGCGCGACGAGCAGCTTGCGCGCCAGCGCGACAATCATGGTCTTGCGGGTGGCGCCGCGAGCATCTGCGGTGCGCGCTCGGTACCACTGGGCCAAGGCGCTGTTCTTTTGGAACATCAGGAAGCGCCAGGCCAATTGCCGCATGCTGCGGCGCACCCGCGCGTTCCCCGATCGAGCCAGTCCCTTCTCCCGCCGGCGCGCGCCGCTCTCATCCGGCGTTCCGGTCAGCCCGCGGTACCGCGCAACCGCTCGGCGGTCGCGCAGATTACGCGACAGGACCTCCTGGACAAGCAGGTCGGCGGTCGCGAGGCCAACACCGACGATCTGCGCCAGCAGGCGGACCATCGGATGAGCGCCTTTGTCCGGGTGCTGCCGCAAGCGCTCACAGCGTGCTGCCTCGATCTCGCGGATCTGCTCGGCAATCGATGTCCTACCCGACTGCCGAGTTGCTGGGGCGTGTGGAGCGGCGGCGCCGGTTCAGTGCCGAACAGAAGCTTGCCATTCTGACCGAGGCGACGGCGCCCGGAGCCGACCTGTCGGAGGTCGCGCGCCGTCACGGGCTATTGCCGGCGCAGGTCTACAAGTGGCGCCGGCTGGCCGAGCTTGGGGTGATCGGCGTGCCGGGCGTCTCGGAATTGCCGTCGTTTGTGGCGGTGGAAATCACCAGGGATGTGCCGGCGCTGCCGACCCCGCTTCCCGAGGACAAGGCCGCGTCGGTCAACGACGCCCCCCGTCGCCGGCGGCGCCGGAAAGCGGGGCTGATCGAGATCGAGCTGGAGAGCGGTCGCCGGGTTCGCGTCGACCGCGACGTCGACGCGGCGGCATTGGAACGAGTGCTCGACGTGCTGGCGCGGCGATGATCCCGGTTCCCAGCGGCGTGCGGGTTTGGCTGGCAGTCGGCCGGACCGACATGCGCAAAGGCATAAACGGGCTGGCGTTGCAGGTGCAGCAGGTGCCGGGCCGCGATCCCGCATGCTGGCGATCTTTACGTTTTCAGAGGCGCCAGAGGTGACCCGATCAAGATTGTTTGGCATGCCGGCATCGGCATGTCGCTGTACGCCAAGCGGTTGGAGCGCGGGCGGTTCCTGTGGCCTTCGCCGGCTGACGGCATTGTCGCGATCAGCGCCTCGCAGCTGGCCTACATGCTCGACGGGATCGATGGGAGAAATCCGGTTCGCACCTGGCGTCCGGAGGTCGCCGGCTGAAGCTGCGGCCGATTGACTTACCCTGTGGTTGAGGAGCGGTTGGGCGCGGCGATGTGGGATAATCCCGCTCGTGAGGACGACCGATGACCTCCCCAACGACATCGCCGCGCTGCAGGCGGCGCTGATCGCCGAGCTCGCCAGGGCGGCACGGGTCGAGGCCGAGCTGGCGGTTGCCAAGGCCAAGGCTTCCGATGATCAGGCCCTGATTGCGCATCAGCAATTGCAGATCGCCAAGCTGACGCGCGCGCTCTACGGCCAGCGCTCGGAACGCCGCGTGCAGCTGCTCGATCAGATGGCGCCAGCGTTCGAGGAGCTCGAGAGTTCGGCGAGCGAGGACGAGATCGCCGCCGAGCAGGCGGTAGCCAGGACCAGCAACGCAAGGTGATCCAGCACGTCCGCGAGAAATTCACCTGCCGCGATTGCGAGAAGATCAGCCAGGCGCCGACGCCGTTCCATGTCCTGGCCCGCGGCTGGGCCGGTCCCAGCGCTTTTGCCGGATACACCAAGCTCTATGAGGCCAACCGCAAGCCGGGCCCGCTTATCGAGGCGGCATGTTGGGTGCATGCGCGCCGGCCGTTCTTCGTGCTGGCCGATGTTGCCGCGGCCGTCCGCCGTAAGGCAGAGGGCAAGACCACCAGCGTGATCTCGCCGCTGGCGCTGGAGGCGGTTCGGCGCATCGACGCGCTGTTCGACATCGAGCGCGCGATCAACGGCCAGAGCGCCGAGCCGCGCCGCGATGTCCGGCAGGGATTGAGCGCCCCTTTGGTCGGCGATCTGGAGCGCTGGCTGCGCGAGCCGCGGCCCAAGCTGTCGCGCGGCAACGCATCGTAGCGATTGAGATTGTCTGCGAGCCGCCGCTGGTTCGCCATGAACTCCTCCCAATCGATATATCCCGGAAATGCATCCTTCAGGCAAATCGGCCAATCCTGTATCGCCACGGCTTCGGTCGCATGTCCCTGCGTAGCTGCGCGCGTTGCTCGCCGGCTGCCAGACGAGGTCATGCGGCGCTGGCCCGGCGAGCGGTCGCACCGACACCAGCAGGTTGGCCTCCTGAAAATGGCGCATCACCGCCTTGGCGCTGCGCAGCTTGCGAAACTTGGCGAATAAATGCAGCAGCCGTGCCTGCACCTCCTCATCGGAATTGAGGCCAACCCGGCTATCGCGGCCATAGCACGCAGCCAGGGGGTGCCACGGCGGGGTCGTGGATTGCTACGAGGCATTGCGGTTTGTGGCCATTGCGGCCACCGGATGGAGCTGCATTATTCCGGGCCGCAGGGCAACTACCCTGTCTATGTTTGTCGCGCCGACCAGCATCAACATGCGGGCCGCGCTGCCAGGAGGCGCGAGCCTTGAGCGTTGATGCCGCCGTTGAAAGTCTGTTGCTCGCAGCGCTGACACCGGACCGTCTCACGCTGGCGATCGCTGCTCTCGGCGAGCTTGAGAACGAAGCCCGTGCGCTTGAGCATCAATGGTCGCTCAAGCATGAGCGGACGCGCTACGAGGCGGAGCGGGCACACCGGCAATACGATGCCGTCGAGCCCGAGAACCGTCTCGTGGCACGGTCTTTGGAGCGTGTCTGGGAGGACAAGCTGCGGCAAGTGGAGCAGATCGAGATTGAATACGAGAGTTGGCGCCGGCAGCAGCCGGCATCGCTTGCCGCGGCGGACCGCGCTCAGATCCTCTCGCTGGGCGAGGACCTTCACAAACTATGGGGCGCAGCAAGTGCGGTCGAGCGCAAGCAAATCCTCAGGCTCGTCATCAAGGGAGGCGATCCTCGATCAGCGGCCCGCGTGCGGCCAAGTCTGGATCAGAGTTATATGGCAGACCGGCGCCGTCAGCGAACACAAGATCCGGCGCAATGTGAACAGCTACCGCAATTACGCTGACATCGCGGCGCTCGAAGCGCGGGTTCGCGATCTCGTCGCCGTGCAAAAGATGGACCGCGAAATCGCAACGACACTCAATGCGGACGACCTGCTGTCCGCGCACCGGAGGTCGTTCAGCGGCGGTGAGGTACATCTATTGCGCAAACGTTGGAAGATGCCAACGGTGAAGATCAATGGAACAGAGCATAATCCGCCGCAATGGCCGGATGGGACGTATTCCGTTCAAGGAGCCACTGCGGCTCTCTCGATTTCTCCGCAGACTGTCTTCAAATGGCTACAGAAGGGACGATTGTCGGGCCGCCAGCTGGCCGAAGGAATGCCCTGGCAGATCACTCTTTCGAGCTCACAGATCGCCGAGTTGAGAACACAAGTACGGCGGACAAATCAATCGAAGAAAGAGGCATCATGACATCTTCGGTTCGCCGATCAGATCGTGCCAGCGGTCGACCGGGATTTGGCTGGTGATCAGGGTGGCGCCACGGCCGTAGCGGTCCTCGACGATTTCCAGCATGTCATGGCACTGCTCGGGCCCGAGCGGCTCGAGACCCCAGTCGTCGAGGATCAAGAGCTTGACGCCGCCGAGGGCGCGCATCAGCCGCGGGTAGCGGCGTCGCCGCGGGCCAGCGCGAGGCCGCGGGCCAGCGCGAGATCGCCAAACATCCGCGGAATGCGCTGATACAGCACCGTGCGGTTGTCGCGACCCGCCTTGTGTCCCAGCGCGCAGGCGAGCCAACTCTTGCCGACGCCGGCGGGTCCTTCGATCACCAAGTTCTGCGCCTCGTCGATCCAGCGGCCGGCGATCAAGGCCTGGAACAACGTGCGATCGAGACCGCGGGCGGCCCGATAATCGACGTCTTCCACAGCCGCCTGATGGCGCAGCCGGGCAAAGCGCAGCCTGCCGCGCAACCGCCGTTCGTAGCGCTCGGTGGCTTCACGATCGAGCAGCAGCGCGAGCCACTCGGCGTGCGACAGCGCGGCGCTGGTCGAGTTTGGCCTCCAGCTCGGCGAAGGCACGCGCCATGCCGGCGAGGCCGAGCTGATGCAGCTATTCGACGGTCGGATGGGTCAGCAATTCCATTCTCCCTAACCGGTTAGTGGTAGTAGCGGGGACCGCGGATATTGGGGTGCTCGGGGAGCAGCTCGCCCTGCCTCGCCGGCCGCGGCGGCGGACGCCGGTCGAGGCCGTGCTTCAAGATCGATTGCATCGAGCCGTAGGAGCGGGCGCCGATGTCGAGGCCGCGATCGCAGGCCGCCTCCAGCCGGTCAGCGCCGTAATGCCGCGCCAGGCGCAGGATGCCGATCGAGGCCCGGTAGCCCTGCTCGGGATGCGGCCGGCTCTCCAGGATCAGCGCGACGAGCTTGGCGGTGTTCGGGCCGATCGCCGCGGCGTCGGCACGGATGCGCTCGATCGTCCACTCGCCGGTGCGCGCTCGGCATGTGCTCGGGCACCGTCGTATGGCGGCCGCGGCCACCGCCGCGCCGGTGCACGGCGACGCGGTCGCCTTTGCAGAACAGCTCGATCGTGCGCTCGGTGATGCGCGCGTCGAGCTGCTCGCGGATCAGCCGGTGCGGCACCGAGTAGTAATGCCCGTCGATATCGACGTGGTAGTCGAGGCCGACCCGCCGCGCCCGCCATTCGGCATACTGATAGGGCTCGGCCGGCAGCGGCTTCAGCGCCGGTTGGTCGAGTTCGCAGAAGAGGTCGCGCCGGCTGACGCCGAGCCGTCGCCTCGGCCGCGCATTTAGATTGGCGACCAGCTCCCCGATCGCCCGGTTCGGCTCGGCCAACGAGAAGAAGCGCCGGTGCCGCGGCCGCGCCAATATCCAGCACCCGACCACCAGCACCGCGACTTCAACCTTCGCCTTATCGCGCGGCTTGCGGGTGCGCGTCGGCAGGATCGCCGTGCGGTAATGATCGCCAAGTCGAGATAGGTGCGGTTGAGGCCGGGCTCGTACCAGTTGGCACGATCGACGCCGACCTTCGGGTTGTCGGGCACCAGCTGCGCCGGTACGCCGCCCATGAAGGCGAGCGCCCGGACGTGGGCACCGATCCAACCCGGCAGGCTTTGCGTCGCCGTCGCCTCGGCGTAGGTGTAGTTGGAGGCGCCCATCACCGCGACGAAGATCTGCGCTGCCCGCACCTCACCGGTGCCGGGGTCAATCAGATCGACGGTCTGGCCGGCGTAATCGACGAACATCCGCTCGCCGGCGGGATGGGCTTGGCGCATGGTCGGCGACAGCCGGCCCTCCCAGGCGCGGTACAGTTCGCACCAGCGGCTGTAGGCATAGCCATCCGGCTCGCGCTGCCGATACTCCTCCCACAGCAGCATCAGCGTGACGCCGGGCCGGCGCAGCTCGTGATGCACGTAGGCCCAATCGGGTTCGGCCTTGCGCCGCGCCCCTTGCTGCGCGCCATGGCCGGCATCCAGCATCGCCTGCAGCACGCGGTCGCTCAGCGTCGTCGGCAGCGGCCAGTGCACCGCTGCCGCCGTGGCGCGCTCCAGCGTCACCGCGACGGTGCTGCGCGCCAGGCTCAGCGAGCGGGCGATCTGCCGATCGCTCGCCCCGCCGTGCTTCAGGCGTAGGATCTCGCGTATGCGTCGCATCGACACTCTCTCGGCTGGCATCGGTCCCCCCGCTCGTCATTCCTGACGAGCAGAGCGCCGAGCACCCGCCCAGCGGTCGAGCGCTTGCCACCCCTCCAGGGGGCGCCCGACTTCAAATCGGAACCTGATTACGGACTATCCTCAGCCATCGGAAGCATGATACAAAACAGGAACATGCGGTTGTTTCTGCGGGTTTGAGCGATGGCGCGCAACAAGGTGCAGTTCCAGAAGGGCCTCGGCGAGGCTCGGTTTGCTGTTCTTAACGGAACAGAGGATCGGCGCCGGGAGGCGGTGAGGCGCTGGCGCTGGCCATCCGGCTTTGTCTGCCCGGTGTGTGCGGGCAAGCAGCACAGCTTCATCTAGACCCGCGCGCTCTACCGGTGTGCCGCTCGCCGGCAGCAGGCCGGGACGATTTTCGCCGCTGCCAAGGTGCCGCTGTGCACTTGGTTTCGCGCCATGCACCACCTCACGCAGAGCAAGGGCGGCATCTCCAGCATCGAGTTGGGCCGCCGGCTTGGCGTCACCCAGACCACCGCCTGGAAGATCAAGCACAAGCTGATGCAGGCGATGATGGAGCGGGACGCCACAAAGCGCCTGACGGGACGGATCGAGATCGACGACGCCTATCTCGGCGGGGAGCGCAACGGCGGCAAGCGGGGCCGCGGTTCGCCTGGCAAGACGCCAAATCGTGGCGGCGGTCGAAACCACACCAGAGGGCCAGCCAATCCGCTTGAAGTTGCGCCGCCTGAAGGGGTTCCGCCGGGCCGAAATCGCCACCGTGGCGCAGCGCAGTTTCCAGCCCGCCAGCACCGTTGTCAGTGACGGCCTGCGCTGCTTCACTGGGGTCGCCAACGCCGGCTGCGACCATCAGCCGATCACCACTGGATCCGGTCGCAAGGCCGCCCTCAACCCCGCCTTCAAGTGGGTCAACACCCCCCTCGGCAACATCAAGAGCGCCATCACTGGCACTTACCGCGCCATCCGCGACAAGCACGTACCCCGCTGCCTCGCCGAATTCGAGTACCGCTGCAACCGCCGCTACGATCTCGCCGCCATGATGCGACACCTCGGCTATGTCGCCGTCCGAACCCCACCGATGCCATACCGCCTCCTCAAATTGGCTGAGCATCATGCGTAATCAGGAACAGATTTTGACCAATAGCATCTCACGCGGCTGAGAGCGATCGCCGCGAGCCGGTGACTCCAGTGTCACGGGCCGTCAGCTTGGGTGTTTGCCGAACATGATCCAGCCGCCACTGCTGGGCGTGGTGAAGGCCGCCAGCGCGGTCTCTGCCCGGACGGTGACCTGGCGGGCGCCGGCGGTGCCGCGGAGCTGCTCTATGCTGTCGGTGTACATGGCGGTACGACAGCGGCCGGTCCCCAGATTGCCGCCGCTCGAAGAGAACGGGTGCGGTCCCTCTACCCGGATATCGCCGGCGTAGAACTGGAAGGCGTCGCCGCGTTTGACGCTCGTTCCGCTCGAATGCTCGGACGGCGCCAGCCCGAGATACGCCATCAGCTGGCGCGGATTGGCGAAGCGCGACAGCTCGCCCAATTCGGCGATCAGCGTCGCCGCGTTGACAGCGCCATGCCGCGCGTCTTCCGCAATGCCGCCACCAGCGGGGCCAGCGTCCAGTCCGGCAGCATCGCCTCGATCTGCGCCGTCATATCAGTTCAGTCGATCGCGCCGCGCCGCGGTGCCCTCGACCGCCGCGATGTAATCCTCCAGGACGAGATGATGGAGCGCCTGCTCGAACTTCAGTCCCGCCAGCCAGCGCCGGTGCAGCTTGGTCCAGGCCGGCCGCCCATAATGACATCCTTGACGCAGCAAAAAGCCTGAGAGCCGCTGGCGTGCCCGGCGCAGGCTGTGCGCCGCGTCGAGCCGGGCCCGCACCAGATCGCGCATCGCCTCGCGCCCGATATCGGATACCCACGCCGCGGTCAGCTCGCCAGCCCGGTGCAACTTGGCCAGGCTAGTGGCGTTGACGCGGTCGCCCGGCCGCCTGGGGATCGGTGATGGCGCGACCACAACGCACTCGTGTCCGCTCGCCGTTACCTGTCGTTGGATGCCGTGACCGCACGGCCCCGCCTCGTGGCAAAACCGCAGGGGTGATGCCGTCACCGCCGAATTGGCGCGGCAAACGGTCCAGCGCCGCCGGCGTGTTCGCGATCCGGCCGTACTCTCGCACCTCGCCGCGCAGACCGCCCGACGCCACCACGGCGGCGATGCTTTCCTTGTGAACATCAAGCCCAACGTAAGCGATACGATCCGCCATGACCCGTCTCCCATGCATGAGGCTCGGCGCCGGCCAATCCGGCGCAATCCTCGTCACCGGCATACCGTGAGACGCGTCACCCCGCCCTCAGGCGGACATGTGGGCTAACTCAGGCCGCCTTCAGGTAGAGTGCGGCGCCGACAAGACCGAGGACCGCCAGAAGCAGGAGCAGCACCGCCGGCCGCGACGCGACGCGCCCGCCGAATCCCGACGGCGTACCCGGCCTTGGCGACATTGTTGGCCGAGGCGGCGATCAGCACCGCCGCCGCCGTCGCGGGCGCGCCGAGCCCGACAGCACTCCCTTGCGCCAGCGTCAGCACGAAGGGATCGATGTCGCTCGCCCCGACGATTGCCGCCAACACGAATATCCCGGTCTGGCCGAAGGCGCCCTCGACCCAGGCCGTCGCGAGCGAGACCGCGAGAAAGAGTACTGGCGAAGACGAGTGCGGTCGTCAACTGCAACGGGTTGACGGTCGGGATCGAGAGTTCGGCGGCCTCGCCCTGAACGATCCTGCGCCACTCCCGCCAGGCGAGAGCGGCCGAGGCCAGGAACAGGACGCCGAGAGCGGGCAGCAGGGCCAGGCCGAGCCGCGGGCTGAAGACGGCGATGACGATGCCGAGCCGCGGATACATCATCGCGGTGGCGGCGACGATCCCGGCCGACAATTCGGGGCGAGGGCCGGCCGCCTCGCGCTGCCGCTTGGCGAGCACGACGGTTGTCACGGTCGAGGAATAGGCGCCGCCGAGCAATGCCGGCAGCATGACGCCCCCCTGCACCGGACAGTAGCGCTGGATCAGATAGGTCGCATACGAGAGGCCGGAGATCGCGACGACCGCCAGCCAGACGCGAAAGGGCGTGACCGGGGCGGCCGCGATCAGCTTCGTGTCGGGCAACAGCGGGAGGATGATGCCGGCGAGGATCAGGAACTTGCCGGCGGTCACGATCTCTTCCTGCGGGATCCGCTGGACGAAACCGTGCATCTGCTCGCGCCAGCCGGTCAGCAGCACCGCCGCAACCGTGGCGCCGATGGCGACAAAGGGCGGCTGCGACAGGGCGACAGGCCCCAGCGCATAGGCAAGCAGGTTGGCGGCCGGAATCACCAGGGTCTTGCCGTCGGGCGGGGTTTCGAGCCACAGGAAGGCGTAGAGCCAGGCCGCGAGCGCTACGAGCCCGACGGCAAAAGCGAGCGCATGGCGCGGCTCGACGAGGTAGAGGAGTGCGCCCGCCAGCGCCAACAGCGGAAACGTGCGGATGCCGCCCGGCACGGAGCGCGCCTCGCGCTTGTAGACGTCCTCGAAAGCGAGCCCGAAAAAGACCGCGAGCGCCAGCAGCAGCGCCAGCCGCTGGGCGAGTTCGATCGGGGAAAGCGCCGCGTCCGACATCTCCTCCTTATAACGCGCGAGCGGGGAGTATCGCAGCAGACGCCGAGGCGATATGGTTCGCCATCGCCGTCATTGGAGGGAGAGGCCGATGCCCGCCGCGCTGACCATAATCCGCCATGACGAGCGACCGACGACAGCCCTGCCGAGTGGTGCTACCTACCGGCCGATCGTCGGCGACGACACCGGCGAGGGCGCGCCGATTTGCACCGGCATCCAGGTTTCGCCGCCCGGCTACGTGGCGCCGCCGCACTCGCACCCCTATCCCGAGTTCCTGACGGTGCTCGAAGGAACGGGCGAGGCTTGGCTCGTCGGCGAGGGAGAAATCGTGGCGCTGGAGCCGGGGGTTACGGTCTCTTTGCCGGCCGACCGGGTGCACAGCTTCCGCACACTCGGCGACCGGCCGCTCGTCACCTTCGGCATCCACGCCTCCGGGAAGCGCATCGTCAACTACGTCGAGCCGCCGCCCAAGGCCTGAGCGCTTCCCTTCAACGCCGCGCCGGGCCACACTTCTCCCTCCACCAGGAGAGGGAGGTGTGCTGTGGATATTCGCCGGATCGAAATCACCCAGCCGCCCGGCCCGCGCATGAGCCGGTGCGTGGTGCGCGGCGACACGGTCTATCTCGCCGGGCTGACCGCCAGCGACACCAGCCAGGACATCAAGGGGCAGACGCAGCAGATCCTCGACAAGATCGATTCGTATCTGGCGCAGGCCGGGACGACGAAATCGAACCTGCTGTCGGCCAATCTGTGGATCAAGGACATGGGCCTCTTCGCCGAGATGAATTCGGTGTGGAACGGCTGGGTCGATCCCGCAGAATCCGCCGGCGCGCGCCTGCGTGAGGGCCGATTTGGCGCGCCCGGAGGTATTGGTCGAGATCATGGTAACGGCCGCGAAATGATTAGCGACTAGAGCAGACGCGCGGCAGACCGCGGGTACGGTCTGCGGCGGGGCTGAAGAGGGCGGCGAAAGAGCATGTCGGGCGAACCTTTGACGTACGTCCTCGTCGTCCTGGGGGTGGTCCATTTCTGCCTGCTCTTCTGGCTTATCGCGAGGGGCAACGCGCAGCGCCGGGCGGCGGGGTCCGGCGAGACCGATCTTGCCGGCCGCCTCGACGCGCTCGAACGCAGCGGCGAGGCATTGCGCCGAAGCCTGACCGAAATGGATCAGGCATTGCGCCGGGAGATCGCCGAAGGCGCGCAACGCGGCCTGTCGGCGGCCTTCGACAAGGTGCAGGAGGGCACCCGGACGCAATCGGACGAACTCGGCCGGTTCGGCGAGCAGCAGTCGCAACGGCTGCAGATGATGGACCAGGCGGTGCGCGAGGCGGCGGCGGATACGACGCGAGCACTCGGCGAGCAGCGCGAGGCGGTCATCGGCCGGCTCGGCAAGGAGTTCGGCGAACTGGCCGAGCGGGTCGGCCAGGGTTTCTCCGGATTTGGCGAGAGGCTGCGCGCGGAACAGGAGCTGTTGCGCGAAAGGGTCAGCGGCAAGCTCGAAGAAATCCGCACCGGCAACGAGGCCAAGCTCGAAGAGATGCGCCGTGCCGTCGACGAGCAATTGCAATCGGCATTGCAGAAGCGGCTCGACGAGAGCTTTCAGCGGGTCACCGAGCAATTCGCCCAGGTGCAGCAGGCGATCGGCCAGGTGCAGAGCGTGTCGGGCCAGATCGGCGATCTGAAGCGGCTCTTCTCCAACGTCAAGTCGCGCGGCGGCTGGGGCGAGGCTCACCTGCAGGCGCTCCTCGACGACGTGCTGCCGCAGGGCGCCTATGAGTGCAATTTCCGCATCGGCCAGGGCGGCGAATTTGTCGAATTCGCGTTGCGCATGCCGTTGCGCGGAGCGAGCGAGGACGTCTGGCTGGCGATCGACGCGAAATTCCCGACCGAGGATTACGACCGGCTGCGGCTCGCCGGCGAAACGGGCTCGGCCGAGGATGAGGCCGCCGCCCGCCGCGCGCTCGAACGCCGCATCCGCGAGGAGGCAAAGCGCATCGCGGCGAAATACATCGCCCCGCCGCGCACCGTCGAGTTCGCCGTCATGTATCTGCCGTCCGAGGGCCTCTTCGCCGAGATCCACAGGACGCCGGGCCTCGTCGAGACCGTGCGGCGCGAGCACCATGTCATGATCATGGGGCCGGGGCTCCTGCCGGCCCTGTTGCACTGCATCCGGGTCGGCCATCTGACCCTCGCCCTCGAACAGAAGGCCGGCGCCATCGGCGAGATCCTGGCGGCGGTCAAGGCCGAATGGGCCAATCTCGGCCGGGCGTTGAACGTCATGGCGCAGCGCGCCGAAACCCTGGGCAAGGGCATCAGGGAGGCGCAGCGCCGCACCGGGATCGTCGGCAAGGTGCTGACGACGGTGGACACGATCGAGGTCGGGCGGGCGGAGGAAGTGCTCGGCCTCAGTGGCGACGCCGCCGTCGAGCCGCCGGACGACGACCTCGACCCCCCTGCCCTCGCCGCGCAATAACAGACGCCGTCGGTCTGCGAAGTTGATCATCAGCGACAACAGGAAGAAGTAGGCCCAGGGCCACTCGCCCCACGCATCGTAGAGCCCCAGCCACAACTTCAATATCTGTAACGCCCCGATGACGCCGCCCAGCCGCACGAAAAGCCCGAGGATCAGCGATACCGCGGTCAGGACCTCCAATCCGTAGACGACAGGCGCGAACAGATAGAAGTGGGGCAACACGACATTGTTGACGAAATCGGCCTGCCACGGGATCGCCGCCGATTTACCCTCGATCATCATCGAATGCGCGAGACCGGTCTCCCCGAATGGTTTTTTCGGATGATCGGTGTAGTAAGGCGGCAATTTCCACAGGTCTGTTGCCACCATCATCGACGCCGATTACGACGGCGAACGGTTCGGCATCATCGGCTGTGCCGTCGGCGCGTCGTTTGCGGTGCTGCTGGCCGAGGAGCTGTTCGTTTCGGGGTGCCGCCTTCTCGTCAGCATGACCTCGGCTGGGCAGATCCTGGCGAAAGGGCCCACCCTACTTTGTGCTGATCGATCGCGCATTGCGTGATGAGGGCACGAGCGACGAGATCGTTGTCGCCGACAGCGGCCGCGCCGACCGTACCGTCGAGCTTGCGGCCGCGGCGGGCGCCCGCATCGTCGTCGAGCACGAGCGCGAACCGGGCAGCATGCGCGCGCATCAGATCCTCGCCGGCCATATCGCCGGCGCCGTGATGCGGCTCCTCTACGGCGTGCGCTACAGCGACAGGGCGCCGTTTCGCGCGATCCGGCGCGACGCGCTCTTCGGCCTCGGCATGCGCGAGATGACCTATGGCTCGAACCTCGAAATGCAGATGCGCGCCGCCCGCGCCGGGTTGCGCATCCTGGAGATACCGGTGGCGCATCGGCGGCGTGTCGAAGGTGTCGGGCAGTCTGCGCGGCACGTTCAAGGCGGCCTTCCGCATCACCGCCACCCTCGCGCGCGTCGCTCTCGAACGCCCGCTGCCGGACAGAACCGCGAGACCGGGAAGCACGGCGCCATGACGCCAAACCCATTATCGCGCGGATGCGGTTGCCGGCTGGCGGGCGCGGGCTCATCATAAGATGCCTCGACCTGGCCCGGAGGGACCCCGATGCAGAGTCTATCGCCGAACCTGCCGCCCGATATGCAGCTGCGCATGCTGCGGGCGATGTTGACGATCCGGCGTTTCGAGGAGCGCGCTTCGGCCGACTATCTCGCCGGCAAGATCTACGGCGTCGTCCACTGCTACATCGGCGAGGAGGCGGTCGCGGTCGGCGTCTGTTCGGCGCTTGGCCAGAGCGACCGGATCATCTCGACCCATCGCGGCCACGGCCACTGCATCGCCAAGGGCGCGGACCTGAACCGCATGATGGCCGAGCTCTACGGCAGGCAGACGGGCTATTGCAAAGGCAAGGGCGGCTCGATGCATATCGCCGATTTCGTCGATCGGCATGCTCGGCGCCAACGGCATCGTCGCCGGCGGGATCGCGATCGTCACCGGCGCGGGCCTCGCGGCGCAGATGGAGGGCAAGGGCGGCGTCGCGGTCTCGTTTTTCGGCGACGGCGCCTCGAACGCCGGACCCTTCCACGAATGCCTCAACATCGCGGCGACCTGGAAATTGCCGATGATCTATGTCTGCGAAAACAACATGTACGCGGCCCAGACGGCGGCCGCCGCGACGCATGCGCTCTCCGACGTGGCGGCGCGCGCGGCGGGCTACGGCATCCCGGGTATCGTCGTCGACGGGAACGACATCTTCGCGGTCTATCGGGCGGCGAACGCCGCCGTGGAGCGGGCGCGCGCGGGCGACGGGCCGACCTTGATCGAGTGCAAGACCTACCGCTGGCGCGCCCATACCGAGCGGCGTGGACAGCCCGATCCCCGCGACAAGGCGGAAATCGAGGCCTGGCGGCAAAAGGATCCGATAGCGCTATTGGAACGGGCGCTGAGCGAGCAGGGCGAACTCGACGACGCGAAACTGCGGGCGATGGAGAGCGAGGTGATGGGCGCCCTCGAGGCGGCCGTCGCCTTCGCCGAGGCGAGCCCCTTCCCGTTGCCCGAGCAGGCGACCGACGATGTGTTTGCGGCCTGACCGGAGGACCGGACCATGCGAGAGCTGACCTACAACGAGGCCGCCCTGGAAGCCGTCGCCGAGGAGATGCGACGCGATCCCAAGATCTTCTACATGTCGACGGATGCGCTGCCGCCGCTCCTCAAGGAATTCGGCCCGGAGCGGATCAAGTCGACGCCGATCACCGAAGCGGCGTTCACCGGCATGGCGATCGGCGCCGCCGGGTCCGGGTTTCGCCCGATCGCCGACTGGCGGCAGGTGACGTTCTGCTTTGTCGCGATGGACCAGATCGTCAATCAGGCGGCGAAGATCCATTACATGTTCGGCGGCCAGGTGACGTTCCCGATCCTGTTTCGGGCGTCGGTCGGCGGCGGCGGCCAGGTGGCGGCGCAGCACTCGCAGTCGCCTTACTCGATGTTCATGAACGTCGCGGGCCTGAAGATGTTTTTGCCGTCGACGCCCTACGACATGAAAGGGCTGTTGAAGACGGCGATCCGCGACAACAACCCGGTGATCTCGTTCGAATCGGGCCGGTTGATGGGGCGCAAGGGGCCGGTGCCCGAGGAGGAGTACACGATCCCGCTCGGCCAGGCCGATGTTAAACGCGAGGGCAGCGACATCACGGTCGTCGCTCTCGCCTGGCTCGTGCACGAGGCGCTCGCCGCGGCCGAGGAGCTGGCCAAGGAAGGCATCTCGGTCGAGGTCGTCGATCCGCGCACGCTGGCGCCGCTCGATACCGCAACGATCCGCGGCTCGGTGCAGAAGACCGGCCGGCTGCTGATCGCCGACGAAGCGGGGCCGACCGCGGGCTTTTCCGCGGAGGTCGCGGCGGCGGCCACCGAGGACGCCGCGACGTTTGCCCGCCTGAAGGCGCCGGTGAAGCGGGTCTGCGCCCTGCAGGTGCCGATACCGTACAGCCCGGTCCTCGAAAACCATGTCTTCCCCGACCGCAATCGGATCATCGCCGGCATCCGCGAGGTGCTTCAAGGACGGGGGCCCGCCGTAGCGGCGTGAGGGCCGGAACGATGCCCGCTGCGATCGTTGTCGCTGATAGCATTACCCGGGTCGGGCCCGAGGCCGCTGGCGCGGTCGTCGTCAACGCCTCGCATGGCGGGGTTTATGCCGCCTATCTCGCGGCGAAGCTCAAAGCCGCCGCGGCGATTTTCAACGACGCCGGCGTCGGCCGCGACCGCGCCGGGATAGCCGGCCTCGATTACCTGCAGGAATTCGGCATCCCCGCCGCGACCGTTGGTCATGACACGGCGCGGATCGGCGACGGCGCCGACATGATGGCGGGCGGCGTCATCACCCATGCGAACGGGCTGGCGGCATCGCTTGGGGTAACCCCCGGCCAGTCGTGCCGCGACGCCGCCGCGCGATTGCAGCAGGCGCAGAGGACGCCTCGTGCGCCGCCCGAAGGCGTTGGAGGCGGCCTTCCTGCTCGTCCCCGAAGCGCCGCAGGTCTGGGCGCTCGATTCCGCCTCCCTCGTCCTGCCCGAGCACAAGGACGCGATCGTCGTCACCGGCTCGCATGGCGGGCTGCTCGGCGGGAGACCGGAGACCGCGCTCAAATACGACGTGCTCGGCGCCCTCTATAACGACGCCGGTATCGGCAAGGACGACGCCGGCGCCTCGCGCCTGCCGGCGCTCGACGCGCGCGGCATCGCCGCCGCGACGGTCTCGGCCGAAAGCGCCCGCATCGGCGACGCGCGCTCGACCTACGAGGACGGAACGATCAGCCGGGTCAACGCGCGCGCCGCCGCACTCGACCTTCGCCCGGGCATCAGCGCCCGCGAATTCGTCGCCGGGCTGCGCCGCGCCGTCCCTCGCTCTTGAGCAGGGATAAAGGAGACAGCGATATGTCTATGACCTTGCAAAATCGTCCGTCGGGCAGGATGACCGGCGGCCGCGCGCTTGCCGAGATATTGCACTTGTCGGGTGCCGGGCCGATGTTCGGCATGGGCGGGTTCCAGCTGTTGCCGTTCTACGACGCAATCGGCCTTGTCGGCTTGAACCACCACCTGATCAACGACGAGCGCTGCGGCGCTTTCGCCGCCGACGCCTACGCGCGCGTCACCAACCGCCCCGGCATCTGCGACGGCACGCTCGGCCCGGGCGCCACCAACCTCGTCACCGGGCTCGTCGAGTCGCTGAACGGCGGCATCCCGATCGTCGCGATCGCCGGCGACACCAACCGCGCGCATTCCTGGAAGAACATGACCCAGGAATGCCGCCAGGCCGAAATCCTCAAGCCCGCGGTCAAGGAGCTTATCCGCGTCGAGATGACGAGCCGCATCCCCGAACTGGTGCGGCGCGCATTTGCGGTAGCCACATCCGGGCGGCCGGGTCCGGTGCTGCTCGACGTGCCCGAGGATGTCTGCCACGGCGTCCACGATTTTGCGCCCGAGGATTTTGTCGTCGACGAGGCGACGCTGAAGGCGCCGGCGCGGCGCATCCGTCCCGACCGCGGCGACATCGAGCGCGCCGCGAAATTGATCGCCGGGGCGAAGCGGCCGCTGCTATTGACCGGCGGCGGGATACATCTGTCCGAAGCCTGGAATGCGCTGACCCGCTTCGCCGAGGCGCAGTCGATCCCGGTCGCGCACACGATGAGCGGCAAGGGTGGCATTGCCTGCGGCAACCCGCTCAATGTCGGCTTGTTCGGGCGCTATTCGCGCATCGCCAACGAACTGATCGAGGCGTCCGATTGCCTGATCGTCGTCGGCTGCAAGCTCGGCGAGATCGCGACCAAGCGCTTTGCGCTGCCGCCGGCCCACATCCCGGTCATCCATCTCGACATCGTCGCCGAGGAGATCGGCCGCTGCATACCGGCCGAGATCGCGCTCTGGGGCGATGCGCGCGCTGGGCTCGAAGACTTTATCGAGGCGCTGTCGGACAGCGGCAAGGCGGCCCGTGCAGCCCGCGCCGACTATGTCGCCGAGATCGCGCCGCGCATGAAAGCCTGGGAGGACGACGCCGCACCCCGTCTCAACTCGCGCGACCGGCCGGTGCACATGGCGCGCCTCTGCCGCGAACTGAACAAGACCCTGCCGGCGGACGCGATCCTGGTCGCCGATGGCGGGTTCGCCGGGCATTGGACCGGGCTGCTCTATGACACCAAGCGGCCGGGACGCCATTTCATCCCGGACCGCGGCTTTGCCTCGATCGGCTACGGGCTGCCCGGCGGCATGGGTGCGTGCCTCGCCGCACCCGATCGTCCGGTGGTGGCGATCAGCGGCGATGGCGGGTTCAACATGATGCTGGGCGAACTCGAAACCGCGCGCCGCACCGGATGCGGCCTGACGGTGATCGTTATCAACAACGCGGCCTCCGGCTACGTCAAGGCGCTGCAGCACGTGATGATGGGCGGGCGCTACCAGTCGGCCGACCTCAAGGAGATGGATTACGCGGCGATCGCCCGCGCGATGGGCTGCGGCGGCATCCGCGTCGAGGACCCCGAGGCGTTGTCCCCGGCGCTCCGGCAGGGAATGGAGGAACGCGACCGTCCGACCGTTATCGACGTCGTCGTCACCCGCGACCCCGCCCAGATGCTGCCCGCGGTCGACAACCGCGCGGTCCAGATCAGACAAGGCGACCGGGTGGCTTTACGTTATGAATTACGCAATTATTTGTTGATAATACCGCTTTTTAGTAGTAGGTTGACCGGTCGTCACGTCGGGAGGGTCATAGGCAGGGTTGGACGCCGTTTGCTGTTTTTTCGCTGAAAATAACAGCAGAAACAGCAAAATTTCGTACTTCCGGGGTGATTCGCGGCGCAACGCAATGCTGATCGGTTGCGCCGGCAGCCGGGAACAGCCGTCTCGCCGTGGTGACCGCGCGCCCGATCCCGCGATGGCGGCGCTTCTATGGTATCGGTTGGGCATGACGCCGGGAATTGGCCACAATGGCGGGCCGCCGCTCGATCCGCATGCCGGCTGGCGGATGTTCTGCTGGCGCAAGGCGCATGCGCGGGCGTGGCGCACGCCGCCGCGTGAGATCGCCCTTGCCCGCCTCGCCCGCGCCGAGGCGCTCGGCATGAGCTATCGCGAATACACCGCGATCGTGCTCGATCGCGGCGTTCTGCCATGAAAAAGGGCCCCGTTGCGGGGCCCTTTTCCGAAACGTTCCGGGGATCAGCCGGCCTTGGAGAGGTTCTGCGCGACAAAATCCCAATTGACCAGGTGATCGAGGAAGGTCTGCACGAAGTCCGGCCGGCGGTTCTGATAGTCGAGGTAATAGGCGTGCTCCCAGACGTCACAGGTGAGAAGTGCCGTCTGGCCCTCGGCGAGCGGCGTCACCGCGTTTGGCGTGGCGACGATCTTGAGCTGGCCCTTGTCGGCGACAAGCCAGGCCCAGCCGCTGCCGAACTGGCCGACCGCGGCCGCCTTGAAGGCGTCCTTGAACTTGTCGAGACCGCCGCAATCGCGGGTGATGGCCGTGGCGACATTCCCCGACGGCGCGCCGCCGCCCTGCGGCTTCATGCAATTCCAGAAGAAGGTGTGGTTCCACACCTGCGCGGCGTTGTTGAAGAGCCCGGTCTTGCTCGCATCCTTGTAGCTCGCCTTGATCAGATCCTCGAGCGACTGGCTCTCCTGAGGCGTGCCCTTGACCAGGTTGTTGAGGTTGGTGACGTAGGCCTGATGGTGTCTGCCGTGATGAAATTCGAAGGTCCGCGCCGACATGTGCGGTTCGAGCGCGTTGGCCGGATAAGGCAGAGGCGGCAATTCAAAAGCCATGGCGACCATCCCGGTTATGTTGCGAAAGCTCGGTGTGAGAACGTCGGTTGCAAGGCAGCGTTCCCGCAGCCCGCAGCCCCTGTCCGCGGTTGCGGCGATCGTCCGCCGCCACGACCGCGACCGGTTTCAGACGGCGCTGTTCGCGCCCGCCGCGCGCCGCGAGGCGCTGTTCGCGCTTTACGCCTTCAACTACGAGATTGCAAGGGTCCGGGAGACCGTCACCCAGACGACGCTCGGCCAGATCCGCCTCGAATGGTGGCGCGAGACGATTGCCGCCGCCTACGACGACGGCACGGTGCGGCCGCACGAAGTCGTCCCGCCGCTGACCGCCGCGATCCGCAGCTTTTCGCTCGGCCGGGCGCATTTCGAGCGGCTGATCGACGGCCGCGGCGGCGATCTCGAAGACGACCCGCCACCTGACCTAGCCGCACTCGAAGAATATGCCGAGGCCACCTCGGCGCCGCTCGTCCACCTCGCCCTCGAACTCCTCGGCGCCGCCACCGCCGACGCCATCGCCGCCGGGAAGGAAGTCGGGATCGCTTATGCGCTGACGGGATTGCTGCGGGCCCTGCCGTTCCGCGCCGGCGTTGCCCGGCCGATCGTGCCGGCCGACCTCGCCGCGCGGCATGGCGTCGACCCCCGCGATTATGCGAGAGCGCGCGACAGACCCGGACTGCGCGCCGTCGTGGCGGCGATCGCCGCTGCCGCCGATCAACATCTGCAATCGGCCGGCACCCATCGCCGGGCGATCCCGCGCCAAGCCTTGCCGGCGCTGTTGCCGGCGGTTATCGCATCGAGTTCGCTCAGACGCCTTCGCCGGGCCGGCTGCGATCCGTTCGATCCCGCACTTGCCTTACCCGACCCGCTGCAAGGCTGGCGGCTCGCCGCCGCGATGTTGCGCCAGCACTATTAGCGCCCCTGGAAGTCCGGGAGGCGGCGGTCGGCCATTGCCTTGATGCCTTCCTTGAAATCCTCGGTGCGGCGCAGCCAGTCCTGCTCGACGAGTTCGCGCTCGGTGGCGGCCTCGATCGCGTCGACGAGCCCGCGGCGCACCGTCTCGCGCGTCGACATGACCGCGAGCGGTGCGGATTGCGCGATTTCGAGCGCAAGGGCTGCGGCGGCGCTGCGCACCTCGGCCTGCGGCACCAGCAGATCGGCAAGCCCGATGCGCACCGCCTCGTCGCCCGGGATGCGGCGGCCGGTGTAGAAGAGGAGCGCCGCCTGTTGCGCGCCGACAAGCCGCGGCAGGGTCAAGGTCAGCCCGAACCCCGGGTGAAAGCCGAGCCGGTTGAAATTGGCGCTGAACCGGGCCTCCTGGCAGGTGACCCGGAAATCCGGGACCAGAGCGAGGCCGAGGCCACCGCCGACCGCGGCACCGTGGATTGCGCCGACAATCGGCTTCCTGGTGCGGAAGAGGCGGATCGCCTCCTTGTAGAGATGCTTGCCCGCACCGCTGCGGGTCCCCTCAGAGACCGTGCCGGTGTCCATGCGCTTCGAGAAATCGGCGCCGGCACAAAACGAGCGGCCCTCGGCGGCGAAGACGATCGCCCGGCATTGCGGATCGGCGTCGAGCCGCTCGAACGCATCGCCGATCTCGGCGACCAGTTCACTGTCAAAGAAATTATGCGGCGGGCGGCGCATCTCGACGGTCGCGACAAACCCGTCGCGGCTGACGCCGATTTCGCGATAGGCGGGTGCATCGGTCATGCGGCAACGTCCTCTTTTCGGATCAGGAGCAACTTGACGTTTAGTTCATTGTCACCGAGGACCTGTTCCTGCCGGAAAAGAACAGGCCGTCTTCGTGCGTAGGTTGTCGTCGCGCGCTGGCGCATCGGATGCCGCTGCCCGCTGGCAGGCCCCTGTTGGCCGGAAAGTGGTCGCGATTGTCTCATACATCCGGTTCCCGGCCAACCAACTCATCCATAGATATTATAATAGCAATTACGGAAATGCCAAGAGAACGGAGCCACGTCCGCCCGGGGCCAACCGACCGCCAACGCCCGATCTCGACCCAAAGCTGCTCTGCATCAGAGCGCGGACCGGTTCAAAGCCGATCAGCCTGTTTTGATCGCCCGGACCTCTGCGGCGCGCTCATCGACCGGGATTATGGGCAATTCGCCCTCGCGCTTGACTGGCAGGCTTGCGCAGGTGATCCATGATCGCCTGCCATTCCTTGATCTCGCGGACAGCGCCTTTTCCCGTCCTGGTGGCGACACTGCCCTTGTCCACCGTACCCGGCGGCGGCAGCAGGTAGGGCGTGTTGTCGCGAGGGTCGTCGAGTGCCTCGACCTTCGACTTGAGGGGCTGCCCCGTCCTTGTTCTTGGGCACCAGCGCCAGCTTGCCCTTGGTGTACTTCGGGATGGCCACAAGAATCATGGCCGAGCATTCAGGGGGCAGGTAAGGCTGTACAACCGCGCATCCTTGCCGCTGATGTCGATCGCGCGGTAGCCGCGGTCGAAGTCTCCCAGTTCGATGGCCGTCACGACGTCGAACTTCGGGCGCGACAGGTCGTAGCGGAACCGCATGCCGGAGGAGCGGGGAAAATACTCGCCGGGATGGGCCGGGTTGTCGACGAGCAAAAACTCGAGCATATTCTTCAGTTCCTGGCCGGTAAAGTAGCCGGTCACGAGGGCGCTGCCTGCGGTCGGATCCACCACACCGGCGCCGAGCGGCGCCACGGCGAATACGTCGTAGACGGTCTGCACGCCCGACTTTCCTCGTGTCAAGCCGGCGCGCATCATTCCGTTGGCGGTGAAGCCGATGTCCGCTTTCGTGGCCTTCCTGAAGGCGTCGGTGACAGAGATTGGCGAGGAGTCGCGCCGGCAGCGATGTCGGTAAATGTGTTGGGGATATCCCGTGGCGCTATCGCCAGCGGCTGATCGATGCTGTAGCCGCGCGACGCGAACACGGCCCCGGTAACAGTCTTCTTGAGCTTTTCGATCTCGTCGGCGATGGCCCGGTCGCCGGCAATCGTGTCGTCGATCGGGTAGAGCCGGTAGGACTCGACCGTCAGCTTGCCGCCGTCGAGCGTGATCACCAGTTCGCCGAGGTTGCTTACCCTCCTTCCCGGTCTGCACCACGGGCGTGCGGCCATTGACGATGATCGCCTCCTGCAGCTCGGTGTGGCTATGGCCGCCGATCACTACGTCGATGCCCGGCACGGCCTTCGGCCACGCTCACGTCTTCGCCCTCGGTAAAGCGCCCATCCTTGCCCTTTCTCCACGCCGCCGTGGCTGAGGCAGATGACCACGATCCACTTTCTCCCTCTCGCGGAGAGAGCTTCACCACCTCCTTGGCGGTCTCGATAGGCGTCGGCGAAGGTAACCGCCCCGCCACTGGTGTAGAATCTGCGCCTCCTTGCCGAGCACCCCGAAGATGCCGAAACGAATACCGCCGCGCTCGATCACCAGGTGGCGGCGGATCACCCCCTCCTTGGTCAGCCGCTGGAGATCGGCCAGAGTCGCGTCAGTCCCGGCAAAACTCGTATTCGAGGCTACTACCGCCGGAAACCGGCCGGCTTTGGCGGCCACACTCATTGACTTGCCCAGGCCGTCCGGCCCGAAGTCGAATTCATGGTTGCCGAAGGTCGTGGCATCGTAGCCCATCCGGGACATCAGTTGCAGCTCGCCGCCGGTCTCGCGGCGGGCAGCGCCGAACGCGGTCCCCATGCTGTAGTCGCCGGCATCAAGCACCAGCACCGGCCCCTGGTCCTCGCGCGCTCGCTTTCCGCTTGCGCAATCAAGCCGGCCAGACGCGCGAACCCGCCTCGGGTCGTGTCGTCGTTGAGCTTGAACGGGGTGTAGTCCGACGGCCGGGCCCATCCCGATGAAGCCCGAATGCATGTCGTTGGTGTGCAGGATGGTGAAGGTCTTATTCATGTTGTTTTCCTCGGCCGACGCGCACAGTCCGCTAGTCAAGATGGTCGCGGCGGCTGCCGCTGAGCCGGCCAAGACCTCGCGACGGGAGTGCGTTTCGCTTGACATGAGGCGGAGACCTTTTCCCGCGGGTCGATGTGGCGGGTTTATCCACCACCTATACATTGATGATGCCTCGCAAAGAATTCGGCCCTGATCTAAGTCAATTTGCGGGTGGGTTGCCGTATTATCCGTCGTAGCGGGTTCGCGCGGGGGCACCGAGAATACACCGATCGCGAACGGCCACTGTCCACCCATGGCGGACTCCAACGGCGCATAGCGGGCCGCGATTTTATGAATTCACGACTTGGCGTTTGACGATCAGTGCATCGACGACGGTCAGGCTCTGGCCTTGCGGGTGCACGATGACGGGGTTGAGGTCGATTTCCTCGATCTGGTCGGCGTGGTCGGCGGCGAAACGCGATAAAGCCGCCATCAGCGCGGCGAGGGCGTTGCGGTCCGCGGGCGGCATGCCGCGCACCGCGTCGAGGAGGGCGGCGCCGCGCAGCTGGTCGAGGAGGGAGAGCGCCTCCGCTTCGCCGAGAGGTACGGGGGCAAAGGCCACGTCGCGCAGGACTTCGACATGGATGCCGCCGAGGCCGACCATCAGCATCGGGCCGAAATCGGGGTCGCGGCTGACGCCCAGAATGATCTCGCGGCCGGACGGCGCCATCTGCTGCACCAAGACGCCGCGCATCGTCGCGTTCGGATGGGCGGAGGCCGCGTTCGCCGTGATCCGCCGGTAGGCGTCGCGCACCGCGGCCTCACCCGCGACGCCGAGGGCGACGGCGCCCGCCTCGGTCTTGTGGGTGATGTCGGGCGACTGGACCTTGAGCGCCACGGGGCCGCCGATCCGTGCCGCCGCGGCAACCGCGTCTTCGACGGTCGCGGCCAGAGCCTCGGGCGGCCGCGGCACCCCGTATTTTTCGAGGAGCGTCTTGGCTTCCGTCTCGGTCAGCACCGGACCGGCGGCGGCCAGGGTGCGGGCGACGGCCTCGCGGGTCGCCGACGGGGTTTGCTCCAAGGGTTGCGAGCGCCGCAGCCGCGCCTGGAACGCGGCATAATCGACGAGCGCCCGGATCGCGCGGGCGCAGCTCGGCATCGAGGTGTAGCAGGGGATGCCGGCCTCGGCGAACGCCGCCATCGCACCCTCGCTCGCCGTCGTGTAGGTCGACAGCAGGATCGGCTGTTCGGTCGTCCCGGTGACTTCGGCCAGTTCCTCGGCGCGCGTCTTCGCGGTCGCCTCGTTGGCGAGCGAGCCGATCAGGAGGATCGTGTCGATGCGCCGAGAACTCGCGGACGATCTCGACGAGCCTGGCGTAGCCGACCTCGTGGATCGCCTGCGCGGTGCCGTCGACCGGGTTCTGCGCCGAGGCGTAGGACGGCAGGAGCGCCATCAGCCGCTCTTGCAATTCCTCTTCGAGCACCGGCAGTTCGAGCCCGTGCGCCGACAGGATGTCGGACATCCAAACGGCACTGCCGCCCGAGCCGGTGATCACCGCCACCCGGTTGCCCTTTGGCAATTTGCAGAAGGCGAAGGCGGCGGCGATGTCGAGCATGTGGTCGAGGTCTTCGCCGCGGATGATCCCGTGATGGCGAAAGATCGCCTCGTCGACCGCCCCCGAATGCGCGAGCGAGCCGGTATGCGAGGCGGCGGCGCGGCGGCCCGCCTCGGAGCGACCGACTTTGGCGAGGATCAGGGGTTTGCCGGCGGCGGCGGCCTTGTCGGCGACCGCGCGGAAGCGGGCCGGGTCGCGGATGCCCTCGAGATAGGCGAGGAAAACGTCGGCGCCGCCCGTGTCGATCAGCCAATCGATATAGTCGTGCGCTTCGAGACAAATCTGGTTGCCGGCGCTGGCCTGGTAGGTAAAGCGCAATTGCCGAGGCCGGCCACGGCTCATGAAGGCGAAGGTGAGCGCGCCGCTCTGGCAGCTGACCGCGATCGACCGGCTCCTGGCGCTTTGCGGAAAGAGGCTCTGTTCGGGATCGTGAAACACCGGGCTGAACGTCGCGACCAGCGGCTTCAATGGGTTGACGATGCCCTCGGAGTTCGGCCCGCAGACGATGATGCCGTAGCGGTCGATGACCTCGCGCAGCGCCTCATCGCGCGCCTGCGCCGCCTCGCCGCGCTCTTCGGCGAAGCCGGAGCTGATCACGACCGCCGCGCGCACCCCCTTACGGCCGCATTCCGCCAATGTTGGCGCGACATAGGCGGCCGGCACGACGACAACCGCGAGGTCCGGCGTCTCCGGCAGATCGGCGACGCTCGCGTAGCATTTCAGCCCGAAAACCTCGGCCTGGCTGCGCGTCACCGGATAGACGCGACCGGGATAGCCATGCGCGATCAGGAACTGCGTCGTGCGGCCGCGCAGGCTGTGGGTGTCCGCTGACGCGCCGATGATCGCGAGGCTCTCGGGCGAGAAAAGCGGGTGAAGGTCGGGCATCGGTTCAGCGCAAGCCGAGGCCGCGGGCGATGATGCCGCGCAGCACCTCGCGGGTGCCGCCCTGGATCGTCAGTTTGGGCGCGATCAGTGTGGCGTAACGCAGCGCCTCCTCGAAGCGGTCGTCGTTGCTGTCCGGCTCGCAATCGCCGGTTGGTGGCGCCAGCAGGCGCACCTTATCGGGCAATGCCTGCTCGAAATTGGTGCCGAGATCCTTGACGACGGCGGCTTCGACAGCGGGCGTCTTGCCGGCCTGCAGCATGCCCGCGACCGACAGCGACATGCGGCGAAGGGTGGCGAGATGAGCGACCTCGCGGCCGATGCCCTCGGCCAGTTTCTCGCTCGGCGCCTCGCCCGCCCGACGAACCAGTTCGACGAGCGCCGGGAACGTCTCGATCCAGCGGTCGGGGCCGCTCCGCTCATAGGCGAGCTCGTCGGTCGCCTGCTTCCAGGCCATATCGACCTCGCCGATCAGATGCGAATCCGGCAGGAAGGCGTCGTCGAACACGACCTCGTTGAAATCGTGGCCGCCGGTCAGGTTGATGATCGGCCGGGTCGTGATGCCGGGCGTCTTCATCTCGACCAGGAATTGGGTCAGCCCGTGCCGGCGGTTCTCCTTGGTCGGCGGCGAGGTGCGCAACAATGCGATCATGTAGTCGGATTGGTGCGCGTTGCTGGTCCAGATCTTGCGGCCGTTGACGAGCCAGCCGCCGTCGGTCTTGGTCGCCCGGGTCGAGGCGGCAAATACGTCGGAGCCGGAATTGGGCTCGGAAAGGCCGATGCAGAAGCACAATTCGCCGGCGGCGATCTTCGGCAGCATCTTCTGTTTTATCTCCTCCTGGCCGTAGCGCAGGATGACCGGGCCCGATTGCCGGTCGGCGGTCGAGTGCGCCCGCGTCGGGGCGCGCGCCGCCAGCATCTCCTCGGTCACGACATATCGTTCGAGGTGCGAGCGCTCGTGCCCGCCGTATTGTTTGGGCCAGGTCATGCCGATCCAGCCCTTCGCCCCGACCTTGCGGCTGAACTCGCGCGAGAACGAGCCCTTGCCGCCATAGGGCGAGAATGTGCCGGCCTCGATCTCCTGGCGCAGAAAGGCCCGCACTTCCTGCCGCAGCTCCCTGGCCTCGGGAGGCAACTCGATCGGATCGAAACGAAAGGTCGTATTCATCGCAGCCTCACGAATCTTGGGTGATGAACGGCCAGAGCTGGTCGGCGCCCCGCGCTGCGACCATCTCGCCGAGGCGTCGGGCCCACACCGCCTCGTTGCCGAACTCCTCGCGCCAACTCCACAGCCGGCGTGTCGCATGGTGCAGCGAATGCTCGTAGGTAAAGCCCATGGCGCCATGCACCTGATGCGCGATCGCCGCCCCGGTTCCGGCGGCCTCCCCTCCCCGCACCTTGGCGATCGCGACTTCGCTAATAACGGGATCGCGGCCGGAGCACGCCTCGGCGGCAGCGTCGGCAGCCGCACTTGCCGCTGCGACCTCGCCCGCCAAGGTCGCAAGATTGTGCTGCACCGCCTGGAACTTCGCGATCGGCCGGCCGAACTGCGAGCGGTCGAGCGCGTATTGCACCGATTGTTCGAGGATCTTTTCGAGCGCGCCCGCGATCTGCTGCAGCCGGACCGCGGCGCCGAAGGTGACCAGCCGGTCCTGGTCGAGATCGACGGGCCGCACCGCGGCGGGAACGACACCGTCGAACGAGACCGTATCGCGCGGCTCGCCGGCGAGGCTCGTCCCCTGGCTGATCGGCAATCCCGCCGTCGCGACGAGCGCGGCCACCGGTTCGCCGCCGCGTGCGGCGAGTACGGCGATATGGCCGGCGTTGCGCGCGAACGGCACCTGGCGCGCCCGGCCGCCGAGCCGGCCGTCGGCGCCGAGCGTGATGCGGCCGTCGGCATGCACCGGCGCCACCGTCAGCGGCCCGCCTGGCAGGGTGATGCCGGCGCGCGCCAATAGCCAGCCGGCGATCAAGGTCTCGGCGATCGGCACCGGCGCGGCGAAACGCCCGGCGACGCGCAATACGGCAAAACCGTCCGCCATCCCGGCCCCGGCGCCGCCGAGATCTTCGGGAACCCAGGCGGCGGGCAGGCCCGATTCTTCGAGCGCATCCCACAGCGCCTTGGGCCAAACACCTTTCTCGAAGTCGTTGATCGTCTCGGGCGCGCACAGATCCTGAAGATCCGCGCAGCGGTATCGACGATGATGCTATCGGTATTGTCGTTCATTGTGTTCCGGTCCCGGCGTCCCTCGGCAGTAATCGTAGAGCAGGGCCGCCGCGACGGGAAGCGCGACTATCTGGAGCTCCAGGCGCGCGGGCGCGAGATGCGGATCAGGAGGATTGGCCATGTTTATCGCGATGAACCGCTTCAAGGTGATGCCCGGAGCGGGCGGCGAATTCGAGCGGGTATGGACGACGCGCGACAGCCATCTCGACGGTGTCCCCGGCTTTATCGCCTTTCACCTGCTGCGCGGACCGGAGCGCGAGGATCATGTGCTCTATTCCTCGCACACGCTCTGGCGCAGCCGCGCCGATTTCGAAGCCTGGACCCGCTCGGAAGCGTTTCGCCTGGCGCACCGCGACGCCGGCGGCAACCGGCCGCTCTATCTCGGCCATCCCGAATTCGAAGGCTTCGAGGTGATCCAGACCGTCGAGCCCGCTTCGACCGCGGCGTGAACGCCATCCCCCGGGAGTAAGACGGCAATCAATCAACACGGGAGCAACGCCATGCCGGCATCCTATGAGACCCATCGCGCGCAGTTGAATGCGATCCTGCGGGCCTGGGGCATGCCCGAGGCGAACGCCGAGGCGACCGCCGACATCCTCGCCTGGGCCGATCTGCACGGGGTCGACAGCCACGGGATTTCGATGATCCCGGGCTATGACCGGCTGCGCCGCAATCGCCGGGCGAACATGCAGGCGCAGCCCCGCATCGTTCGGGAGACCCCGGTCTCGGCGCTGGTCGACGGCGACGGCGGCCTCGGCCATGTGCCGGCGCGCTTTGCGATGCAGGTCGCGATCGACAAGGCCAAGGTGTGCGGGATCGCAATCGCCGCGGTGCGCAACTCAGCGCATTTCGGCGCCACCGGCTATTACACGCTGATGGCGGCCGAGGAGGGGCTCATCGGCATCGCCTGCACCAGCGCCTCCAGCATCCAGGTGGCGCCGACCTTCGGCAAGGAAGCAAAGCTCGGTACCGACCCCTGGTCGTTTGCGGCACCCAGCGCCGACGGCAAGCCCTTTCTGCTCGACATGGCGACGACGACGGTCGCTGCCGGCCGCATCCGCAACAAGGCCAATGAGGGGCTCCCCTGCCCGCCCGGCTGGGTGCTCGACAGGGAAGGGCTGCCCAGCACCGACCCTCTGGAGGCGCGCGAGAAGGGCGGGTTCCTGACCTCGCTCGGCGGCTCGCCGGAGAATTCCAGCTACAAGGGCTACGGGCTCTCGGTCATGGTCAACATTCTCGGCTCCTGCCTGTCGGGCGCCACGCTGATTACCGACCCGATGCACACCAAAAAGCCGCAGGGCAACGACATCGGCCACTGCTTCATCGCGATCGATCCGGGTCTGTTCCGCGAGCGCGAGGAATTCGGCGCCGACGTCGCCCGGCTCTGCAACGATCTGCGCGCGACCAAGCCGGTCGATCCGGCCCAGCCCGTGATGGTGGCGGGCGATCCGCAATGGAACAACGCGGCCAGGCGCCTGCAGGACGGCATTCCGGTCGGCCCGGGCCTTCTCAATCAGATCCGGCAGATCGCGCAGGCCTGCGCCGCGCCGTGGCTGCTGGATTGAATGCGCCGGGGTAGGCCGTCGCAAACCGGCGGGGGGTGGGGTCGTTCAACGAAGGAACGGTCGCCATGTCGAAGCCGATCATTGCGCCGCTTCGATTGCACCGGACTTCGAGCGTCGACTCGTCGAGATGAGCAAATCCTCGAGCCAGGTGGCGAAGTCGCGTTCGCTGTCCGGGTGTTTCCAGAATTCGAGCAACGCCGCGATCGGGCGCGGCGGGTTTGGCTTTCAGGTTTGTTGTCGACGCTTTGACGGTCCCGTCGCGGCGCCCGATTTAACCCGTCACGGGAATCGCCATCCGCGACTACCTCAAAAATGAGCGGCAGCGCAGATTTTCTCCACATCAGTTTGGCAGAGTTCCGAATCAATTTCGTCCAAAACCGGTCAAGAAACTGTCCTTTCCTATCATGGTTAAAATAAAACGAAGCTGTTGCTGAACGCGGCCGAGTGTGCGTGGATTCTCTCCGAAGCTCGGCGAACGTCGCGGAGATTACTGCGATGGTGCAGTCTAATTACTGGTTGGCGCCGATCGCAGCCGGGTGTCTACTGCTCGGCTGCGGGAGTGCAAGGGGGCCGCAATGGATTGGCGATCGGCCCCTTGTCCTCCCCGACGGCAGCCGCCTCATGGCGTTCGAGGCCAGCGCGCCGCTGGATGATTGGGGCACGGCGTTGGCCAAAGGACTGGGCCTTGTACAAACCAACTCCACGGGCTCGCACATCAGGGGCTGGTCACTGGCTACCGGGCCTAGTAATGCCGGGGTCGTGGTTGCGGCAACAACCAACCTCGTCGGCGCGTTGGGTTCGGGCACCATTGTCGGGCTGCTGACGAGGGAGGGCTTGAACGGGATCGCCAAAAACCTTGGCTCGATGGACCCGCAAGTGACCGTGCCACCGATCAAGGTCCCCAAGCCAGATGTCAATATTGCAGCCCCGGAGGTCAAGTTGACGGTCTCGCCCGTCATTAAACCCAACTAAATTTACTAAGTATTATCAGCTGGAGCCCATTGGCCCTCCGTCCGCGGCAATGCCAGCGGAGCAATCCGCGTCCCGGCGCATTTTGCGCCGCAGCGCCCCGGGGAGCCGTCGCTCGCGAGAAGACGAAGCTCGGCCCAATAGGCCGCGCACCTCCCGAATTCATGTCTGGGATCCGTCGCGGAAGCGCTCTGGCGGGGGCGTCCGCCGCCGCGCAGGCTGCTCAAAGCTTTCTGCCTGCCACTCGAGGAAGCCACCGAGCCGCGCGATGACCTTGGTAAGCTGCGAGGTGCTGGAGGGCGGCGCGGCTTGGCTGCGGCATCGGCTGCAGAATGGCTAATGCGGGAGGACCGTCCGGAAAGAACAGCCCTCCTCGGTCTTGACCCGCTTCAGGCAGGGACGCGATAAAGCCCGACCAGCTTGTTGCCGTCCGGATCGCGAAGATACGCGAGAAACATCTGGCCGGCTGCCCCCTGGCGGATGCCGGGCGGGTCCTCAATCGACGCGCCGCCATTCGCGACCCCTGCCTTGTGCCATGCGGTGGCCTGTTCCGCGCTGCTCATCGTGAAACCGATCGTGCCGCCATTGGCAGGATTGGCCGACTTGCCGTCGATCGGCTTCGACACCATGAAGCGCCCGCCATCATGCGCGTAAATCAGCCGGCCCCTGGCATCCTCGGCGGCGGGCTGACCGCCCATCACGACAAACAGCGCATCGTAGAATTTTTTCGACCGGGCGATGTCGTTGCTGCCGACCATGATATGGCTGAACATACCGTTCTCTCCTTTATCAGCGTCCCCTCGCCCGCCGCTTCGGCCGCGCGGACGGCGGCAGTATGACAAGCCGACGCGCGCACGCAATCTTGCTCGGCGAGCGCCGCGATTATGATGACCCCGGTACGTGTTGGCGATACGCTTCCGCCCGAGTCATTTTGATTGGCGCCGGCAGGACAAAGCGAGATTGGGAAGGTGACGACACCCAAACCGCCGATACGCCTCGGGTTCTTCACCCGCCTGCTCGATCGGGCGGACGCAGCCGAGCGCTACCGACTGGCTTTCGCCCAGATCGCGCATGCCGAAAGCTGCGGCTACGATTCCGCCTGGGTCGCGCAGCACCATTTTCACGAAGACGAGGGCGGCCTGCCGGCCCCTTTCGTGTTCCTCGCCCAGGCCGCCGCGCGGACCGCGCGGATCCGCCTTGGGACCGGGATCGTCACCCTGCCGTTGGAATTGCCGATTCGGGTGGCGGAGGACGCCGCAGTGCTCGACCTGATGTGCGGCGGCCGCCTGGAGGTGGGGATCGGGCCCGGCGGCAACCTCTCCGCGTACCAGGCGTTCGAGCTGGACAGCGCCGAGCGCACGGCGCTGCTGGTCCGGCACCATCGCGTGCTGCGCGACGCCTGGGCGGGGCGAGTGCTGCCCGGCGGCGACCGGCTCTATCCACCCAATCCCGGCCTGGTCGATCGCGTCTGGCAGGCGACCTTCAGCGTCGAAGGCGCCCGCCGGGCCGGTGCGGCGGGCGACGGGTTGATGCTGTCGCGCACCCAGCCCAGGCCGGCGGGAATGCCCCACCTGTCGCTGCCCGAGATCCAGCACCCGATGATCGACGCCTATCTCGAGGCGCTGCCGCGAGACCGCGCGCCCCGCATCCTGGCCTCGCGAACGGTTTTCGCGGCCGATGACCGCAACGAAGCGCTGCGGCTGGCCGCAGTCGGCTTGGCGCGGCAGCGCGAGCGGTACGCCGCGATCGGCCGCGTGGGATTTGTGGAGGGAATATCGGTGCATGACCAGATCGCCGCGATGGACATCCATATCGGCAACCCGGACAACGTGATCGCCTCGCTGCGAGCCGACAGCATCCTGGCCCGCGCCACCGATCTGACAGTTCAGTCGCATTCGATCGATCCCCCGCATCCCTTCATTCTGCGGTCGATCGAGCTGGTCGCCGAGATCGTGGCGCCGGCGCTGGGCTGGGTTCGCAACGCGGCATCGGCGAAGCGGCATGTCGCGTGACCGCGGGCAGGGAGAAGGATAGGCATCGCGCAATGGACACGGACGTAATCGACGCGCTGGCCGGGATCAAACCCGGCTCCGCACTGGACGCGATCCGCAAACGACGGCCGCAGGCGCGCGAGCAGGCGCAGGCCAGCTATCGCGCGCTTTTTGCGCCGGATGATGAGGGCGGCGTCACCGCGACGGAGCGTTTCGCGATAGCTGCGTTCGTCACCGGGCTGCACGGTGACCCGGAAAGCGCGGCGTTCTACGCCTCTGGCTTGGCCGCCAGCGGCGCGCCCGCGGAATTGTGCGGTGCGATCGACGCGGCGATTACGGCGGCCAGGGGCCAGCGCCCTTATGGCTCATATCCCGCCGGCCCGCTGAGCCGCGAGGACACCGCGGGGCCAACCCACCATGTCGCGGCGGAAATCCGCAGCGTGTTGCGACCGCGTCTTGCCGCTGCATTCGATCACGTGCATCTGCTGGTGTTCCACCCCCGCGACGCCGTGCCGGCCGCACTGCAGGCCTTATTGGACGCCGGCTGGTCGACTACCGACATCGTGACATTGTCGCAGATCGCCGCGTTCCTCTCCTTTCAGATCCGAGTGGTTGCCGGACTGCGCGCCCTAGCGGGCGCTGTCTGACGCAGGAGGTTCTGCCATGCCCGATACGATCGTCGAACCGCCGCCCCACACGGCCCCCACCGTCTTCACCCGGGCATTGCTCGATTGGCTGCCCTGGCTCGAACCGCTGGCGGAGGCAAGCCTGACCGAGCGGCACCTCGCCGCGCTGGTGGATGCCGCGCGGGCCAAATCAGCCTATTTCCGCCTGCTGGCGCACGACCCCGACGCCCTGCGGGCCGGCACGCTGGCCGACAAGGACATCTTCTACAATCCCGACGCGGGTCTGCCACGGGCCGAGCGGGAATTGGCCGCCGCCGCGACATCGCGTTTTAACGGCTGCATCTACTGTGCCTCGGTGCATTCGCGGTTCGCCGCGACCTATTCGAAACGCGAGGCGGATGTGCAGCTGCTGCTCGAAGACGGCGTCGACGTGGATCTCGGCGAGCGCTGGAACGCCATCGTCGCCGCCGCGGTGGCGCTGAGCGCGACACCGATCGCATTCGGAGCGCAGCACGTCGAGCGCCTGCGCAGCGTCGGGCTGGACGATTTGGCGATCGCCGACGTGATCCAGGCCGCAGCCTTCTTCAACTGGGCCAACCGGCTGATGCTGTCGCTCGGCGAGCCCGCCGCAACAGGTTGAGCGGCACCGTCAACTTGTCCTGTAGGGTCAGCTGAATTTGCGTCATCGGCCATGAAAAGCAAGAATTTATTGTCAACCTACACTGCAGATTTCGGACCAGATCTTGAATTTCTCTATCCTGGAAGCCCAGTGCTCGGCAGCAGTGACACGATCGAGGTTGTTTATCTGATCGTGGGTTGAGAGCAACCGGCGCGCTTGGCCTGTTGATTTGAACTGTTTCATCCGCCGAACTTGTCGGCGCGTTGGCTGGTGCGAATTTGGGCTATGGCGCGGTGCCTGATCGTCGATGGCGTAGACGATGATCGTGCGTTGGGTGCAGCGCGACGCCCCGGAGTTCGAGAAACGCCGGCGCCGGGTTTGCCCAGGCGGTCGGCCGCTCGTGTCGGGCCGACGAAATCGACGTCAAGATCCGAGGTGAGGGTCCTACCTGTACCGTGCCGTTGACTGGGCGGGTCAGGCGTTCGAGACTGGCCTGCGCCTGAGGTTTAGAACGCGGTGCCTGGCGCCTGAATTCTCCATGTCGCGAACGGGAGCGTATTCTTGCTCGCGACGGCTATTTTCACCAGCGCCACTTATGACAGCCGGGAGAACAGGAACAGCCAGACGGCGTAGAGCAGCAGGACGACCGACACGCTGATCGGATCGGCCACTTGGCTGGCCGGCGCTGGCCAGGCTTCCCCGGCGGGCTCGAGAACAGCGCGACTTGCGCATCGCCGAGCTTTATCACTTCGCGCCACCCGCCGACTGGCCCGCCGCTGCCATCGATCACGGGCGTGCTGCACCGCAGAGACCGATGTAGTGCACCGCCGGAGTGCAGTAGCGCACTCGAAAATCATGGGTCTGATCGCCAGGACCAGACCCGCGGCACGGTCCATCTCCCGGGAACCAGTTCACAACCGCTCCGTTCATCGCGCGGCATGAAACTCTGGAAACAGCTTCGTCTCTTCGATGCGGACGTGCACGCTGCAGCAAACGGGCCAGGCCTGCGGATTTGCGCTCGGTATGCGACGCGCAGAATCGCCAGCCAGTTGTCCTGGACGCCGGGCGATCGGCGGCTCGAACCGGTAGTCCTGAAAACCCGGTGCTTGGAGCCTGCACCGTCGCGATGCGCTGCTCCCGGCGCAAAACGCCGGCTCCTGGCCCGGCCTGACGCGAGGCGCCGTAGCCGCGCAAGCCGCCAGCCGGCACCGTTTTTGTGTCGGCCGCGTAGCGGTCGGCCTTCTTGTTCGGGCAGCGATAGGCGGCAGCGGGCTGCCGAGCGCCGCCGCCAATGTCTCGCCTCCATGGCCGCCATAGGGGCCGGTATTCGAAACGACCCTGATCTCGATCGCGATCAGCGTCCCGTCTCGCCGCGCGCCGGCTTTACTTCGGTTGTCATCAGGTACCGCGTCGTAGGCGGCGTTGAACTGCTCCTCGCGGGTGAACTCACCACTTGACCGGACGCACGGTCTTCAAGTCACCGGGTTTTCAGGGCTACCGGTTCGAGCATCTCCTGCTTGCCGGCAATCCAGCCGACAACCCGCTTGGTAAGACGTGCACTTCGCGCATACCGAGGCCAATATGCGGCGGAGCTGATTTGCCGCAGCGATGAACGGAGCTTGTGAACTGGAACGGAGATGAGGCCGCTCCTCGTCGGGTCTCATGCCCGCACGATCGCAGCTTGGTTTCGAAATGCGCGTGCTGCACGCCCGCGGCGCACGACATCGGCCGCGTTGCCGCGACGCCCGGTTCATGGCGCGGCGAACCATCGATCTTTTGCTGCGAAGTGCTAAGCTCGGCGATCCGGCAGTCGCGCTGTCTCGAGCCTCGCCGGGCGCAGCCTCCAGTGCCGGCCGCCAAGCTGGCCGAGATCGTTCTGGCGTGGCGCTGTTCGACGGCCGCGGCTCGGAAAACAGTGAGGTGCCGCCGGCGAGCCAGGCAAAACCCTCGCGCCACTCCGCGATCTCGGCTGCCGAATTGGGCTGGTGCAGCGCAACGATGGTATTGAGGTTCATCTCTCCTGCTCCATAACCGGTCGGGGCAGGTCGTCAAGCGACGCGGGGCCGGAACCTGGCGTGATCAGGGTCGGCCATTGATGCGAGCCGAAGGGCACCGCGGGCCGCAGGAACGGCTTGATGTTGTATTTCGCGCTCGGCGCGATGACTGCCCTGCGTGCATCACCACCCATCAGCTCGTAATCCATTAGATAATAGTCGCCGAAAAACGCGGCGCCGACCGAACGGTCGGCGATGATTTGGGTCAGCGCCTCGAGCATATCCTCCGGGGTTGTGGCAAATGAAATCGTCTCGATCAGCATCAGCCGGCTGTTGGTCGCGCCGGGCCCGAAAAACTGCGCCAGTACGCTAAACAGAATGTGTTCTGGCGGGCGACATAGATCGTATTGCTGGCCGCGTAGGTCTTGTCCCAGTCGTCGCCGATCAGCTTTTCCAGTCGGCGACAACGCCCATCCAATGCTCGACCTGGGTCTGCGCCGCCCAGGCGATATTTTTTTCAGCATTGGCGCCTGGCGCCGAGTAAAGCTCCGCAATTCGGCGATCGAGATCGAGTCTTTTTCGCCGAACGCGTCCATGAATGCGATATTGTTCTGCAGCAACGCGCGGCTGTTAATACGCCAATCCGCCGGCATGTCGACCGCCTCCAGTGTGTCGAGCGCCGTCTGCATCTGGCTGCGATAAACCAGCAGCGATCCGCGCCAAGACTGGTTCGCCGCATTGTCCAGATACGGCATGACCACTTCGCTCAACGCCATGACGCTGTGCCCGACCGATTTCCGCAGCTGGTAGACGATCGGCACCGACGAGGCTTCCTTCAGCCGCTCGTCAACGTCGAAAAATCCCGCCTGACCGCGCATCTCCGTCCTCCAGCGCGGACCCAGGCCATCGAATTACGAACCCGCCAAAACCGCCAGATCTGGTTGGCGTTCACGTCGTGGCGTCGCGCCACGATCGAAACCGACGAACCGCGCTCCGGTGTCTCGGCCACGATCCGGCGCTTCAACATCTCGGGCCATTGCGGACGCTGACCCACGCCTCGGCGGCCTCTTAGATTAGAACGGTTTCCGATCAGATGGATTGGAAAAGATAAAAAGATAAAGAGTTTCAAGCGGGAGCGGATGGGCGAGAATGGTAACGCAACATGTCGTTGGGGGACGATATGCCGGCGCCATATTCGGGGGATTTGCGCGAGCGCGTCGCGGCGGCGGTGGGTGCGGGAGCCTCGGCGCGGGCGGCGGGCCGTCGAGTTTGTGGCGGTTTCTCAAGGCGCAGAACATGACGCTCTAAAAAGAGCCTCTACTGCGGCCGAGCAGGACCGCCCCGACGTTGTCGAGGCGCGCCGCCTGTTCATCCGCCGCCAGCCCGCCCTCGACCCCCATCGGCTGATCTTCATCGACGAAACCTGGGCCAGTACCAACATGACGCGGCGCCATGGCCGAGCCGCACGGGGATTGCGGCTGCTGGCGCCGGTGCCGTTCGGCCATTGGAAGATCACCACCCTGGTGGCGGGCTTGTGCCTCGGCGGCATCGCGGCGCCTTGCGTCTTTGACGGCGCCATAAACGGGGAGCGTTTCCGCGCCTATGTCGAGCAGATGCTGGCGCCGAGGCTGCGGCCGGACGAGATCGTTCTGATGGACAATTTGAGCAGTCACAAGATGGCCGGCGTCCGCGAGGCGATCGAAGCGCAAGGCGCCCAAATTATCTACCTGCCGCCCTACAGCCCCGACCTCAACCCGATCGAGCAGGGCTTCGCTAAGTTCAAGGCGATCCTGCGCCAGCTCGGCGAGCGCACCGTCGATGGCCTGTGGCACGCCATCGGCCAAACCCTCGACCGCTACCCGCCACAAGAATGCCGGAACTTCTCTTCAAAAAGCCGGATATGCAATCTGATCGGAACCCGCTCTATTAGCCAATCATCAGCCAATCACCCTCATGGCGGCCAAATACCCCGCTCGACCCGTCCGGAAACCATCGGTTCTTGGAAGTCTCCAAGTTTTTGGTGGTCTCCAGTTGGGGGATGACGGCGACCGCCATGCCCATCGTCCGAATATACTTTTATACTATTGCAAATACGAGGTCGTCTTTTGCTTTTAATTGTCTAAATCTGCGTCGTGACGGTATACCCCGCGCATCAATAACCTTCTCTTCAGACATTTCAAATCGTACAAAAGGCTTATCCCTCTGCGTCCGGGGACACCAATTAGTGGTGGCGAGAGGGGCGAGTTTGTGATAGAACATATGACGAACATAGCGTTCTCCCGGAGGCCGCCGTGACCGAGTTTCCCGCGTTCCTTGATCGAGTTCCAGCGGCGCTTCCCGGATGAAGCGGCCTGCGTCGAATACCTCTTTTGCGGCGCGCTGGCCGGAGGGTTTCGTCTGCCCCGGCTGCGGCAAGACCAAGGCGTGGGAACTGCAAACCAAAGCGTGGACCTGGGAGTGCGCCGGCTGCGGCAAGCAGACCTCGGTGACCGCCGGGACCATCATGCACCACTCCAAGTTGCCGCTGACCACCTGGTTCTGGGCGGCCTATCTGATGGCCACCCATTCCAACGGCATCTCGGCCCTGCAACTGCAACGCCAGCTCGGCCTCGGCTCGTACAAGTCGGCGCTGGCTGATGTGCGCCAAGCTGCGCCGCAGCATGGTCGCACCCGGCCGCAGCCCGCTCGCCGGCCTGGTCGAGGTCGACGAGACCGAAATCCCCTGCCGCAGCAAGAACGATCCGCTCACCGGCGGCGGCGGACGCAGCCACCAAGGCAAAATGCTGGTCGTCGGCGCCGTCGAGGTCAGGACGGCGGTGCCGGGCCCGGCCGCATCCGCCTCGCCGAAGTGCCCGACTACTCGGCCGACAGCCTGCACCCCTTCATCGCCGACAATCTCGCGGCCGGCGCTACCGCCAAGACCGACGGATGGTCCGCCTATCCCGGCGCGCCCGGCGTCAGCCACGATCCCCATGTCATCGGTAAGATGGCCGCCCATGTCGTGCTGCCCTGGGTGCACCGCATCTTTGCCAACCTCAAGGTCTGGGCGCTCGGCGTCTATCACGGCCTGCGCCGCAAGCACCTGCAGTCCTACCTCGACGAATTCGTCTTCCGCTTCAACCGCCGCCGCACCCGCCATGCCGCCTTCCGCTCCTTGCTCGGCATCGCCGCCGGCCACCCTCCCATCACCTACAAAATGTTGATCGCACCGGAAGCACAAGGATAAGCCTTTCGTACAATTCATCATATCAATACGCAACTGAGGATCAGAATATATTTTATCTCTGCATTATGTCGGCGGATCGTTTCCGCTAGCGTCAACGCAATGACGAAAAGGAAGGCCATAACAATTGACACAATCAGGCCAAGTTGGTTACTCGACATACCTTCGGGAGTTCCTTCTCCGGTCACTCGCGAAATCGTGCTCCGGCTGACGTTGCACCAGCGGGCGATGTGGACAAGCGACTTGCCGTCCACGGCGCGCCGGCGGATCGCCTCGCGGCGCTGGCGCGGGGTTAGCTGCAGTTTCCGGCCGGGCCACGCGCCACGCCACGTTCGCGCCTCTCGCCGGTGCGGGCGCAAACTAGATTGCATTCGAACTCGGCGCGGGCGCCGAGCACGGTCAGCATTAATCGGCCGTGTACTGTCGTCGTGTCGGCCCATCCGTCACCGAGCGAGCGGAAACCGGCTCGGTCGTGTCTCGGATGTGGTTGGAAATTGAGGGCGGCGTAATCTCCTGATTGGAGTTGCACCCAAAAGGCGGCCTGCCAGCCGCCAGGAGATCACGCCATGGACGAGACTACCGCAAGGACGCAGCCGCGGCCATTTGGTGGTGAGGATTGGTTCGACCCACTGGAAGGGGCGGTTCGCGAGCGCATTCGTGGCGTCATCGAGGAGATGCTGGAGGCCGAACTGGAAGCGGCCCTGCAGCGCCGCCGCTATGCCCGCCGGGGCGCCGCGCAAGGGCACCGTCACGGCCATCGTGAGCGCCAACTGATCGGCACGTTCGGGCCGGTCACGGTGTCGGCGCCGCGCGCGTCTCGCCGGGGCGGATGGCCGGACGTCGGAGTGGCGCAACTGCACGATTGCGGCCTACAAGCGGCTGACCCGGCGCGCCGAGGCGCTGATCGCCGCCACATATCTTGCGGGTGCGCCAAGCGCTGGCGGCGCCGCGCGCGGACCGCGCGCAGAGATGCTATGGGGCGAGCGGCGAGTGAAACGGCATCATCGTCGCTGCAACGAAACCGACGCGGTGCCCCATGCCGCAGCCAAACGACTTGAGCAGGTCGCTCACCGCTCTGGACGAGAATAGCAGTGATCGAGATGAGCCAATCGAGTTGGCTCGTCGCCGGTATCGTTCCTGGAGCCGAACGTCATCCACTGAAGAAGCTGGCGCCCGATGAGGAGGCGCTGCTGCGTCTGCTGGAGCGCTGGCGGGATGAAGCGACGAAAGCCGGCGGCACGATCGCTCGGATTGTGGTCGCCCCCTGTTCGAGCCAGAGGCAGGCCTTCGAGGCTGGGCGCGACGGTTTCTGGCTGGCTCGTTGGCTCCGCGGGCGCGGCATTGAAGCCTTTGTGATGCATCCGAACAGCGTTGCCGTGTCGCGCGAACATCGTCGGGCGAAGACGGACCGGCTCGACACCGAGCTATTGAAGCGGGCGTTTCTCGGCTGGCTTCGCGGGGAACGCGACCATTGCGGCATGGCCGCGATCCCGACCCTTGAAGAGGAGCAAAACCCCATGCATGCTGCCCTGCGCGGATACCGCCTGCATGCTGTTCTGGGCGTTGTTGGCCAGCGGCCAGATCAGCCTCCGTCGCCTCGATGGCTGGGAGAGCTTCCATGTCCCACCCGCCGTGCACCATCTTGATCTCGCCGCCTAAACTCGCGAACATCGCGAACAGGAGATGCCGCCGTCAGCTTTCCCACCAACTTCGCGACACGACCACCGGCTCTCCTCTCGGTGATCACCGATAGTGTGTTCAAAAGGTGGCGAGTTCGAGCAGGCAAGCCAGCCGAGCCGAGCCGCTGTCAGCACGTCCCCGGGTTCGGACTGGGCGAGCAATTGCCGAAGCTGCGCCCTGTCGGCCTTGGCTCCGCTCCCCGCTTCGCGGAAAGCTTTCGCGGCTTCGGCGGCGCGGTGCCGGCGCACTTGCACCTCGACGTTCGGGCCGTTGGTCGATAATCAGATATAGCTGCAAATCATCGGGTCATGTTGACCGGATAATTCTGCAATGAGAAAGGCCAGTAGCGACTTAGGATGGGTATATCAAGGGAAAACCACCATCTGCGCGCGTCGTCGGGTGAAGCCCCGCATTTGAAACGCTCGGCGCGGCGATGGGCGGCGACGATGTCCGCGCATCCCTCACCCGGCGGTTTCTCGAATTGCGATGGGTTTCGCTGCGCTCACCCATCCTACCTTCACTGGCGGTGGGCCGTATCTCGCATGGCCGAGCCGAGCAGATCAGACCGAAGAACGCGGCGAGGAGTTCCCACGTGAAATGCGGGACCGAGATCGACGTGGCGGGCGGACCGGCGGCGAAACCCGGGCTTTTGGCGCGGCGCCACCTGCCGCTACGACTGAGAAAGCGAACGAGAAAGGATTGACGCTCCATTTGTCTGGGACACGCGAAGGTGTGTGTCCGTGTATATAGGCATATCTAGACACGGCTATTCACATCAGGGATCACGCGACTGACCATGCCGTGAGGCGGCTGGCGAAACTGAAAGGCGAGCCCTTGACCGATACGATCCGCGAGGCGGTCGAGCATGAATACGAGCTGACGCGGAAGGCGATCCCTTTGACGGCGCGACTGAAGCCGATCCAAGATCAGCTCCGGGCCCTTTCCAAACCCGGCGGATTGCCCGCGGACAAGGCGTTCTTCGACGAACTCTCGGGCGAACTTTGATATTTCTTGATGCCTCGGCCACCATCGCCGGCGAGTCCGAGGCTGGCGTTCTCGGCGCCAGACTGGGTCAAGCGGCCAATGCGTATACCTCCCCGATCGAGATTTACGAGGCGATCCTCGGCCTCGCACGGGTCGGCAGAATGCCGATCGGCAACGCACGAGTGGTGCTTAACGGCTTTCTCGAAGAGGCGCAGTCAGAGATTATCCCAATCACCGTCGAAGTCGGCTGCGACGCCGTCGCTGCGTTCGAGCAGTTCGGCAAGGGTCGTCATGCCGCCGCGCTGAACATAAGTGACTGCTTCGCCTATGCTTGTGCAACGAGCCTCGACGCGCCGCTGTTGTTCAGGGGCACCGATTTTTCGCAGACCGACTTCGCGATCGCCTGAGCGGGCCCATGGCGGTTTTCTTTACCAGCGACACGCATTTCGGGCATGGCGGGGCGCTCGGGCTCTATCGCCGGCCGTTTGGCTCGGCGGCGGCGATGAACGAGACGCTGGTCGCGCGCTGGAACGAGACCGTGGCTCGCGGTGACGAGGTCTGGCATCTCGGCGATTTCGCGATCCGCCAGCCGCTGGAGACGGTTGCCGCGCTGCTGGCGCGGCTCAACGGCAGCAAGCACCTCGTCGCCGGCAACAACGATCCGTCGGAGACCCGGGCACTTCCCGGCTGGGCGAGCGTGCAGCCCTATGCCGAGATCGAGATCGAGGGCCGGTTCCTGGTGCTGTGCCATTACCCGTTCCGCACCTGGCGCCGCATCGACAAGGGCGGGGTCAATTTGCACGGCCACTGCCACGACCGGCTGAGGCCAGTGAAACGGCAGATCGATGTCGGCGTCGATGTCTGGGATTTCCGCCCGGTGGCGCTGACGGAGATCCTGGCGCGGCGGAAGGACGCCACTCGGCGATTGTGAAGCGGCGGCGAAGCGCGCAGAATCGCGGCCAACACGCCGATACAGGGAGGACGAAGTGCAGCTCAGCCGCGAGGAATTGCTGAAGGCCTATCGCTCGATGGCGACGATCCGCCGCTTCGAGGAGCGGGTGCAGGAGGAGTTTTCCAAGGGCGGCATCCCGGGCTTTGTCCATCTCTACGCCGGCGAGGAGGCTTCCGCGGTTGGCGTGTGCGCGCATCTCGGCGACAAGGACTACATCGCCTCGACCCATCGCGGCCACGGCCACTCGATCGCCAAGGGCTGCGACGTCGTGAGATGATGCAGGAGCTGTTCGCCAAAGAGGGCGGGCTCTGCGGCGGCAAGGGCGGCTCGATGCACATCGCCGATCTCGACCGCGGCATGCTCGGCGCCAACGGCATCGTCGGCGGCGGCCCGCCCTTGGTGGTCGGCGCCGCACTCAGCGCCAAGACCTTGAAGACCGGCACGGTCGCGGTGTCGTTCACCGGCGACGGCGGCTCCAACCAGGGCACCACCTTCGAGGCGCTCAACATGGCGGTGGTGTTGCAATTGCCGGCGGTCTTCGTCTTCGAGAACAACCAGTACGGCGAAGGTACGGGCTTTTCCTATCACTGCGGCAGCGGTGACATCGCCGGCCGCGCCAGGGGCTTCGGCATGCCGGCGGTCAAGGTCAACGGCGACGATTTCTTCGCCGTGCACGAGGCGGCGGGCGAGGCCGTCGAGCGGGCGCGGCAGGGCGGCGGCCCGAGTGCGATCGAAGTCGACACCTGCCGCTTCTACGGCCACCACTCGGGCGACGCGCAGCTCTATCGCGGCAAGGACGAGGTCAGAAGGCTGCGCGAGGAGCGCGACTGCCTGAAGCATTTCCGCCGCCGTGTCGGCGAGGCGGCGCTGTTGGAGACGGCCGAACTCGACGCGGTCGAGGCCGAGGTCGCAGCACTGATCGACCGCGCCGTCGAAACCGCCCGCGCCGGCGCCGCCGCCCGACGAGGCGGCGCTCCTGACCGACGTCTATGTCTCCTATTGACCACGCTGGAGGAGCGTCCGATGCAGTCTGACCCTCGTACTACGCGCCGATCACCTGCGCGCTGGTGCCTTACGTCGACACTGACCGAGGCCGGCGGGCCTCGTTCGAGGTGCGGCCCGCTCAACTTCGCAAGGCGCAGCACATGACGCCCGAATATCTGGCGCTCAACCCGAAGCACAAGGTGCCGCTTTGGTCATCGACGGCGAGCCGCTGACCGAGAACGTCGCGATCCAGATGTGGATCGCCCGCAATTTCCCGGCGGCGAAGTTGCTGCCGCTCGGCGCCGATGCAGGAGCTGAAGGCGATCTCGCTCTTGGCATGGTGCGCCTCCGGCATCCACCCGTTCCTGTTTCGCATCCACGCGCCGCAGCGCTGCTGCGATCTGCCCGGACGCCGAGGAATCGGTGCGGCGGCTCGCGCAGCAGCAACTGTTCGAGACCTACCGGATCGCCGACGACCTGCTGGCCGGACGCGAATTCTTCTTCGACCATTTCACCGCGGCCGACGCGCATTTCTTCTGGTGCTTCCGGCGCGGCACGCAATTCAGTCTCGACGTGTCGCAGTTCAAGAACTGCCTGGCGCATTTCGAGCGGATGAAAGAGCGGCCGAGCGTGCAGAAACTGCTCGCCTTCGAGGCGGACGTGCAGTCCGGGTTCGCCAAGGCGGCTTGACCGGAGGGAGGACGTGCGATGCCGCAGAAATCGATCCGCCAGGCGCTGAACGAGGCGCTGCGCGCAGGAGATGCGCCGCGACCCGCGGGTCATCGTGATCGGCGAGGATGTCGCGGGCGGGGCCGGGTCAGCGAGGGCCAGCGCGACGCCTATGGCGGCGTCTTAGGCGTCACCAAGGGGCTTTTCGGCGAGTTCGGCGAGGCGCGCGTCATCGACACGCCGATCACCGAGAGGGCGATCATGGGGGCGGCCGCCGGCGCGGCGGTCACCGGCTTGCGCCCGGTCGCCGAATTGATGTTCAGCGATTTCTTCGGCGTCTGCTTCGACCAGATCTACAACCAGGCGGCAAAGTTCCGCTACATGTTCGGCGGCAAGGCGACGACGCCGCTGGTGATCCGCACGATGATCGGCGCCGGGCGCAGTGCCGCCGCCCAGCATTCGCAGAGCCCCTATGGCATCTTCACCGCGGTGCCGGGGCTGAAGGTCGTCGTGCCGTCGAACGCCTATGACGCCAAGGGCCTCTTGATCCAGGCGATCCGCGACGACGACCCGGTGATCTTCTGCGAACACAAGCTGATGTACGATCTGCGCGCCGAGGTGCCGGACGAGCCCTATACGATCCCGTTCGGCGAGGCCAACATCGTGCGCGACGGCGACGATGTGACGATCGTGGCGCTCGCCCGCATGGTGCACTACGCGGGCGAGGCCTGCGAAACGCTCGCGGGCGAGGGGATCGAGTGCGAACTGATCGACCCGCGCACGACCTCGCCCTTGGACGAGGACACGATCCTCGAATTGGTCGAGCGCACCGGCAGGCTGGTCATCGTCGACGAGGCCACACCGCGCTGCAATATGGCGGCCGACATCGCCGCCCTCGTCGCCGAAAAAGCCTTTGCCGCGCTGAAGGCGCCGGTCAGGCGGGTGACCGCACCGCACACCCCGGTGCCGTTCGCCCCGTCGCTCGAAAAGCTCTACATCCCGAGCCCCGAACGCATCGCCGACGCGGCGCGCGAGGTGCACCGGTACCGAAAAGCCTGAACGCGGTCAGATCAAGAGGCGCCCTGCCCCGCGCGGGGCCGCGGCAATCCGGCGACGAGCGGGACAAAGCGCACCGTCCCCAAATCCTCGGTCACGATGCCGTCGTCGTTGCGCCGGACCCGCACGAGCTGCTGGTCGCGATGCTCTTCGCCGACCGGGACGACCAGGATGCCGCCGGGCGCCAGCCCATCGACCAGAGCGGGAGGAATTCTCGGCCGCGGCGGCGGTGACGATTACCCGGTCGTACGGCTCCTGCTCGGGCCAGCCCTTGCTGCCGTCGCCGAGCCGGCAGACGATGTTGTGGAGACGCAGTTCGGCAAAGCGCGCTTCGGCCTCGCGCAATAGGTCGCGGTGGCGCTCGATCGTGAACACCCGGCGGCAGAGCCGCGCCAGGATCGCGGTCTGGTAGCCGGACCCCGTGCCGATTTCGAGGACATTGTGGCGTTCGCCGGGTTCGAGCTTTTCCGTCATCAAGGCTACGACATAGGGCTGGCTGACGGTCTGCCCGGCAGCGATCGGAAGTGCGGTGTTTTCGTACGCCTGATCGAAGAAACTGGCCGGCACGAACTTTTCCCGCGGCGTCTTTTCGATAGCGCCCAGCACGCGCGCATCGCCGATCCCGGCGCGGCGCAGCTCCATCAGGAGCCGCAGCTTCTTCTGGATCAGACCTGGCTCGGGCGAATTCATCCGAAGAGCGTCCGCAACGCCGCCATCGCCGGCCAATTGGTCAGGTCGAGATAGATCGGCGTCACCGAAACCCGCCCTTCGGCGATCGCGGCAAGATCGGTTCCGGATTCCGCGACGCCGTTGTCGCGCACCGGGCCGATCCAATAATAGGGGCGGCCGTGCGGATCGATCCGCTCGGTCAGGTTGTCGGCGGTCATCCGCCTGCCCTGGCACGTCACCGCGATCCCGGCGACCCGATCGGGCGGGACGGCCGGGAAGTTGACGTTGACGAGGGTGTGCTCGGGCCAGGGTGCCTCGGTCAGCCGGCGGATGATGTCGGGCGCGAAGGACGCCGTGGGCCGCCAGTCGATCGGCATCGCGTCGGACGAATGCTGGCTCAGCGCCACCGCCGGGATGCCGAGCAGCGTCGCCTCCATTGCCGCCGCCACGGTGCCCGAATAGGTCAGATCCTCGCCGACATTGCCGCCGGCGTTGACCCCGGAGAGTACGAGGTCAGGCCGCCGGCCGCGCAGCAGATGCTTGACCGCGAGCATCACGCAATCGGTCGGCGTGCCGTCGACGGCGTAGCGCCGGGGCGCCAACTCGACCATGCGCAGCGGCCGCCGCGTGGTCAGCGAGTGGCTGGCGGCACTCTGCTCCTGCTCGGGGGCGACGACCCAGACGTCGGCGGACATTTCGCGGGCGATCCTCGCCAGGAGATCGATCCCGGGCGACTGCACGCCGTCATCGTTGGTGACGAGAATCCGCGCGGATTTCAGCTCGATCCGCCGCTCAGCCATCAGGTGCGATGACCTTCTGCCCGCCCATATAGGGCTGCAATGCGGCCGGGATCGAGACGCTGCCGTCCTCGTGCTGAAAGTTTTCGAGGATCGCGATCAGGCGTGCGCCCGACCGCGAGCCCGGAGCCGTTCAAGGTATGCACCGGGCGCGTCCCCTTGCCGTCGGCGGGACGATAGCGCGCCTTCATCCGCTGCGCCTGGAATGCGCCGCAATTCGAGCAGCTGGAGATCTCGCGATAGGCCCCCTGCCCCGGCAGCCAGACCTCGATGTCGTAGGTCTTGTTCGCCGAAAAGCCCATATCGCCGGTCGACAGCAGGACGACGCGATAGGCGAGGCCCAGCCGCCTTAGCACCTCTTCGGCGCAGGCGGTCATGCGCTCGTGCTCGGCCTCGGACTCCTCGGGCCGGGTGATCGAGACGAGTTCGACCTTCATGAACTGGTGCTGGCGGATCATGCCGCGGGTGTCCTTGCCGGCCGCCCCCGCCTCGGAGCGGAAGCACGGCGTCCAGGCGGTAAAGCGCAGCGGCATTGCCTCCTCGTCGAGGATTTCACCGGCGACCAGGTTGGTCAGCGGCACTTCGGCGGTCGGGATCAGCCAGTAGCCGTTGGTCGTACGGAACAGATCGTCGGCGAATTTCGGCAACTGCCCGGCGCCGAACACCGCCTCGTCGCGGACCAGCAACGGCGGCGAGACTTCGATATAGCCGAATTCGGTCGTGTGCAGATCGAGCATGAACTGGGCGATGCGCCCGTTCGAGCCGCGCCAAGGCGCCGCGCAACACGACAAAGCGCGAGCCCGACAATTTGCCGGCGCGGGCGAAATCCATCAGCCCGAGCCTCTCGCCGATCGCCTCGTGCGGCAGCGGCGCGAAGTTGAAGCGCGGGCCTCTCGCCGTACTCGCGCAACAGACGTGTTGGCGCTCTCGTCCGGGCCGTCGGGCACGTCCTCGGCCGGCAGGTTCGGCAGCCCGGCGAGAAGCTCGTCGATCCGCGCCCGCAATCGGGCGGCTTCGCCGGCGGCGGCCGTTTCGGCCTCGCGATCGGCGGCGTTCTGCCGCATCAGTTCCTCGGCCGATTCGCCGCGCTTCTTGGCGGCGCCGATCTCGCGCGCGAGGCGGTTGCGCCGGGCCTGGGCTTCCTGCGCCCGGGTTTCGGATGCGCGCCATGCCCGGTCGAGCGCCAGTATTTCCTCGGCAGCCGGCGGCAACCCCCGCCGCGTCAGGCCGCGGTCGAATTCGTCGGGGTGCTCCCGGACCCATCTCAAATCATGCATCGCAGCGCCGCATATAGACGGCCGGCGGCAGCGCGTCCACCGCGCTTCTCCGCTTCCCGCTCACCCCGAGGAGGCGGGTTTGCCCTTGCCGGCGAGTTCGGCCTCCTCTTCCGCCTCGCGCCGGGCGCGCGCCTTCTCGACCATGCGGCAGGAGATAATCGAAGCCTCGAAGAGGATGATCAGCGGAACGGCGAGGCTTGTCTGGCTGATGATGTCGGGTGGGGTCAGAACGGCCGCGACGACGAACATGATCGACGATCGCATAGCGCCGTTTCGACGCAAGTCCGGCCGAAGTGACGAGACCGACCCGCGCCATCAGGGTCAAGCAGCACCGGCAATTGAAAGGCGACGCCGAACCCGAACAGCAGGGTCATCACCAGCGACAGATACTCGTTGACCTTGGCCTCGAGCACGATCGGAAGCCCGCCATCGCTCGCCGCCGGCGTCTCGAAGCTGACGAAAAACCGCCAGGCGACCGGGATCACGACGAAATAGGCGAGTGCGGCGCCCATCGCGAACAGCACTGGTGTCGCAAAAAGATAAGGGTAGAAAGGCCTTGCGCTCGGTCTTGTAGAGACCCGGCGCGACGAATTTCCAGATCTGGATCGCCACGATCGGAAAGGCAAGGCAGAGCCCGGCCCAAAACGACACCTTGACGTAGGTGAAGAACGCTTCGGTCAGCCCTGTGTAGATCAGGTGGCGCCCGGTCTGGCCCTCGAAGATCACCGCCAGCGGGTGCACCAGAAAGCCGTAGATCCGCTCCTTGAACTGATAGCAGATCAGAAAGCCGACCATGAGCGCGCCGATCGCCCACATCAGGCGGTTGCGCAACTCGATCAGATGATCGAGCAGCGGCATCCGACCCTCTTCGAGTTCGTCCTCCTGCTCGTCCGACACCCGATGCCTCTAAGGTTTCGGCGGGACGATGCCGTGCTCGGCCGCGTCCGGCGTCGGGTTCGGCGGCGGCGCGCCGACCGGCTCCGTATCGGGCTCGCCGGCGCCGTTGGCGGCTTCCGAAGGCGGCGAAAGAGCGCCGTCCTCGACCGCTTCCTCAGGTCGTGCGGCACCGTTGCCGACGGGTACAGCTTCCGGTTTGGATGTATCGCGGAAGTCGGGCAGTTCCGGCGGTTTCAGGCTTTCGGCGAGTTCGCCCTTCGGGTCGATGGTCTCGCGAAATTCCTTGTCGAGGTCCAACTCGGTCGCCTTTTTCAACTCCTGGCGCATCTCGTCGAGTTCAGCTTCGCGGATCATCTGATCGACGCTGCTCTGGAATTCGCGTGACAGCGTGCGCGCCTTGCGCACCCAGAACCCGGCGACGCGCAGCGCCTTCGGCAAATCCTTGGGACCGATAAAGATCAGCGCGACGATTCCGATCAGCATCAATTCCGACCAGCCGAGGTCAAGAAACATCGCCGGGCGTTCCATCCGCCAACGGCGGCCATGCCGCGCGCCGACTTGTCAGACAAGGCATCGATAGAGCTCCAAAGCCGGCGCGATGATGTCAGAAAGCCCCGACCCGGGCAATCGACGCCGCCGCCGACGCCTCAGTAGTTCCCGACCACGGCCGGACCCGCGGTGGTGATCCGGCTGCGGAAGGTCAGCGGGTCGGCGATCTCGCGGATCGGTTCGAGGCTGCCGCCGGTGCCGCGCACGACGATCGTGCCGTAATTCAAAAGGCGGCCGAGGATCGACTGGTCAACATCGACGCTCTCGACCTTGCTGCGGTTCATCTCAAGCGTGTGCCGCGACAGCAACCCGGTCTTATAGATGATGCGGTGGTCGGTGATGGCAAGTTCGGTCGTGGCGCGACGGATAAAGGCGCGCAGCCAGCCGCCGACCGCCAGCAGCGCAAAAAGGATGGCGGCAATCTCCAGGGCGAGGATCAGCTTGGGCTGGTCGCCGACCGAGGCCGAGGCGATTAGCAAGGCGATGCAGATGATGCCGGCGACCGCCGCCCGGAAATAGATCAGCCGGTGCAGCTTCGTCTCGTAGATGACGGTCTCGCCCGGCTCCAGAACCCGATTTACATAGCGCACGGCCCTCGCCTTTCAGGCTCCGCCGAGGGCGGCCTTGTAGGCGCGCACCGCCGCGGCGAAGCCGATTTCGAGCGCGTCGGCGGTCAGTTCGTGGCCGATCGAGGCTTCGGCGAATTGCGGCAGGGCGGTGACGAGCGGCGGCAGATTGTGCAGGTTCAGATCATGGCCGATATTAACGACGAGCCCCAGTTCGGCGGCGCGCGAAGCGGTCGCGGCACAGGACCGCAGCATTGCCTCGGGCTCACCAGCGCGAAACGCCGCGGCATAGCTCCCGGTATAGATCTCGATGCCGTCCGCCCCGGCCTCGCGCACCGGCACCACCGCTTCGGGGTCGGGATCAATGAACAAGATGACCCGGGCGCCCATCTCTTTTAGCGCGGCGACCGCCGGCAACACCAACGCGCGCTGTTCGCCGCCGAGCCGCCACCCCTCTTCCGAGGTCAGGACGTCGGGCGCGTCCGGCACCAATGTGCATTGCTCGGGCTTGACCAGCGCCACGAGGTCGAGAAAGCGCTTGTCGGGATAGCCCTCGATATTGAGCTCGAAAGCCGGCCGCCAGGACCGCATCAGCTGGGTTAGATCGAATACGTCCTGGCGCCTGATGTGCCGTTCGTCGGGCCGCGGGTGCATGGTCAGCCCATCCGCCCCCGCGTCATGCGCGATCCGCCCGAAGCGGCGCACGTCCGGCACGCCGGTGCGTCGGGAATTGCGCAGGAGGGCCACCTTGTTCAAATTGACGCTGAGCCTCGCCATAAGCGGATACTACACCGCCGCCGCCGACTGCGCATGCAGGCATTTCCATCCGACGCAAGCGGTCGAGCCGACGTCGGGAGCGTAGGGAGGTCGGCTTCTTCCAGTTCGGCGCCGAGCCCTGTTGACCGGTATGCGGCGGCGGTTCAGAGTTCGTTGCAATCTGAGAACAAGAACCGGCGCTGCCGACTACCGGGAAGGGAACACGACCATGAATCGTCTCAGCAGGCGCTCGTTGCTTCAAGGATCGGCCGGCTTGTTGGCGGCGGGAGCGCTGGCGCGGCCCTATATTGCCAACGCCGCGGCGACGACCGGAACCATATGGTGGACCCAGGGTTTCGCCCACGAAGAAGACGTCTCGATCAACAAGATCTTCGAGGATTATCAGAAGGCGAGCGGCAACACGCTCGACTGCAGCATCATTCCCTACGCGCCGATGCGGCAGAAGATCATATCGGCGGTGACGAGCGGCGCCGTTCCGGATTTGTTCCAAAGCAATCCTGCCGAACTCATCGCGCTTCTGGCCTGGCAGGACAAGCTCGTCGACGTGACCGACGTGGTCGACACGCAACGGGAGGAATACACCGAGACCGCATTGCGTGCGATGAATTGCTACAACAACGCCCTGAAGAAGCGCAGCTTCTATGGCGTCCCCTACAATCAAACAGGATTGCTCAATCATATCTGGCGCCCCTTGCTGGAAAAGGCCGGGCACAAGGAAGAAGACATCCCGCAGAACTGGGATGCCCGTTACGATTTCTTCAAAGGCGTGCAGAAGGAACTGCGCGCCAAGGGCGAACGGAAGCTTTACGGCATCGGTTTCACGTTGAGTTCGACCGGCAACGATTCGAACAATCAGTTCAATCTGGCGCTGATCACCTATGGCGGCGGGAACCTTGTCACCAAGGACGGGCAACTGCACGCCGATGATCCGAAGGTGCGAGCGGCGGCGATCAAGGCGCTGACCTACCCCACAACCGCCTACAAGGACGGCTTCGTGCCGCCAAGCGCCATCAACTGGAACGATTCCGACAACAACAACGCCTTTCATTCCAAGCAAGTCGTCATGGATATCGACGGCACAATCTCGACCGAGGTCGCGATCATCAAGAACCGGCAGGATTACGACGACATCCTGACGATGGGCCTGCCGCGCGACAACGACGGCAACCCGGCGCCGAGCCTCGCGAACAACGCCTGCGGCCTGATCCCGAAGGGGGCAAAGAACGTCGAGGTCGCGAAGGACTTCCTCAAATATCTGGTCCAACCGAAGATCTGCGGCGAATATCTAAAAATAGGGCTTGGCCGCAACGTGCCGGCGATGCCGTCGATCATCAAGGCCGACCCGTGGTGGATGGACGACCCGCACCGCAAGGCCTACGTCAATTCCGCCCTGCTCGGGCCGACCGTGCCGCCCTTCTGGGTCTACAACCCGGCCTACGCGCAGGTGCAGAACGAGCATGTCTGGGGCGTTGCCTGGGCCGACATCATCACCGGCGGCATGACCCCCGAGGCGGCAGCAGAAAAGGCGTTCAAGCGGATCGAGGAAATCTTCGCAAAATATCCGATCGCACAGACCTGAGAGGCGGTCATGGCCAGCGCAACGGTTCTCGAGGTTCGTGGCCCGGCGCCGGCGCGCCGGATCTGGCTGCGCTCATTGCGAGGCGGGCTCAAGGGCTCCGAATACACCTGGGCCCTGGCGTTTCTGGTGCCATACGCTGCGGTGTTCTTCGCTTTTGTCGTCTACCCGGTGTTCTACGGCTTGTGGATGGGCAGCGAGCCCAGGCTCTACGCCGAAATATTCTCCGACCCGATCTACCGCCAGACGATCGTCAACACCGCGCTTTTTCTGGCCTTCGGCGTCAACCTCAAATTGTTCCTCGCGCTGATGCTGTCGGGCTTTTTCATGCGCCCGGGCTGGTGGGTCAAGGCGCTGCTGCTGGTTTTCGTGCTGCCCTGGGCGATCCCGGCCTTGCCGGCTTCATCTCGATCCACTGGATGCTGAACGGCGAATGGGGCCTTCTGAACAACGCGCTCTACCACATCTTCGGGATCGAAGGCCCGTCCTGGCTCAATTCGCGATGGCTCGCCCTCGGTTCGGCGATCGACTCGCATCTGTGGAAATGGCTGCCGTTCTGGACCGTGATCCTGCTTGCCGGGCCGGATGTCGATCCCGCAGGAAATCTATGACGCGGCCAAGGTGGACGGCGCCACGGGGCTGCGCCGGTTCCTGCATGTCACCTTTCCGCTGCTCGCCAACATGTACCTGGTCCTGACCTTGCTGGCGACGATTTTCCTGCTCGGCGATTTCAATTCGGTCTTCTTCGTGACCGGCGGCGGGCCGGCGAATTCGACGCATCTGCTGGCGACACTCGGCATCCGCAACGCCTTTGATCTCGCCCAGCCGCGGCTCGGCGTCGCCGTCGTGATGTCGGCGCTGCCGCTGATCATCCCGCTCGTCATCATCCTGATGCGCAAGCTGAAAACCACGGAGGTCCAGCTGTGACCACGGCAGTCGTCGAGGGGCCGCGGCGCCGCCGAGACGCGGTCCGCAGCCGCGCAATCGTGGTCGGCGAGCCGGATGCGCCGCGCCGCGCGCCGCCGCCGCTACCTGACCGATGCGGGCGCTGCGGTATTGAGCCTCGTCCTCCTGGTGTGGACGATCACGCCGATCTACAACATCATCATGGTGTCGCTCCAGCCGGAGGGCGACGTATTCAGCGACCGGCTGTGGCCGGCGCACCCGTCGCCGAAAGCTTCTGGATCGTACTGAGCCAGGGCTACTGGTATCTGGAGTTTTTCTGGCACCAGTTCGGCAACAGCGTCTTTATCGCCGCGATGGTGACGATATTGGTGCTGACTATCGGGACGCTGACGACGTTTTCGGTCGGCCGGATGCGGATCCGGCAACGGCTGGCTCGCTGACCAACGCGGCGTTGCTGACCTATGTCATCCCGGCGTCGTTCCTGGCCATCCCGTTCTATCTGATCATGCAGCATTACGGCCTCAACAACAATCCTTGGTCGGTAATCGCGGCACTCGTGACCTTCGCCACACCCTATGCGATTTTCATCTTTCAGGAATACGGCAGAAGCATTCCACTCGAACTCGACGAATTGGCGCGGCTCGACGGCGCGGCGCCGGTACAAATCTACTTCAGGATTTACCTGCCGTTGATGGCGCCGGCTTTGGTCGCGGTCGGCACCTACGCATTGCTTTTGGCGTGGAATGAATATCTGTACCAGTTTCTGCTGCTTTCGGACAAACGCAACATGACCGTGCCGGTGGCGCTCGCCCAGTTCCTCAACAGCGACGTGGCGCCGTGGAATTACATGATGGCGACGGCGATCATCTATGCGCTGCCGCCGATTACGACCTATTACGCGTTCCGCCGCCGCATGTCCTCGGGCCTCACGATGGGCGGCGTCAAGGGCTGATCCGGCCGCCGGCGCGAGGGCCCCTCCTCCTCTCTCCCTCCTCAGCGGCCGACGGCGTAGCCCTGCATGCCGCGCGGGTTGGCCGCGGCCTTTAACACGTCGCCCTCGGGTGTGCGTTCGCGGGCGCAGCCCGAGAGCCTGCCCTCGGACCAGGCCTCGCCGATCCGCAACGCGATGGCCGCGGCGGGCGAGTTCGGCGCGCGTCGCCTCCGGGAACCGGGTTTCGAGCGCCAGCAGACCCGGCTGTGCGGCGCGCGGGTAGAACGAACTCGGCATATGCTCGGTGTGGAAGGCCGGGCAGTCGATCGCCTCCTGCAGGTTCATCCCGTGATGGGCATGGTGCAGGAACATCAGGGCCGACCACTGGTCCTGCTGGTCGCCGCCGGGCGTGCCGAAGGCGAGATAGGGTTCGCCGTCCTTGAACGCGAGCGACGGCGACAATGTGCTGCGCGGGCGCCTGCCGGGTTCGAGGCTCGCCGGCAGCCCCTCCTCGAGCCAGAACATCTGCATCCGCGTGCCGAGGCAGAAGCCCAGTTCGGGGATCACCGGCGAGCTTTGCAGCCAGCCGCCGCTCGGGGTCGCCGACACCATGTTGCCCCAGCGGTCGATCACATCGACATGGCAGGTGTCGCCGGCCATCGCGCCATGGCGGCCGACCGTGGGTTCGCCCACCCCGCCTATCGTCGGCTCGCCGATGCCGGCGCCGAGGGCGGCTTCGAGCCCGCCGACGAGCAGCCGCGGCGTCAGGCCCTCGGGCCGGCCCGGTCGGAGTTCGAGCGAGGCGGATCGCCGACGAGACGCCGCCGGTCATCGTTGTAGGAGGCGCTCAGCAGGGTCGACATCGGCACGGCGACAAAATCGGGGTCGCCATACCAGGCTTCGCGGTCGGCAAAGGCGAGCTTCAGGCATTCGGCGACGAGGTGGACGAATTCGGGGCCGGTCGGGTCGAGATCGTCGAGATCGAACCCCTGAAGAGCGCCAGCGCCTGCAACAGCACCGGCCCCTGGCTCCACGGCCCGCCCTTGACGACGGTGTAGTCACGGTAGTCGTAGGCGAGGGGCGTCTCGACCGGGACGCGCCATCGCGCCATGTCCTGCCCGGTCAACAGGCCGCCATGCCGCCGTCCCGACACGTCCAGCGCCTTTTCGCAGCGGCAGAAACGGTCGACCGCCGCCGCGACGAAGCCTTCGTACCAGGACCGCCGGGCATGCTCGATCTGCGAATTGCGGTCGCCATCGCCTGCTTCGGCAAGGACGCGGCGGTAGGTCGCGCCAAGGCCTTGTTGCGGAACAGGCGGCCGGGTTTCGGTGGCGCGCCATCAGGCAGATAGACCGCGGCCGAACTCGGCCATTCCCGACGAAAGAGTTCAGCGACCGCCGCCACCGTGTCGCCGATGCGGCCGACCGCGGGATAGCCGTTTTCGGCATAGCCGATCGCCGGGCCGAGGATTTCGGCGAGCGGCAATGTGCCGTAATCCTGCAACAGCCGCATCCAGGCACCGAAAGCGCGCCGGGACCGCGGCGGCGAGAAGCCCGGTGCCGGGGATCGAGATCGAGCCCGAGGTCACGGAACTTCGCGATCGTTGCGGCTTGTGGCGCCACCCCCTGCCCGCAAATCATCTCGCACCGCTCTCTTGCCTCGCTCCAGACCAGGATCGGCGCCTCGCCGAGCGGCCCGTTCAAATCCGGCTCGACGACCTGCAAGGTGAAGCCCGCGGCGGCCGCGGCGTCGAAGGCGTTGCCGCCCTTTTCGAGGATGCTCATGCCGACGGCGGAGGCGATCCAATGGGTCGAGGCGACGACGCCAAAGGTGCCGCGGATTTCGGGTCTTGTCGTAAAACCGGCCATCTCGTCGCTCCAAAATGTGGGTCCTCGGGCAGCGTAGACCAGCTTGCCGGGCGGGGAAATCCCGCCTGTCGCAAACCGCCCGCAAGACGCCTATCTAACGCCTGCCGGACGCTCTTAGGCGAGCCGTTCTCCAGAGTTGTGCCGATGCCGATGGATGCCAGCCCGTCCTTGATCGCTCCCGCCACGACGACGAGCGGCGAGGAACTCTTCCGCATCGAGAGCGCCTATGGCGGTCTTGGCGCGCCCATCCTTGGCGGCCAGATCGGGCGCTGGATCCTGACAGAAGGGCCGCATATCGACAGCGAGGTCGAGCTTTTCGACGAATTGTGCTGGCGCCTTTTGGGTGCCGGCGTGCCGTTGTGGCGGGCGACATTGCATATGGGCACGCTGCACCCGCAGATCCGGGGGGTCGGCGTGCGCTGGTGGCGCGAGCGCAAGATCGTCGAGGAATACCGCATCCTGCACGGCTCGGAGGACACCGACGAATACCGGCTGAGCCCGATCCGGCAGACGATCGAACGCGGCACGCCTATCCGCTATCGGCTCGACCGGGAGATGTCCGGTCATCCGCTCTTGGAGAAGATCCGCAAGACCGGCGGGACCGACTATTTCGCCCTGCCGCTCAACCGCACCTTCCGGCGGTTTCCGGTGGTGACCTGGACGACCGACCGGCCAGGCGGGTTTGACGACGCCGACATCGCCGCCCTCAAGGAGATCAACCCTGCACTCGCCGCGATCGTCGAAACCCGCGCGGTGCGGCGGATCAGCGGCAATCTGCTCGACACCTATCTCGGGCCGCAGGCCGGACGGCGCATCCTCGCCGGTAACATTCTGCGGGCCGAGGGCGAACAATTGCGCGCGGTCATCATGATCACCGATCTGCGCAACTTTACCGGGCTCTCGGACCGGCTGCCGGGCGACGCGGTCATCGAACTCCTCGACGATTATTTCGACGCGATGGTTTCGCCGCTCGAAGAGCGCCGCGGCGAGGTGCTGAAATTCATGGGCGACGGGGTGCTCGCGATCTTTCCGGCCGAGGACGACGAGGATTTCGCACCCGCGAGCCTGCGCGCGCTCGACGCTGCGACCGACGCCCTCCGTCGGCTCGCCGCAGTCAACGAGACGCGGCGGGGGACAGGCCGGATCGAATTGCGGACCGGCATCGGGCTGCATCTGGGCGAGGTCATTTACGGCAATGTCGGCGCCGTCGACCGGCTCGATTTCACGACGATCGGGCCGGCGGTCAACCTCGCCTCGCGCATCGAGGGCCTGACGAAGCGCCTCTCCCGGCCGCTTCTGACCTCGCGCGCCTTTGCCGACATCTGCCCGCAGCCACTGGTCTCGCTCGGCTTCCACCCGGTGCGCGGCCTGCCGCAGCCCGCTGAAGTCTTCGGCCTGCCCCCGGGGTAGAGTCCTGATAGGAAAACCCGGATACTGCCGGGCTTTCGGGGAAAAGCCGCAGCAACGGGATCGGCTCAGGCGCTGCGCCGGGCGCGGACGGCGATCAGTCCCGCCAGGGCAAAGGCGACCAGCAAAAGCGTTGCCGGCTCCGGAACGGAAGTCCGAACCACAGTGCCGGTGAACTGCATATTGCGATCGAAACTGCCGCCCGCGAAGTAATCGGTGATCCGGAAAGTGCCGTTCGGGTTGGTGGTGGGGTCGCCGTTGGCGGCGGTGGTCCCGATCTGGCTGATGCGGAATTCGAGGTTCCCGGTGAGGTCTTGCAGCGCGGAAAGGTCTACCACGGTGTCCAAGAAGTTGTTGCCCGGAGCCTGCAAGAAGGTTGTCAACGCCGCGGCGTAGCCGTCGCCGCCGTAGTACAGGCCCAAGGTGGCGGGGCCGGTGGGAGAGGACCGTGTGCCGATATACAGGCTTTCGAGGTCGACCTCAAAGCCGGCGCCAACTGAAAAGCCAAAGCCGTAGTAGTCTGACAGCTGGCTATTCCAACCACGGGAGTTGATTGAATTAGCTCCGAGATTGGGGGTAATACCAGCGCCCCGTTGAACGTTAGCTCCGATGACGTTAGCCACGCTGCTCGACGGGCTGACGGAGGCCTCGTTGCCGGGCTGGCCCGCGAAGCTCCAATCCACGATGACCGGAGCCGCCATGGCTTGGGTGAAAAGGCCGGCAGTCAGAACAACCGAGGCCAACGACATTTTGTGAAGGTTCATAGATGCGCGCTCCCGGTCAGTTAAGAATATTTCCTCAGATCCTATGGCAATGACTAGATGGCAATAATCGTACCATGTTTCATAAATTGAATAATATCATATCGTTAAAGCAACGCGCCGATTGACCTCGCGCTTCTTCTGTAAAATTTTCCGACATCGTGTCCAGTGCTAACTGCCTAATCTTATGTTCCGCTGAGTTTTCCGGCCGAAGTGTCTGCCACTTTGAGCCGCATATCACCGATCGCGGTTCAGGATCTCGACGATGCCGGCGGCGGGATCGACGCGCAATTCGTCGCCGGAGCGGAACAGGCGGGTTACGTCGCCGTCGGCGAAGCGGTCGACCAGCGCGACATTGCCGAAGGCCGCCCCCTGCGCCAGGATCGGGTTGACCCGGTTGAAGATCAGGGCGCGGGGGACGAGGCCGCGCGAGGCCATCTCGTGCAGCATCCAGGCAGTGGCGACCCCACCCTTGGCGTCGTTGAAGACCAGGATGCGATCGACATAGCTTTGCCCGGCGAGCCGGTGGCTCGGTCGCGAAAACATGCCCCGCATGACGGTCGAGGTCGTAGCGCGCGCTGAAATTCTCGTCGGCGACGAGTGCTGTGCCGGTGACGGCAGGCCCGACGCCCTTGTGGCAGCGCCGCACGATCGGCATCAGCGCACCTTCCCGGCGACCGCGGAATCGACGCAGCGTTCGAGGCTGGCGAGGGTCGGACGGTAACTGTAGCCGCCGATGATGTTGACGAGCTTTGCCGAATTGGTCATCAGCCGGATCCAGCCATTTGCCTCGGCCATCTCGCGCGCATAGCTCTGATAGAAGCAGATGCCCTTGGCGACGACGGCGCCCGAGGCCTCGATGCGCGCGGTCAGTCCGATGCGGTCGGCGGCGTGCTTGATCTCGGGCGAGGTCGTCAGCAGCACTGTCGTATCGGCATGGACGCGGCGGCCGCCGAGCGCCTGCGCTATCCGCTCGATTTCGAACAGCGAGAGTTGCGGCGCGCCGAAGACCACGACATCGAGCCGGTCGCCGGGCGCCTCGTAGCGCGAGATAAAAGCGGCGATCGCGTCGCGGCCGATCATGACCGGTTCGGGCGGCGGGCCGGCAAACGCCGCCTCATCGGCGGTAATGCCCGGCATATGGTAGAGCGCCACTGACCCGAAGCTCGCCATGGCTGCGCCGAAATGCTTCAGCGCGTCAGAGCCGGGCGGCGCCTCCACCCCCTCGATCAGCGGTGTGTGCCAATAGGAGCCGCAGGCCTCGCCGACAATGCCGCCGACCGCACCCCATTCGCTCAGATCGCGCGGCGTCGCGGTCAGCCGGAATCGCCTCGTGGCGCGGCGATGCGCGTCGAGGTGATAGCCGTAGCGCGGGGTGCGCCCGGTGAGGGCCGCCGCCAGGGCGGAGGGCCCGCCCTCGAAATTGCTGCACGCGCCAAAGACGCTGTTCGAATAGATCACGACCCCGGTATCACCATAGGCGACATGCTCGCCGCGCAACGGGGGAATGATCGTCTGATAGTTGATGCAAGTATCGGTCATCATGACGCCGAAGGCGCGCAACGCCACGATCGCGCGGGCTTCCAAGGCCGCCATCGCCTCGCTCTGACCGAGCCTTTTGTAGACCGCGAAATCGAGGCCGCGGGGGTCGGTGATCGTCGGCACGCGAACCCGCCGCTCGGGCTCCGGTGCCGCGGCCAAGGCTTCGAGAAAGCCGACGCCCGCCTCGCCGAGCGACTCGGTGTCGGCCATGATGTGGGCCTGCGTCACCGGCACGAAATCCTCGGCGTCGAAGAAGTCGCCGACCTCGACCTGATGGGCCAATGCCCAGCGCCGGGGCTCGCCGAATTCGCCCGCGAGCATCGCCCGTTCTTCGTCATCGAGCCGCATGCAGACAATCCGTTCCGATCAAGGACAGGGAGATCGTAGCATCGTCGCGCCGAAGCAGATTTTGCTGTTTTTGCTGTTATTTGCAACGAATCTACAGCAAATCGCCTAACGCCGATCGGCTCACGATTGTCATCATGTAATGCGATTGTGGCAAATTTTGCGTCGGGCCGCAGGCCGCTGCGGCAACCGGGCGCGACGGGCAAAAGGCCGGCGGGAGCGCCCATGCCAGAGACGTAGAGTAGTTAAGTTTACCTAAAACTAAAACTAAAATAACTTCTCTTTATGCGTGTCTATTGTATCAAGACACGCATGGTTCGTATTGCAAAGACCGGGCGCCCGCAGCGTGCCTCCTCCCTCGGACGAACCGTTGCGCTGAGCGCCCTTCTCCCGCTTCTTTTGGCGCTCGCCGTGTGGTTGTCCTGGACGGCCGACAATACTGTCCTGCGACAGCGGGCCGAGATAGCGACGAGCGGTCTTACCAGCGCTTCGGCCAGGATCCGGGCGGTCAGCGACTGGGTTTATCATCACCGCGGTTTCGCGAAAAACCATCGATTTTTTACGATTCCCGCTCTCGGCCCGACCCCGATCGACGTGTTGGCGGCCGGCGGGGATTGCGCCGACAAGTCGAGACTGGTGTCGGCGATGCTGCGGCAGTTGGGGATCGATTCGGGCCTGGTCATGATCGCGCCATGTTTCGGGTGCGCCCCGATACATACCGTCGTCGAAGCCGAATACGAAAACGGCCGCAGGTCGTGGACCCGGTCTGGGATGTCGACTACCCGGCGGCGGACGGTCGTTTTCTGGGCGTGCGCGACCTGGCGGGAACGAAGTTAGGGCCCGAGCGCGTCGCCGAGTTGCAGCGGAGGAGCCCCGAGAGCGCCAAGGTCCGCCGCATGCCGACGACGGAAGCAATTTACAACTACGCCTTTGCCTTCAATTGGGACAAGAACGCCGCCAGCCGATACGTTGCATCCGCTCTGAAGCGGCTGGGCTACGATCCTGAAAGCTGGCTGCGGCCGCCACTGCTCGAAGACCCCAAACTCGCTCTTGTTTCGGCCTTGCTGACGCTCGCGGCTGCTCTGCTCGCCATGGGCACGGCGATTGCGTTCGTCCTTCCCTCCTTGAACGAACGGTTGCTCCGGTCCTGGCCTCGGCAATGGCGTGGCGCTGAACCGCCGCCTGTGTAAAGGGGCGCACGGAGGGGGATGACTTTCTCCGGCGTCAATCGGCGGCGATCGCGATCTTGCGGGTGAGGAGGTCGGTGATTTCGGCTCCGCCGAGCCCGGCCTCGCGCAGGATCTCGGCGGTGTGCTCGCCCAGACGCGGGGCCGGGTGGCGCAGCGCGCAATCGGCGGCGCCGAACTGCACCGGCGGCCGCGTCATGCGGATGCGGCCCTCGGTCGGATGGTCGGTCAGCGGGAAGAAATCGACCGCGGCGAGGTGTTCGTCCTGCGGCAGTTCGGCGAGCGGGTTGACCGGCCCGCTCGGAATGTCGGCGGATTTGAGCTTTTCGAGCCAGTAGGCGGTCGGCCGGTCGCGCACGCATTCGGCGATAAGCGCGTAAAGTTCGGCGACGTGGCGGCTGCGGGTCTGCGCGTCGGCGAGGCGCGGGTCGTCGCAGAGTTCCTGGCGGCCGGCGATGCGGAAGAAGTCGCGCCAGTGCCGATCGGTGTAGGGCAGAATGCAGATATAGCCGTCGGCGGTTTTATGCGGGCGGCGGTCGGGCGCCAGCATGCGCGCATAGCCGGGCGGGCCGAGCGGCGGCTCGAAGGTCAAGCCGCCCATATGCTCGGCCATGACAAAGGCGGTCATGGTTTCGAGCATCGGCACCTCGACCATCTGACCCTCGCCGGTGCGCTGGCGCTGTAATAGCGCGGCCATGACCGAATAGACCATCGTCAGCCCGACCGTCTTGTCGCCGACGAGGGTCGGAACAAAGCGCGCCTCGCCGCCGGTCGCCTGTTCGAGCGCGACAAATCCGCTCGCGCCCTGGATGATGTCGTCGAAGGCGGGGCGGTCGGCGAGCGGGCCGTCCTGGCCGTAGCCGTGTGCGGCGCAATAGACGAGCCGCGGGTTGACCTCGCGCAGCCGGTCGTAGGAAAAGCCCAACCGGGCCATCGCCTGCGGCCGCATGTTGTGCATCAGGACGTCGCTCCGCCGGACCAGCACCAGCAACGCCGCGGCGGCTTCAGGGCGTTTTAAATCAACGCATAGCGAGCGTTTGTTGCGATTTAGGTTGAGGAAGACATGCCCCATCTCGCGGTGGCGCGACGGCCCCGCATAACGCATGATGTCGCCGTCGGGGGCTTCGACCTTGATGATGTCGGCGCCGAGATCGCCCAGGATCTGCGTCGCCAGCGGCCCCAGCACCACGGTCGTCAGATCGACGATCCGGACGCCGGCAAGCGGCCCCGGCTTCGCATTGTCCGAGGCGTTGGGGGTGCGAACATTCAGCATCGGGAACTCGTAAGAGGCCGGTGGCAGCCCCGCAATGACCGGGGACGGGAGGAAGAGATGACCAAAGTCGAACAAACCACTGCGGCTCACTATACGCACGGCTCGCTCGAAGCGGCGATCTTGCAGGGGTTGACCGCGGCCGGCAAGGACCTCGATCGCCTGACGCCGGCCGATCTTGGGCCGATCGACGAATTCCACATTGGCGGGCGTCAGGCGACGACCGAATTCGCCGAGCAATTGGGAGTACAGCGCGGTCTCAAACTGCTCGAAATCGGCTCCGGTCTTGGCGGCGCGGCGCGCTATTTCGCGCACGCACTCGACTGCCGCGTCACCGGGATCGATCTGACCGAAGAGTATGTCGGCGTCGCCGAACGCTTCTCAGAGCGCGTGGGGCTTGGCGGACGGGTCTCGTTCCGAAAAGGAAGCGGCCTTGCGCTGCCCTTTGCCGCTGGATCGTTCGACGGGGCCTACATGCTCCATGTCGGCATGAACGTCGCGGACAAGGGGGCGCTCTTTTCCGAGGCGCGGCGGGCGATCAAGCCGGGGGGAGTTTTCGGCGTCTATGACGTCATGCGCGACGCCGAGGGCGCGCTGACCTATCCGGTGCCGTGGGCGGTCAAGGCCGACGATGATTTCATCGACAGCCCCGCGGCTTATCGACGCCTGTTGCAGAAGGCCGGGTTTCAAGTCGAGAAGGAGCGCAATCGACGAGAGCTTTGCGATCGAATTCTTCCATCGCATGCGCGCGCAGACCGCACAGGGCGGACCACCGCCGCTTGACCTTCACATCCTGATGGGTCCGACGGCGCCGCAAAAAATCGCCAATATGGCAGCCAACATCGAACAAGGCTTGCTGGCGCCGGTCGAAATCATCTGCCACGCGGTATAGTCGCGGCCGCCGCGGCGGCGGTCAATCGGCGGCGGAGGGGAGTTGGCGCAGTTGCGCCTTGAGCCGAGCGAAATCGACGGGCTTGGTCAGGAAGTCGGAGGCGCCGAGATCGCCGGCGCGGCGGCGGCGTTCGTCGTCGCCATAGGCGGTGACCATCATGACCGGCAGATCGGGGAACCGCCGCTTGACCTCGCCGAGCAATGTCAGGCCGTCCATTCCGGGCATGTTGATGTCGGAGAGGATCACGATGACGCCGGGCTCGATCTCGCCCAGCAGCAATTCCAGCGCCTCCTCGCCCGAGGCAGCAAAGTGCATGACATAGGTCCCGTCTCGGGTCTCGCGGCGGAAGCGCTGACGAAAGAGTTCGGCAATGTCGGGTTCGTCGTCGACGATGATGATGCTGGCGCTCATGCCGTGGCCTCGGTTGTTGGCGTATCGCCGGCGCGGGGCAGATGGATGGCGAACTCGGTGTATTCGCCGGGGCTGCTGTCGACGGTAATCGCGCCGGCGTGCTGCTGGGGTCACGATGTCGTAGCTGATCGACAGGCCGAGCCCGGTGCCCTCGCCGCTGGGCTTGGTGGTGAAGAACGGCTGGAACAATTTGTCCCTGATCTCGGGCGGGATGCCGATGCCGTTGTCGCGGATGCGGATTTCGACCGCCTCGCCGAGGTCGCGCGTCACCACCTTGAGGGTCGGCCGGAAATCGGGCTCGGCGCCGTCATGCCGGCGCTTGGTGGCGGCGTAGAAGCCGTTGCCGAAGAGGTTGAGCAGCACGCGGGTGATCTCCTGCGGCGCCAGTTCGATCGGGGCGATGGCCGGGGCGAGGAGCCGCCACAAATCACTGCCGGGCGGCGGACGCTGCGGATTTCTGCGAAGGAAATCGGCAAATTCCGCGGCGCCGTGCACCGTTGCGGCGTGAAACTCTCCCCCGCTATACCGCCAGAAAATCCCCAAACTCGCATCGCACAGCCGGGCCGCCTTTTCCAATATCGCGTCGAACACCGGCGTCAGATCGCCGGGCGAGGAATTGATGACCTGGAGAACCTCGGCGGTGGCGGTCTGCCGCTCGAGCGCCTCGCGCAGCTCCTGTTCCTGTTGCTTGCGCTCGGTGACATCGCTGACTGCGCCGACGAGGCGGACCGCCCAGCCGCGTTCGTCGCGCACCGGCACGGCGTGGTCCTCGACCCAGCGAAATTCTGCGCTGCTGAGCCGGATGCGGTATTCGCAGTGCAGCCGCGCGGTCTCGCCCTTCAAGGTTGCCCGCAGCGCCGCACGGTAGCTCGCGAAATCTTCCGGGTGCACCCGGGCGTTCCAATCCTAGCTCGGGCGCTCGCCGATGCCCTCGCCCGCTTCCCAGCCAAACAACTCGATCAGCCGCGGCGACACCCACAGCCGATTGTGTGCGATGTCCCAGTCGTAGATGCCCTCGGCCACCGCCCGACTTACCAGGGCGTAGCGCTCTTCGCTGCCGCGCAGCTCGGCCTCGCTGCGCGCCAGCTCACCGGTGCGAGTTTGCAGCGCCCGGTACGTTTCGGCGCTGGTGATCGCGATCACCGCCTGCTCGCCAAAGGTCTTCAGCAACTCGATCTGAATGTCGGAGAAGCCGCCGGGTTCCTTGGCATTGGCGGCAATGACGCCGATCACCGCACCGTCGCGAAACAGCGGCAGCCCGACGATTGACTTCACACCGAGGTCCCCGCACGGGCCGGGCGAGTTCCGGATCGGCGTCGACATCCCGGATGTGGGCGATCTGCCGGTCGAGGATAGCTCGACCGTACGAGCCTCCGCGTGTCGGCGTCATGGGGAACTGGCCTCGAAAGGCGGCTTCTGTTTCCGGCGTTCCGTCCGGCACATAGTTCGAAAGGAAATGGATCAATTCGCCGTCGAAGCCAAACAACCCCGCCGCGTTGGCATTGCACAGTTCCCGCGCACGGCGGGTAATCAGGTCGAACACGGGCTGTGGATCGCCGGGCGAGGCCGACATCACCTGGAGCACGTCGACGGTCGCGGCCTGATGTTCGATCCGCTCGCCGTATTCGCTGTTGCGCGCCGCCAGTTCGGCGCGGCACTCGTCGAGCTGCCGTTGGAGTTCCGCGATGGTTTGCTGGGGATTGGCTGCCGCCATGTCGAGCGTCGCGGTCATGCGCCGACGCCGGCGCGCGGTCGGACATCGTCCGAAGAGAGAATGTGCGGCATGATCCCTCTTTTCCGGGCGCAGCGCTCGATCGGCTGCAAGACCCCATAGCCTTAAGGGCGAGGATATGCCTCAATCCCTCCACCTTCCAGGTGTGGCCCAGAAAAAGTCAGCGCCGTCTTTGTCGCCGGCGCGGCACGGATAGATCCCCAACACGGGTCGAGCCACCATTTATCTTCCGCGCCGCGCCGCCCCTCTTTCACAGCGCCATAAAGGCGAAGGTCGTTGCGGGGGCCGGCAACCAGTACGGTCTAGGACTGGAGGTCTTCGCGAGCGCTCGCGGGGGGCCGGGCAAGCGCTCGCCGCTCGGTGCGCTGCCGTTGCTGTTTTTGCTGTTATCTGCAACGAATTTACAGCAAATCTTCCCTCCCTGACCCGCGTCGATCCTATTCCCGACCCCGTATCATGCTATGCGATTGTGGCAATTTTTGCGTCGGCGTGCGCGTCGTCCGGTAGGCTGCCCCGGGGCCGGGCAAGGAACGGCAAGCTCTCGTCCATCCGGTAATCGCGACAGCGGTGTGGCTGCGATGGGCGATACCGAAGAGGCGCGCGGGCGCGGCAAAATCGGATTGCCCAACAGGTTCTCGATGAGGATCGCGGCGAAGGCCCGGGATCGCTATCATGGCGACATCGGTTGGCGGGAGCAGCGGATGGCGGCGGATTTTGTGCTGGACCGGTGCGAGGCGGTGCCGGCGTTGATCGGGCGGCACGAGGATTTTCTGATCGTCAGCGGGCTTGCCGGGACGAGCCGCGATGTCGCCGCACTGACCCGTGACGGCGCCCACAGCTACACGATGGCGGGCGCGATGGGCGGGTCGACGATGATCGGCCTGGGTCTTGCGCTGGCACGGCCGGAAAAGCGCGTGCTGGTGGTGACGGGCGACGGCGAGCTCCTGATGAATGTCGGCGCGCTTGCGACGATCGGCGTCCTCAACCCGGCCAACCTCGCGATCCTCTGCGTCGATAACGGCCATTACGGCGAGACCGGCTATCAGAAGAGCCATACGAGCCTCGGCGTCGATCTCGAAAAGATCGCGATGGGCTCGGGGATCAAGGCGACGCGCACGATCAGCGCCGAGAGCGAGATCACCGACGGCGCACGGCTCTTGCGCGAGGGGAACGGCACGGCCTTTGTCGTGCTGCGCGTCAAGCCGACCGACCCGCCCGCCGTCAAGCGCAACATGGACCCCGCCGCCTGCCGCCACCGTTTCCGTGCGGCGCTCCTGGGCGGCTGACATCAGGGAGGAACCGCGACGATGCTGCCCACCCCACGCTTTCACCACCTGCACCTGAATTCGGTCGACCCCGAGCGCGCGATCGGCTTCTACACGCGGCAGTTTCCGAGCACGGCCAGGACCGAATGGGGCGGCCATGCCGCACTGCAATCGCCGAACGACGTGCTGATCCTGTTCAACAAGGTCGAGAAACCACCGGTCAGCGAGCCGCAGAGCGCGATCTGGCATTTCGGCTGGCACGTCACCGACACGCGCAAGAGCCTGAAGGCATTCGAGGCGCACGAGGAGGTCGAACTCCTGCCGCTCTACACGACCGATGAGGGCGGCTCGGTGCTGGTCAGCAGCGATACCTGGCCCAGCATCGGGAACACCTTGGGCCTGAACCGAGCGCAGATCGCCGAGGCCAGGGCGAAGGGCGTCAAGCCCAAGGGCGGCGGCGGTTTCGCCTATATGCGCGGGCCCGACGACGCGCTCGTCGAATATGCCGGCAACTACCCGGCCGAGCGCTTCAACCATGTGCACCTCTACCAAGAGGACCCGTACTGCGCGCTCCTTTGGTACCAGAAGCACCTGAACGCGCCGGTGCGCGCCGGCTTTGAGCCGACGAGCCTGACCGAGGCCGACTGCAAGGTGGCGCGCGGGACCGACCGCACCTGGCCGGCGCTCAACCGCGAGGGGATGTTCCGCTCGCCGCGCGCCGGGGTCGAGTTCGGCGACGTGGTGCTGACCTGGTACGCCAACCAGGGCGATCGGCCGCTCGTCGGCCCGCGCGGGCAGTTGCAGGACCATATCGCCTTCGCCGTCGCCGATCTCGACGCCTGGGTTAAGAAGCTGCGCGGTGAGGGTGTGAGCTTTCTTGAAGACGTCTACAAGCTCGGCGACACGCGAGCGGTCATGATCGAGGGTCCGAGCCGCGAGGCGCTGGAACTCGTCGAGACGGTCTGAGCCGATTGATCCTGACGCCGATCCCGCGGGAAGCGCTGGTGGGCGCGCTCGACCGGTTCGCGACCGGGCTCAGCGATCGGGACGCGGGTTGGGCGTTCGGCCAGATCCGCGCCACCTCGCCCGTGCGGGCCCAAGGGATGCGCGCCGAGCGCCACCGGCTGAGGGCGCTTGGCCTCGCCCGGGCCTGTGGCATCGCGGTCCATCCGCCCGAGGTCGAGACGGCGTTCAATTGGGACGGCCAGGCATTAAGGGGCGACACGGAAGCCTATCTCATCCTGCACGAGATCGCGCATTTCACATTGGCGCCGCGCGAGCGCCGCGGGCTGATCGAATTCGGCCTCGGTCCCGGCCCCGACACGGCCGACCGGGCGGCGGCCGAAACGGCATCGGTGGTGACGCCGCTGGCGCGCGAGGAGGACGAGGCGCTGGCCTCGCTTCTCGGTATTCTATGGGAGGCGCGGCTCGGTCAGCCGGCACTCGCCTCGTTTCTCGATCAGAACTGGCTCGAAGGCCTCGACCGCTCGGCGGCCGCGCACTTCACCACGATCTGCGACGCGCTCAGCCGGCAGGGCTGGCTGCGGCGTGTGCCCTGGGAGCCACAAGATACGGACTAGCGGCACCCGGCCGGTCGGCGAGCCTGTCGCGCCAGAACGCCAGCACGCCGCGGCAGGCCGGGTGCAGCGGTTGCCGCGCCGGTCGCGGCGGCTGTGGCGGGCCGATCCGCGTCACCCGCCAGCATTCAGCTTCCGGCCGCGGCCCGCCACAGCCCATCGCCGCGAGCCGGTCTGCAAAGTCTTCCATCAAGGGCCTTTCGCAACTCGACCGAGAACGCTACCCGCCGAACCGGGTTCCCGGCCGCGACAGCTTTCGGTTAGCCTCGCACCGAAAATATTCGCGGGATGAGGAGAGGCCGATGAACCGGATTGATCTTGGCGGACGGGTCGCGATCGTCACCGGCGCGGCGCGCGGCATCGGCCGGGCGATCGCCGAACGGCTCTCGGGCTCGGGAGCGCGGGTCGCGATCTGGGATGTCGACACCGCCGCAGCAGCAGAAGCGGCGCAGGCGATCGAGGGTGCCGTCGATCTCGCTGCCGACGTGACCGATCCCGTCATGATCGAGCGCGCGCTTGCCCAGACCGAAGCCCGGCTCGGCCCGCCCGATATCCTGGTCAACAATGCCGGAATTTCGGGCCCGAACTTTCCGCTCGCCGACTATCCGCCCGAGGAATGGCGTCGGGTCATCGAGATCGACCTGATCGGCGTCTACAATTGCTGCCGTGCGGTCGTGCCGGGGATGCAGCGGCGCGGTTACGGCCGCATCGTCAACATCGCCTCGATCGCCGGCAAGGAGGGCAACCCCAACGCGTCGGCCTATTCGGCGGCCAAGGCCGGCGTCATCGGGCTCACCAAATCGCTCGGCAAGGAATTGGCGCAGACCGGCGTTCGGGTCAATTGCGTGACGCCGGCCGCGGCCCGCACCGATATTTTCGCGCAGATGACCGAGGCGCAGATCGACTACATGCTGTCGAAAATACCGATGGGGCGCTTCGTGCTGATCGAGGAAATCGCCGCCCTTGTCGCCTGGCTCTCATCCGCAGAGTGCTCGTTCTCGACTGGCGGCGTCTTCGACATTTCGGGCGGCCGAGCGACTTATTAGGCGGCCTGTCCGCCGCCGAGCATCGCGGCCCGCTCGGCAAGCCGGCGCACCCGCGCCCAATCGCCGGCGGCGACCGCGTCCCTGGGCGCGAGCCAAGAGCCGCCGACCATCGGCACGTTCGGCAGAGCGAGGTAGTCGGCCGCCGAGCCTTCGTCGACGCCGCCCGTCGGGCAGAAGGCGATGCCCGGGAGCACCGGCGCCAACGCCCGCAATAGCGCCACCCCGCCGACCGCCTCGGCCGGGAAGAGCTTGACGAGACTGATGCCGAGGTCACGCGCCGCCATGATCTCGGAGGGTGTGGCGACACCCGGGAGATAAGGCAGATCGGTCGCGAGCGCCGCAGCGGCGAGTTCCGCGGTCATGCCCGGGCTGACCAGAAACCGCGCTCCGGCCGCGCAGGCCGCGACGACATCCGCTGGGCGCTGCACGGTGCCGGCCCCCACGATGACCTGGGGCAATGCCTCGGCGACGGCGGCGAGCGCGCGAAGTGCGGCCGGCGTACGAAGCGTTATCTCGACGACCGGCAGTCCGCCGTCGCAAAGTGCCCGCGCCAATGGCACGGCGTCCGTTTCGCGCTCGATCGTCAAGACCGGAATTACCGAGACGCCGCGGAACAGGGCATGCATTTCTTCACCTCCCGCTGCCGCGCCATGCTACAGCCGCCGCGGCACAAGCCCAGTTTTTTGCCGACGGGGTGCGATCTCTCGGCATGGCGCGCGGCGCGCATCGGCTGCTTCGGTCTGCGGGGCGAATCGGCCGGGCGATTGACAGCCTCCCATACGCGGGATTTGATCCGGCCCCGAGCGAGTTGGGAGGATGGGATGGAGAGACGCAGGCTCGGGCGCACCGGGCTCGAAGTGTCGCTGCTCGGCTTTGGCTGCGGCGCGGTCGGCGGGCTGATGGTGGGTGGCGAGGCCGCTGATCAGGAACGCGCGGTCGCCCGCGCCCTCGAACTCGGCATTAATTATTTCGACACCGCCGCGATGTACGGCAACGGCCAATCCGAGCGCAACCTCGGCCGCGTCGTCAAAAGCCTGAAGCCCGACATCTATATCGGCACCAAGGTCAGGGTGTCGGCGGTCGAGGTGCGGCAGATCGGCGAGGCCATCGCGCAGTCAATGGACGCGAGCCTAGAGCGCCTGCAGCTCGACCATGTCGATCTGTTCCAGCTGCACAACCACGTCACCGAGCGAGAAGAGCCGGGTTCCTTTACGCCGGAGATTGTCCTCGGCGAGGTCGTGCCGGCCTTCGAAAAGCTGCGCGCCGCGGGGAAGATCCGGTTTTTCGGCATCACCGCGGTCGGCGACACGCCGGCATTGCGCCGGGTTGTCGACGAGCACGCCTTCGACACCGCGCAGGTCAGCTACAACGCGCTTAATCCGAGCGCCGGAACCACGGTCGGGGCCGGCTATCCGGCGCATGATTTCGGCAATCTCCTGGAGCGGACCGCGGCCGCCGCGATGGGAGTGATCGCGATCCGGGTATTGGCGGCAGGCGCGCTGAGCGGGACCGAGACGCGGCATCCGCTGGGTTCGCCGCAGGTCGCGCCGATCGGCTCCGGTTCGAGCTACCGCGTCGATGTCGAGCGCGCGCGGCGCCTCGAAGCGCTGGTCCGCGACGGCTTCGCCCAGAGCCTCATCGAGGCAGCGATCCGTTTCGTCATCTCGCACAACGGCGTGTCGACCGCACTCGTCGGCTATTCGACATTGGACCAGCTCGAATATGCCGCCGCCGCGGTCGAAAAAGGGCCGCTGCCGCAGGAGGCGCGCGATCGGCTGGCGGCACTGCAGCGGGGCTTTGTCGGCGAGGCGCGCTGAAGGGCGGCTGGCGAATGCGGCTTCCGGCAATCGCAGCGGCTACGCAGAGCGTGCGCTTCTGGCGGGGCGCAACAGGGGTCGCGGCGGTCCTCGCGTTGGCTCTTCTGGTCGCCGCGCTGATCGCCCGCCCGCCGCCCGATTTCTCGTCCTCGCCGATAGTCGCTGTCATTCGCGACGGCGGCGAACACCCGATCTGGGCGATCCGGCTCGCCCGCGCCGCGCATCAGATCGCCGCCGACTCAATGAGACCGGAACCCGCGCCTGACGGCCGGGTCTACCAGCTCTGGCTCTCGGTCGGCGGCGAAACGACGCCGCGCTGGCTGGGGTTGCTGCCGGGCTCGGGGCGCAAGCCGATCGCGGTGACGCCGCAGAACGCGCGCCTCTTGAGCCGAACCGGCGGCGAACTCGTTGTGACGCTGGAGCCGGCGGGGGGCGCCCCCAGGCCCGAACCGAGCGGCCCGCCGGTTTTCCGCGGCGATCTCGGCGGTCCGGGCTGAGCGGTTCGGTCGGCCGGGCCGCGAGCGCGACTCGCTTGCGCGATCGGCATCGGATAACGATCTACCGGAGAGGCGTCACGCCGTGTCTAGCGAAGCCATCGCGCACAATGCTGCGTTGATTGTCGTCGTGATGGGCGTTTCGGGCGCTGGCAAGACGACTGTCGGGCAGCTCTTGGCGGCGCGGCTGGGCTGGGCTTTTATCGAGGGGGACCGGCTGCATCCAACCGAAAACGTGGCCAAAATGAAGCGTGGGCTGGCGTTGACCGACGCGGATCGTGCGCCATGGCTGGCGGCGATCGCCGCGGCAATCGACGATTGGCGCGGCCGCGGCGAGCACGGTGTCATTACGTGCTCGGCGCTGAAGCGGAGCTATCGCCGGCAAATTGTCGGGGATCGGCCGGACGTGCGGCTCGTTTATCTGGCAGGTTCTCGCGATCTGATTGCCGCGAGGCTCCGCGCGCGGCGCGGCCATTTCATGCCGGCCGGCCTACTCGACAGCCAGTTCGCGACGCTTGAACCGCCAGCGGCCGAGGAGAACCCGATCGAGGTCGCAATAGCTTCATCAGTTGACGATATTGTCGGGCACATAGCCGCTGTCCTGACGAGCGAGGCGGGGTGCGGCGGCGTTGAGACGGGGTGACAGGATGGCGACACTGCCGGCGGGCTCGATCGACGAGATCTGCGTCAACACGATCCGCACCTTGTGCATCGACGCCGTGCAGCAGGCCAATTCCGGCCATCCCGGCACGCCGATGGCGATGGCGCCTGTCGTCTACACGCTGTGGCAGGAGTTTCTCCGCTTCGACCCGGCCGACCCGATCTGGCCCAACCGAGACCGCTTCGTGCTGTCCTCCGGTCACGCCTCGACCCTGCTCTATTCGATGCTGCATCTGACCGGCGTCACGGCGGTCGATGAAAAATACGAACTGCTTGGCACCCCAACCGTCTCGCTTGACGATCTGAAACATTTCCGGCAGCTCGGCAGCAAATGCCCGGGCCATCCGGAATATCACCTGACCTCAGGCGTGGAGACCACGACGGGGCCGCTCGGACAGGGCATCGCGACCAGTGTCGGCATGGCGATCGGCGCTCTGTGGCTGGGCGCGCATTTCAACCGGCCGGGCTTTACGCTGTTCGATTACGACGTTTTCGCACTCTGCGGCGACGGCTGCATGATGGAGGGGGTCGGCAGCGAGGCGGCCTCGCTCGCCGGCCACCTGAAGCTCGGCAACCTGACCTGGATCTACGACAGCAACCACATCACGATCGAAGGCAATACGGCACTCGCCTTCACCGAGGACGTCGCCGGCCGCTTTCTCGCCTATGGCTGGCACGTGCAGCGGGTCAGCGACGCCAACGACCGCGAGCGGATCGCCGACGCGATCGCGATTGCCAAGCGGGTCGACGACCGGCCGAGCCTGATCATCGTCGACAGCCATATCGGCTATGGCGCGCCGCACAAGCAGGACACCTCGGGCGCGCACGGCGAACCGCTTGGGCGCCGAAGAGGTCAAACTGACCAAGCGCAACTACGGCTGGCCGGAGGATGCGCAATTCCTGGTGCCGGACGGCGTTTATCGCCATTTCGCCGACAATTTCGGCGCGCGCGGAGCGGATTTGCGAGCGCAATGGCTGGCGCTCTTCGGGCGCTACGAGGCTGAATATCCCGCACTCGCCGAGCGAATGCCGGCGCGTGCAGCAGCGCGAGCTTCCCGACGGCTGGGACCACGACATCCCGGTCTTCCCGGCCGATCCGAAGGGCGTCGCCAGCCGCGACGCCTCGGGTCATGTGCTGAACGCGATCGCGCCGCGACTGCCTTGGCTGATCGGCGGCGCCGCCGATCTCGCGCCCTCGACCAAGACGCGGCTGACTTTCGAGGGCGCCGGCGATTTCGAGGCCGGGGCCCCGGCCGCGCGCAATTTTCACTTCGGCGTGCGCGAACACGCGATGGGCTCGATCTGCAACGGGCTGGCGCTCTCGAAATTGCGGCCCTACGGCTCCGGCTTTCTGATCTTCTCGGATTACATGAAGCCGCCGATCCGGCTTGCCGCGATCATGGAATTGCCGGTCGTCTACGCCTTCACCCATGATTCGATCGGGGTCGGCGAGGACGGACCGACGCATCAGCCGGTCGAGCAGATCGCGGCGTTGCGCAGCATCCCGGGGCTGATCGTATTGCGCCCGGCCGACGCCAACGAGGTCGCCGAGGCCTGGCGGGTGGCGCTGGCGCATCAGCATGAGCCGGTCTGCCTGATCCTCAGCCGGCAGAACCTGCCGACCTTCGACCGCACCCGCTACGCCGCGGCGAGCGGGGTGGCGCGTGGCGCCTATGTCCTCGCCGACGCCGCGGCGGGCGAGCCCGACGTCATTCTGATCGCGACCGGCAGCGAGGTGGCGCTCTGCCTCGACGTCTACGAGAAACTGACGACCGAGGGTATCGCCGCGCGCGTCGTCTCGCATGCCTTCCTGGGAATTGTTCGAGCAGCAGGACGACGCCTATCGCGCATCCGTGCTGCCGCCCGAAATCACCCGGCGGGTCGCGGTCGAACAGGCCTCGACCTTGGGCTGGGAGCGCTATACCGGCCTGCGCGGCACGGTCATCGGCATGAGGACGTTCGGCGCCTCGGCGCCGTTGAAGGAATTGCTCGTCAAATTCGGCTTTACCGGCGAACACGTCTACGCGGCCGCCAGGGCGCAGCTCGCGCGCAAGGAGTGACATGATGCCAAATCCATTGCGGACATTGCAGGAATTCGGGCAGTCGGTCTGGCTCGACTTTGTCAGCCGAGAATTGCTGAAGACCGGACAACTGACCCGGATGATCGCCGAGGACGGGCTGCGCGGCGTCACCTCGAACCCGTCGATCTTCGAGAAGGCGATCGGCCACGGCGATGATTACGACGCGCTGATCGCGGCGGCGGAAGCTTCGGGCGACCTCGATCCGGGAGCGCTCTTCGAGGATCTGGCGATCCGCGACATCCAGGAAGGAGCGGACCAGCTCAACCCGGTCTACGAGCAGACGCAGCGCCGCGACGGCTTCATCAGCCTCGAGGTCTCGCCCTATCTGGCGATGGACACGCACGCGACGATCGAGGAGGCGCGGCGGCTCTGGCACGAGGTCAACCGGCGCAACCTGATGGTCAAGGTGCCCGGCACCAAACCCGGGCTGACCGGCGATCCAGACGCTGATCGGCGAAGGCATCAACGTCAACGTCACGCTGCTTGTTCTCGCGGCAGGTCTATGCCGAGGTCGCCGAAGCCTTCATTTCCGGGCTCGAGACCTTCGCCAAGAAGGGCGGCGATCCGCACAAGGTCGCCAGTGTCGCGAGCTTCTTCGTCAGCCGCATCGACACGCTCGTCGACGAGGCGCTCGACGAGAAGATCGCGGCCGCCGCCGACCCGGCGGAAAAGGCGCGGCTGCAGGGGCTCAAGGGCAAGATCGCGATCGCCAACGCCAAGCTCGCCTACCAGCGCTACAAGAAGATCTACAGCGACGAGCGCTGGCAGCGTCTAGCGCAACAAGGGCGCGCAGACGCAGCGGCTGCTATGGGCCAGCACCGGCACCAAGAACAAGGCCTATAGCGACGTGCTCTATGTCGAGGAGCTGATCGGCGCCGATACGGTCAACACCATGCCGCCGGCGACGATGGACGCGTTCCGCGACCATGGAAGGCCGCGGCCGAGCCTCGAAGAGGATGTCGATCGGGCGAAGGCGATCATGGAGGCGCTCGCCGCGGTGTCGGCATCTCGATCGACGCGGTGACCGCGAAGCTCGTCGATGACGGCGTGCAGCCTCTTCGCCGACGCCGCCGACCAGCTGCTACGCCGCGGTGCAAAACAAGCGCCGCACCGTGCTCGGCGCCAAGCTCAACGCGATGACGCTTGAAGCTCCCGGCCGACCTCGAAAAAGGACATGTGGCGGCGCTGGAGGATTGGCGCAAGGCGGGCAAGGTGCGGCGGCTCTGGGCGGGCGACGCCGTCCCTGTGGACCGAGACCGACGAGGAGAAGTGGCTCGGCTGGCTCGACATCGTCGACCAGCAGCTGACAAGCGGTCGGCTCATCTGCAGGATTTCGCCGAGGACGTGAAGCGCGGCGGTTTCAGCGACGTGCTGCTGCTCGGCATGGGCGGGTCGAGCCTCGGGCCCGAGGTGCTCGGCGAAACCTTCGGGCAGTAAACCCGGTTTCCCGAAGCTGCATGTGCTCGATTCGACCGACCCGGCGCAGATCAAGGCGTTCGAGCGCGGATCGACCCGGCGCGCACGCTCTGTTCATCGTGTCGAGCAAGTCCGGCAGCACGCTCGAGCCCAACATCTTCAAGCAATACTTCTTCGAGGTCGCGAAAAAGGCGGTCGGCGAGACCGAGGCGCCGAGGCGCTTCGTCGCCGATCACCGACCCGGATTCGCTCGCTCGAACGGACGGCGGTCGCCGAGCGGCTTCCGCCACATCTTCCACGGCGTGCCGAGCATCGGCGGGCGCTATTCGGTGCTGTCGGATTTCGGCATGGTGCCGGCGGCGGCGATGGGCGCTCGACGTCAAGGCGCTTCCTCGAGAGCACCGCGGAGATGGTGCGCTCGCTGCGCGGCCGAGCGCGCCGCCTGTCGAGAACCCGGGCGTCGTGCTGGGCGCCATCCTGGGCGTGCTGGCCAGCGGCATGGCCGCGACAAGGTCACGATCATCGCCTCCCAGGGCATTGCCGATTTCGGCGCCTGGCTCGAACAGCTCCTGGCCGAATCGACCGGCAAGCACGGCAAGGGCCTCATTCCGGTCGACGCCGAGCCGCTGGGGGCGCCCGGCGGTCTACGGCCAGGACCGCCTGTTCGTCTATCTGCGGCTCGCCGGCGACGCCGGATGCCGAGCAGGAGCGGACGGTGGCGGCGCTGGAGGCGCGCGGGCCATCCGGTCGTGCGCATCGCGGTCGCCGACCGGATGCAGCTCGGCCAGGAATTCTTCCGCTGGGAGATCGCCACCGCGGTCGCGGGCTCGATCCTCGGCATCAACCCGTTCGACCAGCCCGATGTCGAGGCGAGCAAGGTCAAGACGCGCGACCTGACCGCCGCCTACGAGCAGACGGGAAGCTTGCCGCCGGAAACGCCGTTCTTCTCGGCCGATGGCTTCGCAGCTCTTCGCCGATCCGCGCAACGAAGCGGCACTGAAGCCGCAGGCGACGAGCCTCGTCGCGGCATCTCGAAGGCGCATTTCGACCGCGATCGGCGCCGGCGACTACGTGCGCGCTCCTCGCCTATATCGAGCGCAACCCGGCGCACATCGATGCAGATGCAGGACATTGCGGCGGCCTGATCCGCGACCGCCAAGGCGCGCCACCTGCCTCGGCTTCGGGCCGCGCTTCCTGCATTCGACCGGGCAGGCCTACAAGGGCGGGCCGAACAGCGGCGTGTTCCTGCAGATCACCTGCGACGACGCCGCCGACCTCCCGGTGCCGGATCAGAAATACACCTTCGGCGTGGTCAAGGCGGCGCAGGCGCGCGGCGATTTCGAGGTGCTGGCCGAGCGCGGCCGGCGGGCGTTGCGCGTCCACTCACGGGCGCATCTCGACGCCGGGCTCGACCGCTCTTGCCCGCGCGGTCGAACAGGCTCTGCAGTAGACCGTCGCTCACCAACAACGGAGAACTTCGATGCAACTCGGCATGATCGGCCTCGGCCGGATGGGCGGCAACATCGTCCGCCGCCTGATGCAGCACGGGCACACCTGCGTCGTCTACGACCAGAGCGCCAGACGCGGTCGAGGGCTTGCCGGGCGAGGGCGCCAAACGCGGCAAGGACCTCGCGCGATTTCGTGAAGGCAGCTGACCGACCGCCGCGCGCGGTTTGGGTCATGCTGCCGGCGGGCGGCCATCACCGACGAGACGGTCGAGCGAACTCGGCGAACTGCTGGCCAAGGACGACATCGTCATCGACGGCGGCAACTCCTTCTTCAAGGACGACATCCGCCGCGCCGACATGCTCAAGCCGCAAGGGCATCCACTATCGTCGATGTCGGCACGTCAGCGGCGGCGTCTGGGGGCTGGAGCGCGGCTATTGCATGATGATCGGCGGCGAAAAGGCGGTGGTCGACCATCTCGATCCGATCTTGACGACGCTGGCGCCGGGGATCGGCGACGATCCAGCGCACCCCGGGCCGCGCAGGGCCGCGACCCGCGCGCCGAGCGCGGCTATCATCCATTGCGGCCCGGTCGGCGCCGGACATTTCGTCAAGATGGTGCATAACGGCATCGAGTACGGCGTTGATGCAGGCCTATGCCGAGGGCTTCGACATCCTGCGCAACGTCAATTCGAAGGCGGCTGCCGGAGGACCGGCGCTACGAGCTCAACCTGCCCGACGTCGCCGAGGTGTGGCGGCGCGGCAGCGTGATTTCGTCATGGCTGCTCGACCTGACCGCGATGCGCTCGCCGACGACCCGCAGCTCTCGCAATTTCACCGGCCAGGTCGGCCAATTCGGGCGAGGGGCGCTGGACGATCCAGGCGGCGATCGAGGAGGCGGTGCCGGCCGACGTGCTGTCCTCCGCGCTCTTCGCCCGCTTCCGCTCGCGCCAGGACCACACCTTCGCCGAGCGCATCCTATCGGCGATGCGCCATGAGTTCGGCGGCCATCAGGAGCCGGGCACGATGGTGGAGGGCTGATCCATGGATGCCCGGGACGCGGTCGACGCCGCGGGCGGCGGCGCCCGGTCCGCGTCGCAGGCGCCGCCCTGCACGATCGTCATCTTCGGCGCCGGGGGCGATCTGACCCGCCGACTGCTGATGCCGGCGATCTACAATCTCGCAAAATCCAAACTCATCTCGGACAAGTTCGCGATCATCGCCGTCGACCGCACGCCCAAGCCGATCGAGGCGTACCGCGATTATCTCGCCGAAGGCATTCGCAGCTTTGTCTCCGACACCGCCTCCGGGCCCGCGACCGAGCCGTTCGACGCCAAGGCCTGGGATTTCATCGCCAGCCGGATCACCCATTTCGCCGGCGATGTGACCCAATCCGACACCTATGTCCGGCTGCGCGACGTGATGGAACGGGTGGGCGCACAGCACCAGACCGGCGGCGACGCGATCTTCTACCTTGCGGTCGCGAGCCAATTATTCGGCACGATCGTCGAGCAGCTGGGTGCGGCCGGCCTCGTCAATGAAGCTGACGCCAGCGGGTTTCGCCGCGTCATTATCGAAAAGCCGTTTGGCACCGACCTTGCCTCCGCCAAGGCGCTCAATGCGCAAGTCCTTAAGGTTCTGGACGAGTCGCAGGTCTATCGGATGGACCATTTCCTCGGCAAGGAAACCGTCCAGAACATCATGGTCCTGCGCTTTGCCAACGGCATCTTCGAGCCGCTGTGGAACCGCGACCATATCGACCATGTCCAGATCACGGTCGCCGAGACGGTCGGCGTCGAGCGCCGCGCCCGCTTCTACGAGGCGACAGGAGCGATGCGCGACATGGTGCCGAACCACGTCTTTCAGCTGTTGAGCCTGACCGCGATGGAGCCGCCCAATTCCTTCGACGCCGACGCGGTGCGCACCGAAAAATACAAGGTGCTCGAAGCGATCCACCCGCTCGACGACGAGGAGGCGCGCCGCAGCGCGGTGCGCGGGCAATATGGCGCCGGCACCTTCGACGGCGCCCCGGTCGGAGCCTATCGCAGCGAGCCCGGCGTCGATCCCAACAGCATGACCGAGACCTATGTCGCAATACAGCTTGGCATCGACAATTGGCGCTGGGCCGGCGTGCCGTTCTATTTGCGCACCGGCAAGCGGCTGGCGCGGCGCACGACCGAGATCGCGATACAGTTCAAGCAGGCGCCCTTTGCGTTGTTCCGCGACACTCCGGTCGATGTCCTGACCCCGAACGTGCTGGTTCTGCAGATCCAGCCGGACGAGGGCGTCTCGCTGCAATTCGGCGCCAAGATCCCGGGACCGGAGATAGCGCTCGGCGGCGTGCGCATGAATTTCCGCTATGAGGATTATTTCAACGTCACGCCGAGTACCGGCTATGAGACGCTTGTCTACGACTGCATGATTGGCGACGCGACGCTGTTCAACCGCGCCGACGGGGTCGAGGCCGGCTGGGAAGTGGTGCAGCCGATCCTTGATCTGTGGAAATCCGACAAGACGGCGCCGCTCGAAATCTACCCGGCCGGCGGCGAGGGACCGGACGCGGGGAGCCATCTCCTGTGGCGCAGCGGGCGGAAATGGCGGCCGATCGCGAACGCGAACCGCAAGTGACGACGGCGCCGAGGATGCGCAACGTCGTCGTAGCGCCGTCGATCCTGTCGGCCGATTTCGGCCGGCTTGCCGAGGAGGTGCGCGCGGTCGACGAGGCCGGGGCCGACTGGATCCACGTCGATGTGATGGACGGCCGCTTTGTCCCGAACCTGACGATCGGGCCGGTCGTCGTCGAAGCCGTGCGCCGGGCAACGCGGAAGCCAGTCGACGTGCATCTGATGATCGTCGAGCCCGAACATTATCTCGACGACTTCGCCAAGGCCGGCGCAGACCATCTGCTCGTCCATTGCGAGCCGAGTTCTACGATCCATCTGCACCGCACGCTCTCGCATATCCGCGATCTCGGCAAGATCGCGGGCGTCGTGCTGAACCCGGCGACCCCCCCTTCGCAGATTGAATATGTGCTCGGTCTCTGCGGCATCATTCTCGTCATGAGCGTCAATCCGGGTTTCGGCGGGCAAAAATTCCTGCCGGAAATGGCGCCCAAGATCAGCACTCTGCGCCGGATGTGCGACGAGCGCGGCCTCGACACGACCATTGAGGTCGATGGCGGGCTTAGCGGCGAGAACGCGTGGCGGGTGATCGAGGCCGGGGCGAACGCCATCGTCGCCGGCTCGGCCGTCTTTCACGCGCCCGATTATGGGCGGGCGATCTCCTCGATCCGACAATCGACCCGCCCGCCCGGCTGAGGAGCAGCAAATGGCAGGATCGCCCGATATTGTCGTCGCCAGGGACCCCGAAGATCTGGCGCACAGGGCGGCGCGGTGGATTACCGATCTCGCCGCCGCCAGCCCGGACCGGTTCGCCGTCGCACTCTCGGGCGGCTCGACGCCGCGCCGGCTCTACCAATTGCTCGCCGAAGAGCCTTACCGCAGCCGCCTGCCGTGGCAGCGCGTACACTGGTTCTGGGGCGACGAGCGGTTTGTCCCGTGGGACCATCCCGACAGCAATTACGGCATGGTGCGGACGGCACTTTTGGCGCATGCGCCGATCCCGCCCGAGAACGTCCACGGGATCGAGACCAGCGGCATGCCGGGCGAGGCCGCCCACCGCTACCAGGACCGCCTGCAGGCCTATTACGGCGCCGATGCGCTCGATCCCGCGCGGCCGCTCTTCGACGTGCAGCTTCTGGGTCTGGGCCCCGACGGGCATACCGCCTCGCTCTTTCCGGGAACAAGCGTGCTACACGAGCGCGGGCGCTGGGTCGCCGAGGTGGTCGGCGCCAAGCCCGAAGCGCGCATCACCCTGACCTATCCTGCCCTCGACAGCAGCCGACATGTGGCCTTTCTCGCGGCTGGACCGGACAAGCGCGAAATGCTGGCGCGCGCGCTCGACGGCGACCAGGCTCTGCCGGCCGCGCGGGTCCGGCCGCAGGGCGATCTGACCTGGTTCGTCGACGATGCCGCGCGTCCCGCCCAATGATAACCGAGCGCGACCGGCTGAAGCGCGCCGCGGCGTTGCGCGCGATCGAAGAGATCGAGGACGGGATGGTCCTCGGCCTCGGCACCGGCTCGACCGCCGCCTTTGTCGTCGAGGGTCTGGCTGAGCGGGTCAGGGCGGGGCTGCGCGTCGTCGGCATCCCGACCTCGGAGCGCACCGCGGCCCAGGCCCGCGGGCTCGGCATTCCGATCGCCACCTTCGCCGAGCACCAGCACCTCGACCTGACGATCGACGGCGCCGACGAGGTCGAATTGGGTTCGCTCAATCTGATCAAGGGGCTCGGCGGTGCATTGCTGCGGGAAAAGATCGTCGCCGCGGCGAGCCGGCGGCTGGTCATTGTCGCCGACCAGGAAAAGCTCGTGGACCGCCTCGGCGCGCACACGCCGGTTCCGGTCGAGGTCGCACAGTTCGGCTGGCAGGCCACGGCCGACGCGCTCGCCAGGCTCGGCTGCGTTCCCGAGCGGCGCTACGGCATCGGCGAGCAGCCCTTTGTCACCGACGGGGGCAACTACATTCTCGATTGCCGGTTCGGGCCGCTCGACGATCCCGGTGAGATCGAAAAAAGGATCGCGATGACCGTCGGCGCCGTCGAGAGTGGCCTTTTCGTCAGGCGCAGTTCGGCGGTCGTGATCGGCTCCGCCGACGGTGTCGAGGTGCTGACCCCACCAACAAGGAACAATCGATGACCCGGTTTTCGCTCGTCGTCTCGGATGTCGACGGCACCCTTGTGACCCCCGACAAATCCCTGACGCCGTGCGCTGTCGACGCCGTCCGGCGCCTGCACGAGAACGGGATCGCATTTTCGATCTGCAGCAGCCGCCCGCCCTTCGGCATGCGGATGCTGGTCGATCCCTTGCAACTGCGGCTGCCGTTCGGCGGCTACAATGGCGGGCTGATCGTCGAACCCGATCTCAGCCCGGTCGAGGCGAAACTGATCCCGCCCGAGGCAGCAAGCCAGGCGATCGAACTTTTTGAAGCAAACGGCGTCACCAGCATCTGGGTCTTTTCCGGCAACGAATGGCTGATCCGCGATCGGGACGGCGACTATGTCGATCTCGAAATCCATACGATCCAGACCCCGCCCACACTGGTTCCGTCGTTCGACGGGCGGCTCGACGCCGTCTCCAAGATCGTCGGGGCGAGCAAGGACCACGACCGGATCGGGGATTGCGTGCTTGCCGGCAGCGCTGCTCTCAAGGGCCAGGCGACGGTGGTGCGCTCGCAACCCTACTACTGCGACGTGACGCCACCCGGCATCGACAAGGGAAGGCTCGTCGACCTCTTGTCGCACCGGCTTGGCGTGCCGCGCGCAGAAATCGCCGTCCTCGGCGACATGGGCAACGACGTCGAGATGTTCGCCCATGCCGGGTTTGCGATCGCGATGGGGAACGCCACACCGGAGGTCGCCGCACTCGCCCAGGCGAGAACCCTGTCGAACGCCGAGGACGGCTTTGCCGCGGCGATCGACCGCTACATTCTCAGCGACGATTGATTCGCTTTGGGGAAGCGAGGCCGCGTTTGACGGCCCCGCTCCCAAAGGCTCATTGACCGTAATTGCTACGATAGGGATGCGGCGGGGTCGACGAGCCGGTCATCGGTTCGTCCTGGCCGAAGCTCGCGACGCAACTGGCGTGGAGTTCCGGATCGGTGACGGGGCCGCATTCCTTCTGCATTCGCGCCTGCCGGAATGCTCGATTGGTCTGCAGCAGCCGGTCATACTGCTGGCTCTCGATGACATTCCGACGGGCCGACCACGACGGCGAATTGTCGCCCGGGCTGACCTGCGGTCCGTTGGTCACAACCTGATCCAGCGCCTGAGCGGGCGGCATCGTTGCGACCGCCGTCAGACAGGCGGCGGCAAAGGCGAGGCTCGTTACGGTTTTCAGCTTCATGACCACCTCCTTGCGTCTTTGGTCATGCGGCTTAAACAGGCCGGGTGCGATTATCGTTCCCGGTGAGACGTTCACATTTTCGGCTCGGGGAGATTGCGGCGGCGGCATGCGGCGAGCAGCGTGTTGCGCAGGAGGCAGGCGATCGTCATCGGCCCGACGCCGCCCGGCACCGGTGTGATGGCGCCCGCGACATCGCGCACGGCGGCGAAATCAACGTCGCCGACGAGCCGGCGGCCGCCCCCGGCGTCCCTGATGGCAGCGATCCCGGCGTCGATGACCGTGGCGCCGGACTTGACCCAATCGGCGCCAACGAGATGCGCACGCCCGGTCGCCGCGACGAGGATATCCGCGCGCCGCGCCACCGCCGCCTTCTCGCGGGTCTTCGAATGGACGAGCGTCACGGTGCAATCGGCGGCCAGGAGGAGTGCCGCCATCGGCTTGCCGACGATGTTCGAGCGGCCGAGGACCACCGCTTCGGCGCCCGCCAGATCGGCATGCACGGTGCGCAGCAGCCGCAGGCAACCCTGCGGCGTGCACGGCACGAGACCGGGTTCGCCGCTCCACAAACGCCCGATGTTGATCGGGTGGAAACCGTCGACGTCCTTTTCCGGATCGACCGCGGCCATGACGCGATAGACATCGATCCGGGGCGGTAGCGGTAATTGAACGAGGATGCCGTCGATCCGCTCGTCGCGATTGAGCGCGTCGATCTCGGCCAGCAGGCGGGCTTCGGCGACATCGGCCGGCAGGCGGCGTTCGAACGAGGCGAGCCCGGCATCGACGCAGGCGCGGCCCTTGGCGCCGACATAGCTGCCGCTCGCCGGGTCGTCGCCGACCAGGACCGCCGCCAACCCGGCGACGATCCCGGACTCTCGGCGCAGTCGTTCCGCCGCCGCAGCGACACGCGAGCGCAACTCAGCCGCTACCGCCTTGCCGTCGATGATCCGCGCCGCCGTCACGCCCCCTCCCCGCTCAACCGCAGCAAGGCTGCCCCCCGATCGTCATGCCGGTTAGAATAGCCCGGCGCAAGCGGCAGTGCGGAGGAAGATGCGATGAATGCGCGGCAGGCGATGCGGCGTTTGCTGACCCGCGACGGCTATACGATGGTCCCCGGCGCCTACGACACGTTGACGGCGCGGCTTGTCGAGCAGGCCGGATTCGACGCGGTCTATTTGACCGGCGGCGGCTATTCGCGGGCGAACGGCTATCCCGATCTCGGGCTCCTGACCCTGTCGGAAAACGTCCGGTTTATCGGCATCACCGCCGAATCGGTCGGCATCCCGGTCATCGCCGATGCCGACACCGGCTACGGCAATGCGATCAACGTGATCCGCACGGTGCGCGAATACGAGAAATCGGGGGTCGCCGCCTTCCACATCGAGGACCAGGTGGCGCCCAAGAAATGCGGTCATTACGAGGGCAAGGAGGTGGTCAGCCTCGCCGAGATGGTCGGCAAGATCCATGCCGCCGTCGACACCCGGCGAGACCCCGATTTCGTCATCATCGCCCGCTCCGACGCGCGCGCCGTCGAGGGCCTGCAGGCGTCGATCGACCGGGTCAACGCCTATCTCGAAGCGGGTGCGGATGTCGGCTTTGTCGAGGCGCCGCAGAATGTCGAGGAGTTGCGGATCGTCGGCCGGTCAGTCAAGGGTCCCGCCCTGGTCAACGTCTTCGAGGGCGGCAAGACGCCGATGGTGCCGGCGCAGGAATTGGAGGCGATGGGCTTTCGCCTCGGGATCTATCCCTCGCAGACCCACCGCGCCGCGATCCGCGCCGCGCAAAAGGTGCTGGCGGCATTGAAAGAGGACGGCGACACGACCCGCGTCGAAGCCGATCTCGCGACCTTCCAGGAGCGCGAGGACGCGGTCGGTACCGAGCGCTGGCGCGCTCTCGAAGAAAAATACATGCGGCCGGGCAGCTAGTGGTTAAAATCTAACGCTTGGTACCAGGTGCGAAGGTCGGTTGATGCCGCACAGCGGCGGGTCGAGATCGTGGCGCTAGCGGTCGGTTGTGCGCCGAGAGCCGACGTTCAGACGATCCATAAAAAGAATCCCGCGACCCGATTGAAACGCTAGGCCGGGCCTAGCCTAATGCCCGATGGTATAGTCGAACTGCATTTTATTCGGCGTGAGCCCCTTCCGGCGGCACCGTATGCGGCGGCGCGCGGTCCGTTACGGCATCGTGGAATCCAGCGGCCCAGGACTCAGGTATGGGCCGACCCCACACTTGATAAAACGGCGCAAACTTCCAAACGGGTTGACCGCGAGTGACGAAGGTCTCGCCGAGGGACACGTTCTTACCGCCGCGCTCGATCTCCGCCATGTATTGGACCGGTTCGCCGGACTTGCCAACCATCACCAACACCAGGGCCTCCTTGCGTGTCGGGACCTCGCTTGGGCTCTGGTAACCCTTGATCTCGGTGAGAGGAGCTATCCAAGCCTCGCCAATAGAGATCGCGGCATCAGCACCATACCTAACCACCTCCGCCGCCAGGTGCCTCATCTGGAGGTATTTCTGCGCGCGGTTCTCTATGGGCGTGTAAAGGATTTTGACCGGCCTGTAGTCCCTCAGTAGAAACAAAAATGGCAGGTGGTAATTATCGCGCAAGAAGAAGGTCCGCGCGACGTCAAACAGGTTCTTTGGCACGCTCTCTCGACCACCACTAAGAGGCTGACCCGAAATGAATTGAGTGATTTCAGCAACTTGTGTATCCGTCTGGTTGGCACGCGAGACGGGGGGCACAAGATGTGGACTGAAACCACTCGACGGCAGTATGGCCGGGAAGATCTGCGCTATGCAAGCGATGTCACCGATCAGGAGTGGGGGTTGATCGAAGCCGAACTGCCGCCGGACAAGAAGCTGGGGCGACCGCGCACCACGCAATTGCGGGCTGTCGTCAACGCGCTGCTCTACATGCTGACGACCGGTTGCCAGTGGCGGCAGTTGCCAAAGGAGTTTCCGCCGTATTCGACGGTACAGCGCTTCTTCTACCGGTGGCGGGAGGACGGGTTGTGGCGCAAGATCAATCACGGCTTGCTGATGCGGGTGCGCGAGGCCAGCGGGCGCGAGGCCAGCCCCAGCGCCGGGGTGATCGACAGCCAGTCGGTCAAGACCACCGAAGCCGGGGGGCCGCGCGGCTATGACGCCGGCAAGAAGATCAACGGACGCAAGCGCCATCTGCTCACCGACACCCTTGGCCTGCCGGTCGCGGCCGTGGTTCATCCCGCCGACATCCAGGATCGCGACGGCGCGCCGCTGGTCCTGGCCGGCGCCCGTTTTCTCTATCCCTGGCTGCGCCACGTCTTTGCCGATGGCGGCTATGCCGGGGCCAAACTGGCCACCGCCCTCGACAAGATCGGCCGGTGGACGGTCCAGATCGTCAAGCGCAGCGATCCGGCAACCGGCTTTGTGGTTCTGCCGCGGCGCTGGGTTGTCGAGCGCACCTTGGCTTGGCTCAGTCGCAACCGCCGCCTCGCCAAGGACTTCGAGGCCAGCCTGGAAAGCGCTCTCGCCTGGCTGTTTCTCGCCAGCACCAAGCTACTTATGCGTAGATTAGCAAGGCTAACACACGCTCACACTGTATTATGAGTCGGACACTAAAGGCGTTCTTGAACACCTCGATGCCGCTTGCGCCATACCGCTCGGTCAACTTCTCTTCAGCACCCGTCAAATCAATCTCGCGGTCCTTGCTCTCGAAGGAGATGCGTGAGCCATCCGAGAGCGACAACAGCAACGCGCGAGGTTGGTCGTGACCAATCATACAGGGCAGTCTCCAACCCAGCGTGGCGGCGTCAAAACGTTCGCCGGTCTCGTGGTTCTCTGTCCTGGGTGGTGCCAGTCCCATCTGCCGATGAGCATCAGCAACTAGCTCGGATAGGTGCCCGTATGCCGTCGCCAGCGCGTCGAGCAGCTCAAATTCGGGGAGGTCGGCTCTCGACCCAACGGCGCTCGATCTTCAATGTGCCGTGCGCCCTCACGTGCTCCGCTACCGCGCGCTCCGGAATGCGTCGCAGGAGGACCTCAGGACCCTCGAACAAGCGCGCGGGCACCTCTACGCGCGGCCCCTCATCAAGGTGCGATGCGATGACCTCGGCCCTGACGAAGCTCTCAGCCTCTAGGTCGCCCTGCTTCTCGATCTTGTTGCGGGCTTTGACCAGCCAACGCATCAGCGGAATATCACGCAAGCGCTTCTGCCAGAGGCCATCCCTGTTCTTTGGTCCCATACCATTCATCAAAGCCGGGTATCCGACGCTTCTGGTTCTGGAGGATGAAGGTGATTGAACGGAGCGTCTGGATCGCCAGTTGGGACTTAAGGCGAAAGGCACCAGGATCGAAATAAGCGGCGTCAGCCTCGTGCCATAGGCGATGGGCATCATCCAGTCGGCGATCAACGGCCGCGAGGGGCAGCCTGATGGCCCATCCTTGTGTTCGGTCATACCGTCTGAGATGGAGATGCCGCTGGCCAATAACAACAATCGGTTGTCTGTCCAGGTGATGCTGGGCCGGCGAGTGCCGCCCGTCGGCCCACGTCTAGTGGACAATGGCTGTCGGGCATTGACCGCAAAGGGGCGATTGTGTTGAAAAACTCGGCAGCGCAGGGGGCGACGAAATATTTATTGTCAATAAGCTAAATCGTGGCAATCGCTGAACGCAAACGCCGAGTATCAAGCGACAATATTGCGTAGAATCGTTCCATTGTAGAGTATCCAACGACTTTTTCAACAATATCGGGCATGAAGAGCAGCTGCCGTTGAGAAGGCTGAGGGTCTGCTATGGGTCGGACTCCAGCCGTAGCCGCCGGGCAGCTAGGCGAAGCCTTCGGCGATGGTTCGGCGGATTTGGGGGGCGTCGAGGCCGGCGAGGCCCATGCGCGCGAGCGTGCGGGCCTCGGCCGCGAAGTCCTTGCCGGTCAGGCGGCGGGTGATTTCGAGGAGGGCGTCGATCGCCGGGACCGGCACGCCGGCGGCGGCGGCGAGCGCGCTCATCGGGACGAGGCCGACCGGCACGTCCTCGGTGATGTATTTGTGGTCGAGCGAGGAGGGCGTGCCGGTCGCCTGATAGGGGCCGTCGCTGTCATAGGTCAGCCGGCGGCAGGTTTCGCTGAGATCGGCGCCGCGCACGCCATAGACGCGCTCGAACCAATCGGCGAGATCAGGCACCTGCGCGCCATAGGCGGCGGCGACCGCGACCCGCTCGGCGTTGATCGCCTCGTAGAGTCGCGCGACCGCCGGTGTCACCCCCTCGGCGTAGAATTTATAGCCGGCGCCGCTCTCGATGCGGCCGATATTGGCGACGCAATTGGCGACATGCAGCATCGCGTTGGCGTTGGTGAAGCCGGTATGGATCACATCGGGCGCCGCCACCGCCTGCGGGAACATCCGCTGCAACAGCGGGAACGCGGCTGAAATGCGGTTGCCGGGGAAGGTCGCGACCTGCAGCCAGCGCTTGGCGACGATCGGGCGGATCCGCGTCGGCCCGAGCCGCCGGCAGGAGTAGGGGTAATTGTCCATCTCGGCGATATCGACCGCGGCACGGCAGCCGGCCTCGCCGAGCGCGCGGCGCACGACGAGAGAACCGCCGGTATTACCCTGGATCAAGAGGATCAGCTGACCGTCGCGCAGCAAGGGGGCGAGCGACCGCGCGACGGCTTCCTGCGCGTTGCCGCCGGTGACGATGATGATCGCGTCGGCGCCTGTCGACGGCGGCGGCGAGATCGGTTGTCGCCCGCTCGACCGCGGCGAACCCTCCGGGCTCGCCCTCGACGATCAGCCCGCCCGCAGCGCGGATGTCGGCAAGTCGCGCGTCGTCGAGGTCGTGCAGACGCAAGCGGAACCCGGCAAGGCCGAGATATGCCAGCAGATAGACGCCGCCGATGCCGGCGCCGATGACTGCGACCGTAGCAGCGTCGTTTGAACTCCGCCATATCCCCCTCCCCGACGCCCGTGAGCTGCAACGATTCCAATGCGAACGCCATTGCGCCGCCAGTTCAGCTTTTGCTGTTTTTGCTGTTATTTGCAACGAAAGAACAGCTAACGCTCCGTCGCAATCCCAGCGCACCTATACTGCAAGCAAAATGTGGCAAATTTACCGACGATGCCCGCCGTCCACTCGTCTCTCGGGCGGGCTCCGAACCGGACTTCTGCCCCACGGGCCGTTCAGCAATGAAAAGCATTGCGGGGCGGATGGATGGATCCCGGCCTTCGCCGGGACGACGACGGAGATTCCGCCCGCGATCAGGCGCGGTTGAAGGCGGGCATCACGTCGCTGGCGAACCAGCGCAGCTGATCCTTGAACTCGGCCGGCGACAGGCCTTCGGCCCAATGGACCATGAAATCCTCGAGGCCCGGATATTTCGCCTCGATCGACTTGATGCCGTCGATGACCTGCGCCGGCGGGCCGCAGAACCACGCCTTCTGCTGCACGCCGTCGCGCAACGAAGGGATGCGGGCCGGCGCGCCGGGCGTCCCCCAGGTGCGACCGTGCTCGTCGGCGTAGCGGACAAAGCCGAACGGCGCGAACCATTTGTAGCGCTCGTCATGCGCGGGCTCGACCTTGCGGATCGCCTCCTCCTGGGTCGGCGCGAGATAGAGACCGGCGCCCCAGATCATGTCCTGGCCGAGTTGGGTCGGCCGGCCATGGCGGTGGCAGGCGTCGTGAAAGGCGCGCACGACATCGTCGAGGATCTTCTCGCCGTTCAATGTCACCATCGCCTTCAGGCCGTATTGCGCCATCATGTCGATGGTCCGGCCGCTGGCGATCGGCATCCAGATTTCGACCGGCAGGTGCTTCGGCCGCGGCACGATCGTGATTTCCTCGAGCTCGTAGCCGCGATAGGGAACCCGCGGCGGGCACTCGAAATACTTGCCCTTGTGCCGGAACGACTCCTCGTTGAAGCACTTCAGCAGCAGCTGCAGCCCCTCCTCGAAGATCTCGCGGTTGGCGTCGGTGTCGAGCAGCGGCGCGTTCAGGGTTTCGATCTCGCGGGTGTGATAGCCGCGCCCGACCCCCATGATGACGCGGCCGTCGGTGACGATGTCGGCCATCGCGTAGTCTTCCGCGAGCCGGATCGGGTGCCACATCGGCAGGATGTTGAAGCCGCAGCCGAATTTGAGCCGCTTTGTCTGCGTCGCGAGCCACAGCCCGTACTGGATCAGGTTGGGCAGGCACTCGTAGCCTTCATGCTGGAAATGATGCTCGGCGGCCCAGAACGCGTAATAGCCGAGTTCGTCCATCACCTGCGCGACATCGCGCGAGGTCTCGAACACTTCCGACAGACGGTCGTTGGAATAGCGGCGTTCGTTCGCCGGCGTGCCGTCGACGCCCGATATTGTCGAGGTCGATCTGGCCGACATAAAGGGCGTGAAACCGTTTGATCATTGCGCGGACGGTTCTCCCTTCGGTGGAGTCGAAGTCAGTATTTTGAACGCTGTTCCAAATTGTGAACGGGATGCGAGGCCGGGTCAACCGGCGCGCGGGCTCGTCCTCGCCGGCAAAGGCCTGAGCGAGCCCGGCGACCCGCCGCGTCGCCTCGCGCAGGAGCCGCTTCAATTCGGGCAGCTCCTGGTCGAAGCGCTCCTCGGCTGCGGCGATCAGGAGACCCGCGGTGACGCGTGCCGTCGGCGTTGAAGATCGGCGCGGCAACACCGGCCGCACCCGGAACGGTCTCGCCGATGCTGACGGCGAACCCCTCGCGCCGGATCGCTTCGAGGCGCTGGCGCAGCCGCGCCGGATCGATGATCGTGCGTGGTGTGAGGGCTTCGAGCGGTGTGGCGTCGATATAGGCGTCGACAAAGGCGGGCTCCTGAAACGCCAGCAGCATGCAGCCGCCGGCCGAGACGTAGAGCGGGCGCGTCGTGCCGGTCGGCACCGTGTAGCGCATCGGGTTGGGACTGTCGATGCCCTCGGCATAGGTCACCCGCTTCGCCGTCCGGTCGAGCAAGACCAGAAAGACCGTCTCGCGGCTTTTCGCGTGCAACTCCCGCAATACCGGCCGGACCAGGTTCGGCAAGCTGCGCGCCGCCAGGATGTCGGCGGCGAGCCGGAACGCTTTCGGGCCGAGCCGGTAGAGGCTTTGCTCGTGCGTGACATAGCCCTGGCCCGCCATCGCGCGCAGGATGCCGAGGAGGCTGCTTTTCGGCGCGCCGACGTCGACGCTGAGTTCGGCGAGGCTCATGCCGTCCTCGGACGTGGCCAATGTCTCGAAGGTCGCGACAAGGCGCGTCGCCGAACGGGCGAGCGAGCCGTCCGTCGCTTCGCCGGATTCCGCCGGCGGGCCGAACCCCGCGGTGCGGCGCACGGCCCTCAATACCGCCCGCCGAGCTTGCGGTGGTCCCAGGTCGAAATCTTCCGCGGGGTTATCTTGAGGACCACGCGTTTTGCCGCGCTGTCGAGCGAGGCGCGCGGTCCCGCCGCCGAGGGGCTGCGTCCGTGTTCCATGGCCGCCCTGACCGCCTCCGGGTCTTCGATGATTTCGCAATGGCCGCGCACCATCACGCCCTGTAATTCGGAATAGGTGCGGCCGGTCTCGACCATCAGCCCGACCAGCGGGTTGCGGCGGATGTTGAGGACCTTCTGCGCCTTGCCGTAGGAGGTCATGTAGAAGGCCCCGTCCTCGGCGAAAAAACGCATCGCGACGACGTGCGGAAAGCCGTCCTGTCGACGTGGCGAGCGCGCATTTCGTGTTATGGCGCAGGAATTCGGCCTGCTCCTCCGCACTCATGCGGATCTGCCGGCGGCGGTTCTCCGCCGCGTCGGGCGAGGCCATGCCTAGACCGTCTGCGTCTCGCCCATCGCGGGCTCGCGGCCGACACGGGTCTGAAGGTCATTTTCCTCGCGTGACGACATCGGCGATCCTCCGGCTGCTTGCGGCGGAGAATTGGTGCGCGGGCCCGCGACGTCAAGTCGGTCGGGCGGTCATCGGGTGGCGCCGGGTCGCCAGAGGACGTCGCGAGCGCCGTTGTCGTTGAGCCGCCGGCCGAGCACGAAGAGATGGTCGGAAAGCCGGTTCAGGTATTTGAGGGCTTCGGGGTTGACCGGCTCGGCCTGCGCCAGCGCGCTGACGAGGCGCTCGGCGCGGCGGGCGACCGTGCGCGCCAAGTGCAGATAGGCCGCCGCCGGGGTGCCGCCCGGCAGGATGAACGAGTCGAGCGGGCGCAAGGCGGCGTTCATCGCGTCGATCTCGTCTTCGAGGCGCGCCACCTGGGAGGCGACGATGCGCAAAGCGCCGGAACCGCGACGCCCGCCCTCTGGGGTGCACAAATCGGCGCCGAGGTCGAAGAGGTCGTTCTGGATGCGGGCGAGCATCGCGTCGGGCTCGCCCTCGCAGTAGAGCCGGGCGATGCCGATCGCGGCGTTGGCTTCGTCGACCGCACCGTAGGCCGCGACCCGCGCCGCATGCTTCGGCGCCCGCGAGCCGTCGCCGAGCGAGGTTTCCCCCTTGTCGCCGCCGCGAGTGTAGATGCGGGTGAGGCGCACCATCCTCAGTGATGGGAGAGCAGCATCAGCGCGGCGAGCAGCAGCAATGCCAGCCCCTGCATGATGACCCGCGACTGCATCAGCTTGTTGGAGCGCCGCGGGTTGCCGCCGCGCAGCATCGTCGTCACGCCGAGCATCAGCACCACCAAAGTGCCGAGCATCGCGATAACGAGCAGAATCGTCAGAAATACCGTCATTCGGCAAATATGGACCCGATCGGGCGAGGCCGCCAGCGCCGCGGCGAGGCGACGCCGTCAATTGCGGCCGGCGATCAGTCCGCGGGCGATGATCTGCGCCTGGATTTCGGCGGCGCCCTCGAAAATGTTCAGAATGCGCGCATCGCAGAGCACCCGGCTGATCGGGTATTCGAGCGCGTAGCCGTTGCCGCCATGGATCTGCAAGGCGTTGTCGGCGTTCGTCCAGGCGACGCGGGCGGCGAGCAGTTTCGCCATGCCGGCCTCGATGTCGCAGCGTCGGCCGCTGTCCTTCTCGCGCGCGGCGAAATAGGTGAGCTGCCGCGCCGCCATCGTCTCGGCCGCCATCAGGGCCAGCCGTGCTGCGACCCGCGGAAAATCGGCGAGCTTCTGGCCGAATTGCATGCGCTCGCGGGCGTAGGCAAGGCCCAGTTCGAGCGCGTTCTGGGCGACGCCGACCGCGCGCGAGGCGGTCTGCACGCGGGCGCTTTCGAAGGTCGCCATCAACTGCTTGAACCCCTGCCCTTCGAGCCCGCCGAGCAGACCCTCGGCCGGAACCTCGAAGCCGTCGAAGGCGATCTCGTATTCCTTCATGCCGCGATAGCCGAGCACCGGGATCTCGGTGCCGCTCATCCCCGGGGCCGGAAACGGATCGGCGTCGTCGCCGCGGGGCTTCGGCGCCAGCAGCATGCTGAGCCCGCGATAGCCGCGCTCGGCCGGGTCGGTGCGGACCAAGAGCGTCATCAGATCAGAGCGCGCGCCATGGGTGATCCAGGTCTTGGCGCCGTAGATGCGGTAGACTTCGCCGTCGCGCACCGCACGGGTCTGCAGGCTGGCGAGGTCGGAGCCGGCATTGGGCTCGGTAAAGACCGCGGTCGGCAATACGGTTCCGGCGGCGATCTGCGGCAGCCATTGCCGCTGCTGCGCCGCGGTGCCATTGAGCCGGATCAGTTCGGCGGCGATCTCGGAGCGCGTGCCGAGCGAGCCGACGCCGATATACGCGCGCGACAATTCCTCGGAGACGACGCACATCGCCAACTTCCCGAGGCCGAGCCCGCCATGCTCTTCCGGGATAGTGGTTCCGAACACGCCGAGTTCGGAGAGTTCGTCGATGACCGGAAGCGGGATCAGCCGGTCCTGCCGATGCCATTCCTGCGCATGGGGCGCCACCCCATTTTCGGCAAAGCGCCGGATCTGATCGCGGATCAGGTCGAGGGTCGGATCGCCGAGGCCCGCCGGGCCGAACGCGGACTCCCCTTCTTCAGCGAGAAGCCGCCCGAACCGCTGCCGCGCCGCCGGAAGACCGTCGATCAATTCGACGGCGGCGCCGGTCCGCAGCGGCTCGATTTCGTCGCTGCCGAGGCCAAGTTCGGAGGGTCGGGCGAATTCCCCCTGCGCCATCGGGATGCCGCCCGCGAGCTGGGCCAGATATTCGCCGAAGACGATCTCGAGGATCGCCGCCTCGCCATCGCCGAACCGGCCGTCTTCGGCAAGACGCGCCGCCCAGAGGCGGACCTGACGCAATGCCGCAACATAGGTCGCCATCCAGGCAAGCGCGTGCGCGGCAAACTGTTCGGCACCGAGACGGTCGGGATCGATCTCGCCGTCGGGCGCGACGCGCGCGACGAGTTTTGCCCGCGCCGCCGCCACGACCCGATCGGCCGCGGCCAACGCCTGCTGCGTGTCGTTCAGCAGTACGGCGCAATCACTCCCCACCGACGTCGCCTCGTTGCACAGTCCCGGTCAATCATGCGGCAACTGATAGCTGTGCGGAAGTGTCGTCGGCAGGTTCGGGTCCGGGATCTTCAGCGAGTTCGGATTGGGTCATGCGCATAGCCGAAATGTCATCGGAGATGCCGTTGAGGTTCTGGAGGTTGCCCGCCCGCTCCGGAGCGCCGACGTTGCAACCCGCACCGGCGGCGAGCGCCAGCGCGACGACAAGGGCGAGACGCACGGGGACCATCAATCCCTCCGATCGCTAAAAGATCAGGTATGCTACCGTTAATAGAACCACGACCAGCACCAACGAAACCAGCAAAACGTACCTGACGACACCCTCTTTCGTCGCCTGACGCGCCTCAACCGGATTTACGACAATACGCTTGTCCATTTCTGGCGGTCCCTGATTGCAGCAAAAACTACCCATGCCAACAGGAAACGCCGGCTTTCGATCCGACCGGGACGGGGCCCGCTTCGGCAACCGAGTTGATTTTTCGGTACAGATGTTGTACCGTGTTGTCGTGACTGCACGGATTTTTCCATCCCGGCGCGATCGGCGAATTAGCAACCCGGACCCCAGGTGGGTTCGGGCCATTGCGATTCGTTTTGTCTTTGCCGAGGATCATTCCGATGCCGTCCGTTGCCGCGATCGCCGCTGACGACGATCTACCCGACACAGCTTGTTTTTTGGTTCACGCCCGCGCCGAACCCGGGGTCATGCCGCGCGTCCTCGAACTCTTCGCCAAGCGCGGCATGGTGCCGAGCGCTTGGCATAGCGCGCTTTCATTCCCAGATCAGGCACGGCTGACGATCGATATCCAGATGCGCGGCCTCGATCGCGAACTCACCGATTACATTGCCGCCTGTCTGCGTCAGATCCCCTCTGTCGATGTCGTGTTGACGGCAATGCGGCATCCTGCCGATTGCTGACCGCCGTTCGGGAGGGCTCGCCGGCGATGTCGTTTTGCGACCACATCAGGCTTTGCAACAATTACGATCCCGGTCGCGCGCTGCCGCTCTTCGCCGGCGCCGACCGGATCGGGTTGGTGCGGCGCGACAATGCCGAGGCCTTACGGCGGTTTCCCGAGGTCTTCGCCGTCTTTCCGGACCGCGTGTCGCTGATGGCCGGAGGCGATATGGCGGCGGTTAGCCGTGCGGTCGACCAGGTTGTGGACGTGCTCGTCGGCGAAAAGCAGATTCCGAAATGGCGCAACGAAACCTTCGACGTGGCGCCCCGCTGGACCGCCCCGCCGGTGTTCCAACTCGACCGGGGTGCGGTGCCGTTCTTCGGCACCCGCGCCTACGGCGTGCATCTGAACGGCTATCTGCGCGCGGGCAGCGAGTTGCGGATGTGGGTCGGCCGCCGTTCGCCGGACAAAACCGTGGCGCCCGGCAAGCTCGACAACCTCGTCGCGGGCGGCATCGGCAACGGCCACGGGGTCATCGACACGCTCATCAAGGAGGGCGAGGAGGAAGCCTCGGTCCCGCCGGTGCTGATGGCGCGGGCCGCACCGGTCGGCGCGATTTCCTATCGCATGGAGAACGAACTCGGCATCCGCGACGACGTGCTCTTCACTTACGATCTCGAAATACCCGTGGATTTCGCGCCGAAAAATCGCGACGGCGAGTTCGTCGATTTTGCGCTGATGCCGGCGCGCGAGGTTCTCGACCGGATCCGCTCGACCGCCGATTTCAAATTCAACGTCAATCTGGTGATTCTGGATTTCGCGGTTCGGCACGGGATACTGCCGCCCGACGATCCGGAATATCTCGACGTCGCGACGGGGCTGCGCCGCCCGCTCGATTGAGGCTCAGCGGGGCTCGTCCTCGACGCCGAACAGCTGGCGGAACCCGGAGCGGCCGGCGGGTGTGACGGCGACAGCGCGGGTGCCGTCGAGGCGACGCACCCAGCCTTGCCCAAAGGCGTGAGCGCACAACGCCGTGCCTAGCGCGCCGGCAAGATGCGGGCGGCGCTCGCTCCAGTCGAGGCACGGCCGGCAAAACACCCGGCCGGAGCGGGCGCGTCTTGCGAGCCCCTCGACATCGATGCCGAGCCCGTTCAGGAACTGCGCGCCCGCCTCGGTGACCGCACCGCCATCGGCCGACAATTCGATCCGCCGCTGCTCGACCATGGCGTCGGCAAGCGCCACCCCTAGCCGGCCGGCGAGGTGATCGTAACAGGTCCGCGCGGCGCGCAGGGCCTTGTCGCGCGGGCCGACCACTACGGGCCGCCGGCGCCGCGCCCCGCCCTCCTCCGCATCGGCGGCGAAGCTCATGACACCCTCCAGCATCCGCGCCACCGCCGGCGAGGCGATCCGGTGATAGCGATGCCGGCCCTGGCGCTCGACCGCAAGGAGGCCACCGTCGAGAAGGCGGGCGAGATGGCCGCTCGCGGTCTGCGGCGCGACACCCGACACCCGCGCGAGCTCGGTGGCGGTCAACGCGCGACCGTCGAGCAGCGCGGCCAGAATGCCGGCGCGCGCCGGATCGCCGATCAGCGCGCCAATCTGGGCGAACCCGGTCGTGCTCAGCATTCTCGTCTCCTTTGCCGCAGCGTGCGACGGGAGCTTAACTAATCCCCCGAGGCGATGCTTCGGTTTCGGCCGTAGCTGCGCCTCGAGCGAGCGCCAGGACGCGCTCGGGAGCCGTTCCGGCAGCGCGCATCTCACGCACGCTGAACGCATGGTCGCGCTTGGCTAGCCGGCGGCCCGCCGCATCGGTCAAGAGCGCATGGTGGCGATAGCGCGGCGGCGGCAGACCGAGGAGCGCCTGGAGCACGCGGTGGATATGGGTCGCCTCGCTCAGGTCTTCGCCGCGGGTGACGAGGGTCACGCCCTGGAGCGCGTCATCGACGGTGACGGCAAGGTGATAGCTCGCCGGGATGTCCTTGCGCGCCAGCACGACGTCGCCGAGCGGGCCCGGGTCCGCCGCCACCGGGCGGGGTTCGCCGGCCCCTTCCTCGATCCAGTCGAGGGGGCCCGTCAACGCCAGCGCCCGCCGCAGATCGAGACGCAGTGCGTAATCGCGGCCGGACCGCAGCTTCGCCTCGCGCTCGGCCGGGTCGAGGCGACGGCAGAGGCCGGGATAGGGCGGCCCCGTCTCGCCCTGCGGGGCGCCGCCGGCGCGGGCGATCTCGGCCGCGATCTCACGCCTCGTGCAAAAGCACGGATAGAGCACCTCCAGCGCATCGAGACGATCGAGCGCCCGCCGATAGTCGTCGAAATGTTCGGATTGCCGCCGCACCGGCCCCTCCCAGCCAAGCCCGAGCCAGGCGAGGTCCTCGAGGATCGCCTCGGCATACTCGTCTCGGCAGCGCGCCCGGTCGATGTCTTCGAGCCGCAGCAGAAACCGCCCGCCCATGCGCCGCGCCGCCTGCCAGCCCACGAAGGCCGAGCGCACATGGCCGAGATGCAAAAACCCGGTCGGGCTCGGCGCAAACCTCGTCACGACGTCCGAGACCTGCTCCTCGGGTGGCAGCGAGGCCGAATTTGCGCTATTGCTGCATTGAGTTGCCGGCTTGTCGAGAGAGCGCATAGATGATCGCAGCCCTATCCGGACCCTCGCGCCCGCCCGCCGCGGGCGGCAAGCCGCGCCGCCTCGTCATCCTGCTGCACGGGCTGGGCGCCGATGGCAACGACCTGATCGGGCTCGCACCCTATTGGGCGCCGCTGCTGCCCGACGCCGAGTTCCTGTCGCCGAACGCGCCCTTTCCTTGTGATATGGCGCCCTACGGCTACCAGTGGTTCAGCGCCCAGGACCGCAGCCCGCCGGCGGTGTTGGCCGGGGTGCGAGCGGCGGCGCCGATGCTCGACGCCTTTATCGACGAAGCGCTCGCCGAGCGGGGCCTCGACGAAAGCTCCTTGGCGCTCGTCGGCTTTTCGCAGGGAACGATGATGTCGCTCTTTGTCGGGCTGCGGCGCAGCCGTGCCGCCGCCGGCATTCTCGGCTATTCGGGCCGCCTGCTGGCCCCCGAGCTTCTGGCGGACGAATTGCGCGCCCGCCCGCGCGTCCTCCTGATCCACGGCGACGAGGATCCGCTGGTCCCGTACGAGTCGTTGACGGCGGCCGAAACCGCGCTCAAATCCGCCGGCGTCCCGGTCGAGACGATGACCCGTCCCAGCCTCGGCCATGCGATCGACGAAGAGGGATTGCGGCGCGGCGGTCATTTTCTCAGGGACGTCCTGGCGGCGCCGAGGTCTTGATCACCGCGCCGGCGTCGAGAAAGGGTTCGATTACGGCCAGCATGCGGGGCAAGTCCCATGCCGCCTCGCCGTCGACCCGGCCGAGGACGCGCCCCTGTCCGTCGATCAGGAAGCTCGTCGGCAGGCCTTCGACCTTGAAGGCGCGGCCGACCCCACTCTTCGGGTCGAGGAAGGTCTTGACCGATTTGAGGCCGAGCTTGGCGATGAAGGGGTCTACGGCCTTGCTGCCGCCGCGATCCTCGGATATGGCGAGGACCGCGAGCCGGTCGCCGAAATGCTGCTGCAGGCGTTCGAGCGAGGGCATTTCGCGCAGGCACGGGCCGCACCAGGTGGCCCACAGGTTGATGAGGACGGTTTTGCCGGCGAAATCGGAGAGGTCAAATGTCTTGCCGGCGCCGTCGCTGAAGGCGATCTCGGGCGCCGGCTGCGGCGTCTCCGACGGAACGAAGGAGCCGAGCGGGGGCTCGCCCGCCGCGGCGGGTGCGACAAGCGCAGTGAGCAAGAGCAGAAGGACGGCGCGGGCCCTTTTCATGACGTCTTCCATCGATGGCGGCGGCGGATGACCGCGGCCGGAAAGCCGAATGACGCGCCGGCCAGCAGCTCTCCGGCGAACGCGCAATGGGGCGGCCGGTTTGCCGGCGGTCCGGCCGAGATTATGCGCCGGATCAACGCCTCGATCGACTTCGACAAGCGCCTCTACGCCGAGGACATCGCCGGATCGAGGGCGCATTGCGCGATGCTTGTCGCCCAGCACATCATCTCGGCCGAAGATGGCGCGGCGGTCGCCGCGGGTCTAGACCGGATCGAGACGGAAATCGAGAGCGGTGCCTTTGCCTTCAGCGAGGCGCTCGAAGACATCCACATGAATGTCGAGGCGCGGCTTGCCGAGCTGATCGGCCCGACCGCCGGCCGGCTCCATACCGCGCGTTCGCGCAACGACCAGGTGGCGACCGATTTCCGCCTGTGGCTGCGCGGCGCGATCGACCGGCTCGACCAGGCGATGCGCGACCTGCAGCAGGCGCTGATCGACCGGGCCGAGGCCGAGGCCGCCACCCCGATGCCCGGCTATACGCATCTGCAGATCGCCCAGCCGGTGACTTTCGGCCACCATCTGATGGCCTATGTCGAGATGCTCGGGCGCGACCGCGGGAGGCTCGCCGACTGCCGGCGGCGGCTGAACGAATGCCCGCTTGGGCGCCGCGGCGCTCGCCGGCACGTCCTTTCCGATCGATCGCCGACAGACCGCCGCGGCGCTCGGCTTCGACCGGCCGATGGCGAATTCGCTCGACGCCGTCTCCGACCGCGATTTCGCGCTCGAATTTCTCGCCGCCGCCGCCATCGCCGGCGCCCATCTGTCGCGCTTTGCCGAGGAGATCGTGCTCTGGTGCAGCGAGGGTTTCGGGTTTGTCACCCTCAGCGACGCGTTCACCACTGGCAGCTCGATCATGCCGCAAAAGCGCAACCCGGACGCGGCCGAACTGGTGCGCGCCAAGACCGGCCGTCTCAACGGTTCGCTTGTTGCATTGCTGACGGTGATGAAGAGCCTGCCGCTCGCCTATGGCAAGGACATGCAGGAGGACAAGGTTCCGGTGTTCGAGGCGTTCGACGCGCTCGAATTGGCGCTGGCGGCGACGGCCGGGATGGTGCGCGACATGGCAGCCCGATCGCGCCCGGATGCGCGAGGCCGCCGCGCGCGGCTTTTCGACCGCGACCGATCTCGCCGACTGGCTCGTCCGCGTCGCCGGCCTGCCGTTCCGCGAGGCGCATCACGCGACGGGACGGATCGTCGCGCGGGCCGAGCGTCTCGGCTGCACGCTGGCGCGAACTGCCGCTTGCCGACATGCAGGCGATCGAGCCCGCGGTCACGGCGGGCGTCTTCGACGTGCTCGACGTCGAGCGCTCGATCGCCAGCCGCGCCAGTCTCGGCGGCACGGCACCCGACCAGGTGCGGGCCGCGATCGCCGAGGCGCGGCGAAGGTTCCTGTGATCGGCCGCCCGTGCCGAGCCTTCGCTTGCCTCGCGCTCCTGTCGCTCGCGCTGGCGCTCGCCGGCTGCGGCAAGAAAAACGACCCGGTGCCGCCGCCGGGCGTACCCAACACCTATCCGCGACCCTATCCCCGTGAGTGACGCCTTCGCCTATCGCGACGGCGAGCTCCACGCCGAAGCCGTTCCGATCCGGCGGATCGCCGACGCGGTCGGCACACCATTCTATCTCTATTCGACCGCCTCGTTCACCGCCCAATACCGCGCCCTGGCGGACGCCCTGGCCTCGCTCGACCCGCTGATCTGCTATGCGGTCAAGGCCAACTCCAACCTGGCCGTGCTGCGTCTATTCGCCAGGCTCGGCGCGGGCGCCGACGTTGTGTCGGAGGGTGAGTTGCGCCGCGCGCTCGCGGCCGGCATCCCGGCCGCGAGGATCGTGTTTTCCGGCGTCGGCAAGACGCGCGCCGAGCTCGGCTACGCGCTAGCCGCCGACATCCACCAGATCAATGTCGAGTCGTTCCCCGAATTGCGCCGGCTCAGCGAGATCGCGACTGCGGCCGGCAAGCTCGCTCGCGTCGCGATCCGGGTCAACCCCGATGTCGATGCCGGCAGCCATGACGGCATCTCGACCGGCCGCAAGGGCGACAAGTTCGGCATCGCCCGCGAGGACATCGCCGCCGCCTATCGCCTTGCCGCCGATCTGCCGGGCATCGAGCCGGCCGGGCTCGCGGTCCATATCGGTTCCAAGATCGAGGACCTCGGTCCCAGCCGAACGGCATTCGTCCGCCTCGCCGAGCTGGTCCGCGAGTTGCGCGCCGCAGGGCTCGCGGTGCGCCGGCTCGATGTCGGCGGCGGTCTGACGGTCCCCTACGGCAAGAGCGACCCGGTCGTCAGCCCGGCAGGAATACGCCGCCTGCGTCTGCGAAATCTTCGGCCGTCTCGACCTGGCGCTGGCGTTCGAGCCGGGGCGTTTCCTGGTCGGCGCCGGCGGCGTGCTGGTCGCGAGCGTCGAGTACGTAAAGGACGGACCCGACCACTCGGTCGTCATCGTCGATGCGGCGATGAACGATTTGATCCGGCCCGCCCTGTACAAGGCGTTTCACGGGATCGTCCCGGTACGGGAGCCCGGAAAGAATGCGCTGCCGGGTCCCGCGATCGTCGTCGGGCCGGTCTGCGAGAGCACTGATACGTTCACCGGCGACGGCGACAGCAAAATACGGGACCTGGTTCCGCTCGGCGAGGGCGATCTGGTCGCTTTCGAGACAGCGGGAGCCTATGGCGCGGTCATGAGCTCGACCTACAACAGCCGCCCGCTCGTGCCGGAAGTTCTGGTCGCCGGTGATCGCTTTGCCGTGATCCGGGCGCGGCAAAGCTATGAAGCGATGCTGTCCTTGGATACGATCCCGCCGTGGCTCTCCGACCCGTCGGCGGGCAACGCGCGTCAGCGAGGTGAATCATGAGCGAGCGATCGGCCCGCGGCCTCCTGATGGCGATGCGGCTCCGGCTCGCCGGCGCGGCGCTGTTCTGGGAACGGGTGTGGCCCGCCTGCTGGCCGGCCGTGGCGCTCGTGGCCGTCTTTTTGATCCTGGCGCTCTTCGACCTCTTGCCCTTGTTGCCGGGCGGGGTGCACGCGGCGGCCCTGTTGCTCCTCGGCGCGGGCATCGCTGCCGCCGTCGCGATCGCCTGCCGCAGCGTGCGGCGACCCGATTACGCCGCCGCCCGCCGCCGCATCGAACGGGCGAGCGGGCTCGCCCACCGTCCGCTGCAGACGCTCGACGACAAACCCAGCGGCTATCTCGACCCGCAGGCGGCGAAATTGTGGGAGGCCCATCGCCAGCGGATGCATGGCGGCGGCGCGCCGGCTGCGGATCGGATGGCCGGTCGCCGGGCTCGCCGCGCGCGATCCCTGGGGGCTGCGGGCGGTGCTGGCCATGCTCCTGCTGCTGGCGGTCATCGACGCCGGCGGCGATTGGCGCGAGCGCCTGACGCGGGCGGTGACCCGAGCCTCGGCGGCGGGTCGGGCGCCATCGCGGCCAGCCTCGACATCTGGGTGACGCCGCCCGAATACACCGGGTTGGCGCCGCAATTCCTGAAGCCCGACATGAAGGAGACGATCCGGGTCCCGACCGGGAGCGTGCTGTTAGCCCAGGTGCATGACGGCGACGGCCTGCCGCGCCTCGTCATCGACGGCCAGCCGCGCGACTTCACCGCAGTCGACAAGAAGAACTTCCAGATTTCGACGTCCCTGACCGCCGGCAAGCGGCTCAAGGTGACGCAGGACGGCGCCTCGCTCGGCAATTGGGCGATCGAGATCGTGCCCGACAATCCGCCGACCGTCGCTTTCGCCAGACCGCCCGAAGGGACCGCCCGCGCCGTATTGCGGCTCGACTATAAGACCGAGGACGATTACGGGGTCGAGAACGTCAAGGCGGTGATCCGGCGCCCGGACGGCAAGACCGACGAGACGATCGAACTGCCGTTGCCGCTCCCCGGGCTGCACCTCAAAGAGGCTGAGGCGACGAGCTACCACGATCTGTCGCCGCATCCCTGGGCCGGCCTGCCGGTCGAGATCCGGCTCGTCGCCAGCGATGCGCTCGGCCAGACCGGCGACAGCGAGCCGGTCCGGATGACCCTGCCGGAGCGCGAGTTCACCCATCCGGTAGCGCGGGCGATCATCGACCAGCGCAAGGAACTGGTCAAAGACCCGGCCTCGCGAGTGGCGGTCGCCGAGATCCTCGGCCGATCTGCGCGAGCGGCCGCAGCTCTACCGCGACGATGCCGTCGCCTATCTCGGGCTCAGTGTGGCCGAACAGCGCCTGCGGCTGAATACCGATGCCGCGTCCGTCGCCGAGGTCGAGCAGCTGCTGTGGGACACGGCACTGCGCATCGAGGACGGGCGGATGTCGATGGCGGAGCGCGAATTGCGGCGATTGCAGCAGGAATTGCAGGACGCGCTGGCCAAGAACGCGCCCGACGCCGAAATCGACCGGCTGATGCGCGAATTGCAGCAGGCGCTCGACCGCTATCTGCGGTCGCTTGCCGAGAACATGGCGCGCAATCCCGAGCAGGGGCAGCAGCCGGTCGATCCGTCGCAGATCATCACCGGCCGCGATCTGCAGCGCATGCTCGACCGGGCCCGCGAACTCGCCCGCGACGGCGCCCGCGACCAGGCGCGCGAACTGCTGTCGCAATTGCAGAACATGCTGGAAAACCTGCGGACCGCACAGCCCGGGCAGATGCAGCGCGGCGCGAGCGAGGCGCAGCAGATGATGCGCGGCATGCAGGACATGATGCGGCGCCAGCAGCAACTTCTCGACCGCAGCTTCCGCGCCGAGCAGCGACAACAAGGCCAGCCAGGGCAGCAGGGCCAGCGAGGCCAGCCGGGACAGCAGGGCCAGCCGGGCGAGATGGGGCAGAGCGGGCAGCAGGGCGGCGGCGACGAGCCGGACGGTGTGGATATGGGCGACGCGGCCGGACAGCAGGAGGCGCTGCGCCATATGCTCGGCGAGATGATGCGCCGGATGGGCGACGGGCTCGGCGAAATTCCCGATCCGCTGGGCCGCGCCGAGCGGGCGATGCGCGATGCGACCGAGGCGTTGCGCAACGGCGAGCCCGGCCAGGCGATCCCGCCGCAAACCGATGCGCTCGACCGGCTGCAGCAGGCGGCGCGCGAATTTGCCGAGCAGATGCAGCGCCGGCTCGGCGAGGCCTGCGGACAACCCGGCGACGACCAGCAGGGAAAGAACAGCAGGCAGTCGGGCAGCCGGAGCGAACGCGATCCACTCGGCCGGCCGCTGTCGAACAACGGCAGCTACGATCAAGGTGATGTTAAGATTCCGGACCAGAATACCTTGCAGCGGGCCCGCGAGATCCTCGATGAATTGCGCCGCCGCGCCGGCGAACGCTTCCGCCCGACAATCGAGCTTGACTATATCGACCGCCTCTTGAAACGCTTTTGATCCAGTCGCTTAGAGTTTGGCGGCGGGGTGCGGCTTCCCTTCGGCTGCGATTCGGACTATCCTGTAAGATATGATCGGCCGACGGCATTTTCTTGCTTTGGCTGCGGCCGGAGCGGCGGCGTGGCCGGCATTTGCGCGGGCGGTCGTGCGGCCTCCCGAACCGCGCCGCCTGCGCCTCGTCAATGCGCATACCGGCGAGAAATTCGATGGCGCCTACCGCGACGACAAGGGGCCGATCGGCCGCGTGATCGACGAGCTCAACGTGTTCCTGCGTGATTTTCATTCCGGCGAAAAGACGCAGATTGATGTCGGCGTCCTCGATTTTCTCGCCGACATGCTGGCCTCGGTCGGCGAGACGAGCGCCACGATCCTCTCGGCCTACCGCACGCGCGAAACGAACGAGATGCTGATGCGCACGACCTTCGGCGTGGCCGAGAACAGCCAGCACATCTACGGCCGCGCGCTCGACGTGCATATCGGCTCCAGGCTCGCCGAGGCGATGGCCGCGGCGCGCGGCATGCAGCGCGGCGGGGTCGGCTGGTACCCGCATTCGGGCTTCATCCATATCGACACCGGGCCGGTGCGCAACTGGACGCTCGACGAGGGCGGCCTCGACAATCTCTTGCTGTTCGACGGCAGCCCGCTGCGGATCGCCGGACGCGGCGGCTCGATCGTCGGCGGCCCGGGCCGGCCGCTCTCGGTGTCGCAGCGCCTCTCGCTGCAGCGCCGGCTGGCCCGCGCGGAGTTCATCGCCCGCCGGCACTGAAGTCGCGGTCAGCCGGCGACGGCGACGCCGATCAGCCGGCCGACGCCGAAAGTGACGCCGGCCGCGGCGAGGCCGACCGCCAGTTGGCGCAGCCCGGAAAACCAAAAACCGCGACCGGTAAAGAGCACGGTTCCGGCGCCGATCGCGAAGAGGGCGACGCCGCTCGCCGCCAAGCTCGCGATCACCGCCGGCAGTCCCACGAGCGTGAAATAGGGCGCCACCGGAAAGATCGCGCCCACCGCGAAGAGCGCGAACGAGGTTCCGGCGGCCGTCCAGGCCGATCCGCCCAGCTCGTCGGGATCGATCCCCAATTCCTCGCGCACCAGCGTATCGAGCGCGGTCTTCTTGTTGCCGATCAGCTCCTTGGCGAGCGAGCGCGAGAGGTCCTCGGGGAGCCCCTTGGCCTCGTAGATCAGCGCCAGTTCCTGCTCTTCTTCCTCGGGGGCCTGCTCGAGTTCGGCCGCTTCGGTGGCGATCTGGCGCTGTGCTGCTTCGCGGGCGGTGTTGACCGAAAGCCATTCGCCGAGCGCCATCGAGAAGGCGCCGGCGAGCAGTCCGGCAAGGCCGGTGACGAGGATCGACTGGGCGGCAAGATCGGCGCCGGCCACTCCCATCACCAGGCTCAGATTGGAGACGAGCCCGTCATTGGCGCCGAGCACGGCGGCGCGCAGCGCATTGCCGCCCATGCCGCGATGCCTGCCTTCGAGCCGCGCCAGCGCCGCGCCGCCGAGCCCGCCCGGCACCGGCGAGGCGAGCGCCGAGACGATCCGGGCATGCGAGCGCTCCGCCGCCGGCAAACCACCGGCGACGGCCTCCGGCTGTGTCGGCATAGCTGCCGCTGTCCATCTGTTCGAGGGTGTTGACCGTCGGCAGGACAAAGGCGGCGCCGAACCGCCGCGCCAGCCAGGAGAGTGCGCGGGTGCGGAAGCCCGGGCGCAGCCGCGGCACATGCTGGCCGAGAGACGCAAGCTGGCGCTTCCAGAATTCGGCGTGGGCTTCCTCGACCGCCGCGAGCCGCGAATAGATCCCGGCGAGCTGCGGGTTCTTCTCGGTCTGCGCCAGGGTCCTGTAGAGCGCGGCGCTGTCGACCTCACCCTGGAGGTTCTCCTGGTAGCGCTGCCGCGAGCTGCCCTCGGCCATGCCGCCTCCCCTCAATCCGAACCGGGATCGCTAACGCGCCGTCAACCCAATCCAGGCGAAAAACTGCGCCGCTGGCGGCCATGCGGCGGCAATCTCCTCGCGGGCGATGACCGCGATCAGGGCGGCGAGGACGACGAGCATGATCATGACCACAGCCGCGGCCGCCACCCATTGCCGGCGGCGCGGCGCCGGCGGCGCGACGACGGCCGAGCGCGGCGGCGTCGCGAGGGTTACGCCGGCCGGGCGCGGCGGCATGCCGAGCGGCGGTTCGATGCGCGGCACTGCCGGCGGCGGCAAAGGCTCTCTCGCCGGCGGGGCGTGCGACCAGACGTGGCCGCAGGCGACGCACCGTACCCGGCGTCCGGCGGGCCGGTCGAGTTCCGGCTCGGCGACGCGATAGCGCGTGCGGCAAACGGGGCAGGTGACGATCATCGCGCCGGCGACCGCCCGCGCCGCCCGTCTCAAGCGGCGGCGCGGATGCCGCGGCGGGCGAGTTCGCGCAGATGATGGTCGGCGTCGCCGAAGGTCGTGTCGATCATCGTCATCCGCTTGAAATAATGGCCGACCTTGTACTCCATCGTCATGCCGATGCCGCCATGCAGCTGGACCGCCTGCTGGCCGACGAACTTGCCCGAGCGCCCGATCTGCACCTTGGCCGCCGACAATGCGTTGCGCCGCTCGGCGGCGTTTTCCTCGCCCGCCATCATCGTCGCGAACATCGCCATGCTGCGCGCCTGTTCGAGCGCCACGAGCATGTCGACGGCGCGGTGCTGCAATACCTGAAAACTGCCGATCTCGCGGCCGAATTGCTTGCGCGTCTTGAGGTAATCGACGGTCAGTTCGTGCATCGCCGCCATGCCGCCCACCGCCTCGGCGCAAAGTGCGGCGAGCGCCTCGTCGACGACGCGCTCGACGAGCGGCAGGCCGCCGCCTGGCTCGCCCAATACGGCTTCCGGCCCGATGCGAACGCCGTTGAGCGTGATCTCGGCGGCGCGCAGCCCGTCCTGGGTCGGATAGCCACGCCGCCCAACTCCCTCGGCGCCGGCGTCGACGAGGAAGACGCCGATCCCATCGCGGTCGCGTTGGCCGCCGCCAAGCCGCGCCGTGACGACGAGCCGGTCGGCGCTGTCGCCGTGCAGCACCACGCCCTTCTCGCCGTCGAGAACGTAGGTGGCGCCGTCGCGCCGCGCCCGGGTCGAGACGTCGGCGAGGTTCCAGCGCGAATGCCGCTCGGTCTGGGCGAAAGCGAGCGTCAATTCGCCGGCCGCGATCTTCGGGACGAGGTCGGCGCATTGCGCCTCGCTGCCGCCGTGGCGCAGGAAGCCGCCGCCCAGCACCACCGTCGCCAGATAGGGTTCGAGCGCCAGCGCGCCGCCGAACGCCTCCATCGCGATCATGGTCTCGACCGGGCCGCCGTCGGAGCCGCCGAAGCGCTCGGCAAACGGCAGGCCGAGGAGCCCGAGCTCCGCATATTGCGCCCACAATTCGCGGCTCCAGCCCTCGGGGCCTTGCGCATAGGTCCGGCGCTGCTCGAAGGCGTAGCGGTCGTTCACCAGCCGATCGAGGCTTTCCTTGAGGAGCCGCTGCTCTTCACTCAGATCGAAATCCATCGCCCGCCCCGCCTCGGCTAGAGCCCCAGGATCGCCTTGGCGACGATGTTCTTCTGGATCTCGTTGGTGCCGCCGTAGATCGACACCTTGCGCCAGTTGAAATAGGTCGGCGCGACCGTGCCGGCCCATTCGGGGCCGATCGGCGGCTCGTTCCAGCGCTCGTCGTCGGCGTGCTCCGGCTGGTAGGGCATCGCGTAGGGGCCGACCACCTCCATCAGGAGTTCGGTCGTCGCCTGCTGGATTTCCGAGCCCTTGATCTTGAGGATCGAGGAGGCCGGATCGGGCTTGTTGTCGGTCCGGCGGCGCTCGGCGGCGACGACGCGCAATTGCGTCATTTCGAGCGCCTTCAATTCGACCTCGACCGCAGCGAGCTTCTCGCGGAAGCGCTCGTCCTCGATCAATGGCCGGTCGCCGTCGCGTTCGAGTGCGGCCAGTTCCTTGATCCGCCGCAGACGCTCCTTCGACAGACCGACGCGGGCAATGCCGGTGCGCTCGCGGCCGAGCAGGTATTTGGCGTAGTCCCAGCCCTTGTTCTCCTGGCCGACAAGGTTCTCCGCCGGCACCTTGACGTCGTCGAAGAAGACCTCGTTGACCTCGTGCCCGCCCTCGATCGTGATGATCGGGCGCAGCGTAATCCCCGGCGTCTCCATGTCGATCAAGAGAAAGGAGATGCCCTCCTGCTTTTTCGCCTGCGGGTCGGTGCGCACGAGGCAGAAGATCCAGTCGGCGTGCTGGCCGAGCGTGGTCCAGGTCTTCTGGCCGTTGACGATGTAATAGTCGCCGTCGCGCTTGGCCGAGGTGCGCAGCGAGGCCAGGTCCGAACCCGAACCCGGTTCGGAAAAGCCCTGGCACCACCAATCGTCGAGATTGGCGATGCGCGGCAGGTAATGCCGCTTCTGCTCCTCGGAGCCGAAGGCGATGATGACCGGCCCGACCATCGTCACGCCAAAGCCAAGGGGCTGCGGCGCCGGGCGCCAATTGCAGCTCCTCCTGGAAGATGTATTGCTGCACCGGCGACCAGCCGGTGCCGCCCCATTCGGCCGGCCAGTTGGCCACCGCCCAGCCTTTCTGGTTCAGGATGCGCTGCCAGGTGATGATGTCGTCCTTGGCGAGATGGCGGCCCGCGACCATCTTGGCGCGGATGCTGTCCGGCAGGTCGGAGCGGAAGAACGCCCGCACCTCGTCGCGAAAGGCCAGTTCTTCGGGCGTAAAGCGCAGATCCATAACGAACTCCCTAACAGGCTGACCTGGCAACGTCTCGCATCCGCTCTCGCCAATAGCCCGGACGACGACGCAGATGCATCAGCGCGACAACCAGGACATTTTCGGTCCCGGCTTGGTACAATATCGCAAACGGGAACCGTCGGACGAGCCGGCGCCTGATCGCCCCCGCAATCGGAGTCCCGGCTTCCGGATTGGCGCTGATTTGCGCCAGCGCATGCTCCACTTCGCGGATTAAATCGTCACCCAGACCAGTGGCGCGAGCTTCGTAAAATCTGGCTGCCTCCGTCAATTCCTGTTCTGCCTCTGGGTGGAAGACAATTCCAGTCACCGCAGCGCCGCACGCGCCTTTCTCAGGGCATCCTCGGCGGGAATGCCGGCGACTTTCCCGTTGACGAGCTCCTCCAAGCGGCGGGGCGCCTCAACCGTCCACGACTCCTCAACACCCGGATCCGCCGGCTCCGGATCCAGACTGGCGATCAATCGCCGGGCAAGACGGGCACGCAACTTGGTCGGAAGCTTCATCGCCTCATCTTCAAGCTTTTCGGCCGCCGCCGCGACCGCTCCGATTTCCTCTTCAGATTGCGTCATGCTGAAAATCCTCGTCCCTCGGCGGCGAGGCGGCGGATCAGTGGGGCCGGGCGCAGGCTCTCGTCGCCCGAGCGCTCGGCGTAGAAATCGAGCCGGTCGCGCAGATTGGCGAGGCCGAGCCCATCGGCGTAATACATAGGGCCGCCGCGCCATACCGGCCAGCCGTAGCCATAGACCCAGACGACGTCGATGTCGCCGGGGCGCGCGGCGATCCCCTCCTCAAGGATGCGGGCGCCTTCGTTGATCATCGGGAAGACCGTGCGCTCGACGATCTCCTCGGCCGAGATCGGCCGGCGGGCGACGCCGAGCCGGGCGGAGGCGTCGAGAATGATGCGCTCGACCTCGGCGTCCGGGATCGGCGCGCGGGAGCCCGCCTCGTAGCGGAAATAGCCCTTGCCGGTCTTCTGGCCGAAATGCCCGGCTTCGCACAGCGCGTCCTCGATCACCGCCGTCTCGCCCCTGCCCTTGCGGATGCGCCAGCCGACATCGAGCCCGGCCAAATCCATCATCGCAAACGGCCCCATCGGCAGACCGAATTCGACGAGTGCGGCTTCGACCTGTTGCGGCAACGCCCCCTCGAGCAGCAGACGCTCGGCCTCGACCGAGCGGCGCGCCAGCATCCGGTTGCCGACAAACCCGTAGCACACGCCGACTACGACCGGCACCTTGCCGAGCCGGCGGCCGAGCGCCAGCGCGGTTGTCACCGCGTCGGGCGCGCTCTTCGCTCCCCGGACGATCTCCAGGAGCCGCATGACGTTGGCCGGGCTGAAGAAATGGGTTCCGACCACGTCCTGCGGCCGGGAAGTGGCGGCGGCGATCTCGTCGACATCGAGGGTCGAGGTGTTGGTCGCGAGCAGCGCCCCCGGTTTGGCGACCCGGTCGAGATCGGCGAAGACCCGCTTCTTGAGGTCCATTTCCTCGAACACCGCCTCGATCACGACATCGGCTTCGGCGGCGGCGTCGAGCCCGACCGCTCCGCCGATCAGGCCGATGCGCCGCTCCATCTCCTCGACCGTCAGCCCGCCACGCGCGGCGGTCGCACGGTAATTCCCGGCGATCCGATCGAGGCCCCTGCTGCAAGAGATCGGCGCCGGTCTCGACCAGGGTCACCGGGATGCCGGCGTTGGCGAAGCACATCGCGATGCCGCCGCCCATCGTCCCACCACCGATCACCGCGGCCTGCGCGATCGGCCGCGGCCGCGTTCCCTCCGGGATGCCGGGGACCTTGGCCGCCTCGCGCTCGGCAAAGAAGACATGGCGCTGCGCCTTTGACTGGTCGCCGGCGACGAGCTTGCGGAAGAGTTCGCTCTCCCGCCGCAGGCCTTCTTCAAACGGCAGCGTGAAGGCGTTGCGCACCGCCTCGACACAGGCGGCCGGAGCCTCCCGGCCGCGCAGCCTGCGGGTCAATGCGGCGGCGGCCGCGTCGAATGCGCCGGGATCGGCCCGCGCCGGCGCCAGCTTGTCGTCCCGGTCGCGCACGCGCCGCAACGGCCGCTTTTCCGCCAGAACCCGGCGGGCAAAGACGATCGCGTCCGTCGTCAGATCGCCCTCGGCGATAGCGTCGAGGACGCCGTCGGCGAGCGCTTCGGCCGCCGGGATCGGATCACCGGTCACGATCATCCTGAGCGCCTTTTCCGGGCCTACCAGCCGCGGCAGGCGCTGCGTGCCGCCGGCGCCCGGCAGGAGGCCGAGCTTGACTTCGGGCAGGCCGACCCGCGCGGTCGGCGCCGCCACCCGGAAATGGCAGGCAAGCGCCAACTCGAACCCGCCGCCGAGTGCGGCGCCATGGATCGCCGCGACCACCGGCTTCGGCATTGCCTCGATCGCGGCGATGACCTCGCCAAGCCCCGGGGCCTGCGGCGGCTTGCCGAACTCGGTGATGTCGGCGCCGGCGAAGAAGGTCCGCCCGGCGCAGGCGATGACGACGGCCTCGACCGACGCGTCGTCCCGCGCCCGCGCCAACGCCGCGGCGAGCCCGGCGCGCACTTCGTGCTTCAGCGCGTTGACCGGCGGGTTGTCGACGGTGACGACCGCAATCTCGCCGTCCCGCCGCAAATCGACGCTCGGATTGATGTTGCCCATAGCCGCGTCCCGCCCTGTCCGGGGTCAAAGGTTGCTCTCAAAATCGGCCGCCGCCACCGGGAAGCGGCGAGCGAAGGCGCGCTTGACTTGAAAACTAGCGATTGGCAGGTTGGCCCGCAACTAAAGCCGGCGCAGCCGGGCGTTTTGGGAGGATAATAAGGATGACGGGGCGAGTTGGCGCGGGCGGGCTCGGCCTCGGGTAATGCCCGGCGCGCCGAAGCTTCTCGAAGTCAGCGATATCGGCGTGCGCTTCGGCGGGATCGTCGCGCTCGACGGGGTCTCGTTCGATCTCGAGGAGGGGCAGATCCTCGGCCTGATCGGCCCGAACGGCGCCGGCAAGACCACGCTCTTCAACTGCCTCAGCCGCCTCTACACGCCGAACCGCGGCGACATCCGGTTCGAAGGGCGCTCACTCCTGTCGCGGCCACCGCACCGCATCGCCAAGATCGGGATCGCCCGCACCTTTCAGAACCTGGCGCTGTTTCCGCGCCAATCGGTCTTCGACAATGTCCGGATCGGCGGCCATGCCCGCCACCGCAGCGATTTTGTCAGCGACACCTTGCACCTACCCTGGGTCCGGCGGCAGGAACGCGGGCTCGCCGAAACCGCCTGGGGATTGCTCGACCTGCTCGACCTGCGCGAGGCCGCCGAAGAATTGCCCGATGGTCTGCCGCTCGGGACGCGCAAGCGGGTCGAACTCGCCCGCGCGCTGGCCGGGCAGCCGAAACTCCTGCTGCTCGACGAACCGGCGGGCGGACTCAACCACGAGGAGGTCGACGAACTGGGTGCCTTGATCCGGCGCCTGCGCCACGACCGGCATGTGACCGTGCTGCTCGTCGAGCATCACATGAGCCTTGTCATGTCCGTCTCGGACAAGGTCGTGGCGCTCGACTTCGGGCGAAAGATCGCCGAGGGCACACCCTCGCAGGTGCAAGAGGACGAAGCGGTGATCCGCGCCTATCTCGGCAAGCCGCGCGAGCCCGACAAATGATGCTCGAAGTGCGCGGGCTGCGGGCCTTTTACGGGGCCAACCAAGCCCTGCACGGGCTCGATTTCGAACTCGAAGAGGGCGGCATCGTCACGCTGCTCGGGGCCAACGGCGCCGGCAAGACGACGACCTTGCGGGCGATCTGCGGGATGGTCCGGATGACCGGCGAGGTCCGCTTTGACGAGGGATCGATCGCCGGACGCGCGACCGAGGACATCGTGCGGCTCGGGATCGCGCATGTGCCCGAGGGACGCGGCACCTTTGTGCGCATGAGCGTCGAGGAAAACCTGCAATTGGGGGCGATGGCGCGGCGCGACCGCCGGGCGATCGCCGAGGACATCGTCGAGGTTTACAGCCATTTTCCGAGACTGAAGGAACGCCGCGCCCAGCAGGCGGGGACGCTGAGCGGCGGCGAACAACAGATGCTCGCGGTCGGCCGGGCGTTGATGCTGCGGCCCCGCTTATTGTTGCTCGACGAACCGTCCTTCGGACTGGCGCCGCTGATCGTCGAGGAATTGTTCGCGATCCTGCGGCGGCTGCACGCCGAACTGGGTGTGGCGATGCTGATCGTCGAGCAGAACGCGGCCCTGGCGCTCGATCTCGCCGATCGGGCCTATCTGCTCGAAACCGGGCGTATCGTCATGGCCGGACCGGCGCGCGAGCTCGCCAGGGACGAGGCCGTCCGCCGCTCGTATCTCGGGTACTAGGCGCCGCCATGGAACTTTTGCTGCAGCAATTACTGGCGGGGCTGGCGACCGGGGCGATCTATGCCGCGATGGCGCTCGCCGTCGTCATGATCTATCAGGCGATCGACCATCTGAATTTCGCCCAGGGCGAAATGGCGATGTTCTCGACCTTCCTCGCCTGGCAGATGATCCAATGGGGGCTGCCGTACTGGCTGGCGTTTATCGGCGCTGTGGCGCTGTCGTTTGTCGGCGGCGTCGCGATCGAACGGATATTGTTCCGCCCGATCCACAACGCCCCGGTGCTCAGCCAGATCGTCGCCTTCATCGCGCTCTACAGCATCCTCAACAGCTCGGCCGGCGAGATTTGGGACTTCACGATCAAGACTTTCCCGACGCCGTTCGGCACCACGCCGCTGTTTGGGCAGGGGCTGATCAGCACCCACCAGGCGGGCATGATCGGCGTGACGCTGGTCATGCTCGGCCTGCTCTATCGTCTTCTTCCGCGGCTCGCGGCTCGGGCTGGCGATGCGGGCGGCGGCGGCCAACCCGGATTCGGCGCGGCTTGTCGGGATTCGCGTCGGCTGGATGCTGGCGCTCGGCTGGGGCATGTCGGCGGCGATCGGGGCGGTGGCCGGCATGCTGATCGCACCGGTGGTGTTTCTCGAACCGAACATGATGCTGGGCGTGCTGCTCTACGGTTTCGCCGGCGCGGTGCTCGGCGGCCTGTCGAGCCCAGGCGGTGCTGTGGCAGGCGGTTTTGCCGTCGGCGTGATCGAGAACCTCGCCGGCACCTTCATCCCCTATGTCGGGCGCGAACTGAAGCTGACGATCGCGCTGATCCTGATCGTCGCGGTGCTGATGGTGAAACCCAGCGGCATTTTCGGCCGCACCGTGGTGAGCCGGGTGTGACGGCGCCGGCCCCGCAAGCCGTCGACCGGCCGATCCGGGTGCGGACCATGACCGCGGCCGTGCACCCGCGGGCACGCCAGCTGGCGATCGGGGCTGCAATCGTCGTCGCGCTGGCGATCCCGTTCCTGGTCAAGAACTTTGTCGCCTTTCAGCTGACGCTGGTGATGGTCTACGGCCTGGCGATCCTCGGGCTCAATCTCCTGACCGGCTTCAACGGCCAGTTTTCGCTCGGGCACAGCGCCTTTTACGGGATCGGCGCCTATACTGCGGCGATCCTGATGGACCGATACGATCTCGCCTATTACTGGACCCTGCCTTGCGCCGGTGCGGTGTGCTTTCTCGTCGGCTTTCTGTTCGGATTGCCGGCATTGCGCCTGCAGGGCCTTTATCTGGCGCTCGCCACGTTCGCTCTCGCGACAGCGATGCCGCAGATCCTCAAATTCCGGCCGCTCGAAGACTTTACCGGCGGCGTGCAGGGGATCGCGATCCTGAAACCCGACCCGCCGCCGGGTGTGCCGCTCAACCCCGACCAGTGGCTTTACTACTTCACACTGGCGGTGATCTTGCTGATGTTCGCGGGCGCCGCGGGCCTCGTGCGAAGTCGCTCCGGCCGGGCGATCATGGCGATCCGCGACCACCCGCTGGCCGCGGCGGCGATGGGGATCAACACGGCACTCTACAAGACCCTGACCTTCGGCGTCAGCGCGCTCTATACGGGCGTCGCCGGCGCCCTCGGCGCGATTGCCGTCCAGTTCGTGGCGCCCGACAGTTTCACCTTTCTGTTGTCGATCTCGCTCCTGGTCGGGCTCGTGGTCGGCGGCGTCGGCTCGATACCGGGCAGCCTGTTCGGCGGCTTGTTCGTGCTCTTTGTCCCCAACATCGCCGAGAGCGTGTCGAGAGGCCTTTCCGGCGCTATTTATGGCGTCATCCTGCTGTTGGTGATCTTTGTCATGCCGTCGGGGGCCGCCGGTTTCGCGCGGCAGATGGCGGCGCGGCTGGCGACGCTGCGAAGTGTTAAGGCCAGGAGGAGTCAACCATGAAAACCATCACCCGCCGATCGATTCTTGCGGCCGCACCCGGTGCGGTCGCCCTTGCAGCGCTGCCCGCGCGAGCCGAGAAGAAATACGGACCCGGCGTCACCGACACTGAAATAAAGATCGGCAATACCGGCCCCTATAGCGGACCAGCCTCGTCCTATGGCACGATCCCCAAATCGATGGCCGCATATTACAGGATGATCAACGATCAGGGCGGGGTGAACGGCCGCAAGATCAACTTCATCTCCTACGACGACGGCTACAGTCCGCCGAAGACTGTCGAACAGGTGCGCAAGCTGGTCGAGCAGGACGGTGTGCTGCTGATCGCCAGCCCTCTCGGAACCCCGACCAATTCGGCGATCTGGCACTACATGAACCAGAAGAAGGTGCCGCAGCTGTTCGTTGCGACCGGCGCCACCAAATGGGACGATCCGAAGCACTATCCGTGGACGATCGGCTGGCAGCCGAACTACCAGAGCGAGGGGCGCATCTATGCCGCCTACATCATGGAGCACAAGCCGGACGGCAAGATCGGCGTGCTCTACCAGAACGACGATTTCGGCAAGGATTACCTGAAGGGCGTCAAGGACGGGCTGGGCGACAAGGCAAAATCGATGGTCGCCGTGGAGGCGGCTATGAGACGACCGACCCGACCGTCGATTCGCAGATCATCGGGATGAAGGCCGCCGGTTGCGACGTCTTTGTCAACACCGCGCATCCCGAAATTCGCGGCGCAGGCGATCCGCAAGGCCGCGGAAATCGACTGGAAGCCGCTGCATGTTCTGAGCAGCATCGGCAATTCGGTCGCCGCCACGCTGAAGCCGGCGGGTCTGGAAAACGCCAAGGATCTGATTTCCGATTTCTATCTGAAGGACCCGACCGATCCGCAGTGGAAGGACGACGCGGGCTACAAAGGTTGGTCGGCTTTCATGGACAAGTATTATCCAGAGGGCGACAAGAGCGACGCCGGCAACGTCTACGGCCCGTCCGTCTCGCAGACCGTGGTGCAGGTATTGAAACAATGCGGCGACGAGCTGACCCGCGAGAACGTCATGAAGCAGGCGGCCAGCCTGCACGACTTCACCGTGCCGATGCTGCTGCCGGGGATCAAAATCAACACCAGCCCGACCGACTTCGCGCCGATCAAGCAGGTTCAGATGGCCCGCTTCGACGGCGAGCGATGGCAGTTGTTCGGCCCTCTGATCACCGGCAAGGTCCTCGGCTGAGGCGACGGGCAGGCAGCCGGGGCGGTGATCTCGCTCGCGGCGCGGGCCGGGCCGCCGTTTCCTTCTGTGCCGTCGCAGCGATCCGGGGCTCGTCGGGCCCGTGACCTTGTTCCGCTCGATCGCGTTCAACGTTGCCTTTGTCGTCTGGACGGCGATCCTTGGCGTGCTGGGGCTGCCGATCCTGTTGCTGCCGCGGAAGGCGGCGATGGGGTTCGGCCGTTTCTGGTCGCGCGGTGCGCTCTTTCTGTTGCGGATCATCGTCGGCCTCGACCATGAGGTTCGCGGCCTTGACCGGCTCCCGCACGGTGGCTGCATCGTCGCGATGAAGCACCAGTCGGCCTGGGACGCGCTGGTGCTGCCGCTGGTGCTGGGCGATCCGGCCGTGGTGATCAAACGCGAATTGCTGTGGCTGCCGATCTATGGATGGTATGCGCGGCGCGCCGGCTCGATCGTCGTCGACCGCACGGCCGGCGCCGCCGCCCTGCGCCGCATGGTGGCCGCATCCCGCCCGGCCGCCGCCGCCGGCCGGCCGATCGTGATCTTTCCCGAAGGCACCCGCGTCGCCCCTGGCCGGCGCCTGGCCTATCAGCCGGGGGTGGCGGCGCTGGCCCAGGCGCTGGCGCTGCCGGTCGTGCCGGCCGCCGTTAATTCCGGGCTCTTCTGGGGACGGCGCAGCTTTGTCAAACAGCGGGGCCGGATCGTTCTCGAATTTCTCGAACCGATCCCCCCCGGGCTGCCGCGCCGCCGGCTGATGACATTGCTCGAAGAGCGGATCGAGGCCGCAACCGCGGCCCTCCTGAACGAGGCCCGCAGCGATGGCGCTCGCCCAGCCAAGCGCAGCGCTATGCCGGCGCGCCGATCTAGCCCATCCTAGTCGCGGTCAGCGGTCGGCGATCGGGGCGAGGCCCTCCTCGGCGCGGACTTCGTTTATGATCTGCAGAACGCGCTCCCGATAGGGCCGGTACTGCACGCCGAACTCTTGGACCAGACGAGTGTTGTCGATCAGGTAGTTGCCGGAGATTTCCCGGCCGCCTTTTTCCTGTTCGAAGTTGATCCGGGCGTCGGGCAGGAACTCGCGCACCATGTCGGCGATCTCGCCGAGGCTCACCGCGACGCCGCCGGTATTGTAGACCCAGTGCTTCGGCTTGTCGGTCATGATCACGCGTGCGAAGATCTCGGCGATTTCATCGACATGGATCGGACAACGCATCGCGTCCTTGAACGGGAACGAGATTGGCTGGCCGCGCGCCGGGAAGGTGATGCATTTGACGTGGTCGACCGAGCCCACGATCTTGTCGTTGCCGGTGACGTTGGCCGGGCGGATCGCGGTGATCTCCAGGCCGTGCTTTTCACGGTAATCCTCGGCCTGCCACTCGTTGAAGATCTTGTGCATCGCGTATTGCACATGGCCGTGGCGAAAATCGTCCTCGGTCACGATCCGATCGCCGTAGAAGTGTTGTTCGCCGCTGACCGCCAACGAGCTGGCATAGGCAACACGAGTGACGCCGAGCAGGCGCGCCGCCTCGAAACAATTGTCCATGCCGAGAATGTTGAGCTTGAACGCGGCGTGCGGCATGTGCTCGCTGCCGAGGTAGTAGGCGAGATTGACGACGCGGCTGGGCTTCGCTTCGGTCATCGCCGACATCACGTCGTCGAACTGGCTGACGTCGCCGCGCAATACCCGGACCTGCTTGCCGAGAGATGAGAAGTCGGCGGTGCCGGGATTGATGTCCATGCACACGACCTCCTCGCCGCGCTGGGCCAGCAACGGCACGAGCCGGCGGCCGATGAAGCCGGTGCCGCCGATGACGAATGTCGACATGGTGTTCCCTCCCAATCAGCCTACGAAATGACGCCGGCCGAGGGTAACCCTGCCTTGGCCGGGCCGCAATCGCGCTCGCGCCGCAACGCCGCGGCCGCGCACTGCACCGATCTCGACATCGGAGAGCCCGCATCTTCAGTTTCCGGCCGATGGGTGCGGTGCCGTTCGACACGCCGAAGCTCGCCCGGCGCCTCGAGGGCGCGGGCTTCCCGCCGAAACAGGCCGGCGACACCGCCGAGGCCTTGGCGGAAGCGATGTCCGGGGCCGAGCTTGCGACGTCCGCCGATATTACGGGGCTAAGGGCGAAGCTGAAGGCGGAATTTGCGGCCCTTCGGACGGAGATCGCCGGAGTGCGGGCGGAACTGAGGGCGGAGATCGCTGCGGTTCGGGCGGAGATCGCAGCGCTGCGGGCGGAGTTGAAAGCGGAGATCGAATTGCTGCGGCGCGACCTGACGATCCGCCTCGGCAGCATGATGATCATCGCGGTCGGCATTATTCTGGCCGCGATCCGCTACCTGCCGCCTCACCCCTAGGGGCGTCGGGAAGCTAGTCGGCGGCGTTCTTCCGGCCGTAGCGGCGGACGCGCAGATCGGCCTGCTCCTTGTGGCCCCAGAAGCGCTCGATCGCGCAGAGCCGGCTGCAATATTCGCCGACCATCGCGCTCGCCTCGGGGGTCTTGACCTCCTGGTAGGTGCAGGTCTTGAGAAACTTGCCGACCCAGAGCCCGCCGGTGTAGCGCGCCGCGCCCTTGGTCGGCAGCGTGTGGTTGGTGCCGATCACCTTGTCGCCGTAGGAGACGTTGGTCTCGGGGCCGAGGAACAGGGCGCCGTAATTCTTCAGCCGGTCGAGCCACCAGCGCGGCTCGCGGGTCAGCACCTCGACATGCTCGGCGGCGATGCGGTCGGCCTCTGTGCGCCATCTCGTCGTCGTCGGCGCAGAGGATCACCTCGCCATAGTCGCGCCAGGCGACGCCGGCGACATCGGCGGTCGGCAGCACGCCGAGCTGGCGCGTCGATCTCGGCGATCGTGTCGTGGCCAGCTTATCGCAGGTGGTCAGCAGGATCGCCGGCGAGGTCGGGCCGTGCTCGGCCTGGCCGAGGAGGTCGGTCGCGCACATCTCGGCGTCGGCGGTCTCGTCGGCGATGACCAGGATCTCGGTCGGGCCGGCGAAGAGGTCGATGCCGACCCGGCCGTAAAGCTGGCGCTTGGCTTCGGCGACATAGGCGTTGCCGGGGCCGACCAGCATGTCGACCGGGCTTGAAGGTCGCGGTGCCGAGCGCCATCGCCGCCACCGCCTGGACGCCGCCCAGCACGTAAATCTCGTCGGCGCCGCCCAGATGCATCGCGGCGATCGTCTCGGGATGCGGCCCGCCCTGGTTGGGCGGCGTGCAGGCGGCGATATGGCCGACCCCGGCGACCCGGGCGGTGACGATCGACATATGCGCCGAGGCGACCATCGGATAGCGCCCGCCCGGCACATAGCAGCCGACCCGGCCGACCGGGATGTGGCGGTGGCCGAGGACGACGCCCGGCAGCGTCTCGACCTCGACATCCTTCAGCGAGGCGCGCTGGATCTCGGCGAAATTGCGGATCTGGGCCTGCGCGAATTTGATGTCGTCGATCGTCTGCGGCGACACCTTGGCGACGAGGGCGCGCGATCTCGCCGTCCGACAGGCGGAAGCTCGGCGGCGACCATTTGTCGAACTTCTCCGACAATTCGCGCACCGCCGCGTCGCCGCGCGCCTTCACATCGGCGATGATCGCCTCGACCGTGGCGCGCGTCCTGGCGTCGGCTTCCTCGCGCATTCCGGCGAGCGCGGCCGTCTTGATGTGGCGGGGCATCGCGTTCTCCACTCCTCCTCGGCCTGTTTCCGCTGGGAATCAACAGGTGGTCATGTGGTGCCCATCGCACCACGAGCGCACGGCCAGTGCAATACCACAGGATTTCGGCGATTTTGCGGGCGAGTATCGACGGCGATCCTTCTCGGGCATTTGGTGTTCCCGCCCAACCCGACCGCTCGTACCCCGAAGCTGCCCTTCAGAACACAGCCGGCGAATGGGTAGTTGGGTGGACAGCGGCCATCGTGTGAGCGCACATCCTCTGCCACGAGGCTGCGCGTCGGTGTGAGGATCGTTCGACGGTTGTCACCACTGGCGCAAAAATCACGTTGAGTGTAGAGTAGCTCAATCCCTTGGGTTCGGGTCATGGCAGAGAACATCACGGTCAACAGTCGAACACCCGGTAACACGCTCATGATTACATCACTTCGCCTTTCGGAATTTAAGAATTTTGGCGACGAAACTCTTCGAATTGGCCCGTTCACGGTGATTGTGGGCACCAATGCGAGCGGGAAGAGCAATATCCGTGATGCATTTTCAATTCCTGCATGGCATTGGGCGTGCTTACACTCTTGCAGAGATCATCGGTGGAAAATACGGAGCTGGCGGGCAAGTTGAATGGGCACAGATGCGAGGTGCCGCTCGCGAGATAATCCAGTTTGGTCATACGTCATTTATGTTCAAAGTGGAACTTCGCATCGCCAGGCGAAATGTGACTTACCTTATCGAAGTTGAGACGCACGAACACCTACGCGGCGGTTTTCGCGTGGCAAAGGAGGTGCTTACTTATGGGTGGGAGACCATCTACACGAGTCATCCGAGTGGTGACGATCCTGTCGCAGCACAAGACGACGAGGCCCACCTTCTGCTTCGAATGGCCAAAACTGGAGACCAGCGCAAATATGGCCATCGAATCGCCGTACGCCCGGATCAGCCCGCGCTGTCCCAGATACAAGATTTCAGACAGATTGTCCGTTCACACAAGGACATTGCTGAACAAGTTATGAGTCTTTTCGCAAGCATGCGTTTTCTTGCTCTAGTACCTGACCAAATGCGGCAGCCAGCTTTTCCAGGCCAGACTATCTTGGGCGATAACGGGGAAAATCTGCCCACTGTTTTGCAGGAGATTTGTGCTGATCCGAGGCGAAAATCTATGCTGGCGGAGTGGGTTCGCGAACTCACGCCAATGGATGTCGAGGACTTCGAATTTCCGCGTGATCCAATCACCGGGCTCGTCCAGCTTGTGATCCGTGAAGTCGGTGAAAAGAAAATATCGGCATATAGTGCTTCAGATGGCACGCTGCGGTTCCTAGCCATGCTTGCCGCATTGCTCGGCACAAATCCAGCGAGGCTCTACTTTTTTGAAGAAATTGACAATGGAATCCATCCATCTCGGCTTCGGCTACTTCTTGATTTGATCGAGGGGCAAACTGCCAAGGGCGGGATTCAGGTAGTGACGACCACGCATTCGCCTGATTTGCTGTCAATGATCAGCGAGGAAACCTTCAAGCACACGTCTGTCGTATTCCGCTGCCCCGATACGGCCGATGCCCTCATTCGTCCCGTGGACAAATTGCCCAATGCAGAGAAGTTGCGCCAAGCTCAAGGCCTAGGGCGGCTTCACGCTTCTGGTTGGATGGAGGATGCCCTAACCTTCATGCAAGGCGAAATGGATTAGGTAGGTTAAGAGGAATGAACATTCTCGTGATTCCCGAAGATTTTCGGAAGGACCAGTACATATTGAACCCGCATTCGCCGGATGAAGTAGCGATTTTGAGCATCCTTACCTCGGTTTTGATATAAGCGTCAGCATCATAGACGGCGTCGGATGGGGCGGCGATGGTGGACCCGGCGGGTGAATCGAAAAGCGAGGCGCTGAGGCTCGATTTCGACCGCCGTTTGATGCTCCAGTTTCGCGGCAGTGTAATCACCTCCGACGCTGGGATGTTGCCCTATCGCGAGTTGGACGACGTGGTGGGCCTGACCGACACGGGGGCTGAGACGCTTGCCGACGCGCGCACCGGCAAGAACGGTCGCCACCGGTTGGCCGGGTTGCTGCGCCAATCGGTATTCGGGCGGCTGGCCGGCTATGAGGACGTGAACGACGCCGACCGGCTGTGCCGCGATCCGGCGATGCGCTGGGTGGTCGGCGAGGGAGCGATCACGGGGTCCGCTGCTTCGGCGAGCCAGATGGGCCGTTTTGAGACAAGGTGGCTGACCCGGCCTGAGAACCTTGCTGCGCTCGCCGATCTATCGGGCCAGTGGATCGACAAGGTGCACCAGCGGAAACCGCCGAAGACCATTGTGCTCGACATGGATTCGAGCGAGAGCCCGACCTACGGCGCCCAGGAAGGCAGCGCCTATAACGGCCATTTCGCCTGCACCTGCTACCACCCGCTATTCGTGTTCAACCAACTCGGCGATCTGGAGCGATGCGCCCTGCGCTCCGGGAACGTCCACAGCGCCGATGGCTGGCGAACGGTGCTGGAGCCGGTGGTCGCCCGCTACCGGGGCACAGGGAAGCGGTGCTATTTCCGTGGTGACGGGGCTTTCGCCAATCCGGAGATCTACGAGTTCCTCGAAGCCGAGGGCTACGGTTATGCGATCCGGCTGCCGACCAATCCCGTCTTGCAGGGCAAGATCGGATACCTCCTCTCGCGGCCCGTCGGTCGACCGCCGCTTGAGGTGCGCCGCCACTACGCCAGCTTCTCCTATCGGGCCGGCTCATGGACCAAACCCCGGCGGGTGGCGGCCAAGGTTGAATGGCACCCGGGCGAGCTTTGCCCCCGCGTCGGCTTTATCGTCACCAACCTGGCGCGGTCACCCGAGCGGGTCGTGGGCTTCTACAACCATCGCGGCACCTGCGAGCAGTACATCAAAGAGGGAAAGGGCGCGATCAAGTGGACCCGGCTGTCGTGCCGCACCTTCGCCGCCAACGCCGTCCGCCTTCAACTTCATGCGCTCGCCTACAATCTGGGCAACTTCATGCGGACGCTGGCGATACCCGATCCGATCAAGGACTGGTCGCTGACCAGCTTGAAGGAAAAGCTGATCAAGATTGGCGCGAAGGTCGTCAGCCATGGGCGCTACGTGACCTTCCAACTCGCCGAGGTCGCGGTGTCGCGGCAGATGTTCGCGGATATCCTGTCGCTGATCGCCCGGTTGCGGACACCACCCGCCCCGGCATGACCGGCAGACGAAGTCAGATGCGACAGACCACGACGGCAGAGGTGCGTCTTGATGGAGGCAAGCAACGAGTTCCGGCGCCGCGAGCCCACGCTGCCCGCCATTTTTGCTGCCAAACGGCCGGCTGCTATCGAATTTCGTTGCGGCGACGCCGCGATGACGGGAAAATCATACCAACCGAGCCGGGAATCTGGGGAATGTCGGTTGAAACCGCTCTTTCTACGATTGTTTCAGCTTTTCGGCAAAACGCAGGTGAGAGTCCAGGTCTGCCAGGACCCGTTGCTGGGCGGCATTGGAGAGGCGATGAAGCGTGAACGGATCACGGAGATTGTCGAGCGGTACCGCGGAATGGTTCGAACTCTTCATCTTATGCGTGGACCGTGACGGTGATCGACAGCGCCGGTCGAAGCTGGATGCTATCGAAAAGGAGTTCAGACAGGAAAGTAGCTTCTTCGCTGAAAACGCGTGGGAAGAACTTGAGACTTGGGTTCTCGCTGGCCTCACCTTACCAAAGGAATGGAAATGGACGGAGGTTCGCGCTGAAGTTTCCGTCAAGGAACGCTATTTTGATACTCTCGTCGCGCGGCGTGGAATTGCCGACGGCCCGGGTGGCGGTCGCAAAGTGCTTGGTGAGGAAGCGGCGCGCAACATTGCGGCAATCCGTCAGAAATGCCCAGAGGATTTCGACGCTCTGGCGCGGCGGCTTGAGCAGACCAGTTGATGTGACGTGACCAGTCAACCTTTTGTTCCCAAGCGCGTGGAAATCAAATTATTGGATCACTCAACGCGCGACTGCGAAGGGGTCGAAGCTCGCGTTTCATCGCGGTCCCGCGAACGGCCGGAATCGGCGGATTTTGTTGAAAAAAGCGCGCGAGAGCTCCTTCCGGTCGATCTTTCGTAATAATAATTCAAGAAGGGTGGGCGCATTGCATCAATAAATCGTTGCCGAGTTTAGTCGGGAAAGGATGTTTCCTAGCAAACTCCTTTGCAACCCAATCTCGAATCCCCTGGTCGGAGTGCTGACGCATCGCAGCGCAGGCCGCGGCATAGGTAAATCCTCGGCGGCGCAAGCTGAACATGGCGCGATAAGCGCGCACGCTCGCGCTGTTGTCGCGGCCCTTGCCGCTGCTCTTGCCGCCGCTGCCGTTGGCGCTCTTCGCGCCGCCCGACGATTGCCCCCAGGCCGCATTTAACGCAGTCGCAAGCCCATCCATGGCCGGGCCAAGGTTCGCGATCGAGCTCGCCGTTCCCCATCGCCGGCCCGTTGTTGTGAAGTACCGACCGGCGGTGTAAACCTCGATCGCTGGCCCATGGCCGCTGCCGTCTTCGCCCGCCGGCGATCTCTTGCAACCCCAAGCGTTAGGCGCAACCTCGATCGCATCTAGGAACGGCCGCACGTCGGCGGCGGCGATCCCGAAGAACGATTTCAGCCCGGTGCCGCTCGGGCTCCACTCGGTATATGTTTGGCCCGCGATGGCGTTGACGATCTTGCCCGCCCATCCCGCTAGAGCGCCATCGGGAGCAAAGCAACTGTCGAAGTCGATCCCGGCGAGGAAGCGCCCGTCGCCAAGATCGCCGAGCACAATGCCGATGCCGCCACCGAAGTTGAGGGGCTCCGCCCCCACCCACACCTGTGCGTCAGCCCGCGTTCCCCAGGTTGTGGGGTCATTGGTCTTCGCCTCCCGTCTTCGTCCTGGTTTGGGATCAAAAGGCTTCTTGGTCGGGCTCTTCGTCCCGTCCTTTGCCGTGCGCACCCCCGGCCGCCATCCCACCCATCGCGGCAGGTCGGCGAGCTTGTCGAATGCGGCCAGATCGGCGCTGCCGCTGGCGCCCAGGCCTCCGTCAGCCATGGCGGCGGCCCTCCGAATATGCTAGGCTCGGCGGCGTCGATGATCCTTGGGAGAGGAACTGAATCGCTAGAACGCAACTGAAACGCACCATTTGCTACCACCTTGGTATATGGTGCGTGCGTTTGCATAGCTTTGCGAACCTTAGCCGTTGTTTTTGCTGGATTTATGCCACAATGGCATTGTAGAGGTCACCGGTTCGATCCCGGTTGGCTCCACCAGGGGCGCCTAAGGCTCGGTAGCACGCAACCGGGTGATATCGAGGTTCTGAGGTAGACCGCCGGCAAGCAATCGCTCAGTTCCCCGAAGAATGAATCGATGGCCCGGACCGCCCCGCCAAGGTGATCCGGGCTTAATTTTGCGTACCGCTCTGTCTTCTTGTAACCGCTCGTATGCCCGAGCCAGTCGGCCACTTCCCAGACCGGAACCCCGCGCCTGCGCATCTCGGCGGCGACGCTTGCGTATCCAAGGTTGTAACGTATGTTGCGCAAACCAGCGGCCGGCCGTCTCGGAATTAGGGTGGTTTCCGATCAGATGGATTGGAAAAGATAAAAAGATAAAGAGTTTCAAGCGGGAGCGGATGGGCGAGAATGGTAACGCAACATGTCGTTGGGGGACGATATGCCGGCGCCATATTCGGGGGATTTGCGCGAGCGCGTCGCGGCGGCGGTGGGTGCGGGAGCCTCGGCGCGGGCGGCGGGCCGTCGAGTTTGTGGCGGTTTCTCAAGGCGCAGAACATCACGCTCTAAGAAGAGCCTCCATGCCGCCGAGCAGGACCGCGCCGACGTCGCCGAGAAGCGGCGGGAGTTCATCCCTCGCCCGCCCTCGCTCGATCCCGACCGCCCGATCCTCATCGACGAGACCCCGGCCCGCGCCGGGGCGGGCTCTGGGCCGCCACCAACATGACGCGGCGCCGCGGTCGGGCGGCGCGCGGGCGGCGGCTGTTGCCGCCGGCGCCGCGCGGTGATTGGAAGATCACCACCCTGGGGGCCGGCCTGCGCCCAGGCGGGATCACCGCACCTTGCGTCTTTGACGGCGCCATCAACGGCGAGCGCTTCCGGGCTTATGTCGAGCAGATGCTGGCGGCGCCGGCTGCGGCCGGGCGACATCGTCCTGCTCGACAATTTGAGCGGCCACAAAATCGCCGGCGTCGATACGCTCGCCCCGAGACCTCCTCTCGTCATCCCGGCAATGGCCGGGATCCATCCTGGAAAACGGACGCCGGCTCGTGTAGGCGGATCGGCGATGCGGGATGCGGCGGCCGTCGGCTTCTCGTCCTTGCGGCAAACATGGCGTAGGATCAAGGCGAAGAGCGCCAGCATGATCGCCGCGCCAATCGGCAGATCGCCTGCAGTAAACAATACGCCGAGGCGGCGGCGAAGAGGGCAAGTAGGACCGTTTGCTCACCGCGCAGCAGTCCATGCTCGATCTGATCGCGGGCGAGGAAGGCGACCGGAACCGCGATGGCGCCCAGATCGTAAGCAAGAACTCGCGGCAGGACGATCGGCGCGGCGGCCGAGAGTGTTGCCGCCTTCAGCGGGTAGCTACTCCGCGCCCGCCAGACGAGCCCCACCGCGACGAGAACGGCAAAACTGGTTATTCCTTGTAGGGACCCATCTCGCCGCTGAACCGCCGCCGGACGGCGATCAGCGCGACCGGCAGCAGGATGCCAAATTGCGGTTTATAGGTCAGGCCGCCGATGAAGACGCCGGCGACCACCGGCCGCCGTTCGAGGAACAGGAGCGCCCCGCCGAGAAATGCCGCAGTCAGAAACCCGCTCTGCCCCGCAATGAAATTCCAGGCGGTGAGGGGCGAGGCCAGAACGAGTGCGATCGCCTCGCGCCGCCGCACGATGCCACAGATGACGGCGATGCAGGCGAGAAGCGACAGGACTTCATAGGTAAGAAGGCGGGGAGGTAGGAGATCGCGGCCACCGGCGCGAGGATCAGGAAAGAGGTCGGCGCGTAGGGCCAGACCGAGAGCAGCGCTTTGCCCGCTCCGACAAGCGTATCCTGTGCGCGCACAAACTGCTCCGGGTCGTAGATCGCCGCGACGGCACCATGCAGTGCGAGCCAACCGGCAGCAAAGGCGCGGGTGAAATCGGGCAGGTCGGGACACCGTGTTCGTCGGACACCCACGACCATCCGAATTGCAGATAAACCGCAATTCCCGCGTAAAATAGACCGAGTGTGTAGCGTAGGCCTGGAGGCGTCACGGTGCAATGACGCCGAGGATGGGCGGCGTCCGGCGGCCGGCTAGGGGTGGATTGCCGAGGGTGGCGTCGGATCTGCTCATGCCGGGCTCGCCTCGGCGACGCCGAAACTGCGGATGCGTCGCATGACCAGTGCGAGCAATCCGGCCTCGATCAGGGGGTCGAACGGGACGGGGCCGAAATTGCACAAAAGGCTTGCTCCGAAGCGCGCCAGAAGTGCCGACTGTTCGCCACGCAGCAGGCCATGGCCGCACTGCTCGGCGGCGAGAAGGGCGACCGGCACCGCGATCGCGGCGATGTCGTAGGCAAACGCGTAGAGGGTGGCGATCAGCGCCCCGTGGCGACGGTCGCCGCCTTCAGCGCATGGCGCGCCCGTCCGCGCCAAACAATCCACTCGATTGCGGCGCCGACGGTCGTCGCCAGCCCCTGCGCCGCCCACTCCAGGCCGCTGTTGTCGCAGATCACGCGCGCCTGTAGCGCGGCGATCTGGATGGGAAAGCGGCGACAATCAGGGTGGGAATCCGGCGTCGCGGCATCCGGATGATTGTCGCTGATTGCGGGCGGCGCAAGGTTTGATTGTCGCTGAGCGTCAATCAGGCGTTGGCTTTGATTGTCGCGGTGACGGGCGGCCGTCCAGGGCCGCGTTTGCGTTCGAGGGCAGCGCGGCGGCGGTAGCTTTCGACGTTCATCTCGAAGATCGTCGCGTGGTGCACGAGGCGGTCGACGACGGCGACGGTCATCGCCGGATCGGGAAAGACCTTGCCCCACTCGCCGAACGGCTGGTTGGCGGTGATCAGCAGCGAGCGGTGCTCGTAGCGGGCGCTGATCAGCTCGAACAGCACGCTGGTCTCGGCCTGGTCCTTGGTGACGTAGGCGAGGTCGTCAAGGATCAGTAGGTGATATTTGTCGAGCCTGGCGATCGCAGCTTCGAGGGCGAGCTCGCGACGAGCGATCTGCAGCCGTTGCACGAGATCGGTGGTGCGGGTGAACAGCACACGCCAGCCGTTTTCGACGAGCGCGAAGCCGAGCGCTGCCGCCAGATGGCTCTTGCCGCCGCCCGGCGGGCCGAACAGCAAGAGATTGGCGCCCTGGTTGAGCCAAGCGTCGCCGGCGGCGAGCGCCATGACCTGCGCCTTGCTGACCACCGGAACGGCCTCGAAGTCGAAGGTGTCGAGGGTCTTGCCGGGCGGCAGGCGGGCTTCGGCGAGATGACGCTCGATGCGGCGGCGAACGCGTTCGGCCATCTCGTGCTCGGCGAGCGCGGCCAGAAAGCGCGCGGCCGGCCAGCCTTCCTTGTCGGCCTGGGCAGCCAGCGCCGCCCAGACGTGTTTGACGGCCGGTAGGCGCAGCTCGGCGAGCAGCAGCTCGACGCGGGCGGTGTCGATCGGGTCGGCGGCCTTCATACGGCACCGCCCGCCCGGACGATGCCGAGTTCGTCATAGAGATGCAGCGGCGTTAGTTTGACGGTGATGTCTGGAATGGCGGCGGGATCGGGCCCGAAGTGCCGGCCGAGGATGTCCAGATCAGGCAGTCTGCCGGCGTCGAGTTCGGCGTCGATGATGCCGGCGAGTTCGGCCTCGCAGGCGCGGTCGTGCGCCAGCGCCAGCAATCCGACGATGGTGCGGCACGCCCGCTTCTCGCCGTCGGCCGCCAACAGCGCCTCGAACGCGCGCTGGTAGGCGCGGCGTGGAAAGAGCTGCTCGCGATAAACCAGGTTGAGCAAAGCCATCGGCTTGCGCCGCAAGGCGTGAATGACATGCCGATAATCGACGACATGACCGCGCTTGCCGCTGGGATGCGCCCGGCCACGGCGCAGCGTCATCAGCGGGGTGCTGCCGAGAAGGCAGTCGAGCCGGTCGTCGTACAGGCGCACCCGTAGGCGATGGCCGATCAGTCGCGACGGCACCGAATAGAACACCTTCTTGAGCGTGAAGCCGCTCGTCGAGGTGACGATGACGATCGTCTCCTCGTAATCGGTCGTGCGGCGCTCCGGCAGCGACTGCAGTGCCGGGCGCTCGAGTTCCAGCCGCTTCTTCAGTCGGGCGTTGCGGCGGCCGACGATCTCGTCGATGAAGCAGCGGTAGGCATCCAAGCTGTCGAAGTCGCGCGAGCCACGCAGCAACAGCGCGTCCTCAATCGCCTGCTTGAGATGGCCGTGCGGGCTTTCGATCGATCCGTTCTCGTGTGCGATGCCGCGATTGTTGCGGGTCGGCTCCATGCCGTAATGCGCGCACAGCGCCTCGTAGCGGCGGGTCTGATCCTGCCTTAAGTCCTCGTCAAGATTGCGAAAGGCGGCCGACAGGCTGTCGCTGCGGTGCTGCAACGGGGCGCGGCCGAGCGCCCACAGCGCATTCTGCAGGCCCTCGGCCAGCGCCACGAAGCTTTCGCCGCCGAGCACGACACGAGCGTGCTCCCAGCCCGAGAAGGCCAGACGGAAGTGATAGAGCCGGTGATCAAGCGGCACCCCGGCGACGCTGACGCCGCGATCGCGCAAGTCGGTAAAATCGGACAGCCCAAGTCGACCCGGTGGGTGCTCCTGCCGGAAGATGACATCCTGCTCGGTGCCATGCAGAGCCCGCCAGGTACGGATGCGCCGCTCCAACGTGCGGCGGATGCCGGCGCCGATCTCGGGGTGGCGCCGCCGGATCTCGTCGAAAATGGCGACCGGCCGCAAACCGGGGATGCTCTTCAGCAGCGGCACCACCTCGCTGTCCCATACCTCGCCCAGCGGATCGGGCCGCCGCCGGCCGCGCGGGGCTTTCTTTTGCGAGGGCATTCGAGAGTCGTGCTCGAAGCGATAGCCGCTGGAGGTCGCGAACCCGGCCTTGGCGGCGGAAACGGCCGGCGTCTCGGTCTGACGGAAACTCATATACAGCCTCATCTGGCAATCGGTGATGTGGCGGCCGGGCAAGTGCGGTTCCTCATCGGTATGAAGAACCGCTCCATATCCAGCCGGCTGCGATCGCCGGATGCGCGCCCCTCTCCGGGTTCGCGCCGCCGCTGGATTCGCGACTTCGGTCGGGCTACGCCCTCCCTGCGTCACAAACCCAGCGGCGCTTTCTCATCCTGATTGACGTGCCGTTCTCACCCTGATTGCCGCGCGGCACGCGCCAGCCCGAACACGCTCCGGTGGTAGTGCCACTGCTCCCATCGCATCGCCGGCGGGCGCGCGACGATCGCGGTGGCGCTGGCCTCGCCCTACAATGTATGGAACGTGCTTGCCGGGCAGACCGGGTTTCTGACGACCGCACTCCTCGGCAGAACGTCGCTGGCGCTCGAACACAGGCCGGTCCTGGCCGGGGTTCTGATTGGCGGCCTCGCCTACAAGCCGCAATGGGGGCTGATGCCGCCGGTAGCGCTGGTCGCCGGCCGGCAATGGCGCGCCCTTGCCGCGGCGGCGGCACTCGCGATCCTGTCGCTGCTCGTCTTCGGCCCCGGCCCGTGGGAAGCTTTTCCGCAGGCGATCGCAGCGCAGGCCGGCGCCAACCTCTCCGCCGCACCCGATGCCGCGGCCCTCAGCTCCGACCCCAAGGACGACCGCGACCGCCATCGCGAGCGTCGCCCCGATCCAGGCGATGAACGCCGCGGCGTAGGGCAGGAGGGCGAGCGGAGTTCAGCGGCAGGAGATAGACCGGCGGATAGGGAAAGACCCCGAACCGCGCATGGCCGGCGCCAACCACCGCCTCCTATGCTTGGAGATGCGCGGCGGGCTCGTAGATTTCGGCGGCCTTTTCTTGCAGCGCTTCCCCTGCCGGCGCCCACAAATTCATGAAATTGAAATAGAGCGGCGTTCCGTTGCGCCCAACGAGCCAGATCCCGGCCAAATACATGCAAACAAAGATCGCCACAGAAACTGCCGCCAATGTATAGCCGTAAGCCTGCAGCCGCCACGGCGCGAAAATCTTCAGCGGACGGGCGCCCCGTCCTGCGGCGCTTCCGCGCCATGCCGGATATGCGTCGGCACAGCACTCATGCCGCCGGGCTTGGGGCATTAGTTCGGTAGGAGACGGCGCGCCGGATGACGAGAGCCAAAAGAACGAGATCGATAAAGAGACCAAACGGCCGGAGTAAAGAAAACAGCCCGACGAAGCAGGCAAGGATCGCAACGCGCTCACCGTGCAGGAAGCCGCGCGACAGGCCGTCGCGGACAAGAAAGGCGACGGCGATCGACAGGATGGGCAGGTCGTATATCTGCACGTAGGGCGTCACCGTCACGGCGCCGATGGTCAGAGCAGCGGCCTTCAGAGAAAACGGCAACGGCCTTGCCCAGAGGAGGCACACCGCGGCAATCGCAAGGGCGGCTACCGCGAGGTGGGCAAGCAACGCGGCCCGGTCGCCGGCGCCCGCCCAGCGAACCAGCCCGAACGCGGATTGGAGCGTCAATTCCAGCCCCTCTTCGGTGCTGAGCCCCGATGTCCGGCGACCCGGCGAGGCGAGGCTTGCCGCCCATCCTTCGAAACCGAAGGCAACGGTGGCTGCGGCGGCGACCAGCAAGCTGGCACCAGCGGCGGCTAGCGGCAAGCGCCATTTGTGGGCGGACGCAAACGCCAATGGGAAGAGCAGCCCAAAGTGAGGCTTGAACGTCAACAAACCGAGCGGGATCGCGGCAAGTATCGGGCGCCGCTGCGTAAATGCGAGCGACAGGCCGATCAGCGCGGCGGTCAAACACCCATTCTGCCCGAGCAGCAAGTTCTCCGCGACGACAATCGGCGTCAGCGCCGCGACGAGTGCCACCGCCCGAGGCAGGATCGCGTAGATCGCCGCCAGGTAAAGCGCAAGCGTAACAATCGTCCACACCGCATAAGCGACGTAGTACGGCATCAAGCCAAGCGGATAGGCGAGCAACAGGAGGGTCGGCGGATAAAAAAAGTGGTAGGGAGGCTCATCCGCCAAATGCGGCCCGACCAGTGCTGCTTGGGCGGCGGCGAAGGCGGCATCGTCATAGGCGCGGGCCGGATGCTCCGACCGCGCGAAATTCCCGCCGACCCAGATTGTACAGAAATCGATGCAAGCAGGCTTGCCGTTCGGGCCGATGACCGATCGGCCCTCGTAAATCTTCAATCCGAGAATAGCGGCGCAAACCAGCGCCATGCAGACGGCGCAGAGTTTGACCCGCCGTTCGGTGAAGATGCGGTTTTCCAGCTCCCAGACCTGATTACCGCGCCCACCGGTCACAGCGGCACCTTTTTCGCGGGGTCGCAGATGCCGCCGCCCTCCGCCGCTTCCGCTGGCGTCGGCGAAGTCTTTTCAAATGCCACGATTTTCCCAAGAACGACCACGGCGAGCACAAGGCAGATAAAGGGCCCGGTCGGTGCGATTGTTAGGAGAAACAGCCCCAGCCAGCAGATCAGGATCGAGAGCCGTTCGCCCGGGAGAAAGCCGCGTGTCAGGCCGTCGCTGACGAAATATGCAACAGCGATCGTCAAAATGCAGAAGTCCAAAGGGAGCGCGTAAAGGCTTGCGAGCACCGAAGCGCAGCACAGAAAGGCGGCCTTTAGGGCATCCGGCACGGGGTTCGCCCAAACCCAGCAAACTCCGTAGGCGGCGAGACCCGGTCCAATTAGAACGATCGGCCGCAACAGTGTCGTGCTCGTCCCGATTGACTGCAGAACGCCGTAGACCGATTGAAATTTCATGCGCAGGTTATCGTCGAACATCAGCCGGTACTCGCCTTTGAAATATTCGGCGCGGATGAATTCGCCGCGCCGGACCGGCATGATCGTGTTGAGCCCGTATCCGAACACGAGCGCCTTGGCGACGATCGGGTAGGCGATCGCGGCGGCGGAATGCAGGATCAGCTGCCAGCGCCACGATGTGCACGACGGCTGTCTTGTCGGCGTAGAGGCGATGCCATCCGGGCTCGTCGTCGAGGAAGGCGACCGCGGGGGCGGCGGGCCGGAGCAGAGTCCAGGCGATGCCGTGTTGCGCGAGCAGGCGGGGCCGTTCGTCGCTCTACATCGTCACCGACTCGACATGGCGGCGGATAAACGGGTCGCCGTAGAGATAACGGCCGTCGATGAAGGGCTCGACGCTGCGGAAGATCAGATAGCCGCCAAATCATAGTCGTTCAACACCGGAGCCTCGGCAAGGTCCTGCGCCTCGGCCGCGGCGAGTGCGGCTTCCAGAACGGGCGCGCCAGGCGTCATCGGCCGGCTGCGGAAGGCGAGGACCGTGACTGCCGCGGCGAGGGCGAAGGCAAGCGCCCATCCGGCCGGCGCGGCAGGTCTGGCAAGTTTGGCGAAGCCGCGCTCGAGCGCTGAGCCGGGGGGCGCCCAGCCGCGCCCATAAATTTGGCCTCAAGCCCGGCGCCAACAGCAGGGGCGCGCCAAAACCGACAAATTCGGCGTGTCGGGCGCATTCGAGCGCCATGTGCAGCAGCACCAGCATGATGCCGATGCGGATCGGAGGCGGCCGCCAGCCCAGTGACAGAGCCGCGAACAATAGCGTCATCAGCCATAATTCGAGCGGCTGGAATTGCTGGAAATCGGAGCTGCGCCATTCGCCCAAGACCGCGAAGGAATAGTGGATCTGGTCGAGTTCGAACGGCAGCACGAGGCCGTAGAGGCCGAACGGATTGGTCGAGGCGGCGGCAGCGCGGCGAGGCCGAAGAGAGCCCAGCGGCGCAAGGCGAGAAGCCGTTCCGATCGGCCTGGCGCCAGCAGCACTGCCTCGCCGCCGAGCAATCCCATCGGCCCGAGCCCGTTCCCGAAGCTGCCGTGGAGATTGGCCCAGAGCAGCATCGCCAAGGCCAGCCACGGCGCCGGCGCCCGTTCTTCGCGGCGGGCGGCGACAAGCGCTGCGACCCAAAGGACAAGAATCGGCAATGCGAAAATGTGCGGTCGGGCGACGGCGAAATTGAGTGCGGTTCCCCAGGCCAGCACCGCGGCGATCGTCGCATAGACCGGCGGCAGGTCGCGCAACAAAACGCGCAGTAAAATGGCGAGGGCGGCAGCTACCGATAAGGCCGTGACGGCAACCAGCCCCAGCCGAAGTGGTCGTAAAGCCAGGCAAAGGCGACGTCCGAAAGCCATTCGGGCGTCGTCCAGGGCGCTCCCGTCAGCGAGAACGAAAAGACGTCATGCGCCGGCACTTGGCGATGGGCGATGATCCAGCGCCCGGCGGCGATCTGCCATAAAGGATCACCGTCATGGATTGCCGCGCCGCCGGCGGCAAGGATACGGAGATAGGCGAGGAGCCCCAGCAGCAACGGCAGCGAGACTGTGCAACTGTCGCGCCGGCGGACGAGGCTCGAGGTTTGCGCCGTAGTCACGCCGCCACCGCGGCGACTGCCGAGGGTACTGCTGCCCGCCGCAACGCGGCGGCCAGCACCAGGACGCCGCAGAAGAGACCGACCGGGACGCCGCCAAAGGTCGGGCCCTGGGCGCTGTCGCCAAGAGTGACGAGGAGCGCCAAAGGCAGCCCAAAAAGCACGATCCAGACCGCCTTCTCGCTCGGCAACAGCCCGCGTTCCAGTTGATCGGCGGCAAGAAACGCGGCGGGTATCGTCAGCGCGGCGAGGTCGTAGGCAAAGGCGTAGGGCGTTGCCAACATTGCCGCCGCCGACAGCACCGAAGCCTTGAGCCGATAGGCTGCGTCGGATCGCCAAAGTCGCCAGACGATGATCGCGAGCGCAAATGTCGTTGCGCCCTGAGCCAGCCAGGCGGCCGCGGCGCCGCCGCGGAGCAGCCGGACGAACCCATAGACCGATTGCAGATAGCCCCAATTGCCGTCGTCACCGGCGAAAAAATTTAGGCCAGTCTGGGCCAGTAATTGCATCGGGAAAACGCTCCAGACACCAACACCGAAAACGACGGCGCTGGCGCAGACGAGAAAGGCCGTCGTCAGCGCTGCGGCGGCGATCGCCCGCCCCTGTCGGTCGGCGACGAGCGCGATCGGCAGGAGTAAGCCGAATTGCGGTTTGTAGGTCAGACAGCCGAGAAGAATTCCGGCCAGTACCGGGCGCCGCGGCAACGCGACGAGCGCGCCGCCGAGGAGCGCTGCGGTCAGGAACCCGTTCTGCGCGGCGAGAAAATTCCAGATCGTGAAGGGCATGGCAAACGCCAGCGCGATCGCGGGCTTGCGCCGCACGATCAGATACACGACGGCAACCGCGCCCGCGAGGCTCACCACGTCCCAGAGAATGAATGCGTAGCGATACGGCAGCAGCGCAAGCGGCGCCAGAACCAGAAAATAGGTCGGCGGGTAGGGCCAGTTCGGATAGAAAAAATCGCTCGGGCGAAATAATGCCGTCTGGACCTTCACGAATTCGGCGGGGTCGTAAAGGGAAGCCGCGTTGCCCTTGAGCGCCTGCATCCCGGCTGCCCAGCCGCAGCCGAAATCCGTGTAGATCGGCAGGCCGGCGGGATCAACGATCCAGCTGCCGCGATGATAGAGGATCGCGAACAAGACGAGGTAGAGAAGGGCGACCGCAGCGCCGAACAGGCTCAACCACCAGACCTGGAAGATGTTCGGGGCATGGCGGCGGAGACCGTCGGCGCGGTCCTGCCAGATCGCGGTCCTTGCCGTCAAAAACTCCTCCTGCGGCGTCGCCTCGGGCGACGGCATCTTCCTACCCAACCGTGAATTAATCGTCGCCGCAGAAGGTCGTCTCCAAAAAATTTTCGCGAATTAAGGTGACCGCCGGGCTGCCGCAGCGGCGAAGTCCGCCATCGGCGATTTGCGGCGATGAATGACGGCGTCGGTGTCGGCGTAGACGCGCCGCCAGCCGGGCAGGCGATCCAGTTGGCGCACGGCCGGGCTCGCCGGCTCGAACAGCGTCCAGCCGATCCGGTAGTCGTCGAGGAGGGCGGGGAGCATTCCGCCGATCCCACTCGTCGCCGCGACGTAGCGTTCGAGGAACTGGTCGCCGAAGAGATCGGCGCGGCCGTCGACAAAATCCGGTACGCCTTCGAGCATCAGAAAGCCGCCGAAGCGCACCGAATTGAGCACCGGGCCGTCGAGGCCGGCTTCGCGCGCGGCGGCAAGCGCGGCCGCAGGCGCTACGGCGCCGGGCGGCTGTAACCCGCGCCATTCGAGCGTCCAGGCGCCGGCGAAGAAGCACAGGGTCGCTGCCGCCGCCAGCGCCGCGCTGTGCCAGCCGCCGCCCGCGCCGACGCGCTGTGGCGATGGGGCGCCCAACTGCGCCGCCAGCGGTGCCGCAAGCAGCAGCGGTGCTATGATGCCCAACAGTTCCTGATTGCGCACATGGGTCAGCGCCAAGTACAACAGCAGCAGCACCATCAGCGTGCGCGTCCAAGGCATTCTGACGCCTAGCGAAAAGCCGCCGAAGATGGCCAGCGCCATCCACAATTCGAGTGGGCTCCAGTGCTGGAAATCCACACCCTGCCATTCCGAAATCGAAGAGATGACGAAATGCATCCCGAGCATGTGCAGCGGCAGCAGGAAGAGACTCGGACCGTTGGGCGAGACGAGCGCGCTTGCGGCGGCGGCGATTAGGAAACGACCCCAACCCCACGCCGCTGCGCGACGGGCGCCGGGTGCGGCCTGCAACACTGCCTCAGCGCCGAGTAGACCAGCGAAGGCGAGGCCGATAACGAAGCCGCCATGCAGGTTGCACCACAGCGTCATGACCGGCAGCAGCAGAAGGGAGGGGACGCGGTTCCGGTCGCGCGCCGCGATCACTCCGGCCATCCAGACGACCATCAGCGGCAGGGCCAGCGCGTGCGGTCGGGCGAGGAAATGTCCCTCGGTCAACAGAAACGCCAGGACCGAGCCGATGACCGCACGCCGCGGCCCCAGTGATCGCGCCAGTGCCCAGGTCAGGACGGCAAAGGCGGTGGCGACCGCCAGCCCGGCCGCGGCGACTACCCCACCCCAGCCCAGCCGATCGTAGACTGCGGCGAAGAGGATTTCGGCCAGCCACTCGTGCGGTGTCCAGCGGCCGCCTCGGAAAGTATGGGTGAAGGCGTCGCTGTACGGCATCGCCCGGTGTTCGAGCATCCATTGGCCGATGGCGATGTGCGAGAGGGTGTCGCCATCGTTGAGCAAAGCGCGCGCGCCGATCAGGGCGACGCAATAGACGCCGAGGCCGACCAGCAGCGGCGCGAGCCAGTCGCGCGTCCGATCCGACATTCCCTCACGCTGCAACAAAAGGGACGCGTCAGCCGTCGGTCGTTCCGTTCTCAATCGGCGGCCTCCATGACGAGCGCCCACGGCAGACGGCGAAATGCCGATGGGGAGCGCAGCGGCCGGCCGGCGCAAGGAGAACTGTGGTCGACGAGGTACACCGTCAGGCTCAGGCGCTCCCGGCTGCGGGATAAATCGCAGCGAACCGCGTCTACCGAGGCGCCCATTGTTGCCGCGACTTCTTCGTAGGATTTGCCTTCGACGCCGACCATCATGACGACGGCGCGTTGTTTTTTTCCGACAACCGGCCGAGCCCGCCGGCGACATCGCGCAACAGTACTCGAGCCTCAGACCCGTCGGCGGCCTCCGCCGCTTCCATCGCATCGTGTAGGCGCGAGGCGAGCCACTTGGCGCAGTCGATCCCGGCCAGGAATTCGTTGCGCCTGATTATCGCGAGCCAAGCCCGCAGATTGGATCCCGGTTGCGACAGATGCAGATTGGCGAACGCCAGTACCAAGGTGTCCTGGATCAGATCGTCGGCATCGGCATTGTCGCGACGCCAGCACCGGACGATGCACCGAAGGTACGGAATTTCTTCACGATCTGCCGCCCGAGGTCGCTCTGTTTCGGCGCGTCCGAAGATTGCCTCGTCGCGAGCGGGTCGTGCGCAGGAGAATCGGGAGCTGGATCGCTTTCGGGCGCTCGCGAGCTGCTGTTTCGCCCTGGACATGACACCATACAAGTTCTCCTGGGATCGATTTTGCTCGCCTCGTGGCCAAGCGTCAGGGCGTACGCGGGAACCGCGATATATTCCTTATGCGCAGTTCGCCTGCGAAGCGCGTCTAGTAGAGGCTCTCGTTGTCACAAAGTTTCGCCATTTTTCGTGACAAAACCTTTCCGAATTTGTAACAAATCGTAGTTTACAAGTTGCCGAGGGCGGGCCACTTGGATCATAGGTCGGCAAGGGCTCGCCAACGCTCGTCTGGACCGAAACTTGGCGAATCCGGTCACACCTCGAGGTTCGGATGCCAGGCGGCCTGTAGTCCCCGGCTTTGGCTAGGCGCTGAGCGCCGTTTTGCCGGCGCGAGCAGAAATTCGGGCGAGCCCGAAATGGTCACGCAGCGTGACGCCCTGATACTCGTGACGGTAGAGGCCGCGGCGCTGCAACTCGGGGACGACGAGATCGACAAACTCGCTAAAGGCGCCAGGGAAGTAGGGCGGCAGGATATTGAACCCGTCGGCGGCGCCGCCGAGAAACCACTCTTCGAGGGTATCGGCGATCCGTTGCGGCGTGCCGCAGACGACCCAATGGCCGCGAGCAGCCGCGGTCAGGTTGTAGAGATCGCGCAAGGTCATATTCTCGCGCCGTGCGGTCTCGAACAGCACGCGCGAGAAGGTTCGGCTGTCGCCGCCCGGCGGCGGGGCGGGCACCGGGCCGTCAAGCGGGTAGCCCGAGACGTCGTAGCCGATCCGGCCGGAAACCAGGACCGCTGCGTTGCTCGGGGTCAGCCAGCTCTGTAACTGCGAAAGCTTGTCCTTGGCCTCGGCGTCGCTGCGGCCGATGATCGGCATGACCCCCGGTAGCACCGCAAGCTCGTCGGGGCGGCGGCCATGGCGAGCGAGCCGGCCCTTCAGATCCGTATAGGCGGCCTTGGCGCTTTCCAACTCCTGCACGACGGAGAAGACGACATCGGCGGTGCGCGCGGCGAGGTCGAGCCCCGCGGGCGAGCCTCCTGCCTGGATGATGACCGGGTGGCCCTGCGGACAGCGAGCCATATTGATTGGCCCCTTGACCTGGAAAAAGCGGCCCTTGTGGTCGAGCGGACGCACCTTATTGGGGTCGAGATAAACCCCGCTCGCCTTATCGGCGACGATGGCGCCTTCATCCCAGCAATCCCACAGCCCCTTGACGACATCGACGAATTCGTTGGCGCGCTCATAGCGCAGTTCATGCGCCATGTGCTGTTCGCGGCTGAAGTTGAGCGCCGCCCTGGGGGCGGAGCTGGTGACGACGTTCCAAGCGGCGCGGCCGTTGCTGATATGGTCGATCGAGGCAAAAATGCGGGCGACGTTGTAGGGCTCCGAGAAGCTAGTCGAGACCGTGGCGCCTAGGCCGATATGCGTCGTCGTCGCGCTCAGAACCGAAATTAGGGTCGTCGGTTCGAAGCGGCACAGAAACGAGGGAAGGTCGCCCGGATCCATGACGAGCCCGTCGGAGACGAACAGGAGATCGAATTTGCCGCGCTCGGCGGTGCGCGCGATCTCCAGGGTCACCGCCAGGTCGTTGTTGCTCGTGGCGGCGCCCTCGTAGCGCCAGCCGGCCGAATGGTTGCCCGCCCCGAGCACAAAAACGCCCAGATGCATCTGACGGCTGGCGGCGGGCATTCGCGTTCCTTTCCTTTTCCCTCGGCTCGATCCTAGCACGCGGCCAGACCAATATCCGCTCGCAGTTTGGTGCGCCGCACAGGTAACATCGCCGCCAACCCGAACCGAGGAAAGCGACGATGGCGGCAGGGCGGCAATTGCATCTGGGGGCGTTCATGCGCCCGGTCGGCATCCACACCGCATGGTGGCGCTATCCAGGGGCCTGGCCCGACGCCAATTTCAATCTGAAGCACCTGATCCGTTTCGCACAGAAACTCGAACAGGGCCGCTTCGACGCCTGGTTCATGGCCGACCATCTGGCGGTGCTAAACATGCCGATGGCGGCGTTGAAGCGCAGCGCCACCGTCACCTCGTTCGACCCCTTGACACTGCTGCCGGTGCTGGCGATGGCGACCGAGCATCTGGGGCTCATCGCCACCGCCTCGACGACCTTTGAGCCGGCCTACACGATCGCCCGCCGCTTCGCCTCGCTCGATCATATCAGCGGCGGGCGCGCCGGCTGGAATCTGGTCACCACCTCGAACCCCGACGCGGCGCTCAATTTCGGATTGACCGAGCACATGGAGCATGGCGAGCGCTACCGCCGCGCCCGCGAGTTCTTCGACGTCGTGACCGGGCTGTGGGACAGCTGGGCCGACGACGCCTTCATCCGCGATGTCGAGAACGGCATCTATTTCGACCCGGAGCGGCTGCATGTGCTCGACCACAAGGGCGAGTTCCTGTCGGTACGCGGCCCCTTGAACATCGCCCGGCCGGTCCAGGGCTGGCCGGTGATCGTCCAGGCCGGCGCCTCCGACGCGGGCCGCCAGCTTGCCGCCGAGACGGCCGAGATGATCTTCGCCAGCGGCGGCAAGCTCGCCGACGCGAAGCGCTATTACGCCGATGTCAGGGAGCGTGCGACAAAGGCGGGGCGCGATCCGGACCATATCAAGATCCTGCCCGGATGCCTCGTCGTCGTCGGCGAGACGGCAGCCGAAGCGCGCGAGAAGCGCGCGCTCCTCGACAGCCTCGTCCACCCCGACAGCGGCATCGCCTCATTGTCGATCGCGCTCGGTCACGACGCCTCGGCCTTCGATCTCGACGGCCCGCTGCCCGAGATCCCGGAAACCAACGCCTCGAAGAGCGGCAGGCAGCGTGTGATCGAGCGCGCCCGGCGCGACAATCTCACCGTTCGGCAATTGGCGCAGATCGCCGGCAGCTATGGCGGCCTCGCCATGGTCGGCACGCCGTCGATGGTCGCCGACCGGATGGAGGAATATTTTTTCGGCAACGCCTGCGACGGGTTCAACATCATGTTCCCGTGGGTCCCGGGCGGCCTCGACGATTTTGTCGACCAGGTCGTGCCCGAACTGCAGCGCCGCGGCCTCTTCCGCCGCGAATACGAAGGCAAGACCTTGCGCGACAATCTCGGCCTGCCGCGCCCCGGAAACCGTTTCTTCCCTGCTTACGGCTTCTGACCGCCCAGCGGTGCGGGGGACCCCAACGAAATCGGCGGACCTCCCGCGCGCCTACTATTGAGGCGACCGCTCACGATCCTCTTTGGCGATGTCGCCCTGCTGCCCGGCATTCCCGGCAGCCAGTTCCCATAGCGCAGTCACCGAGTCGCCGTTCGAAGGCCTGGGGCGCCTACGGCCGAAGAAGTCGGTGCGGCCCCGCGACTCGGTTGGTCCCGGATCGGTGTGTCGGCCCTTCACCCGACTGCCCCGCTTCGGCCGGACGGTGGGCATTGGTCGCCATCGGCGTCAAGATTAAGACAAGTTTATTTGGCATCGATATTTTGCTGGGTATCGGCAGCTGAAATGGCAGCGCCCCGATAAGATCGCCCGCCTGTCGTGCCGGGGGCGGGGAAGCCGCCATGGAGAGATGTCCGGATCAAAGCCGAGGCGGCGGCCCTCGATGCCTTCACCGTTACCGCCTTCCAACCGTTTGATCCGGTCGTCAAGTGCGCCGAGGCCGAAGTCGAGCGCGCCGAGACCGAAGTCCAGCGCGCCGAGGCCGAAGTCGAGCGCGCCGAGACCGAAGTCCAGCGCGCCGAGACCGAAGTCGAGCCGACGGGCGGGCATTCAAGGTCGCCAAGCGCGCCCCGCAGGTCGTCATCGACTTGTGCAAGCCGGATCCGGGCAAGCGGCGCGCCATCGACTCGCTCGTCGAGGAAGACGCCGGCAAGGGGTACCGCACCCTTGGCGTCGCCCGCAGCGACGGTCAAAACTGGCGGTATCTTGGCCTCCTGCCGCTATTCGACCCGCCGCGCGACGATTGTGCCGACACGATCAAGACGACCCGCGGCATGGGAGTGGACATCAAGATGGTGACAGGCGACCACGAAGCGATCGCCCGCGAGATCGCCGGCCAGCTCGATCTCGGACAAAACATCGTGGTGGCGGATGACGTGTTCGGCGATAAGGCGGCGGCCGGCGACAGGTTGCAAAAGATCATGTCGGCGGACGGCTTTGCCGGCGTCTTCCCCGAGCACAAGTTCGAGATCGTCAAGGCGTTGCAGGGCGCCGGCAGCATCGTCGGGATGACCGGAGACGGGGTTAACGGAACGCCGGAATAGGCGAATCGCCGCGCCATCTGAGAAAACGCCGAGTCCGCGGAAAATCGGGGCTGTGCAGGCACTTGGCGTTAGCCGCTGATTTCGCGCGGCGCCCGTGAGAGGATGCATCTCATGCCGCTCGCCGACTTCGTCCATCTGCGCGTCCACACCGCCTATTCGCTCTCGGCCGGTGCCGTGCGGATCAAGGAACTTGCCAAATTATGCCGGGCCGAGGGGATGCCGGCGGTGGCGGTCACCGACACCGCCAACCTGTTCGGCGCGCTCGAATTCGCTGCCGCCTGCGTCGATGCAGGGATCCAACCCGTCATCGGCTGTGAGGTGGCGCTCGCCGTCCGCGACGACAGCGGGCGCTTGAACGGGTCCGGGCGTTTGGCCGAGCCCGAGCGCATTGAGCTGCTGGTCCAGAGCGAGGAAGGTTATCGCAATCTGCTGGCGCTGATCAGCGACGCCTATCTTACGGGCGAAGGCTCGGCGGAACCCAGCATTTCGCCCGCCGAACTTGCCGAGGCGAGCGCCGGGTTGATCTGTCTTTCGGGCGGACCGAAGGGCCCGCTCGGCCGTCTGCTGGCGGAAGGGCAGGCAGAGGCCGCGGACGCCCTCCTGCGCGAACTGGCCGCTATCTTCAAGGACCGCTTCTATATCGAGCTTTGCCGTCACGGCCGGCCCGAGGAAGCGCGCTGCGAACCGGCGCTGATTGACCTCGCCTATCGTTACGACCTGCCGCTGGTCGCCACCAATGACGTTCATTTCCCCGACCGCGATTTCTACGAGGCGCACGACGCGTTGCTCTGCATCGCGCAAGGTGTGGTCGTCGCCGAGCGCGATCGCCGCCACCTGACGCCGCTGCATTATTTCCGTTCGGCCTCCGAGATGCGCGAGGCCTTCGCCGATCTGCCCGAGGCGTGCGACAATACGCTCGTCATCGCGCGGCGCTGCGCCTTCATCCCGCAGCCACGCCAGCCGATCCTGCCGGCCTTCGCCGCGGATGATGGGGACGACGAGGCGACCTTGCTGCGCCAGGAGGCGCAAGCCGGCCTCGATGCCCGTGTCGCCCGGCTCGGCCTGTCGGAGACCGAGGCAGCCCCCTATTGCGAACGCCTCGAATTCGAGCTCGGCACGATCATCGAGATGGGCTTCGCCGGGTATTTCCTGATCGTCGCCGACTTCATCCAATGGGCAAAGCGCGAGGGCATCCCGGTCGGGCCGGGGCGCGGCTCCGGCGCCGGCTCGGTCGTCGCCTGGGCCCTGACGATCACCGATCTCGATCCGTTGCGCTTCGGCCTCCTGTTCGAGCGCTTCCTGAACCCCGAGCGCGTGTCGATGCCCGATTTCGACATCGATTTCTGCCAGGACCGGCGCGACGAGGTGATCCGCTACGTCCAGCAGAAATATGGCCGCGACCGCGTCGCCCAGATCATCACCTTCGGCAAATTGCAGGCGCGCGCGGTGCTGCGCGATGTCGGCCGCGTGCTTGCCATGCCTTACGGCCAGGTCGACCGGCTCTGCAAGCTCGTGCCGAACAATCCGGCGCACCCCGTGAGCCTCGAACAGGCGATCGCCGGCGAGCCCGCCCTGCAGCAGCAGCGCGACGACGATAAATCAGTGGCGCGGCTGATCGAAATCGCCTTGAAGCTCGAAGGCCTCTACCGCCACGCCTCGACCCACGCCGCCGGTGTGGTGATCGGCGACCGGCCCTCGGCCGAGCTGGTGCCGCTCTACCGCGACCCGCGCTCCGACATGCCGGTGACCCAGTTCAACATGAAATGGGTCGAGCCGGCGGGCCTCGTCAAATTCGACTTTCTCGGCCTGAAGACGCTGACCGTGCTCGCCCGCACCCGCGACCTGCTCGCCGCGCGCGGCGTCCCGCTCGACCCCGCCGAACTGCCGCTCGACGACCCCGGCGCTTATGCGCTGCTGGCGCGGGGCGAGACCGCCGGCGTGTTCCAGCTCGAAGGGGCGGGCGTGCGCGACATGCTGAAAAAACTGAAGCCCGACCGTTTCGAGGACATCATCGCCGTCGTCTCGCTCTATCGGCCGGGCCCTATGGAAAACATCCCGCGTTATATCGCGGTCAAGCACGGCGAGGAACGGCCCGACTACCTGCACCCGGCGCTCGAGGGGATCCTGAAGGAAACCCACGGCATCATGATCTACCAGGAGCAGGTCATGCAGATCGCGCAGGTATTGGCGGGGTACAGCCTCGGTGCCGCCGACCTGCTGCGCCGTGCGATGGGGAAGAAGATCCAGTCGGAGATGGATGCGCAGCGCCAAGCCTTCGTCAGCGGCGCGGTCGAGCGCGGCGTTGCCAGGAGCGTCGCCGACCATATCTTTGATCAGATGGCGAAATTCGCCGGCTACGGCTTCAACAAGTCGCACGCCGCCGCCTATGCGCTCGTCGCCTACCAGACGGCGTATCTGAAGGCCAATTATCCGGTCGAATTCATGGCGGCCCTGATGACCGCCGACCTCGGCAATACCGACAAATTGAACCTGTTCCGCCAGGAACTGGACCGGCTCGACATTCGCCTGCTGCCGCCCGACATCAACCGCTCCGGCGTGACCTTCACCGTCGAGCCCGGGGACAAGCCTGCGATCCGTTATGCGCTGGCTGCGGTCAAGGGTGTCGGCGCGCTGGCGATGGCGGAACTCGCGGCCGAACGCAAGCGCGGCGGCCCGTTCAAGGACCTCGCCGACTTCTCCCACCGGCTCGACGCAAGGAGCTTCAACCGCCGCCAATTCGAGAGCCTCGCCAAGGCCGGCGCCTTCGATTGTCTGAACCCGAACCGGGCGCAGACCCTCGCCGCCGCCGAATTGCTGCTGCGCCAGGCGAGCCTTGCCGCCGAGGAGCGCGACAGCCGCCAGGAGAATCTGTTCGCCGCGATCGACCCGAGCTTTCTGCCGCGCCCGTCATTGCCGATCGTCGCCGACTGGCCGCCCGTAGAGAAACTGCAGCATGAATTCGCCGCGATCGGCTTCTACCTGTCGAGCCACCCGCTCGACCCCTACGGCAAGAGCCTGGAGCGCGCCGGCATCATCCGCGTCGCCGATCTGCCGGCAGGGCTCGCGGCCGGAGGCTCGACCCGGTTCCGCCTCGCCGGCATCGTGATCGGCAGGAAGGAGCGCACCTCGGCGCGCGGCAACCGCTTTGCTTTTGTCCAGATGTCGGATCCAAGCGGGCTCTTCGAGGTGACCCTGTTCTCCGATACGCTGAGTCAATCGCGCTCGCTCTTCGATTCGGGCGAGCCTCTGGTCGTCACCGTCGATGTCCGCAGCGAGGAGGACAATCTGCGGCTGACCGTGCAAAAGGTCGAGGCGCTCGACAGCGTCGTCGCTCACGCCGCCGCCGGTCTCAAGGTGTTCGTCGGCGAGGAGGGGGCGCTCGGTCATCTGAAGAGCGTCATCATGCGCGAATCCGCGGGCCGCGGGCGCATCACCGTCGTCCTCGACCTTCCCGACCGCGAGGTCGAAATCGCCATCCCCGGCGGCTACCGCGTCGATCCGCGCGTGCGCGCCGCGGTCAAATCGCTCCCCGGCATCGTCGACGTCCACGACATCTGACGCTGTCGCGCCCGCGCGACCGGCCGGACAACGCGCTCGCGCTTCCGGTTATTGTCGGATTCCTTTACATTCTCTCGCCGCAGCCAAGTCGCCGGACCCGGTTGCGCGAAAGCGGATTGGCGCCCGATACGTCGCCCTCGCAGCGTCAAAATCCCGTCGGAATTTCTTACATTGAATTATGGTTAAAATACTTAACTTACTGTGGTTACGACAGAATTTAGGGTGGCATGTTATTTGCTCGAGCTTCTCGCAGCGAGTCCGCACATTCAAACGAGTAAAGCGTATGAACAAACTCCTCTCGGCCGTCGCCGCCATGGTGCTTTATGCGGCGCCGAGTTTCGCGGATGTTGTTGTTGGATTGCCGCCCGATACTTTGGCCGGGAACGTCGACCCCTTCGGCGGCGCCTATAGCGGCGAGTATCAGCAGATCTACACGGCGAGCGTCTTTCCCGGGCCGATCACGATCACCGATCTGGAGTTCTACAACACCATGATCGACTTGTTCGCGACGACCATGAACTCCGGCAGTTGGACCATCGCATTGTCGACGACTTCGGCCGACTGGAACACGCTCTCGCCCACCTTCGCCGCGAATATCGGTGCCGACAACACCGTCGTGTTCAGCGGCGACCTGTTCCAACCCTGGGCGTTCGGCGACACGCTGCAGATCGCGTTGAGCACCCCCTTCAACTACGATCTGGCGGCCGGCAACCTGCTGATGGACGTCATGGTCACGAACGCCGACGACAGCGGCGGCGACATCGCTTTCGATACCAACGGGTTCAACAACGGCGGGCTCGACGGCAATACGATCATGGGCCGCGTCTATGACGGAGGCCTGATCGACAGCGGTTATGGGCTGGTCACCGGCTTCAGCACTACGCCGTTCAATCCTGTGCCGGAGCCGGCGTCGCTCTCCCTGCTCGCGAGCGCTCTGGCCGCCTTCGGCGTCTTTCGTCGGCGTCCGGCCCGCTTCCCGCGATCTTCACGACTTTGAGGGGCGCCCCGGGAAGGGCTATCATGGCCGGATGAAGCCGGATCTTGCTGACCCCTCCCATCTGGCCGGTGCCACCGCGACGGCCGAGTGCGTACCGCTTGGGCGCGCGTTATGACGCCGGCGTTCGGCCCGATTTTCGACGCGGCATGCGCACGCCATGGAGCGGCGGCGCTGGAGGCAAGGCTGCCGCAGCCGCGCGCCGGTGGAACTCGCCGCCGAGGCGGACGACCGGTACTTGTCGCGGATGTCGCTGCGGATCTTTCGCGCCGGGCTCAAGCACAGCCTGGTCGACGCCAAATGGCCGGCTTTCGAGGAAGCCTTCGCGGGCTTCGAGCCAAGGCGGGTGCGGGCGATGTCGGACGAGGCGCTCGAAGGCCTCCTCGCCGACAAGCGCCTGATCCGGCATTGGCGCAAGGAAGGAGTCAATCGGAAAATCAATATGTTAGTTCGGATAATCTCGCTTTAGTCTCGCAGATTTAGGTCAGGAATGGTGGCGCGGTTTGGATGTCGCAGGGCGTCTTGTCGGCGCGCGGCGAAGTTCACGGATGATGTCCGGCGAGCGCCACGCCAGAATGACGGCAACGAGAATCAGCAGCACCCAACCGGGGCTGTAGCGGGTCAGCAGATTGAAGAAACTGTCAGGCACCGGGCACGCCTATCGCATCCGAAACCCCGGTTAGGGGGCGGGATACGGAGCTGCGAATCGAAGTGGCGTGGTGCTCTGGCGCTAGTGGCTGCTGTGGGCGCGCACCGCCCTATGCCGATGGCCTATGCGTAAATGCCGTGTGGGCTCGCTCCGTGCGGTTGATCTAAGAGCGTGCGGCGTGCCCGTCAAGTCCCATCTCGACCTGCCGCCCTTCTTGCCGTTCCAGCGCGACACCCACGCCTTGCACAATCCGGGGTGACCACTATGTCGCTTGCGGCCTGAAATTGCTCAGGCCAGAGCAGAGGAGGGCATCCGCCATGTGGCTTCTTTTGAAGCTGCTTAAGCGGCTCATTTACCAATGGTCAGGCTGAAATTTGCTGATATATGGAAGACCGCCTCGAATTTTGGTGACGGTCTTCATGGACTCGCGCAAGACGGTTTTGGTTCTGGTCGGGATGCTCTGCGTCAAGGCGATCTGCATCTTCGGTCACGGCGACACCGCGCCTTCAGCTCTGAATTTGCTTTGGTTGCTGCTGGCTCGGGCGCGGCTGTCAAGCCTTGTACCGGAAATACCCGAAGCGCGGGTCGAGGCCGATCGCGCCGCCCCGCGCTCTCTCCACCTTCCCCTTGAGTTTATCGGGGTGCTCGTTAAGGGCGAGTTCCCGTACCCTCACATCTGATCGACAGCGGTTATGGGCTGGTCACCGGTTTCAGCACCACGCCGTTCAATCCTGTCCCGGAGCCGGCGTCGCTGGCTCTGCTCGCGAGCGCGCTGGCCGCCTTCGGCGTCTTTCGTCGGCGTCCGGCCCGCTTCCAGCGATCTTCACGACTTTGAGAGGCCTCCGGTAAGGGCTATCATGGCCGCATGAAGCTGGGCATCGCCAAGCAATCAATTCCGGCCGAAGCGTCCGCGACCGTCAGGCTTGGCTGATGACGCCGGCGTTCGGCCCGATTTTCGATGCGGCATGCGCCCGCCATGGCGCGGTGGCATTGGAGGCGCGGTTGCCGCAGCCGCGCGCGCCGGTGGAACTCGCCGCCGAGAGAGACGACCGCTATCTGTCGCAGGTGTCGCTGCGGATCTTTCGCGCCGGGCTCAAGCACAGCCTCGTCGACGCCAAATGGCCGGCTTTCGAGGAAGCCTTCGCGGGCTTCGAGCCAAGGCGGGTGCGGGCGATGTCGGACGAGGCGCTCGAAGCGCTGCTCGCCGACAAACGTCTGATCCGGCATTGGGGCAAGCTCAAATCGGTGCGCGACAACGCCGCCGCGATGCTGGCGCTGGCCGAGGAGCATGGCGGTTTCGGAATTTGGCTTGCCGGCTGGCCGATTTCCGACATCGTCGGCTTGTGGGAGGAACTGGCCCGCCGCTTCAGCCAGATGGGCGGCAACTCCGGGCCCACCTTTCTGCGCATGGTCGGCAAGGACACCTTCATCCTGACGCCGTCGGTGACGGCGGCGTTGCGCCATTGGGGCGCGGTTGCAGCGCCGCCGAAAAACCGCCAGGACCGCGCCAGGGTCCAGGCTTGCTTCAACGCCTGGGCCGAGGAGACCGGCCGCCCGCTCTGTCAGTTGAGCCTGATCCTCGCGGCCTCGACCGAAGACTGAGCGGGCGTCTCAATGCCCGAGCAGTATGGCGATCCCGAACATCGCGCCGACGATGGCAACGACGTTGATGACGGTCGCGCCGAGGATCAACCCGAATACCCGGTTCAAGATCTCGCTTTTGATCGCTTTCAGCCTCGCTTCGAACCGTAATTCGACCTCGCGCAACTCGGAGCGCACCGCGGTTATCTCGGCCTTGAGTTCGGTAATGTCGCTCTTGGTGGCGAAGTCCGTGTCTTCGGCCGCTTCTTGAGTGTGTCTCCGCCCCATCTGCACTAAGTCTAAATGCTTTATCAAGTAAGCGCCTCAATATTTATCAATTAAGACTCTTCAATCAATCAGGATAAACAAGCGCGCTTTAAAAATTATTGCCGATCAGCCTTCTTTTCATTGGTCAGGTAGAGCGGAATAAACCTCCAATTTGGGAAGCCCGTCTAAACTGCACCATCAAACCCAGCATTGCCATGACGGCCAAGACAAGCCAGATGGTCGGCGGTTCCGGAACGGAGACCCAATCTCCGATCGCGGTGCAGTGGGTCATAGTTAGAAAGCAAATACCTGGCTCGATATCCCCGTCGGCCATGACTAAGATCGAACTCGCGGTACCAAACCCTTTGATATCGACGAAGAACGAATCGGTGAAGTCAGTAAATGCGATCTCGTTTGGAGAGATGTGCCACGCGGGATATCCGACGTCGTTGCATAGGGGTGTTGCGACTATGCACGCTGCCGCGAACTCAGAGAGATCAGCTTTGCCGCCTCCGCTCCAACTGATCTTCAAATCCTGCAATGGAGCAAAGTTATAGGGGGGAGGGTCTCCTCCGCCGGGGCCACATCCACCGGACCCAGAACCCTGATTGCAAATAGTGGGCAGATCGGCCAGGGTGCCATTAATCGTAATCGACGCATTGACTGTGAAGCCTGGAACGGGGCTGCCGCTAATGTCCGTTGATCCGGTTTGAATAAAGGCAAAAGTCGTTGCCGAGGCTGGAAGGGAGAAGAAGATTGAGGCCACTACAACAGACCATTTCATGGCGATACGCATGAACGTTCTCCTGTACCGGTTTTGCGACTGGCATCACTTTCGCGCGATCACATAGTGCGCACAATTTTAGTCTGGCACTCCCTGGACCCGCAGTGATCGTGAGCCGGATCTCTACACGGGCCTTAGTATATTCCCTGCTCGGGATGCCCACCGAGCCAATGAACTAACTATACCACAAGGCCGTGTACCACACTCCGTGCCCCAGTTCAATACACCCGCTTCAGCCACTTGGCCGCACGAAGCAGCCCTCTCCGAGGGCCTATGCAGTGGCCTATAAGGAAGTTACCTCACGGATACGCATTTCTGGTAGGTGCGGATTGCTCCGCAAAGCCATACAATTCCTTGGCACGGCTTCGGCCTGCGGGTCGCTGACGCCGGCCTCCCGCAGGCGCTTGGCGAATTTCAGCGTGTCGCTCGCCATTCCGGACCGGTCGCTCGCCGGGTTAGGATGGTCTAATAGTTCGAAGATCTCGACGAGGTTCTGGTCGGGGTCGCGGATATAGACGGACTGGATCGTCCCAATGGCGCCGGCGCGCGGGCCCGGTCCGGCGACGATCGGCACGCCGCATTGCGCGAGATGCGCCGTCACTTCGGCGAGCGGCGTCGCCGTGACGAAGCAGAGGTCGCCCGAACCGGGCGTGGGCCGGTCGGCGACCAGCCCAGGGATCGCGTCCGAAGGATGCAGGTTGATCTTCTGCTGGCCGAAGCGCAGCGCCGTGCGGCCTTCGCCGAAGGTCACGACCTCCATGCCCAGCACCCGTGTATAGAACTCGCAGGTGTGCGCGATGTCGGCGACTGTCAGCACCAGATGGTCGAGGCGTTCGATCTTCATGCTATCGATCCTTCCCGCGGCGATTTCGGGCATCATAGCCCAAACGGCGCGGCATTGAGATCGGGGAGGAGAGGCGATGAATTGGCTGGACGGCAAGAAGGCGCTGATTTCGGGGGCGGCGCGCGGCATCGGCGGGGCCACGGCGCGGCTGATGGTCGAGGCCGGTGCGCGCGTGACGATCGGCGACGTGCTCGACGAGCGCGGCCGCGAGACCGCCGCCGCCATCGGCGCCGCCTATGTCCATCTCGACGTAACACAGGAGGCGGATTGGCAGCGGGCGGTCGCGGCGAGCGCGGGCGCGTCGGGCGGGCTCGACATTCTGGTCAACAATGCCGGCCTCTTTCTCGGCAAAGGGATCGAGGAAGCGAGCCTGGACGAATGGCATCGCCTTGCCGCGGTCAACTTGACCGGCGTTTTTCTCGGCACCAAGCTGGCGCTGCCGGCCCTGCGCGAAGGCGCGCGGAAGAGCCAGCACGGCAGCGCCATCGTCAATTTGTCCTCGGTCGCCGGGCTCGTCGGCTCGCAACTCGACCCTCTCTATTCGCTGACCAAGGGCGGGGTGGCGCTCTTCACCAAATCGGCGGCACTCGAATTCGCCCGCAAGGGCTACCGCATCCGGGTCAACTCGATTCATCCGGGCGTCATCGAGACCGACATGGGCGACCAAGTCTTTGCCGGCCGCGCGCGCAATCTCGCCAGCCACGACGTCGAAGCGGCGCGCAACGCGGCGCGGGCCGCACACCCAATCGGACGGCTGGGCCTGCCCGAGGACATCGCCAAGGGCATCGTCTTTCTCGCCTCCGACGACGCCGGCTTCATGACCGGCGCCGGTCTCGTCGTCGACGGCGGCCTGACCGCGCAATAGGCCAGCCTCAGCGCGCCAGCCCGTCGCCGATCGCGGCGGCAATGATGCGGCCGTCACCCGACTGCGCCACCGCGGCCAGCCGGTCGGACGACCAACGCACCCGCACCTCGATCGTCGTCGCCGCGCCGGTGAAGGTCCCGACCTGTTCGAAGCCGCGTACGACATCGGCATGGGTAAGCGTGCGCCCGCCGTTTTCACCGCGGGCGACGTGGCTGACCTCGCGCCGATCGAAGCCGATCAGCAGCACCGAGGCCGGCGTCGCATCGCCTCTGCCAAGCGCGATGCGTACCCTGTCGCCGTTGAGTGCCAGAGACATCGGCGCGTTGGCTTGCCGGCGCCGCGCCTCGCCAATGGCGTCGGCTACCGCCGTGGCGTCGGAACCGATTGCCTGGAAGCGGCCATCAACGACGATCTGCGGGGTATAGACCGTGGCAAGCCCGAGGATCCGGGCGTAACGATCCTGTCGCGCGGTCGCCGCGGCGCTCGAAAACGGATCCTTCCAGCCGAGGCGGTCCCAGTAATCGACGTGGAACGACAGCGCCAGGAGATCGTGCCGCTGCGCCAGTTGAGCGAGGAGCGCATCGGCCGGCGGGCAGGAGGAGCAACCCTCCGACGTGAACAATTCGACCACGATCGGCCGCTCGCCAGCAGCCGCCAAGCCGGGACCCAGCGCCAGCCAAAGCACCGCCGCCCCCGCTGCGAAGGTCTTCACCATGCCGCAAGCCTAGCCGAAATCGCCGGGAACCCGCCTTCAATAACCCGTGAACGGTGGCCTCAGCCGGCGGCGATGCCGATGTTCTTCGCCGGGGACTGGGCCGCCGTCTCGGAGAATTGCGCCTCCAGCAGCAGAGCCAGCAAGGCCGTCCATCCGGTCTGATGCGCCGCACCCAGACCGCGGCCGGTGTCGCCATGGAAATATTCGTAAAACAGGACATGGTCGGCGAAATGCGGATCGCTCTGCTCGAGCGCGGAATTGCCGATGGCCGGCCGGCGGGCTTCCGGATCGCGCAAGACGACCCGGCACAGACGCCGCGATAATTCCGAGGCGACTTCGCCCAGATGCATCAGGCGCCCGGAACCCACCGGACATTCGACCTTGAACTCGTCACCGTAATAGGAATGGAACCGCTGCAGCGATTCGATCAGCAGGTAGTTGACCGGCATCCATACCGGCCCGCGCCAGTTGGAATTGCCGCCGAAGATGTCGGTCGCGCATTCGCCCGCAATGTAATGCACGCTGATCTGATGGCCGGCATGCTCGAAGACATAAGGGTTTTTTTCGTAATAGCGCGACAACGAGCGCACACCAAAATCCGACAGGAACTCGGTCTCGTCGAGCATCCGGCCGAGCAGCCGCTTCATGCGGTGGCCGCGCAATAGCGACAAGAGATGCTGCTCGCCGGCATTTGGATCGTGCCAGCGCGAGACCAGTTGCGCCAGGTTCGGACGATGGTCGAGAAACCAGCGCAAGCGGTTGGTGAAATGCGGCAGCCGGGCGAAAACCGAGGCGTCGAGCACCTCAACGGCGAATAACGGGATCAAACCCACCATCGAACGCAGCCGCAGCGGGATCTGCCGGCCGTCGGGCAGATGCAGCACGTCGTAATAGAATTGGTCGGTTTCGTCCCACAAGCCAGCACCCTCGCTGTCGCTGCTGTTCATTGCCGCGGCGATATAGAGGAAATGCTCGAAGAATTTGGAGGCGATGTCTTCGTAGACATTGTCCTCGAGCGCCAACTCCAGCGCTATCCGCATCAGGTTCAGCGTATACATCGCCATCCAGGCGGTGCCGTCCGACTGGTTGATCCTGCCGCCGGTGGGCAATGGCGCGCTGCGGTCAAAGATACCGATATTGTCGAGGCCAACAACGTGGCTATGACAATACTGACCATTACCGGCGCGACCCCACCGTCAACCACACCGCCTCCGGCTACCTCGCCGCCCACGCCGCCGGCGATATCTGGCGGAACCAGCGGTGGAGGCGGAGGTGCCGCGGACATGTTTTCACTGTTCGGCTTGTTTGTGACTTTCGTGCTGCGTCGGACGGCGCGCCACGCCGCACGCCAATCGCCCTGACGGCGCGCTCATGCAGGGGGTGGTGTGCCCCCTCGGCGAATGTGGCGTTCGCCGGGAGACGCCGCACGATTTCCCAGGTCGTTAGCACCGCTAGCTTCCAACTCATTGATGTTGGTGCGCCCGGAGTGCTGTGTGTCCCGTTTTTATGACGGATCACCGACGGAGGTCGGGGGTTTCACCGCGCGCCCGCGACAGGTCTTCGCACTTTGATCTCGTCTCCCACTTCGATCACCATCAGATCCTCGCCGAGCTCCAGCGGCCCCGAATATGTCTTGCGGGTCGGGGGAACGATATCCTGCTCGAGCGCCGTCGGCATGCAGACGTGCGAATACACTGCGAGTCTCGGTTTCGTCCGCGCAAATACTTCGCCCGCCCGCTCCGGGGTCGTGTGATAGTCGACGATGTTCTTGGCGCGCTCCGGAGGGACGCCGGCTCGCTGCAACGTTGCCGGAACGAACACCTCATGAACCAGCACGTCTACTCCCTGCGCGTGTCGGATCAAGTTCTCGGAGAACCGCGTGTCACCGCTGAGCACGACCGAGCGCCCCGCATAGTCGATGCGGTAGCCTAGGGCGGGTTTGACCGGAGCATGATCCACTTCGAACGCCGTTACTTTCACGCCGTCACGGTCATACGCGACACCCTCGCCAATATCCTGGGCGAGGATCATGGCGCCGTCCGCCGATGCACCGTCGTTCGCCACCCGAATGCGAACGTCATACTCGAACGCTTGCTCGAGGTGGGACATCATCTGCTCGGTGCCCCTCGGCCCCCAAACCGACAGAGGCACGTTTCGCCCCGGCACGATCAGCCACCCCGTTAACCATGCGTCCGGAAATCCGACGACATGGTCGGAGTGTAGGTGCGTGAGAAACACGCCCCGCACATCCTGCCAATGCACGCCGAGTTCCACGAGGCGTTGTAGCGCGCCGCGACCTGCGTCGAACAGCAATTTCTGCCGTCCCGCCTCCACCAGGGTGCTCGGACCGAAGCGGTTCATGACTGCCGGCGGACAACCGGTACCGAGCAACGTAACCTTGATCTCCTGACCTTCCGCCAAGACCGGTGCGGCGGAGACGACCACCAATAGGACGCCCAGACCGAAGAATGTGGCCTGCATGTTCCTTCTCCGCATTGCTCAAGTAGCCTATCGAGACGCGCCCCTTACATTCTTCTTCTGGTTGGCGACCATGTAGGGTTTGATTCTAGCGCAACCGCGAAGGCCGCTGTGAGTCGCTAGCGGATATCTCCCTAGAACTCGAAATCTAGCGCGTGGATGTCTGCTTCGGGTCCGAAGGCCGGCCTTCGACATGTGCTTGGCGAGACATCGCTGATAAGCAAATTGGCGCGCCCGGAGAGATTCGAACTCCCGACCCCCGGCTTCGTAGGGCGACGGGCTGAAATGGCTAAGTTCGCAGAGCTGCTCTAGATATACGTGTGCCGCGCGTGGGGAAAAACTCAAAGCCACCGTCTGCAAAGCCGCATGACTGCTCGGGGCTTGCGTAGATTCCCCACTCTTTAAGACTCAGCGACCGTTCGCAGGACGGTCGCCAAGTTGCCATTGCTCAACAAAGCCGGGCACATGAGTTACGGCACGCTTCAGAGAGCACGCCACGCCCACGTTTGCTGATCCTGTTTGCGCGTACCCTCCCGCGCCGCCCCAGGTTCGTGGTCCCCTACTCAGGGTGCTTTATGGGCGCTCGTGAGTTCTAGCGCTAGTGCTGCTCTCATGATCGTGGACGGAGTATCAAGCAGGGCGGCTCGATTCGAGAGCTGTTGTCGCAACGTGAAGGCCAAGACCTTTGTTGGCGTAGTCATGGCCTGCTTTCTAGGCCCTCGGTCCGGAAGTAGGATGATACTCCGCGGCGGTTTATCGTGGTCTACGATCCACCCAAGCGCTCGACATCTAGAGGTACCCCATGCACTGGCCAAGCCTTGCCAAATCGCTACATCAGCCGATCAAGCTGATTGCGCGTAACACCAACGCTACGTTCCCGCTGAGCGATTGGATCATTCGCGAGGTCCGAATCAGACGCTACATCGTTATCGAGAATCCCGCGACGGGTTACGTATTGCACCTCGGGTCACGAGAGATCCGAGGATTCGAGGAGAGAGACGGCGTTCCATGCTTGGACTTGAAGATCGAGCTGGTCTTCACATGCCCGAACGTTCGGTTCGTGTATCCCGACGAAAGCGCCAAGCGGGAACAGCTCAGCTACGCTTTTCGTCATGCGCAAGCAGTATCTAGCGCGTTCCTCGACCGCCTAGCCGGCCGGTCGGGCGTTCTCGCAGCGTTGTTAACTTGACCCGCCATCCGTAGCGTTTCAGAAGCTGACAGAGAAGTCGGGCACGTCTGAGCACGGCGATCTGCTGTTGGACGACGTGAAAGCGGTGTGTGACATGCCATAAGTGCGGCAAACGAACTAGAGAGATTCGGCTGGTTCGCAACGGAAGGGCGTCATCGTACCTTGAACACGAATGGCCACATCCACGACCTACATTACTTTCGAAAAGCTCGCAGCACGTGGCGACAACGCTGTTCTGATCGTCAAGCTGATGATGGCTTTCAACGATCTCGCTGTCTCGAACGAAGGCCTAGCTGCTTGCAAGGAAAGGTTGGCGCAGAAGTACACAGACAAGGATCGAGGCGCTGCCTTGTACTTCATGAGAGTCCAGGCAAGCCATCTTTTCGAGGCGATGACGATCATCGATCAAGTAGCTGCCTCCTCGTTACTTCAGCAGCTCATCAGTACGTGCTCACAACGGTGTCGAGAAGCCTTCGCCAAACTGCTACACATTCGGACCGACGCGACGGCACGACAGAAGTTCGAGCAGCACTTCGCTCTGATGCGCAATAACGTCACGTTCCACTATGAACACTCGGGTAAAAGAATCGCGAGGGCGATGGCAAGATGCGCCACAAGGCCGATAAACCTAACCTCCATCACACGCGGCACAGAGCCCTATTCGTGGCGATTCAAAGTAGCTGATGACGTTGTGGACAGCATTGTGTGTCGGGACATTTGGAAGATCCCCGATGGCGCCGACCTACGCGCCGAAGCTGACGCCGCTGCTGACTACGGGCACGCGATCTTTCTCGACTTCGCCGACCTCTGCGCCGAACTTATTCCACGCTATGTGCGCGACTGAGCAGGTTCGACAGCAATGAATACGTACATGGAAATCTACTCCGACCCAACACAACCGCTCTTTCATTACACGTCTATTAGCGGCTTGCAAGGAATAGTCAAAGACAAGGCCATTTGGGCGACGGACATTCAGTATTTGAATGACTCGTCGGAGCTTAGGTACGGAATCAGGCTACTCAGCCAACAGATGCAAGCCCGTTTCAAGGACCTCAGCGGAAACCAGGCGAAGTGCGCGACCCAGTTCAGTGAATGGCTCCGTCACGGCTTTGTGCTCAACCACTATCTCTTCGTGTGTTGTTTTACGGAGAACGGTAACCAACTCAGCCAGTGGCGAGGCTACTGCCCTTCTGGCAAAGGCATAAGCGTCAGCTTCGAGGCGGCCTCCCTAGTTGAAGCAGCGCAGGAGCAAAGCTTTCGCTGGGCCGAAGTTGTGTACGAGTACAGTCACCAAACGCCCTTGGTGAACTACGTGCTCGATTCAATCCTCGAGGCCGCGGACAGAGCTGAAGAGACCGACAGAAGTAAGCGTCATCCAAGTCAGTCCTTTCACGGTTTATTTGACGAGTGGGAAGATCGCATCCTCGCGCTTGCGGCTACGTTGAAGGATGAGTGCTTCGCGGAAGAGCATGAGTGGCGCGCCATCTCACAGCCGATAAAGAAGCTGGGCGACGAACGCCTTCGCTTCCGCGACGGTGAAATCACGCTGACACCATACATCCACTTCAATCTGCCGCAGAACGCGAAAGACGCAGTGTCTTTCGACACTGTGTTCATTGGTCCGACGTCGGAAAGCGGTCTGACAATGAAGGCGCTTAGCGCGTTCTTCACGAGCAAAGCGTGCAGCCCCACGTCGGGGATTCGAAACTCGCTAATCCCTCTGCGAGCCATAACAAAGGGTTGATGCGTCTCATCCTCGGCCTAACGCTGAGCTGTGGGAGTACGCGCGGTGTAAGGTTCTGCGGTATTCGGATCCCGAACAGCGGGCTTAAGGTCGATACTGACGTGGGTAACCGTCGTGAGAGCCGAGCGAGCGTCTCGTCGAGGCGCATGCCTTTCGGGCCCCGCGCTCGGCCTAAGCGCTACTAGCAGACTTCCCGCTACGCGTGCAAAGCCTCCAGCGCCGACTTCGGATTGGACGCCACGATCTTTAGGAGCGCCCGTGCCGGGCCCGTGGGCCGCGTTCGGCGCTGTTCCCAGTTCTGCAGCGTGCGCAGGTTGACGCCGATCAACTTTGCGAACTTGGACTGGCTAATGTCGGCCGCCTTGCGGATGGCTCGAACGTCGGGTTCATCCACTACCGTCGCGCGAGCGCCGCGGATCGACTTGCCGGCCATGTGCCGTTTCATCTCGCGGACGCCCTTCACCAATTGATCGAAATGTTGCTTATCCATCATCGATATCCTTCATCAACTCCCGCAGCACTTTGAGCTGGTGCGCGGTCAAGTCTTCGCTTCTGCTCTTAACGTAGCCGTAGATCAGGTAGATTCGATCGCCGGGCACGTGCCAGTAATAGATCACTCGTGCGCCGCCTCGTTTCCCGCGTCCTTGCGCTGACCAGCGCAGCTTCCGAAGCCCGGCACCACCGCGGATCAAATCGCCCGCATCGGGCGCCACGAGCAGGACATTCTGCATCGCCCGGAGATCTTCGTCGGTCCAGTATTCCTTGCGGAACGCCACGAACGGCGTCAACTCGACGAAGATCATGGCTCAATATACGCGTATAGCGTATACGCTACAAGCGTATAGCCATAGAGTTACCGCGACGCTCGACTGTTGTCGTCGCGCCGCAAACTAACCCGGGCAGTCATAGTGAGCGTACCGGCGGCGCTCGCCTGAGTGCAGGCAGGCGTAGTTGTTCAACCAGCGCCGTGGCAACGAGCTCCTTCTCCGTCGCGGGCGGCGACATCTGATCGACAAAGCGTGCCACGAATGCCGCGAGCTCGGATTGGCCCTGATTCCTGAGGAGGCCGATCGTTGTGCGCCAGCCGTGTTCGATGTTGCGTCGCGTCTCGACGATTTGAGACTTGCCCCGCTCCACCCGTAATCGCCCCTCGAGGAGTTCGGAGGCCACCGCCTCGGCTTGCGCACGCACGTACGTCGAATCCCCGCGCAGGCTCGCGCGATAGATGCCGTCCTTCTTCGCCTTGCGATACTGACCGCGAACCGCGCGATCGGTCGCGTTCGCCGGTACGCCGAGCTCCCTCAAGTGTCGCGCAAACTCGGAGCGCCAATAGCGCAAGGTCGCCTTCTTGATGTTGAGGCGAACGCCCTGCTCGCTCACCGCTTTCAAGACGAGATGGACGTGGGGATGATCCTCGTCGGTGTGCAGAACAAACGCGTATCGGTGCTGGCCCCAGAACTCTTCGCGAGCGAAGTTGCGAACGGCCCCGAGCACCTTGTCTGGCGGCGTGCCAGCGGGCATCGAGAACATCAGCTTGTGAACGAGCTTCGGGGGCTTCCTTCCTTTCGTAGCGGTCAGTGCTGCCTGACGTCGTAGAGCGTCGATGTCGACGTCCCACCCCTCGAGGACTGCCTTTCCGTTTTCGGCCTCCAGGCGATCCCCGTCGTCAGTCTCGAGGGCGAGCTGTCCATACCGAGTGATGTAATCGAGGTGCTGGCCCGCCGCCTTGAAGTCGTTGCTCGCGCGCGGCAGGACTTTCACCATGACTTCGGGCACGCGTTGGACCGTGCGCCGAATCTGCTCGATCTGATCGGGGGTGAATCGACCGCCGTTGTCGTGGGAGGCGCCGCGTCCGTAGGACACGATATCTAGCAAGGGCGCGCCCCCTCGGATCCTGAAGACTCGCTTAGGCATGGCCCGTGCTCCACGTCGTTTCGTTGGCCTTCAACAGCGCCTTCGTGTTGTCCCGGAGCGCCTCGCAGATCTTCAGCATCGCGTGGAAGTCTTCTCGCGCCGAGCTCGGTAGTCGCGCGCCCTGATTCGCGGCTTTGCCGATCTGGTTGATGTTTCGTCCGATCGCCGCGAGTTCGCTGATGCTGCGCTTCAGCGCCAGCAGTTCCTCCTTGGGTAACGGGGTGAGCTGACGCAGGTGCGCACGCAGCAGCACGGAGGCGTAGGTGGCCGGCCGCATGCCCCGTGCTTCGGCCCGCGCGTCCAGAAGGAGCCTGTCCTCGCGCCGCAAACGCACGAACAGAGGCTTGCCGGCTGCGCCACTTCCGCCGGTGTCCCCGTCTCGCTGACGTGATTCCTTCGACTGGCCGGGGTCCAGCGTCTCGCCATTAGCAGCGCGGCACGCTCGAAGCTCTCGGACGATTAACCGTTTCAGCCACGTCGCCTCGGACAGAAACTCGCGATCAGCGAGGGTCCGCAGCTGGAGTTTGATCTCCGGCGAGACTCTGGTCTTCGCGACTTGATTGCTGTTCTGCATGGGACCCATTTGGCCCCAATAGCAAGCGGCAAGCTATCCTGCATTGCCGGGAAAACAAGGCCGAAACCCTCCTGAGACGCACGCCGATTCGCTGGCACGGAGTCCCTCTGAGCACGGATGTCGAAGGGTCGGCCCAGCCACCGAAAAGCAGCTTCCGAAGGCTCGCCGGGCTACACTCGTGCGGCACCACTTCTTCAAGAAAAATGACGACGTGAGCGCCATCGCCCTCGCCTACCAGTATCTGTATCCGTCGACTCTTACGTGCCGACACCGGCGCACCGACATTGCGACTCGCCACCTCGGACGCCGGCGGCGAGTCGCATCCCTATTTCTTCGACGGACGCGTGCGCGAGCCGCGCCTCGTAGCCGAGTTGTTAACGGCCGTGCACCTCGTCGTCGGCTCGCGATTCTTCACTCCGGCGAACACCCTCGCAAAGTTGCTCGCCCTGGCGGACCCGGTCGTGACGTCCGGCGGCGGACTGCTGCGTTTCGAAGGATTCTCCGCCTGTTGCAGCACATATGCGCGCGTCGACCTGTTGCCAGGGATCTACGAAGGCGATGTGATCGGAAAGGGCACAACGAACGTCGACTTCAACGCACCGATGCGCGCCGCGCTTGCTCAGATTCGCGACGAGTCTGGACTGGCGCTGGCGGTCGGCGCGGACGAGCTGAAGTTGCGTGCTGGCCCCGTGCAAGTGACCGAACGCAAGGTCGAGCTGCCGACGCGTTGGGTCCGCGGAATGCTCGAAGTCCAGTCATACCTGGCTGCAATGCGCCGTGTGTGGGCCACTTCCGGCCTCGACGCGCTGAGATTCTTTCGAACGCTGCCACGGGCCTCGACCAGTCGCACTCCGCTGTGGATGGCGCGAGGTGCCGGCGGAATGTACGCCACGACGCGCGAGGTGCAGGGCGGCGTGCGCGTCACAGATACGACACGGCTGCGCGTACTCGAGTCTTTGTTGCCGAGAGCGCGAGAAGTCATTGCATACGCCGACGATGCACATCAGGCCACTGCCATGGTGCTCGATTTCGACACGGCGCGACTCACACTGGCATTGAGTGCTGAGACCTGGCGCGGATTCTCCGGCGAAGGTCAGGCATTGACCGCGCTGATGCAGGGAGACGCGGCGTCGACCCGCTCGGCGCTCGCCGGCGTTCGCGCACAGCTCACATGGCAGGCCGGACTCGATGCAGTTGCTCTGGCACGCGATCTCGGTCTGGATGAACCCGCCGTGGTGGACAGCCTTCGCGTCCTGGGAGCTTCCGGCCTGGTGGGCTTCGACGTGTTCGACGGCAGGTACTTCCATCGCGTACTGCCATTCGACGTGTCGATGCACGCGGACTGGCATCCACGCCTTCTCGACGCACGCGAGCTGATCAAGGAAGGAGCGGTGCGCCTCGTGCGAGCGGAGCCTTTCGAAGCAACCGTTGCCAGCGGCGGAGTCGAGCATCGCGTGCGCGAAGTCGACGGCGAGTTGCGTTGCACGTGCCCGTGGTTCGCCAAACATCAGGGTTCGCGTGGACCGTGCAAACACGTCCTGGCGGCTGCAACCCAGCGTCGCTAGGTCGGCAATGACGAAGGGCTTCGTTCCGCAAACTACCCTAGAGCAGGCGATCTGCGACGGCGACGCCAAGCAGGTCACGAGCCTGCTAACTGCGGCCTCACCGGAAGAGCGGGCAACGCATCGGCCGTCGGTGAGGCGAGTGCTCAAAGCGATGGATGCCGCGCGATTCGTGCCCGACGCGGAGAAAAGGAATGTCTGGGTCAGCGCGGTGACCGGCGAACAACGTCGGGCTGCCGCGATCGCGGCTGCGTTCTGCGGTTCTGCAGCAGACATCGCCATGCATATCGACGACATCGACGTGCTCATCGAGATCGGCAAGATGCATCGCCCTGCCGGTCTTGCCGGGCTCGGTGACGCAATCCTTGAGCGATCGCTTAATCTCATTCATTACGTGCAGCCGCTGATCGCGGCGGGACTGATCGAACGACCGACCAGTGACGCCTACCACAGCGCGTTGATGGGACTGGCCCGACGCACGGCCCGCAGTACGTCGCTGGACGACTTTCTCGCCGACGATCCCGGGCTGAAGCAGTCACTGCTGCGCATGCTCGAGATCGAGGGCAATTCCGAGTTCAACCTCGCCGCGGTCGACAAGTACACCAGCGCCGAGCACGGGTGGTCGCGCCGCTTCTGCGATTTCGCCGCGAAGGGCTTCTATCCGCGTAGCGTGTTGCACGAGAAGGCGCTTGCGGCACTCGAACGCGACTGGCCGCAGTTCCGCGCCGGATGGTTCTCAAGGTTTCACGAAGAGCTAGCGCCCACGCTGGAAGAAATGCGGCCGTTCCGGAGGCGCTATCTCGCGCTGACCCGCAGCCGCATCCCACCGACCGTGACGTTCGCGCTCGGCGTACTCACGAAGCTCGATGCCGACGAACCATTTTCCGCGAGCGAATGGGGCGAAGCACTCGCTCCGGTCATGACCTCATCGGTCAAGGCGCAGGTCATCGCCGCGCTCAAACAGATGGATAGAGTGGTCAAGCGCGATCCTGCGACGCGAAGCGACTTCGCCGCAATCGCTGCGCTCGGCCTGACGCATTCGGCACCCGAGGTTCAGAAGGCGGTGCTGGAACGCCTGAAGCGCTGGGGCGTAACCGATGCCCTGCGCGAGGACGCTTGCCAGCTACGTTCCGGGTATGGCCGCTGTGCATCGAAGCGCGCTCGAAGCATTGCTCGGCGAGAAGCGCGCGACGACGCCGACCACCGACGCGTCCCGACCCGAGCGACCCGCCGCGGCCGCCTCAACCTCCCCGCTCGATCCAGCACGACGAATCATCGAAATTCGCGACACCGACGAACTCATCGATCGACTGACGTACGTGTTCGAAAACGAGCAGGACGTCGACGAGTTCGAGCGAGTGCTCGCCGCGCTGGTGCGCCTCGGACCGATGACGGATGCGCACCGGCCGGCCTTCGGTCCGGCGCTGAAGCGGGCAGCAAAGGTGCTGACCAAGCCACTGCCGCGCGAGCTGGCGGTGATGCTCCGCTTTCTCTTCGATGGAACTCGCAGCGCGCCGGGCCTCTGGGTCGACACGAATCGCAGCATCATGAGCCGTGGTGAGCCGTTCCTCGTAACCCGCGTGGAAGCCCTGATGGACCTCGCTGCAACCGGACGAGGACTCACTCCTCTCGCCGCACCGACGCATCGGCGCGGATTCATCGATCCGATGGAATGCGTCTCGCGGCTCGAGCTGCACGCGCAGGCGGGAATCCAGCCGTCGGTCGTCGAGTCGGTCCAGGCGCTTCTTCGGCTCGCGCCCGGTTCGCATGATGCTGCACTCCTGCGTACGCGTGCGCTGATCGACTGGCCGATCACGCGAGCGCTTCGCTACGCCCTCGGCGATGAAGTCGAGCCCGCAGGAGACGAAGCGCTCTTCGCCGCCGCCGCGCGAATTCGCCATCCGAACGCCGACGATCCGCGGCTGCTCGCCGCGCAAGGCGACCTCGGCCCGGATGCAGCACGAAGTGCGCGCTATCGGTGGCATGTCCTCGTGGAGAATCGCGGCTCCTACACGGCGACGAATCTGCGCATCTATCCGGAACCTGCCGGCCGTGTGGTGCCGGTCGAACTCGTGGCTGTAGCGCGGCATCGCGCGGCCACCGAGGACTGGTGGCACTACAGCGCCTCGCGATTCGCAGGCCCGGCCCCCGGACTCGTGGCATGGTCCGCCACCGTAGTGCCGTCCAGCCTGGATGCGCTGTTCGCGGAAGGCGTTGAGGCCATCGGCAACAATCTGGACTGGTGGGAGGCGCAATGGTGGACCCACGCCTACCTGCACCCGCTGCTCGATCCGACCGTGCCGCTCACCGAGCCGGCCGCTCTCCTGCTCAGTCTCGCGTTGTGCGCCAAAGAGCCGGGACAGGCAGCGATCGCTGTCGATGCGCTCGTGCAGTCGTGGCGCGAAAACCGTTACTCCCCGCGCGTCGGCAGTATTGTGCGTGAACTGCTCGCATCGGAATGGATCATGTCGTCCCGCCTGACGAAGAGCCTTCGCGCCGCCCTGCGCATAGAGCCCTCTTTGGCCGCCACGGTGACCGATCTCGTCGCGGAGGCGGTGCAAGCGCGGCCGGCGGATCCACCGAGGGACACGGGAAAGCTCCTCGAGCTGCTGCAGGAAACTCTGCTGACCTCAGGTCGCTCGTTGCCGGAGACGTCGAGAGCCGCGCTGTCCTCGATGAAGCTCGGCGGTCAGGCCGCGCGCATCAGAAAGGAGCTGCTGGGGTAGCACGCCGATAGTCCGCTTTGAACCGTTGGGGAAGTTAGCACGAACCTCTATAAGGTCCGCTTCCGGCCAATTGCGGACCTTACGCCGCACATCAGCGACGCGCGATGCCCTGGATGTAGGATGAATCTGTCAATGACAGCACTCGCCGCGTGCGCTCGTCATGCGCGGGCACTGATAACGAGACGTGCATCTTCAATCCCTTCGCCCCTCCCCGCGGATGACGGCGAACAATGGCTACGAACGCATAGCGTTGGCCATGGTCGACACGTCGGAGGAAGAATACGGAAACACCCTTTCGCTAAACGGCAAGCGACTGAAAACCGCGCGCCTAAGACTGCATAAGGTTAACCGATGTCTGCCAACAGTCGCCGCCCCCAGCCTCGCGCACCTGTGCCGTACAGTTTCATCAGAAAGACTAGTGCTCCGCAGTGCCCAAGTCGGTGGGCCTGCATGAACGCCTTCTCAGCTTCCAGGAAATCGGCTCGCTTCACTCCGACGCCCAAAACGATGAAGCGCCCAACGTCTACGATCGCCGGAAGAAACAGCTGTTTCGCAGCCGTAAGCATGTGTTGGAAAGCTTCGGCTCGACGATTCTGTGCCAAACGAATCCAACCCAGCACATAGTGCCCAAAGAGATTGCCGTTCCGCGCAGACTCTGCCGCTAGCAGGTCTGCCCGTGCGTATCTCGGCTCCTCGCTGAACACACCCGTCAATTCCGCATACGCGATAAATGCCTTCGCGCTTGTCGATCCGAGCAACGCCAAGCGTTCCGCTTCAGGGAAGACGTTCGAGACGTCGCCCTCGCTATCATCGAGGAATGGTCGTGAGCTCAGGAGGCACAAAGAAGACGTGACGTGCCCTACGTTCCGTCAACAGAATCGCGGAATGCAACATTGGTCACGGCCGAATGCGGGCCCCTAGATTGAAACACCCCCAACCCGAAGATCAAGGCGTGAACAGTCTATGCGTGACCGTTCGGAACGTTGGGAGTGGCTCATGCCTGACCGCAGCGTGTTGCGCTCCCCGAGTTTCTTTGTGCCATCTCTGGAAATGGCTTTGGGGTGGTTCGGACCCCTCGGCGATTCTAACCACGAATGTCCGCTCCCGCAGCCGCCGCGACGTTTAACACGACCCTCTGAGGTCGCTGTCCGGCCAGAAGCGGTCCGAAACGTCGCCCAGGCGCATGAAAAACTAGTCGGAGATCACTCCGGCAACCTTGGCTTCAAATGTCTTCTGTTCCCACGGTCGCCACGACAGCGATTCATTGTCGAGGAGCCGGACGAGCTGAGCGATCTTTTCCGCCTCAGATCCCGGGGGCGGGTTCGCCAGCTGGACGCAGGGTCGTTTGGCCAGGAGGATCTCGAACTTGTATCCGTCTACAACGATCTCGTTCACATCCACTTTTTCCTCTGGCTTCGCAGCGTCTACGTTGCGTTGAAACGTGTTCAGCAACGCAGTTCCGAGCTGATCACTTATCGGTATGGATAGCTTTGAGACTCGAACCCGAGTCTTGGAGAAATCCAGCACCTGGGCTCCGAGCGCATGACCGTCCGCCCGGTACACCTCTGTCGCGATCGCGCGAATACTGGACGAACTCGGTCCGGTGGTATTCGGCTCGACATCCCTCCAGGAGCTGTACCAGAAGGACTCATCGAACTGAAGGCGTATCAGGTTGAAACCGTCCGCGCCTCGCGTGAGACCGACTCCTCGTTCGGTGAGCGGAACATACATTATCGCGAGCACCTGCATTTCCTCTGGCCAGGCATCACGCATTAGTCGTTCGACCTGCTCCTCGTAGTCGTTCGCGAGCCGTGCACAAGGCTCCAAGTGCGGAGCGCAGACCGCTCGGCTGGATAGAAGCGCTACTGCGATGGCCGAATAGACATGGTGCGATTTCGCGGAACACTTCATCCCATGCCCCTCGCTATACATGGACCTAGGTGCGCTCTCGCTCAAGCGCGGCTGCGAATTTGCGTCTCGCCTCTTCGCGCATGCGTTGCATATCCCGTTTCGAGTAATGGCCGGACGGAATCTCGATATGGGTCTCACGCCCACTAGGCTGGTGACGGAGGTGCACGACTTCACTCCGCAACTCTTGCCTTCGCGAAGACTTCGTCAGCGGCTTGCGTCGGCCGCCGCTCGTAGAACCGATATCCCAAAGATCTCGATGTCATCCAATGAGATTCGCTTTGGCTTCGGTGACAGTCGCGTTGGTTTTGGCGCCATCGCAGTCGCCTAACGCCGCAAATCACCTACGCGCTGATGGGCATAACCCAGAACGTTCATGGTCGGTGCGCGCTCGCAGCATTTGCTTGTTATGCACCGGCACCGTAGACGTTTGGATTGTGCCGCTCCATAAATATCTCCGGTCGCTTGAGTGGCGTGAAGCCAAACTTCTGTACAGGCCGTGAGCATCCCGCGTCGCGAAGTATCCATCGCCGGAGCCCCTCAGCTCCGGGTGGCTGATGATGCACTCCATCAACCATTTCGAAAGGCCTCTCCCGCGATACGCAGGCAGCACGAAGACGTCACCGACATAGGCAATTGTCGCGTGATCTGAAATTACACGGGCAAATCCGACTAGCCGATCATCGTCGAGCAGCGCGAAGCACAAAGAATGCTCCAGCGACTTTGCGACTGTAGCCGCCGGAATCCCTTTCGCCCAGTAGGAGGACGCAAGAAACTCCGCTATCACGGTGCGATTCATCTTGGCTGAATCCGCAGGTGACGGTGAACGTGCCGTTGACCCAGGATTTCATGACTGCGACCTCGCCCACACGAATTCTCTCCGCGCATAACGCCCGCGTTGAGCGACGCGCCGCTTACGTTTATGCCTTGTCACTTTATCCATCCCGCGTTCGCTCCAACGCGTTGTTCAGTCGCCGCTCGCCGAAAGCGAAAGGCACTTTCCCGCGTACCAGAAAAACGAGAGCCGGCAATCCATACATGAACAGTAGCCGCGCCGCTCTCACCACGTAGCTGATCGACCAACCCTTGAAGCCGTTGATTACGAGCTGGACGCTTAATACTAGGACCACAAACGCGATTGAATAGCCACACCAAAGCGCGACTCGTTCGGGCAAAACAATCGCGCCGAATATCGCGAAACAAAACAATGCCGGCGAATACTTCCAGAGTTCGCCCTGATCGGAGGCCCACAACGTCATGATCAGCCCAAATAGCAGGGAGAAGACGGCGAGCGTTACCCGCGCCCAAGGACTGAACATTCGCTCCTTTGTCGCGTCAGCGCTCAAGAGTTGCGACCTAACAGAGAGTTCAACGGACACCGGCGTCCGTATGTATTCAATATACCGGACAGCCTTGCGGCGACCGTAACGTGCTGCCGTGTTTGGCGTTTCATCCGGGCCACGAGATTTCTTGACCTAATATATCGGACGGGTAATGACCGCTTCGGGTCGTGAGCCGAAATTAGCACGAACCTTAAGGAACGTCCGCTTCCGCGGAATCCGCGACGCCGCAACGCCCAGCCCCGACAGCGCCGAGCGGCCAGAAGCGGCCCTCCTGCCCTGAACGACGCCAACGTTGGCGCAGTAAAACGGCGTTCACGCACGCTCGCTTGCAGTCAGAGAACATGGGCAAGCCACCTCATGACATTCAGCGCAAACTGCTTGTCGTCATTCCCCGGCAGATTCATTCCGGCCTTCACGTCCGGCTCGTTCGGGGTGTGAACGATCTGGGCGGAGAACATCGCCGCCTCGCCGGTGATCACTACGCGACCGCGATCGACGTTCAGGGCGATCGCCTGTGCAGCGTCCGGAACTGGTCGCAGGCCGGCCATCGAGTCGATAGGCCGGCGATCCCCCAACGCGCGCAGCGCGGCGTCCATTGTGTCGAGAGTGTCGGCTTCATACGCCGTCTGACCCAACTTGAGTAGCACCGTGGCGCTGGCCGGTACGCTGAGCGACTGACCTAGAAACGCAACCACTTGTGTGACCGTGTCGGCGCTACCGCGCGCTCGAACGATGGCGTGATCCCCGAGCAGTCCGTTCTGTCGGCTGAACACAAGCCATGTGGGATCGTTCCCCGTCGAGTTGTGTAAATCGAAGACGTATCCCTTGCCCATCGTCACTCCGAACCGAAGGGCGAGGTTTGCCGCCGCGCTACCCATTGGTGCGTGATCTGCGATCAGTAGCAGCGAGCCACCCTTGCGCACCCAGTCGAGAACGGCATCGCACTCTTGGTCAGTGAATGCCGGCCTGTCTGCCGTCTCCTTCGTCGTTCCTCCTCTTGCATTGGAGACGATCAGGACGCGTAGTGGCTTGAGAGTCTCTGCCGAAAAATTCGTCGTTCCAGGCCGAACATCGTACCCATCGTTCTTCAGTAGCTCGGCAAACGGCGCGTAGCGGCCGGATGCCGTGTGAGTGTTGTGATGGGCTTCGTCGATGTTCACGAGTGGGTGCTCGCGCACAAACGCTGGAGATCTTACTGACGCGTCGAAATCGGGATCTGCCACCTGCTGCGCGACCGCAAGCTCACCGTTAGTGCAGCAGATGGCGGCAAACAGGAGCAGCGGTGCTCTGGCGAAGCGCGACATGGGCTGACGGAAATTGCGAACGTGCATTGGTCTTCTCCTCGGAGACTCTCTGGTATTCGCGCGCGCCCTCAGGGCCGTGGCGATCTACCTATAGACGACAATCGACGAGGACGGTAACGCGCCTTGGCGATACTACTCGCGAAGGGCCGCTGTCCGGGTTCCGAGACATCTAAACGCCGAGCTGCGAAGTCGCGCACCGGCCAGGAGCAGACGTCCGTGATGCCTCAACCCCCGGCCTCAGCCTGACGTAGTCGGACATTGCTCCCGAACAGCCGTCGCGATCATTCCAGGGTTGAACTTCTGCGCCGCCATTGCCGCTGCCTGTGCGATGGCGCCTCACTCTCCGCGGTCTTGGTGCGCGGCGCGTTCGTGTAAGCGGCCAAAATGATCGGCTGGCCCTTAGGAGGCCAGGCAACGCCGATGTCGTTGACGGCGCCGTTCGCGCTGGTGCCAGGCTTGTTGGCCACACGCCATGAGGCGGGTAACCCCGCACGCGTGCGCGACCTGCCGTTCTGCTCGTTCAGCATCCACTCCGTCAACCGGCCGCGTGACGCGTCGCCGAGCACATTTCCGAGCAAGAGCGCCTGCAAAGTGTGCAGCATCGCGTCTGGCGTCGTGGTGTCGCGGACGTCGCCGTCGATGTTCGAGTTCAGCTCCATTTCATAGCGGTCCAGTCGCGTGACCTGGTCACCCAAACTGCGGAAGAACTCCGTCATCACCGTCGGCCCGCCGATCAGATCCAGCAGCGCGTTCGCAGCCGTGTTGTCGCTCACGGTGATCACGCCCTCGCAAGCCTCGATCACGCTAATGCGGCCGTCCGGGTGCTGCGCCGAGGCACGAGACGCGCCCAGAAGCTTCGTCGGATCGAAGTTCAATATCTGATCGGGCAGCAAGTCCCCATGGTCGATGCGAGCTAGCACGGCGGCGGCCAATGCCACCTTGAAGGTAGAGCACATCGCGAAGCGCTCATCGGCGCGCCAACGGATGCGCTGTCCGCTGTGCGTATCGAGCGCGCTGAAGCCTATGTGGCCCCCCAATCGGTCCTCGATCGTCGCGAAGACTTCGTCTGCTTGATCGTGTGCACAGCCGGCTGCCAGCACTGCGCCCCCGACCAGGAAGCCGCGTCGCGTGATGACGTCCATTATCATTGGTAGTGCTTCTTGAGCTGAGCGATTGTTTCCGCCTTGGACTGAGTGGGGCTGCGCATAGTTATGCTTCGGAGGCCCGGTTGATTCCGCCAGCTTTGCAATGTGCGGAGGGCCGAACCCCCAGTCGCTTCCTCCGCGCCTCGGTATGACATGCAGATGGAAATGGGGCACCTCCTGCCCGCTGCCGACACCATTGTTCTGGTAAAGCAACGAACCATCAGGCGCGAATGCCTTCACCATTACTTCAGCGAGGCGCTTTGCCGTGCTCATTACGGCGACGACCTCTTCCTCGGTGAGCTATTGTCAATTCTGGTGTACGAGCAGTTGATCAAGCGGCGGCTCTGCTGAGCTTCTCCTCGATCTCCTCGACACCGTCGACGAAGCGCACGCCGGCGATCACCTTGGCCAGATGCGCAAAGCCTTTCAGTTTCCGAAAACTCTGCTCGGCGTTGGTGGCGAGCTTGAACATGAACGCCAGCATCGTCGCGCGCGTCACGCAACCTTTCGCCCGATCGCTGCGATGACGGATCGTCGCAAACGCCGACTCGATCGGGTTCGTCGTGCGCAAGTGCACCCAGTGCTCGGCCGGGAAATCGTAGAACGCGAGCAGCGAAGCCCGATCCTTCTGCAAACACTCGACGGCTTTCGGGTACTTGGCCACGAAGGTGCCGGTGAAATGATCGAAGGCGGTGTACGCTGACTGACGCGTCGACGCCATCCAGATCTGCTGCAACATCCCCTTGGCTTTGGGCTGCAGCGCCTTCGGCAAATAGTTCAGCACGTTCCCCGTCTTGTGCATCCAGCAGCGTTGTTCGCGAGTGGCCGGATAGATTTCAGCCAGCGCGGCCCAAAACCCAAGCGCTCCATCTCCGACCGCGAGCTCGGGCGGGATTTCCAGCCCGCGCGCTTTCAGCCCGAGCAATACCTCCCGCCAGCTCTGGGTCGATTCGCGCACGCCATCCTCGATCGCGAGAAACCGTTTCTGGCCGCGCTCATTCACGCCCATCACCACCAACACGCAGAGCCGCCCGTTCTCGCCCCGCAGACCGCTGTAGATGCCATCCACCCACAGATACGCCCAGCGATCGGCATCCAGCCGCCGCTCGCACCAGCGCCGATGCTCGGCTTGCCATTTCAGCTTCAGCCGGCTCACCACCGGTGCCGACAATCCCTTCGCCTCATCGCCCACCAACACCCCGAGCGCTCCCTGCATGTCACCGGTCGAAATCCCGCGCAAGTACAGCCACGGCAGCGCCGCCTCGATACTCTTCGCCTTGCGCACGTACGGCGGCACCAGGCTCGAGCGAAACACCACCGGCTCCTCGATGTGGCTCCTCACTTTCGGCACGCGCACCGCCACCGGCCCAATCCCGGTCAACACCTCTCGCTCCGGCAGATGCCCGTTCCTCACCACCGCGGTGCGGCCGCGCTCGTCGCGTTTCTCCGCATGCTCGCCCAAACACACTTCCAGCTCCGACTCCACCGCTTGCTTCAGCAACTGCCGCGCCCCATCGCGCAGCAGCTCCGTCAACGCGTCGCGCGCTGATTCTGGCTTCTGAAATCGAACAACCGTATCCTCACTCATGGCGTGCTCTCTCCTTGCTGAAATTGAACGTCAGACATTCAGATTTCAGCAGAGCACGCCGCTCTCTCTCAACTCATCCACCAGATTCGGTTATAGCTCCTTCCTCGGTCAGCTCAACCAAGGTTGGAGCGTGGCGATTGGGAACGACGATGCATTGGCCAACCTCAAGTGCGAACCGCCTCGGGCCGAAGCACGCCGAGAAGGCCGGCGGCCAAAGCGGCTACCAGGGTGAGGAGCAATTGTGGGGAATGGAATGCGGTGCTGATGCCCATGCGGGTCTCCGACTACATGGCACTCCGCCGCTAAGCGGCATAACGTTTGAGCTGAGCCGCCGCCACCGGCGTGGCGCCGCGAGGCCGGAAGATATACCTGAGAGCCTCGCGGCGCCATGCCGGTGGAGGTCCGCTCGAGCGAAGGGTTAGGCATCAGCTCGCACTAAGGATCGTTGCGTACTTCCCATTGGAAGAGAATGTCTCTCTCGAACAACTCAATCAGTTTGACCAGAACACAAAATCCCGCGTTTCCAGGTTGAACGACGGCAATCATTCCCTTGTGCATTCTGGCGAAGTGGCTGGGAAACCTAAAGATGGTTGGGTCGGTGATGTCGCTAAACCTTGTGGCGCCTGATGCGACCTTCACGGCACCGTTGACGCTCGATAAGTCTACGCAGCCATGTCCCGTTTGTAGCGTGGCCCACTTTATTGGGATTGCCCGTAGGTCAGTCTTGCTGAAGTGGACATTGATGTCGATTCCACTGTGTACGACGGGTACGCGTCGTTTGCCACTACCGTAGACCGATTGCACCTCGCCGAACTCAAAGGTTTCTTCTTCAATCGCGGCGCGCAACTTCCGACTAAAGAACTTGACGCTGACGTTGTTCTCCAAGAGCTTCTGAACCCTTGCGAGTAGATGGTGCCATCGGATCCAGTACACCGATGAAGACTTCCGTGATCGAGAGATAATCAGTTCGGCACAAGAGTCGACGCCCTGATCGCCGTGTAGCTCAACGCACGGCTCGAGCGTTGTGTAGATCGTTGAACCTCGAAGATCCTCTGGGCTCACCTTTCGATCGCTACTCGCTCCGCGTGCCGTCTCTTGACTTCGCCACGGCCCTCGAGAGAATTTGCCGTCTTTTGCGACAACCGCCCCAACGCGCGGGTACTCAGCATTTAAGGTGCTCTTCAATCGCGAGCTTCATCAAGTCGGAGCTTGGTACGTCTCGCCAATCTTCGAGGATGCGAAAGCGCTCCCGCGGAGGGACACGATGCCTTCTGATGCCTAAAGCCGCAAATCAGCGACGCGCCGATGCGCGTAACGCTTGACCACATTTATGGCTGGTGCGCGCTCGCTGCATTTGTTAGGCGGCTTGGCGCAACGCCTTGTAGCTACCCTCTCTTACTGGGTGCGATACGAGCGCTGCCACGGCGCAGATTGTGACTCACGCCAGGCGGAAGAACGGGCGGCAGATTGGCGAGCTCGAGCACCGACGAATCGAGCTGCACGATTTCCTGAAGAGCAAGAACTGTGGCTTTTGACTCATCGGCACCGTCCAAGCCAAGGAACTGCCAACCATGATCGTCTGCATCGCGCGCGACCAGAAGAAAGGGTGCACCGTCGAACGCGATCGACCGCGTCGTGAGCACGGCGCAGTTTGGCGGTTGATCGAAAGGCCACGCAACGCTGCTCATGTCGCCTAACAGGTATTCAACGGATACCGGCGTCCGGATGTATTCAATATACCGGACAGCCTTGCGGCGACCGTAACGCGCTGCCGTGTTTGGCGCTTCATCCGGGCCACGAGATTTCTTGACCCAATATATCGGACGGGTAATGACCGCTTCAGGTCGATACGTCGCCTCGGCGATTCTATCCGCGAACGTCCGCATTCTCAGCGCCGACACATTCAAACGCCTGGCCCTGACAGCGGCAACCGGCCAGGAGCGGTCGTGCAGACGACAATATGAGTCTTTTCAGCGGCCGCAACCCGCCGTCAACTTCGCGACTACTCCGCAGTTCATTTGTGTGATGGTGCGTATCGCGCTCCGCAGCCACCTCAGCAGCGCTCGCTCGCGCGAGGTAGACCACCCAAGTCGCCCTCCCGGCGCCGTCGGGAGTAACCACCTTTGGGTATCGCGCTCGATCCTTGGTAGCCAAGACGATCGAATAGCTCGTAGTAACCTGGATCCGGGACGAACGCGCTTGCCTGATCGAGCGTAGGAACACGTTGCACGATCTGGACTCGGCACGCGGTCGTTCTGCACTCGACTTGTATCGTGCTCACCTGAAGACCAGGCGTTCGCGCAATCTCCCCCAAGACTTCCGCCTCTCTGTTCGGCGCCCAGAGGGGATCGACGGCTTCAGCAGCGAATGCGTCGTCTACGTTCTGCATTCCGCTTGGCGGGGGAGTCTCGAACGCGTCCGCTTTCCATGTAGGCACTACCCGGGTCTTCGGCAACACGTCTCGCAGCGGCGCCTCCGCCAATACGTTCGCCGCGGCGGAGACCACCGTTACGTCTCCACCGTGCGGCGACTCGCGATTGTGTGACACATCGGCCGTCGGCTGCGGAGCGGTGACGACAGGTACCGGCAGCGGCTCGTCCGATCTCAAGAAGCGCAGCGCCAACACCACGACGAAGAGCGTCGCTGCCGACAACGTAGTAGTCGTAGTCGCTCTCGACAGCACTGCGAGCCCCTCCAGCGTACTTTCGCTATGCAACGACCGCTTCGGGTCGAGAGCCGGAGTTGGCCCGCCAACCTCAAGGAAGGTCCGCTTCCGCGGAATCCGAGACGTTCAATCGTTCGCGCGTGACCGCGGCGTTCGGCCAGGAGCGGCCACGACCAGTTATGCGTCAGGCTGGATCAGGAACCGCTTCCCGCTGAAGTCGATACACACAACGTGTTTCGCGAAAAAATCGTAGCCTATAAAACCGTCGACGCCGGGCGGTTGCTCGAAATCGACTGAGCGAAACTGAATCGGTCCAAACTCCGTGGCACCGAGCACAAACTGGTCGCTTCGAACGGCATGATCCTCGGTCGCAATGCCTCGCTCCTTTACGACGCCCTCCCGGATGGCGTTCACTGGTGCACCGGTATCCCAGACGAGGAGAAGCTCGCCCCAGTCTGTGGCCGCCTTCGTGGGCCCGCCAACCGTGCTCGAAGGGAACTTGTGTCCCGGAGCATCCGTGTTGCGCCGGATAGGGTTCATCGAGGGGAATGAAGGTCATCCGACGGGCTTTGTAGTCGAGCACGAGCCTGAACGCTTTGACGAGTTCTAACCCGAAATGGCCGGAACCGACGGGCGCTTTTCCATACTCCGTTCCCTTTACATCGCGAAATTCGAGCGACCCTATGCCCATTCGCGGGAGCAGAAATTTGTGCCCTTCGATCTTGTTGCCGTACACATCGAGCAGAGTGTAGGTCTCAGCGAGTGTCTGCACCTGCAACGATCGCATCGCATCTGATGACAGAGCGACATCATCGGCCCCGAGGTCGAAGAGAAGAGGCACGCGTTGGTTGCCAATCTCGACTTGTACAACCGGAAAGTTCCCAACGAACTCGAAAGGAACCACAACAGGCTGCGCCGACGCGCTGCTGCAGACGACGGCTACTACAACCAACGAGGTGGAGTACAGATGACTCAACGGCATAGGACGCCCTCGACTTCCGGCCGGCAGCGGATCGACCATCGTCCGCTGCGGCAGACCGTTCAATAGCCAACTTCCGCTCCGGGTCTCGACAATCGACGTTACCACGAACCTTAAGGAACGTCCGCTTTCGCGGCACGTGAGACGCTAGAGCGCCCACCGCCGACGGCGGCGCTCGGCCAGGAGCGGACCTACGTTGGCACTTTGCGTGTCCGGTCACAACTGCTATTCGGAAATCATGTCCAAATCGCGCACGGCATGCCACGTGCCTTTCGCGTCACGGATCACCGGTCTAATTGCAATGAAGTCCGGCCCTGCCAGGAAGTAGGGGTTGTTACGCATTCCCTGCGGGATCTGCGACTCGCCCGCCTGGCGGCGCGCAACAAGTATCGGATCGTCCTGAAACCATAGATCAAATAGTCTCGGCTTGTACCCTGGCGCAATCACGATGTAGTGAACATGCGCGGCATTGTGGTCGATCCAGGGCGAACGGTTTCGTACTGATACCTGCCCTCGGAATCCGTTCGCATTGCCCCGTGTAGCCTCGGCCTTAGTTCAGCTTCAGGCGTAACTAGACCCGGCGCGTAAATGCCCTTGGCGTCCGTTTGAAACACGAAGATTGACGCACCGACAACAGGTGTCGAGCCATGAATCGCGCGACCCGTGACGACAAGTCGTTCGCCGGGCTCATCTGGACCTGCAACAACGATGCTCGACGGAGCGTTCTGTGGCGCTGTGAATTCCGGCGTAAGGTAAACCGACGGCACCAACAAATCGTCCTGCGCACTGGCTGCGGCGGTCAGACACGCGAACACGACTATCGTTGCGAGCCGCAATGCCAAGGTGTGATGCTCGCTGCCAGTCGAAGCGGTCGCCTTACCCATAACTACCCTTCTTCCTATGACTGCGTTGGGTCGCTAGGACGCCTCCGCGATTCTACCGAGGAATGTCCGCTCCGGCAGGTCGCAAGACGTCCGAGCGCCCGACCCCGAGGCGGCCTTTCGGCCATGAGCGGCTCTAAGGTTGCGACGGCCTACTCGATGCGCGGCGCCTTCAGGTTCTGCCCATTCTGATGCAGCGTAAGCGCGGTCACCTTGCCGGCGCCATCGCGCTCGAAGTCGAGCTGAGCATCCACGACTCTGTAGACGAAGTGGTCGGGATTGTCCGCATAGATCGGCAGCGCGGGCTGGCCCGTGAGCTGTGCATTGAGCTGCTCGCCGTCCCTCGTGATCGTGAACACGGCCGCGGGCGTCAACTGAAACTTGCCGATATAGACGTCGAGCTGTTCCGCGGTCAGGGCCAGTTGCTTCGTCGGCGCGACCGGCTTGCCGTCCGCGCCCAGGCGGTCGGCGTGGAGGTTCTGACCGTTCTGGTGCAGCGTGAGGCCGGTCACCTTGCCCTCGGCGCGCTCGAAGTCGATCTGCGCGTCCACGACCTTGTAGAAGAACCTATCGGCCGCGTACGGATAGGCGGGCAACGCACTTTGGCCCGTGAGCTGCACGTTGAGCGTGCCGCCGTCGCGCGTGACGGTGAACGTCATTCGCGGCGTGACTTCGTATTTTCCGACAAGCTCGTCGAGCTTGCCCGGGGCGAGCGTGATCTCGCTCCGCGTCTTGGGCAGCGGCTCGGATGCGTTCAAGAGATGGAAACCGATCGGGTCGACAGGACGCCCGCCTTGGTTCGACAGGATTACCACACCACGCTTGCCGTCGTCCGTGAAGCCGGCAAAACTCATGAAGCCACCTGTGCCACCGTTGTGCCAGCGACCTTCACCTCCGGGAGTCGTCATCCATGCCAGACCAATGCGCGTCTTGCCGTCCGGGGTCCTGTTCATGCGCGGCTCGTGCGCCATTGCCATCGCTCGGCTCAGCGGGCTCGCAGGCTGTTCGGCGGAGGCCGTCATGTTCGCGCGTACATACGCCAGCATGTCGGTCGCGGTGCTATTGATCGCACCCGCACCCGCGAAGGCCCTGAGCGCCCAATGCGACACCGGCATGCCCGCGTCGTAACCCTGGGCCGATCGGGCTTTGAGCGTGTCGGTGAGCACGGTATCTGTGCTCGTCATGCCGAGCGGCAGTAGGATCCTCGCCCTCACGAGCTCGCGATAGGACATCCCCGTCTCGCGGGCGAGAACCTCGCCGAGGACACCGAAACCGAAGTTCGAGTACTCGTACCCGGCGCCAGCTGCGCGAACCGGCCTCACCGTGTTCACAGCCTCCCAGAGTTTCGCGTCGTCGAAGTCGGCGTAGGGGTCAGCCGGATTCGCGGGCTTGAAATTCGCGGGCATCCTCGGTAACCCTGAGTGCTGCATCGCGACGTCCCCGAGCTCGATCGGCCGGTCACCGACCTGGGCCAGGGTTACGCCTTCGGGCAAGAACTTCTGTAATGGATCCGCGAGCTTCACCTTGCCGTCGACGACCTCCTCGGCGAGCAACGTCGCCGTGAACGTCTTCGTGATCGAGCCGATCTCGTAGACCGTATTTGCATCCGGCGTCTTGCCGGTCTCCTTGGACGCGACGCCGAAGCCGCGGATCACCGTGTCCTTGCCGTCTATGTAGCCGACGACCATGCCGACGAACTCACCGTTCGCGATCGCCTGCTTGATGTAGCTTGTCGTGTCGGACGGCAACTCCGATGCCGACGTGCTGATCGTCGCGATCAGCCCTGCGAACGTGACGATGGCGAAGAGCAGCTTTGACATGCGAATCCTCCTCGAGCTTCGTGCAGCCTTGCAAACGCACCTTAAGCCACAGCCGCTTCCGCGGAAACTACGACGTTAAGACGCGCACACCAGAGGTCGGAATTCGGCCAACCCGAGTCATCCCGAGCGACTTACTTGGCTGATCGCCGCTTTTGCGAATGATTCCACTTCGTTCTCCGAACCGTAATAGAGCAACGCCGACGAATGGATCTTCTTCTGCGCCAAATCAATGATGAGGGTTACGAAATTGGAGTTGTCTGTATCGTGCCAATTCGCTACGAGATTCAGTCCATCGAGCGGCTGTTCAAGCTGTTCGACCATCGATTCCCCGCCCGAAATATTCAGTGGATGATTTGACTGCCATGGGTCGAGAGCCGAAGTTAGCACGAACTTTCAGGAAGGTCCGCTTCCGCGGAATCCATGGCGCCACAATGCCCGCCCGGAAGGTTACAGATCGGCCAGGAACGGCTGTTCGCGTGCGAGCGAGCCCCTCTCGCCCAGCAAGAAGCACCGTTGTGCCGCACGATCGCGTTTGCGGCGCACCAACGGCGCGACGCTCTAGCGCGACGCGGCCGGCAGCGCTTCCACGAGCCGCCCCACGGCCTCGGCCATCGGCACACGGCCGTCCACGTACGGCTGCCACGCTCGCTCGAGCAGCCTCGCGATACGACGCGCGAGGACCGCCCGACACGCCCTCGCGATACACATACGGCTCGTAGTCCGGCACACCTTGCGCCGCCGAGCCGGGCCCTCACCGCTTGGCCGGTCGTGAAGAACAACAGAAGCGCGGGAGCTCGTCGGGCATCGGCTTGCCCTCGCGCTCGACGCCTGTTGCAAGGCCTGCCAGAGCGCGCCCGGGCGCCGCTGCGAGAACAGCGTGTACGAGGCTTCGCGAAATAGCACCTCGAGCGCCGCGTAGCCCGGCTCGCGCTGCTCGCGCTGGAGACGAGGAACTGATGCGGGTTGAGCACGGTACTGCCACCGTCGACGCCTGCGTAGCCGACCACGTCCACGGGCAGCCAGCGCGCGAACTCTCCGCCATACAGCTCCGCCAGCCGCGCGCGCAACGCATCCTCGTTGTCCTCAGCAACGGCAGCAGGCTCGCGATCCAGCGGCGGTTGCGCGCGTCATGCGCGCGCCACCAGCACGCTTATATGCCGGCATCGCAGGCGTCGAGCTCGGCGACGGCGGCGGCAATCTGCGCTGGATCCGCCAGATCGAATTCGCCGAGCTTCGCAAGCCGCCAATGCATCGAGAGCAAGATGAGCTCGCCGGCGCCGTTCGCAAACGTCTTCGCATAGTAGTCGCGCGCGTGCTCGAACGCCGTGCGCTGCGCCGTTGGCAGGCCGGCCAAGCAATCCGCGCGCCGGCTCGACCGGTGCTTGCGAGCGCGCGTTCCACAGCAGGAAGTCGTGGAGGTTCGTGACGGGGTCGCTGTAGAACATGAATGCGCGGCTCGCCGCAACGAACGCATCGCCCCGGTCGGGCATTTTCGGATCGGCACGACCTGCTTCAGTGCCTCGGCCATCGGCACGCGGCCGTCGATGTAAGGCTGCCACGAACGTTCCAGCGGCACCGCGAAACCCCGGCCACGAGCGCTCGAACAAACCTTGCGTGTAGAGATACTGCTCGTAGTCGATGCCGCGCTCGGCCAACCGCGCCTTCACCGCGCTGCCTGTGGTGTAGAACAGCAGCGCGTGCCAGAAGTCTGGCGGCAACGGCGCCCGTCGGTTTCTCCGCCGCCTCGAGCTCGGTCCAGAGCCGCCCGTCGAGGCCGGGACCGAACACCGTATGCGACGCCTCGTGGAACACGACCTCGAGCGCCGCGTAGCCCGTGTTCGCCGGCGCGACGCTCGAGATGAGCAGATGGTCTGGATGCACCACACTGTCGGCTCCGGTGTAACCCCGTAGCTCACGACGTCGACGGGAAACGGCCGGCGGAGCTTGTTGCCGTACAGCGCGCTCAAGCGCTCGCTCAACGCATCCTCGTGTGCCGCGAGCAACGGCTGAGCGCCTCGACCCAGCGCCGGTTACGCGCGTCATGCGCCGCCCACCAACATTCCTTGTATGCGGGCGCCGCCGCGCGTAGCTCCCCGAGCGCGACCTCGACAGCCGCGGAATCCGCGAGGCCGAAGTCGTCGAAGCCCGCGAGCCGGTAACGCAACGCCCGCAGCAACCGATCTCCCGCGGGCGTCGCGAACACTTGTAGTGCTCGCGCGCATGCTCGAACGCTGCGCGCTGCTCCGCCGGCAGGCCGGCGAGACAGTCCGGCGCGGGCTCCACCGGTGCTCGCGAACGCGAGTTCCAAACCAGGAAGTCATGGAGATTAATAACGGCGTCACTATAGAACGCGAACGTCGGTGGTCGCGACGAGCGCCTCATCGCGCTCCGCGAGCAGGTTCTGAGCCGTGGCGACTCCCGAGGCCAAGATCGCAAGTAGCGCGGCAGCCTTTTTTCGCACGTCCTTCCCCCGCCCTCTTCGTCAGTCCATTGCGGTTTGTCGACCCGACAACTCCACGTTCTGATCCAGCGAAGTTCTTAGGTCCGCCTCGGGTCGATAGCTGCCATCCCGCTGAACCCCTTAAAAAATTTAGCATGTGAATGTCCGCTTTGTGGTTGCAAAGCAGGCGTCATCCAGAGCGAATCGGCGCGCCTGCGAGGACGAACCGACCACGATCTGTTGGTGGTCCCGCCCGGTGGCACGAAGTGGTGCACGTCGATCGCGCCGCCGCGGACATTCAGCTTTAGCGACGTTGTTCGGCGAGCGCGCCAAACGAAGGTGT